>NZ_VFUK01000016.1:0-120107 GCF_006440835.1 Mesorhizobium sp. B2-5-11
CCCAGCCTCCATCCGCTGGCGATAAAACCGGACAACTCACGTGCTACCTAATCCGGACAACTCATCTGCTTACGACAACGCCTTCCCAAAAACATTGCGGAACCGCCGGAGAGCGGTTATATAACCTGCGAATTTCCCATTTTGGTGGCTCTAAACCACCGCCCGCGCGGGAACGCGGGCGAACGAGAAGGATTTTTAAAATGGCCAATACGCTGCTGATGCCAAAGGCGACCGCTGTCTGGCTGGTCGACAACACCGCGCTTTCCTTCGAGCAGATAGCACAGTTCTGCGGGCTGCATCCGCTCGAGGTCAAGGCGATCGCCGACGGCGAATCGGCGCAAGGCATCAAGGGCATGGATCCGATCATGACCGGCCAGTTGACCCGCGACGAGATCGCGCGTGCCGAGAAGGATCCGAACCAGCGGTTGAAGCTTTCGGACCCCAAGGTGCGGGTGCCGGAATCCAAGCGCAAGGGGCCGCGCTACACCCCGCTGTCGAAGCGTCAGGACCGACCGAACGCCATTCTCTGGTTAGTGCGCAACCATCCCGAATTGAAGGACGCGCAGATCTCGCGCCTCGTCGGCACCACCAAGTCCACGATCGAGCAGATCCGCGAGCGCAAGCACTGGAACTCTGCCAACCTGCAGCCGATGGACCCGGTGACGCTCGGTCTCGCCTCGCAGATCGATCTTGACATGGAAGTCAACCGCGCATCGCGCGGCCGCGAGCAGGCACAGCCGGTCGGCGACACATTGCTGCCGGCGGCGCTGACCGAGCGCCTGGTTCCGGCTCCCGAAAAGCCGAAGGACGAGGATGCCGAACTCGACGCCAACGCCGTGTTCGCCAAGCTCTCGGCTCTGAAGTCGAAGGACAGGGATAACGACGAGGAGTAGAATTCTCGCGAACTCGACCGAAAAGCCCGCTTCGAGCGGGCTTTTTTACGGGTTGGGAGATTTCAGCTTCGCGCCGCACGGTCCGGCGCCATGCCGTAATCCTCGCTGCGTTCCACCGCCCGGTAAAAATCGGCGAGCTGCTTGCCGCGCTCCGGCTTGAAGACGCGGCCTGCGATGACCACCGAGGCGATGCGATCGATGCGGAAGGCGCGGAAATCGTCGCGCATCTCGCACCAGGCGACCAGCGTCCACACCTTGCCCCAGAACCAAAGGCCCAAGGGCCTGATGTCGCGGGCGGTGCCGCGGCCGGCTTCGTCCGAATAGTCGATGGTCAGCACCTGGCGCTTCTCGATGGCGCGCTCGATCAGGTCGATCGCCTCGCGCGCGGCATCGCTCACCACCCACATCGGCGTGTGGATCTCGGTGCGAGCGATACGGTCCTTTTCGGCATCGGGCAGCACCGCGCCGATCTTGACCAAAGCCTCATCAGCGGCCCGGGCCATGGCCGCACCGCCAAAGGCACGCACCATGCGGGCGCCGGCGACCAGCGCCACGATCTCGTCACGCGTGAACATCAGCGGTGGAAGGTCGAAACCCTCCCTCATCATGTAGCCGACGCCCGCTTCCCCATCGATCGGCACTCCGGTCGACTGAAGGTCGGCTATGTCGCGATAGATGGTTCGCTCGGAAACCTCGAGCCATGTGCCAAGCTTCTGCGCGGTGACCAGACGGCCACCGCGCAAATGCTGCACGATCTGGAAGAGCCTGTCGGCGCGTCGCATCGTATGGTCCCTCGATGTTGTTCCTATGCATGTCGCCCAAAACCGGTTGGGCTGCATGCATCGTGTTCTTGCGCATGCCTTTATTCCGAAACCGCAGAACACTCGGCGGCATGCATCATGGTTTCAGGCCTTCGCACTCGCGCTGCGCGGCCACAGATTCCGCGCCGAAGGACAATTTCCTCCTTGTCGGCGTCATTGGCATCGAGCTCGCGCCAGAATGGCGCGACATCGCTCAGCGTCATGCCGCGCCCGAGATCCTCAATGGCTGCTTCGGCAACGGCACGCCGATGATAGCCGATCGCGACCGGGCATGTCACTTCGGCGCCACGGTCAAAGGCAAGCGCCGTGCGCAGCACGCGAACGTCCATCTCGACGCCTTCGGGAATCGAGCGGATGAATTCGTCGACCTGTTGCGCCGTCGGCACCAGCATCGTCTGGTCTTCGACTCCATCTGCCACCGTGCGCGGGGCCGGTTTGATGCCGTTCACCCCCGGCGTGTTCAATCTGTCGGTCCAGCTCTTCATCGCTCGTCCTGTTCACCGCTCGCATCTATGGCATGGCGCTCCTGACACCATTCTGTCAGGAGGGTTCAGCATACTCCCTGGCGAATAGCGTCCGCATCTCGGCAAGTTCGCCGTTTCGTTCAGGATAGAGCGTCTTCAGGAAGGCCAGCGCGAAGGTGCCGGGCGCCGAACCTGGCGCGGAAACGATCTTGCCGTCGGACACGGCATGCGGCACGTCCTGATAATTGTGATCGCCGGCATAGCCAGCAATGTGGCGATTGATCCAGTCACGGCCATTGCTGGTGTGCCTCGCCTTCTCGAACATGCCGGCTCGGGCCAGCGCCAGCGTTCCGGCGCAGATACCGCCGACGACACCATCCCGCATCGCAACGTCCCTAAGCAATTCCGCCACCTCGGGCGGCGCCTCGCCCGCCCATCGGTCGGAGCCAATGACGGCGATGGCATCGAGATCGGCATTTTCATCAGCGCCGGCCGAGCGGTCGGGCGTCAGCCGGAAACCGCTGATCCCGCTCACCGGCCTGCCATCGGGTGTCAGCGAAACCGCGCGGGCGCCGAACCATTCGACCGCCGAGGCGGCCAGCAGGCCATATTCCCAGTCGGCGAAGCCGTCCATGAAAAGAAGGCCAATTGTCTTCTGCTTGGGCATACGCTCGCTCCGTCCCTCGCGTGCCGGACTTATCCTCTGGGCGTTGGGGCGCCTACATCCAACCGCTTTGCCGAAAAATTCGTCTCAATTGTCGCGAAGGCGACGTTCGGCATACATGTCCGGCCAGCCGATATCCTTGCGAATGTCCGCCGGCAGCGAGTTGATGAACCGCTGGGTGCGGATCTCGTTGCGCATCGTACGAATCTTGCCGACATAGTGCTGCATGCCGCGCAGAATGGTGGAACCGGTCATGGCTAGTCTCCTCTCTGTGAATGAAGACAGTATCGCACACCCCTCCTGACAGCAGTCTGTCAGGAGGATGGCAGGGCTGGTTGCGATCGGTGCGTTATCCCTGTGAAGGTGTCGTTTTCACTGCATCAGACCGCGGCCCGAAGCAGGTTTAGAAGGCCGAGATTGTTCACTAATGCAATGCCTGGTCATGATCCATTGTTCAGCCTTTGGCGACGGACTGTCAGGATACGTGGTCTCCAGCCAGGGATCCGAAGTTCTGATATGGAAGGAGAAAATTCTTCCCCAAAAACAGGGAGACGACCATGAGCCTTCAACTGACAGGAATTCACCATCTGACCGCCATCACCGCCAATGTGCGTGGAAATCTTCATTTCTACACAAGGGTGCTGGGTTTGCGGCTGGTCAAGAAGACGGTGAACCAGGACGATACCTCAGCCTACCACCTCTTCTATGCCGATGGCGAAGCGACGCCGGGCACCGACCTTACTTTCTTCGACTGGCCGGTCGGCCGCGAGCGACGCGGCACCCACAGCATTGTCCGGACCAGCCTCAGGGTTGGTGGCGAGGACAGCCTTGCCTGGTGGAAGCAACACTTGACTGACGAAAATATCGTCACGAGTGAGATTGCCGACATCGGTGGCTACGCCAGCCTGGATTTCGAGGACCCCGAGGGCCAGCGTCTGCGCCTCGTCAGCGATGACGGCAAGGGCGACAGCCGCCCCTGGGCGCAAAGCCGCGTGCCGGTCGAACACCAGATCCGCGGGCTCGGGCCGATCGTCATCAGCGTTCCCGACCTCACCAATACCGAAGCAGTGGTGACGCAAGTGATGAACATGCGCAAGGTCCGAGACTATGCCTCGCCGGAGGGCCAGGTTCAGGTCTTTGAAATGGGCGAGGGTGGGCCGGCGGCGGAATTGCACGTCCTGGTGCAGCCGGGACTGGCGCCGGCAAGGCAAGGTGCCGGTGCGGTTCATCACGTCGCCTTCAGGGCGCCGGACCAGGAGACGCTGCATCAATGGACGGCGCGGCTGGCCGAATTCCGTCTGCCGTCGAGCGGCGAGGTCGAGCGCTATTATTTCCGCTCGCTCTATTTCCGCGAGCCGAATGGCATCCTGTTCGAGATCGCCACTGACGGGCCGGGGTTCACCGCCGACGAACCGCTGGAGACGTTGGGCGAAAAGTTGGCCCTGCCGCCATTCCTGGAATCGAAGCGCGCTTCGATCGAGGCCGGCCTCAAGCCGCTGAAGTAGATCGTTCCCCGAACAAAGGCTGGCGCCGCGTTCCAGTCCGGATCGCGGCGCCTATTTTTTTCGAGCGACGAACGACGCGCTTTGACAGCCGACCGCGATGCTGGTCAAAGGCGGCATGTCGAAACTCCTCGCCCTCGTCATCCTTGGCATCATGGTCATCCAGTTGATCAAGCCGCTCGGCTGGCCGGGGCTGAAACGGCGCAGCGACTTCTGGAAGCTGGCGCTCCTGGCCATGGCGGCCATTTCGATAACGGCCGTGCTTGGACATTGGACGTAGCGCAGTTCCAGGAAGGTGTCTGGCGGTTTCCCGCCTGGAATGCGCAGGATGGCATATCGGGCCGGCACGAGCCGGCGGCAATCACTCTTCGATCACGCAGCCGACGAGGTGCTCGGCCCAGGCCCGGTAACCGGCTTCCGATGCATGAAATCCGTCCGAGGCGAAGCCGGCTTCGGGATTGGTGATCGGCAAGCGCGGCGCCGGCACCGCACCGCGTTCGAGGCAAAGACGTTTGCCCATCCGGTTCATCTCACCGGCGCGAATTTCCAGGATCTTGCCGAGCAGCGGCGGCATGGCTGGCGCTTGCGTGAACTCCAGCACAGGAGACCACACCACGCGGGCCTCAGGCCATTTGGCGCGCAGGGCGTAGAGTAGACCGCCGAACGCTCTCTTGAAGCGGGGCACGGAGTGGAAATTCTTGGTGTCGTTGGTGCCAATGGCGAGCACGATATGCGTCCACGGATCGGCCGAGAGATTGGGCAGGACGTGGTCGCGGATCTGCCCCGACGTCGCCGAATTGAACCCGGCGGCGCGCCAGCGCACGGCGCGGCCGGTTCGCTGCGAGATCAGGACGGCCAGCTGCGCGGCCAGGCCATTCTCGGATTTTTCGATGCCGACCGAGGCGGCGGAGGAATCGCCCAGCACCAGCAGCCAGACCGCCGGCTGGCCGCCGGCGATCTCATGCATGACCGGGCCTTGCGCGGGCAGCATGCGCGAGGTGCGTCGGCGCACGCCAAGCCCCTGCCAGACATAGACAGGGAAGGCGAGCCAAGTGAGGAGAGCCGGAAAGCGTCGCATCGAGCAGCATTTAACGCATGTTGCGCCGGAGGTGAACGATCCTTGCACCGGTGGCGGACGCCTTCAAGCGTCCAATGTTCGATGGGATCGCTGAATGCCTAAGCCCTGTCCGCTTGCGACCTGTTTCCATACTGGTCATGCAGCCGCACCCAGTCCATCAAGGTTCTATAAGGCCCGGTCTGGTCGCGGCCTTTCGGCGCAAGGTCGAGATATTGATAGGCGCCGATCAGCTGTTCGCTGCCGCGGGCGCGCGACATGAAGGTCAGGAAGATGTCGCCGGTCTCGTCCCGGTAGAACACGGTGGTGCCGGGCAGGTCTTTCGATTTCAGAACGGGCGTCTCGAAATTGTAGATCGCTTCACCGGATGCGATCTGCTTGTCGGTGAACGACACCTGCATGTCGAAGTTGAAGTCCGAGGCATAGGACGAGACCCAGTCGAATTTCCAACCCATGCGCTCTCGGTAGGGCAGCAGCTCGGCGAGCGGCGCGCGTGACACCGCGACAAGTGACACGTCATGGTGTCTCAGATGCTGATTGGCACCGTCCATGTGGTCGGCGACGAACGCACAGCCTTCGCAATGATGGGTCGAGCCGGGCCCGAACACGAAATGATAGACGATCAGCTGGCTGCGGCCGGCGAACAGTTCGGCCAGGCATCTTGGACCCTGCTCGGTTTCGAAGACGTAGTCCTTTCTCACCTTCAGCCAAGGCAATTCGCGCCGTTCCGCCGCGATGCGCTCGCGAAATCGCGTCAATTCCTTCTCGCGCGCCAGATGCTCTTTGTGTGCCCGGAACCAATCCTCGCGTGAAACGACCTTGTTGCGATGCATGAATCTCTCCCTGGCTTCATCCCAAGGACGTTCGGGACGGGCATGAGCCGACATCGCGCCGGCTGCGCTGGAGAGAAATAGGGATGGAGGCGCTTCATCCCAAGTCCGGCGAAGCGCAGCAAAACCCGGGCGCATGGCCCGGGTCCGATAGAGACGGAAAACCGTGGTCAGGCAGCCTGCTCCAGGCTCGGCTTCCATTGTCCAAGCGCCGCCAGATGGTTCATGTGGGCACGGTGGGTGAAGGCGGCCTGACCCGCGGCAACATTGGATGCCTTGCCGCTCCAGGCCTTCTGCGGGGCAGCCTGCAGGGCGCGGCCATAGGAGAAGGTCAGCTTCCACGGATGCGGGCCGATGGCGTTGATGGCGTTGAGGTTGGCGGTCGCTTCCTCGTCCTCCTGGCCGCCGGAGAGGAAGGCGATGCCCGGCACCGCCGCCGGCACGGTCTCGCGGAACAGCTTTATGGTCTTTTGCGCGACCTCTTCAGGATTGCTCACCGTGCCCGATTTCCTGCCCGCCAGCACCATGTTGGGCTTCAGGATCGTGCCCTCGAGCACCACCCGGGCCGCGTAGAGCTCGTCGTAGAGCTTCGTCAGCGTCGCCCTCGAGATTTCATAGCACGTGTCGATGTCGTGGGCGCCGTCCATCAGCACTTCCGGCTCGACGATCGGCACGATGCCGGCTTCCTGGCAAAGGGCCGCATAGCGGGCGAGCGCATGGGTGTTCGCGCTGATCGAGGTGACCGACGGCACGCCCTTTGCCTTGTCGATGTCGATCACGGCACGCCATTTGGCGAAGCGGGCGCCGAGCTTGTAATAGTCGGCGAGCCGCTCGCGCAGGCCGTCGAGGCCCTCGGTGACCGTGTCGCCGGGAAAGCCGGCCAGGGGCTTGGCGCCGGCATCGACCTTGATTCCGGGGATGGTGCCTGAAGCCTTGATGATATCGACCAGCGGCGTGCCATCGGCCGCTTTCTGCCGAATAGTCTCGTCGTAAAGGATGACGCCGGAAATATACCTGGTCATGGCATCGCTGGTGCGGAACATCATCTCGCGGTAGTCGCGCCGGCTGTCCGCGGTCGATTCGACGCCGATGACGTCGAAGCGCTTCTTGATGGTGCCCGAGCTTTCGTCGGCGGCCAGCAGGCCCTTGCCGTTGGCCACCATCGCGGCGGCAATGTCTTCAAGACGTTCGCTCATCGTGCTTCTCCTTGACGGTGTTGTTCTGCGCCTGACAGAACACTACCGCCAAAGGAATGACGCCGGAAAGCTCCAATCGATCGAAAGTCCCGGCAACGCCGCGCGCTCGCCTCGAGTTGATCGTCTCAATGCTTGAGCACGTCGACGCCCGGCAGCGGCTTGCCTTCCATCCATTCGAGGAAGGCGCCGCCGGCAGTCGAGACATAGGTGAAATCGTCGGCAACCCCGGCCTGGTTGAGCGCCGCCACGGTATCGCCGCCACCGGCCACCGAAACCAGCTTGCCGGCCTTGGTGCGCGCCGCCGCATGCCTGGCTGCCGCCATCGTCGCGCGATCGAAGGGTTCGATCTCGAACGCGCCGAGCGGCCCGTTCCAGACCAAGGTCGCGGCGCGGTCGATCCAGTCGGCAACGGCCCTCACGGTCTTTTCGCCGACATCGAGGATCATGCCGTCCGGCGGCACGTCGGCGATGGCCACGGTTTCGCTGGCCGCGCCCCCCTTGAATTCCTTCGCCACGACGCCGTCGACGGGCAGGATGATGGCGCAGCCGGCCTCGGCCGCCTCGATCATGATCTGCTTGGCGGTAGCGGCGAGGTCGTGCTCGCACAGCGACTTGCCGACATCGGTGCCGCGTGCGGCGAGAAAGGTGTTGGCCATGCCGCCGCCGATGACCAGCGCGTCGACTTTCTTGACCAGGTTCATCAGCAGGTCGATCTTGGTCGAGACCTTGGCGCCGCCGACGATGGCGACCACCGGGCGAACAGGATTTCCAAGGCCCTTCTCCAGCGCTTCCAGTTCGGCTTGCATGGTGCGGCCGGCAAAGGCTGGCAACAGATGCGCCAGTCCCTCGGTCGAGGAATGCGCCCGGTGGGCAGCGGAGAAGGCGTCGTTGACGAAGATATCGCCATTGGCGGCGAGCCGTTCGGTGAAGGCCGGGTCGTTCTTCTCCTCGGCCTTGTAGAAGCGGGTGTTCTCGAGCAGCAGCACGTCGCCCTTGTTCATGGCGGCGACCGCACTTCCCGCCGTGTCGCCGACGCAGTCGCCGGCAAAGCCCACGGGACGGCCAAGCACCTCGGCCGTCGCCCTGGCGATCGGCTCCAGCGAGAATTCCGGCGAGGGACCGTCCTTGGGCCGGCCGAAATGGGCGAGCAGGATGACCTTGGCGCCCTTGCCTGACAATTCAGCGATGGTCGGCGCGATGCGTTCGATGCGGGTCGTGTCGGTGACCTTGCCGTCAGCGACGGGAACGTTGAGGTCGACGCGCACCAGCACGCGCTTGCCATTGATGTTGCCGATATCGTCCAGTGTCTTGAAGCTGGCCATGCTGGTTCCTTTCGCTGAGAAATCGCCGGGACCATACCCCGCACCGACGACGATGCAAGACTTGGCTGGGGAGGGCGCGAAATTTTCAAGGCGAAGGCGAAGGCGAAGGCGAAGGCGAGGGCGTTGACGTCGCGAAGCGTCAGGGCAGGCGGATGAGGGGGGGGCCGCAAAGGGTCGACGTTGTCAGCTCTCGGTCGTCGCCTTTTCCGCCGCCGGCTCCGGTTTCTCGTCCGCGTGTGCCTCTGCGATCGGTGGTTCCACCGGCTTGCGCCAGGTCTGGACGAAGGCCTTGATCCGGTCGGCGATCTCGCCGGCGCTGAGGAAGACCGGTACCCGCGCAACGGGCGCGGTCGGTTCGAAGGAGAGGCCCAGGCCTGTGATCCTGCCTTTGTCATCGACATCGCGCACGATCAGCTCGATCGGGCCGATCAGCACGCGGTCAGCATATTCGGCATGGCCGCCGAGCCGCGCCGTGACCAGGGCGCCGACGGTGAGCTTCTGTTCCGCCTCGCTCAGGCCCGGCGCGTATGCGGCTTCCAGTTCGGCAGCGGAACGCGCCGGATCGACGGCGAAGGCGCCGAAGAAATCGGCGTCCTCGGGGTCGACGACGGCGCGGCTGGCGAACAGCTTGTCGAGCAGGCGTGGATAGCGGTCCGGCACGAAGATGTAGACCTGGTCGCCGGCGGCAAGCCTGCCCATGTCCTGGAAACGCATCGAGCGTCCGTCGCGCAACACCAGCGAGGGCCGCGCCCAGCGAGGGATGCGCTCGCCGCGCGCCACCGGGCTGCCCGGCGCGACGCGGTAGGCGAGGAGCTCGTGATGGGCCGAGCCCGGCAGTTCGAGCTCGACCTTGTCCAGAGGTCCGAGCCGCGCCGGCACGATCAGGCCGAGACGGCGCGCCAGCGGACCAACGGTCCAGCCCTGGATGACGAGCGACACCAGGACGATGATGAAGGCGGCGTTGAAGATGGTGCGGCCATTCTCCAGCCCGCCGAGCAAGGGAGTGATGGCAAGCAGGATCGAGACGGCGCCGCGCAGGCCGACCCAGGAAACGAAGGCGACTTCGGGGCGCGGCAGACGAAACGGGACCAGGCAAAGCCAGACCGCGATCGGCCGGGCGACGAACATCAGGAACAGGCCAAGCAGCACCGCCGGCACCATGATCGCCGGGAATTGCGAGGGCGTCGCGAACAGGCCGAGGATCAGGAACATGATGATCTGCGCCAGCCAGGACATGCCGTCCTGGAAGCGCTTGAGGATGGTGACGGCGCGGATGTCGGAATTACCCGCGATGAGACCGGCAAGATAGACCGCCAGGAAACCGGAGCCGCCGATGGCGCCGGCGGCGGCGAAGACCATCAGCGATAGGGTCAGCACGAAGATCGGCAGCAGGCCATGGTCGAGATTGAGCCGGTCGACGAGGCGCACGATGGCGAGGCCCCCCAGCACGCCGACAATGGCGCCCAGGCCCATGTTAATGAGGAAGCCGAGGACGAGGTTGGTGACCAGGACATTGGCCTCGGGGTCGGCATGGGCGGCTATGATCTCGACCAGGGTGATGGTCAGGAAGATGGCGATCGGATCGTTGGTGCCGGACTCCACCTCCAGCGTGGAGCGCACGCGCTCGCGCAGATTGATCTCGCCGGCGCGCAAAAGGAAGAACACGGCGGCCGCGTCGGTGGAGGCGACGGCGGCACCGAGCAGGAAGGATTCCAGCCAGGTGAGATCGAGCATATAGTAGGCGGCGGCGCCGAACAGGCCAGTGGTGAGGATCACGCCGAATGTGGCCAGAGACAGCGCCGGCCCGGCTGCCTGCCGCAAGGCATTGAGAGGCGTGCCGAAGCCGGAATCGAACAGGATCACCGCCAGCGCCAGTGAGCCGGCAAAATAGGCGATGCGGGCATTGTCGAACTCGATGCCGAGGCCATCGGTCCCGGTGGCGAGCCCGATGCAGAGAAACAGAAGCAGCAGCGGTGCGCCGAAGCGGAAGGCGATCAGGCTCGAAAACGCGGCGACGACGACAAGCGCGGTGCCCACCAGCGTGACGAGATAGATCGCATGCTCCATCCGTGACTTGTCCCCTGCCTCTTCTCTCGATTCAAGGAAGAGTGGGGCGAAGGCATGGCCGGCGCAAGGCGGGAGAGCGGTTTTTTGGGCCGAAGCCCCACAACTTCATCGTCCTTGGGCTTAGCAGGAGCGAAGCGACGCGTTGCCGAGCACTCCGACGAAAACGCCCGGACGAAACCGGGCGTTTCAAGTCTCTGGAAGATGGGCCCGCGATCAGGCGATGGTCTTGCCGAAGGCGACCGCGGTATCGCCCATGCGATTGGAGAAGCCCCATTCATTGTCGTACCAGGACAGCACCGAAACGAAGTTGCCGTCCATCACCTTGGTCTGGTCGAGCGCCACGATCGAGGAGTGCGGGTCGTGGTTGAAGTCGATCGACACGTTCGGATGATGGGTAACCGACAGGATGCCCTTGAGCTTGCCATTGGAGGCGGCGATCACCGCCTCGTTGATCTCCTGCGCCGACGTCGAGCGCTTGGCGATGAACTTGAAGTCGACGAGCGAGACGTTCGGCGTCGGCACGCGGATCGAGATGCCGTCGAGCTTGCCCTTGAGCTCGGGCAGCACCAGGCCGATGGCCTTGGCGGCACCGGTCGAGGTCGGGATCTGCGAGAGTGCCGCGGCGCGGGCGCGGTAGAGATCCTTGTGCATGGTGTCCAGCGTCGGCTGGTCGCCGGTGTAGGAATGGATCGTCGTCATCATGCCCTTTTCGATGCCGACCGTCTCGTGCAGGACTGCGGCCAGCGGCGCCAGGCAATTGGTGGTGCAGGACGCGTTCGAGATGACGATGTGGTCCTTGGTCAGCTTGTCGTGATTGATGCCGTAGACGACGGTGAGGTCGGCGCCTTCACCGGGCGCCGAAACGAGGACGCGCTTGGCGCCGGCGGTCAGGTGTGCGGCTGCCTTGTCGCGGGCGGTGAAGATGCCGGTGCATTCGAGCGCGATGTCGACGCCGAGCTCCTTCCACGGCAGCTGGGTCGGATCCTTGATCGCGGTGACCTTGAACGTCTCCTTGCCGACGGTGATCTGGTCGCCGGAAACCGATACTTCGTGCGGGAAGCGGCCGTGTACGCTGTCGTAGCGCAGGAGGTGGGCGTTGGTTTCAACCGGGCCGAGGTCGTTGACGGCGACGACGTCGATGTCCTTGCGGCCGGATTCATGGATGGCGCGCAGGATGTTGCGGCCGATGCGGCCGAATCCGTTGATGGCAACTCTGACGGTCATTTTTCTCTCCTTGGGAGCTGGAGGGCAGACGATTGGTCCGCAGCTTCATAGCGGCGGAAGCGGAAAGAATCCAGCCGCGGCGACGTGGATTTAAATCGATTAGGTCAGGCCAGTCCGGCGGAACCGCTGTACGCGGTTTCGCCGAGCGTTCTTGTTTCATACATGTCGCTGTCCCAAAATCGAGATACACTTTTGGGCAACAAGCACGGCCTTACTTGCCATGCAGGCGGGCTTCCGCCGCCTTGGCGGCCGCCTCGGCGGTGATGCCGAAATGCGGATAGAGCTGCTCGATCGTTCCCGAGGCGCCGAAGCCGGTCATGCCGATGAAGATGCCATCGGAGCCGATGAGGTGATCCCAGCCCTGGCGGATGCCGGCTTCGATCGCCATCTTCACCTTCGCATTGCCGATCGTCTTGCGGCGGTAGTCCTCGCTCTGCTTATCGAACAGTTCGAAGCAAGGAACCGAGACGACGCGGGTCGGATGGCCGTGCTTCTCCAGGAGGTCGCGGGCGCCGAGCGCGATCTCGACTTCCGAACCCGTGGCGAAGATCGTCACCGCGGCTTCGCCGCTGGCGGCGGCGAGCTCATAGGCGCCCTGGCTGCTCAGGTTCTTCTCTGTGAATTCGGTGCGCACGGTCGGCAGGTTCTGTCGGGTCAGCGCCAGCGTTGACGGCGTCTTTTCCGATTCAAGGGCCAACTGCCAGCATTCGGCGGTCTCGACCGCGTCCGCCGGACGGAACACGTTGTGGTTCGGGATGGCGCGCAGTGCCGCCACATGCTCGACCGGCTGATGGGTCGGGCCGTCTTCGCCGAGACCGATGGAATCATGGGTCATGACGAAGATCGAGCGGATGCCCATCAGCGAGGCCAGCCGCATCGAGGGGCGGGCGTAGTCGGAGAAGCACAGGAAAGTGCCGCCATAGGCGATCAGGCCGCCATGCAGCGTCAGCCCGTTGATGGCGGCAGCCATGCCGTGTTCGCGGATGCCGTAGTGGACATAGCGCTGGCCGTAGTCGTCCGGGGTGATGTTCTTGGTCTGGCTGGTCTTGGTGTTGTTGGAGCCGGTGAGATCGGCCGAGCCGCCGATGGTTTCGGGCACGGCGCCGTTGATGACTTCCAGCGCCATTTCGGAAGATTTGCGGGTGGCGACCTTCGGCTTGTCGGCGGAGAGCTTCTTTTTGTAGTCGGCAATGACGGCGTCGAAGTTGGACGGCAGCTTGCCGGCAACGCGGCGCTCGAACTCTGCCCTGAGCTTGGCGTCGGCCTTGGCGAGGCGACCTTCCCAGTCGGCGCGCGCCTCGGCGCCGGCCGTGCCGGCCGTGCGCCAGGCATCGAGGATGTCGGCTGGAACCTCGAAGGGGGGTGACTCCCAGTTGAAGAACTTGCGCGCGCCGGCGATCTCGTCGGCGCCGAGGGGCGAGCCGTGCGCCTTGTTGGTGCCGGCCTTGGTCGGGGCGCCGAAGCCGATGGTCGTCTTGCAGGCGATCATCGTCGGCTTGTCGGAATGGCGGGCGGCTTCGATCGCATAGGCGATGGCTTCCGGATCCGTGCCGTCGATGTGGCTGGCGTTCCAACCGGAAGCCTGGAAGCGCGCGACCTGGTCGGTATTGTCAGCCAGCGACACCGGGCCGTCGATCGAGATGTTGTTGTTGTCCCAGAACACGATCAGCTTGTTGAGCTTGAGGTGCCCGGCAAGCGCGATCGCCTCCTGGGAGACACCTTCCATCAGGCAGCCGTCGCCGGCCAGCACATAGGTGTAGTGGCTGACGAGGTCGTTGCCGAAGGCGGCGTTCATGATGCGCTCGCCGAGCGCGAACCCGACAGAATTGGCAAGGCCCTGGCCGAGCGGGCCGGTGGTCGTTTCGATGCCGGCGGCGTGGCCATATTCGGGATGGCCGGCGGTTTTCGAGCCCAACTGGCGGAAGTGCTTGATCTGGTCGATCGTCATGTCTTCGTAGCCGGTCAGGTAGAGCAGCGAGTAGAGCAGCATCGAGCCATGGCCGGCCGACAGGATGAAGCGGTCGCGGTCGGCCCAATGCGGCGCCTTGGCGTCGAATTTCAGGAAACGGGTGAACAGCACCGTGGCAATGTCGGCGCAGCCCATGGGCAGGCCGGGATGGCCGGAGTTCGCCTTCTCGACCGCGTCCATGGAGAGAAAGCGGATCGCATTGGCCATCCGGTCATGTTGTTCACGCGACGTCATGGTTCCTCCGGGGTGGGGTTCGGGGCCTTGGGAGAGCCCTTGAAAAACGTGCGCGACACATAGCAGGCGCGCACTTTTAGTCAACAAACCGGTGCGCATTTGCCGGCCTTGTGATGCCGCGGGCAGGCCTATATTAGCGTTAGCAGGGGACAGTCGCGAGAGCTTTGTTGACGTCGCCTTCACCCGGTGCCTAATGTTTCAGAGATAACGCGTTCTGAACGCGAGCGATTCGGTGATGGGCAGGGCACAGGACGAGGCCATGACCGGGGAAACGACACTCAAGGAAGTCATCGCAAGGCTGGGCAAGGCCATGGAAGGCCTGGAAAACGCCGTCGCGGCCAAGCTCGAGCATGAGCGCGATTATTCGGAAGCCGAGGCCGAGGTGCAGCGGATGAATGCCGACCGCTCGCGGCTGGCGCAGGAGCTCGACAGTTCCGAGGCGCGCGCCGAGCGGCTGGAGGATGCCAACAAGGAAGTGTCGCGACGACTGGTGACCGCCATGGAAACCATCCGCGCTGTGTTGGATAGGTAGGCTGATGGCACAGGTCACGGTTTCCATCGACGGCAAGCAGTATCGGATGGCCTGCGACGAAGGCCAGGAAGAGCATCTGATCGATCTCGCCGAGCGTTTCGACCGCTACGTCTCGCATCTGAAGGATTCATTCGGCGAGATCGGCGACCAGCGGCTGACGGTCATGGCCGGCATCATGGTCATGGATGAACTCTCGGAGCTGCAGAAGCGCGTCAAGGGCATGGAAAGCGAAGTGCTGACCTTGCGCAAGACCCGCGACGAGGCGCTGACCAAGGCCGACAAGAGCGACAGCGTGCTGACCAACGCGCTTGGCGCGCTGGCGCAGCGCATGGAAGATCTTGCGGCGACGCTGGCCGTCAACAAGGCATAAGCGGTCTCCTCGGAAATTCCTGCCGAACTTGGCGGCAAGAAGAGAAATTTTTTCGCGGGCGCGACGGGCGCCTGTGGCTTTAGGCATTTGTGGGTTGCCGCCGAGGTGTTAAAAAGATTTGAGCGCTCGCCAGCCGTTGCCGGCAACATTTCAAGGGTAGGGAAACAACATGAGCCTTCGCATCAACGATATCGCCCCGGATTTCACCGCCGAGACCACGCAAGGACCGATCAGCTTTCACCAGTGGATCGGTGACGGCTGGGCGGTGCTGTTCAGCCACCCGAAGAATTTCACTCCCGTCTGCACGACCGAGTTGGGCACGATGGCGGGACTCGAGGGCGAGTTCAAGAAGCGCAATGTCAAGATCATCGGCATTTCGGTCGATCCGGTCGAAAGCCACGGCAAATGGCAGGACGATATCAAGACGGCGACCGGCCATTCGGTGAACTATCCGCTGATCGGCGACAAGGATCTCAAGGTCGCCAAGCTTTACGACATGCTGCCTGCTGGTGCCGGCGAGACCTCGGAAGGCCGCACGCCCGCCGACAATGCCACCGTGCGTTCGGTCTATGTCATTGGGCCAGACAAGAAGATCAAGCTGGTGCTGACCTATCCGATGACCACGGGCCGCAACTTTGACGAGATCCTGCGCGCTGTCGATTCCATGCAACTGACCGCCAAGCACCAGGTGGCGACGCCGGCGAACTGGAAACAGGGCGAGGACGTCATCATCACCGCGGCCGTTTCCAACGAGGACGCCATCAAGCGCTTCGGCGCCTACGAGACCATCCTGCCCTATCTCAGGAAGACCAAGCAGCCTTCCGCGTAAAGCGGCTCTCCGGTTCACGGAAACGGCGAACCATCTCTTTGTTTTTGCGCAATTCCTTGGGCAAAGCGCCACGCGCCTTTCCCGGGAAACCGCTTGGAATTGCTCCAGTTGCCTGGCCGGCATTTTTCGACTTCCGTCGTTTTTCTGGCAAGGCGTGCTTGACGGCAGGTCCCCGCTAGACAAGCATGCTCTTATGTTGCTCTGGCAGAGAAAATCATTCCTGTCTGGCTAACGGAGGGGACGTCGGATTGGACATAGGTTCGGCAAAGCCTGAGGTCACTGGTTTCCACGACAAGCCGACCGGCGCCATCCAGTATGTCGTCGCCGACCGGGTGACGAAGCGGTGTGCCATAATCGATCCGGTCCTCGACTTCGACGAGAAGTCCGGCGCAGTTTCGACAGCCAATGCCGATGCGCTGCTGGATTTCGTCAGGGCGGAGGGATTGAGCGTCGAATGGATTCTCGACACCCATCCGCATGCCGATCATTTCTCGGCCGCGCAGTACCTGAAGCAAAGGACCGCGGCGCCGACGGCGATCGGCGAGAGGATCGTCGAGGTCCAGAAATTGTGGAAGGCGATCTATAACTGGCCGGATTTCCCCGCCGACGGCTCGCAGTGGGACCGGCTGTTCGGCGACGGCGAGGTTTTTCGGGTGGGAACGCTTCCAGCAAGGGTGCTTTTCTCGCCCGGGCACACGCTGGCGTCGATCACCTATGTGATCGGGGATGCAGCCTTTGTTCACGACACGCTGTTCATGCCCGACAGCGGCACGGCAAGGACGGATTTTCCCGGCGGCAGCGCCGCGCGCCTGTGGCACTCGATCCAGTGCATTCTGGCCCTGCCGGAGGACACGCGCGTCTTTGTCGGCCATGATTATCAGCCCGGCGGGCGCCAGGCGTTATGGGAGAGCACGGTTGCCGCGCAGAAAGCCGACAACATACATCTTGCCGCCGCGCGCGGCGAGGCCGAATTCGTTGCCCTGCGCGAGGCGCGCGACCGGACATTGCCGATGCCGAGGCTGATCCTGCATGCGCTGCAGGTCAACATGAATGGCGGACGCCTGCCGGAACCGGAAGCCAATGGCCGACGGTATCTGAAATTTCCGCTGGATGGGCTTTGAAGCAATCACGCCACCCGCTGCGGTATACGAAAAAGGCGGCGCCAGTCTCCTGACGCCGCCTTTTTATCTTGTTGCCGATGCCGGCTTTAAGCCGCCGGCTGCGCCTCGATGGTGCGCAGCGCCTGGGTCTGGCGCTTGGCGGCGGCCTTGACGGCATCCTGCACCTTCTCGAAAGCGCGCACTTCGATCTGGCGCACGCGCTCGCGGCTGATGTCGAACTCAGCCGACAGTTCTTCCAGGGTCAGCGGCTCATCGGCGAGGCGGCGCGCCTCGAAGATGCGCCGTTCGCGTTCGTTGAGCACCGCAAGAGCACCCGACAGCATGCCGCGCCGGTTTTCCAGCTCGTCCTGCTCGATCAGCATCTCTTCCTGGCTTTCGTGGTCGTCGACCAGCCAGTCCTGCCATTCGCCGGACTCGCCTTCCGTCGCCCGGATCGGCGCGTTGAGTGAGGCGTCGCCCGACAGGCGGCGGTTCATCGACACGACTTCCGCTTCCGAGACGTTCAGCCTCGTGGCGATTTCGGCGATCTGGTCGGGCTTGAGGTCGCCGTCGTCAAGCGCCTGGATCTTGCCCTTCACCTTGCGCAGGTTGAAGAACAGACGCTTCTGGTTGGCGGTCGTGCCCATCTTGACCAGGCTCCACGAGCGCAGGATGTATTCCTGGATCGAGGCCTTGATCCACCACATGGCGTAGGTCGCGAGGCGGAAGCCACGCTCTGGCTCGAATTTCTTGACGGCCTGCATCAGGCCGACATTGCCTTCCGAGATCACTTCGCCAATCGGCAGGCCGTAGCCGCGATAGCCCATGGCGATCTTGGCGACGAGCCGCAAATGGCTGGTGACGAGCTTGTGCGCTGCGGAAGTGTCCTCATGCTCGGCATAACGCTTGGCGAGCATGTACTCTTCCTGCGGCTGAAGCATCGGAAAGCGGCGGATCTCTTCCAGGTAGCGGCTGAGGCCGCCTTCGCCGGAAACGATACTGGGTAGTGACTGGGCCATGATAGCGCCCCCTCTCTATTGGAGTGATGCCCCCGAAACGCGGCGGGCATGTGACGCGAGCACCAAAGGCTCGCTCGCGACATCAGATATATACAGGAACAAAACCAGAAAAGACAGGCATTTGTTCAACACGAAACAGTGTGTCACGCTGAAGTGAACAACGCCAGTCAGGTTTTTTGATGGTTGATTTGAAGCTTGCCGGGCGGCGGATTCAAAGACTGCGAAAGCCGCCGACGAGTTCCTCCATGTCCCTCGGTATCGGTGCCTCGAACCTCATCGATAGATGGGTAGTCGGATGGCGAAATTCAAGGAGCCAGGCGTGCAAAGCTTGCCGGGAGAAGGCCTTGACCTGGCTTCTCAGCGGTTCGGGCAACCGGTTGGCCTTGGTGCGAAAGGCTTGGCCGTAATCGGGATCACCGAGCACCGGATGACCGATATGGGCCATGTGGACGCGGATCTGATGGGTGCGGCCGGTCTCCAGCCGGCATTCAACCAGACTTGCGGTTGCGAATTCCTTTTGGTTTTCGCCGAAGCGCTCCTGCACCGCAAAATGGGTGACGGCGTGGCGGGCATCGTCGCGTCCTTCGGGTACTACGGCGCGACGTACACGGTCGGCGGCGCGGCCGAGTGGGGCATCCACCGTTCCGGCCGGCCGCTGCGGTATGCCCCAGACCAGCGCCAGGTAGGCGCGCTCGAGATCGCCTGTCAGGCCGTGATCGGCAAAGGCTTCCGAAAGCGCCTTGTGGGCGCGGTCGGTCTTGGCCACGACCATGACGCCGCTGGTTTGCTTGTCGAGGCGATGAACGATGCCCGGCCGGCGCACGCCGCCGATGCCGGACAGGCTGTCGCCGCAATGATGGATCAGCGCATTGACCAGCGTGCCGGTCCAATTGCCGGCGCCGGGATGGACGACAAGCCCGGCGGGTTTGTTGATGACGATCAGTTCGTCATCTTCATAGAGGATATCGAGGGCGATGTTTTCCCCCTGTGGCTCCGCCGGTTCCGGCTCCGGCATGGCGACCGAGACAGTTTCGCCCGGCGACATCTTGCACTTGGTCTCGACAACGGCCTTGCCGTCGACCAAGACCGCGCCCTGCCTGATCAGCATCTGCACGCGGCTGCGCGACATTTCCGGGCCGAGCCTGCCTGCCAGCCACTGATCGATGCGCTGGCCGGCATCGTCGGCGCCGGCCACGAGCACGATCGGTTCTGCCTGCATGAATTGGTCCTCTATCAATCCGGGGGCCTCTTCGTTATGAGCGCTCATCGAGAATCGTTCCGGAATGTTTGCCATGGCCCGCCCCGCCGCCGACGAAGACGCCGTTGTTGAAGGCGGGGAAAAGCCGCTCAACCCCGAGATCGAAAAGGTGCGCGGCAGGCTCATCCGCTTCATGGCCATCAATCTCGGCCTGCTCTTGCTGGCCCTTATGGTGGTGATCGCGGCGATTGTCTACAAATCACGCAAGGCAGCGCCGGTGAGCCCGCCGCTGGCCGGCGACATCCAGGTGCCCGCCGGCGAACCGCTCAGCGGAGACATCGTGCTGCCGGTCGGCGCCAGGGTGGTCAGCCAGTCGCTATCCGGCAATCGCGTCTCGATCGACGCCGAACTTGTCGATGGCAGCCGCACGATCTTCGTCTACGATATGGGCGAGCGGCGCATAATCGGCCGCTTCGCGATCCGCAACAAATGAAGCCCGGCGCGCAATGACCGGCTTTGCCGAAAACCGTCATATCGCCACCGTTGCGCTGGTCGTCGACAGCTATGACGAAGCAATCGACTGGTATGTCGAGCGAATGGGCTTTGTGCTCCTGGAGAATGTGGACCTTGGCGGCGGCAAGCGCTGGGTGACGGTCGCGCCGGCCAGCGGGCGCGGCGCGCGGCTGCTTCTGGCCGAGGCCTCCGACGAGGCACAAAGGAAGAGCATCGGCAACCAGACCGGCGGGCGGGTTTTTCTCTTCCTGGAAACCGACAACTTTGCCCGCGATCATGCGGCGATGGTGGCGAAGGGCGTCGAATTTCGCGAGCCACCGCGCTTGGAGCCCTACGGCACGGTGGCGGTTTTCGCCGATCTCCACGGCAATCTATGGGACCTGATCGAGCCAAAACGCTAGCAGCAGCCAGCTTTTTCTTGATCCCGGGAAAGCCGGCGGACCCCAGTTGCTTTTTCTCCGCCGCCAGCCTATATCGCCGGTTCTTGAACGCGCCCATCGTCTAGCGGTCAGGACACCGCCCTCTCACGGCGGGAACAGGGGTTCGATTCCCCTTGGGCGTACCAAGAAGGCGACGGCTCAGCCGTTGATGATCCCTCCAGCATCAAACAATGTTCAAGGCCTCCGCGGAAGCTTCGTCATATGCGCGCATATGACCGCATGGAGCGCTGGCAAAAGCCGGGCTTGGAGCTATGGCATGGCGGCTTCGATTAACGTTTCGTTTACCTATAATCTGTCTATTGGAGACAATTCACCCGCGACCACGGATGTACTGGCGCTGCGGTGAAAACAAAAGGTCGGCCCACTGCCGGCCTTTTGTTTTTTGGCCGGCCGCTGCGGGCGGGGCTGCCTCCAATGCTTTCGGCAAGAGCTTTCGCCAAAGCATATTGCCCTTGCCATCTCCAGCCCTACCATCAATCCTGACGATCGCACGCGGGCGGCCGGAAGGGTCGACGGTGGAGGAATTGCAATGAAAAGAACCGCTGGAATGCTCCTGATTAGCGGCGCATTGGCGATTGGCGCCACCTGCCCATCGGCTGCCGCCCAGCTCAACACGATGGAGGAAGTCGGCACGGCGATCCAGGCATGCTGGACGCCGCCGGTGGATGCCGGAAATTCCATCGTCACGCTGAGCTTCAGCTTCAAGCGCGACGGCACGCTGCTTGGTCCGCCACGGCCGACCGCCGCCAAGGTGGCCGGCGACGACAAGGCGCGAAAGTCGTTCATCGACGCCGCAATGACCGCGGTGAAGGATTGCACGCCGCTCAGCCTTTCGCCGCAACTGGCGCAAGGGATTGCCGGCAACGTGTTCACCTTGCAATTCGTATCTCCCAAGATCCGCCAATAGCTGTTTTCCGCAACTCTCCGCGCAGGGCGCGCCGCGGCTTAATGTGCTAGCGCCGTTCGGCGTTCGGCGGATCGCCGATCCCGCTTCCATTTTTTACGCAATTCCTGCCGGAAAACATCTGCCAGGGTCAGCGAGCCGCTCAGGTAGCTACTACCAAACCACTCGCCCAGCACCGCCTTCACCGGTCAGTGACTGGTACGCCGCGCCTCAGCGTGCCGCGCCAGGTCGGGTGTCTCGAAGACGTAGTCGTTCCAGGTCGATTCCGGGATTTGCCCGGCCAGATAGCATTCCAGCAGCAGGTTTTGCTCGGCGCTCAGGGGCCTCGGGTCAAGTCCCAGGGAATGAAAAAGATTTCTTGTCAGTTCCGATACCGTGATCTGGATCGACATCTGCGTTCTCCTTCGCGCTTCAACGCGAAAGGACGGGCAAAGGTTTCAGGGCCCGTTTCCGGTAACGCCGGAGTGATTCGGCAGGCCTGCCAGCCGTCGGTCCGGCTGCATTGTTTTGCAGTTCGTCTCAATCTTGAAATAAAAATGCAATATTGAATTCCCAGAGGTTCTTCTATTAAACTAAAGACAAGTCTCTCAATGCATGGAGATTAGAAAGATTAGATAAAACTCATTTAGCGAAAGCTTACCGAAGTCGAAAGAGTTGTCATTCCAGGTTCTCAGCAACAAGGACCGCGTCCTTCCGATGATCCGTTTCTGGTCCCCCATGATGATCGCGTTCGTCACCCTGACCGTGCTCGCGCTCGGCATGTCCAGTTCTTATGCCGACAGTTGCAGTGCAATAAGAAATCAGTTGTCTTCGGCCGGCCGTGGCGGCGGCACGAGCCCCGAGCTTGCCCAGTTGCACCGCCAGCTTGCCGCGATCCAAGGCATCGAGAGGCAGCGCAAGTGTACGGCGAAAAATTCCCTCGGTGGTTTCTTCAACGCATGCGCCGATCTTGCCAGGAACAGGAGCGAGGTGCAGCGCCAGATCGCTGCGGCCTCCAATTCAGGCCGGGACATGTCGGGGCTGCGGGCACGCTTTGTCGCGCTTGGCTGCGCGCCAGCGGCAAAGCGCGCGGCGGCGAAGACCCAATCGGTGTCTGCGGCGGCGCCAGCGGCGAGGGCAACGGGCGCCGGCAACGCGATGCTGTTCTGCGTGCGCCTTTCGGATGGATATTTCTTCCCAGCACCCAAGTCGCAGTTCGCCGGCAGCGACGATGTGAAGGATATGGCCGATCAATGCCGCTACATCTGCGACGAGCCGGGCGTCGACCTCTATACGCTCAGCGACGTCAGCCTCGAAACCGAAAAGATGGTCTCTCTCGACACGCGCAAGCCCTACACCGATCTGCCGACCGCATTCCGCTACCGCGACGACGTCAATTTCAAGGCATGTGACCTAAAACGCTACTACAGCAGGGTCGCCGAATTGAGGGCCCGAACGGTAACGCCCACAAACATGACCAATGCCATCATCCCCTTGCCGTCGGCCAAGCCGGACCTCGGCAGCGTCGCGGCAATTCCCGCGGCGGACGCCGAAGCCTCCGGGGCGGCCCAGCATCAGTCGATAGAGGCCGGCAAGCGGCCGGTGAGAATAGTCGGCCCGGCCTTCTTCCCAGCCGAATGATCATCCGCCCCCGGTTGTAGGCGCCGGTTTCTCAGCCAAGGTCAGTTTTGGGTGGCACCCATCAGTCGCAGACCATGCGAACCCTCTTTCCGGGTTCGCTGACATTCCTGCATGCCAGGGGCTTTTCCTCATCGGAGGACGGCGGAGGTGGCCTCGAAACTCTTGAAAGATGACGTCTCGGTGCGGCGCGCGGCGCGGGCCTGCGCTCGGAAAACCGGGTTGGCGGTTGTGGCGGCGCCGGAAAAGCGCCGTTTTCCATTCCGGACGGCCCGTATTCCACATTGGGCGGCGGCCGGTCCCAGAAACGCCGGGCATCGAGCGGGCGCGGAATGACGACGGTGCCGTCATAGCTGCGCGAACAGCCGCTGCCGAAAAGCAGCGCCGCGCTCAGCAAGCAAGGCACAATCCGTCCAAACATCAGCAACACCCCAATATTGGCTTATAGCGCGGCTTCGATCAGGCCGACAACCGGGCGCAATGGCGCAGGCCAGGGCCCGTCCGGTGCGCAACGGCTTGTTAAGGTTAGCGGATCGTTAATGCTTCTCGGGCACATTCCGCCGACGAACCGCGGAGGGAGGGTTCGGCCTTGGATTCGGGGTGGGGACGGCATGGCTGAAGCGAACGAGACAGCCGGCGTGCGCGGCGAGCGCGGGTCGGGCGAAATGGCGGTGAACGACGCGGCTTCGTTCACCGCAGGCATGGATTTGGCCATGCTACGCCAGCTGGTCGAAACGGGCTCGGACTGGATCTGGGAGACCGACGCCGAGCTGCGCTTTTCCTGGCTTTCGCACAACTACCAGGCGGTCACGGGCATCGACCCGGCCGCCGTGCTCGGCCGCTTCCGTTTCGATTTCCTGAAGCAGGTCCTGAACGGCAACCGCAGCGCGGCAATGCATCTGGAGGATCTGCAGGCGCATCGGCCGTTCCGTGACTTTGTCTACGAACTGAAGGGAGGTCGCGCCGATTGCCGCTGGGTGCTGACCTCAGGCTTTCCACGCTTCGATGACGAGGGGAAATTCGCCGGCTATCGTGGCATTGGACGCAATGTCACGGGATTGGCCGTCGCCTTCGAAGAACTGGAGCAGAAGCAGCAAGGAGAGGCGTCTTCGGGAGGCCTTCCCGACCTTCGCACGATGGTCGATTCGATGCCGATCGGGATCATGGTCCTCGACGCCGACCTGCGCGCCGAAGTGATCAACCAGGCCTTCTACAATTTGTGGAAAATCGATCCCCAGCGCGCCGGGATCGGCTCGGGCTTCCGCGAGTTGATGGAGGCCAGCCGCGCCGCCGATTCCTACGGCGCCGACGACGTTGCCTGGCAGCGTCATACCGCCGAGCGCGAGGCCGAGATCAGGGCCGGCGTCGCCGGCTCGAGACAATTGCCGCGCAATGACGGGCGTACCCTGGTTGCATCGCTGGCGCCGCTGGCCGGCGGCAAGCGGCTCATCTCCTATGTCGATGTCACCGACATGAAGGATCGCGAGGCCGAGCTGGCCGACGCGCTGGAAAAGGCGCGACTGGCGGAAGCGGTGATCAACGGCGTCAAGGATCCGATCTTCGTCAAGGACGACGATCTGCGCTTCGTCTTCGTCAACGAAGCGTTTGCGGGCCTGTTCGGCCAGACGCCGCAAACCATGCTTGGCAAGCCCGGCGGCAATTTTCTCGCGCCCGCCGAGGTCGCGCTGTTCGAGGAAAGCGAGCGCGCGGTGCTGGCGACCGGGCGGCCTTACGAGGTGGAGGAAAGTTTCCAGGTCGACGGCGTCAACCGCTCGCGCGTCGTCAGGAAGAACCGCGTTAGAATGGTAAGCGGCCGCAACTACGTGGCCGGCTTCCTCTTCGACGTCTCGGACATGAAGGGCCGTGAGACCGAGGCGCAGGACGCCCGCAAACACCTGGCCAGCGTGCTGGAATCGCTGCCGGCCGCCGTGATCATCTACGACCGCGAGGACAATTTCGTTTTCGCCAACCGCAAGATGCAGGACACGCTGCCGGCGCTGAAGCCGGCGTGGCAGCCCGGCCGCACCTTCCGCGACGCGCTGGCACTCGGTCATTCGGCTGGCTATTTCCGCTCGAGCGGCGATCCGCGGGTCGATGCGCTCTATGATGGCGATCTCGATGGCTGGCTGGACAGCATCCTCGCCCGTTACCACCTGCCATACTCATCCTTCGAACGTCTCAATCCCGACGGCCGCTGGTATCAGGTTTATGACATGCGCACCGATGACGGCACGTTCATCGGCGTGCGCGTCGACATCTCCGAGATCAAGAGCCGCGAAAAGGCGCTGCACGATTCGATGCGGCAGATCGACCTGTTCCGGCACG
Organism: Mesorhizobium sp. B2-5-11; assembly: GCF_006440835.1. Classification (NCBI taxonomy): domain Bacteria; kingdom Pseudomonadati; phylum Pseudomonadota; class Alphaproteobacteria; order Hyphomicrobiales; family Phyllobacteriaceae; genus Mesorhizobium; species Mesorhizobium sp. B2-5-11. The sequence continues at coordinate 25,109 of NZ_VFUK01000016.1, forward strand.
TGCTGGACGAACTGCCCGTGGCCGCCTTCATCAAGGCGCAGGACCTCAGCATCGAGTTCGTCAACAAGGCCTGGTGCGCGATCACCGGGCTCGCCAAGGAAGACGTTATCGGCCGCACCGATCGGCAGCTGTTCGGCGACGGGGATGGAGAAAGCTACAGCCTGGACGATACCGAGGTTGCCCTCACGGGCAGCGTCAGGGAGGTCGAGGAGCCCGTCACCCATCGCGACGGCACGGTGCGGCAGTTGATGACGCGCAAGAGCCGGCTGGTGGCGCTGGACGGATCGGTGCATCTGGTCGGCTCCAGCACCGACATCACCGAGGTCAAGGCGCGCGAGCGGGCGCTGGAAGAAAGCATGCGCGAGAACGAGGTATTCCGCAGCCTGATCGACAACGTGCCGGTGTCGATCTATGCCAAACGCTCCGATCTCAGGCAATTCTACGTCAACAAGGGCTGGTGCGATCTCACCGGCTTCAGCAAGCAGGACGCGATCGGCAAGACCGATATCGAAATTTTCGGGCCCGACGGCGAAGCCTTCGTCAATGGCGACCTCGCGGTGCTGCGCAGCGGCGAAACCCAGGAGGTCGAGGAGACGGTGATGCTCCCGGACGGCAGCGTGCGCCACCAGTTCGCCCGCAAGGGCGCGATGATCGCGTCCGACGGGTCGCTCTACCTGATCGGGTCGACCACCGACATCACCGAATTGAAGCTGCGCGAGGCGGAACTGCGCGAGGCGCGCCAGCGCGCCATACTTGCCGACCGCGCCAAGTCGGAATTCCTCGCCAATATGAGCCATGAGATTCGCACCCCGATGAACGGCGTGCTGGGCATGGCCGAACTCCTGGCCAAATCCGATCTCGATCCGAAGCAGAAGACCTTCACCGACATCATCGTCAAATCGGGCAACGCGCTGCTCACCATCATCAACGATATCCTGGATTTCTCCAAGATCGATGCCGGCCAGCTGGTGCTCGATCCCGCCCCCTTCAATCTCGCCGAGGCGATCGAGGACGTGGCGACGCTGGTGTCGACGCGGGCCAAGGAAAAGGACCTCGAGCTCATCGTGCGCATCGAGCCTGGGCTCGAAAGCCTGTTCATCGGCGATGTCGGCCGCATCCGGCAGATCGTCACCAACCTGCTCGGCAATGCGGTGAAGTTCACCGAAGAAGGCCATGTGCTCGTCGACGTCACCGGCGAAAGTGTGCCGGACGGAACCAGGCTGACGATCTCGGTCACCGACACCGGGATCGGCATCCCTGAGGAAAAGCTGAAACAGGTGTTCGAGAAATTCAGCCAGGTCGACACCTCCTCGACGAGGCGGCATGAGGGCACTGGGCTCGGGCTCGCGATCACCTCGCGGCTGGTCGAATTGATGGGCGGCGACATCGGCGTGGAAAGCGCCGAAGGCAAGGGGTCGACCTTCTGGTTCACGGTCACGCTGCCCAGGGCCGGACAACAGAATGCGCAGCGCATCATGCCGGTGGACGTGACCGGCGCGCGGGTGCTGATCGTCGACGACAATGCCGTCAACCGCGCCATCCTGACCGAGCAGATGACGTCATGGACCTTCGATTCCTGCGCGGCCGAGAGCGGCGCCGAGGGACTGAAAGTGCTGATCGCGGCCGCCGCCTACGGCGTGCCGGTCGATTGCGTCGTGCTCGATTATCAGATGCCCGAGATGAGCGGTGCCGAGATGGCAGGTGTCGTGCGCAACACCGCCGGGCTTGCCGACACGCCGATCATCATGCTGACCTCCGTCGACCAGTCGCTGGCCAACACCAGTTACCGCGATCTCGGCATTGATGCCCAACTCATCAAGCCCGCACGCTCCTCGGTGCTCCTGGAAACGCTGGTCGCCACCATCCAGCGGCATCGCCACGCCACGGATGTCGCCCGGCCGCTTGCTGTCGAGGGAGGCGGCGGGAACAATCCACAGTCACCGCCACCGGCGGCAGGGCAACGCGCGTTGCTGCAGCCGCCGCCGGTCAGGCCTCGGCTTGCCGCGACTGGCGGCGAGCAGCGGCTGGACATCCTCGTGGCCGAGGACAATGAGGTCAACCAGATGGTCTTCACCCAGATCCTCGGCGAGACCGGCTACGGTTTCGAGATCGTCGGCAATGGCCGCAAGGCGCTGGACGCTTTCGGCAGGCTCAATCCGTGCATGATCCTGATGGACGTCTCGATGCCGGAGATGAACGGGCTCGAGGCAACCGCCGCCATCCGCCGGCTGGAAGAGGAAACCGGCACGCATGTGCCGATCGTCGGGGTCACCGCGCATGCGCTCAAGGGCGATCGCGAACGCTGCCTGGACGCCGGCATGGATGACTATCTGCCCAAGCCGATCAGCCCCAGGGCCCTGCTCGAAAAGGTCGAGCGCTGGGTCGGCGCCGGTCGCCAGGCCCGGCGCAACGCGGGATAGACTTTGCGCCTTCGGCCGGATTGCGGCGAGAATCACCCGGGGCCGGCTGCAGCCCTTCGAGCAAGACTATGGTGCGATCGCACCATATCAAAGCCGGCGTCCAGCCGGGACAATGACGGCATCGAATTTCCGCTCTCTTCTAGTTACGGGCGGGAGCAGCGACCGCCAGTATGAAGCAGCGTCAATCTACCCCAACGGACCTGTTTTTGGCGATGGCCCGGCCAAGACATCCTCTGGCCTCGAGCAACGCGCTCCCGTCCGGCTTTTCTTCGATCAGCGATCCATGCCGAATCCGATGGCTGTTTGGGTGGCCGGATCGCGCAAGTCCCTGATTCCCGAAGGCAAACCGGCGCCATGCCGCAGCCGCTAATCGCCATCGCCTTTCCAAGCGCCGGCGACGCGTTACCGGGCTGACACGAAACTGTCATGCGACTGTTATAATCGAACGCTATTGGCCTCAGCGGGCGCTGGCAAGGAATGGCGCCGAGAGACCATCTTCCGAACAGGAGCAGGCCATATGAGACATTTCATCCGCTCGGCGGCCGTTGCGATCGCAATGGCTGCGGCGTCCACCCTCACCCTTTCCGCGGCAATGGCAGCTGACATCTCCGGTGCCGGCGCCACCTTCCCTTACCCGATCTATGCGAAGTGGGCCGATGCCTACAAGAAGGAGACCGGCATCGGTCTCAACTACCAGTCGATCGGCTCGGGCGGCGGCATCAAGCAGATCAAAGCCAAGACCGTCACCTTCGGCGCTTCCGATGCGCCGCTGAAGGGCGAGGATCTCGAATCCACCGGACTTGCACAGTTCCCGATGGTGATGGGCGGCATCGTTCCGGTCGTCAATCTCGAAGGCATCAAGCCGGGCGAACTGGTGCTCGACGGCCCGACGCTGGCCGATATCTTCGTCGGCAAGATCACCAACTGGAATGACGCGGCGATCGCCAAGCTCAATCCCGACGTCAAGCTTCCCGACCAGGCGATCGCCGTCGTGCATCGCTCCGACGGTTCGGGCACCACGTTCAACTTCAGCTACTACCTGGCCGACGTCAGCGCCGACTGGAAGTCGAAGGTCGGCGTCAACACCGCGCTCGAATGGCCGGTTGGCATCGGCGCCAAGGGCAATGAAGGCGTCGCCAACAACGTCTCGCAGACCGGTGGCTCGATCGGCTATGTCGAATACGCCTACGCCAAGCAGAACAAGTTGACCTATGCCGACATGATCAACAAGGACGGCAAGAAGGTCGAGCCGACGGCGGCGGCGTTCTCGGCGGCGGCGGCCAATGCCGACTGGAGCTCGCAGCCTGGTTACGGCGTCATCCTGGCCAACCAGCCGGGCGCCGAATCCTGGCCGATGACGTCGGCGACCTGGATCCTGGTCTACAAGAAGCCCGGCGACGTGGCGGCGACCGGTGAAGCGCTCAAGTTCTTCGCCTGGTCCTACGCCAAGGGCGACGACATGGCCGGGGCGCTGGACTACGTTCCGATCCCCGACGCGGTCGTCAAGAGCGTCGAGGACATGTGGGCCAAGGACATCGTCGGCGAAGACGGCAAGCCGCTCTATTCCGCCATGTAATCCCTGCTGAACGAGGAGGGCGCTTCACGGCGCCCTCCCTGTCTTCCTTGAAACGCGAGGGCCAGATGACCGCCGTCTCCGAAGCCATGCCATCGTCGGCCGCCATGCGGGCCAGGGAAGCGACGGTCCGACGCTTCGCGCTCACCGATACGATTTTCCGGACGGCGACACGCTTTTCCGCCATCCTCGTCCTGCTCATCCTCGGCGGCGTGGCGATTTCGCTGTTTGCCGGCTCGTGGGAAGCGCTGTCGAAATTCGGGTTCTCCTTCCTGACGACCGAATCGTGGAACCCGGTCACCGAGAATTTCGGAGCGCTGGCCCCGATCTACGGAACCATCGTCACCGCCGCCATCGCTATCCTGATCGCCGTTCCCATCGGCATCGGCATCGCCATCTTCCTTACCGAACTCTGCCCGCGGCCACTCCGGCGCCCCATCGGCATCGCCGTCGAGCTGCTTGCCGGCATACCCTCCATCATCTACGGCATCTGGGGCCTGTTCGTGTTCGCGCCGTTCCTGCAGACGACGGTGCAGCCCTTCATCATCAAGCTTTTCCACGACGTGCCGGGACTCTCCAGCCTGTTTGCCGGCCCGCCCTACGGCATCGGCCTTCTGACCTCGGCGCTGATCCTTGCCATCATGGTCCTGCCCTTCATCACCTCGATCACCAAGGATGTCTTCGACACGGTGCCGGCGGTGCTGAAGGAATCGGCCTACGGCATCGGCTGCACGACCTGGGAGGTCACGCGCCGCGTCGTCATCCCCTATACCCGCGTCGGCATCATGGGCGGCGTCATGCTCGGCCTCGGCCGCGCGCTCGGCGAAACCATGGCGGTAACCTTCGTCATCGGCAACGCCCACCGCATCAGCGCCTCGCTGTTCGCGCCCGGCACGACGATCTCGGCGACCATCGCCAACGAGTTCACCGAAGCCGACGGCGATCTCTATACGTCTTCGCTGGTGGCGCTCGGCCTGATCCTGTTCGTCATCACTTTCCTGATCCTTGCCCTTGCGCGCTACATGCTGCTGCGCATGGACAGCCGCACGGGAGCCTGACCGATGTCGACGGCCACATCGCTTCACAATCGACGCAAGCGCAGGAATGCCGTGATGATGACGCTATGCGTCGCGGCGGCGGGCATCGGCCTGGCCTGGCTGGCGCTGATCCTCGGCGCACTGCTCTATAAGGGCCTGTCGGGTGTTTCGCTCTCTGTGTTCACCGAAATGACACCGCCGCCCGGCGATGCCGGCGGCCTGCTCAATGCCATCTACGGCAGTATCATGATGACAGTCATCGCCGTCATCGTCGGCACGCCGATCGGTGTCCTCGCTGGGACCTACATGGCCGAATATGGCCGCTTCTCGCGCCTCACCACCGTCGTGCGCTTCATCAACGACATCCTGCTGTCGGCACCCTCGATCATCGTCGGCCTGTTCGTCTACGAGCTGCTGGTGCGGCCGATGGGACATTTCTCGGCGATTGCCGGTGCCGTCGCACTGGCCATCCTGGTCATCCCGGTCGTCGTTCGCACCACGGAGGACATGCTCAACCTGGTGCCGAACGCCCTGCGCGAGGCCGGCGCCGCGATCGGCGCGCCGCGCTGGGTGGTCATCCGCTCGGTCGCCTACCGTGCGGCGCTGTCGGGCATCGTCACCGGCATATTGCTGGCCATCGCCCGCATTTCCGGCGAGACGGCGCCGCTGCTCTTCACGGCACTCAACAACCAGTTCTGGTCGAGCAATCTCAACGCCCCAATGGCCAGCCTGCCCGTCACCATCTTCCAGTTCGCTCTCAGCCCCTACGAGGAATGGCAGCAGCTGGCGTGGACCGGCGCACTCATAATCACCCTTACGGTTCTCGGGCTGAGCATCTTCGCCCGCAGCCTTACCGGACGCAGAGAGGACAGATGAAACCGATGTTGTCCACCGAGTTGAATACGCCCGAAGTCGCGGTCGAGAAAGCCAAGATCGAGGTCAAGGGCCTCAATTTCTACTATGGCCAGTCGAAGGCGCTGAAGGATATCAGCCTGTCGCTGCCCGAGCGCAGCGTCACCGCCTTCATCGGGCCTTCGGGCTGCGGGAAGTCGACGCTGCTGCGCGTCTTCAACCGCATCTACGAGCTTTACCCGAGGCAGAGCGCCGAGGGCCAGGTGCTGCTCGACGGCCAGAATATCCTCGACCGCTCGCAGGATCTCAACCTGCTCAGGACCAAGATCGGCATGGTGTTCCAGAAGCCGACGCCGTTCCCGATGTCGATCTACGAGAACATCGCCTTCGGCGTCAGGCTCTATGAGAAGCTCAGCAAGGCGGAGATGGACGGCCGTGTCGAGCAGGCGCTGAAGCGCGCGGCACTGTGGAGCGAGGTCAAGGACAAGCTCAACGCCAGCGGCCTCAGCCTTTCGGGCGGCCAGCAGCAGCGCCTCTGCATCGCCCGCACGGTGGCGGTGAAGCCGGAGGTCATCCTGCTCGACGAGCCTGCCTCGGCGCTCGATCCGCTGTCGACCGCCAAGATCGAGGAGCTGATCGACGAGTTGCAGGCCGATTATACGATCGTCATCGTCACCCACAACATGCAGCAGGCGGCGCGCGTGTCGAAGCAGACCGCCTTCATGTATCTGGGCGAGCTGGTCGAGTTCGACCGCACCGAGAAGATCTTCACGTCGCCCCGCGAGAAGCGCACGCAGGACTATATCACCGGCCGCTTCGGCTGATCCCAGGCATACGAGGACCAAGATCATGGCCGAACACACAGTCGCAGCCTTTGACGAAGATCTCGGACAGATCAGCAGGCTGATCCGCGACATGGGCGATCTCGCCTCATCGATGGTCGGCGGCGCGACCAAGGCGCTCCTGAATTCCGACAACGCGCTCGCCCAGAGCGTCGTCTCCGACGACGCGATCATGGATGCGCGCCAGCGCGAACTCGACGACCGCGCCATCACCCTGATCGCCAAGCGGCAGCCCATGGCGGACGATCTGCGCCATGTCGTCGGCTCGATCCGCATGGCGGGCGATCTCGAACGCATCGGCGATCTCGCCAAGAACATCGCCAAGCGCGTCGGCACCGTCGGCCTTGCCGCCACGCCGCGCGACCTGTCGCACTCCATCGACGCCATGGCGCAGCTTGTGCTGATCCAGGTGCAAGGCGTGATCGAGGAGTATGCGGCGCGCGATGCCGCGGCACTTGCGAAGCTGCGCGCCGACGATGAACGCATCGACGTCAAATACACGTCGGTCTTCCGCGAGCTGCTGACCTACATGATGGAGGATCCGCGCAACATCACCGCCTGCACGCATCTTTTGTTCTGCGCCAAGAATCTCGAGCGCATCGGCGATCACGTGACCAACATTGCCGAAAATGCCTATTATGTGCTGACCGGCACGCAATTGCCCGCCAATCGCCCGAAGCAGGACGAGACGGCGATGTCGGCGCCAGCGGCTTGACGGCAGGGGTGACCAGTCGATGATCGCGCCACGCATCATGGTGGTGGAGGACGAGGAGCCGCTGGGTGTGCTGCTCCGTTACAATCTGGAATCGGAGGGTTATCAGGTAGAGGTGGTGACGCGCGGCGACGAAGCCGAGATCCGCTTGCAGGAGAATGTCCCTGACCTTCTTGTGCTCGACTGGATGGTGCCGGCGGTTTCCGGCATCGAGCTCTGCCGCCGTCTCCGGATGCGGCCCGAGACCGAGCGGCTGCCGATCATCATGCTGACGGCGCGCGGCGAGGAAAGCGACCGGGTGCGCGGTCTCTCCACCGGCGCCGACGACTATCTGGTCAAGCCGTTCTCAACGCCGGAATTCATGGCACGCGTCAAGGCGCTGCTGCGCCGCGCCAAGCCCGAAGTTCTGTCCAGCGTGCTCAAGGTTGGCGACATCGTGCTCGACCGTGAATCGCACCGGGTCTACCGCAAGAAAAGCGAGATCCGGCTCGGGCCGACCGAGTTCCGCCTGCTCGAATTCATGATGCGACATCCCGGCCGCGTGTTCTCGCGCAGCCAACTGCTCGACAATGTCTGGGGCGAAACGATCTATATCGACGAGCGCACCGTGGACGTGCATGTCGGCCGGCTGCGCAAGGCGGTCAACAATGGCCGCATGCCTGACGTGATCCGCACCATTCGGGGCGCGGGGTATGCGATTCGCGAAGACTAGGGATATGTCACGCAACGTTCTCGCCCACGCCTGATTTCGCCTGTGCCCCCGGCGCGAAAATCTCCTGGTCGACGAAGGTCAGCGCGCGCATGGCGCAGCCCTCGCGGATCAGTGGCAGTTCGTTCGGCTCGGTGTCGAAGGAAATCGATTTCGAGTGCTGGCCGCCGGCGGTCTGGGCAATGGCCTCGCGCAGAGCCGGCTCGATCAGGTCGAAGGCGGCGGCGCTGACGCCGACCATGGCGACCGGCGCCGGATCGATCAGCGCGAACAGGCTGCCAAGGCCGTAACCCAGCGCCTCGCCGGCCTTGCGGTAGGCTTCGCGCTCCGGCCCGTCCTTTTCGCGCGCCGAGGCCGCCAGGGTGCGCATGTCGGCGTCGCTGACGTCGACGGGCTCGGTGTCCTCGCCAAGCTGCCTCGCGTTGCGCCAGATGGCATAGTTGCCGGCATAGGCCTCGACGCAGCCGCGCCGCCCGCAGCGGCAGAGCGCCCCGCCGGGGCGATGGATCATGTGGCCGAACTCGCCTCCGGATGAATGGGTGCCGGTGAACAGTTCACCCTTCAGCACCAAGCCCATGCCGATGCCGTGCGACAAAAGGATGGCGATGAAGTCGTCGCGGTAGCGCTGGGGATCGCGCCAGCGCAGCGCCACCGCCATCATGTTGCAATCGTTCTCCATGGTGGCGGGAATGCCGAACTCGGCCTCCAGTATGTCGGCGAAGGCGATGTCGGTCTGCGGCGTGATCGGCGACCACAGCATGGTGCGCGCATCCGTGTCGGTGATGCCCTGGATCGCCAGCGCGATACGGGCGATGCTGCCGACGTCGAGGTCGGGATCCTCGAACCGCCGCCTGACGATGGCCACGCATTCGCCGATCAGCGCCTCGCGCGACAGGGTGAGCGTGTCCAGCCGGCGCTGCTCTTCAGATATCACCTGGCCGGCATAGTCGATGACGGCGACGGAGAGAAAATTCAGCGACAGCACCACGGTCATCACCGCCGCGGCTTCAGGGTTGAGGCTGAGGCCGACCTGCGGCCGGCCGCGTTTCAGCGCACCGGCCTCGCTCGGCTTGCTCTGCGCCAGGATGCCTTCGCCAATCAGGTCGGAGGAGATCGCCGATATGGTGGAATGGCTGAGCCCGGTGGTCGCGGCAATCTCGGTGCGCGAGGGCTGCCCGGCACGGCGCACGGCCGCGATCACCATCGCCCGGTTGCGTCGGCGCAAATCGTCGTGGCGGATTCCGACCGACATGTTTCTCGCATCCTCCCCGTCGCCGCGTTCTCTCCCCAGGATCCCGACGACCGTCAAATACTGGCAGAACCGGCCTTGGCTGTCATTATTTATTCCGGAGCTCGAAAAAAATTCACGAGGACATCAAAATACATCAGAATCGACGTTGACAGCGTTCCGACGATGGACCAGTGTTTTTTCGAGGCTCGAAAAAATAGAGCCTTGTGCCGGCCTACGGGCCTGTTTGGTCGCGCCATACGCGGCGCAGGGAGGATTAAGATGAAGAGATTCACAGCCGCCATCCTGGCGGGTGTCGCCATGTCGCTGACGCTCGCGTCGGTCGCGCAGGCGAAGGACAAGGTCATCGGCGTTTCCTGGTCGAACTTCCAGGAAGAGCGCTGGAAGACCGACGAGGCCGCCATGAAGAAGGCGATCGAAGCCGCCGGCGACAAGTATATTTCCGCCGACGCCCAGTCCAATCCCGGCAAGCAGCTCACCGACGTCGAGAGCCTGATCTCCCAGGGCGCCAATTCGCTGATCATCCTGGCGCAGGACGCCTCCGCCATCGGCCCGGCGGTGCAGAAGGCGCTCGACGAAGGCATTCCGGTCGTCGGCTATGACCGCCTGATCGAGAACAAGGACGTCTTCTATCTGACCTTCGACAACAAGGAAGTCGGCCGCATGCAGGCCCGCGAAGTGTTCAAGGTGAAGCCGGAAGGCAACTACGTCTTCATCAAGGGCTCGGGTGCCGATCCGAATGCCGATTTCCTGTTCTCGGGCTCCATGGAAGTGCTCAAGGACGCCATCGACAGCGGCAAGATCAAGAATGTCGGCGAAGCCTATACGGATGGCTGGCTGCCGGCCAATGCGCAGAAGAACATGGAGCAGTTCCTGACCGCCAACGACAACAAGGTCGACGCGGTCGTCGCGGCCAATGACGGCACTGCCGGCGGCGTCGTCGCGGCGCTGACGGCTCAAGGCCTGGCCGGTACCGTTCCGGTCTCGGGCCAGGACGGCGACCACGCGGCGCTGAACCGCATCGCGCTCGGCACGCAGACCGTGTCGGTGTGGAAGGACGCGCGTGAACTCGGCAAGAATGCCGCCGAGATCGCCTCGCAGCTGGCCGACGGCAAGAAGATGACCGATATCGCCGGCGTCAAGGACTTCACAACGCCCGGTGGGAACACCGTCAAATCGCTGTTCCTGACCCCGGTTGCGATCACCAAGGACAATCTCAACGTCGTCATCGACGCCGGCTGGATCAAGAAAGACGAGGTCTGTGCCGGCGTCGCGGCGGGCAGCGTAGCGGCCTGCAACTGATCTTCCATTTCATGCGATGAACGCCGCGGCTGCCAAGCCGCGGCGTTTTTTCAAGAAAATTTGTTTTTCCGCCCCGGGCGGGTAACTTCTAGGCTGGCTTCCGGCATCCCGCATCGGACGGGCAGGCCGGCGGGAGAAAATCATGACCGATACGACGTCCAACCCGCAGGCCGACACCGCGCGTGCGTCGGAACTCGGCGCCGTCGCCCGGTTCCTTAAGGCGACCGAGATCGACACGCGCATGCTCGGCATGATCGGCGCGCTGCTGCTGATCTGGATCGGGTTGCATGTCTTGTCCAGCCTGCGTCTCGGCGTCAATCCGCTCGATTTCGACAGCCGTACCTTTCTCACGCCGCGCAATCTGTGGAACCTGTCGGTGCAGACCTCGGCCGTCGCCATCATGGCCTGCGGCATGGTGCTGGTCATCGTCATGCGCAATATCGATCTGTCCGTCGGTTCCGCCGAAGGGTTGATCGGCATGGTCATGGGCTTCGCCCAGGTGCATTTCCTAGTGCGCTTCGTCGGGCTTGAGCTTGGCAACCCATGGATCTGGGTGCTGGCGCTGGTCATCGGCCTGGTGCTCGGTCTGTTGATCGGCGCCTTCCAGGGCTTTGTCATCGCCTATCTCGAAGTGCCGGCCTTTATCGTGACGCTGGGCGGGCTTCTGGTCTGGCGCGGTGCGGCATGGTGGGTTACCAGCGGCCAGACGGTGGCGCCGCTCAACGCGACGTTCCAGCTGATGGGCGGCGGCCCGGCCGGATCGATCGGCGCGACCTGGAGCTGGGTGGTCGGTATCGCCGCCTGCCTTGCGGTGGTGCTTGCGCTGTTCAACGGGCGGGTACAGCGCAAGCGCTTCCGTTTCCCGCTGCGTCCGATCTGGGCCGAGACGCTGATCGGCGTGCTGACCTGCGCCGTCATCATGGGCGCGGTTTGGCTGGCCAATTCCTATCCGTGGCCAGTCGGCATCGTGAACAGATATGCAGCCGCCAACAACATAACCGTGCCCGAGGGCGGCCTGTTCATCGCCCACGGCATCGCCATACCGGTGCTGATGGCCATCGCCGTCGGGCTGGTCATGACCTTCATCACCAAACGCACCCGTTTTGGTCGCTATGTCTTTGCCATTGGCGGCAATCCGGAAGCAGCCAACCTCGCCGGCATCAATACACGCTGGATCACGATGAAAGTGTTCATGATCATGGGCGTGCTGGCCACGATCGCCGCCGCGATCTCGTCAGCCCGGCAGAACTCGGCCACCAACGTGCTCGGAACGCTCGATGAATTGCTGGTGATCGCGGCGGCCGTCATCGGCGGCACATCGCTCGCCGGCGGTTCGGGAACAATCATCGGCGCCATGCTGGGCGCGCTTTTGATGCAGTCGCTGCAATCCGGCATGGTGCTGCTTGGCGTCGACTCGCCGCTGCAGAGCATCGTCGTCGGCGCCGTGCTGGTCATCGCGGTGTGGCTCGACACCGTCTATCGCAAACGCGTTTGAGGGAGGAGGACAATCATGGCTGAGAGGATCGCTCCCGCCGGCAACCCGCTGGTCGACATGCGCAACATCTCAATCGCGTTCGGCGGCATTCGCGCCGTCGACGATGCCTCGATCGATCTTTTCCCCGGCGAGGTCGTGGCCCTGCTCGGCCATAACGGCGCCGGCAAGTCGACACTGATCAAGATCCTGTCGGGCGCCTACAAGCGTGACGCGGGCCAAATCTTCGTCAACGGCGAAGAGGCTTCGATCTCCAACCCGCGCGATGCCAAGAAATACGGCATCGAGACGATCTACCAGACCCTGGCGCTCGCCGACAATGTCGACGCCGCCGCCAACCTGTTCCTCGGCCGCGAGCTGAGGACCGCCTGGGGCACGCTCGATGATGTCGCCATGGAGGCCGAGGCGCGCAAGGTGATGGGCAGGCTCAATCCCCGCTTCCAGCGCTTCAAGGAGCCGGTGATCAAGCTGTCGGGCGGACAGCGGCAGTCGGTGGCGATCGCACGCGCGATCCTGTTCAACGCCCGCATCCTGATCATGGACGAGCCGACGGCAGCACTTGGACCGCAGGAAACGGCCCAGGTCGGGGAACTGGTCAGGCAGCTCAAGTCCGACGGCATCGGCATCTTCCTGATCAGCCATGACATTCACGACGTATTCGAACTGGCCGACCGGGTGTGCGTCATGAAAAACGGCCAGGTCGTCGGCACTGCCCGCACCACCGATGTGACCCAGGACGAGGTGCTGGGCATGATCATCCTGGGCAAATGTCCGCCTGGCGCCATTCCCGGACCAGGCGCGTTGAAGATCGCTGCCTGAAGCCTGCTGGCCTGAGCCCGTTACCGATCTGCCGATCAGGTGATATGCCAGCCGGCGGGATGGCTTGGCCTTGCCATTGTGTTGACCGGGCGACTTGCCCATAAAGGGCTCACATGCTGATAGGCCGCATTATCCGTTGAAGAAGCTTTTTCCAATCGTCGCTTTCGTTGCCGTTGCGCTGATCAGCATGACAATGGCGGGGTTCGCCTATTTCGCGACGCAAGAGGCGGCTCGCATCAAGTTCGACGCGACCGCGGACGATGCGCTCAACCGTATCGAGAGCCGGATCGACCTGCAGCTGTCGCTGCTGCGCTCGTCGCAAGCCTTGTTCGACGCCCGCAATGGCGACATCTCGCAGAGCGAGTTCAAAGCGTTCTTCAATGCCCTCAATGTCGATACCAATTTCGCCGGCCTGCGCGGCATCGGCTTTCTCCGGCTGGTGAAAGCAGGCGACGAGGCGACGGTCGAGCGCGACATGCTGCATGACCAGGGCACCAGGCGTGCGATCTATCCGGACACCACCCAGCCATGGCGGACGCCCGTTGTGCTGTTCGAGCCGCTCGACCCGTCCAATAAGGCCAGCATCGGCTATGACATGTTCACCGAGCCCGTGCGGCGCGCGGCAATCGAGAAGGCAATGGCAGATGACCAGCAGCACGCGAGCGGGCTGGTGCAACTCGGCCAGGGCACGGGCGCGGCGCAGACCTTCACCGGCTTTCTCGTCTTCGTGCGGCTCAACGTCGAGACCGCACCTGATGCCATAAACGCATCGCGGTCCTCGACGGTAGGCTTTCTCTACGCGGCCTTCCGGGCCAGGGAGCTGTTCCAGATCGCGCTCAGCCGTGCGCCGCTGCTGCCCGTCAACACCGAAATCTACGATGGCGGCGTCGATCCGGATCATCTGCTGTTCCGGTCGGAGACACCGCCCGTCTCGGGCTTTGGCGACAGGCTGCTGGTCACCCGCAAGATCAGCGTGGCGGGCCGGCCGTGGACCGTGCAGTTCAGGCCGACAAGCGCCTTCTCGCAGCCATCGTCACGGGCCATCCCGGTCATGCTCGGCCTGTTCGGGCTGCTGCTGGCCGGCGCCATCGCGCTCGTCGCGCGCTATCAGGAGCGAGCCTACGAGGCAGCATCGCTGCTGCATGAGACGACGGAAAAGAGCCTGCTCGAAAAGGATTTGATGCTGCAGGAGATGAAGCATCGCATCAAGAATTCGATCACGCGAGTGCTGGCGATCGCGCGCCAGACCGCGTCACGTGCCAGCGACGTCAATGAGTTCTCGGCATCTTTCTCGGCCCGGCTACAGGCAATGGCCGCGTCCCAGGACATGCTGACGCGCTCGCGCTGGCAGAAGGCGGATCTCGGCGATCTCCTGCGCATCGAGCTTGGCCAAGTGTTCGGAAAGGAGCTGCCGGAAGAGCTTTTGTCCGGGCCGGAGGTGCTGCTTGACGAAACCACGACGCAGGCACTGGGCCTCACCTTCCACGAACTGGCAACGAATGCGCTGAAATATGGCGAGGCCGGCAATACGGTCGGCGCCCTCAGGATCGAATGGTCGGTCGAAGGGCGCGGGCGTGACCGGGTCTTGGCTCTGAGCTGGCAGGAAACCGGGCAGAAGAAGGTCGACGCGCCGGCCACGACCGGCTTCGGCACCAAATTGATCGACCTCAATGTCACGCGTGAGCTGCGTGGCACGATCCACCGCGATTATCGCGATGACGGATTGAATGTGGAAATCAGGATTCCGCTGCCGGCGTGAATGCCATCGGGCCTTGGCGGAATCGCTCCAGGCTTCACGCGGCGGCCAATAAATTGCCGCACCGCTGCCGGGTTCGCGAATGAGCCCGACAGCGCGCGATTCAAGTTGCTCGGAGCGGTTCAGCGTCTGATAGATCGCCGATCCGCTCCTTGCTCGCAATTCCGGCGGGAAAACCGCTCCGCGCTTTTCCCGCCCGAATTGCCTTAGTTGCAGCGAGCCGTGTAGATGCGACCCCGATGATCGCGATACTGGCAGTATCCATTGCGCAGGTTGCGGACCAGCAGGCCGGAGCCGGCACCGACGGCCGCGCCGATCAGCGCGCCCTTGCCGCCGCCGACCAAGCCGCCCACGCCGGCGCCGATCAAGCCGCCGCCGACGACATCCTGCTCGGTCGAGGTACAGCCGCTGACGGCGACCACGGCAGCCATGGCAATAAGAATTTTCCGCATAGGGTCACTCCTCACTTCGTGTCCTCACTTTAATAAGCTCCAGCCGTCACTTAGCATGAAAAAACGACCTTTGCTGCTCCAATTTATTGTTGGTGAAGAGAGTCTTTTTCTGGGCGCAGCTTTCCGATGCCTCGGCCGCCGAAAAACCCGAGCGATGTGCGCGCGCGAACGTGGGGGCGGGATCAGGCCAGCTGGGACAGGGCGATCAGGACAATTGCCGCGGCCAACGCCGGAGCGACGATGGGCAGGATGCCATGAGCAACCGGCGATGCCGTGGATGTCTCGGGATCCTGGATTTCGCCCATCGAAATGCGAGCGGCATGCTCGAGTCTGTTGATATCGGCGACCGTCAAGGCGCTCCTCCCCACTATGCTGCGGCAAAGCCCTCGAAAGCATGCTCGTCGGCTCGGCAGTTCCATCGGTATCTGGCAAAAACAGCATCTGCTTCTATGGTGAACAGCCGGTTAAAAAATGGCGGTCGCCTACTCCGTCTCGAAATTGCCGTGCGGAACAACGAGATGGTATTCGAGGCGACCATCCGCGATCTCGAGGCGCGCCGTTCCGTTCAGGGAAGAGGGCACTACGCGTTCCAGTGCGACGCTGCCGAAGCGCTTTTTGCCCTCTTGGTTGCTGTCGGTTCCTATGGTTTCGGCCCAGGTCAGCGACAGGGCAATGCCGCCATCGGCGGCGGTGTCGAGGACGGCGGTCACTTCGACGAAGCCCTCCGGCCGCGACAGGGCGCCATAGCTGACCGAGTTGACGGCCAGTTCATGCATCGCAAGGCCGATATGCAGCGCGGCGTTGGGGTTGAGGTAAGGATTTGCGCCGCGGAAGCGAAGGCTGTGCGACGCGTCCGTCCCGTAGCGGCCGACCTGACCGGCGACGAGTTCGCGAAGGGCAGCACCGCGCCAGTTGGAGGAGGTTACCAAATCCTGGGAGGAGGCCAGCGACTGGAGCCGGCCGCGAAAGCGGGTCAGGAAATCGCCGATGCTGTCGGAATAGCGTCCCGTCTGGGTGGCGATGCTCTGGATGATTGCCAGCAAATTCTTCGAGCGGTGCGTGACTTCGCGCAACAGCGTCGTCAGCGTCTGTTCGCGGCGTCGCTGCTCGGTCGTCTCGACCATGGTGGTGACGACACCTTGCACGTCGCCGGCCTCGCCATGGTCGGCGTCGATCCAGACCTGAAACCAGCGCATGCCGTCCTCCATCGGGACGCCGATCTCGAGGCGCTGCGGATCGCCGCTTGCGACGACGTTGCGCTTGGCAGCGCCAATGCGGTCGGCCTGTGCCGGCGGCAGGATGCCGTCGCCCTCGCTGCTGTCGGCGGCCCAGGGCGCACGCATGTTCCGCGCCCAGACCGTTTTCATGTCGCGGTCCTGGTAGAGGACGGAAATGCCGGCATTGTGGAGTGCGTGGAGAAGCGCCCGGCCAAGTTGCATGCCGCTTTCGGCGGGATGCAGGGCGATGACCTCGTCCCCCCGCTCGTTCTTCTTGGTATCTCGAGCCCTGGAACGCATCCGACCTGTTCACCCAACTCAGGCTGAACGGCTCACCGTCCAATGGGTTCCAAGGCAGGTTTTACGGGAACCAGACGCCCAAAAGCGGTCCGCCGGGCGGCGTCCTTGTGGGACACCACCCGGCGGTGGCTGGAAACCGTTTGAGGGGTGCGGCTTCCAGTGTTCGCCTGATAACCCTCAGGCCCGTCTGAACAGGCCGGCGAGAAGCGAAATGATGAGGAAAGCGAGAAAGATGAAGAACAATATCTGCGCTATCCCGGCAGATGTACCGGCAATGCCGCCGAAACCAAGCGCGCCGGCGATGATTGCCACGACGAGAAATACGAGCGCCCAGTAAAGCATGGTTCCATCTCCTTCCAACTATGTGAGAAAAACGTGGGTGGATGCGGTTTGTTCCACTTTTTGCCGAAAAAGACGATCCCCCCGCGCACCATCGTGGCGCGGAAAAGCAAGGCGCGGCCAGCGGAACCTTCCGGCTGGTCGCGCCCTGCTTTTGCGCGCGTTTGCGACTTCAGTTGCGCATGGCTATGCGGCTGCTTTCGCCTGCCGGTCGAAGAACAGAGCCTGGCTGATCAACGCCTTGACCATGTCCGGGTTGAACGGCTTCGTCACCAGGAAAGCCGGTTCGGGCCGCTCGCCGGTCAGGAGACGCTCGGGAAAGGCGGTGATGAAGATCACCGGCACGGAAGTCGACGACAGAATCTCGTTCACCGCCTCGATGCCCGAACTGCCGTCGGCGAGTTGGATGTCCGCGAGCACCATCTTCGGCCGCGTCTTGCCGAACATCGTCACCGCTTCGGCATGGGTGCGGGCGGTGCCGACGACCCGATGGCCCAGGCTCTCGACCATCTCCTCTATATCCATGGCGATCAGCGGTTCATCCTCGATGATCAGCACGTCGGTCGCCACCTGGCGGGAAATCTCGTTGCTCGCCTGGGCAAGCAGTTCTGAGAATTCCTGTTCGCCGACGCCAAGAATTTCGGCCGCCTCATCCTCGCTGAAACCCTCGACGGCCACCAGAAGGAAGGCCTGGCGGGGAAGCGGCGCGATCGCATTGAGATTGGCCGCGGCGCGCTGTTCCCATGCCGATTGCGCCTGTTCTTGTGGAACGCGGATGGCGACGGACGTGAACAGTTTGGCGAAGACCTTGTACAGCGCGATTCGGTCGCTAGATGCCTCGGGAAAAATGTCGACATCGGCGATGATGGCCTCGAGCATCGCGGCAACCAGCGCGTCGCCGCTCTCCTGCGATCCCGATACGGCACGCGAGAAGCGGCGCAGGAACGGCAGGTGCGGAGCGATGGTGGCGGATAAACTCATGACGGACGTCTCCCTCAGATGACGTGATTGACTAAAAATGCAGGTCAAGCCCCATTGCAAGCCCCAACGACACAAACGCGGGCTTTCGCAAAAAGTTCCGGCCCCGGGAACTAATACGCCTGAACGGCGTTTGAATTGGGGATGGGCAACCAGACGAGGATGCCGCTTGTGTTGTGTTGAGTTATGTTGAGCGGCTATGGGGCTGGATTAAAGGGCGAAATGAAGGAAATGACGAAAGATGTCTTGACTGGCGCCTCAATCAGGCGCCGGAACGGCGTGGGCGACCCGCTCGGGCCGAATTCCGAAATCGGACGCAAACTCAAGCAGTATTACGACGAGCTGGTCTCCGACGATGTGCCGGATCGTTTCGCGCAGTTGCTCAGCCAACTGGAGCGGGCCGAGCCCGCACAGAAAAAGGACTGAGGCATGGCAACGGTCTCACAAGGCTTCAAGACCGATCTGCTTGGGGCAATACCGAGCTTGCGTGCCTTCGCAGTGTCACTGACGCAGAATGCCGACAAGGCCGACGACCTCGTGCAGGAAACGCTGGTCAAGGCCTGGGACAAGCATGAGAGCTTTCAGCCCGGTACCAACCTGAAGGCATGGCTCTTCACCATCCTGCGCAACGAGTTCTATTCGCAGATGCGCAAACGCGGCCGCGAGGTGCAGGACAGCGACGGCATCATGACAGCCAGGCTTGCGGTGCATCCCGCCCAGCACGGCCAGCTCGACCTCAAGGATTTCCGCGGTGCGCTCGAGCAACTGCCCGAAGACCAGCGCGAGGCCATCATCCTCATCGGCGCCTCGGGCTTCTCTTACGAGGAGGCGGCCGAGATTTGCGGTTGCGCGGTCGGGACGATCAAGAGCCGCGTCAGCCGAGCCCGCACGCGCCTGCAGGAGATACTGAAAATCTCCGGCGAAGACGAGTACGGTCCCGATGCGATCTCAGCACAGGTCACGGGCACGGCGGCGCACTAAAAAAGCGTCGCATCGAAACGGCTGACAGAATCGCCATCGCATCCGCTCTGACTCTTACGCGACGCGACGCGACGTCGTCAGGCGGGCGGGACTCGTCCGCAGGCCCGGGCCACCGCTTCCACAAGATCTTCGCCCGAATAAGGTTTGCTGACCAGCCTTATCCCTGGAAAGGCAACCTTGATCTCGTCCGCATCCGAATAACCGGAGGCAAAGACGAAGGGCACGCCCGTTTCACGCAGGCGCGATGCAAAGTCGAAAGTCGGAGTGCCCCCCAGCATGAGGTCGACGATCGCCGCATCGAATTGGGTGGCAACCTGTCGACCATCGATCTCGGCCAGGTCGCGGACAAGCACTACGTCGTCGGCGCCGTGATCACGGCAAAGCTGCTCGACATCCATGGCGATGAGAAATTCATCTTCCAGGACAAGAATGCGCAATCCGTCAAGCAAAGGCGACACAGGCAATGGCTCCTTGAAACGCAGCGAGTCATGATCGCTATTTGACGCGCTGTCATTTAAAAAAGACATGCCACCGCAGCGGCTGAGCCCGCGGTTCTCGAGGAGCGGTCGAAATGTCAATCCAGAACGGCCTTGCTTCCTCCAGCCGCCGGTATGATTGCGAGAATTGCCCGCTGCGGCCGCTGCCGGGTTTCCGCAAATTCGAGAGATCGGAACTGGCCTTCATCGACAAATTGAAGAAAGGCGAGCTCGCGGTCGACAAGGGCGCAACGGTGCTGGTGGAAGGACGCCGCAGCACTCATCTCTACACGGTGCTGTCGGGCTGGGCTTTCCGCTACAAGCTGTTGTCGGATGGCCGCCGTCAAATCCTCAACTACGCCATCCCTGGAGATCTCATCGGGCTGCAAGGCAGCGTGATGGGCGAAATGCAGCATTCCGTCGAAGCCTTGTCGCCGATGCTGCTTTGCGTGTTCGAGCGGGAGTCCCTGCATGAGCTTTTCCGCAACCATCCGGGCCTGGCCTATGACATCACCTGGATCGCGTCGCGCGAGGAGCGGATGCTGGATGAGAACCTGCTCAGCGTCGGCCGCCGCAGCGCGATCGAGCGCACCGCCTATCTCATCGCCTTCATCGGCAGCCGGGCCAAGGCCGTTGGCCTCAATGGCGGGCGGCTCACCCGGATCGCGTTCACGCAGCAGCACATCGCCGATACGCTCGGGCTGTCGTTGGTCCATACCAACAAGACGATTCGCAAACTGATGGATCGCAAGCTGATCGCTTGGCGCGATGGCGGCTGCGAGATCATCGATCATGAAGGGTTGAAGCAGCTTGCTGGCTGGGAGGGGCTGGGCAAGGAACGACGGCCACTGATCTGATCGGATGCAGGAGGCCCCGTTTTGAGCTAGGGTCCAGATCGATGGAACCGGGACGGCCTCTATCCATTGGATTGAGCGTGATCTTTTGGCAAACCGACACCCGCTTTGCGGGATCATGCCCGTTTATCCGAGGGGCTCGGAACCTTGAGACATGCAGCGCGTTGAAATCAAAGCAATCACAGGGAGTTAAGCGATGGCAGCTGCCGCAGGAAAGAACGCAAGCGAAGCGCGGGCGAACTCGGACCTCGAAGCCGATATCAGGCAGTTGAAGGCCGATATCGACAAGCTGACGAAGCAGCTGGCAAAGACAGGTGAGCATGGATACGGCACCGCCCGCCGTGCCGCCGCCGAAGGTGTCGAGCATCTGCGCGCCCAAGGCGAGGCAGCCTTTGATAGCCTGCGCAGCAACACCAGGGATATAGAGGCGCAGATAGCGGCAAGCGTGCGCGAGAAGCCGGTGACTTCATTGGCGATCGCCGCCGGCGTTGGCTTCCTGTTCGCGCTCCTGGCGCGCCGCTAGTCCCGCTCAAATGGGATTGCTGGCTTCCCTTGTCTCGGGCCTGGCTTCGGGCGAAACCGTTGCAGCCATGCGCCGCGCGCGCACGGCTGCAATTGTCTATGCGCTTGCCGCGCTCGCGGCGCTGTGCGGTCTCGGCTTCCTGATCGGGGCCGGCTATATATGGGCTGCGGACCGCTATGGGCCGCTCGCGGCGGCGTTGGGCTTCGGCGTCGGCTTTCTGATCGTCGCGGGCCTGATCTTGCTGATCTATCGCTTCTCGGCCGGCTCGCGCGCACGGCGCCGGGCAGAACGGCGCAAGGCGGACATGACCGCAATCGGGGTCACCGCCGCACTGGCCGCTCTGCCGGCGCTGCTCAAGGGAAAGGGCGGCCTCGGGGCCATTCTCGGTCCCGCCGTGGCGTTGGCGGCTTATGCCATCTACCGCGAGAACGTGAAACCAGGTCCCGGCGGGCCGGCTGGCGGCGATCCTGATTGAGGCTGACCGGATGAAGGCTGCGTCCGGATTAAAGCTGGGCCGGTCACTTGGAGAGATCCTCCAGCGGCATGGATATTTCGGCAAAGACGCCTTCCGGCCGGAACTCGTGCGCCACTTCGCTGGAGATGACCTTGGCCAGGCTGCGGCGGATCAGGATCGAGCCGAAACCGTGCCGCTCGGGCGGGGCAACCGCAGGACCGCCGCTTTCGCGCCAGGTCAAGACAAGGCGCCGGTCGCTTTTTCTGCCTTGTGTCTTCCAGCTCAGATCGACCTTGCCGGATGTTGCCGACAGCGACCCATATTGTAGGGCGTTGCTGGCCAGTTCGTGCAAGATCAGGCCCAGCCCCACTGCCTGGTCCGGCGACAGCAACAGATCGGGACCGGTGATCGTCATGCGCAGTTGCTCGGCGGTGTCGAAGGGCCTCACCTCGATCTGGATGAGTTCATGGATGCCGATGCCGCGCCATTCCCGGTCGGACAGGAGATTATGGGCAATGCCGAGTGCCTGGAGCCGGGCGCCGAAGGCTTCCAGGAAAGCGCTCGGCTGCCGGGCATGGCGCACGGTCTGCGTCGCCAGCGCCTGAACGGTCGCCAGCGTGTTCTTGACGCGATGATTGAGTTCGCGAAGCAGCAGCCTTTGCCTTTCCTCCCCAAGCTTGCGTTCGGATATGTCGTAATTGACCCCGAAGATCAGCGTCGGCTTGCCGTCGCCATCGCGCTCGATGACGCGGCCGCGCGTCGCCAGCCAGCGGGGTGGATGGAAGCCTTTCACGCGGTACTCGCCGAAATAGTCGTCGCCGCCGGCCAAGGCGTCGCGGAAGCGGGTTTCGGTTTGATAGACGTCGCGTGGATCTATTGCCATCAGGATGTCGCGCGCCCGCAACCGGTTCGATCGCGGCAGATTGAACAATTCCGGCAGCAAACCATCGCATTCGATCATGTCGGTGCGGATGTCCCAGGCCCAGCTGGCAAGCGATGCCGCGTCGAGCGCTATGGCGCGCCGTTTTTCTTCGCGAACCAGCGCCGCCTCGGCGATGGCGCCGCTGCGCGTCGCATCCTTCAGCGTGAACAGGCTGGCGGCTAGGCCGGCCAGCGCCTTCAACTGGTCGAGCCTGACGCGCGATGGAAAGGGACGGGGCTTGCGGTCGAAAACGCAGAGCGTTCCGATCCTGGCGCCGGCGACGGTCACCGGCGCGCCCGCAAAGAAGCGGATGTGATGCTTGCCCGTGACCAGTGAGTTGGCTTTAAAACGCGGATCCAAGGTCGCGTCGGGTACCACCATCAGTTCGCCGCCCGCGGCAATCGCATGGGCGGAGAAGGAGATGTCGGTTGCGGTCTCGATCTCGTCCAGGCCGACACGCGACTTGAACCATTGCCGCTCGACGTCGACGAGCGTAACCAGCGCGATCGGTGCGCGCATGGCGGCCGCGGCAAGGCGGCTGACGCCGTCGAAGTCGGCGTCAGTCATCGTATCCAGCGCCTGCAAGCCGTGCAGCACGGCCAGCCGGCCGGCGTCGTTGACGACGTGCATTACTTCGGCCGGAAGGCCCGGCGCCAATTTCGCCGCCTTGTTCACCAGCGCCCCCGACGCTTCCTCGCGAGCCCTCCGACTTCGCCTTCCCGACTTGCCGGCGAAGGGCTTGGCCAAACGCGGAACCTTCGTAGCAAGGAACCGTTACCCGAAGATGTTTTGCCAGAGACGCTCAACGCGTCCACATCGCATCGAGGCCGGCTATGCCCAAGACCATTCCTGAAAACAAAGCGCGTCAGGGACACTGGGGCTGGCACGGCTTGCGGATCCTGATTGCGGGACTTCTCCTGGCCTTTGTCGTTTGGGGCATCGTCGAGATTTACGGCGAGTACACGAAATCCCCGACCACCGAACAAGGCAGCGCTCCGAGCGGCTAGTCTTCTGTTCCTCGTCGGCTGCCCCTGCATCAGGCCGCCTTTGCCCGCATGGCGTGCCGCGGCACCAGCACGTTCAAGGCGCCCGGGTGGATTTCGATGGTAATTTCGTCCTCGAGCTTGATAAGTTCACCGTCGAGGACGGCGCGGTATTTCCTGGCCGCCGACCGGATCTTCAGCACAGCCCGCTCTGTCTGATGGATTTCGACATGTTCATTGTCCCGCCATTTGCCACGCGCGACGTTGAAGAAGAACTTGACCAGTTCGGCGCGCTGCCGCGCGACCGTGACATAAATGCCGAGCACGCCGCCCGCCGGATTGTCGGCAAAGGGCAGGTGACCCTCTCCAAACAGGTTGTTGGTGACGCCGACGCCGGTGGTTCGCGCCGTGATCTCGGCCTCGCCAATGGTCAGGGTGACCGTCATCGCCGGCGGATTCTTGATCGTCTGCCAAGCCGCTTTCGCGGATGCCCGCATCTTGCCCAGCCGGGAGCCGAACTCCATGTTCTGGCGTAGCTGCACCATCTTGGCGTGCATGCCGATCGAGAACTGATGCACGAAAGGTCGGCCATTGGCGGTGGCGATGTCCACCGCCATCACCTCGCCATCGGCGAAGGATCGCAAAGCCGCATCGAGCGTCTGCGGGATGCCGAGCCCGCGCGCGAAGAGGTTCATGGTGCCTGCGGGCAATATGGCCAGCGCCTTTTTCTTGCCCATCAGCCGCGCCGCCGCCGCCGATATCGTGCCATCGCCGCCGCCGGCGAGAATCACGTCGATGCCGCGACGCGAAGCCGCGTTGTCCAATGCCGGCACGATGTCCTTGCCGGCAACCACGTCGATATCGATGGAATGGCCTGCCGCCTCCAGCAGGTCGCGCATGCGATCGCGAAAGCCATCCAGGTCAAGGGTGCGCAAGGTGCCACCGTCCCGGTTCAGCACCGCCGCAAACCGCATGTCCCCTCCGTGTTCTCAAAAAAACTCCGAGCCGGAGAAGCTCCAGCCGTCGGCTGAACGGCGCAAGTAGCAAAAAGGTTCCGGATGATGCGGCGAATTTCCCTTTGCAGGACGCAAGTTGCGAGCCGCGTGTGCGGAGAATATGCGTCCTGGCTTTTGTCGGAACAATGGGCGCAGTCACGACGTTGTGATCAGGCGAATGCCGCGTTCGCCCGTCGCCGGTGACGGCGGAGGCCGGTGCGGCATGCATGAAATCAGGCACGAGGAGACACCATCATGATCCGCAATCTTTTAGCCACGACTGCTCTTGCCATGTTCGTGGCGACGGGCGCGCATGCGCAGACGACTCCGACACCGGCTGCGCCTGGCGCGGAGCAACCCGCCGCTCCTGTGGTGCACGCCGAGGGCAGCATCGCCACCAACATCATCGGTGAATCGGTTTATAACGGCACCGGCGACAATGCCGAGAATATCGGCAAAGTAACCGACATCGTCTTCGACAAGGACGGTCAGGCCAAATCCATAGTCATCGGCGTCGGGGGCTTTCTGGGCGTCGGGACGAAGAATGTCGCGTTCGATTACGACAAGCTGCAGTGGGCCGAGAAAAACGGCGACCGCTGGCTGGTCGCCCAGACGACCAAGGACCAGTTGACGGCGCAGCCGGAGTTCGACACCAAGCCCTATGCTCCGGCACCGGCCGCATCGACAGCCGCACAGGCGCCGTCCACATCCGCGCCGAGCGATACCGCCCAGGCGCCAGTCGACATGAACGCGGCTCCGGCGGAATCGGTGAAGCGCGCCGCCGGCAATCTCGCCACCAATATCATCGGTGAGAGCGTCTATAACGGGACCGGCGACGATGCGCAGAACATCGGCAACGTCAACGACATCGTCCTGACCAAGGAAGGCAAGGCGCAATCACTGGTCATCGGCGTCGGCGGCTTCCTCGGCATCGGCGAGAAGAACGTCACCTATGATTTCGGCAAGGCCCAGTGGGCCGAGAAAAACGGCGACCGCTGGCTGGTAGCCCAAACCACCAAGGAAGAGCTGCAGGCATTGCCGGACTTCAACCGCAAGGCCTATGATCCGGCTCCGGTCACGACGGCATCCAACGCACCTGCTGCGTCCACCCCGGCCGTCGCGCCGACAACCAATACGGCTCCGATCGACAAGACGGCGCAGGCCCCGTCCGCCTCGACGCCTGATGCGACCGCCCCCGACCAGACGAAGACCGCAGCGATCGACAAATCCAAACTGACCGAAATGCCTGTCGGCGAAGTCAGGGGCGACGATCTCAAGGGTACCACAGTCTATGGCGCCAACGACGTCAAGGTCGGCGAGATCGGCGATGTCGTGCTGACGCCCGACAACAAGACCGACGCGGTCATCGTGGATGTCGGCGGTTTCCTCGGCGTCGGCGAGAAGGAAGTCGCCGTCGGCATGGACAACCTGAAATTCATGACCGACAAGGACGGTAACAAATATCTCTACACGACCTTCACCAAGGAGCAGCTCGAGGCCCAGGCCGCCTACGACAAAGGCAGCTATGCGCAGAACCGCGAGCAGCAGCGGATGATCGTGAGATAGCAACGGCAGTAGGGCAGTAGGGTAGTAGGGCAGTAGGCAGTAGGGCAGTAGGGATTCCCTATTCCCCTACTGCCCTACTTACATAGCCCACAACGCCATCCCTGGTCAGCTCCGCCAGCGCCAGCGACTGGTCGAGATGTTCGGCCCGCCAGGCAAGCAGCCGTTCGGCGAACTCGAGCCTGATCGGGAGATAGGCGGGATCGGCGGCGAGATTGGCGAGCTCGGCGGGATCCTTTTCCAGGTCGAACAGCAATGGCGGCAGGCCGCCGCCGAAATGCACATATTTGAATTTTTCCGTGCGGATCACGGCGAGATTGCACTGGCGCGAGGCAAGGCCGAAATGCCGTTCGGCTTCGCCTTCCGCGATCGAACGAAAATCGAATTCCCAATGCGCGGCGTCGCGCCAGTCCGACGGCTCCTCGCCGGCGATGAACGGCCGCAGCGAGTGACCGTCGAGGTGCGGCGCCGGTTCGCCGCCCAGCAGGTCGAGCAAGGTCGGCAATATGTCCACCGCCTCGGTAAAGCGGTCGACGGCCACGCCTGCGGTGTGGCCGTGACGCGGGTCGCGGATGACCAGGGGGATATGATAGCTGGCGTCGAAGAAGCCGCCTTTGCCCAGCATGAAATGGTCGCCCATCATCTCGGCATGGTCGGAGGTAAGCACAATGACCGTGTCGTCCCACGCGCCCGCCGTCTTGACCGCCTGCCAGATACGGCCGAGCTGCGCATCGACTTCCGAGATCATGCCGTAATAGATCGCGCGGATGCGGCGGAAATCATCCTCGCTCCAGTCATGTACGCTGCCTGCGGCGCCAGGTCGAAACTTGTGCTTTTTCTGCCTGCCGAAATCGTAGGCGAGATAGGGATGGCTGTCCGCCTCTTTCTGCCAGCCTGCCGCGCGGCGAAAGCCGGGGCCGTCGGCGGGGTCGTACATCGCGTCGTATGGTGCAGGCGCGATGAAGGGCGGATGTGGGCTGATGAAAGAGAGATGCGCGAACCAGGGCGCGGCATGATCCTGTTCGCCCAGCCATCGGATGAATTCGCCGGCAAGAAAAGCCGTCGGCGTCTGCTCCTTCGAATAGACGGGCGGCGCAGTCGTCACGGAGCCGGCGTCGCCTGCCCCGTTCGCCGGTCGATGGATCGCGGGGGAGCCGGCGTCGGTATCGATGCCCTGCATTCCCAGCCATGACAGCCACTGCTTCTGATGCTCTGGCAGCAATTGGCGCACCGTGAAACCAGGAAGCACGCCTTCATAGCTTCGCAGCCGCGGATCAGCCGGAGCGAGCCGGCGCGGATCCAGCGATACGTCGGTGTAGCCGAACAGCGTCGGATCGTAGCCCAGCGCGCGCGCCGAAAGCGCTATATTGCCGTGACGGGCATCGAGCGGCGTGCCGTTGCGGCAAACCCGGTTATTCATCTGGTAGAGGCCGGTATAGAGGCAGGCACGGGCCGGCGAGCAGGGTGCCGCGCCGCCATAGTGCCGCTTGAACAATACGCCTTCCGCTGCCAATGCGTCGGCATTCGGCGTCTTCACCAGGGGATGGCCGGCCGCCGAAAGGCAATCGCCGCGCCATTGGTCGCAGGTGATCAGGAGAACGTTCGGACGCCTGCCTTTTCCGGTCACTGGCGATAATCCTTGGCTAATGTGCGAGCGTCGCTCATGGAACCGAAATCCCGCCCCGGCGCAAGCCCGGGCTGCTGGTGGTTCGGTGAACAAACTGCTTTCGATTGTTCACTTCCAGAGTACAGTCCATCCCGTCTTTGTCGCCTTTGACGGGAACAGGCCGATGCTCATATTGGCGAGGACAGCGGCAGGGGCCGCAATAGAACAAGGGAGCAGCACTCATGCTCGACCAGATCAAGGGTTTGCATCACGTCACCTCGATGGCCAGCGATGCCCGCCAGAACAATGAGTTCTTCACTGGGAAGCTCGGCCTGCGCCGGGTCAAGAAAACGGTCAATTTCGACGCGCCCGACGTCTACCACCTCTACTATGCCGACGAGCTCGGCACGCCGGGTTCGGTGATGACCTATTTTCCGTTTCCCAATATCGGCAAGGGCCGTCACGGCGTCGGCGAAGTCGGCACCACCGCCTATTCGGTGCCGGAAGGCACGCTCGCCTATTGGGAAAGGCGCTTCGCCGAGGAAGGTATCGCCGGCCTGTCGCGCGAAGAGACCTTTGGCGAGAAGCGTCTGGCCTTCGCCGGACCGGACGGCGACGGTTTCGCGCTCGTCGAGGACAGGGCCGACACGCGCGCGCCATGGGTGAAGGGCGGCATTCCCGCCGACGAGGCGATCCGGGGCTTTCACTCCGTGTCGCTGCGCCTGAAGGATGGCGGCGCCACCGAGGAACTCTTGAAGTTCATGGGCTATGAGGAGCTCGACAAATCCGGCAATGTCAGGCGGCTGGCGATCAGGAACGGCAATGGCGCCGACGTCGTCGACATCGAATCGCTACCCGGTGCCGCCTTTGCCGATCTCGGCGCGGGCTCGGTCCATCACGTCGCTTTCGCCGTCGAGGATCGAGCCAGGCAGCTCGAAGTGCGCAAGGCGCTGATGGATACCGGCTACCAGGTGACGCCAGTGATCGACCGCGATTACTTCTGGGCGATCTATTTCCGCACGCCGGGCGGCGTTCTGTTCGAAGTCGCCACCAACGAGCCGGGCTTCGACCGCGACGAGGACACCGCCCATCTCGGTGAAGCCTTGAAGCTGCCGGCGCAGCATCAGCACCTGCGGCCCTATCTCGAAAAGCATCTGCAGAAGTTGGAAGACTGAGGGGCGGGGTCATGAGCACAGACAGCTACATCCACAAGGTGCTGCCCGGTTCGCCGGGCGGTCCGCTGCTCTTCGTCTTCCATGGCACCGGAGGCGACGAGGGCCAGCTCGTCTCGCTGGGGCGCGATCTCGCGCCCCAGGCAACCATCATCTCGCCACGCGGCGATGTGTCTGAACAAGGCGCTGCGCGCTTTTTCCGTCGCACCGGCGAGGGCGTCTATGACATGCAGGACCTGGCGCGCGCGACTCGGAAGATGGCGGGCTTCGTCAAGGCGCAGATAGCAGCGGCGAAGCCGTCGGCGATACACGCTCTCGGCTACTCCAACGGCGCCAACATCCTGGCGTCGCTGCTGTTCGAAGCCCCTGACCTGTTCGACGCGGCGGTGCTGATGCACCCGCTGATCCCGTTCGAACCGGAGGTGAACGGCAGTCTTGCCGGGCGCCGCATTCTGGTGACCGCCGGCAGGCGGGATCCGATCTGTCCGCCGAACCTGACTTCGCGGCTCGAAGCCTATTTGCGCGCCGATGGCGCCGATGTCACAGTGGAGTGGCATGAAGGCGGGCACGAAGTGCGGCCGAACGAAATCGAGGCGGCGCGGCAGCTCCTTGCCGGCGTGGCCCAAGGAGTAAGTGATGCCTGACCAACTGCCGGAGATCGAACTCGAAGATCGTGGTTCCAAGGGCCGCTACGTGCTGCGTGGTCCGGGCGGCGCCGAGGCGGAGATGACCTTCACCAGGATCGGCGAGCACCAGATCATCATCGACCACACCGAAGTGCCCGACGCGTTTCGCGGCCAGGGTGCTGGGCTTCGGCTCGTCACCCGCGCCGTCGAGGACGCGCGCGCGGCGGGCAAGAAGATCATCCCGCTCTGTCCCTTCGCCAACGCCCAGTTCCGCCGCCATCCGGAGTGGGCCGACGTGCTGAAGGGGTAGGATCAGCCGGCGCTTTACCATTCGGGACCCGCGGGAGTAAAACAGTCTGATAGGCCAGCACGGCTTTGGCATTTGCACGCTCGGCCCATCTTGCCTAAGTAGATATGATATATCGCGGGCAGCGTGCGACACATCGAACCGAATGATCCCTTCATGACCGAAACCGATCTCGTTCCCGTCTTCGACGGCCATAACGACACGCTGCTCAGACTCTATCAGTCGAAAGACCCGGACGTCGAAAAGCTGTTCATGGAAGGGAAATCGGGCGGCCATATCGACCTGCCGCGCGCACGGGCCGGCGGGTTCGCCGGCGGCATGTTCGCGATCTTCCCGCCGCCTGTCGAGAGAGGCCGGCGCGGCGCTGTCCCGTCGACGCCCAGCGATGCCGAGCCTTTGCCGCCCGAACTCCCGCACAGCGATGCGCTGGCCTCGACGATTGCGATGGCCTCGATCCTGTTCAGGCTGGAACGGGCCGGAGCGCTGAGCGTCTGCCGCAATGCCGCAGATGTGCGCGGCGCCATGGCGCGCGAGTCGATCGCTGCGGTATTCCATATCGAAGGGGTCGAGGCGATCGATCCCGAACTCACCATGCTCGACGTGCTGCATGCCGCCGGCTTGCGCTCGCTCGGCATCGTCTGGAGCCGCCCGAACGCTTTCGGCCATGGCGTGCCGTTCCGCTTTCCGTCCTCGCCCGATACCGGTCCCGGCTTGACCGATGCCGGCAAGGCGCTGGTCAAGGCCTGCAACCAACTCAGGATCATGATCGACCTGTCGCATCTCAACGAGAAGGGGTTTCGTGACGTCGCCGCGCTCAGCGATGCGCCGCTGGTCGCGACCCATTCCAACGTGCATGCGATCTGCGGCCACTCACGCAATCTCACCGACTGGCAGCTCGGCGCGATTCGCGAAACCGGCGGCATGGTCGGGCTGAACTTCGCCACCGGCTTCCTGCGCGAGGACGGAAAGATGAATGCCGATACCGGCCTCGACATCATGGTGCGCCACATCGATTCCCTGCTGCAGGCGCTGGGTGAGGATGGGGTTGGCCTCGGCTCCGATTTCGACGGAGCCATGATCCCGGCCGTCATTGGCGACGCCGCCGGTCTGCCGAAGCTCATCGATGCGCTCGCCGCACGCGGCTTCGGCCGCGCGCTGATCGAAAAGATCGCCTACCGAAACTGGCTGGCCATGCTGGAAAGAACCATAGGATAGGCAGGTCAGCCGAACCCCATGCGCTTCAGCCAGTCCTTGCCGACGCCGCGGTCGCGGATGATCGGCAGCGGGTTTTCCGAATCGAGCCGCGCGCAGATGCGGTAGACCTCAAGCGTCTCGGCGCTCATCTCGCCGCGCTTGTAGAAGAACATGGCGGCGGCATAGCGTGTGCGGCCCGACCATTTTTCGCCGAGCGGCGTGTTGACCAGTTCCCACTGTTCGGCCGCCTCTTCTTGCTGCTTGTCGGCTTCCTCGTCCATGGTCAGAAATCCGCCGGCGGATTGGCGGTGCGGCGATCGAGCTTGATGAACGGCCGCGGCACCACCTTGGCCCGCTTCATCAGCTTTTGGTATTGCAGCTCGCGCATTGCGTAGATCTCGACCCAGAGGTCGTCGACGACAGTATCACCATATGGTCGCACCAGCGAAGCGATGGCGATGTTGCGCTTGGCCATCGGCGACCACATGGCGGCGCTGACCAGCCCGACCTCCTGGCTCTTTCTGTGATAGACGATGGCGTGTTCGGCCGGGATGTTGCCTTCGATCTCCAGCCCGACCAGCACATGCCGCAGCTTGCGCTTGGCGCGCGCCTCGAAGATGGCGCGACGGCCGTTGAAATGGGCCTTTTCCAGGTCGATCATGAAGCCGAGCCCGATCTCATCGGGCATGCGCAAGCGGTCGGCGCGGATGGCGTGTTCGGCCGTCGTGAAGTCGGCATTGGCGACGATCAGCCCGGCCTCGATCCGGGCGCGGCTGAGCGCGGCATAGCCGATGGCGCGGATGCCGCGCAGTTCGCCGGCCGCCATCAGCCGGTCCCACAGGCTCAGCGCCTTGTCGACCGGCATGAACAGTTCATAGCCGAGGTCGCCGGTGAAGCCGGTGCGCGAGATGGTGACGGTTTCGCCATCATGCGGGAATTCGGCGAGGTCGAATGCCTTCAGCTTTTCGACATCGGCAAAACCGGCATCACGCAGCACGGCGAAAGAGGTCGGACCTTGCAGTGCCAGGCCCGCGACGGCTTCGGTCTCTTCCTCCACCGTCACATCGAACCCGATGGCGCTGTCGAGCAGCCAAGGCAAATGCCGCTCCTGCGAGCACAGCCGGAACCGCGTTGGCGAGAGCCGGAACAGCGTGCCGTCATCGAGGACGAAGCCCTCGTCGTCGCACCACGCGGTATAATGGACGCGGCCCGGCTTCAGCCTGGTCACGTCGCGCAGCGTGACGCGGTCGAGGAAGGCCTCGGCGTCCGGTCCCTCGACGCGGTACTTGGTCATCGGCGAGATGTCGAAGAGCGCCGACTGGCTGCGAATGGCGAAATATTCGAGCTCCTCGTCCCACAGCGAATGGGGGGCGCGGTAGCCCGCCCAGTTGTACCAATCCTGGGTCTTGGCCAGAGCATCGATGCGCGGCTGGAACGGCGTGCCGAGACGCAACGTGCGGAAGTGGGATTGGGCGGCGATGCGGGCGGATGATGGTTGCTGATTCATGCTGGCGATCCTTCGCCGTAGAACGCGACTGCCGCCAACTGAAACATCGCCTTACCCCTTCATCGCAATAATGCGTCGAGCGGCGTTCAATCCAGGTGCGCCGGAGACGCCGCCGCCGGGATGTGAACCGGCACCGGCGAGAAACAGCCCGTCGAGCGGTGTGTCGTAGCCGGACCAGCCCGAGACCGGGCGCGAGATCAGCATCTGGTCGGCCTGCAACTCGCCGTGGTGCCAGTGGCCGCCCGGCATGCGGTAGCGCGTTTCGATGTCGGCGGGCGTCAAGAGCTCGGTGTGGCGCACCGTCTTGCCGATGCCTGGCGCGTAGGCTTCGAGCTGAGCCATGATTGCCTCCAGGAATTTCGCCTTGCCGGCGCCCCATCCCTCTTTCAGAGCATAGGGCGCGTATTGCACCACCGCCGACAGCACGCAGGCGCCGTCGGGCGCGAGCGATGGATCGGCGAGGCTTGGCAGCGTGATCTCCATCACCGGTTCGGGCGAGAACGCGCCGTATTTGGATGGATTGAAGGCGCGCTCGACATGATCGGGCGAGGGGGCGATAACCAGCCGCCCCCTGTGGCCGGCGGCATCGGCACCTGTGAATTGCGGCGGCCTGTCGAGCGCCAGGTGAAGCTTGGCGACATCACCCTTCATGCGGATGTTGTTCACCTTGCGCACGAAGCCGGTGTCGAGTTCGCGTGGACCGACAAGGTCGAGCAAAGTCGTCGCCGGATTTGTCGCGGAGACGATCGTCCTGGCGCGCAGCACCTCGCCATTGTCCAATGCGACACCGACGGCGCGGTCTTTCTCGACAATGATCCTTGCGACAGGCGCCGATGTGCGGACGTTCACGCCGGCCTTTTCGGCCGAGGCGCGGATGGCGGCGATCACCGCGCCCATGCCGCCCTTCGGCACTATCTGCGCGCCGGCCACACCGCCGGCCTCGCCGGCCAGCCGGTAATAGAGGCCGAGCAGCGAGGTGGGCGAGCGCGGACCGAGATGGCTGCCGAGCGTCGCGTCGAAGGCAAGCAGCCCTTTCAGCCTGATGTCGGCAAGCTGCTCGTCGAGCAGGTCGGCGACGTTCATCAAAAGCACGCGCAGGAAATCGCGCATGTTTTCCTTGCCGAGCCTTTTCAGCGCCAGTGCGGCCTGGCCGAGCGCCGCTGTCTCCAGCAGCGACATGCCGGCCAGCTCGGGCGGACGACGCGAGAGGAAGGGTTCCAGGATGCCGGCGTAGCGCAGCAGCTGCGCGCGCAACTGCTTCCACGCCGATTGCTCCGACGAACTTGCGCCGGTCAGCATTTCGCCATAGGCGCGGTGCAGGACCAGCGGGGAGCCGTCCATCGACAGCGCAACCGACGGCGCGAAGTCGTCTGGGGTGATCCGCAAGCCATGCTTCTCCAGCTCCAGCGTCTTCACCACGTCGGGATGCAGGCGGTTCAGCAGATGGGCGATCGACGAGACATGAAAACCCGGCGCGAATTCCTCCGTGCGCGCGGCGCCGCCGAGATCGGCTCCCGCTTCCAGCAGCAGCACCTTGCGCCCTGCCTTCGCCAGCGTGACAGCAGTGACGAGGCCATTATGGCCGCCGCCAATGACGATTGCATCATATGACGTCATGGGCCGGGCTCATATGCGAGGTCGATTTGGCGAGAT
Source organism: Mesorhizobium sp. B2-5-11 (assembly GCF_006440835.1). Lineage (NCBI taxonomy): Bacteria > Pseudomonadati > Pseudomonadota > Alphaproteobacteria > Hyphomicrobiales > Phyllobacteriaceae > Mesorhizobium > Mesorhizobium sp. B2-5-11. The sequence goes on from NZ_VFUK01000016.1 coordinate 58,974, forward strand.
CGCGCAGGATCTCGGCCGCGGCATTTCGGCCGGGCGCGCCCATGACGCCGCCGCCGGGATGGGTCGAGGAGCCGCACATATAAAGACCGCCGACCGGCGAGCGGTATTGCGCGTAGCCCGGCACCGGGCGGTTGAACAGAAGCTGGTCGAAGGTCAGTTCGCCCTGGAAGATGTTGCCTTCGGTGAGCCCGACCTCGGCCTCGATTTCGCGCGGCGTGCGCACCTCCATGTGGACGATGCGGTCGCGAAAGCCGGGCGAGTAGTCGGCAATCTGCGCAATCACGCTTTCGGCGAATCCGTCGCGATCGGCGTCGGTCCATTCATGGCCGTTCACCTTGGGCGGCGCGTATTGCACGAAGCAGCTCATGAAGTGTTTTCCCGGCGGCGCCATCGTCGGGTCGAGCGTCGTCGGGATGACCATGTCGAGGAAGGGGTCGGCCGACCAGCGCCCGGCCTTCCAGTCGTCATAGGCGCGCTCCATCCGCTCCATCGAATCGGTGAAATGCATGTCGCCGCGATAAACCGGCGAATCCTTCGGCAGAGCTGGGAATTCGGGCATCGAGTCCAGCGCGATGTTGACCTTGCCGGACGAACCTCGGATCTTGAAGTTCCTGACCCGGCGCAGGAAAATCTCGGGCAGTTCCTTTTCCTCGACCAGTTTCAGGAAGGTTCGTTTCACGTCGGCGTTGGAGACGACGAGCTTGCCACGGATCTCCTCACCGCCAGCCAGCACCACACCCTTGGCCTTGCCGCGGCTCACCAGAACATGGTCGACCTCGGCGCCGGTGCGAATGGTTCCACCCGACGCCCTGAAGGATGCCGCCAGCGCTTTTGTCACCGCGCCCATGCCGCCGCGCGCATAGCCCCAGGCGCCGACCGAGCCGTCGACCTCGCCCATATAGTGGTGCAGCAGCACATAAGCCGTGCCGGGCGACATCGGCCCGAGCGCCGTGCCGATGATGCCGGACAAAGCGAAATTGGCCTTGATGACATCGGTCTCGAAATATTCATCGAGGAAGTCCGAGATCGACATGGTCCAGAAGCGCAGCGTCAGCGCCATTTCCTCCGCCGACAGGCCCGCGAATTTCTTGCCCAGATAAAGGAGCTCGCCCAGATCCCGCGGCCGCAGACTGGTCGGGTCGGGCGCGGTGCGCATCAACAGCGGCTGGATGAAACGGCACTGGCGCGTCACGTCGCGCGCATAACGGTCGTAGGCTTCGGCATCGCGTTTCGAGAAGCGCGCAAATTCGCGCCGGTGTGCATCATGGTCCCGGTAATTGGCGAGATAATCGCCATCCCTGGTGAACACCGCGCCGCCCTCATAGGAAATAACCTGCAGGCCGAAGCGCGGCAGTTCGAGGTCGCGCATGATTTCAGGGCGAAACAGCGAACAAACATAGGAACAGTTGGAATAGAGGAAGCCCGGCGTCAGTTCCCGGCTGGTGGCGGCGCCGCCGACCCAGGGATTCTTCTCCACCACCAGCACGTCGAGCCCGGCGCGCTGGAGATAGCAGGCATTGACCAGTCCGTTGTGTCCGCCGCCGATGACGATCGCATCCCAAGCTTTCATTTTGGCCCAGTCTTTCCATGCGATCCGCTGTTCATCTTGGCGTAATCCGTCCCCTCAATGCGCGAAATTTGGCATGGTAGTCGTCGTTTTGTCCAGCTATATTGAATGAATGTTCAACAAATGATGTTGCGTTTTCCCAGACATGGGCTAGGCTTTGCAGGCGTTCGAGACGGACATTCGTCGATTGGGGATCGAGGGTTGATGATCGAAACGGCCGAGGCCGAGCCGGAGTATGACGGAGCCGCCATCCGCTTCCTCGAGGCGCTGTGGGGCGACGGCTACCTGTCGCCGGGCGGGCCCGACGAAGTCGACCGCGTGCTCGAGGGACTTTCGCTCGCAGGCAAGACCGTGCTCGACATCGGCTGCGGGTCCGGAGGCATCACGCTGCATCTGGTCGAACGGCATGGCGCCGCGCACGTCACCGGCTTCGATGTCGAGCGGCCGGTGATCGAAACGGCCAGGCGCCGGGCAGCCTCCCGCGGGCTTGCCGACCGCGCCAGCTTCATCCAGGCGCCGCCTGGGCGGTTGCCTTTCGAGGATCAGTCGTTCGACGTCGTCTTCTCCAAGGATGCGCTGCTGCATGTCGCCGACAAGGATGCGCTGTTTGCGGAGATATTCCGCGTGCTCAAGGCCGGCGGCGCCTTTGCGGCATCAAACTGGATGATCTCGCATGACGGCGAACCATCACCGGAGATGAAGGCCTATGTCGCCGCCGAAGGGCTGTCCTTCGCGATGGCCTCGCCGGCGCGCTACGCACAGGCGATGCGCCAGGCGGGCTTTGCCGAGATCGCGGTTCGCGACCGCAATCCCTGGTACCGCGAGGTGGCGCGGGGCGAACTGGAAAGGCTGAAGGGGCCGCTCTATCCGACGGTCGCGGCGGCAGTGGGCGCCGCCTATGTCGACAAGAACATACGAACCTGGGAGGCCATGCAGAAGGTGCTTGACAGTGGCGAGCACCGTCCCACTCATCTTCGCGGGCAAAAACCGAAGATGGTCGGCTAGCCGGCGATGTGGAGCATGACCGCACCCATGAAAATTGCAGCACGCCAAGAGCAGTCCGCCGAGGCATCGAGCGAACCCGAGAAACGCGGGCGTAAGGCTTCCAAGGAGGTCAGGCAGCTTCAGCTGATCGAGGCGACGATCGATTCGTTGGCCAAGCGCGGCTATTCGGAGACGACGATGGCCGACGTCGCCGATGGCGCGGGCCTGTCGCGCGGCATCGTCAATTTCCATTTCGAGAGCAAGGAAAAACTGCTGATCGCGACCTTGCAGCATATGTATGACGAGTACTCGGCGCATTGGCGCAATGCCTTGGAGAAAGCGGGGAACGATCCCGCCGACCAGTTGCGGACCCTGGTCGCGGCCGATTTCGACCGTTCGATCTGCAACAAGCGCAAGCTGGCGGCCTGGTGCGCCTTCTGGGGCGAGGCCAAGTCGCGGCCGACCTACCAGGCGCTGAGCAGCGCCCGCGATGCCGTCTACCAGAACATCTTCATCGAGCTTTGCGCGACGCTCAAGCAAAGCGGCGGCTATGCCTATGAGCCGCAGGTCATGGCGCTGGCGCTCAGCGCGACGCTGGAGGGACTGTGGCTGCGCTTGATGATGGGCACCGAAGACACTACCCGCGAGAGCGCCTTGCAGGCAGCCAACGAATTCCTGTCGGCCGCATTCCCCAAACATTACCAGGGAGCAGCCGCCACCCGTCGCAAGGCATGAAGCAATCGATAAATAAAAGAGGATGGAACAGCAATGAAGACATCAATCCAGCGGCTGACATTGGCCCGACGCCTGACATTGACCCTGGCATTGACCGGCGTGCTGGCGGCCTCGGCCGCAGCCCTGGCGGTTGCCGCCGACAAAGACCTGGTCGTGTTCGACTGGTCCGGCTATGAGGATCCGAGCTTCCATCCGAAATATGTCGAGAAGAACGGCGATTCGCCGACCTTCGCCTTCTTTGGCGACGAGGACGAGGCGTTCGAAAAAGTGCGCTCGGGTTTCAAGGCCGATCTCGGCCATCCCTGCTCGCAGAGCGTGGTGAAATGGCGCGAGGCCGGCCTGCTGCGGCCGCTCGACACATCGAAGATAACAGGCTGGAAAGATCTCAATCCCGGAATCATGGCGATGAAGGATCTCGCCACGACCGCCGATGGCAAGGCCTGGTTCATGCCCTGGGACTGGGGCAACACCCAGCTCACCTATAATTCCGAAAAGGTCGACGCCAAGGACGTGCAGTCGCTGAAGGCGTTCGCCGATCCGAAGTTCAAGGGCCGGGTTTCGATCGGCGACAATGTCGACGACGCCTATGCGCTGGCGAGCCTCGCCATCGGCGTCAAGGACTGGACCAAGATGACCGACGACCAGTTCAAGCAGGCGTCGGATTTCCTGCGCCAGGTGCATAAGAACGTGCGCTCCTACTGGACCGACACAACGGACGTGGTGCAGCTTTTGAGCGGCGGCGAGGTCGATCTTGCCTGGGCATGGAACGACGCCACCGTGCAATCGGTCGCCGCCGGCGTGCCGATCAAGGCCAAGAAGGACACGGACGAAGGCATTTCGACCTGGGTCTGCGGCTATGTGCTGTTCAAGGATGCGCCCGGCAATGTCGACAAGGCATATGATTATCTGAACGCCGTCAACGATCCCGAAACCGCCAAGGTGCTGGTCAAGGATTGGGGCTATGGCCAGGCCAACGCCAAGGGCATGGCCGGCGTCGATCAGGCCGTGCTGAAGGAAAAAGGCTATGACGACGTGCAGAAATTCGTCGACAAGACGCTGTTCCAGTCGCCGGTGCCGTCGCAGCTCAAGCTCAAGATGATCGCCGAATTCGAGAAGATCAAAGCCGGATATTGAGCCGGTTCGGCCGCCCGCCCGCCTGCGGAGATGGTGGGCGGGCGGGCTCGCCAAGAGAGGCGAATTCTCATAACCTCGCGGCAGCCTTTCGCGACGGGGGAATTCGCACCATGAAGCCAGTGCTACGCAGCCTTGCCCTTGCCGCCGCCTGCGTGATCGGCGCCGGCGCCGTCTATGCCTGGGCGGAAGGTGGCGGCGACCTCGTCGTGTTCGACTGGTCCGGCTATGAGGACCCGCTGCTGCACCCCGCCTATGCCGCCAAATACGGCGCCGAGCCGACCTTCGCCTTCTTCGGCGACGAGGACGAGGCCTTCGAGAAGATGCGGGCCGGCTTCAAGGCCGACATCGCGCATCCCTGTTCGCAAAGCGTGGTCAAGTGGCGCGAGGCGGGCATGCTGCAGCCGCTCGACACGTCGAGGATAGCAGGCTGGAAAGACCTCAATCCCGGCATCATGGCGATGAAGGATCTCGCCACCACAGACGACGGCAAGGCATGGTTCATGCCGTTCGACTGGGGCAACACCTCGCTTCTCTACCGCACCGACAAGGTGACGCCGGAGCAGGCGCAATCGCTCAGGATCTTCGCTGACCCGAAGTTCAAGGGCCGCGTCACCATCGGCGACAATGTCGACGACGCCTATGCGCTGGCGAGCCTGGTCATCGGGCTGAAAGACTGGACAGGGATGACCGATGCCCAGTTCCAGGAGGCGTCCGCCTTCCTGCGCGACGTGCACAAGAACATCCGTTTCTACTGGACCGACGACACTGATCTCAACCAGGCCTTCATCGGCAATGAGGTCGATCTCGTCTGGGGCTGGAACGAGACCTATGTGACGCTGAAGGGGCAAGGCCTGCCGATCGCGATGAACCGCGACAGCAAGGAGGGTATCTCGACCTGGGTGTGCGGCTATGTGCTGATGAAGGATGCACCCGGCAAGCTCGATCAGGCCTATGACTTTCTGAATGCAGTCAACGCTTCTGCCGTTTCGGACTATCTGGTGAAGACCTTCGGCTACGGCCACGGCAACAGCGCCGGCATGGCTGTAGTCGACCACACGGTTCTGGCCGATCGCGGCTTCGACGATCTCGACAAATTCCTCGACAAGACGCTGTTCCAACAGCCGGTGGGGCCGGAGCTCAAGCAGCGCATGGTCGCCGAGTTCGAGAAGATCAAGGCCGGCTATTGAACAGCGAATCCACAAGAGCCGATGTCGTCATCATCGGCGCCGGCTTCACCGGGCTGTCGGCCGCGCTCGAGCTGAAAAAGGCCGGCGTCGATTTCGTGCTGCTCGAAGCGCGCGACCGTGTCGGCGGGCGCGTCGAGTCGATGGAGATCGGTTCCGGCGAGCGCATCGACAGTGGCGGGCAGTTCCTGTGCGAGGACATGCCGGAGCTGATGGCGCTTGTCGACGTGCGCGGCAAGACGCTTGTCGAAACCCATGTCGACGGCGCGTTTATCGCCCAGCCGCCAATCTCCGCCGCCGAGGCGAAGCGAACCTATTCTGGTTCGATGGCGATCCGCGATCGGATGAACGCGATCGCGCCGGACGATCCCTCGATTGCCGGGCTGACCGTTGCCGCCTGGCTCGACCGGCAAGACGATGCCGATGCCGCCAAGGCAGCCTTCCGCTCGATGATCGAAGGCCTGTGGTGCCTGACGCTGGAGAAACTGCCGCTCTGGCACCTGATCGACAACGATCGGCGCATCACCAATGAGGTGCCGGAGCTCCAGTATTTCCTGCGCGAGACGATGCAGTCGGTGGCCGAGGACCTGGCCAGCGATCTCGGCGACCGGCTGTGGCTCAACGCGGCCGTTTCATGCATCGAGCATGGACCGCAAGCCGTTCGCATCGTCTCGGCGGCGGGTGTCATTGAAGCGCGGGCGGCACTTGTCGCGGTGCCGCCGGTCATGGCGGCGAAACTGGGCTTCGCACCCGCCCTGCCCGAATCCCTGGCGAAGGCGCTCGGCGTTTGGGAAAGCGGCGCCGTGATCAAGGTGCTAGTGCGCTACCCCGCTGCCTTCTGGCGCCGCCGCGGCTTGAGCGGCATGGTGATGTGGCGCGACCCGCCGGGGCTGTTCGCTTGCGATGCCAGTCCGGATGAAGGCCACGCGGCGCTGGTCGTCTTCGTCGGCGGCCCGCTCGCCTTGCGCTGGGGTGAGCTTGGCGAGACGGCACTGCGCGCCGAAGTGACCGGGAAACTGGTGGAAGCCCTCGGTCCCGACGCGGCCGAAATCGCGGGTTTCAGCCAGCGCGACTGGACGCATGACCGCTGGAGCGGCGGCGGCTACAGCGACCTCATCGTCGACGTCGCGGCGACCGATGCCGAACCTGTGCTCCTGGCCGGCGCGCCGCCTGTTCATTTCGCATCGTCGGAGCTGTCGCCGTCATTTCCCGGCTATGTCGAAGGGGCGATCGTTGCCGGTCGCATAGCGGCGCGAAAGATCATCGCGGACCGTCAATCCGCCATCGCCACCAGGGCTTCGGGATCGTAGGCGAGGCGAATCGAAGTGCCGACCGGAATATCGTCGGCGCCGAAATCGTTGGTCTCGGTTACCGACAGCGGCTTTTCCAGGCCGGGGATCTCGACGATCAAATGGGTGATCTCGCCAAAATAGTGGCGTTCGACCACCTTTCCGGCAACCTCGAACTTGGCCGTCGCATTGTCCCACAGGACGCGCAGGCGCTCCGGGCGGATGCCGAGCGTGGCGCCGCCGCCATTGCGCACGAAGGCCTTCGGCTTGTCGGTCTTCACACGGCCGAAGCCCAGCGTGTCGACGACCAGCGAGGCGCCGTTCTCCTCGACGATCTCGGCCTTGACGAAATTCATGCCGCCGAGGAAGTCGGCGACTTGGCGGTTGACCGGCCGCTGGTAGATCTCCTTGGGCGAGGCGACCTGCGCGATCCTGCCGCCGAACATCACGGCGATGCGGTCGGACATGGCCAGCGCTTCATACTGGTCGTGGGTGACCAGCACGAAGGTGATGCCGACGGCCTGCTGCAGGCGGCGCAACTCGACCTGCATCTGTTCGCGCAGCTTCTTGTCGAGCGCCGACAGCGGCTCGTCGAGCAGCAGCACCTTGGGCCGCATCACCAGCGCGCGGGCGAGCGCGACGCGTTGCCGCTGGCCGCCGGACAGCTCGGTGGCGAGACGCTTGCCGAGGCCGGTGAGAGAGACCTGCGCCAGGGCTTCCTCGACGCGGCGCTTCTCCTCGCCGCCCTGCAATTTCAGCCGCTTCAGGCCATAGGCGACGTTCTGCTCGACGTTGAGATGCGGGAAGATCGCATAGCTCTGGAACACCATGTTGGTCGGGCGGCGATTGGGCGCAATGCCTTCCATCGGCTGGCCGCCGACCGAGATCGAACCGCTCGTCGGGTTGTCGAAGCCGGCGATCATGCGCAACAGCGTGGTCTTGCCGCAGCCGGACGGGCCGAGCAGCGAGAAGAATTCGCCCTCGCGAATGGTCAAGGAGGCATCGTCGAGCGCCTTGAAGGCGCCGTAGCTGCGGGTGACGCGGTTGATCTCGATCATCGTCCGTTCGGACAGGGTTCGTGCCGATGGGGCCTGCTCAGGCATAAAGCCCTCCCTCGTTCTGGGTGCGTCTGGCGGCGCGGCGGCGCAGGATTTCGGCGACGGTCATCAGCAGGAAGGAGGCGACCAGCAGCAGCGTGCCGAGCGCGAGCACGCCCGGCAGTTTCGCCGCGAAGCGCAACTGGCCCCAGATATAGATCGGCAGCGTCGCCTCGGTACCGGTCAGGAAGAAGGCGATGATGAACTCGTCCAGCGAAATGGTGAAGCAGACCAGCAGGCTGGAGATGATTGCCGGCGCCACCATCGGCAGCGTCACCCGCCGGAAGGTGCCGAAGGCGCTCTCGCCGAGGTCGGCCGAGGCCTCCTCGAGGCTGCGATCGAAACCCTCGAAGCCGGAGGTCAGCACCGTCATCGAATAGGGGATGCAGACCAGGACATGGCCGAGCACGACGGTAAACAGAGAGAGGCTCAAGCCGAGCTGCAGCATCACCAGCAGCATCGAGATGGCGACGATGACTTCCGGCAGCACGAGCGGCGCCATGATCAGACCGTTGATGGCCCGCCGGCCGGGATAGCGGTAGCGGGTGATCGAGCGGGCAGCGAGGATGCCGAGAACCGTCGAAAGGACGGACGCCGAGACGCCGACGATCAGGCTGTTCCAGGTGGCGTCGAGCAGCGCCGGCGTGTTGGGCAGGTCCTCGTACCATTTGAGGGTGTAGCCGGTCAGCGGGAATTTCGGCGTGGCCGCAGTGTTGATCGAAAAGATCGGCAGGAAGATCACGGGCAGATAAAGGAAGCCGACATAAAGGAAGGCGTAGGCCGACAGCCAGCCGCCCGGCAGCAGACGTCGCGCCGCGCTCATCGCGCAAGCCTCTGGGCGGCACGGATGACCAGCACCGTGGCGCCGGCCATCAACGTCACGACCAGCATGGTGGTGACGGAAAGGGCGGCGCCCAGCGGCCAGTTCGAGGCCTTGCCGAACTGCGCCTGGATGGCGTTGGCGATCATGACGCCGTCCTTGCCGCCGACGAGCTTGGGGGTGACATAGTCGCCGACCGTCGGGATCATCACGATCAGCGCCGCCGAGATGATGCCTGGCGCCGACAGCGGCAAAGTCACGCGAAGGAACGAACGAAAGGGACCATCGCCGAGATCCGTAGCCGCCTCCACCAGGGTCCGGTCGATCTTCTCCAGCGAGACGAAGATCGGCAGGATGGCGAAGGCCGCCCAGGCGTGGGTCAGCGTGATGATGACGGCGCTCGAATTGTAGAGCAGCGCCGTCGACGGCTCGTTGATGATGCCGAGGCCGATCAGCCCGGAGTTCAAGACGCCGTTATAGCCGAGAATGACCTTCCACGACATCACGCGCAGGAGATAGCTGGTCCAGAACGGGATGGTGATGAGGAACAGCCACAGGCTCTTGTGGCGGCCGCCGTGGAAGGAAATGAAATAGGCGATCGGATAAGCCAGGACGACGGTGAAGAAGCTGACCGTCAGCGAGATATACAGCGAGCGCCACAACAGATCGCGATAGATCGGCTCGGTCAGGGCGACGCGGTAGTTTTCCAGCGTGAAGGTGCGGTCGATGGTCAGATAGTTCTGCGTCCAGAAGGAGTGGGCGATGACCACCAGGATCGGCAGGACCAGGAGGATGAGCGCGTAGAGAAAGGTTGGGCTGATCAGGGCAAAGCCCTGCACGGGTTCGGATTGCAGAAGGGCATTTCGTCTGGCCCGCGTCATGCGCAACGGGGGCGACCCTTCCACCGCCGCCGTCATTGCCAGACTCCGGGGGGCAGGGCTCCGGCTGTGATCTCGGTTGCTGGCCTGGAGCGTCCCGCCATGCGGTATCCCGTTGGACTGGCGCCGGCTGTTTGTTCCCAACTTTGTTTTGGAGCGCGATCGAACGCAAAACCGGTGACCAGTTTTGCTGATCGCGCTCCGAGCTTGCCGGCTTTCTTTCATCATGCCCGCATCCGCGGATTGAAATCAAGCGCTATTTCTGAGATATTGATTGAACGGACATTCAAAATTGTGGGGATTATGCCGGAAATTTCCAGCATTGCCGGCCAACTTTCGAAATCCTGAATTCGACAAGTGATGTGGAGATGACGATGGCGGCTGCGAGGGACCTGAAGGCGAGCGAAATGGCCGGAGCCGGAGCCGGAGCTGCCGATGCCGTCGAGTTGGCCAGGCGCCATCTCGTCCAGCCTTGGCCGTATGCCGGTTCGGTCGGCGCGGAAGCGCGCGCGCTGATCAGCGAAGGCGACGGCATCTACATCGCCGACGGCACCGGCAAGCGGTTGATCGACGGGCCGGCCGGCATGTGGTGCGTCAATGTCGGTCATCGGCGCGAGGAACTCGCCAGGGTGATGTACGACCAGGCGATGGCGCTATCCTATAACACGCCGTGGTACACGATGAACGCGCCTTCGGCGGAACTTGCCGGTCGCATAGCCGGTCACGCGCCCGGCGATCTCAGCCACGTCTTCTACACCACAGGCGGCTCCTCGGCGGTGGAGACGGCGCTGCGCTTCATGCAGTTCTACAACAATGTGCGGGGCCGGCCTGAGAAGAAGCTGATCCTGTCGCGCGGCGGCGCCTATCACGGCTCGACCTATCTGTCGGCCTCGCTCAATGGCCGACCGCGCGACCGTGACTGGATGGACGGCGCCGACGATCTGGTGATCAAGCTGTCCTCGCCCGACCCGTTCCGTCGTCCGCAGGGCATGAGCATAGCTGATTTCACCGACTTCCTCGTCGGTCAGTTCCGCGACACCGTCGCGCGAGTCGGTGCTGACCGGATCGGCGCTTTCGTCGGCGAGCCGGTGCAGGCCTCCGGCGGCGTTATCGTGCCGCCGGACGGCTACCTCAAGCGCATCCGCGAGATCTGCCGCGACAACGACATCCTCTATGTCTCCGACGAGGTGGTGACGGGCTTTGGACGGCTGGGCCATGTCTTCGCCTCCGGCGATGTGTTCGGCATCGATCCCGACATGATCACCTTCGCCAAGGGTGTGACGTCAGGCTATTTCCCGCTCGGCGGCGTCATCATATCGGAACGGCTGCTGGAGGAACTGCGCCGGTCGAACCATCCCGACGCGATGTTCGGCCATGGCCTGACCTACACCTCCCATCCGGTCGGCTGCGCAGTGGCGCTCAGGAATCTCGACCTTCTGGAACAGGGCGTACTTGCCCATACGCAAGCGGTCGCGCCCTATTTCCAGGCGCAGCTGAAGACGCTGGAAGAATTGCCGTTGGTCGGCGAGGTGCGCGGGCTGGGATTGATGGGCTGCGTCGAATGTGTCGCCGACCGCGAAAGCAAGGACCCGCTGCAGCTCGACAAGGATGTCGGCAAACGCATCGACGCGCATTGCCACGAGCTCGGCCTGCTGGTGCGGCCGCTGATCAACATGTGCGTGATGTCGCCGCCGCTGGTCATCACGCGCGAGCAGATCGACGACATGGTCGGCATTTTGCGCGAGGGCATTTCGCGCACGATGGATGACCTCAGGAAAGAAGGGGTGTGGCGGGGATGACGTTCTTTCTTCGCCCCGCATAGGACGGGGAGAGGAGCGCTCTCACCGATGGTTTCGCCAATTATCGGCGTCGCCTATCCACGCGACCGCAGCGCGTCGTTCAAGTTCCACATGTCCTTCTCCTCCGGCGCCGTTTCGAGCCCAAGCACGGGGATCTGCCTGCGCAGATGGTCGTGGTGGGTGCGCACTCCGTATTCGAGGTCGGAGAGGTAAAAACCCTCGAAGGCTTCCGACAGCATGGATTCGTTCGACCACACCGAAAGCTGGACATCCTCCGACATGGTGTCGCGGTCGATGCGGAAGGAGAGATAGCGGGCCGCAGCCTGCTCGCGGCTTTCGTCGCGATAGCGGTAAATGGCGCCGCGCAGCAGGGTCTCACCCGTCGACAGCGGGAACTCCTGATAGAACTGCACCGATTCCGGCATCACCGAGAGGACGGCATTGGGGAAGATGCCATAATAGACCCAGGCCTTCTTCAGATAGTCCGGCAGATGCGCCGGCTCCGGCGCGATCTTGACGTAGTTCCTGACGCTCCAGCGACGGCCGGCATGCGGGTTGTAGCTGGCGAAGGAGCGCGACACGCCGTTGACGAAGGGTTCGTCGAAATAGGTCGCGCCATAGAGGTCCTGCAGGGCCGGGTGCGCCATGGCGACGTGATAGCCCTCATTGTCGACGTCGCGCACCGACTTCCAGTTGACCGGAGTTTTCTGGGTCCAGATGCCCCAGGAGGGCACCATGTCGGCGGCCTTGTAGTGCGAGAATTCGGGCTCGATCGGCTTCATCAGCTCGGCGACGGAGGGCTGCGGGCCGCCAGCGCGGAAGCGAATGAAGATAAAGCCCATCCAGACCTCCAGATCGAGCGGCATCAGGCCGAACTCGGTCTTGTCGAGATCGGGAAAGGAACGCGGGCGGGCAGCGCCGCGCAACGTGCCATCGAGATTGTAGACCCAGCCGTGGAATGGGCACACAAGCGCGTTCTTGCAATTGCCCTGGCTGTCGGCGACGACACGGCTGCCGCGATGGCGGCACATATTGTTGAAACCGCGCACGACGCCGTCCTTGCCGCGCACGATCAGAGCGCGTTCGCCGACGACGTCCATGGCCAGGTAGTCGCCTGCGTCAGGGATGTCGCTGACATGTCCGGCGATCTGCCAGTGGTTGCGGAAAACGTGCTCCTTCTCGAGTTCGAGGAGGGCATCGGAATGGTAGCTCCAGCCAGGCAGTCCCCGCCGGTCCCAATCGTTGGGAATGGCCACGTCACGGAGATGCGGGTTCATAAAACGTCTCTTCTTTTTATTGAATATCCGTTCAATATAATCATATTTTTCATTGAAATGCAATGGCTTGTGGAAACGAGCATATTTTCGAAAGAAAATTGGCGCGCCGATTTCAATCCAATCCGATGTGACGGCTGGCCCCGAAAACCCCGGAGAATCCGCGCGTTAGCCCGGGTTTCAAAGCTTGGTTCCGGCAGGGTTTCGAAGCAAATCCTGCCACGGCGGAAGCCGAGGCAAAAGGCGTCGCCGCGCGTCTTGCCCGCTTGCCGATCCGCCGAGCCGAGATCGGCAAGCGGGCGCGTGATGCCCAGTTGGTGGGGTCTGCCGCGGGTGCCGTTTCAAGGCGGTTACAATATCAGATTCACACCAGCTTTCCGCTGATACAGAGCGCGACTAAGTTCGTTTTATCAAAAAAAGAAAGTCAACGAAGGGGATGATGATGCATGCGAAAGTTCAGATTGCCAGCAACGACCGCCGGTCCCAGGCTCCGGAGCGCGTTGGCCGCCGCCCGAAGCTGGCGTTGCGCCAGCGCGCCAGCGACCACCCCATGGCGATGTTCATGGCGCTGGCTGCTTGCGCCTTCGCCGGCATGGCGTTCGCGCCGACGGTCGGCCCGGCCTTTGCTTCGCTCAATCCACCGGCCAACGTCGTCGGCGGCGCAATGACCACCACCAGAACCGCACGCCTGCCGATGCCGATGGTCGACCTTGCCTGCAAGGGTCAGGCCTGGGGCGCCGAGAGCGCCGATTGCCTGCGGGCCATAGCCGAGCAGTCCGGAGCCCACAAAGCCCGTGCGGTCCGGATGATCGCCAATGCCGCGCCGCTGACCAATACGCCGAATATTTTCTGAGTTCGACTGAAACATGGTTCCGAAGCGGCTCCGCTTTGGAACGTGCCGCGGCGCTCCCCGAGCGCGTCCAGCGCTCCCTTCGGCTCCCGCCGCATGTCGGCCGGGGGCTTTTTTACCGGTTGGTGCGATCTATCCCTTCGAAACCACCTGGTCGGCAATGGCGGACAGGACGCTGCGCACATCCAGCGTGCTGAACGGTTTCTCCAGGATCTGCGGACGCTGCAGTAGCGGCAGCGCCTCGATTTCGGCCTTGGCGCCGATCAGGTCGCCAGTGACCAGCACGAAACGCCGCGCCAGTTCCGGTCTTTCGGCAAGCAACTCTCGATAGATGGTCATGCCGCTTGTTCCAGGCATGCGCAGGTCCGAAAAGACGATGTCGGGCGGCATGTGGCCAGCCAATATGGCTGTGGCCGTGTCCCAGAGGGGCGCGATCCGTGACTTGATGCCCATCAGTTCGAGTATGTCGGAGAGCGAACCGGCGACGTCGGGCTCGTCATCGATGATCAAGGCGTGGCGCAGCCCGCTCGATCGCGGCTGGCTCTCGCCGGCGATGGCGACGCCGGCTACAATGGCCGGCAGCTGGACGACGAAACGGGCGCCACTTGGCAGCACTTCCTCGAACCAGACATTGCCATTGTGCCGCTCGATGATCGATTTCGAGATCGACAGGCCGATGCCGGTTCCGACGCCGACCGGCTTGGTGGTGAAATAGGATTCGAAGATGCGGGACCGGATCGCTTCCGGTACGCCAGGCCCATTGTCCTCGACCGAGAAACCGGGATCGCCGCGCTCGCTGCGGAAGGTCCGCACCTTGATCAGCCGGTCGCCGCCTATGCCTGCCAGCGCATGCTGGCTGTTGATGAGGAAATTGGCGGCCACCTGGGTGACGTGATCGGCATCGGCCATGGCCAGCAACGGGCCAGGCGCGAAATCGGTGTCGATGATGATCCCGCTCGAGCGCGCGCCGTAGGCGGTCACCTCGAGCGCCGCGCGGATCACCTGGTTGAGGTCCGTCTCGGCCCGCTCCGTCGGATGCAGCCGGACCATCGACAGGAAGCTCTTGACGATGCGGCCGCAGCGCTCGGCGGCGGCGCGCACTTTCTCGGCGCGAACCTTGGTCTGCGGATCGGAGGCGAATTCGTGCAGCAATGTCGACTGCGCGACAACCACGGCCAGCGGGTTGTTGAGTTCATGCGAGACACCCGCAAGCAGCGAACCCATCGCCGCCATCTTCTCGTTCTGGTGCAGCTTCTCGCGCTGGCGGTTGATCTCCTCCTCGGCGCGCAGCTTGTCGCGCAGGTCGCGGATGGAGCCGAAGATCAGGCGGCGGTCGGCGACCCGCATCTCGGTCGCCGTCAGTTCGATGGGGAAAATCTCGCCGGCGGCGTTCTGGGTCACCGTCTCGAGCCGCTGTCCGACCATTGGCGCGCCGCGTCCGGACATGTATTCGGCCCCCGACGCATAGCCCTTACGGTAATAGATCGGCACGATGGTGTCGAGCAGGTCCTTGCCGAGGATATCGCTGCGCAGGAAGCCGAACATCTTCTCGGCGGCCGGATTGAATTCGACGATCGAGCCGGTCTCGTCGATGACGAGGATGGCATCGAGCGAGGCTTGCAGCATGGTGCGGCGGATGACCTCGCTGGCGTGGGCGTCGGAGGGCGAGCGTTCGATCGCGTCGCCGATGGCCAGCGCGATGATGTGCAGCGTCGCTTCTTCCTCGTCGGTCCATTCGCGCTCCTCGATGCAGTCATTGACCGCCAGCGTCCCCCATAGGTGGCCATGCGCGAATACGGACACCGACAGGAACGACTTAATGCTCTGTTTCTCGAAGTCGGCTCTCAGGAAGCCCTCGAGGTCGCGCGTATGGCCGGCGAAAATCTTGCCCTGCCGTTCATCCTCCTGCAGCCGTTCCAGCAGCGGATCGGCGTTGATGATCGACTGCACGATCACCGTCGGCGAGGCCAGCTCGCCACCGACCACGGGATCGATCCAGTAGGCGGCCACCGACTGGGCAAATCCCTGGCCGGGCAGTTCGCGCAGGCGGAACAGGATGCCGCGCTGGCAGTCCATTGCGTGGCAAAGCGTTTCCAGTATGGCTTCCATCTCGCGCTGCCAGTCGCCGGCCTCGCGCAGCCGCCGCACCACGCGCACGGCCGCCATCGCCGCGCCTTGCCGGCCGTCTTGCATGTCCGTGCCTGCTGCTTCAGCGGTCATTTTCAGCCATTGTTGCGGTGCCAAGCGGATTTCATGCGCCGCGTTTCAAATCCTTGTTTTTATGCCTTGTCCCAAATCCAAGAGCGTTTTTGGGAGACAAGTATTGCGACGGGTCCGTCCACAGACCAGCACAGGCGCGGGAGCAATCCCCCGCGCCCACTTAGTGGCCGTCGCCGGCCGGCAGCGAGAAGATATAGCCTTCGCCGCGCACCGTACGCAGGAATTTCGGGCTGGCCGGATCCGTTTCTATCTTCTTGCGCAGGCGCATGATGCGAATGTCGACCGCGCGCGAGGATTCCGGATCTTCGGTGAGGCCGATCGCTTCGGAAATGGCAGCACGTGTCAGCAGCCGGTTGGCGCGGGTCAGGAAAACCTCCAGCACGTCGAACTCGCTCTTGGCCATGTCGATCACCGCGCCGTTGGCGCCGGTGACCAGCCTGCCGTCGAGATCAGCCTGGAAGGAGCCGAAAGCGACGGAGCGGCGGGGATCGCTCGCCTTTTGGCCGTGCATCGGCGCGTGCTGCGGAACCCGGCGCAGCACGCTGCGGATCCTGGCCAGCACCTCGCGCAGCTCGTAGGGTTTGACGATGTAGTCGTCGGCGCCGAGCTCAAGTCCGACGATGCGATCAAGCGCGGTGCCGGCGGCGGTGGCATAGATGATGCCGATCGGCAGTCTCGAGCGCAACCAGCGGCCGAGCGATAGCCCATCCTCACCCGGCATGGCGATGTCGAGGATGGCGAGGTGGAATGATTGCGTTTCGACCAGGCTGCGCGCGGCGGCCGCGGTTTCGGCGGTCGCCACGTCATAGCCGGCGGCGCCGAGATATTCGGCGACCGCCTCTCTTAGATCGGGCTCATCCTCGACAATTAAAATTCTTGCCCGCACGATGCGCTCGCTCCCACTTTCGGTGGAAAGTAGATTGGGTATAAACATGATGTCCAGCACTCATATCGGGTTGCCAGGAAATGGTTGGAAAACATGGCTGCACGCGCCGTTATCGGGCTTATCTGCGTCGCCGACGTGGTGGCGACCGAACTCGCCGATCACCTTGAGCGGCGAGGCCACGACGTGCGTCAGGCGCGCCAGCCCTGGGAAGCGGAATCTATGCTGGCGGGAAAGGGCGTCGACGTCGTCGTCGTCGGTGACAGCCTCAGCCAGGCGGAGGGACGTGATCTGCTCAGGCGTTATGGCAGCCAAGGCGGGGGCGGTGAAGGCGGACCGGATTTCATCCTGATCTGCCGGCCGTGCGACCTCGTCGACAAGGTGCTGGCGCTCGAGCTCGGTGCGGCCGACGTCATCGAAAGTCCGCTCAATGTCAGGGAACTCGCCGCCCGCGTCGGCGGCCTGCTGACGCGGCGGGGCAGGGCCGCCCAGGAACTGATCGTGTTGGAGAACGCGACCGTCGATTTGAGGTCGGCCATCGTCATGCACCGCTCGGGCACGGAGGAGCAGCTTTCGCCCGGCCAGGTGGCGCTGCTTCGGCTGTTCCTGGCCAGTCCCCGCAAGGTGCTGACGCGCGACGACATAATCGCGGCGGCGCCGGCCGAGAATGTCGACGCTTTCGACCGCTCGATCGATTCGCGCATCGTGCGGCTGCGCCGCAAGCTCGATACGGAAGCCATCATCACCATACGCGGCGCCGGCTACCGTTTCGATCCGCCGGCGCAATTCGCCGATTGACGGCTGGGCGCTCACGCAATTCCTCTGGTTGAGCATCGGATTTCCAAACCGGTTTTCACCTCGGGCCCGATTGCCCTGCGCTCAGCGCACCACCAGTAGCGATGGCCCCGGCGGCATGTCGCTGCCTGCCGCGAACTCGCCTGCATGCGCGCGCTCTTTCAAGAGCACGGTGGCGAGCCCGGCAAAGCCGAGCAGGCCCTGTGCGTAGAGCAGTGCCGAAAGCACCGAAGCTGCAAGTTTCGTTTTCATTGCGTCAATCCCCAGTAAATCATGTTGCGGCAGCTTGTTTTCCGAAGACCAACGCCCGTCTTGGGTGGGCGCGTGACGCCTCGGCATACTTCAGGAACTCCCGAAGTGCCCGCGCCGTCTACGGAGCCCCCCGTCACGGCGCGGGCCTTCGGTCCTCTCAGCAGCAAGTTGCCGGAGGGGCCGCGCAATGCCAGCAGCTGAAGGCCAACCCGCCAGTGGGCCTTGAGCCGGACGATGCGCAGGCTGGAACAATCCAGACCGTGGCACAAAACAGGACGGTATGCAGGGTTGAGATCTCACTCGAACTCATCGCCGCGAGGCGGGCCATGGAACCGTCGGCAACCGTGCCGGCGCCGCTAGTGGCTGCTGCTGCGATGCTGATCCCGAGAAACCAGGACCGCATGTTCGTTTTCGTTCCCGTGGTCGTTGCCGTCTGCTTTCGTTACGTCAACTCTGCCGGCGGCCTGTATCCGCTTCATGCCGCCGAAAATGCGCTTTGTTGCAGATTCTGTTTCGAAATAGGGCTCCAACCTTTCAAGTTTGGCCAATCCGAACTTTCGTTTCGGGCTGGATACCTATGTGCCTACTCCTGTCCAGGGTGACAGCGTCAATGTCCGCCATTTGGGAACTTTGGCCCGTTAACCAGAGGAAACATATTCGAAACACAAACGAGCATTTCACGAAATCTCTCCGAAACATGATGCATCGATAAGCCGCTCATCGAATTTGGGGCCGGCCAGCCCGGCAGAGAGAGGGACATCATGCATACTGCTATTTCCGCCAAGCTCATCAACATAACCGCCGCCGCTGCCCTGACGGGTGCGGCGCTTCTGTTCGGCGCCGGCACGGGTACCGCGCATGCCGCCAACAAGATCGTGGCGCGCGTCTCGCTTTCGCAACAGGTCATGGAAGTCTCGGTCGACGGCCGCCCGGCCTTCGCCTGGAAGGTTTCCACCGGCGACAGGGCGCATGTGACGCCGACCGGCTCGTTCAAGCCGACGCGCATGCATGAAATGTGGTATTCGAAGAAGTACGACAACGCGCCGATGCCGCATTCGGTGTTCTTCAGCGGCGGCTATGCGGTGCACGCCACCTATGCCATAAAGCGGCTTGGCCGGCCGGCCTCGCATGGTTGCGTCCGGCTGCATCCCGACAATGCCGCCGATTTCTACCAGCTCGTCGAAACCTTCGGGCCGGCCAACACCAGCATCGTCATCGTCAAGTAGCTGGCTGGCAACGGATCGGCACAGTAGCCATATCCGTTCAGGGCTCCCGCCGGAACATTTTCCCGCGGTAATCGAGCACAGCCAAAAAAGAGGCCGGGACGTTTCCGGCCTCTTTTTTGTTAGTTTTTGTTAGTTCGGCAATGCCGTTTCCATCAGCTCGGCAATGCCGGCATCAATTTGGGATCCGGCTTCTCGGCCAGCTGGGGCAAGTCCTTGCTGGCAATGAAGGTATAGAACATGGGCACGACGAAGAGCGTGAACATGGTGCCGACCAGGATGCCGGTGAAGATGACCAGGCCCATCGAATAACGGGCCGCGGCGCCGGCGCCGCTGGACGTGATCAGCGGCACCACGCCAAGCGCCATCGCCGCCGTCGTCATCAGGATCGGCCGCAGCCGCACCTTGGCCGAAGCGATGATGGCGTCGCGTCGCCGCATACCGTGGATCTCGCGCTGCTGGTTGGCGAACTCGACCAGCAGGATGCCGTGCTTGGTGATCAGGCCGATCAGCGTGATCAGTCCGACCTGCGTGTAGATGTTGAGTGTGCCGAGGCCCAGATTGAGCGGCACGATGGCGCCGAAGATCGACAGCGGCACCGCCATCATGATGATCAGCGGATCACGGAAGCTTTCGAACTGCGCCGCCAGCACCAGATAGATGACGATGACGGCCGCCCCGAAGGCGATCAGGATCGTGTTGCCCTGTTCCTTCTCCTGCCTGGACTGGCCCGAATAGTCGATGAAGAAGGTGTCGGGCAGGCTCTCCCTGGCTATGTCCTCGAGGACTTTCAATCCATCGCCCGTGGTGACGCCGGGCAGCGGCAGCGCCGAGATCGTCGACGAATTCAGCTGGTTGAACTGCTCGATCGCGGCCGGCGACGCATTGGTCGAGATCTTCACCACCGCCGACAGCGGCACCATCTCGCCCGTTACGCTGCGCACGAAGTACTCGCCGAGTTTTTCGGGATTGTCGCGGAATTCTTTCGGCACCTGCGGGATGATGTCGTAGCTGTTGGAGTCGCGGTCGAACTGCGCCACTTCGGCGCCGCCGACCAGCAGCGTCAGCGTCCGGCCGATATCGGCGATCGGCAGGTTCAGCGCCGCGGCGCGGTCGCGATCGATGGTCACCGTCACCTGCGGCGCGTCATAGGCCATCGAATTCTGCACGACGATGAAGCGGCCGGAGGCCTGTGCCTTGTTCTTGATCTTCTCGGCCACGTCGTACACTTCCGAGGAGTCGCCGGTCGATCGCACCACCAGGGCGATGGGCAGGCCGCCGCCGGAGCCCGGCAGCGTCGGTGGCGCAAAGACGAAGGCCTGGACGCCCGCCACCTTGGCGAGACGGGCTGTGATGTCGGCCTGCAGCTCCTTCGAGTTGCGCTTGCGCTCCGCCCAGTCCTTGAAGGCGAAACCGACGAACGCACTGTTCGTCGTGCCGCCGAACGCGACGGCCGAGAACTGCGCCCGCGTTTCGGGAATATCCTTCACCAGACCGAGCATCTGGTTGACGTAAGTCTCGGTGTAATCGGATGTCGCATAACGCGGCGCCGTTACAAGCGAGAGCAGGAAGCCCTGGTCTTCTTCCGGCGCCAGTTCGGTTGAGGTCTTGGTGAACATGAAGCCGGTCACCCCGACAAGCGCCAGCACGATGATCAGCGTCAGCGGGCGATAGTTGAGCGACCCGGTGACGGCCCGCTCATAGACGTGCTCGACCCGCGCGAAAGTGCCGTCGACAATGCGCTGGAAACGGCCTGGCGTGCCGGACTTCAGCAGGCGCGCCGACATCATTGGCGTGATGGTGATGGCGATCACGCCCGACAGCACCACCGAGCCGGCGAGCGTGACGGCGAATTCGCGGAACAGCGCGCCGGTCAGGCCGCCGGTGAAGGCCAATGGTGCGAACACCGCGGCCAGCGTCATGGTCATGGCGACGATGGCGGTGGCGATCTCGCGCATGCCGTTGAAGGCCGCCTGCATCGGCGACATGTGGTCCTCTTCCATGTGGCGGTGGATATTCTCCACCACCACGATGGCGTCGTCGACGACGAGGCCGATCGCCAGAACCATGGCGAGCAGCGACAGAAGATTGATCGAATAGCCCACCGCGAACAACAGGAAGCAGACGCCGATCAGCGACAGCGGGATGGTGACGATGGGCATCATCACCGAACGGAAAGAGCCAAGGAACAAAAGGATGACGACGACGACGATGGCAACGGCCTCGCCGATGGTCTTGAACACTTCGTCGATCGAGGCGCTGATCTGCCCGGTCGCGTCGTAGACGATCTCGATCGTCATGCCTTTCGGCAACGTCTCCTGGATTTGAGGCACCAGCTTGGTGAGCGCCGCCGCCGTGGTCAGGGGATTGGCAGCCGGGGTCGGGAAGATGGCGAGGAAGGTGCCTGGCTTGCCGTTGAAGGAAACCCTGGTGTCGGTATTCTCGGCGCCCAGTTCGACGCGGGCGACATCGCGCAGCCGCACCACATTGCCGTCGGTCGAGCGCAGCGGCAGTTCGGCGAAGGCTTCCGGCGTCTGGAGCGTCGAGCGCACGGTGATCGAGGAGACGACATATTCGTTCTCGGTGTTGCCGGGCGCCGACAGGAAGTTGGAGTTGTTGATCGCCGTCAGCACTTCCGATGCGGTCACACCGCGCGCGGCGAGCCTGACCGGATCGATCCAGACCCGCATCGAATATTCCTGGGCGCCGAAGATCTGCACGTCGGCGACGCCTTCGACCGTCGACATGCGGGGCCTGATGACGCGCTCGATATACTCGGTCAGCTGCTCCTTGGTCATGTTCGGGTTCTGCATCGAGATGTACATCATCGCGAATTGCTGGCCCGTGCCCTTGACGATGACGGGATCCTTGGAGGCGTCCGGCAAGGTGCCGCGCACGCCCTGGACCTTGGACAGCACTTCGGTCAGCGCGACGTCCGGGTTGGAGCCGAGCTTCATCTGCACAGTCACGGTGCTGGAGGACGGTCGGCTCGACGACGTGACGTAATCGATGTTCTCGGTCGAGGCGACGGCGCGCGCGATCGGAGCGGAAATGAAGCCCTGGATCAGGTCGGCGCTGGCGCCCGGATAGGCCGTCGTGATGGTGATCGCGGTTTCGTCAACCTTCGGATACTGGCGGATCGACAGGCTGAATATGCCCTGGAAACCCAGGAGCAGGATCATGCATGCAAGGACCGTGGAGAGGACGGGCCGGCGAATGAAGAGATCGGAAACGCTCATTGCTGGTCGGCCTGCTTGTTCGCCGATTTGGTTGGGTCGATGGTGTTGTCGACGTTGACGGACATGCCGTTGAAGAGGCGATTCTGACCTGCCGTGACAACCTCATCGCCCGCCTTGAGGCCCTCGACGATCTCGACCATGCCCTCGTTGCGGCGGCCGGGCTTGACGAATACCTGCGACAGGACCAGGGCAGGCTGCTCGCCCCCCGTGGCCGGCTTGGCCTGATCGGCGGCGGCCTTGTCCGCTGGTTTTGCCGCATCGGCGGCAGGCTTCGCGGCTTCGGCCGGTTTGGCATCGGCCGCGGGCTTGGCGTCCGCCGGCTTGTCGGTCGCCGCCGCGGCGGGGTTTGTCTCCGGCTTGGTCGGCTGCGCCTCGGCGGGCTTTGCCGGGTGCACTACGAATATGTAGTCGCCATAGAGGCTGGTGGTCAGCGCCGTCTGCGGCAGCGCCAGCACATTCTGCTCCTCGGGCAGTTCGACACGCACTTGCACGAACTGGCCGGGGGTCAGCTTGCCTTCGGGATTGGCGACTTCCGCCCGGATGTTCACCAGCCGGCTGGACGGGTCGATCTTGGGATCGATACCGCGAATGGTCCCGGCAAAAGGCATGTCGCCGCCGCTGAGGCCCAGCCGAACCGTCTGCCCGATCTTGAGCAGCGGCAGTTGCTGTTCGGGAACCGTGAAGTCGACCCGCATCGTGTCGAGATCCTGCAGCGTCACCACGGCGGTGCCGGGCGCCAGATATTGGCCTAGATCGATCTTCGGGATGCCGACGGTTCCAGCAAAGGGCGCCGTCAGCTGCTTCTGGTCGAGCACTGCCTGAAGCCTGTTGACCTGGGATGCCGAGGCGGACGCGGCCGCACGTGCGGTGTCCAAGGTCGAGTCCGAGCCGACACCGCGCTTGGTCAGTTCGAGTGCACGGGTCAGCGATGTCTGATCGAGCGCCGCCTGCGCCTTCTGTGCCGCGAGATCGGCACGCTCTACGGCGTCGTCGAGCTGCAGCAGCACCGCATTGGCCGCCACTTTCTCGTTGGCATGGAAGGGGATCTCCTTGACGATGCCGGCGGTCTCAACCGTCAGGTCGACACCGCGCACGGCGCGGACCGTGCCGATCGCCTCGATGCCCGGCGTCCAGTTCGACGGCTTGACGATGGTTGTCGACACGGTTGCCGCTGGCGGCTTCATCGTGGCGAAATATTGCTTGATGCCGTTGTCACGCAGGAAATTGAACCCGACGATGCCGCCGACCACGATGACGAGCACGGCCAACACAAGAATGATGATAACGAAACGGAGTATGCGCTTGAACAAAGAAGTCCCCTCAGTCGAAATCCGGCGCGAAGCGCGGATATCGGGACACATATCGACTGCGGGCCCCGATTTCAAATGACCGCGGTCTTACTGTACCGTCTGGACGGTCTTGTCAATTGGGCCTAAGCTTGCGATGGGAGGCGCCATGAAAGCCCAACGAACGAACTCGCGCGAGAGGATTCTCGCTGCGGCGGCGGACGTCGCACGGGAATCCGGTCCCGGTAGCCTGTCCCTGGATGCCGTCGCCAGCCGCGCCGGCGTATCAAAGGGCGGACTGCTCTACAATTTCCCGACCAAGGCCAAATTGATGCAGGGCCTGGTCGAAGGCTATCTGCGCGAATTCGAGCAGGCGCTGGAGACCGCCAGCAGCAACGACAATGGCGCAAATCCGCTCGCCGTCTACATCAGGCTTTCGGCCAAGGATTGCGAGGACAAGCAGCCATCGGCGTCGTGGATATTTTCGGCGATCGCCGAGGATCCGGACTTCATGTCGCCGATAAAGACGTTCAAGCGACAACTCTTCCAACGACTGAAGAGCGAGACGCCGGATCTCAAGTCGCTGCTGGTCTGCTATCTCGCCATCGAGGGCCTGCGCAGCATGAACCTGTTCGACGCGGACGTGCTTTCCCCAGACGAGCGGCAATTGCTGGTGTCGTCGCTGCTGGAAATCGCCGGGTCGCCCGATGTTGGCCCTGCCCGGGCCAAGCGACCCTGACGGACCATCAGGGCGGTTCGGTTTCCAGGCAATTCCGGAGGAAAAACCGCGCTCGCGCCGGTGATCGGCGCGTCGTCGAGGTACATCGAGTGGACATAGTCGCCATGCTGGCCTTGTAGCGCACCGGAATGACGTGACCGGTCTCGGTGTAGTCGCCGAAGCCGGTCGAGTCGGGCATGCGCGGATATATGGCTGTGGCATCGTCATGTTGCGGCGCACAAGACCGCGCCCTATCTTTCGTGTTCCCTCCCACCATATCGAGATCACCCATGGGTTCCCTGTCTTCGAAGAATGCGCTCGTCACCGGCTCGACCAGCGGCATCGGCCTGGCCATCGCCCGCGCCTTCGCCGCCGAAGGCGCCAATCTCACCATCAACGGCCTGGGCGAGGCCACGGCGATCGAGCAGGAGCGCGCCGGCATCGAGAAGGATTTCGGCGTCAAATGCCGCTACTCCGATTCCAACATGATGGACGGCGCGGCGGTCAGCGCCATGGTGCATGAGGCGGAAGAGGCGTTCGGCAGCCTCGACATCCTGGTCAACAACGCCGGCATCCAGCATGTCGCGCCGATCGAGGAATTCCCGGACGACAAATGGGAAGCGATCATCCGCATCAACCTCGTGTCGGCCTTCTACGCGATAAAAGCGGCGCTGCCTGGCATGAAGAGCCGCAAATGGGGCCGCATCATCAACACGGCTTCCGCTCATGCGCTCGTCGCCTCGCCGTTCAAATCCGCCTATGTCTCGGCCAAGCACGGCATATCAGGCCTGACCAAGACGGTGGCGCTGGAAGTCGCGCAGGACGGCATCACCGTCAACGCGATCGCGCCCGGCTATGTCTGGACGCCGCTGGTCGAGAAGCAGATCCCCGACACGATGAAGGCGCGCGGCATGACCGAGGAACAGGTCAAGCGCGATGTGCTTCTGGCCGCACAGCCGACAAAGGAATTCGTCGCCGTCCAGGACCTTGCCGCCCTGGCGCTGTTCCTGTGCTCGGATTCAGCCAGGCAGATCACCGGCACGACCTTGCCGATGGACGGCGGCTGGACGGCACAATAGAGCCCAGGCGAGGGGTTCTGTTCCTCGCTGATGCTGCAAGAGGCACAGCCCTCGGCGTCGGGACGCGCAAGCGCGTCTTGAGCCCGAACTTTCTGGGCCCGAATGCGTCGAACCGTCGCGAGCCGTTTGGTTGTCGGATTTGCCGGTTTTCCCACCTTGCTCGTGATGCTGGAAAGGGTACAAAAGTGCTACGAATCTGGACATTAGTCTTGACAGAAATACAGATGTTCAATACCCGTCAGGTGATTGAATAGCAGCATTACGGGAGGAATGAGCGGTATGGCTTCCAATGTTTCGTTGACGGGCCTTGCCCGTGATCTCGAGGTGCGGGCCAGGTCGGGCAAGCCAATCCGCATCGGCTTGATCGGTTCGGGCGAGATGGGAACCGACATCGTCACCCGCGTCGCCCATATGTCCGGTATTGAGATCGGCGCCATTTCCGAGCTGAACCTGCCCGCCGCCAGTAAGGCCGTGGATATCGCCTTCCAGGAAACCGGGCATGCGCGCGAAGTGTCGAACGCCTCGGCGATGACGGCCGCCATGGAGGCCGGCAAGGTGGCGGTCACCAACGACGCCAGCCTGGTCATCAACAATGACCTGATCGACGTCGTCATCGACGCCACCGGCGTTCCCGCCGTCGGCGCCGAGATCGGCTTGCGCGCCATGGAGCACGGCAAGCACCTGGTGATGATGAATGTCGAGGCCGACGTCACCATCGGCGCCTATCTCAAGAGCGAGGCCGACCGGCTCGGCGTCACCTATTCGCTGGGCGCCGGCGACGAGCCGTCTTCCTGCATGGAGCTTATCGAATTCGTCTCGGCCATGGGCCATCCGATCGTCGCCGCCGGCAAGGGCAAGAACAATCCGCTCAACATCGACGCCACGCCGCCCGACTATGAAGAGGAAGCCAAGCGCCGGCACATGAATGTGCGTATGCTGGTCGAGTTCGTCGACGGCTCCAAGACCATGGTCGAGATGGCGGCGATCGCCAACGCCACCGGGCTGGTGCCCGACAAGGCCGGCATGCATGGTCCGGCGGCGACGCTCGGCGAATTGTCCAAGGTGCTGGTGCCGCAGAAGGACGGCGGCGTGCTGTCGAAGGTCGGCGTCGTCGACTATTCGATCGGCAAGGGTGTCGCGCCCGGCGTGTTCGTCGTCGCCGACATGTCGCATCCGCGCATTTCGGAGCGCATGGAAGATTTGAAGATGGGCAAGGGCCCGTACTTCACCTTCCATCGGCCCTACCATTTGACCTCGCTCGAAGTGCCCCTGACCTGCGCCCGCGTCGTGCTCTACGGCAAGGCCGACATGGTGCCGCTGGCAAAGCCGGTGGCCGAAGTCGCAGCCGTGGCCAAGAAGGACATGAAGCCGGGCGAGAAGCTCGATGCGATCGGCGAATATTGCTACCGCGCCTGGATCATGACGGCGCCGGAAGCACATGCCGCCAGGGCCATTCCCTGCGGTCTGCTGCAAGGCGGTTCGGTGACGGCGCCGATCAAGAAGGGCGAGCTCATCACCTACGCCAATGCCGCCCCGGCTCCCGGCTCCAAGATCGCCGAACTGCGCGCGCGCCAGGACAAGCTCGTCTACGGAACCGTGGAGGTGTGATCATGGCCGCAGCCAGCAAAGCCGTCGCGGACAGCCGTGCCAACCTGCCCTTCGTCTATCGCCAGTACAGCGCCGAGCAGCTCAGACAGGTGCTCTACAAGATGTACCTCATCCGCCGCTTCGAAGAGGGCGCGGAGGAGAGCTACACGCGCGGCCTCATCCACGGCACCATGCATCTGTCGATCGGGCAGGAAGCCAGCGCCATGGGCATCTGCATGCCGCTCGGCGAGGATGACCAGATCACCTCGACGCATCGCGGCCACGGCCACTGCATCGCCAAGGGCGCCGAGGTCAAGCGCATGTTCGCCGAGTTCTTCGGCAAGACCACCGGCTACTGCAAGGGACGCGGCGGCTCGATGCACATCGCCGACGTGGCCAAGGGCAATCTGGGCGCCAATGGTATCGTCGGCGGCGGCATTCCGATCGCCGTCGGGGCGGCGCTCTCCTCCAAGATGATGAAGACCGGCAAGGTCGTGGTCTCCTTCTTCGGCGACGGCGCCAACAATGAGGGCGCTTTCCACGAGGCGCTGAACATGGCGGCGATCTGGAAGCTGCCGGTGATTTTCGTGTGCGAGAACAATGGCTACGGCATGTCGACGTCGACGGCCCGCTCGACCGCGGTCAAGAACATCGCCGAGCGCGCCGCCGCCTATTCGATGCCCGGCGTCATCGTCAACGGCAACATTTTTTCGGAGGTCGCCGAGGCGTCCTACAAGGCCGTCGAGCGCGCACGCGCGGGCGAGGGGCCGACGCTGATCGAGTCCAAGACCTACCGCCATCGCGGCCATTCCAAGAGCGACCGCAACCGCTATCGCACCAAGGAGGAGATCGAGGACTGGATGTCGAACCGCGATCCGATCACCCTGTTCGAAAGCGAGCTGCGCGACTTCGGGTTCATTGACGACAAGGGCATCGAGGCGATCCGCGAAGCGGTGGCCAAGGAAATCGCCGACGGCATCGAGTTCGCCAAGGCGAGCCCGTCGCCTGATGTCAGCGAGACCGGAAATTACGTGTATACGGAGCAGGCGTGATGGACGCGATGGTGCGTGAACTGAGCTACGCCCAGGCGATCCAGGAAGCCATGGCGATCGCCATGGACATGGACGAACGCGTCTTCCTGATGGGCGAGGACATCGGCGTCTATGGCGGCGCCTTCCAGGTGACCGGCGATCTGGTCGAGCGCTACGGCGCGGACCGGGTGATGGATACGCCGATCTCGGAACTGGGCGGCGCGGGTGTCGCGGTGGGTGCGGCCCTCACCGGGATGCGGCCGATCTTCGAGTTCCAGTTCTCCGACTTTGCCACGCTCGCCATGGAGCAGATCGTCAACCAGGCGGCCAAGATGCGCTTCATGCTGGGCGGTGAGGTTTCCGTTCCCGTGGTGATGCGCTTTCCCGCCGGTTCCGGCACCGGTGCCGCCGCGCAGCACAGCCAGAGCCTGGAGGCCTGGCTCGGCCATGTGCCGGGCCTAAAGGTCATCCAGCCGGCGACGCCGCACGATGCCAAGGGCATGCTTTTGGCTGCCGTCGCCGATCCCGATCCGGTGATGATCTTCGAGCACAAGCTGCTCTACAAGATGAAGGGCCCGGTTCCGGAAGGCTACTACACGGTGCCGATCGGCAAGGCCGATATCCGCCGCGAAGGGCGCGATCTCACCATCGTCGCCACCTCGATCATGGTGCAGAAGGCGCTCGACGCCGCGGCCGCGCTGGAAGCGGAAGGCATCGACGTCGAAGTCGTCGACCTCAGGACGATCCGGCCGATGGACAAGCAGACCGTCATCGACAGCGTCAAGAAGACGTCGCGGCTGATGTGCGTCTACGAAGCGGTCAAGACGCTGGGCATCGGCGCCGAGGTCAGCGCCATGATCGCCGAGAGCGAGGCGTTCGACTATCTCGACGCGCCGATCGTGCGGCTGGGCGGCGCGGAGACGCCGATCCCGTACAATCCGGAGCTGGAGAAGGCGACGGTGCCGCAGGTTCCCGGCATCATCACCGCCGCCCGCGACCTCGTGAGAGGGGTTCGCTGAGACATGCCGACCGAAGTCATTCTTCCCAAGGTCGACATGGACATGGCGACCGGACAGATCTCGCGCTGGTTCGCCGAGGAAGGCGCCCGGGTCAAGAAGGGCGACGTGCTGTTCGAGATCGAGACCGACAAGGCGGCGATGGAAATCGACGCGCCGGCCAGCGGCATCCTGCGCGATGTCTCCGGCAAGGAAGGCGTCGATATCCCCGTCGGCGCGCCGGTTGCGTGGATCTATGCCGATGATGAAAGCTACGGGGCCAAGCAGGACAAGGCGCCAATCTCCCCCCTTGAGGGGGAGATGTCGACGAAGTCGACAGAGGGGGTTGCCTCAGAAGGCACCGCCCTCGCGCTGAGCCCGGTCGAACCGACCCCACCCGACCGGCCTTCGGCCGGCCACCCTCCCCTCGAGGGGGAGGGAAAAACCCGCGCTACACCCTTGGCGCGTCGATTGGCTCGTGAAGCAGGACTGAATCTCTCCGGCATATCAGGCACAGGCCCACATGGCCGCGTCGTGAAGGCGGATATCGATGCGGTACTCTCCTCCCCCCTCGAGGGGGAGGTGTCCGCGAAGCGGACGGAGGGGGTCGTCTCAGGAGGCACCGCTTTTGCGCCGAGCCCCGTCGAAGCGACCCCACCCGACCGGCCTGCGGCCGGCCACTCTCCCCTCAAGGGGGAGGGGGACGTGCTGCGCCTGTTCGAGGAAGGCTCCTATGAACTCGTCCCGCACGACAACATGCGCAAGACCATCGCGCGCCGGCTGGTCGAGGCCAAGACCACCATCCCGCATTTCTACCTGACGCTCGACTGCGAGCTCGATGCGCTGCTTTCGCTGCGCACGCAGCTCAATGCGGCCGCACCGGTAAAGAAGACCGACAAGGGCGAGGCGCCCGCCTACAAGCTGTCGGTCAACGACATGGTGATCAAGGCGATGGCCATGGCCCTGAAAGCGGTGCCGGATGCCAATGCCTCGTGGACCGAAAGCGCCATGGTCAAGCACAGGCATGCCGATGTCGGCGTTGCCGTCTCGATCCCCGGCGGCCTGATCACGCCGATCATCCGCAAGGCGGACGAAAAGACGCTGTCGGTGATCTCCAACGAGATGAAGGACCTGGCCAGCCGCGCGCGCAGTCGCAAGCTGAAGCCGGAAGAGTATCAAGGCGGCACCACGGCGGTGTCGAACCTTGGCATGTTCGGCATCAAGGATTTCGCCGCCGTCATCAACCCGCCGCATGCGACGATCCTGGCGGTGGGCGCCGGCGAGGAGCGGGCGGTGGCCAAGAACGGCGAGATCAGAATCGCCACGGTGATGTCGGTGACGCTGTCGACCGACCATCGCGCCGTGGACGGAGCACTCGGTGCCGAACTGCTGGTCGCCTTCAAGAAGCTGATCGAGAACCCGATGGGCATGCTGGTGTAGGTCACGTTGACGTGAGCCGGCGTCGAATGATGCGCCGGCTCACCACAGAATCGACTTGTCAGGCGCGAACCCTTCGCCCATGTTTCAGGTGGACTGTGATCAAGGGAGGTCCGCATGCCCGCATTCGATCCATCCGACGTCAAGACCCTGTTCGGCAAGGTGATGGGCGCGTCTCCGTCCGACATCAAGCTGGTGGCGCAGCGCCTGCACGATCACGCTTTCGAGCCGCGCATGTCGGCGGACGAAACCAAGCAACTCGTCGCCAGTCTCGGCTATGAGAGCCTGGATGCGTTCTGCGCCGATATCGGCTTGCCTGCGCATATCGCGGAGCGCTGGGGCCGCTTCGGCGTTTCCGGCGAGATGAAGCAGGTGTTCACGCTGCTGGCGGCCCAGCGCAGGCGGGTGGCCGAGGCGATCGCCGAATTCGAATCCATGACCCATGTCGGCGTCGAGGATTTCTTGCGCGAACGCGGCCTGATCTAAGCGGCACTGGAAGCAGCGTCAGCCAGCCTTTGCCAGCAGCGCCGTCGCCGTATCGCTGTCGGTGATCAGCACATTGGTGCTGACGGCCTTCAGCGCGGCGAGGATCGCGGCCACCTTGCGTTTTCCGCCGGCGGCCAGCACGACATTCGGCACCTGGCCGACGACATCGAGGTCGATGGCCATGACGCGGCCGTTGACTTCGTGGTCGACCAGCCTGCCTGAGGCATCGACGAAATAGCACAGCATGTTGGCGACCGCGCCCTTCGCTTTCAGCGACGCGATGAGCGACGACGGCACGATGCCGTGGCGGAAGATGGTCGCGTCCGGCGACATGTCGCCGACGGTAAGCAGCGCGATATCGGCGGCGGCAGCGCGCTGCCGCACGTCCTGCAGCGCCGGCTGCGCCCAGAGCAGGTCACGCAGCGAGGGGTTGTCGACCGTCACCGGCGCAGTGATCTGGTAGCTGTCGACCTCGAAGACATCGGCGACCTTGGCGGCGACGATCGACGGATTGATCCATTGCGAATGCGGCAGGCTGCCGACGAGCGCCACGACCGAGGCGTGCTTCAGCTGCCGGCGGGCGAGAAAGCCCAAACTTGCATGCAGGGTCGCGCCGCCGCCGATTGCCAGCGTCATGCCGTCCTGCATCTGCTCGCCGAGATAGGCCGCCACGGCGTGGCCGATCGCCTTCTCCAGGTGCTCTTGCGCCGAAGGCGTCGGGATGACGACGGCGGCATCGAGGCCCCAGCGCTTCTCGAGTGCACGTTCGAGCGCCACCTGTTCGGCGGTCGGCGCGTTGATCATGGTGACGACGATGCCCTCGGCCGTGCACGCGGCCAGCGTGCGCATGACCTTAACCCTGGAGACATCGAGCTTCTCGGCGATCTGCTCCTGCGTGAAGCCCTCCACATAATAGAGCCACGCCGTCTTGACGTTGAGATCCGACGACACCATCGGCAATCCGGAGCGGGCCGGTCTCGGTTTTTCCACGGGCATCGCTTTTCGTCCTCATGAGCCTTGGCCTGGGCCCCGCATCGCCTCTTCGGAGCAAGGCCGGCCGCGTGTCAACTGGCACCGGATGTCCGGCGTGTCGATTGTTGCACAGTTTTGTTCATTTGTAATTGACATCGAACATATGAACATATTTTGTATATCTCACGCGCTGTGTCATCCACCAGTCATATGCGCCGTGCAGGGAGGAAGAGACAGGGAACCGGCCGGGGCCGGACCAGTCGTGCACAGACAGGACAGGAGGTCTTATGAAGACGCTATTCATCAAGCTGCTGGGCAGCCAGCTGGCGCTCGCGGCAACTTTGTTTGCCGGCATGGCAAGTGCCGAAACGTTGACGCTCTACACATCCCAGCCGGAAGCCGATGCGGCCAAGACCGTGGAGGCCTTCAAGAAGGCGCAGCCCGGCATCGACGTGGCAATCTATCGTTCCGGTACCAGCGACATCCTCACAAAGATGGCGGCCGAATTCGCCGCCGGCAGCCCGCAGGCCGACGTGCTGTTGATCGCCGATGCGGTCTCGATGGAGTTGCTGAAGAAGGATGGCCGGCTGCTGCCTTATCCCGAGGCAAAGCTCGACGGCATCGAGCCGGATGCTTACGACGCCGACAAGACCTATTTCGGCAGCAAGCTGATCACCACCGGCATCGTCTACAACACCGCGGCTGCGCAAAAACCCGAGCATTGGGCCGATCTCGCCAAGCCGGCCTATGCCGATGGTCTCGTCATGCCGAGCCCGCTCTATTCAGGTGCCGCCGCCTACCTGCTTTCGGGTTTCGCCAGCGATGCCGATTACGGCTGGGATTTCTTCCAGAAGCTGAAGGCCAACAACACCGTCAGCGTGCGCGGCAATGGCGCGGTGCTGAAGTCCGTGGCATCAGGCGAGAAGCCCTATGGCATCCTCGTCGACTTCATGGCGATGAACGCCAAGAAGAAGGGCTCGCCGGTGGAATTCGTGTTCCCCTCGGAAGGCGTTCCGGCCGTGACCGAACCGGTCGCGATCATGAAGACGGCCAAGAATGTCGACGGCGCCAAGAAGTTCGTCGACTTCATTCTTTCGGACGAAGGCCAGAAGCTGGCGCTTTCCATGGGCTACCTGCCGGCACGGGCCTCGGTCGGCCGGCCCGAATGGCTGCCGGAAGGCGTCAAGGTCAAGGTAATGTCGTTCGACACCAAGGCAATCGTCGCCAAGACCGACGCCGACAAGGCGAAGTTCTCGGAACTGTTCGGCGGCTGACAAGGCTCGGCGATCCGGGCGGGATGCCGCTTTGGCGGCATCCCCACTGCGCGCTGGTCGAATTTCAGGAAAGCAACCATGCCATCAACGATCAGGGAAAGCCGGGGCCAGGAAATGGTCCTGACGGCGGCGGTAGCCGTCGTCATCGTGCTGCTCTCCCTGCTGCCGATGCTGCGCCTCATCAAGGAGATCGTGGCACCCGGCGGCATGGTGTCGACGATGGCGCTGGAGGCCGGACTGAGAAGTCCGGCGACCTGGATCGCCACCTGGCACACGCTTGTCGTCGGCATAGGCGGCACGGTGCTTGCCGTGCTGTCGGGAACGCTGGTGGCGGTGCTCATCACGCTGACCGACATACGCGGCCGAAGCGCGCTGGTGCTCTGCTACGTCATGCCGCTGATGATCGCGCCGCAGGTCACGGCGCTTGCCTGGCTGCAACTGTTCGGACCGGCCAGCCCGTTCCTCAAGCTGTTCGGCGCCGCACCGCCGCTGGGCACCAAGAACCCGCTCTATTCCACGTCGGGCATCATCCTGCTGCTCGGCGTGCAGTATGGCCCGCTGGTGTTCCTGCTGGTGCGCGCCGGCCTGCGCAAGCTGCCGCGCGAACTGGTCGAGGCGGCGCGAGCCGGCGGCGCGAGCTGGTTCACCGTGCTCGTCACCATCGTGCTACCCCTGATGACACCGTCGATCATGGCGGCAGCGGCACTGGCCTTCGTGTCCTGCGTCGGCAATTTCGGCATTCCCGCCTTTCTCGGCATTCCCGCCAATTATCTCGTGCTGCCGACCTTGATCTATCAAAAACTGGCCGGCGGCGGGCCGGCCGTGCTCGGCGAGACGGCGTTCCTGTCGGTGCTGATCGGCATCATCGCCATGGCCGGCATTATCGCCCAGGAGGTCATGAGCCGGCGCCGCGACTACCGCATCAGCTCCACCTCGCTGCCCGCCGAGCCCTACGAGCTTGGCCGCTGGCGTCCGGTCGTCCAGGCCGGCATGTGGCTGCTGGTCGTACTGGTGTTGTTCCTGCCGCTGTTCGGGCTGGTGCTGACGTCGCTGGTTCCCGGCTACGGCATCGCGCTCAGCGCCAAGACGGCGACGCTCGACAACTACCGCTTCGTGCTGTTCGAGCACGCTGCCGCCAGCCGCGCCTTCTTCAACAGCTTCTGGCTGTCTATCGCCGCCGCCTTCTTCGCGGTCCTCGTCGCCGTGCCGATCGGCTATCTCATTGCCTGGGGCAAGCAGCGCTGGGTGCGGCTGCTCAATCTTTCGGTCGAACTGCCCTATGCCTTGCCCGGCGTGGTGCTGGCGATCGCCTCGCTGCTGCTGTTCCTGCGGCCGATCCCGCTGACCGGCATACAGCTTTACAACACGGTCTGGATCATTCTCTACGCCTATCTCGCCCGCTTCCTGGTGCTGGCCTTGCGGCCGACGATCAGCGGCTATCACCAGATCGACCGGACGCTGGAGGAGGCTGCACAAGTGGCGGGCGCGGGCCTGTTCACGCGCATGCGCACCATCGTCTTTCCTTTGGTGGCGCCGGCGGCGATCGCCGGTGGCCTGCTGATCTTCATGACGGCGCTCAGCGAGCTCACGGTCTCGGCGCTGCTGTGGTCGTCGGGTTCCGAGACAATCGGCGTGGTGATGTTCTCGTTCGAACAGGGCGGCGATTCCAACTACGCGGCGGCGATGTCCGTCATCACGGTCGCGGTCACCTTCGTGCTGATGCTGGTGACCAACCTGCTTGCCCCTCATCTTCCGAGTGGAGTTCTGCCATGGCGCGATTGACCCTGGACCATGTGACCAAGAGCTTCGCCGAGTTCGATGCGGTCAAGGACGTTTCGATCGATGTCGGCGACGGCGAATTCCTTGCCGTGCTCGGGCCTTCCGGCTGCGGCAAGACGACGTTGCTGCGGCTTGTCGCCGGCTTCGAGAAGGTGACGTCGGGCGAAATCCGCGTCGGCAGCGAGGTCGTGTCGGGTGCAGGCGGCAGCGTTCCACCAGAGAAGCGGCGGGTCGGCATCGTCTTCCAGAACTACGCATTGTGGCCGCACATGACGGTCGCCGAGAACATCGGCTATTCGCTCAAGGTTGCAAAGCTGGACAAGGCGGTCGCCCGCCAGAAGGTTGCCGACGCGCTGGCCCTGGTCAATCTACAGGGGTTAGGAGACCGTAGGCCGGCCAACCTCTCCGGCGGCCAGCGCCAGCGCGTGGCCCTGGCGCGCTGCCTGGTCGCCGCGCCCTCGCTGGTATTGTTCGACGAGCCACTCGCCAATCTCGACGTGCATCTCAGGGCCTCGATGGAGGACGAGTTCGCCGCCTTTCACAAGCGCACCGGCACGACCATCGTCTACATCACCCACGATCAGGCCGAGGCCATGGCGCTGGCCGATCGCATCGCGGTGATGGATCACGGTCGCCTGGTCCAGCTCGCGACCCCGCGCGAGCTCTATCATGAGCCGGCGAATGAAATGGTGGCCTCCTTCATTTCACAGGGCATTCTGCTTCCGGCCGACGTGCTGAGCTCCGAGGAGGCGGGTCATTGCAAGGTCCGGGTTCTCGGAACCGAGCTGGTCGTCCGCTGCCGGGCAGGCGAGCGGCCGCGCGCTGGCGCAAGGATCTGCTGCCGGTCGGCCGATCTCGACGTCTCGTCGGACGGCCCCGGCTTCGATGGCCTCGTCAAGCGGGTGATCTACCAGGGTGGCTCGGCGCGCATCGAATTTACGCCTTCCGCAGGACCTGATCTTACCTTGCATTTCGAGCAGCCCGACCCGGTCGTGCTGGAGAGCGGAGCCCAGGCGCGCCTGCGCATTAAGTCCGGCTGGGTAATCCCGGCGGAGGCGGCGTCGTGATGAAGCTGGACCTGGCCGGCGGCTTCGGCGAAAAGGGCCGCACCAGCGTTGCCGTCCGCAGCGGAAACGATCGCATCCTGCTCGATATCGGCATCAAGGTCGGGGCCACAGGGGCGGAGTACTATCCGGCACTTGACGGGTCGATCGCCGACATCGACGCGTTGTTTGTCTCGCATGCGCACGAGGATCACGTCGGTGCTCTGAGCTGGCTTTTGTCGCGCGGCTATGCCGGTCCGATTTTCATGACGGCCGAAACCCGCGCCGAGGCTCCGGCCACGCTCGCCGGCTATGCCGATCCCGGGGATCTCAAGCGATTTCCCTTTCCGGAAGATCGCATCGAGATTTTCGAACCCGGCGATTTGCTGAAGAGCGGCAATCTCAGGGTCAGGACGGGGAGGTCGGGACATGTCGTCGGCGGCGTCTGGTTTGCCGTCGACGATGGCAAGAGCCGCGTCGTCTATTCGGCCGACGTGGTGCCGGACAGCAATGTCTTCGTGATGGACGCGATCCCCGAATGCGATCTTCTCGTTCTCGACGCGTCCTATGGCGCCGATCCCGTGCCGGGTGCGGCGCGCGCCGAGGCCATTTCGGGCTGGGTGGCGCGTCATTCGAACGGATGCCTTCTGCCGACGCCGCTGTCGGGGCGGTCGCTGGAATTGATCGCGGCCTTGCCGGGACCCTTCGCCATCCACGCCGGCATGCGTGCTTCGCTCGAAGCGCAGATCGCCGCCACTTCAGCGCTGCTGCCTGGCGTATCCGAGATCCTGCGCTTGCGGCTGGGTAGTGCCGCAGACTGGACCGACGCCGACCCGCTGCCCTCGCTGCCCTTGCTGGCCGATGACGGCATGGGCGAGGCCGGGCCTTCGTCCCGCCTGCTGCCGCGCGCCGACCGGGCCGGCTTTCCGGTGTTGCTGACCGGGCATCTGCCCTCCGGCTCCCCCGGCGATCTGCTGCACAAAGCCGGCCGGGCGGACTGGGTGCGCATGCCCACCCACCCAACGCTGTCGGGCAATGTCGATATCTGGGAGAAGGCAGGGCGCCCGGAGGCGCTCGGTCATTCCTGCGCGAGCGAACTCCTCGACGACCTGAAAGCCCATATTCCGTCGCTGCGCCCGCAATGCCGCACCGGCCAGAACATCCCGGTGCGCCGAGGAAACGAGACATGAGACTCCTGATCTGCAACGATGACGGCATCGAGGCGCCGGGCCTTGCCCGGCTGGTCAAGGCGGCCGGCAGCCTGAGCGACGATTTGTGGGTGGTGGCACCCGACGGCAAGCGCACCGCCGCGGGCGCATCGCTGACGATCGCGCGGCCGTTGATCATGCGGCGCGTCAAGCCCGGCTGGTATTCGTGTTCCGGCACTCCGGCCGACTGCGTGGTGAGTGCGATGGCCTGGCTGTTCGCGGATGGCCAAAAGCCCGACCTGGTTCTGGCGGGCGTCAATGACGGGCGCAACGTCGCCGAGGACCTTGCCTATTCCGGGACGCTGGGCATTGCGCGCGAGGCGACATTCTGGGGTATTCCGGCGATCGGCTTTTCCCGGGTGAAGAATCCGGACTTCAGCGGTGTCGACGACGAGTGGCTCGGCGCGTTGATCGCCTCGCTCTGGCGGTCGCGTGAAGAGTGGGCGGCATATGGCCATTGGCTCAGCATCAACCTGCCGGCTTCGCTGCCGGCCGGGATCCGGCAGCCGCGCATCGGCCGCGACAAGATCGGCCGCAAGGCTGAAATCCTGGAGAGCGACGGCGATCGCACCGTCATCACAGTCCCGCGCGGGCGCGCTCACGCAAGTGAGCCGGGCGACGAGAACGAGGCGATCGATGCCGGCTTCGTCAGCATCAACCGGCTGAACTGGTTTGGCGAAACGCCGCTGGACGGACAGTTTCTGGACGAGATCCAGCACCAGCGGCAAGGCTAGTCACTCGTCACAGAACAGGGTCGTTGCGAATATTCAGGACGGTACGGTCGCTCGACCAGCCGTGCCAACGCCTCGACGGGCGGCGCGGCGGCGCGGATCATCCAGATCACCGAGCTGTGCAGCGGTTAAATTGCATCAATCCAAAGCCTATGCTTGAAGCCGCCGCTATTTCATTCCACATCGGTCAGCATGAAGGACGAGGCACGAGAGCGGCGTCGGGATCTGTTGTGGGCGCTGCCCGCATCGCTGATCCTGCATACGCTCCTCGCAGCGCTGGTGTTCTACAACCTGCCGAGGCCAGGCCAAGAGCCGCAGCAGGACCAGCCGGTAAATGTCGCGCTCGTGCCTCCGCCCGATCAGCCAAAACCGAAACCTGCTCCCGCACCGCCAAAGGAGCCCAAAGCCGAGAAGCCGCCGGAAACGAAGCCTGAAGAACCGCCCGAAAAGCAGTCGCGCAAGACGCCGCCGATCGAGACCTTGAGACCTGTCTTTCAGTTCGGCGACAAGGACGCCGGCCCCAGGAAATCCCTGGACGGAGCCAGCGCTCAAGACAGTTCGCCAGCGCCTGCCAAGGAGGAGACGTCCAAGCCGCCCGTGACGCCTGAGCCTGCGGAGACCAAGTCTGGCGCGCCGGCGGCCACCGAAAAGCCGGCAGAGTTGCCCGAGACCGGCGAGAAGCCGGCAACCGCCGCGAAGGATGCCGAGTCCCTGAAGGATGCTGAGGAGGCGGAAACCCCCGACGCC
This sequence comes from Mesorhizobium sp. B2-5-11, assembly GCF_006440835.1. NCBI lineage: Bacteria > Pseudomonadati > Pseudomonadota > Alphaproteobacteria > Hyphomicrobiales > Phyllobacteriaceae > Mesorhizobium > Mesorhizobium sp. B2-5-11. Next base: position 97,570 of record NZ_VFUK01000016.1, read on the forward strand.
GACAACCAAACGGCTGCGGCAGCGCCGTTGGCCGCCGATGATGGCGATACTGAGGTCGAGCTTCCGATATCGGCTGAAAAGCCGACGCCAAAACCCGCAAATGCGCCGAAGCCCGGCTCTTCAAAAGTTTCGAAGTCCTCCAACGGGAGCGCGGGAAGCCCAACTTCCCCTGATGTCGCCAGTGCCGCGTCGCGTCGCTATTCCGGGCTTCCGGGCGTTCGCAAGCTCTATTCGCAAGACGCTACCGGCGATGCGCTGGCCACGACCTCGATGGGCGGCGTGCCGCGCGCCCAGCGTGGTGCCAAACTTTGCGCCAGCGCATTGCAGCAGCAATTGCTGGACGCCTCATATTTCCCCGACTTGATCCCAAGCGTGCCGCTGAAGGCCGGCAATATTCTCAACGCCCCGGATGTCGCTTTTCGCGCAACGGGCACGTGGTACCATCTGGGCTTCCGCTGCGAGGTCGACAGCGATGTGACCAGGGTTTTGTCGTTCGGCCTACGTGTCGGATCTGTAATCCCGCCAGACGAATGGGTTCGGCTTGGACTACCCACTCGCTAGAACAAGCTCTTAGGCGGGGACACCGAGCCCGGACAATTGCCGGCTGATCTCTTGCCAGTCGGTGCAGACGAAATCGGCGCCGGCCGCCTTCAGTCGCGCGCCATGCTCGGGATAGGTGTGGCCGCCGCCGGTGTAGCCGATCGCCGTCATGCCGGCGGCAACCGCGCCCTGGATACCGAAGGGCGAATCCTCGATGACGATGCAGTCCGCCGGATTGGCGCCCATCTTTGCCGCGGCGAACAGGAAAATGTCCGGCGCGGGCTTGCCGTTCTTAACCATCGAGGAGCTGTAAATTGCGTCGCCGAAGAACCGCGCCAGCGCCGTCACTGCCAGGCTGTGGTTTATGCGCTCGACGGAGGACGAGGAGGCAACGCAGCGGTCGCCCTCAAACGCCTCCAGAAACGCGGCGATTCCTGGTGTCGGCTTCAGTTCCTGCGAAAACAGGATCCTGGTCTCGGTCCAGATGTCGCCGTCCGCCGCCGCCGGAAACTGATGGCCGGTCAATTCCCTGATTTTGATGATGATGTCGGACTGTTTCATGCCGATGCACTGGGCGATGATGCCGCCGTGCACGCCCGGCATGCCGTGCTTTTCATAGACGCGCTCATAGGCCTTGGCGGCCAGCGGTTCGCTGTCGACGAGAACGCCGTCGCAATCGAAAATGATAGGCCTTGATCGCGCCACGCGCTTCTCCCCGGAGTTTTGCACTTTGCTACCGGCAAAAAGTCAAATGTTCAATAGCGTGGTGGTCGGGCGCCAAAATCTGTCAAAGCTGGCGTAGCGCATCGCTGGCCCGGGCCGACCCAAGCGCCCTTTGCATGGCCTGCCGCGATTGCGCGCGATCCGGCGTGATCCAGTTCGGTTCGGTGCCAAGGAAGCGGTCGAGGAAAGCCACGGCATAGGCCGGCATCTCGGTCACGTTCTCGCGATAGGACCACCATGTGCGCAGGTCGTCGGCGCATTTGTCGATGCTGGGCGCTGAGCCGAATTCCTGCTCGTAGATCGCCGAAATCACCGAAACGCAATAATTGGTGTAGAGGAACCCCTCAGGCCAGAAGCGGACGATTTCCAGCGTGCCGGCATTCTGCTCGGTCCCGACGAGATGGCTGAGGCCGGAGACTTCCCTGGCCGGCGCCTGCCGTATCAGTTCGCGCAGCACGAGGCCGGCGGCAAAGACGATGAAGTCGGCGCGGTCGATCGCGGCGAAACGCTTCTGCGCCTCCATGATCTCGACCCAGTCGAGAAAAGCCCTTGTGAGCCTGGCTTCGTCGATTTCAAAACGCACGCCGAATGTGTCGGACACCACCTTGGCGCTGCCGCGAAACGTGGCGCGGAACCAGCGCAATTGCCGCAACCGATGGCGAAGGTCGGGCATAAGGGCCAGTTCATCCCTGAAGGGCAGTTCCATTTCACATATCCCGTTTGACGACAGGCTAGCACAACCGTGCCGTCGCCGAAATCGGCCGACGGCCTGTGGATGACCATGACCGAGGTCAATATCATACATATTGACATTCTCGGAAACAAATGTTCTCACTTTGCTGTTGTCGCGCATCCGTCCAAGATGCGGTTCAATGAAGGCTTCGGGAGGAGAACCGAATGGCGATTTGGCAGTGGGGACTGCTTCTGCTGGTTATCGTGTGGGCGCTGCAGTCGCTCGGCGTCTGGCTGCAGATGCGGCACTATTCGGACGTCTTCCGGGGCGTCACCGACCAGTACAAGGATGGCTTCGTCGGGGCCGGCAATTTTCGCGGCCGGCTGGCCAAGGGCACCATCGCGCTCGTCGTGGTGACGCCGGACCTGATCGTGCGCCGCATGATGGTCATGAGCGGGCGCTCGGTATTCACCAAATTCAAACGACATCAACAATTCGAGGGTGTTCCCCTCGATCAACTCCGGTCCAACCCTGCGATCTTGGGGGAGGGGGAACCCGGTGTGGCCGAGGCCGTGAAACGGGCGATTGAACAGATCGACAAAGCACGGTCGGAGCCGGGGAAGAAGCCGGGCTTGTCCGGCTTGAACGTAGCAAGGGCCTAGAGGACGCCGCGCACCGGCCGGAATCAACCGGCGGGCGGCATAAGGAGGAGAAATGTCTGTATTTTCGTTATTGGCGCAGCATGCCGACATGGCCGTGCATAACCTGCATGTTGCAGGCACCATGGTCTCGGATGCTGCCTGGCACGGCAGGCTCGGCGTCGAGCATGCCACCGATCATCTCGTGGTGTTGGCGCAGGCGCAGACCGACAGCGCGCCTGTCACCGCCGATCAGCTGAAGGAACAGCTGAAAAACGTGCAGCAGGAAGAGCAACTCGGCTGGCTGACCGCAATCGGCAAATACTTCATCGGCATCTTCCAGAAAGGCGGCGAAGTGTTCGCCGGCTTCGTTACCGGCATCATCCCGACACTGGTGGTGCTGATGACCGCCTTCTACGCCGTCACCGAACTGGTCGGCGAGGAGCGCGTCCACGGCCTGGCACGCGGCGCCGGCAGGATCGCGCTGACCCGCTATACGCTGCTGCCTCTGCTGGCGGTGTTCTTCCTCACCAATCCGATGGCTTACACCTTCGGATCGTTCCTGGAAGAAAAGCACAAGCCCGCCTTCTATGACGCGGCTGTCTCCTACGTGCATCCGCCGCTCGGCCTGTTCCCGCATATCAACCCCGGCGAATACTTCGTCTGGGGCGGCATGCTGGTCGCATTGCTCGACCTGGAGAAGCGGGGTGTCGTCGCCGGAGGTTATCACGTCAAGGTGGCGATCTGGTACGCCATCGTCGGCCTCGTCGTCATCCTGCTCAAGGGCATGCTGACCGAGCGCATCACCGCCATCATGGCACGCCGCCAGGGCGTCGAGCTGTAAGGGCGGGGAGGACATCATGGCCAAGACATACAAAGCCGTAAGGATCTCCCGGGGCTCCACGGGCTGGGGCGGCCCGCTCGTCATCGAGCCGACCGCGCAGCGCGACAAGATCGTCTCCGTCACCGGAGGCGGCATCCATCCCGTGGCACAGCTCATCGCCGACATGACCGGCGCCACGGCCGTCGACGGCTTCAAGGCGCCGCCGATCGAAAGCGAGATGGCGGTCGTCGTCGTCGACTGCGGCGGCACCGCACGCTGCGGCGTCTATCCGCGCAAGCGCATCCCGACCGTCAACCTGACGCCGGTCGGCCAGGCTGGGCCGCTCGCCCAGTTCATCACCGAGGACATCTACGTTTCGGGCGTGAAGCCGGCCAATGTCACGATGGCGGACGGATCCGAGGCGGTCACCACTGCGGGGGGAGCAGCATCGATGAGTCCAGGCAACAACACCGCGGCCGCGGCACCACAGCCGCTACCGAGCGAAGGCGGGCTGATCGGCCTGATCAGCTCGATCGGCCGCGTCATGGGCCGCGTGGTCGGCATCTTCTTCAATGCCGGCCGCCGTACGATCGACCAGGTGGTGCGCAACGTGCTGCCGTTCATGGCCTTCGTGACCATGCTCATCGGCCTGATCCTGTACACCGGCATCGGCGACGTGCTTGCCCAGCCGATGGGACCGCTCGCCAACAACATCGTCGGCCTGCTGATCATCTCGGCCATCTGCGGCCTGCCGTTCCTGTCCCCCATCCTGGGACCGGGCGCGGTCATCGCGCAGGTCATCGGCGTCGCCATCATCGGTCCGCAGATCGCCAACGGCACGATTTCGCCGGCGATGGCGCTGCCGGCGCTGTTTGCCTACAACACCCAGGTGGGCTGCGACTTTGTCCCGGTCGGCCTGGCGCTCGGTGAAGCCAAGCCCAAGACGATCGAAATCGGCGTCCCGGCGGTTCTCATCAGCCGCCAGATCATGGGCCCGGTCTCGGTGCTGATCGCCTGGGTCGTCAGCCTGATCGTGTTCTAAGCAAATTCCGGGAAAGCCTGAAACGGCTTTCCCGGAAAAAGGGCGCGTAGCGCTTTCCTTGGGAATCGCGCCAAAGCACGGAGATAGAGGGGTTCACGGGCGTCCGTGACCCCCTCGAGGAAAGTAAGGAAATGAGGTTCGCCATATGACGGTTCTGCTGAGAACACGGGTCACTTCCATCGGGCCTGAAGTAGCGGACCTTGCCGAAGGGGGCGTGCTCATCCTGTTCGCGGATGGCTCGCCGCCGGAGCTTGCCGAGGTTTCCGTGCTCCACAAGACGGAACTCGGGCCCAGCGAAGGCGCGCCGCAGAAGGGCGCGTCGATCACCCTTGGACCTGTTTCCGCGACAATCACGGCGGTCGGCTCCAGCGCCTGGAGCAAGGTGCTCGAGATGGGGCATGTCGTCATCTCGTTCAATGGCGCCACCGAGGCCGAGCGGCCGGGCGAGATCTGCGCTTCGCAGGTCGACACCCAAGCGCTCGTGGCCGCCCTGAAGACAGACGCGATCATCACCATCGCCGCCTGAAGCATTCGCGCCGCGACCCATGTCGGCGCGGCGCCACAACAGAGTATTTGCCATGGAACGCTCGACCATCGTCAGAGTGCATGAAGGTTTGCACGCCCGTCCCGCCACGCGCTTCGTCAAGCTTGCCAAGGGTTTCGAATCCGATGTCGAGCTGGTCAAGGACGGCAAGGCGGTCAGCGCCAAGAGCTCGGTCAAGCTGATGCTGCTGGCGGTGAAGGAAAACCAGGAAGTCACCGTGCGGGCGAATGGCGCGGACGCCATTGAGGCGATCGAGGCGCTAATCGGCTATCTCGAGAATCCGAAGGCAGGTCTCGACGATGACGATCCGCAACCGGCCGCCAATACGGGCGAGGACATTGTGCCGGCGTCCGAACCCGTACCGGCTGCTTCAGGCGTGGCCGGTTTGCGCGGCGTCGCGGCGAGCGAGGGCGTCGCCATCGGGCCTGCCTTCGCGCATTTTCCGCCTGACATCGCTGGACAGGGCCGCATGCTGCAGGCGGAGGAGATCGCCGGCGAGATCGACAGGTTCCGCGCCGCCGTCGCCGCCGTTCAGGCGCGCATGGACAAGGCGCTGGCGCAGGACACCCTGTCCGCCGGAGATCGCGGCATCATCGCGGCGCTGCGGGACATCGCCGCCGACGACAGCCTGACCGGCGAGGCCGAGAAGGCGATCAAAAGCGGCAATGACGCTGTCTCAGCCGTCATCACCGCCGCCTCCACCATAGCCGCCGATTTCAGCGCGGTCGATGATCACTATCTCAACGCGCGCGCCGACGACTGCCATGCGGTCGGACGACAGATCTGTCTGGCGCTGCTCGGCCAGGATGACGCCAGCCTCGAAAATATCCCCGAAGGCGCCATCCTGATCGCCGACGACATCGGCGCCTGGGACCTGGCGCGGGCGCCGCTGAAGCGCATCGGCGGGGTGGTGTGCGGCCATGGCGGGGCCACCTCGCACATTGCCATCATCGCCCGTTCGCACGGCATTCCGGCAGTGCTGGGCCTTGGCGACCAGATCAATGCCCTGCGCAGCGCGCGCGAGGTGGCCGTGGACGGCAATGGCGGGCAGGTGATCGTCGACCCCGATGCGGCGACCCGCGCGGACTTCGCCGCCCGCGTCCAGGCGGCGGCCAAGGAGCGCGCCGGACTGGCCGTGTTCAAGACCGTGACGCCCAAACTCGCGGACGGCAGGATCATCGAGGTCGCCGCCAATATCGGCTCGCTGGAGGAAATCGCGGCAGCGCAGGAAGCCGGCGCCATGGGCGTCGGCCTGTTCCGCACCGAGCTTCTGTTCATGCGCCATATGCATCTGCCCTCCGAGGACATGCAGGCCGAGACCTATGCGGCGCTGGCCAAGGCATTCGCGCCCTATCCCGTCATCGTGCGCACGCTCGACATAGGCGGTGACAAGCCGATCGCCGGCATCGAATTTCCCGACGAGGAAAATCCCTTCCTCGGCTGGCGCGGCATTCGCATGTGCCTCGACCGGCCGGATATCTTCAAGCGCCAACTCAGGGCGCTGCTCAGGGCAGCCGTGCACGGCAACATCAAGGTGATGCTCCCGATGGTCTCCGACATATCGGAGGTACGGCAGACGCGGGTTCTGGTTGCCGAGTGCGCGGCGGAACTGAAGGCGCAAGGCGTGCCGCATGCGGCGTTCGATCTTGGTGTGATGATCGAAACGCCGGCCGCCGTTCTGATCGCGCCGGCGCTGGCGAAAGAGGTGTCGTTCTTCTCGATCGGCACCAACGACCTGACCCAGTACATCATGGCCGCCGACCGGCTCAACCCGACCGTGGCCAAGCTCAATGATGTCGCCAACCCGGCCGTCATGTCGGCGATCGAGTTGACGGCAAGAGCCGGCGTGGCCGCCGGCATCATGGTGGGCATGTGCGGCGAGGCGGCCGGACGCCCCGACCTCATCCCGGCCTTTCTCAAGATGGGGCTGACCGAGCTCTCGATGAGCCCGGCCTCGATCCAGCGCGCCAAGAAGACCATCGCGGACATGGCGCTCGGGCGATAGTCTCGGCCAGAACCGGCAGCTACGGCAAATGGGCAAGCAAGGTGGCGAAGACAGGTGTCAATTCATCGACCGGGCTCGCCTTGGCACAGGCCTTGACGATGCGGTCGTGACGGATGCCGGCCGCCAGAACAGCGGTCTCCAGCATGTCGGGCTCAGGCGCACCGTCGCTGGCCGTGGTGGCCAGGCCGCAGGCCAGGACGACGGGGGCCAAGCAAGCTATGTCGAGCGCCCGGTCGCCGATTGCATCCGGTTCGGCTTCGACAAAGCGGACAGGACGGTGGTTGAGGCACTCGACCAGCAGCGCCGCACAGGCAGCGGCGACGGCCGGCAGCGCGGCGGGGCCGGGTCTGGCGGGCATCGCGGCCAGCAGACCGGCGTGGCGTTTTTGCATGGCGGCGTGGACGGCGGCGAAATCCGCCTCGTGGATCCGGGCATTGTCGATCTTCAGGGCGGCGAGCACGGTCCTGGTCAGATAGTACATGTCGCGCCGGAAGACGCGCTCGGCGCTGGACTGGCGTTCGTCGTTGCCGGCCGGGAAATAGATGCCAAGGCCTTTCACAGTCGTTCCGTCGATCTTCGTCGGGCGGTCATGCGGGACAAAGGATTCGGCGATCGACAAGGCTTCGTCGACGGCACTGGCGGCATGGCCGAGCAGGCCTTCGATACCTTTGCCCGGGAACGGCGGCAAATGGCTGGTTGCTTCCCGCACGAGATTGGCCTCGCTGTCGCTGTCGTGGCGGCTCTGGCGAATGATGTCGCGGACGTCGCGCAGCCGGTCCTTCAAATTGACGCGGACATCCCTGGAGATTTGTCGGAGCATCGCGAATCGCCTCAAAAACGTCCACCGGCCTCGGCCGCCGAGAGCCGGCCGCTGACCCTACATTGTTCCTATCGATTGGTAGATCAATAGGCGATATTAAACCAGCGTGGAGAATCGGCGAGTGACTCCTACATCGCCGAGCGGGGAGAAGACAGTTGGGCAGGCGACGGCAGGGCGATAGCGAAAGCGGAGTGACCGAGGGGCCCGAACAGGTCGTCAACGAGAGCCGCACGGACCGCCTCAGGATCCGCGCCGCCTGGATGTATTTCGTCGAGCAGATGACGCAGAACGAGATCGCCGACGTGCTCGGCGTCGGCCGCGTCACCATCGTTCGCATGCTGGCGGAGGCGAGGTCCCGCAACGAGGTGAAAATCACCATCGAAAGCGAGTTGTCAGAGATCGTGCGGCTGGAGCGCGCGCTGGAGCGCACGTTCGGCCTGAAGCAGGCGCTGGTGGCGCCGCTGACCGCGCCCAATGCCGATCCGATCCCCGCGATCAGTGCGAAGACCGGGATTTTCCTGTCCGACACGATGAAATCCGGCATGCGCGTCGGCGTCGGCTGGGGTCAGACGCTGTTCTCGAGTCTGCCCTTCATCAGCGCCAAATCGCTCACCGACTTCAAGGTCATTTCGCTGCTAGGCGGTGTGGGCGTCGTGCGCCGCTACAACCCGGCCGAGTTCGCCTGGCGCTTCGCCCAAATCTTCCAGGGCGACGGCTATCTGATCCCGACGCCGGCCGTCGTCGACAGCGTCGAGACCAAGATCGCGCTGGTCGAGCGTTGCGGACTGCAGGAGGTTTTTGAGATGGCCAACGTGCTCGATGCCGTTCTGCTGAGCGTCGGCGGCATCGCTTCGGCCACTACCTTCTCTCGCGGCGGCTTTCTTAAGGAGGCGGACCGCGAGGCTTTGGTTGCGCGTGGCGCCGTTGGCGACCTTCTGTTCCATTTCTTCGACCGCAATGGCGATCTCGTCGACCACCCCGTCAACAGCCATGTGATGTCGGTGGAGGTCGATCGGCTGCGCAAGGCGCCGATCCGCATTCTCACGTCCGGCGGCGAAGAGAAGACAGCGGCGCTGCTCGGCGCCATGAACCTGATCGCGCCGACCATCCTGATCACCGACGAAGAGAGCGCAAGGCGCATGCTCGAGGCGGTCAACGGAAGCTGAAGGACCCCGTGACGTAGTCCGGCCAGGCCTGCTCCTCGTCGAAAACAGCGACAAGATCCGAAGTGTCCGCCAATATCCCGCTCAGGACCAGCGCCGTGGCGATGCCGGAGCCGTTTCCGCCCGCTATGTCATGCTCGACACTGTCGCCGACGCAGACCACGCTGGCGCGGTCGGGCTCGCCGGCCAGCGCCAGTGCGGCATCGAAGATCGCCGGGCCGGGCTTGCCGATGCGGGTGACGCTGCCGCCCAGGCTCTCGTAGAGATCGGCGATCTCGCCGGCGCCGAAGCGGGGCCCGACGGCCGTCAGCATGATCTTGTCGGGATTGGTGCAGAAGCATGGCACCTTTCGCGCCGCCGCCGGCGCCAGCAGGCGGCGATAATGGTCCAGGTCGTAGCGGTCGCCTTCGCTGGCCGCGATCAGTACCAGGTTGGCGGTATCGCCGGCTCCGGTCAACACAAAAGGCAGGCCCTCGATCGCTGTGCGGTCATTATCGCGGCTGATCAACAGGCAGTTCGTGCCGGGCCGCAACGCTCCGGTCGCCGCCATTTCGTGGAAGGATCGCCACGCCACCTCGCCGGAGGAAACGAAATGATCCCAGCTTCCGGCCTCGAAGCCGAGCCTCAGCAAACGGTCCTCGTTGGGCTTGGCGCGCCTGCCGGAGTTGGAGACCAGCACCACGGTCTTTCCGGCGCGCTTCAGTGCCGCCAAGGCCGCCACCGCGCCGGGATAGGGGGCCGAGCCGTCATGCAGCACGCCGAACTGGTCGACCAGGAAGACCTGGTAGCGCTCCGCCAGCGGTCCGATGCCGTCGAGGCGTTCAGCCAGTTTCCGGTTCATAGCAGCCCCGCCTCGTTCGCACCCTTCAACGCCAGCCGCGCCGTTCCGGCAGCGGCCTCGTCCGACAAAGCCGGCAAGAACGCAACGCCGAGCTTACGCTGCCGGATCGCGCTCCACGCCGGATTTGCCGCGCCGCCGCCGACGCTGCGCACCGAAGTCAGCGCCGGCGCGCCGAGCTCGCCAAGCCGGCGATAGCCGAGCGCTTCGATCGCGGCCATGCCTTCGAACATCGCCTTGAGATAGTCGGCATCATCCACCGGGCGCGGGACGAGGCGCGGGGGGAGCGCCGGATCGGCGATCGGGAACCGTTCGCCCGATGTGGCGAGCGGATAATAGTCGAGGCCGGTCTCGGTCGCCGGGTCGATCATGGCACTGAGCTCGATGATGCGCGCGAGCGGAAAATGCTGCGCCAGCACCTTGCCGCCGGAATTCGAGGCCCCGCCGGCCAGCCAGGCATTGCCCAGCCGATGGCTGTAGATGCCGTATCGCGGCGCCGAGATCGGCCGGTCGGACAGGATCTTGATGGTAAGCGACGATCCAAGCGCCGTGACCCCGTCGCCGGCCCCCGCCGCACCCGTCGCCAGGAAAGAGGCGCAGCCATCGGTCGTGCCGGCAACGACGGTCACGTCGCGGGCCAAGCCGAACAGATCCGCCATGGCCGCGGTGAGCGTGCCGGTGACGTCGCCCGGCTCGACGACGTCAGGCAGCAAATCCATGCGCATTCCGGTCGCCGCGATCCAGTCCGGCCAACGGCGGGCCTCGACATCGTAGCCGGTTTTCAAGGCGTTGTTCTCGTCGCTGATGTCGAAGCGGCCCGAGAACTGTCCGGCGATCCAGTCCGCCTGATGCAGCACCGCCGCCACGCCCGGCAGATGCTGGAAGTGAAGCGCCTTGGCGAGGCCTGAGGTCGCGCCGTGCGCGGCGCTGCCCGCCGGCGCCTCGCGCGCGATCGCGGCCAGTATATCGTCGCCGGCGACCTTGTCATTGTACATCAGCGGTTCGGCGAGCGGCCGTCCGGCACCGTCGACCGGCAGCAACGTGCCCGAGGTGCCATCCACGGCGATGGCGCGGACTGCGGTCCGGTCGATGCCCGCAATCAACTCCGCCAGCGCTGCCCGGACCGCTTGCCACCAGGCCGCCGGACTGCGTGGATCCTGGCCAAATGCGTCGAGGCGGACGGCGGCTTGGCCGGCAATTGAAAAGTCCGGACGCATGGCTACGGCGCGGGCGCCCGAGGTGCCGATATCGACGCCGATGACGAGGCGATCCGAGAGAGGCGAGCCGGCGACGGGCGACATGTCAGCCACCGGAGGCGTTCAGTTTCTGGCGGTACTGCTCGGCGTCCCAGTTGACGAGTTCGTCGTTCTCCGCCTCGGTAAGGTAATTCAACGTCGCCGTGACATCGACCCGCGCCGTCACGTCGGCAAGGCAACGCTGCATGGCGTCGGCGCCGGCGCTGGCATTGGCGCGCATCAGGACGCCGAGCCCCGGGAACAGGATCGACAGGGGCTGGGCGCCGCGACGCCTGACGACAGCGGCGACGTCCTCGCCGGGCGCAGCCACCACCGAACCCTTGCCGAGGAAGATGACATGGTCGGGATAGAGGCTGCCGCCCGATGCCATGCGGCGGCTGTCGGGATCGATGGCGACCGCGTGCGCCTCGGTGTCGACGGGCAAGCGGTAGCCGGAATTTGCGGCAAGCGCGGTCAGTGCCGGGATGTCGGGCGCGGCCGCGTCGCGCGGCGCCCTTGCCAGAAGCCCGGTCACGCGGCGCAACAGCGCCTCGGCCCCGGTGACGGTCTCGGCCGCGACGACGAGGCCGTGATTGCCCAGAATCAGGACATCGACGCCCGGCCGCAGCCTTTCGGAGATGCCCTGGGCCAGCGGCAGGCCCGGCCGGCGGTAGGGAACATAGGCCCATTGGATGCCTGCGAGCCGGCGCGCGGCCAGGACCTCGCAATCGGCCTGCACCGCAAGCGAAATGGTGTCGACGCAGTGGACATGCAGGACCACGCGCTGCGGCATCAAGGCATGCACCGTGGTCTCGATCGAGGGACGCAGCCCGCGCGGGTTGAGCGCGCCGATGGCGAAGGCCTGAGGCTGGTCGGCGGCGGGATCGCGTCGTTCAACCGCCTCGAGCAATGGCGCCATCGCCACCGGCACCATGATATCATCGGCGAGCGCGTCTTTCAGCCAGGTCCCGGAAGCCTTGATCCACAGCGTGTCTCCGGCTTTCAGCGAGGTGTTGCCGCCGGCGGCCTGAGTCAGATGCGGATCCTGTCCGATGGCGGCCGAAAGCGCCCGCAGCGCCGCCAATTCCTGCGCATCCGCCTGGGTCGCCATCACGCATCTCCTCCAACAATCCGCCAACCGTCGAATGCGGTGGTCGGGCATTCGACGGGTTTGATATCGCAGATAAGAGTGAGTTCCGTCAACCGTGATCGAATACCGTCAGTTGCGGCTTGCAATCGAGCTAATGTTGAGTAAGTTACACCAACTGCCGTCGCAGAACGGCGTTTTGGAGGAAACAGTTGAGCGACTCCGGCCGCCAGCGTCAGATTGTCGAGCTCTTGCGTGATCGCCCCTTCGCCTCGGTGCGGGAGCTGCAGGAGCGGCTCGGCGTTTCGGCCGCGACGGTGCGGCGCGACATCGACCGGATCGACGAGGCGGGCGAGGCGCGCAAGGTCTATGGCGGTGTTTCGGCGCTGGACGGCACGTCGCAGGCCGGCGTCGCCTATGCCCGGCCCTATGACGAGAATCGCGACCTCGCGGTCGAGGCCAAGCGGCAGATCGCCAACCTAGCCGCGACCATGGTGCGCGACGGCGACGCGGTCATCGTGCATGGCGGCTCGACCTGTTTCCATCTCGGGGTCAAGCTCGCCGAGCGCAGCATCCGGCTCTACACCAACTCGATGCCGCTGGCGGCGTATCTGAGCGATCATGGCCATTGCAGCCTGACCGTTGCCGGCGGCGACCTGCATCGCGAGCCGGGCATCATTCACTCGCTCACCCATCCGGCACCTTTCTACGCTTCGAAGTTCTTTCTCGGCGCGCAAGGCATCGGCCAGGAAGGCTTGCTGGAATCGCACCCGCTGCTGGTGCGCTCGATCGTCGAGCTTAGCCAGTGCGCCGACCAGATCGTCGTGCTGGCCGACAGCCGCAAGCTTTCGATCCAGGCCCGTAACGTTGCGCTGCCCCTGTCGCGCATCGGCACGCTGGTCACCGACGACGGTCTTTCCGATGCCGACGCGCGCATGCTGGAGGATGCCGGCGTCATGGTGCGGATTGCTTCGACCATGGGAGCCATCGCATGAAGGTCGCGGTGCTCGACTTCGGCAAGACCAATTCGAAGCTGTTCGTCTTCGGCCAGGACGGACGCATTCTCGACGAGCGCCGGACCCAGCCGAAATGGACGCGCCAAGGCGGCTTCAGCGTGCTCGATGAGGCCGACCTCCACGATTGGGCGCTCGGCGCCGTCACCGCTGTGATCGAAAACCATGGCGTGGAAGGGGTGATGGTGTCGGGCCATGGCTGCACCTTCGCCCTCGTGGACGACGCGGCGCTGACGCATCCGATCCTCGACTATGAGCAGGAGCCGCCGGCCGAAATCGCCGCGCGGATCGATCGCCGCATTCCGGACTACGCCGAGACGTTCTCGCCGCGGCTGCCGCTCGGTTTCAACTACGGCCGCCACATGCTGTGGCTGCAGGAGGCCGCACCCGACGCTTTCGCGACGGCGAAATGGATCCTCGGCTATCCGCAATATTGGAGCTGGCGCCTTGGCGGCAGGCCGGTTTGCGAAGTGTCCTATCTCGGCTGCCATTCGCATCTGTGGGCGCCGCGTCGTCACGATTTTTCCTCACTGGTCGACGCCGAGGGGTGGCGCCACCAGATGCCGGCCTTCGCGCGTGCGGGAACTGTCATCGGCGAGCAGGACTTCGGCAGCGCGGCACGGCCGCTCGCCATCCACAACGGCGTCCACGACTCGAATGCCGCGCTCCATGCCTATCGGCGGCAGGGGCTGGGCTCGGTGACAGTGGTTTCGACCGGCACCTGGGTCATCGTGCTCAATCCCGACTGTCCGCTCGAGGCGCTCGACCGCGATCGCGACATGCTGGTCAATGTCGATGTGGACGGCGGCCCGGTGCCGACCATCCGCTTCATGGGCGGGCGCGAATTCGCCGCCATCAGCGACGGCTGGCAAGGCCCGGTCGAAGGCGCGGCGGTGCAGCGGGCGATCGATGCCGGCATGATGGCATTGCCGAGCTTCGCGCCGGGCGGGCCGATGCCAGGCCGTTCGGGCCGGCTGGTCGGACGCACGCCTGATGCCGGCGAGCGTGCGGCCGTGGCACTGCTCTATGTCGCGCTGATGCTCGACCTCTGCCTCGACCTCATCCATTCCAGCAACACCGTGATCGTCGACGGCGGTCTCAACACTGGCGGCCTGCTCGCCAGCCTGCTGGCGCAGCTGCGGCCGGAGCAGGCCTTCATGCAGGGCGCTTCGCTGCAAGGCAGCGCCACGGGCGCTGCGGCCCTGGCTTTCGAGAGCGTCGGGCGTGAATTCGCCGCCGAGCCGCCGGAGCCGGTGAAAGCAGTGCGCTTCACCAGCCTCGCCGGCTACCGCGACGGCTGGCGCGATCTGGTCGCCGGGACCGCCGGCAAGGTCGCAGCCCGATGAGCGCGCAGGCCAGGACGGAGACAGCCGGCATGGGGGCGGAACGCCACCCGGTGCTGGAAATGCGCCATATTTCGAAGACGTTCGGCGCGATCCGCGCCCTGCAGGATGTTTCGCTTACCGTCCAGGCCGGCGAGCTGCACGCGCTGATGGGCGAGAACGGTGCCGGCAAGTCGACGCTGATGAAGGTGCTTTCGGGCGCCTATCGTCCCGATCCCGGGGGCGAGATCCTGATCGATGGCATGCCCGCCGCGACCGGCGATCCGATCAAGGCGCGCGCCAGCGGCGTCGCGGTGATCTACCAGGAACTGTCGCTGGCGCCCAATCTGACCGTGGCGCAGAACATTTTCCTCGGCAAAGAACCGCGCCGTTTCGGCATCGTCGACCGCGACCAGTGCAACCGGCGCGCGACCGAGATCATCGGCCGGCTCGGCGTTTCCTTTTCGGCGCGTGCCCTGGTTTCCGGCCTGTCACTCGGCGAGCGCCAGCTGGTCGAGATCGCCCGGGCGCTGTCGACCAATGCGCGCATCATCGTCATGGACGAGCCGACCACGTCGCTGACCTCGCGCGAGACCGAGCGGCTGTTCGAGGTGATCGCGACGCTGAAGGCGCAAGGCATCGCCATCATCTACATCAGCCATCGCATGGAAGAGGTCTACCAGCTCGCCGACCGCGTCAGCGTGCTGCGCGACAGCGGCTATGTCGGCACGCTGGAGCGCGCCGACCTCAGCGCCTCGCGGCTCGTTTCGATGATGGTCGGCCGCGATCTCTCGGCGTTCTACAAGAAGGATCACCGCCCGCCGGGCGAAAAGCGCGCCGTGGCGCTGTCGGTGCGCGGCATGTCCGACGGCAGGCTGCTGAAGGACTGCTCCTTCGACCTCTATCACGGCGAGGTGCTGGCGCTGGCGGGCCTCGTCGGCTCGGGCCGCACCGAACTTGCCAGGCTCATCTTCGGCGCCGACCGGCGCAGCGCCGGCACGCTGGAGCTCGACGGCAAGCCGATCGCCATCGGCTCGCCGCGCGAGGCGCTCGATGCCGGCATCGCCTATCTCACCGAGGACCGCAAGGAACTCGGCCTGTTCCTCGACATGTCTATTTCCGACAACATCAACATGGGCGTGCTGGCCAGGGATGCGCGCGCCGGCGGCTTGCGGGACTTCGCCGCCGCCGACAGGCGCGCTGCGAAAGCCGTCGCCGATCTCTCGATCCGCACCCGCTCGGCGCAGGCCAATGCCGGTTCGCTGTCGGGCGGCAACCAGCAGAAGGTGCTGCTGGCTCGCCTGCTGGAGACCGAGCCGAAGGTCGTCATCCTCGACGAGCCGACGCGCGGCGTCGATGTCGGCGCCAAATCGGAAATCTACCGGCTGATCGACGATCTCGCCAACCGGGGCATCGCCATACTGATGATCTCCAGCGAATTGCCGGAAGTAGTCGGCGTCGCCGACCGGGTTCTGGTGATGCGCGACGGCGCCATAGCAGGCGAGGTGACGGCATCCCGGGGCGAGCCGCTTCGCCAGGAAGCAATCATGGAACTTGCGACGGGAGCGGCCCAAGAAGGACCGAAGGAATGACCGACAGAACGACCACGACGACGACAGTGGACCAGGCGGCAGTCAGGAGCCGGCGGTTGCGCACGGCTTTGGCCGCGCTCGGCATGCTGCCGGTGCTGGTGTTGCTGGCGGCCGGCTTCCAGTTCATCAATCCGCGTTTTCTCACCGGCACCAACCTGTTGATCGTCACGCAGCAATCGTCGATCAACATCGTGCTCGCCGCCGGCATGACCTTCGTCATCCTCACCGGCGGCATCGACCTGTCGGTCGGCTCGATCCTTGCCGCTTCCGCAATGGTGGCGGTGCTGGTGTCGCTGGTGCCGGACTGGGGCCTGCTCGGCGTGCCGGCGGCTATTCTGGTCGGTCTCGGCTTCGGGGTCATCAACGGGCTGCTCATCGCCTATATCAGGCTGCCGCCCTTCATCGTCACGCTGGGATCGCTGACCGCCGTGCGCGGCGTCGCCCGCCTGCTCGGCGAAGACACGACCGTGTTCAACTCCGACCTGCCGTTCGACTTCATCGGCAACGGCTCGCTGTTCGGCGTTCCCTGGCTGGTCATCATCGCGCTGACGGTGGTGGTGGTGTCGTGGCTGGTGCTGAAACGCACCGTGCTCGGCACCTGGATCTATGCCGTGGGCGGCAATGCCGAGGCGGCGCGGCTGACCGGCATCAAGGTGCCGCTGGTGCTGCTCTTCGTCTATGGCGTGTCCGGCCTGCTGGCAGGTCTCGGCGGCGCCATGTCGGCGGCCAGGCTCTATGCCGCCAACGGCCTGCAGCTCGGCCAGTCCTACGAACTCGACGCCATCGCCGCGGTCATCCTGGGCGGCACAAGCTTCGTCGGCGGCGTCGGCTCGATCTGGGGCACGCTGATCGGCGGGCTGATCATCGCCGTGCTGTCCAACGGGCTCATCCTGGCCGGCGTCTCGGACATCTGGCAGTACATCATCAAGGGATTGGTCATCATCGTGGCGGTCGCCCTCGACCGCTACAGGCTCCAGGCAGGGGCAAGAACGTGAGTGACCTTGTCGCCGGCATCAAAGACCGGCTTGTGTAACGCACCGTGAGAGGCGCGGGGCATCAGGAGGAAGTAAGCGTAATGAAGACCATCGCCAAACTGCTCTGCGGCGCCGCGTTCGCGGCCGTCGCCATTGCGCCGGCATCGGCCAAGGACCTGAACAAGGTCGGCATCTCGGTCGGCCTGCTCGGCAACCCCTTCTTCGTCGCCACCATCAAGGGCATCGAGGACGCGGCCAAGAAGATCAATCCGAACGTCGAGGTGACGTCGGTGTCGGCCGACTATGACTTGAACAAGCAGGTCTCGCAGGTCGATTCCTTCATCGCCGCCGGCGTCGACGTCATCATGCTCAACGCCGTCGATGCCAAGGCGATCGCGCCCGCGGTGAAGAAGGCGCAGGCGGCGGACATCGTGGTCGCGGCCTTCGACGTCTCCGCGCCAGGCGCCGACGTCACTGTGATGACCAACAACGTCAAGGCCGGCGAGGAGGCCTGCCAATATCTGGTCGACCAAACTGGCGGCAAGGGCAACTACGTCATCCTCAACGGTCCGGCGTCCTCGTCGATCCTGGAGCGCGTGAAGGGCTGCAAGAACGTGCTTGCCCAGCATCCCGACATCAAGATCCTGTCCGACGACCAGAACGCCGAAGGCTCGCGCGACGGCGGCCTGAAGGTGTTCCAGTCGCTGCTGACCCGTTTCGACAAGATCGACGCGGTGTTCGCCATCAACGATCCGACGGCGATCGGCGCCGAGCTCGCCGCCAAGCAGCTCAACCGCTCGGAGTTCATCTTCACCGCCGTCGACGGCGCGCCGGACATCGAGAAGGAACTGGCATCCGGCAAGTCCATGATCAAGGCTTCTGCCTCGCAGGATCCCTACGTGATGGCCGGCCAGTCGCTGACGATGGCCGCCGACGTGCTTGCCGGCAAGAAGCCGGCGGAGCCGGTGGTGCTGCTCGATCCGAAGCTGATCACCGCCGAGAATCTGAAGGACTACAAGGGCTGGACCGCGGCCCGCTGATCAGTCCAAGGCGGACGCGGCCGGGCTGACCTGCCGCGTCCTCCTCATTTCGTCGCAAAACCGGAGACGATCATGTCGCGCATCGGAATCCACTCTTTCGTCTGGTCGGCGAGCTCGACGCAGGCCGAGCTCGAACGCACGCTGGCCAACACCAAGGAGGCCGGCTTCGACCTGATCGAATTCTCCTATCTCGACCCCGCCAATGTCGATATTGGCGGGCTCGCCAAGCGCATCGCCGATCTCGACCTCGGCGTGGCGATCAGCATCGGCCTGCCGGTCGACGGCGACATTTCGAGCGCCGACAAGGCGGTCGCCGCGCGCGGCGTCGGGATCCTCAACGACACCGTCGCCCTGACGCGCGACCTCGGCGGCCAGAAGGTCGCCGGTATCCTCTCGACCAGCCACGGATTGCAGACCGAGGCGCCGACGCGAGACCAGTGGAACCGCAGCGCCGGGACGCTGGCCAAGGTCGCCGAAACCGCGAAGGCGGCAGGCGTCACGCTCAACCTCGAGATCGTCAACCGCTTCGAGAGCAATCTGCTCAACACTGCGGCGCAAGGCTTGGCCTTCATCGAGGACACCGGCTCCGACAACATCTTTCTCCACCTCGACACCTTCCACATGAACATCGAGGAGGCCGATGTCGGGCTGGCCATCCGCCATGCCGCCGGCAAGATCGGCTATGTCCATATCGGCGAGAGCCATCGCGGCTTCCTCGGCACCGGCAATATCGACTTCGCCGCGATATTCGATGCGCTGACGGCGATCGGCTATGCCGACGATCTCAGCTTCGAATCCTTCTCCTCGGAGATCGTCGACGAGAACCTGTCGAAGAAGACCGCCATCTGGCGTAATCTGTGGACGGACAACATGGCGCTGGCCAAGCACGCGCGCGCCTTCATCGGGCTGGGAATGGAAACGGCAAGGCGCAAGGCGGAACTCGTCGCGGCGCGCCACAAGCCCTGAGGATTTCAGACTGAGGAGCAGCAGGAATTGCCAAATCGCCCACCCCAGGCGCGGACGCGCCTGGTTCCTGGTGCAAGGCCGCGAACTCAGCTTCATTGACTGTGAAGGCAGTTAATGCTACAAATTGCCTATGGTGCTGAGTCGCGCCAGGGACCCGCCGAGCAGGCGGGTTTTTTCGTTCAGAGCTCCGTCAAACAGTGCGAAGGCGCCGGTGAACCCGGATTGGTTGCCCTGGTCCCCCTGGCGGCATTGCCCACGCCACGCGTAACGGCTATCCGACGGTGCGACAGCGAAGCAAAACGGAGCCCCGGCATGACGAACAAGACGATCCTGAAATTCGGCACCGTCGAACACGCGGAAGCCGGCGACCTGCCTGGCTGGATCGCGGTCGAGGGCCGGCCGACCATGCAAACCGCAGTCCAGCACACGACCGCGGACGGCAAGGTGATCTCCGGAACCTGGCGGGCGTCGCCCGGTACGTATCACGCCACCTACACCGACTATGAGTTCGTGCACATGATCGCGGGCCGCATCATCATCACGCCCGACGGCGGCACGCCGGTCGAAGTCGGCCCCGGCGACGCCTTCGTGGTGGAAGCCGATTTCAAGGGAACCTGGAAGATCATCGAGCCGGTGACGAAGCATTTCGTGGTCAGGGTGGGCTGAGGCAGGCTGTCAGACAGACAAGCCAGCCGCTCGCTGGCCTTTGATACCTTTCGTCAATCCCGGCCATCCTCGCATGTCCACGCAACTGGCGGGGCCGTGACTGGCGCCCGGTTGGAGCGAACGGGACCAGAATGCCGGCAGGGCGAACGGTGTCCGCCTTGCTCATCGTGCCATCGCGTGAGACCCCACGGCGAGCAACCCCGCTGTTGGAGCACGCGGAACAACAGGATCCGTGGTCATTTCATTGTTTAGTGAGGAAGGCCTTGCAAGCCGGCGTGACTTCGCTGAGGTGCTGTTTAAGGCAGCCTTGCGCCTTCACTTCGTTGTCCATGTGGCACACCCGCTTGGCGTCCGCTCTACAGGGAGTCTTGTAGGCATCTTTCGCTAAAGCGGCGTCGGTGAGAAAAAGCGATATACAAGCCCAAAGCGCCAGTTGAAGTGACTTTCGATTCCGCATGGTTGTGTTCCCATCGTGAGTGCAGAAGCGCGGTCTTTATATGCGTTAATGCTAAAGAATGGGAATCCACCATAAGGAGGAGGGTGCGAGCACCCGCGCAAAATCGGATGAGCAATGTAGCGCAAAACACGGCTTACATAAGCGCAGTGCTGACCAACTGTCTCGCGCACGGCTCAATCAAAAGCGCTAATATAATCGCCCGGTTTGTCGAGCTTGTTTCCAATTTTGTGTTGGAGTAACCCAATATCGCTTGGGAACACGAAATGGAGAGGGTCGTCAGGCCGGGTACGGGATAAATTTTTTCCTGCCATTTTTCTGAAATACGGAATTGTTCCTTGGCATCGGAGGGAAATACTCTCCGTCTTGAATAAATAACGAATCCGTGATTGCGGGCGTTTTATTCCTGATTGTCGATGACGCGAAGAATATTCGATCCGTAATCGAGCAGTTTTCGTATACTTATAAATGAGGGGCGAGATGTCTACCGTGTTTAGACGCGCGTACATCAAACCAGGTTGGTGTTTTCTTCTCGTGGTCACGTCGGTTGCGTTCCTCATTTGCCTGGGGGGTGGGGAACTCACTGCGGGTGAGTTCAAGAAAACCAGCTGTTGGTTCGAAATTCCGCGGGATCGGGCAATGACGTGTGGGACCGTGAATGTTCCAGAAAATCGAAAGAAGACGGGCGGTACCGAGGTCGTCCTGTCCGTGGTCGTATTCGAACCGGACCGCGAACGGCACGAACCGGTAGTGTTTCTCACAGGAGGCCCGGGGCAGCCTACCGACATCGCCAATAGCGACGACATCGATGGATGGTGGGAGTTCATCGGCGCCCAGAGCTGGATGATCGGACGCCGAGTAATCGTTGCTGATCAGCGGGGCATCGGAAAGTCCGCTCCCGCCTTGGACTGTTCTCAATATTTCAAGCCCGATCATTGGAACGCCATTCTCTCGAGCGTTGAGGTCGAAACCACCTTTAGCAAGCTCAAGAAAGATGAAGTTCTTGCATGCAGGACGGCGTTGATCGCAAAGGGCATTGATCTTGATGCCTACAACACTGAGGAGAATGCGGAGGATATTGATGACCTTCGGAAGGCTCTCGGGATAGAAAAGTGGGTTCTCTATGGCGTCTCGTATGGCACCAGGCTTGCACTGGAAGTGATGAACCAGCACCCCGAAGGGGTCTCGGCGAGTATACTGGATTCAGTTGTTCCGCTGGACATCAATTACCTGAACGAAGATGGGCCGAATCTCGACCGATCGTTAAAATTGCTAGAGCGAGACTGTGAGGCAGCGAACAGATGCATGAATGGGATATCCAATGCTGTTCAGCTTATTGCAAGACAGCTGGATCGGCAGCCTTTGCTCTTGCGCAGCACAGATAAAGAGGCGCGCTACACATATGTCTCCGGGGCAGATTTCCTCGAGCTTATATTCGGCATTTTATACGATCGCGATGCGCTCCTGACCCTGCCGGAGCTGATCGAGAGGACATACAAACAGGATTTCAGACCCCTGGCGGAGATACTTTTCGATGCTGACGACCTGGAGATCTCCCAAGGTATGGACTTCTCTGTAAGTTGTTCCGACAGCGATCTCCCCGATCTGAATGGCAAGCAGGACAAATACTGGTCGAAATGGGTTGAGCTGAACGACTACTCCTGGGCATGCCCTCTTTGGATGCTTGAGAACGGGCCAGCATCGCAGGTGCAGCCGCGCCGCACTGACATACCCACTCTTCTGTTGTCGGGAGAATATGATCCAGCAACGCCGACAGCATGGGCGGACCACGCGGCGAAGACCCTTCCTTTCGGCCAGGTGGTGGTCTTTCGGGGGATCGGACACGATGTCATTGATTCCGATCCGTGCGGGTCGAAAGTAGTTGCTGATTTCCTTGCAAACCCCAAGCTCAAGTTGAAGACTGAATGTATCGGTGAGATGGGGGCCCCGCAATTTCCAAGTCCGCCAAAGGAACTGTGGTCGGGAGCGGAGGCACTACACTCTATATCAGCAAATCGCTCAAGGCAGGATAGGTTGAGATTTCGATTTGGGCACTGAAATTCCTCTTAGCCAAAATTGTAAATTCCGATATTTTGCTGCCGACGAAGTTAAGCTAAAGCGGAACTCGCAAATCATTTAAACACTACGGTAGCATCGCTTAAGGACCCCTCTCGTCTTTCGGGTGGAAGTCGCGTGCGTGTCGCATTTCGATTATCAAATTCCGAAGTTTCACAGAAATTGTAGGAGGATCGAACAGTGTTTACGTCTCGTCGTGTATTGCTTTCGGCCTTGGGTGCAAGCATCGCATACGCCGCCTTTGGTGGCATCGCGCGTGCGAAGGGCGGTGGCGGGGGCGGAGGAGGTGGCGGCGGAGGAGGTG
>NZ_VFUK01000017.1:0-116631 GCF_006440835.1 Mesorhizobium sp. B2-5-11
CTTGCTCTCCTTGCAAAGGGCCGAAAGTGTAACCCATCTATCCGGAATGAACTGTCACCCATCTCTCGGGAAGGGCACAAAGCGCTAGTAAGTCAGACAGCAGCCTGAAACAGCAGGGGATCTAAGTTAGGTTGGCCTGTCCGACTTATGTATGCGCCGAACCGCTGAGTTAGGTTGATGAGAAAAGTGGGAGCGATTGATAACAATCTCTCAGCCAACCGACCATTGATCTCTTGCATCGACATAGCTTTGAGTGATCCAAAATCCACCAGCAATGGGATATCACTGCGCGGCAAAGGAGGCAGAAAATGCCTGCTCGCAGGCAAGTTTTGGTTTATGTACCCAAGCAAAAAGTGATTCGACTTTAGTTTCTGTATATCAGGCGAATTCCCATGTATAGTGGAAATATTTTCCGCCCAATTGTCGATACCTTTTTCGCATTTAGCCAATATGACAGTATTTACTTTTTGAGTGGACATATCACATTGAGGCGTCAGGACAACCCAATGCTCATCCTCAATATGGAATATATCTCCTGTATGAGCTCTGCCCTCATAAAAGGAAGGTGATATGTAGGTCTCGTACGGATGCCATGCAACAGCATCTGGGGTATCCAAGCCCAAATATTCCGCAAGATGGGAAGCATACTGGCGAGAGATGATGGCGGTAATGGTGGCGAAATCTGCACCCGCGGACAAATCACTCCACTGCGGCCAAAGCCGCTTGGTAAATACTTCTGCGGCGGATTGTTCCATCGTTCGTCTCGCGCTGCGGACTACTTCCATCATCCTCCATTGCTCTCCGAGCCACCCAACCGCGCCAGCATAAACGCCTACGTCGCCTTTGTTAAACTGCCTAATGTGTGGCCTGAGGGCAATCGTTTGGTCCAACTCCTCCAAATTGGAACTGATGATAGCAAGCGGCATCGCTCGCTCTTCCAGGATAAAGTTAGTAATTGAATTCCCGCCGTCCGCATTCACTTGGCCGGGGCCGTTGCGTGGAATGCGTAGATCGACCATCGCGCCGTCAAAGCGATAGGTCCCAAGATGTTGCTTCGCGCTCTCCACACTCGCCGCATGGTACATTTGGAACAGTTGCTCGGTATGCTGTTCGTTCCATAAATCGAGCGCTTCTTGGAATCGCTCAACCGCGAGGGCATCGTCTTCAACGAGCAGAACCAGCATAGTCATTATCGGTAAGTTCCGTTGGATAGAGAATTTCGAACTTAGCACCTTGCTTAAAGTCGGGATGATATGACAGTACAGCACCGGACCTAGCAAGAGCCTCGCGCGCAATATTGAGCCCCAAACCAGTACCTTCTGGCTTGAGAGAAAACCCTACGTCAAAAATTGATGGAACAAATTCGTCGGGAATCCCAGGCCCATTGTCTTCTACAAACAGGCGAATTCCGTCCTCGCTGCGACGTAATTTGATCAGGATTGTTGCGGCGCTGACATCGTGCTCCTCAAGCCAGAAGATAGAATTTCCGACCAGGTTGAGAAGAGCTGCTGACAGGTCCTGTCGATAGCCCAGCACGGAATGAATTTTGTCCGGATTTTCCACCTTGAATTCGACACCATGGTGTGAGCGGAACAAATCAATCGTTGCCTCAATTATAGGAAAAGGATTGAAATGTTCTGGGTGCTTCCTTTTACCTCCGGCAAGCGGTCTTAGGTTGCGGAACAGAGCAACAAGTTGATTGCCCGTTTTTTCCATTTTCTGAGTTCTGGAGGCCCAGCCTTGCTTTAATTCTTCAGAATACTTCGCAACCTGGAGGCGGGCAATTGCACTATGCAGGGCACCTGCCGCCTCTGTCATGTATGCCGCCAAGGGCGATCCTTCATGCAAAACCTCCCCAACGATAGCGCCGAGCGAAGAGCCAGCCTCTAAGACTCTCTGGCGATCCTCCAACTGATCGATTTGCTGGGCGAGTTGGGCAGCTTCATCCGCAAGTATCAGCTCTGCCGCAGCGCGTTCCTTTTCTGCTAAAAGTGGGATGATCTCCTTTCGAATCCTTTTGAGTTCGGCTTGCTTTCTGGCCTCAGTGAATGACCCGGTCCGTTTGCGTGAGAGGCCAGTTTGCTCGCGAAATTGCTGCCGGCGTGGTTCGGCGACTTCCGTAAGCAAACGGATGAGCAAATCCTGAAGTCGGCGAAAAGCAGTATTTTCCTCGAAACCCTCACGGCTGCTGCGCTCGATCAAAGCCAGATTTTCGTGATCTGATAGCGTGACATAGCCCGCGACTTGGTTGTGCCCGATATGTCGTGAAGGGTCTTGTACACGCCTGCGGTCGAGAAGGAGCCAGTCACTTTCTCGGTCACCGTAGGGGCGAACCCGGAAACCATTTCGGTAGATCGCCACACCGGCTATCTCGTCCAGAATGTGTCGAGCCTCTCGGGCGGAAAGCTCTCCCAATCCCGAGCGACGCATGTTGCTTTTGATGGCCTCCGCCTCGCGATCAAAAAGATACAGGCGAACATCGAAGGGACCTGGTGCGCCGCCTTCCTGATCTGGAATTGGGTCGAGTATGATTGCCTGGGGGGCTAAACCTGCCCGCTTGTTTGTGAAAAAACCATCGAACCCGCCATCAAGATTGAAGTGGCCGCTTAGCTCGTAGTCGGAAACGGTGAGTAGCGGGTATGGGCGAACCCTGAAAGCCTCCTTTCCTTTATAGCTCTTGCCATCGGATTCCCCGAAGGCAGTCTCCATGAGACTCTTACCATCGAACTCCGCCGTTGCCAGCGTACACTCCGAAAGGTCCAAGTAGATTTTGAAGGACTCTTGTTCGTTCGGAGATAGCGGCGAGACCAGGCGGCGAAGTTCCAGCAAAAGTCGGGTTGTTGAAGCCTCACTCCATGCTTCTGTAAATTCTCTAATCTCAATTACCGTGCCTGTTGGCCGCGGAGTTTCCTGCGAAAGATAGTCAATTTCAACTTCTGACAGGTACCGATCGCCGCTGAATTCATCCCAGTCGATTTCGGGGATCAACACCTCTCGGTTTTTTGTCTCTGCTCGGACAGTGCTCAAGAGCGACATTTTCCGCCCTAGTTTCGCCGCTGCAAACCTCCCGATGCCCTTGGAGCCCATCATTATCCTGCCCTTGGGGGATCGCCGCTGCGAAAGCTTTGATGACGTTGCAGGTTCCATCCAGCGCTCAGAGATCACTTCGAGCGCCATTCCATGTCCATCGTCAGATACAATAATGCGGCCACCGCCCGACTTTAGGGGGGGGACAAATTTGACCTCAACCATTGATGCGTCAGCGTCATACGAATTCTTGACCAGTTCAATAACGGCCGCTTCGGGGCCGCTTATTAGTTGGTCGCCGATGGTCCGAATGATCCGTGCACGTGGTCGGAAGGAAAGTTTTGTCTGCGCAGCCATCTTTTCAAAATCTTCGAGTTGCTTCAACGGGACGCCAAAGCGATTAATAGAATCTTGGAAGGCCAATATCTATCGCCCTCACCGTTTACGATACGCTTGATGGCGCGGTAGAAAAAGGGTCTCGATCAAACACTTACATTGCCACCTCCGACGGCTGCCCCTTTGCCGCAGTGCTTAGGATTGTCGGTCGCGGATTAGTGCGATAAATGCGGAGAGGTCGATCAGCCATGCCTGTTGTGCGGGCCTATAAGTTTGATGCAACTTTCTTGGTACAACAAGCTGCAGCAGCTTAGCGTGCATTTCATCCGTTTGGTTCTCGGAGACACCTGGCTCCAAGGTGAGAAGGTGTTTCTGCTCGATCCGAACAGCTTCCGAAAGAACCTGTCGCCAGCGATCCTTCACAGTGGACTTGGAGCCTAGCATAGTCAGGCGTGCAGCCGGGAAGGTAGGCTCCCGATACTCAGCTTGCCCGGGAAACAGGAAATCTGGTCTGTTTCTGTTCTCGGTCTCGACCCCGTGAGCGAATCTTAGCTTGTTCGCCTCAAGCACAGCGGCGATGTGGTTTTCCAGCGCGGCTCCGGCACGGGATTTCCTGCGGTTCTGAACGCTCAGCGAGAATGCGATGAAACCATCCACATCGGCACCGTCGTCCAAGGAGAAGCCCTGCGCGATGCGCTCGGCAACGATCCGCCTCTCAAGTCGGCGGAAAAGCTGCTCCTCGCGCTCCATCCACAAAAGCAGCGCGTCGTCCGGATCATCCGCCGCGTTGACCCCCGGAAGCGACGAACGTGCCAGACCGGAAAGAACGCTGGTGGTTGGAAATTTTTGTCCAAACTTCTCAATAAGACCGTCCAGCTTGTCGGCCTCTTTCTCTTCGAGTTCAATGCCAATCTCATCAAGAATGTACCGGGCCGCGAAATCCAGCTCGGCATCTTTGCCATCGCCAATTTCCTGCGACTCAAACGTCATGCTTATCTGCTCGCCCAAGCCGAAGAGCCAAAGCAGCTGATTCCTAATGGTGCTTCCGTCCGGTGTGACGATGAAGAGGATATGGCCGTCCGCCTTCCGCGCAAGAAACAGGACATCGCCCGGTTTCATCAGTTCCGTAACGGCATTGCTCTGGTAGTAGAGTCGCCATTCAGCACTTCGCTTCGGCTGGTTCCTGCGGGAGTCGTACCAGGAAAGAAAGCCTTCCTCCGACAAGGCTTCCTGCTCTCCGCCAAGCCAGATGTAGGTGGCGGAGAAGCGGTCATCGGTCTCACCCTTGGGAAACTTGCGATCCTCGCTGCCGAGGATTCTGAGAAGTGGCTCTGACCCTGTTACTTCATGCTGGTTGGACGACTCCGGATTGGCATCGACGGCAGCGAGTCGCTTGACGGCCACACCCTCGAAATGCTCGGAAAGCAGCCCCCGACTTATGGTCATTCAAATGCCTCGTATTTCAAGTCGCGGGTCGCTTCCACGCAACCAGTTAGCGCAAAAGCTTGTCACCTCGGCGATGTCCCTGCGTGTACGACCCTTGAGGCTGCATTCCCATACGATGCCAACCCGCCAGCCGGCCGTGCTTAAGTCATTATTTGCCCTTTGGTCGACCTCCCGGTTCCGCGCGATTTTCTCAGACCAAAACTCTGGCCGGGTAGATGGCATGCGAAACAGGTGGCAGTCATGCCCATGCCAGAAGCAACCATGCGCAAACAGGACTGCGTGATAGCGGGGTAGAACGATATCCGGCTTTCCAGGCAGTGAGCGGTCATGTAGCCTGAATCGGAACCCGGCAGCGTGGAGCGCACGACGCAAGGTCAATTCCGGCTTTGTATTTGCGCCGCGGATGCCCGCCATCATACGGCTGCGAACATCGGGTGACACTATGTCGGGCATCAAGCCGCCACCGCACCGCGATCTGGGCGAGTGATAGTTGGCACGATATGCGGCTGGCGCGCAGCTTGCTCGGTCCGCCCGATTGCGTTGCGGATATGCGGTTCGATGGCCTTCGCTATAAACTCAACGACCGGAACCACAACCGCGTTGCCGAACTGGCGATAAGCCTGCGTGTCAGAAACCTCGATCCGCCAATGGCGGTCGTCTCTTTCGAACCCCATAAGTCGAGCACATTCCAGAGGAGTGAGGCGGCGCGGCCTTTTTCCAGGCTGCTCGATCAGGACCTCCGAGCCATCCTTGTAGTATCTGGCTGACAATGTGCGTGCGACATCGTTTGGGCCGAACAGGCTGTAACCAAACCCGTTACCCTTTGCCTGATGTTTCGCTCTGTAGTCCTGAAGGTACTGCCAAAGACGTGGCGTGAGAGTATATTTCGGGTCAACCTCCTCGTGAGGCTGAAGAATGTCATTTAGCTTAGGTCCCATCTTCGCATTTGGAACTTCAAGGGCATCGAAATCGAACTCCGACTGCTCCCGGAAGCCTACAATGAATATGCGTTCGCGTTTTTGAGGAACCCACGGTTCCGAACTGATCACGCGATGCTGGACTTGATAGCCAAGTTCGTTTCTGAGGACATTGACGATTGTCCGGAACGTCGTCCCGCCATCATGGCTCTCAAGATTCTTAACGTTTTCTAGAACAAATGCCTTGGGTCTGTGGTGTGCAATGATCTGGGCGGCGTCAAAAAACAATGTTCCCTGAGTGTCACAAAGAAACCCGTGCGGTCTATTTAGGGAATTTTTCTTTGAAACACCAGCGATGCTGAAGGGCTGGCAGGGAAAACCCGCAAGAAGCACATCATGATCCGGTATTTTACCCGGTTCTTTTGAGTACTCCCGAATGTCTCCGCCCAGCTCGTGATTGTCCCGGAAATTCAGTGAATAGGTCGTGCGCGCACCTTGATCCCATTCTGATGTGAAAACGCATCTGCCGCCGATGCTTTCGAAACCGATTCGCAATCCACCAATGCCTGCAAACAGATCAATGAAGCGGAACGGTACAGCCATCGGTTTGGTGAGCGGTCTGGCGCCTGCCGCGATAAGGCCTTTTAGCACTCTCAGATCGCGAGGTCTCGCCTGCGTCTCTCCCGACTCGTATCGTCTGATAGTACGCGCCGAAACTCCTAGTTCTTCCGCAGCTTCGTCTCTTGTCAGTCCACTCTGACGGAGCAGATCATTAAATTCGGACATAAAGGAACCTCGAATCATCTCGCTGGGAAGGATTGAGACATAATGTCATGATCTTTCCCAGATGCAATCCTTTGTTCTGTGTATGTTCTCAATTCACTGCTTCGCCGGGGTTGAAAATCTGTCGAACCAGATGGAGGGTTCTCCGCCTCGGACGGCCGCCTCTCAGCGTAGAGGTCATCTTTGCCGTGACATCGCGGGCGCCGGAGGCCCGCTTGCGCCGGAAGCAGACGCCTACGTACCAACGACGCCTATGCACTCGCAGTCAGAGTAGAAATCTGGTCGGTGTCGTAGCGGTTCCGCAGTTCGGCGAGCGCCTTCGGATCCGGGGAGCCCTTTGCGGCGAGCCTGGCAAGCTCTTCGAAATAGTGCTCATGCCCGGGCGGCGAGACGGTCATCAGCACGCGGGCCGGTCTTTCGCCGACATTGGTGATGTTGTGCTGCACGCCAGGCGGAATGAACAGGAAGGTGCCAGGCGTCGCCCGGATCACCTTTCCGCCCACGTACCAGACACATTCGCCGTCAAGCACATAGAAGGTCTCTTCCTGCACGCGATGGACATGCAGGCCGGTGGCGAAGCCGGCCGGTATGGTCCAGTCGAACATGCTCGTGTGTCTGGTATCCCCACCGGTGACGAGAAACACCATCGGCTGGCCACGCAGCATGACCCCCTTGTTCTCGTCGGGCATCCGGATAACAGGCGCGGCGCTCATTTGATCCTCCATCGGTTCGCTGCTTTTCCCGCAGCCACCGGCACAGGATGCCTCGATCGAGCCGGCCAGTCGTGAAGCCGTTGCGAAATCATTGCGAAAAGATTGCAAACGGTATCTCCTTCGGGAATGGCAACGAGCCTCGCCTTTGGCCCCTTTCGCATCGACGGCGAAGCCGGGATCCTGTTCCACGGCGACCAGCCGACGCCGCTCGGCCAACGGGCCGTCGCGCTGCTGGCGCTGCTCGTCGAACGCACGGGCAAGCCGGTTCCCAAGCAGGCGCTGATCGACGCCGCATGGCCGGGCCAAGCGATCGAGGACAGCAATCTGACGGTGCAGATCGCGGCGGCCAGGCGCATGCTGGAGAGCACGGCCGGCGGCGGAAGCTGGATCGAGACGCTGCCGCGGCACGGCTATCGCTATGTCGGGCCCGAGGTCGCGATCGGTGGCCTGGGCCCCGAGGCGGCAACGCTGACATGGCCCGGAAAGCCTTCGATCGCGGTTCTGCCGTTCTCGAACCTCAGCGGTGATCCCGAACAGGATTATTTCGCCGACGGCATCGTCGACGACATCATCACCGGCCTGGCGCGCATCAACTGGCTGTTCGTCATCGCGCGCAACTCCTCCTTCACCTATAAGGGCGCGCGGTGGACGTGAAGCAGGTCGGCCGCGAGCTCGGCGTCCACTATGTGCTCGAAGGCAGCGTGCGCAGGGCCGGCGGCAGCGTGCGCGTCACCGGCCAGATGATCGACACCTCGACCGGCGCCCACATATGGGCCGAGCGCTTCGACCGCGCCTCCGCCGATATTTTCGCGCTCCAGGATGAGATCGCGCTGGCGGCCGTCGGCGCGATCGCGCCCAGCCTGCGGCGTGTCGAAATCGAGAGGGTGAGGCGCAAGCGCCCCAACAGTCTCGATGCCTACGACCTCGTGCTGCGCGCCCAGCCGGACGTGGATTCCGGCATGCCCGAGCGGGTGGCGCAGGCGCTCGTGCTGCTCGAACGCGCCATCGAACTCGAGCCGACCTATGCGCTTGCCCATGGCAACGCCGCCATGTGCCACCATTGCCTGTTCCTTCGCGCCGGCCTGCAGGAAGCCGATCGCGAGGCTTCGGTACGCCACGCCCGCCTGGCCATCCTGCACGGGCAGGACGACGCCTCGGCGCTTACCCTTGCGGGGTTTTCGATCGGCATGGATGGACATGACCGCAAGGCTGCCTTCACCGCCCTGGAAGCCGCGCTCGCCGTCAGCCCGTCATCCGCCCTGACCTACATTCTGGGCAGCGTCATTCTCGGCTGGAGCGGCGAAGCGGAGCAGGCCATCGCGTGGAGCGAGCGCGGGATGCGGCTGAGCCCCTTCGATCCCTGGGCTTTCGCCGCCTTCGACGCGCAGGCGATGAGCCATCTGCTGCGCGGCCGCTATGACGAGGCCTGCCGCGCCGCATACAGGTCCGTTCAGGCCAATCCCGCCCACAGCATCACCTATGTGCAACTGGCCGCCGCCCTGGCCAAGCTCGGCCGGCTGGAAGAGGCGACGGCGGCGGCGGCGCGGGTGCGTGAGCTGCACCCGACGTTTCGCTACGGCCGGCAGTTCGCCGCCGTGCACTGCGCCCCGGCGCTGGCGCAATGCCTCGGCGAGGCGCTGCAGGCCGCCGGTCTGCCGCAATAGTGCCGGTGCGTCTTCATGGAGACCGGCCTGGGCGGAAGATGGCGGATGGGCGGTTCTTCGGCGCCCCCTACCGCACCACGCCCCTGCAGGCCCAGGCAACATTCGCGAACGACCGCGGCCCATCCGGCCGGCCGGCCTCGTAGGCATCGCGGACGGCGGCCTCGCTGCGCGTCCGCTCGGCTGGATCGAGCGTCATCATGTATTTGCCGAGCGGACCTTCGCCGGCCGCTATCGGCGCCCAATAGTCGTCGAAGTCCCGGTAGTCCATGCGGATCATCAGCTCGGTTTCGGTCACATCGGCCAGGTCCTGCTCGACAAAAGTCCGCTTCATTTCGCCCGGCTGCATCATCGGCTGGAAGCAATAGCGGCTGCGCATCTGGCGTCCGCCGTCGCTGAGCGCGGCCACCGTGTCGATCATCATGCGCATGCCGGGCATGCCGCCGAGATGGTCCCACACGACGGCCGCCACCACGCCGCCCGGCCGCACCACGCGGCGCATCTCGCCCACCGCCTTGCCTGCCTCCGGCACGAAGTGGAGCACGAGCAGCGCCAGCGCGCGGTCGAAACCATCGTCGGCGAACGGCAAGGCGGTGGCGTCGGCTTGCTGGATTTCGATGCGCGGGTCGGTGTTGCGCCGCTTCGCCGCCTCGACGAAGACGGGCGAAAAGTCGATTGCCGCGATCGCCGCGAGGTCGGCGGATTTGGCCAGCTCGAATGTCAGGCTGCCGGTGCCGCAGCCGACGTCGAGGATCTTTTCGCCACCGGCAAGCCCGGCGAAGTCGATGAATTTGGGCGCGAGCTTGCGGCTCCAGCGGCCCATGAGCTGCTCATATCCGCTGGCGTCATGAACGGTGAAACTTGAGGTCATCTCGCTCTCCCTGCGCTGAAGAGGCGAGGCTAGGGCAATTCCGGGAAAAGCGTGAGGCGGTTTTCCGTCCGCGATCGCGCAACCTGCCTTCGACGAATGGCTAGTGCATGGGCGTGGGCTCCGCGCGGTTTAGCCCTCACTGGCGGGTCAACATCGCCCAGCTCCGCCTTTCGGGGGGTGCCTGGTCCCCGGCCCGCGCCTCCATCAGCCCTCCATTCCACTGGATCAGCGTTACAGAGCAGTCGAAGAAATCAGTCCGGCGCGGTCCGATGAGCGCCATTCAGGAGCCTTCAGGGCCGCACGGCGGTCACTTCGATTTCGACCAGGAAGCCGGGACCGGCGAGGCCCGCGACCTGCACCACCGAACGCGTCGGCAGGTTCGGCTGGTCCTTGGTGCCGAAAAACTTCGTGTATCCTTTCATGAAGCCGGCAAAATCCATCTTGCCGCCCTTGGCGGGATCGCCGACCAGGAAGACCTGCATCTTGAAGACGTCGCCCATCTTCAGGCCGAGATCGGCCAGCGTCTTGTCGATCGACTTCAGCACCGAGCCGGTCTGGGCCTCGGTGTCGCCATAGGCGGCGACCGTCGCCTTGTCGGCCTTCTCGTCGATGACCGACGGCACGGCGCCGCTGAGATAGACCGTGGTCTTGCCGGCCGGCACCTCGACGGCGCGCAGGATCGGAAAATCCGAATTCGGAATCTTGTGGCGAACGACGTCGTCGGCCAAGGCCGCGCCGGCCGCCAGCATTCCCGCCGCCAGCACGGCGGCCCCAATCCATGATTTCCCGATCGATGGTTTCATGACCCGTTTCCTTCCATTCGAGAGGGCGGCGAGCGCCGGAATGCCCGCCGCCGTTTGCGTTGCCGCATGAGCGGGCGACATCCGTCAATCAGCGGACATCCTTCACGTCCTGCGCCGTCACGGCATCCTTGTAGTCGTTGCCGAAATGCGTCCTGACATAGTTGACCACGGCAGCGACCTGGTCGTCGCTCATCATCTGCCCCACCGGCGGCATGCCGTTTTGCCCGTGC
The DNA here is from genome assembly GCF_006440835.1 of Mesorhizobium sp. B2-5-11. Lineage (NCBI taxonomy): Bacteria > Pseudomonadati > Pseudomonadota > Alphaproteobacteria > Hyphomicrobiales > Phyllobacteriaceae > Mesorhizobium > Mesorhizobium sp. B2-5-11. The sequence continues at coordinate 10,788 of NZ_VFUK01000017.1, forward strand.
AGGACGAGGCTTACGGGATAGCCGCCGGTCTCCAGGTTCTTGTTCTTGGCCAGCGCCGGATAGTGGCCGGCGCCGACCGCGCCTTGCCCCTTGTCCAGGTGGCAGGCGGCGCAGACATTGGCATAGAGCGCCGCGCCGTCCTTTTCGGTGAAAGTATCGCCCTGGCTGAACGTGACGCCGGCCGAATCGGCGAACGCGCCGGGAGCCGTGAACGCCATGGCGGCGGCCATGGCGGCGATGAGACCGCAGGGTCTTTTGAAGGAGCTGCTCATGATGGGATGCCTCGCGGGATATGGGGTGAACGAAGGGATCGGCATGGCCTCATCCCTGCATGACGCGCTGGTGCAGGCGGGTGATGGCGTTGAGCGAGGACAGGATCGCGCCCTCCTGCCAGGCGGGAATGTAGGAGGCATGCTCGCCGGCCAGCACGATGCGGCCGTCGATCTGGCACAGATTGTCGTAGTGCTCCTTGCGCGCCTCCTCGGTCCAGTCGCCCGCGCAGCCAAGCGTGAAGGGCGAGCGGTGCCATGCCCAGGAAACGCCGGTCTCGAACTCCTGTTTGTATTGCGGGTGAAGCTGCGCGCCGTATTCCACCGCCTTCTGCACGCGCTCCTGCGGGGTCATGGCGGTGAATTCGTAGGAGTTCGGTCCGTTCCATGTGTAGCAGCCGAGCAGCACGCCCTTGCCGCCGGCGTTGAAGCCGGTGCTGGGGTAGGAGATCTGCGAAATGGGCAAGTTGGTGTAGCTGACGCCGCCGAAGATCGATTCGTCCTCCTCCCAGAAACGGCGCTTCATCTGCAGGCCGACCTTGACCGAGGACGCATAGGGCACCGCCCCGATCGCCGCCTGCATGGCGCCGCCGACCTGGATTTCGATCTGGCTAAGGATGGTGAGCGGAATGGTGCACACGCACCAGTCGGCGCTGGCTTCCTGGGCGGTTCCGGGGTTTTTCGCGTCCTCATAGGTCACCGTCACGCCCTTGTCGTTCTGGGCGATCTTGGTGACCTTGGCATTGTAGGTGATGAGGTCGCCGACCTGCTTGGCGAAGGCTTCGCCGATCCTGCCCATGCCGCCGACCGGCTGGAACATGGTGGTCTGGAATTCGTAGAGCGAGAAGTTGGCGAGGCTGCCCCACAGGCGCGAATTCAATACGTCGGACGCGCCGATGATCTGACCCGCCACCGGCTCGGCGCCGATGCCGCCGCCCGGCTCCTTCTCGTAGCCGCGGAACTCGGCGGTCGCGAGGCTGGATTTGTAGCTGTAGTCCTTGTCCAGCGCCCCCCAGGACTGCAGCGCCTCGAGCAGCACCTCCTGGTCCTCCTTGGAGACGAGCCCTTCCAGCTGGCCCTTCTTGGCCACCTTGGCCAGCAGCTCCGACGTGTGGCCCTTGAAGTCGGTCTCGATCTCGCGCACGCGCTTGGGCTTGCCGCCGAAGGCCTCGGTCGAGTGCAGCAGGGCGTTGTGATTGGTCTGCTGGAACGGCTCCAGCGTCACCCCGAGCCTCCGGCAGTAGGCCAACAGCCCGTTGTGATGGTAAGGGATGCGCCAGGGGCCGGGATTGAGGTAGAGCCCCTCGTCGAACTCGCATTTCTGCGTGTAGCCGCCAAGTTCGGTAACGGTGTCGCCGCCGCGTATCGTCCAGTTGCGGCCGCCGGCGCGGGCATTGTATTCGAGGATCTTCACCTTGTAGCCGGCCTGGCGCAGTTCCAGGGCCGCCAGCATGCCGGCCAGGCCGGCGCCCAGGACGAGCACCGAAGCGCCCTTCGGGTCGCCTTCGAGCTTGATCGGTCCCTTGTAATCGGACTCTGCCGCCAGCCCCATGCTGGTCATGGCCTGGTACATTGCGGCGCTGCCCGCCGTGATGCCGATCATTTTGAGAAGGTCGCGCCGGCGCATGCCGGCAAGGGATTGTTCGAGCTGCATGTTAGTCTCCTCGATCAGCGGCACGCCGCGATCCGCCGCCTGTTGCCCCCGCAAGCTCGAGGCGAGCCCCGGTGGACGACCCAAGGCTATGCCTGCAACCCAGTCTGTTCAACCAACACGCCGCGCTTGGAACAAATGTCCTCGAACATTGGCGCAATAGGGCTCTCGCGGCGTCGCTGGCCGGCATTTTTCAGGCCTTCGCGGCCTCGGGGCCGGCGGCCAGACCACTTGCTGTGCCAATTGAAAGGGCACGCCTGGCTGGCCCGACAGCGGAAAAGTCCGACGGGAAAGTCCGTGGCCGGCCGGCGCTCGCGGCGCCGGCTTTCATCACTCAAAATGCTTGCCTTGTCCGCCGGTCGGTCAGCCTGCCACGGCCCGCACGCTCTCCCTCTCCACCAGCGGACATTCCAGCTTGGTGATGGGATAGCGCCCCCGTCTCACCGTCGCTGGCGCCTCGAGCTGTTCGATCGCCCATTGGCCCATCGCCATATGCGGCAGGATCGAGGTGGTCAGCGGCGGGAACAGATGCCTGGCGATTTCCTCGTCGTCGTAGCCGACCACGGAGATGTCCTGCGGGATGTGCAGGCCGGCTTCCTTCAGCGCTTCGTAGCAGCCGATCGCGGTGCGGTCGTTCTGGCAGAAGATGGCGGTCGGGCGGTCCTTCAGCGCCAGGAGCTTGACGGTCGCGGCATAGCCAGCACTTGCCGACCAGTCGCCCTCGACCACCAGTTCGGGATCGAAAGGGATGTCGGCGGTGGCAAGCGCGCGGCGGTAGCCTTTCAGGCGGTCCTGCGCCGCCTGCATCCAGGGCTCGCCGGTGATGGTGGCGATGCGGCGGTGGCCATGGCTGATCAGGTGCCGGGTGGAGTTCTGGCCGCCGGCGATCTCGGAGGGCACCACGGCGGGGAAGGCGTAATCCGACGTGTAGCAGTTGAGCAGGATCACCGGGATGTCAAGGCTGTAGAGGAAATCGGGCGCCGTGATCTCGCGGGTGAAGATGGTCATGTAGATCAGCGCCGAAATGCCCCGCCTGGTCAGCGCCTCTATGGCGCGCGGCTCCATCACGGCGTCGCCCATGGTCTGCGCCACCAGAAGCACGTTGCCGGCGTTCCACGAGGCCTGGCGCGCGCCCTCGATGGCGACGACGGCTTCCGGGCTGGTGGCGAGCTGGTCGACGGCGAAGCCGATCACTCCGTCCAGCCCGTCGAAGGCGGCGGCCGGCGCCTTCAGCGCCGAAAAGGCCGGCGCACTATAGCCCAGCGCCCGCGCCGCCTCGATCACCCGCTCGCGCGTCTGTCGCGACAGTTTTATGCCAGGCGAATTGTTGAGCACGAAGGAAACAGTCGCCTGCGAGCAGCCGGCGGCGCGCGCAATGTCGGTCATGGTGACCCGGCCCTTGGGCTTCACCGGCGCCTTGCGGCGCCTTGCCGTCGGGATATCGGTGGTCTCGCTCATGCTGTTCGTGTTCCCCGGCCTGTCCGGCCTGCCCGGCGACCATCAAGGCCGCGCCGGTTTATAGAAATATCGGCCGACTTATATCTATTAGCGGGCGACCGGTCTACTGGCTAAGGGGCTCGGGCAGCTTAAAATCACAGCATATGAGCCGATTATCCCTTTTGCGCCAAGCCCTTGCGTTCTCGGCAAAGCCAACGGCGTCACCGCCGGCGCGGTCGCCATCGAACGCAACTAATACCGTTTACTAATACGAAAATGCGCTGTAACGTCGGTCCGTCGCGTCCGTTTTCCCTGGGGCGCGGTGCATGCGAATGGCCCGATGGCAAGCGGATAGTACCCCGCGAAGCCTTGTCGCGGACATGTGATATGTCAGACAAATCGGACTATTTACGAACGGGGGATGAGTCTCTAAAGTCCGTCGCCGTGGCTGGAACGACGCCATCTTCAGTGCCGGGAACCCTTGAGGAGGAGGGCGTCCAAGCCGCGAACGGCAAATCAGACAAGTGCAGGATCGGCCGGTCCGACGACCGGCCAAAACGGGAGGTTGAACATGAAATCCTTGATACGCAATGCATCCGTGGCCACCGCGGCGCTGCTGCTTGGCCTGACGGCGAGCACGATCGCGCGCGCCGACGACAAGCCGACGCTGGCCTTCGTCGTCAACGGCGCTTCCGACTTCTGGAAGGCGGCCGAAGCCGGCGTCAAGAAGGCGCAGGGCGAACTGCCCGACTACAATCTCGAGCTGAAATATCCCGAGCAGTCCTCGGTCGCCATCCAGCAGCGGCTGATGGACGATCTGGTCACCGCCGGCGTCAAGGGCATCATGGTTTCGGCCGTCGATCCCAAGACCTCTACCGACGGGCTGAACAAGATCGCCTCGGAAACGGCGCTGTTCACCACCGACAGCGACGCTCCGCAGACCAAGCGCGTCGCCTATATCGGCTCGTCCAATGTCGATGCCGGCAAGCAGGCGGCCGAAATCGCCAAGAAGGCGATGCCGGATGGCGGCAAGTGCCTCGGCTTCGTCGGCCTGCTCGGCGCCGACAATGCCAAGGAGCGCATCCAGGGCATGAAGGATGGCCTGGCCGGCACCAAGATCGAGCTCGTCGACGTGCGCGGCGACGACATCGACCAGGCCCGCGCCAAGAAGAACGTCGAGGACGCGCTTGTCGCCAGCCCCGACGTCACCTGCATGGTCGGCTTCTACTCCTACAACACGCCGCGCATCTATGAAGCGCTGCGCGATGCCGGCAAGCTCGGCTCGATCACCGTCGTCGGCTTCGATGACGATCCGATCACCCTGGGCGGCGTCAAGGAAGGCACCATTGCCGCCACCGTCGTGCAGCAGCCCTTCGAGTGGGCCTATCAGGGCATGAAGCTGATGGCATTTTATCTCAAGGGCGACAAGTCGGGCATCCCGGCCGACGGCCTCATCATCATCCCGACCAAGATCATCGGCAAGGATGACGTCGACGCCTACGCCGCCAATCTGAAGGCGATGGCTGGAAACTAAGACCGAAGGCAGTTCAGCCGGCTCAACGTCGCTTGAGCCGGCTGCTCTCGCATTGACGAACCCTTCGAGGCCAGTCAGTCTGCCAAGAGGTCGGCCCGCCAACGCTGTCAGGCATGATGAATTATTCCGACACATCCATCGCCGCGACCACCGCGTTCCTCAGCCTCGAGAACGTGCGCAAGACCTATCCGGGCGTCGTAGCGCTCGATGGCTTCTCGATGGAGGTCAGGCCGGGCGAGGTCATCGGTCTCGTCGGCGAGAACGGCGCCGGCAAATCCACCTTGATGAAGATCCTCGGCGGCGTGACGCGGCCGGACAGCGGCACCGTCACCGTCGACGGCACCGCCCATGACGGCCTGAGCGTCGAGGGCAGCCTTGGCTCCGGCATCGCCTTCGTCCACCAGGAACTCAACCTGTTCGAGAATCTCGACGTCGCTGCCAACATCTTCTTCGGCCGCGAACCGCTGCGCGCCGGGCCGCTCAGGCTCGTCGATCGCGCCAGGCTGCGCGCCATGGTGGCGCCGCTCCTGAAGCGCGTCGGCGCCAATTTCTCCGCCGACACGCCCGTCGCCGAACTGTCGCTCGCTCAGCAACAGATGGTCGAGATCGCCAAGGCGCTGTCGATCAAGGCAAGGCTGGTCATCCTCGACGAACCGACGTCGAGCCTGCCGATCGCCGAGACCGACAAATTGCTCGACGTCATCAGGGCGCTGAAGGCGGACGGCATCAGCGTCATCTTCATTTCGCATCGCCTGCACGAGGTCGAGCGCGTCGCCGACCGCGTCATCGTGCTGCGCGACGGCATGCTGGCCGGCACCTTGCCCAAGCGCGACATCAACCACGACCAGATGGTCAAGCTGATGATCGGCCGCATGCTGAAGGAGCGCGAGAAGGCTTCCGAGGCGGCCCGCGCCCCCGGCGCCGTCGCCCTGTCGGCCAAGGCCATCCGCACCCCGACCTATCCCGGCCGCCCGGTAGATCTCGACGTCAGGCGCGGTGAAATCCTCGGCCTTGCCGGCCTTGTCGGTTCCGGCCGCACCGAGCTGGCGCGGGTGTTCTTCGGCATCGAAAGCAGCCTTGGCGGCACGCTCGAGCTCGCCGGCAAGCCGCTCGCCCTGGGCTCGGCGGCCGATGCCGTCGCGCACGGCATCTTCCTAGTGCCGGAGGACCGCAAGCTGACCGGCATCCTGCTCGACCTTTCGATCGCCCAGAACATTTCGCTGCCCAACCTGCCGGCGCATGCCAAGCGCTCCTTGGTGTCGACCAGCGCCGAAACGGCAACCGCCGAGAAGCAGAAAAAAGATCTCGGCATCAAGGCGCCCTCGGTGCAGACGCGCACCGGCACGCTGTCGGGCGGCAACCAGCAGAAGGTCGTGCTGGCCAAATGGCTGGCGATGAACCCCAAGGTGATGATCCTCGATGAGCCGACGCGCGGCATCGACATCGGCGCCAAGGCGGAGATCTACGGGCTGATGCGTGCGCTGGCCGACGCCGGCGTCGCCGTGCTGATGATCTCCAGCGACATGGAGGAGGTGATCGGCGTGTCCGACCGCATCGCCGTCATGCATGAGGGCCAGATCTCGGGCATTCTGGACAAGGACCAGTTCAGCCAGGAAAACGTGCTGCTGCTGGCGGTAGGCAAGCAGCCGAAATAATTCTGCCGCCGCGCCGCGGAAGCGCTCGGGCCGGCATTGGGGAGAAGATGATGAGCAAGAAAGATCTCGGCCTGCTGATCCTGATCCTGGTGGTCGGCGCCATCGTCGCCATCATCAATCCGCGCTTCCTGCTGCCTATCAATCTCGCCAACACCTCGAACCTGATCGGACTGTTCGGCATCCTGTCGATCGGCCAGGCCTTCGTCATCATCACCGGCGGCATCGAATTGTCGGTCGGCTCGCTGGTGGCGCTGCTGGGAACGCTGTTCATCGACTTCATCGCCGTGCGCGGCATGGAATGGCCGCTGGCCTTCGTACTCATCCTGGTGCTCGGTGCCATCATCGGCCTGGCGCATGGCTGGCTGATCACGCGGCTCAAATTGCAGCCCTTCGTGGTGACCTTGTGCGGCCTTTTGATCTATCGCGGCGTCGCCCGCTTCTACACCGCCGACGGCACCGCCGGCTTCGCCTTCGGCCAGAATTTCCCGGAGCTCGAATTCTTGACCGCCGGCCGCTCCTGGGGCGTGCCGAACTCCTTCTTCGCGCTGATGGTCATCGCCATCGTCATGTGGGTGGTGCTGCACCGCTCGGTGTTCGGCCGCTATCTCTACGCCATCGGCAAGAACGAGGAAGCGGCGAAATATTCCGGCATCCGCACCGGGCGTGTCGTCATGGCCGCCTACGTCATCTGCGGGGTACTGACGGCGCTGTCGGCGATCTATTTCGCCATGTACACGCGATCCATCTCGCCGGCCAGCCACGGCCAGTTCTACGAGCTTTACGCCATTGCCGCGGCCGTGCTCGGCGGCTTCTCGCTGCGCGGCGGCGAGGGCTCGCTGATCGGCGTCATCCTCGGCACCGTGCTGCTGCAGGAGCTGCAGAACCTCGTCAATCTGCTCGGCATCCCGTCCTCGCTCAACTTCGCGGTGATGGGCGGCGTCATCCTCATCGGCGTGCTGATCGACCAGCAGTGGGGCGTGTTCCGCGCGCGGCGGCGCATGGTCGACGCCAGCCGCAAGAGCATCGCCGGGGCAGCGGCGGAATAGTCAGGGGCAAAAAGCCGCCGTCCGCCGTGGCCGTCGAAAGATAACGCCGCTCTATCTCGCCCGCCCCGCAATTCCGCTCGATCTGTTGTCGGCCGTATCTGTGCGGCCCCAAGTGACTTGAGTGCAAAAGGGGGGCGGCATCGCGAAAACGGTCTTGCGAGCTTCCATCCGGATTGGAACGAAACCCCTATCTGGGCGTTGTTCAAAGCTTTTCTATTCGGAGGCATTGTCATGGCCGCGAATCCGCTAAGCACCGCCAAGGTGGGAGGTCATCCCATCCATCCGATGCTCATTCCCTTTCCTGTCGCGTTCCTTGTCGGCGCGTTTCTCACCGATTTGATGTTCTGGGGGACTGCCGACGCCTTTTGGGCACGCGCGTCGATGTGGCTGATTGGAGCAGCCATCGTCATGGCTCTCCTGGCGGCGATTGCCGGCTTTATCGATTTCCTGAGCGAGCCGCGCATCCGCGCCCTGACGGACGCCTGGTACCACATGGTCGGCAATTTGACCGCCGTCGTTCTGGCGCTGATCAATTTCTATCTTCGCTACAGCCAAGGCGCCGAAGCGGCAGTTCGCCCATGGGGAGTGCTGCTTTCATTGATCGTTGTCTGCATCCTGCTGTTTACCGGCTGGAAAGGCTGGGAAATGGTGTACCGCCATCACGTCGCGGTTCTGGACGCGCCGACACAACCTTCGGCAACGCCGTTGGCCGGCACGCGTCGTGCCGATCACGACCGGCACGCGGCATAAAACGAAGGCGCATTCGATATTCAGGTCAGGCGGGCGCCACCTGACCATCGACACCTTTAGTCGATCCGCCCCGACATGTCGGAGAATGCCATCGTCTTGCGCAGCACCTCGGCAAAGCGCTCGCCTGCCGCTTCGCGCGAACCGCTATTGTCGATCGAGGTGACGCCGGGTCCGGAGAGCGTCATAGGGGCGCTTCGCGCCAGGCGTGCCAGAACCTCCCCGCGCGACTCGCGGCCACGCATCGCCAGCCGCCCGGCCAGCACATCGGGCGAAGCGGTGATCTCGACGACGGCCAGGTTGGCATAGCGCTTTCGCAAGGCAGGGATGATCGCACGCGATACGTTGGCGACAGCGACATGGCCGTTGGCCACTGCCCAATCGACCTCGGCCGGCAGGCCGTAGCGCAGGCCGTGCGCTTCCCAGGAAACGGCGAAGGCGCCGTCGGCTTCGGCCTCGATGAAGGCGGCATCGGCCAGCGTGTCGTGATCCTCGCTTGCCGTGTCGCTCGGTCTGGTGATGACGCGGCGCACGAACTCCAGCCGCGGCTCGTCGGCGAAAAGCGCCTTGGCATGGCCGATGATCGTATCCTTGCCGGCGCCGCTCGGGCCCACCACGGCAACGAAGACGCCGTCGCGTATCGGAAACGCCTCGGCCGACAGTTCACGCTCGATCAATGCCGAAGCCATCACGCGACCCGCCGCCCCTGCCGCCAGACCGTGCGCACCACTGGAACGTGGTCGTCGAGGCGCACGCGCACCAGGTCGGCCCGGCGGCCCTCTTCGATGACGCCGCGATCGGAAAGACCGACGGCCTCGGCCGGGTTCTTGGACACCATTGCCACCGCCTGCGGCAGGGAAATGCTATCGACGACGTCGCCGAGAAAGAAGGCGGACTGGATCAGGCTGAAGGGGATGTAGTCGGACGACAATATGTCGAGCAGGCCGTCGCTGGCCAGCGTGCGCGCCGAGACGTTGCCCGAATGCGAGGCGCCCCGCATGACATTGGGCGCGCCCATCAGCACGCCGAGCCCTGCATCCTTCGAAGCCCTGGCGGCTTCCTCGGTGGTTGGGAATTCGGCAACGCGCACGCCTTGCTCGATGGCTTCGTCGACATGGCCCGTCGTCGCATCGTCATGGCTCGCAAGCACGATGCCGCGCTCGTGGCAGGCGGCGGCGATGAAGACGCGGTTCGCCCCCGAATTCCGGGCCGATTCGCCCATCCGCTTCTCACAGAATTTCTGGAAATCGCGATCGGTCAGCTTCAGCTTGCGTTGATAGTAGTAGGCATAGGTTTCGAGGTTGACGAACTGGCGCTGGCCTGGCGCATGGTCCATCAGCGAGGCGAGCTTCACCCGTTCGTCCGTCTCGAAATTGGCGAAGGCCCTGAGGCAATCCGGCGCCGAGACCTCGCAGCGTAGATGGATGAAATGGTCGGCCCGCAATCGATCCATCCGCCGGCTGTCCTCGATCGCATCGGCGAGCTTGCGGATGTCGGCGGCGTTGAGATCGGCATCCTCGTCCATGCCGACACGCAAGGCATCGAGCACGGTGGTAATGCCGGCGGTCGCCACTTGCGCGTCATGGGCGAGCACGGCGGCGATCGGGTTCCACCGCACCTTCGGCCGCGGCGCATAGTGGCCTTCCAGGTGATCGGTGTGCAGCTCGACCAGTCCCGGAATGATGAAGTCGCCAGCCATGTCCTCGCCGGCTCGCACGGCGCCGGCGGATATGTCGGCGATCAGACCGTCACGCATCACGAGCGAACCGTCGATGATCTCGTCGGCAAGAACGATGCGGGCGTTGCTCAGAATGGTGTCGGCGGTCATTTCAGGCAGTCCTTGGTTTTTTCTCGCCTTTACGGCTTGTTGCTTCAGGCGGTTTTTCTGGCCGGACGGCGCCCGAGCGCGTGCTGGGAAAGCACCATGAACGGGGCGCCGGGTTCGGGCTCGATGAACAACGTCAGCGCGTCCACCGGAACCGGCTGGCGCAGCACCTCGGCGAACAGGCCCTCGATTGCCAGGCGAAGACGAGGGCTTTCCTGTGGCCCGGCCCTGCCGGACAGCGTCATGTGAAAGCGGAAGCTCTCGAAGACGTAAGGATAGCCCCATTGGCAGAGATTGCGGAATTCGCCCGGCTTCAGCGAGTCCGGGCTGCGCCGCTCGATCTCGGCCTCCGTCAACGGCGCGCGAAAGCGGTCGAAATCGCGCACCACATCATCGGCGAAGCGATTGAGCGGAGGCAATGGCGCCTCCGGCACCAGTGCGAAGAAACCGTCGATCTGGCTGACGACGAGACGCGGGATCATCACAACGGGCGTCGCCTCGGCAAAGGCGTCGAGCGCTGCGCGCAACGAGGCTTCGGTTTCGTTGGCCGCTAACCGGAAAGGGGCTTTCAGCGTTGCGTGAAAACCATAGCGCCGTGCCGATGCGGTGTGGAAGGCGACTTCCGCCGCCGACAAATCGCCCACCGCCTCCACCGGTCGCGTCGCGGCGCCGAACGGGTCACGGCCCAGCCAGTTGGCGGCGATCCGCGCCAATTTTTCGTCCTGTTGGGGGGTGAAGTAGATGGCGTAGCGCATCGAAAATCCTCGTCAGCCCGTTGCCATAGGTGATTTCCATGACGGATTGACGAAGCTTTGAAGGGTTTTCGAAGGCAAATCGCCCCCGCCGGTCCTTAGCCGACGATTTTTCTGATCTGGACCAACAGGTTCAGCCGTGAACGCGCAACGGTCAGGCCTTCATCAGCCATTCGTGCTCGGGCGCATTGTGGAATTTCCACGTCCGCTTCGGGCCGGCCATGACGTTGAGATAGTAGAGGTCGTAGCCATGGCAAGCCGCGCAGGGGTGATAGCCCTTGGGCACCAGCACGACGTCGCCGTCCTCGATCGCCATCGCCTCGTCCAGCTCGCGGGAGCCGTCCTTGTCGGCGTCGGTATAGACCCGCTGGAAAGCAAAGCCCTGCGGCGGGTTGAGGCGGTGATAATAGGTTTCCTCGAGATAGGATTCGTCGGGCAGATTGTCCTGGTCGTGCTTGTGCGGCGGGTAGCTCGACGTATGGCCGCCGGGCGTGATGACCTCGACCACCAGCAGCGAATCGGCCGGCTTGCCCTCGGGCAGGATGTTGGTGACGTAGCGCGTATTGGTGCCCTTGCCGCGCACCTCCTGGCCGAGGTCGTCAGGCCCGATGACGCGAACCGGCAGGCCGCCGTTCAATCCCGGCGCCGAGCAGACCGCCAGTTCCAGTCCGCTATCAGCCGTCACCGACCACACCGATCCCTGCGGCACATAGACAGACCATGGTTTGCCTTCAAAGGGCGACATGCGCTGGCCGAGCAGGCCGAGATCCTTGCCGCCGGCCGTGACCGTGCCCTTGCCGGTGACGAACACCAGGCAGACTTCGCGATCGTCCGTTGTTCCCGAAGCCGTTTCGCCCGGTTTCAGCCGATGCAGGTCGAACCCGACATAGGTCCAGCCGGCGCTTTGCGGCGTGACGTGCGCGACACGGCCATGGCCCTTGTCGGCTTTGACCAGCAGCTTCGACATCCGGTTACTCCTTCGGTTCGACTTCGGCGGGCGCCTTGTTCTCGTCGGCCGGCTTGTAGAGATAAAAAAACTGCCAGACGCCATAGCCGGCGAAGCCCAGCGCGATCACGCCCCAGAACGGCGTGCCGCTCGCGAATTCGATGATCGACCAGATGACGCACACCGCGACGACGGCGACACGCCGCCACAATGGCCGGAAGAAGGGGTGCTCGGAATCTTTCATCGCGGCAACCTACAGCAAGCCCGGCCTGGCGAGAACCCGATCAGACATCGGGGAAGCCCTGCGTCTCGACCGTATAGCCGGCCGCCGTCATCACCCGCATCAACTCCTTGTGGCCCACCTGCGCCATCTTGAGCGGCGGGTTCTTCTTCGGGTCCTGTTCGGCCTCGACCACGAACCAGCCTTCATAGCCGTGGTCGGCGAAACGCTGCACGATGGCGCCGAAATCCAGCGAGCCGTCGCCCGGCACGGTGAAGGCGCCAAGCGCCACCGCGTCGAGGAAGGACTGCTTCGTGCGGTCGAGCTTCTCGATCACGCCCATGCGCACATCCTTCACATGCACATGGCTGATGCGCTTGTGGTGATTGTCGATGGCGCGCAGCACATCGCCGCCGGCAAAGGCCAGATGGCCCGCATCGAGCAGCAGCGGAATGCCCGCTCCGGAATGGCGCATGAAGGCGTCGAGCTCCGGCTCGGTCTCGACCACCGCCGCCATGTGATGATGATAGGAAAGCGGCATGCCTTGCTCGGCGCACCATTCGCCGAATTCGGTCAGGCGCCTGGCATAGGCCTTCATCTCGTCGCTCGAGAGTTTCGGCTTGGTGGCGAGCGGCTTCGAGCGGTCGCCCTGGATCGAACGGCCAACCTCGCCATAGACGATGCAAGGCGCGTTGACCGCCTTGAACAGGTCGATCATCGGCTGGATGCGATCCTTGTTCTTGCTCATCTCCTCGTCGACCAGCGTGCCCGAGAACCAGCCGCCGCACAGTGTGACGTCAGCCGCCTTCAGGATCGGCAGCATCACCTTGGGGTCCTTGGGAAAGCGCCGTCCCATCTCCATGCCGGTGAAGCCGGCCGAACGCGACTGGCGTAGGCACTCCTCCAACGACACGTCGTCGCTGAGTTCCGCAAGATCGTCGTTCCACCACGCGATGGGGGACATGCCCAGTTTGGCTTTCAAGTCGTCACTCCGGTTCTTGTTCACCCTCCCCCTTGTGGGGAGGGTCGCTGCGAAGCAGCGGGGTGGGGGTGCGGCGCCAGACCCCACCCGGACCTTCGGTCCGACCTCCCCACAAGGAGAGGTAGGGGGTGGGCAGCGCCGAAATCAATCGCCGACGCTCTGCATCCGCCGCTTCTCGTCATAGACCTTGCGCGCCGCGTTCACTTGGCTGCGCTCGGAGACTTCCGGCACCGCCACGTCCCACCAGTGGCCGCCGGCATCGGTGGAGACCAGCGGATCGGTGTCGATGACCAGTACCGTGGTGCGGTCGTTGCCTTTCGCCTGAGCCAGCGCCGTCTCCAGCCCTGCGATCGACGAAACCTTCTCGGCGATCGCCCCCATGCTCGCGGCGTGCGCGGCAAAGTTGACGTCGGGCAGCACCTCGTGGCGCGCATCCTTCAGGAGATTGTTGAAGTTGGCGCCGCCGGTCGCCATCTGCAGCCGGTTGATGCAGCCAAAACCCCTGTTGTCGAGCAGCACGATGGTCAGCTTCAGGCCGAGCATCACCGAGGTGGCGATCTCGGAATTGAGCATCAGATAAGAGCCGTCGCCGATCATGACGACGACCTCTTCTTCAGGCTTGGCCATCTTGGTGCCGAGCCCGCCCGCAATCTCATAGCCCATGGTCGAGAAGCCGTATTCTGCGTGGTAGGAGCCGGGCGCGCCGGCCTGCCAAAGCTTGTGCAATTCGCCCGGCAGCCCGCCGGCGGCGTTGAGCAGCGTCACGCCGGAGCCCATGGCGCGCTGCACGGCGCCGATCACCTGCGCGTCGGAAGGGTAGGCGGCATTGGTCGACGCCGTCACCTTGGCGGCTTCGGCCTGCCATTCCTTCTTGCCGGCTGCCGCATTGTCGGTCCAGGCGGATGGCGCCTTCCAACCCTTCAGCGCGGCACCGAGTTCGGCCAAGCCTTCGGCCGCGTCGGCGACCAGCGGCGATGCCCGATGCTTGCCGGCATCGAAAGGCTGCACATTCAAGCCGATGATGGTCTTGCCCGAATTCTTGAACAGCGCCCAGGAGCCGGTGGTGAAATCCTGCAGGCGCGTGCCGATGGCGAGCACGACATCGGCCTCTTCCGCCAGCCGGTTGGCGGCCGGCGTGCCGGTGACGCCGACCGCCGCCATGTTGAGCGGATGATCGTCCGGCAGCGAGGATTTGCCGCCCTGCGTTTCGCAGACCGGAATGCCGGCGCCTTCAACGAATTTCGCCAGTTCGTCCGAGGCCCGAGAATAGAGCACGCCGCCGCCGGCGATCACCAGCGGCTTGCTTGCGCTCTTCAGCGCTGCAACCGCAGCCGCCAATTCAGCCCGATCCGGGCGCGGCCGGCGCTGGCGCCAGACCCGTTCGGCAAAGAAGCTCTCGGGATAGTCATAGGCCTCGGCCTGCACGTCCTGGCAGAGCGACAAGGTCACCGGCCCGCATTCGGCCGGGTCGGTCAGCACGGCCATGGCGCGGTTGAGCGCAGGGATGATCTGCTCCGGCCGCGTGATGCGGTCGAAATAGCGCGACACCGGACGAAAACAGTCATTGACCGTCGCCGTGCCGTCGGAAAAATCCTCGGCCTGCTGAAGCACCGGATCGGGAACGCGGTTGGCGAAGACGTCACCCGGCAGAAACAGGATAGGCAACCTGTTTACATGCGCAAGTGCCGCCGCCGTCACCATGTTGAGCGCGCCGGGTCCGATCGAGGAGGTGGCGGCCATGAAGCGGCGACGGAAATTGGCCTTGCCATAGGCAATCGCCGCATGCGCCATCGCCTGTTCATTGTGGGCGCGGAAAGTCGGCAGTTCGTCGCGCACCTGGTAGAGCGCCTCGCCGATGCCGGCAACATTGCCGTGGCCGAAGATGGCCCAGACGCCGCCGAAGATCGGTACCTTTGCGCCGTCGATCTCGGTCTTCTGTTTGCTCAGGAAACGGGTCAGCGCCTGCGCCATCGTCAGGCGGATTGTCTTGCTCATTGGTTTCCTCCGCAGTCCCTGTGCCCGTGCCTTCTTATGCTGCTTTACGGCCGCGCGCGGCAAGCCATGCCTCGGTCAGTTGCTCGAAGCGCGATGCCATATCGGCAATCGCTTCGTCGTCCGACATCCTGCCGGAAAGCCATTGTTCGGCGGCATTGATGAAGATGGTGCGGCCGACCGCGAAACCCTTGACGATAGGCGCCTTGGCCGTCGCTGCGAAGGCGGCCTCCAACTCGTCCTGCGGGGCTTCCAGGCCGAGCAGCACGACGCCGCGGCACCAGGGGTCGTTCTTCAGGATCACGGCCTCGATCTTCGTCCACGCGCCTGCGGATGCCTGCGGTTCGAGCTTCCACCAATCCGGCTTGATGCCGAGCGCATAGAGTTCCTCAAGCGCACGCGGGATGGTCGTGTCGTCGAGCTTGCCGTGCTTGCCGGCGATGATCTCGATGAGAAGCTCCCTGCCCACTTTCCGCGCGGCCTCGAACAGTGCGCGCAATTTCTGCTGCTGTTCCTCCTTCAAGCCCGGCGGATCGTCGGGATGATAGAAGCAAAGGCATTTGATGCAGTGGTCGACCGGCCATTCGGTGAGCTGGGAGCCGATGTCCTGCGAGAATTCGAAGCGCAGCGGCCGCGAGCCCGGCAGCTCCACCGGCCGCCCGAGCCAGGCAAAGGAATGCCTGGCGAATTCGAACATCGCCTCGCGGCCATGCCTCTCGTCGAGCAACATGCCGTATCCGTCGCGCCCGGCGGCGACCTTGGCCGCCGCTTTCACCGTCAGCACCTTGAAATCCTCGATGCGCGACGCGTCAGCGCCAGTCTTGGCCGCCACGTCCTCGAGCTGCACCCGGTGGTCGCAGGCGAATGCCATCAGCGAGGGAATGTCGTGCCGGCGCGTCGTTGCCCAATGGATGTGGTTGATCGCCTCGTCCTTGCGCAACGCCAGATGCCTGCTGCCGAGTTTGAGGAAGAACTGCAATTCCTCGAAGGTCGGATATTCCGGCGCACACAACAGCCGCGACACGGCGAAGGCGCCGCAGGCATTGGCCCAGGTCGCCGCCGTGGCAAGGCTTTCGCCGCCGAGCCAGCCGCGCAGGAAGCCCGACATGAAGGCATCGCCGGCGCCAAGCACGTTGTAGATCTCGATCGGAAAACCCTTGCCGACCACGCCGTCCTCGAGATCGTCGCTGATCGGCCCGTCATAGACGATGCAGCCCATGGCGCCGCGCTTCAAGACGATGGTGGCCGAGGACAGCGAACGGATCGTCTTTAGCGCGCTCAGGCAGTCGTCCGCGCCCGAGGCGATCATGATCTCTTCCTCGGTACCCACGACGAGGTCGCAATCGGGCAGCACCGTCTTCAACTGCGCCGAGACGCGGTCGGACTTGACGTAGCGCTCAAAACCCTCGGCGTGGCCGCCCAGGCCCCAGAGGTTCGGCCGGTAGTCGATGTCGAACACGACCTTGCCGCCCTTGGCCTTCATGATGCGGATCGCCTTGCGCTGGGCGGCATCGCTGTTGGGCCGGGAAAAATGTGTGCCGGTGACGACGACCGCGCGAGCCGAGGAAATAAACGCCTCGTCGATGTCCTCCTCGGCCAGCGCCATGTCGGCGCAGTCGGAGCGGTAGAAGATCATCGGCGAAACGCCTTCGCTCTCGACCGAAAGCAGCACCAGCGCGGTCAATCGCTCCTTGTCGGTCTTCAGCCCGTCGGTGTTGACGCCTTCGCGCTTCAATTGTTCACGGATGAAGCGGCCCATCTGCTCGTCGCCGACCCGCGTCAGCAGCGCCGAACGCAGGCCGAGCCGCGCCGTGCCGACCGAGATATTGGCGGGGCAGCCGCCGACCGACTTGGCGAAGGAGGTGATGTCCTCCAGCCGCGAGCCGATCTGCTGGCCATAGAGGTCGACGGAAGCCCGGCCGATGGTGATGACGTCGAGCGCAGCGTATTTCGCGTCCACGGCTTCGCTCATTGGAACCTCCCGTCGGGCCTGTTATGTTGGGGTACACGCGCGAGCGGCAGCGTGGCGCCGAAAAATATGAAATAATAATTCCAATCCATAGTCAATATGGAATGAGCATTCCCCGATCTAAAATCGCCTTTTGCCTTCCCCTCAGGCCTTGCGCCCCTTGCCGGGGTTGCGCCGCTTCTCGCCGACGCCAACGGTCAGCGCCATGGCCAGCGCCATCGTCGCCGATAGCGAGCGGAAGCCGGCAAAATCCGCCTCGGCAACCTCGAACCAGACGCTGGCGAACTGAGCAAGCGGTGAAAACGAGCTGTCGGTGATGGCAATGATCGGCACGCCCTGTTCGGAAATCGTGCGCGCCTCCTCGATCGTGGCCGGCGCATAGGGCGAGAAGGAAATGGCGACGACGGCATCCGCGGGCGTCGCAAAGCTGACCATCTCGGCGTTGAGGCCGGCGGCTGATTCGATCAGCTGGTTGCGGATCTTCAGCTTGCCAAGCGCATAGGCGATGTAGGACGCCACCGGATAGGAGCGCCGCTTGGCCAGCACATAGATGGTCTGTGCCTTGGCCAGCAGGGAAATCGCTTCTTCCAGATGCGCGTCGTCCAGCGTGCGCGAAATGTCGTTGAGCGAGGTGCTGGCGGCGGCGACGAAGCCGTCGAAGATCGCCCGGTGGCCGGCGCCGCCCTCGGCCTTGGCGCGCAGCGCCTGCAGCCGTTCGTCATAGGAGGAGTTGCGCTCGCGCAGCCGTTCGCGAAACACCTGCTGCAGGCTGGTGAAGCCGTCAAAGCCGAGCTGCTGGGCAAAGCGGATCAGCGTCGAGGGCTGCACGCCGGCCGAGGCGGCAATGCTGGCGGCGGTGCCGAAGGCGATATCGTCGGGATTGTCGAGCGCATAAGCGGCGATCTGGGCGATGCGCTTGGGCAGGCTTTCGCGTCGATCGAGGATCGTGGCGCGCAGCGTCTCGAAGTCGCGAGGTACCCGTTCGTCCATCGTCGGCCCGTCCAAGCTCATCGGTGAAGCGTCCTCTCTGCCCCATCATAGCGAGGCTGCGCAAGAACACCATAAAAAATGAGGCAGACATTCCATTCCGAACAAAAATGGACTAATTCATCCACGTAGCATCTATGACGGTGGAGGAACGGAAAATGGTCGGCGTCGGTCTTATCGGCACGGGATTTATGGGCAAGTGCCACGCCATCGCGTGGAGTGCCGTCGGCGCCGTCTTTCCCGACATAACCAAACCGCGGCTTGTCCATCTCGGCGAGGTCAATGAGGATCTCGCCAGGCGCAAGGCCGGCGAGTTCGGTTTCGCCAGGGCGTCCGGCGACTGGCGCGCCGTCGTCAACGACCCCGAAGTGGACGTCGTCTCGCTCACCACGCCCAACCAGTTCCATCCGGAAATGGCGATCGCCATCCTCGAGGCCGGCAAGCATTTGTGGTGCGAAAAGCCGATGGCGCCGAGCTTCGCCGAAGCCGAGGCAATGGCGGCCGCGGCAAAGAAATCCGGCAAAGTCGCGGCGCTCGGTTACAATTACATCCAGAGCCCGGCCATCCGCCATATCGGCGCGCTGCTCGACGAAAACATCATCGGCGAGGTCAACCATCTGCGCATCGAGATGGACGAGGATTTCATGGCCGATCCCGAGGCGCTGTTCTTCTGGAAGCACGAGGCATCTTCCGGCTATGGCGCGCTTGATGATTTCGCCGTGCATCCGCTGTCGCTGGTGTCGACCCTGTTCGGCCGCGTCGCCAGCGTCATCTGCGACATGGCCAAGCCCTATGCCGACCGCAAGCTGGCCGCCGGCGGCCGCCGCGCGGTCGAGACCTACGACATTGCCTCCGTGCTGATGCATCTGGAGAACGGCATCGCCGGCACGCTTCTGGTCAACCGTTCGGCCTGGGGCCGCAAGGGCCGCATCGCCGTCCAGATCTTCGGCTCCAAGGGCTCGATCCTGTTCGACCAGGAGCGGATGAATGAGTTCCAGCTCTACCTCACATCGGATCGCCCGACCGAACAGGGCTATCGCACCATCCTCGTGTCGCCACAGCACAAGCCCTACGACCTGTTCGTCCCCGCGCCCGGGCATAGTCTTGGCTTCAATGATCTCAAGATCATCGAATGCCATGAACTGCTGACCCGGCTCGCCGGCAGACCGGCGCGGCTCATCGAATTCGACGAAGGTCTGGAGATCGAGCGCACCGTGCATGCGATGGCGCGATCGTTCGAGGAGAAGCGCTGGGTGGATGTAAGGTAAGGTTCGCTCCGCTGGTCGGTTTAGCCGGCGGCCGCTGCATTGACCTCCCATCCATTGACCCAGATCTGCCGCAACCGATTGCCTTCGCCCTTGAAGCGCAGTCCGGTCGGCCGGCAATCCTCGATGCGGTCGCTGCGGAAATTGCGGATCGCCTGGCGTAGCTCGCACCAGGCGACGATGTTGGCGGTCTCGGCATAATAGATCAGCGCGATCGGGCGGATGAGGCGCTCGGAAGCGCGGCCAAGCTCGTCGCGATAGGAGAGGTCGAGCTTCTCCTCGTCGCGTATGGCGCGGCGCACCAGCGCCAGGTCGATCGCACCTGCAGAGGGCGCGGCGAATCCCCACGCATGCAGCGCATTGGCGTCGAGCGTCTGGCGCAAAGGCGGCGGTACGGCGCCGGCGATCTTGGCGCCGACGCGCTTGGCTGCCTGCTTGAGCTCGTCGTCGCCCGTGCGCTCCAGCAGCGCCAGTGACAGCACGATCGCCTCCATCTCCTCGATCGAAAACATCAGAGGCGGCAAGTCGAAGCCGGGGCGCAGGATATAGCCGATGCCCCTCCCGCCCTCGATCGGCACGCGCATGGCCTGAAGCGCTGCCATGTCGCGATAGATCGAGCGTATCGTCACCTCCAGCTGCGCGGCTATCATTGCCGCCGTCACCGGCTGCCGCGCCAGCCGCAGGATCTGGATGATCTCGAACAGGCGCGACGCCTTGCGCATTTTTCTCACCCGTTGCCGATCACAACTGACACACCATCGTCAGTTGGTTCGGCCTATAGGATCGTCTATCGGATTGAAAATCAACAGGTTCCGCTGCGGCTGGGCCGAGCGAGGCGACAGGCTACTGACATGAGCTATGCTGAAAATCTCTGGCTGTTCTTTATCCTGCTGTTCGGCATCATCGCCGTTCCGGGCATGGACATGCTGTTCGTGCTGGCCAATGCGCTGACGGGCGGGCGCGACAGGGGCCTTGCCGCGACCGGCGGCATCATGGTCGGCGGCATGGTGCACACGCTGAACGGCGCGATCGGCGTCGGCCTGCTGATGCATTTTTTGCCGATCCTGTTCAAGCCGCTGTTGATTGCAGGCGCCGCCTACATGGCCTTCATCGGCATCACACTGATGCGCAGCTCCATCACTGTCGGTCGCGACGGGCCCGCCGGCAGCCGCTCGGCATGGAAGGCGTTTCGCCAAGGCCTTGTGACCTGCCTGATCAACCCGAAGGCCTACCTGTTCGTCCTTGCCGTCTATCCGCAGTTCCTGAAAACGGACTACGGCCCGATCTGGATGCAGGCGACGGTGATGGGCCTGCTGACCGTGCTGACGCAGGCCGCGATCTATGGCGGGCTCGCAATATCGGCCGGCCGCAGCCGCAAGTTGCTGATCGCCAATCCGCGGGCGACCATCCTTGCCGGCCGGGCGGCTGGGCTGCTGCTCTTCGCGGTGTCCGTGTTCACCGCATGGGAAGGACTGAGGGCGGCGTAGTCTTGGGTTGGACCCGACCCGCTGCCCTTCACCTGGGACTCCGACCGAATCAGGTGGCGCCCTGCTGCGTGGCGAGAAGCTCGTCCAACTGCTCGAACTGCTCGGACATCGCATCCGCCGCCCCGGCGCCGGCGTCGAGGGCTTCCTTCGAGGGATAGAGCTCGTGCATGACCAGCAGCGTCTTGCCGTCTTTTTCCTCGAAGGTCACCGTGGTGACGGGTCCACCCTCACCCCCTTCGTCATTGGTCCAGACGAGGCGCGAGTGCGGTGTCACTTCGAGATACCTGCCGAAGAACTCGGCAGGGTTCGAGCCGTCATGCCCGAACACCAAACGGTACCCGCCTCCCACACGAACATCCATCTCGCAGGAACGCAGGAACATGCCCATCGACTTCGGCACCCACCACTGCTTGAACAGCTCAGGCTTGGTCCACGCCTCGAACACGATGCGCGCAGGCGCGTCGAAGCTTCGCGTAACGACCAACTCCCGGTCGGACCTCCGTTCCACCGTCGTGCGTTTGGCCTCACTCGCTCTTCCTGCGTCCATCGACTTCCTCCTTGCGTTTCAATTCCTCGATAACCTTATCCAACTCGTCGAAGCGTGCGGCCCAGAGCTGGCGGTATCTCTCGATCCATTCCGCCTCATCCTCCAGGCGACGCAGGCCCAGCTTGCAGGTTCGCACGCGCCCGACCTTCCGAGTCGTGACGAGTCCCGCCTGCTCCAGGACGCCGACATGCTTCTTCATGCCCGTGAGGGTCATGTGGAATTTCTGGGCCAAGTCCGTGATCGAAGCGTCCGCACGGCCGAGCTGCTCCAGAACGCCGCGCCGGGTGGCGTCCGAAAGCGCGGCGAACGAGGCATCCAGGCGGGTCGCGGAATACTGAACCATTTGGTTCAGTATGTAACACGCGGGTCGGAGGCGTGCAAGTGAGGTGGAGCGCTGCGGGCCCTAGGGCGGCGTGGTCCTGGGCTGAAACCGGAAACGCCGCCCTTATGCTCCAACCGGATCAGGCGGCGCCCTGCCGGCTCTCCATCAAGGCGCGGCGCGCCGACCGGCGCCATTCCACGGCGCCGGCAAGGCCGTGCAGCACCGTCTCCGTGGCCGCCCAGTCGATGCAGCCATCGGTGATGCTCTGGCCGTAGACCAGCGGCTTGCCGGGCACGACATCCTGCCGGCCGGCGACGAGATTGCTCTCGATCATGACGCCGATAATGCGCTCGTCCCCCGCCGCGACCTGTCCTGCCACGTCAGCCGCGACCTTGGGCTGGTTCTCCGGCTTCTTGGCTGAGTTGGCATGGCTGACATCGATCATCAGGCGGGGCGCGATACCGATGCGGGCGAGTTCGACCGAGGCGGCCTCGACGCTTGCCGCGTCATAGTTGGGCTGAACGCCGCCACGCAGGATGACATGGCAATCCTCGTTTCCGGTCGTTGCCGCGATGGCGCTGCGTCCGCCCTTGGTCACCGCCATGAAATGATGCGGCTGCGCGGCCGACTTCACCGCCTCGGCGGCGATCCTGAGATTGCCGTCGGTGCCGTTCTTGAAGCCGACCGGGCAAGAGAGGCCCGAGGCCAGCTCGCGATGGATCTGGCTCTCGGTCGTGCGCGCGCCGATCGCGCCCCAGGCGACGAGGTCGGCAATGTATTGCGGCGTGGTCATATCGAGGAATTCGGTCGCCGCCGGCAGGCCCAGATTGTTGACGGCCGACAGCACATTGCGTGCCATCCGCAGCCCCTTGTCGATGTTGAAGCTGCCGTCGAGGTCGGGGTCGTTGATCAGGCCCTTCCAGCCGACCGTCGTGCGCGGCTTTTCGAAATAGACCCGCATCACGATCTTGAGCCGGTCGGACAATGTCTCGCGCAGCGCCGCCAGACGGCTGGCATAGTCAACGGCCGCGACCGGGTCGTGGATCGAACAGGGGCCGACGATGACAACGAGCCGGTCGTCGGCCCCCGTCAGGATCGAGTGGATGGCGTTGCGCGAGGCGGCAACGGTGCGCGTCGCCGTGAGTGAGCGCGGTATCTCGCCCATCACCTCTTCCGGCGTGCTCAGCAGTCTCAGTTCCTTGACCCGAAGGTCGTCTGTGGTGGTCAACACGGCTTCTGCTCCTGGTTGGGAGACCTGCCGGCTGAAAACAAAAAAGCCGCCAGGTCTGGCGGCTTGTCGGACTGTTTGCTGCAATCTTCAGATCGAGCGCAATCCTCCCGCCGCCAGCGAGCTGCTAAAGTACCAATAGGTGGCGGTCAGGTGGATCATGCGGCTCATATAGTCGAAGCGGCGGCGTTTGTCACGTACCCTGGTAGCAAGCAATTTCAGGTGAGGGCCGAGCCTTTGCGATTTCGTCATTCTAGGGCGAAGCAGGAGCGAAGCTCCGTCGCGGAGACCCTGGGATCCATGCCGCGACCTAGATGGGAGAGTGCTGCGGTGCAGAATCTTGCGCCGTAGCGACGGCCCGGAAGTCGCGGCATGGATCCTCGGGTCTGCGCCGCGTCGCTGCGCTCCTTGCTCCGCCCGTGGATGACCACCTGGTTAACGGTTTCGCTTACGCGGCCGCTACTCCGGCGACGCCCCAGCGATGCTCTGGTCGTAGTCGACCAGCGAGCCGGTCATCACGCCGGACTGCGGGCTGACCATGTAGCTGATCAGCCGGGCCAACTGGTCCGGCTTCACCAACTGGCCCATCGGCTGCGCGGCCTCGGCCTTCTCGAGCCAGTCGTCGGGTGCGTCATGCCATTTCTTCTGCACGATATCCTCGCCCTCGGTGTCCATCCAGCCGGGCAGCACGGCGTTGCAGCGGATGCGATTGAAGCGATAGGCGTTGGCGACATTCTTGGTCAGCGTCATCAGAGCGCCCTTGCTGGTCGAATAGGGTGTCAGGAACGACTGGCCGGTATGCGCCGACATCGACAGCACGTTGACGATCGATCCGGGGGCCTTTTTCTCAAGCAGATGCGCCACCACGCCCTGCATCAGGAAGAAGGGTCCTCGCACATTGGTGTCGAAGATAGTGTCGAACAGCTCCTCGCTAGTCTCCACCAGCGAGCCGCGCGCGGATGTGGCGGCGGCGTTGACCAGGGCGTTGATGGTGCCGAAATGCGAAAGCGCGGTGGCGACGGCGCGCTTGCAGTCGGCCACCTTGGAGACATCGGCGCTGATGAAGATCGCGTCGACGCCCGACTTCTTGAGGCTGGCGACTGCCTTGTCGCCCTTTTCCTGCGAGCGGCCGATCAGCGCCAGCGCCCGGCAGCCTTCGTCCGCCAATGCCTCGGCGACCGCGAAGCCTATGCCTTGTGCGCCGCCGGTGACGATGGCGCGCGTTTGTGAATTGCGATCGGCTGATGCGCTCATCGCTCTGCTCCTGTGCTTTAAGTCGTTACTTGTCGAGGCGGACGGTCTGGCCTGATGTCGCCGATTTCAGTGCCGCATCCGCCAGCCGAAGTGCGATGAGTCCGTCCGTCCCGCTCGGTGCCGCCTTCTTGCCCGACGTCGCGGCGGCGATGAAGGACGCAATCTCAATGGCATAGGCGTCGAGGTAGCGGGTCATGAAGAAATCGTGCAGCGGCGGGCGGGTATAGCCCTTTTCATTGGCCAGTTCGATCGACACCGGCCGCTGGTTTTCGGCCGCGACCATGCCTTTCGAGCCATGCACCTCGATGCGCTGGTCGTAGCCATACGTGGCGCGGCGGGAATTGGAGATGACGGCCTGCTTGCCCGACGCGGTTTCGAGGATGACGCTGACGGAGTCGAAATCGCCGGCCTCGCCGATCTTCTTGTCGACCAGCACCGAGGCATGCGCACTGACCGCCACCGGCTCTTCGCCGAGCAGGAAGCGCGCCATGTCGAAATCATGGATGGTCATGTCGCGAAAGATTCCGCCGGAGCGCGCGATGTAGTCGATCGGCGGTGCGCCCGGATCGCGCGACGTGATGGTCACCATCTCGACCACGCCGATGGCGCCGTCATCGATTGCCTTGCGCACCGCAGCGAAGTGCGGGTCGAAGCGCCTGTTGAAGCCGACCATCAGCGTCGCCTTGGCCTTCTCGACCACGGCCAGGCACTGCTCGACCCGCTTGACGTCGAGGTCGATCGGTTTCTCGCAGAAGATCGCCTTGCCGGCCTTGGCGAAGCGCTCGATCAGGTCGGCATGGGTGTCGGTCGGCGTGCAGATCACGACCGCGTCGATGTCCCCGGATTTCTCGATGGCATCGATGGTGCGCACCTCGGCGCCGTAGGCCGTGGCGAGTTCGCTCGCCGCCTTCTCGAAAGCGTCGGCAACGGCGACCAGTTTGGCCTGCGGATTGGAGCCGACGGCGCGGGCGTGGACCTTGCCGATGCGGCCGGCACCGAGGAGGGCGAAGCGGAGAGTCATGGAAATTTCCTCTGGGGATGGTTCGAAGCTGGCGGGGCGCCGGTCATGCGCGCAGGTGTTTTTCCGGTCAAGACAAGATCGACAGGGAGGCGATGACCGCCGCCTCCGCGCCCGGCCTAGGCCGCGAGTTCGGCCTCTCCGGTCTTGGCGCCGGTGATGTAGGAAACGATATCGTTTCCGTCGGTGTTCTCCTTGCGCAAATTGGCGACGATGCGGCCGCGCCGGAAGACGACGATGCGGTCGCAAAGGTCGAACACCTGGCGCATATTGTGGCTGATCAGGATCAGCGGCTCGCCATTGTCCTTCAGCGTGCGGATGATGTTCTCGACCTGCGCGGTCTCCTGCACGCCGAGTGCTGCCGTCGGCTCGTCCATGATGATCAGCTTGGAGGCGAAGGTCGCGGTTCTGGCGATCGCCACGCATTGCCGCTGGCCGCCCGACATATGGCGGATGGTGTTCGACAGGTTTGGGATTTTCACCGCCGTGCGCACCAGCGCCGCTTCGGTCGCCTTGCGCATTCCCCGGCGGTCCAGGATCGAAAACGGTCCCAGATTGAACAGCACTTTTTCTCGGCCAAGGAACAGGTTCGACGGCACGTCGAGGTCGTCGGCCAGCGCCAGGTTCTGGAACACGGTCTCGATGCCGGCCTCGCGCGCCTCGATAGGGCCCGAAAAATTGACTTGCTTGCCGTCGAACCAGATCTGGCCGCTGGTCGGTTGCTCGACGGCGGTGATCTGGCGCACGAAGGTCGACTTGCCGGCGCCATTGTCGCCCATGATGGCGACGTGTTCGCCCTTGCGCAGCTCGAAATTCGCGCCTTCCAGCGCCTGCACGCCGCCATAGCGCTTGGTCAGGTTTTCGGTCTTCAGGACGATGTCTGACATGGTCAAGCCCTCAATGCCCGCAGGCGTTGGCGCCACTGGTCGAGAACGACGGCGCCGACGATGATCACGCCCTTGACCATCTCCTGGTAGTAGGCGTCGAGGCGCAGGAAGGTGAAGCCGGAGATGATGACGCCGAAGATCAGCGCGCCGATCACCGTGCCGATGATCGAGCCGCGGCCGCCCGACAGCGATACGCCGCCGATGACCGCCATGGCGATGGCGTCGAGTTCGTACATCACGCCCATGCCGGCCTGGGCGGTGAGGTTCTTGGAAGACAGCACCACCGCGGCGAGCGCCGCGAGTATGCCGGCGATGACGTAGACCAGGATCTTGTGGTTGGCGATCTTGATGCCGGACATGCGCGCGGCATCCTCGTTGGAGCCGATCGCGTAGCAATGCTTGCCGTATCGTGTGTAGGTCATGATCAGCTGGAACAGCACGGCCAGCGACAGGAAGATGATGACGGGCATCAGGCCCTTGCCGATGGCGGCGAAGCTCTCGGTCGGGAACGAGATGGGCTGCCCCTTGGACCACCATTTGGCGATGCCGCGCGCGGTCACCATCATGCCTAGCGTGGCGATGAAGGGCGGAATGCGCGTGTAGGCGATCAGGGCGCCGTTGACCAGGCCTGCCAGCAGCCCGCAGCCGATGGCGACCAGCACCGGCACGATCACCGGCAGGTCGGTCCAGCCCTGAGCCAGGAACATCGCCTTGGGATTGGGGTTGCCGTTGACCGTCGCCACCTGGGCGAAGCTCATGGCGATCATGGCGGTGGCGCCGACGATCGAGCCCGACGACAGGTCGATGCCGCCCGATATGATAACCTGCGTCACGCCGATGGCGATGATGCCGACGATCGATACTTGCAGGATGATGATCTGTAGCCGCGCCTCGTTGAAGAGGCCGCCGACATTGCTGCGGGTGTTGAACAGGAAGCTGTCGCCGAGAAAGACGCGGCCGATCAATTCGAAGATGACGACAAGAATAACGAGCGCCAGGAAGACGTTGAATTCCGCCGGCCATATGCGCTTCTTCGCATCATAGCTGACCCCGCCGACGCCATGAGATGTCTGTGCCACTCGTCTATCCTCCGTCAGCCGCGGTCGCTCCTGGCGCCATGAAAGCGCCGAGAGGAGGAGCGGCGCCCGGTCCTTTGAGCGCCGCCCCGAGGTGAACCGTTCCGCCGCTCAGTTCTTCTTCAGGAACTTGTCGATGTTGGCCGGCGTCACCAGTTGGAAGGGCACGTAGACCTTGTGTTCGACCTTCTCGCCCTTGGACAGTTTCAGTGCCGCGTCGAGCGCGCCGGCGCCCTGGCCAGCCGCGTCCTGGAACACGGTGGCGTCGAGGTCGCCTGCCTGCATGGCGGCGAGCGCGTCCTGCGTGGCGTCGACGCCGCCGACGACAACCGTCTTCATGTCGACATTGGCGGCCTTCATTGCCTGGATGGCGCCGATGGCGCTTTCGTCATTGTTGGCGATGACGCCGTCGAACGGCTTGCCGGTCGACAGCCAGTTGGTCATCAGGTTCTGGGCCTCATCGCGGTTCCAGTTCGACGTCTGCTTGTCGATGATCTTGATGAAGCTGCAATCCGGCGTTGCGATCACCTCCTCGATGTCCTTGGTGCGCTGCACGGCTGCCTGGTTGGAAAGCTCGCCCATGATCACATAGACATTGGCTTCCTTCTTGCCGGCTTCCTTGAACAGGCGGCAGACCTCCTTGGTTTCGAGCGTGCCGGAGTCGGCCTCGTTCGAAGCGACGAAGGCCTGGTTGTCAGGCAGCGTGTCGACATTCACCGGTTCACGGTTGACATACACCAGCGGGATCTTTGCGGCGGCCGCGGCATCCGACATCGCCTGCGTGGCCGAGGTGTCGACCGGATTGACGATGATGGCGTCGACCCCTGATGCGGCGAAGTTCTTGATCTGGTCGAGCTGTTTGGCGACGTCGTTCTGCGCGTCCTCGACCTGCAGCTCCACGCCGCTCATGCCCTTGGCCTGCTCGATCATGCCGTTGCGCAGCACGGTCAGGAAATTGTCGTCGAACTTGGCCATCGACACGCCGATCTTGGCGGCCATGGCGGACGAACTCATCAGCGCCGCGAAAGCGACGCCCAAAATCATTTTCTTCATTGTATCTCTCCTCCACTTTGGGTGTCCGGTCGCACCGATCTATCCGGAATCCCCGATCTCCCCGGGGAATCTCTCCCTGATATCATTTCGTTCCAACGCGGTTCACCCCTGGCTGGAACGCCGAACTGCCTGCTCGAACCAGATGTTGTCGGAACGAAAGAACCAAAATGCACAGTCAGTGAAATATTTATTCCATTTCGAATCGGGGCGTCAAGGGAAATTCCGAATTCGGGCGTGCGATTTTCGGCTGTCTCTGATGGATTCTATCATTTCAGGCGGCTGGTTTGCGGCAGACCGGGCTGCCCGAGGGTTTTATCGTTTCATGGAAACGCCCTACCTTCCGTCCTGACGCGACCTGGACGGAAAACCGCTGCGCATTCCTGAAATGGCTTCAGATGTTTTCCGGCAAATAGATGTCGAAGGGGAGGAATGTCTGGCCCGGCGCATTGGCCGCACCGGTTTCGATGGCATGCGCCATCCGATCGACGAGCTCGCGACAGAGCGCGGCAAGGGGCGTCGAGATCACCATCGTCAGGATGTTGTCGGCAAGCGCGGCGCGCGATTCGGCGTTGATCTCGTTGCAGACGACCACCGGCATGCTTGCGGGCTTCGCTGTCCGCAGCGCCGAGACGGCGCCCTCCATGCCGCCGCCGGCGACGTAGCAGCCGACAAGATCCGGATATCGCCCCAGAAGATCGATCGTCGCATCATGGGTCACCTGGTTGGCCTCCAGATTGACCAGCGTCTCCAGCACGTTGAAGTCCGGCGCATGCTCGCGAAAGAAGGAGCGGAAGCCGATCTCACGCAGCTCATGGCCGTGGAAGCGATGGCTGCCGACAAAAAGGGCGACCTTGCCGGGCTTCCTCGCAGCCTTCGAGATCATCCAGGCGGCGGTGCGGCCGACCTTGCGGTTGTCGAGCCCGACATAGCCTTCGCGGATGCCGGCGGCGAAGTCGGACAGCAGGGAGAAGACCGGCTGCCCCCTGGCCTTTAGCGCCTCCACGACCGCCGTCAGCGTCGGATGATCAGGGCCGACCACGGCGATCGCCCGCGATTTCGCCGCCAGCCTGCGCATCTGGGCGGCGATCTCATCCGGGGCCAGGGAACTGGCGAAATCGATGGTTGCGACGCCACGGAAGCGCTGCGATTGTGCGACCGCGAGTTCGAGTTCCCGCGCGAAATCGCCATAGAAAACGTCATTGCCCCGAAGCAGCAGGAAACCCAGCCGATACTCGGGCAATTCCTGGCGCATACGCTGCTTGATCAGGCCTGCGGCGTGATAGCCGATCTCGGTCGCGGCGTCATAGACGCGGCGCGCCGTTTCCTCGCGCACAGGCAGGCGGCTGTTGAGCACCCGGTCCACCGTGGCGACGCTGACGCCGGAGATGCGCGCCAGATCTGATATGGTCGGCCGTTTCGCCATGTCTGTCCTCATTTGACCGTGCATCTTTCCTACATCTTGATGATAGGAAATGATAGAAACTATCTTTATGATGTTGAGTCTATCATGAGCTAGCGTTATTTTCAGCCTCGAAGTCAGGAAATGTCGGGCATTCGCGTGGCGGATGCCCTTGCCGAGGGAGGCAACCATGCATGCTGCGCCGTCCCGGCGTGACTACAGCCTGATCGGCCGCGACGCCAGGCTGGCCGTCGAGACCGGCCTGTCGGCGGCCGAATGGTATCACACCGACATTCCCCGCAAGCAGATGAAGGAGCTGATGCAGCGCTCCGACGCGCCCGCGCTCCGCGACACGGCGATCTGGATCGCCGCGCTCATCGTCAGCGGCGCCGGCGGTGCCTGGTTCTGGGGCACCTGGTGGTGCGTGCCGTTCTTCTTCGCCTATGGCGTGCTCTACGGCTCGTCCACGGATTCCCGCTGGCACGAATGCGGCCATGGTACGGCCTTCCGCACGCAGTGGATGAATGATTGGGTCTATCAGGTCGCCTGCTTCATGATCATGCGCAACCCGGTGACCTGGCGCTGGAGCCACACGCGCCATCACACTGACACCATCATCGTCGGCCGCGACCCGGAAATCTCGGTTATGCGGCCGCCGGACCTGGTGCGCGCCATCCTCGGCTTTGTCGGCGTGCTCGACGCCTGGCATGCGATGTCAGACATGCTGCGCAACGCCGCCGGCAACATCAGCGCGGCCGAAAAGACCTTTATTCCCGAGCAGGAACAGCCGAAAGCGATCCGCATCGCCCGCATCTGGACCGCGATCTATGCCGCAACCATCGCGCTGGCGCTCTATACCGGCTCGTTCCTGCCCTTGATGCTGGTCGGCCTGCCCAGGCTCTATGGCGCCTGGCACCACGTCATGGTCGGCCTGCTGCAGCATGGCGGTCTTGCCGACAACGTCACCGACCATCGGCTGAACAGCCGCACCGTCTACATGAACCCGATCAGCCGTTTCATCTACTGGAACATGAACTACCACGTCGAGCATCATATGTTCCCGATGGTGCCCTACCATGCGCTGCCGAAGCTGCATGAACTGATCAAGCATGATTTGCCGGCGCCGACGCCGTCGATCCTGGCCGGCTATCGCGAGATGCTGCCTGTCTTCTGGCGCCAGTTGCGCAACGAGGATTATTTCCTCAAGCGCGAGCTGCCGCCAACGGCCAGGCCGTATCGCGAGGATTTGTACAACGACAATGCTGCCTTCAACGCCGCGGCGGAGTGATATCCGCCCGTAAGGCGCGATCGGGAAATTTCGCGGGAGAAATGTATGAGCGACTGGGTCGAGGCCTGTGCAGTGGGAGACATCGACGAAGAAGATGTGATGCGGTTCGATCACGGCGGCCGCAGCTACGCCATCTATCGCAGCCCCGATGACGAGTATTTCGCCACCGACGGCCTGTGCACGCACGAAAAGGTGCATCTCGCCGACGGGCTTGTCATGGACGAGATCATCGAATGTCCCAAGCACAATGGCCGCTTCAACTACAAGACAGGCCAGGCCAAGGGTGCGCCGGCCTGCGTCAACCTCAGGACCTATCCGGTCAAGGTCGACGCCGGCAGCGTCCTCGTCCAGATCGGATGACCGGTATGACGCGCGGAATGGTCATCATCGGCGCCGGGGAATGCGGCGGCCGGGCAGCGCTTACATTGCGTGACCTCGGCTATGAGGGACCAGTGACGCTGGTCGGCGACGAGCCGCATCTGCCCTATGAACGGCCGCCTCTGTCCAAGGACGCCATGGCCGGCGGCGCGCCCGAGATCAAGGCGATCGCCAGCGACGAGATCCTCGCCGAAAAGTCGATCCGGCATATCCATTCCATTCAGGCTGCAGCGATCGATCGCGCCGCGCATACTGTGCGCCTGTCGGACGGTTCGGTCCTGCCCTATGACAAGCTGCTGCTGGCGACGGGCTCGACGCCGCGCAAACTGCCGATGCCCGGCCTTGGCGGGCGCTGCGTCTACCTCAGGACCTTCGCCGATGCGCTGGCTATCCGCGCCCATCTCAAGGCGGGTAACCGCATTGCCGTCATCGGCGGCGGCTTCATCGGCCTCGAGCTCGCCGCGGCGGCCCGCAAGCTCGGTGCTGCGGTCGCCGTCATCGAGGCGCAGCCGCGTATCCTGATGCGCGGCGTACCGGCCGAGATCGCCAAGGTCGTCCATGACACCCACGTCGCCGAAGGCGTCGACATAGCGTGCGGCGAAGGCATTGCCTTGATCGCCGACGACGGCAGGCAGGTGCGCATCGCGCTTGCCGGCGGCCGCGAAATCCTCGCCGATCTCGCCATCATCGGCATCGGCGCCGTGCCGGTGACGGCTCTTGCCGCCGAAGCGGGACTGGCCATCGACAACGGCATATCAGTCGACGCCGAACTGCGCAGCAGCGACCCCGACATCTTCGCTGCCGGCGACTGCTGTTCGTTCCCGCTTGCCGTCTATGGCGGCCGTCGCGTGCGGCTGGAGGCCTGGCGCAACGCCCAGGAACAAGGCGCGCTGGCGGCAAAAAACATGCTCGGCGCCGGCGAAGCACATGCGGCGGTGCCGTGGTTCTGGTCGGATCAATATGGCCTGTCCCTGCAGATCGCGGGGCTTTCCGACGAAGGCCGCAGCACGGTGCGCCGCGATCTCGGCGAGGACGCCTTCATCCTCTTTCACCTTGCCGAGGACGGCAGGCTGGTGGCCGCCAGCGGCATCGGGCCGGGCAATGCGGTCGCCCGCGATATCAGGCTGGCGGAGATGCTGATCGGCAAACGGGCGAGGCCGGCGCCGGAAGCGCTCGGTTCGCAGGCGGTGAAATTGAAGTCGCTGCTGGCGGCGTAGGATGCAACGCCAATTGTCAGGGTCTGCGGCGCAGGCGTTGGCAAATTAACGTCAGCGCGCCTGAGCTCCCTAAAACAGCGCCTTCAGCTCCGGTAGTTTGTCATTGACCAGCCAGCCGTAATAATTCTCCTCCGGCAGCTTCAGCGGCTCGCCGGCGGCGCTGCGCTTGTCGTTCTCCGCCTTCAGCGCATAGGCGCGCTGCTCGGGATTGCCGACATTGTAGAGCGTGGCGGTCAGGCCCGGATTGCTCGAAATGTTGAAGCCGGCGATGCTCTTATAGGCGTCGATCGATTTCCGGATCGTCGCGGCAACGTAGGGCAGCGTCAGGTCGGGATCCATGATGGTCTTGTAGACCGCATTGGGATCGCCGACGTCGAGCTTCGGCAGGCCGGAAACCTTGTGCACGAGATCGCTCATCTGGAGCGCGGTCAGCGGATTGAGCTGGCCGAGACCAAAGGTCTGGCCGGCATAGTAGGGCTGGAAGAAAGTGGCGCCGAAGCGGTCGTTGGGGAAATCCTCGCCGCCGACCGTCTTGCCGCGGAATGAACGGTTCCACACCTGCTCGCGGCATTCCCACAAATCGTAACTGTCGGACATTCCGGCGCATTTCCTGAATTCCGGCCGCTGCACGAAATCCGTGATGTCCTCGCCGTCATAGGCAAAGGACAGCTTGCTGGAGAGATAGGAGATCGCCTTGACGTAGTAGGTCTGCAGCCGGTCGTAGGCGTCGACATTGTAGGTGTGCTCGCCGACGATGGCGCCGACAATGTGCATTGGATCGATGCCATAGATGCTTGCTGCCTTCTTGATCTTGCCGCGCAGGTCGGCGTCGTTCTGCAGCAGCGCATAGACCTTGCGGTATTTCGCCTGGAAAGTGGTGTTGGTGGCCTGCGTGCGTCGGCTCGAGGCTCCCGGAATGCTGGGCTGCTCCGTATTGCGGTTTCCCGGCGGCACCAGGGTTGCCGCGTCGGCGCCGAACATCGTTGCCGCCAGTGTCAAGCCGAGAATGACCAGGACCAGTTTTTTCATGCGCCCGCCGCCTGCAAAGACACATGACCCTGAAATCGGAGACAGATTTCGGAAAGGATCATGTGCCAGATAAAGTGCTACAGCGTCCTTTGCACGCCCGACGGACGCGCGGCTGTAGTGGCGGGCAAACTAGGTAAAGCGATTGGTCGAGTCGAGAGTGCCCCGTCACGAACAAGGACGAAAGGTGGCCAGATGGTACCATCTGGCCACATATTCTGCTGCCCCAACATGTCGCCGGCAAGGATGCGCGGCGCTCAAATAGGGGCGGCGCCGGTGTTTAAAGAATGAAGCGCGACAGATCGGTGTTCCTCGACAGATCGCCGACATGCTTTTCCACATAGGCGGCGTCGATGGTCACCGCAGTGCCGTTGCGGTCCGGCGCGTCGTAGGAGATATCGTCCAGCACGCGCTCCATCACCGTCTGCAAACGCCTTGCGCCGATATTCTCGACGCTGGCGTTGAGGTCGACGGCGATGCCGGCCAGCGAATCGATGGCGTCGTCGGTGAAGGTCAGGTCGACGCCTTCGGTCTTCATCAGCGCGATATACTGCTTGATCAGGCTCGCTTCCGTCTCGGTCAGGATACGGACGAAGTCCTCCTTCTCCAGGGCGCGCAATTCGACGCGGATCGGCAGGCGGCCCTGCAGCTCCGGCAAGAGGTCGGACGGCTTCGAGACGTGGAACGCACCCGACGCGATGAACAGGATGTGGTCGGTCTTCAGCGGTCCATATTTGGTCGCCACCGTCGTACCTTCGACCAGCGGCAGCAGGTCGCGTTGCACGCCCTCACGCGAAGGCCCGCCCGAAATATCCGACCGGGCCGCGATCTTGTCGATCTCGTCGAGGAAGACGATGCCGTCATTTTCCGCGGCGTCCAGCGCCCGGCGCACCACCTCGTCCTGGTCGAGCAGCTTGTCGGACTCGTCGTTGACCAGCAGGTCGTAGGATTCCTTCACCGTCGTCTTGCGCAATTTGGTCTTCTTGCCGCCCATCGCCTTCGACAGCATGTCGTTGATGTTGAGCACGCCGATATTGGCGCCCGGCATGCCGGGAATCTCGAAACCGGGCATGCCGCCATTGCCGGTGTCGGCCACTTCGATCTCGATCTCCTTGTCGTCGAGTTCGCCCTCGCGCAGCTTCTTGCGGAAGGAATCGCGCGTGGCAGGGCTGGCAGTCTTGCCGACCAGCGCCTCCAGCACGCGTTCCTCGGCGTTGACATGGGCGCGCGCCTTGACGTCCTCACGCATCTTCTCGCGCACCAGGCCGATGGCGACCTCAACGAGGTCGCGCACGATCTGCTCGACATCGCGGCCGACATAGCCGACCTCGGTGAATTTGGTCGCCTCGACCTTGACGAAGGGCGCACCGGCCAGCCGCGCCAGGCGGCGCGAGATTTCGGTCTTGCCGACGCCGGTCGGCCCGATCATGAGGATGTTCTTCGGCATCACCTCTTCGCGCATCTGGCCTTCCAGCTGCTGGCGGCGCCAGCGGTTGCGCAAGGCGATAGCCACGGCACGCTTGGCGTCCTTCTGGCCGATGATGAAGCGGTCGAGTTCCGAAACGATTTCGCGGGGAGAAAATGTGCTCATATCACTAAATTCCACTTTGCCACTGCTTGATGGCCTCGAACGGATGCAGCAGCATGATCACGTTGAGTGTCAGATTGTCCCGGATAAGGTAGCCCGTACCCAGTTCGAAAAGGATGGCGAGGCTGACGACCACCCATATAGGTAGCCTTCGCGCCATCACAAATCCCAGCACCATGGCCAGCGTGTCCGACACCGAATTGATGATGCTGTCGCCGTAATAGTCGAGCGAGATGGTGCCGGCGCGGTAGCGCTCTATGATGAACGGGCTGTTCTCGATCAGCTCCCAGCCGCCTTCTATGAAGACGGCGAAAGCCAGCCGCAAGCCGACCGGCGAACGCGGAAACAGGAACCTGGCCAGCGCATAGAACAGGAAGCCGTGGATGATGTGCGAGAACGTGTACCAGTCCGATATATGCTGGGAATTCTCGGAACTGTTCACCACGCCGTGCCATAGTTTGACATAACCGCAGGTGCAGATCGGCGGATGCCCCATGCCATAGAGGGCTCCGGCCTGGAAAATGACTAGGGCGAGCACGAGCAGAAGCCCCATCCGCCAGCTGTCTTCATAGGCCGAGAGCGTGCTGTCCTCGCCAACTGCGTTCATCCGTCAGTTCCCCGCTTCCCCGTTGTCCGCTTGCGTGTCGTGCGCATCGATAGCCATCAGCAAGACGTCGCCATATCTGGATTGCCGGCGACCAATTGCCCGGAATCCCGCCTTTTCATAGGCGCGGATGGCGCGGCCATTGGATGGATCGGGATCGATGATGACGCGCGGCACGCCTTCCTCGAACAACTGCTCGACGAACTGCCGCACGATCGCCGAACCATGGCCGATGCCGACCAGTTCCGGCCGGCCGATCGACAGGTCGATGCCGAGCGTCCCGAACGGCTGGTCGGCATAAGGGTGGTCCTCTTCCAGGTGTGGATCGTAGCTTTGCAGGTAAGCGATCGGCGTGCCGTCGAGTTCCACGATCAGCGGCTCGACGGAAATCGAATCGATATGATCGCGAATCTCGGCGATTTCCGTCTCGGGATCGTCCCACCACTGAGCGACATGCGGTTCGGCGAGCCAGCCGGCGATCATCGGCAGGTCCTTCTGGGTCACCGGCCGAAAATCGTAGCTATGGTCGTGTCTTTCCATGATCTTCTCCGAAGCCGGCCTCCATTTTTCGCTTGCGCGGTCTTTCGGATCGGGATCATGGACGCCGGCCTGTTTCAGGCGGCATCGAGTGTTTCGACGACGAAATTGTTATTGGTGTAGACGCAGATGTCGGAGGCGATCTGCATCGCCTTGCGGGCGATCTCCTCGGCGTCCTTGTCTGTGTCCATCAGGGCGCGGGCCGCAGCCAGCGCATAGTTGCCGCCTGAACCGATGGCCATGACGCCATGCTCGGGCTCGAGCACGTCGCCGGTGCCAGTCAGCGCCAGCGAGACCGACTTGTCGGCCACCAGCATCATCGCTTCCAGCCGGCGCAGATAGCGGTCGGTGCGCCAGTCCTTGGCGAGTTCGACGCAGGCGCGCGTCAACTGGTCGGGATATTGTTCGAGCTTGGCTTCGAGCCGCTCCAGAAGCGTGAAGGCGTCCGCCGTGGCACCGGCGAAACCGGCGATCACGTTGCCATCCTTGCCGATGCGGCGCACCTTTCTCGCGTTGCCCTTCATGATGGTCTGGCCAAGGCTGACCTGGCCATCGCCGGCGATCACCACCTTGTTGCCCTTGCGCACCGTCACGATAGTCGTGGCGTGCATGGTCAGTTCATTGGACATTTGCTGCTCCGATTCGCGCCATCCCTCAAAAGGCGATTGGCGCGGTACGAGTGACTTTGATCGGCCCATATGTATGCATGGGGGCGGTGATTGCAAACGCTCGATACCGGCCTGGATCGCAACTGGCAATCGCCGGATCATGCTGCTAGAAGGCTTTCGTTTTCAAGCAGGCGAACGCCTGAAGCGCTTAAACTCACGGACAAGGACAAGGCCATGTCGCCCCGTTCCGCCGAAATCAGCCGCAAGACCAGGGAAACCGACATTGCCGTGTCGGTCCATGTCGACGGCTCCGGCAAATCGGACATCGTGACCGGCGTCGGCTTCTTCGATCATATGCTCGACCAGCTTTCGCGCCATTCGCTGATCGACATGACCGTTCGGGCCAAGGGCGACCTGCACATAGACGACCACCACACGGTCGAGGACACCGGCATCGCGCTCGGCCAGGCGCTGGCCAAGGCGCTGGGCGAGCGGCGCGGCATCATGCGCTATGCCTCGATCGATCTTGCCATGGACGAGACGCTGACGCGCGCGGCGATCGATGTCTCTGGCCGTCCCTTCCTGGTGTGGAACGTTTCGTTTTCCTCGCCCAAGATCGGCACCTTCGACACCGAACTGGTGCGCGAATTCTTCCAGGCGCTGGCACAGAACGCCGGCATCACGCTGCATGTCACCAATCACTATGGCGCCAACAACCACCACATCGCCGAAACCTGCTTCAAGGCGGTGGCGCGTGCGCTGCGGACAGCACTGGAGCGCGATCCGCGCCAGCCGGACGCGGTTCCCTCCACCAAGGGATCGTTGAAGGGATAGGTCATGGCCAGCTATGTCGTGATGGAACCGCCGGGCCCTGGCGAAAAGGCCGATGCGACGGCGCTTGTCCGCGACGGCTTTACCTGGCTCGGCCTGCTGGTGCCGCCGCTGTGGTTCGCCTGGCATCGGCTGTGGATCGAAGCGGCACTCACCTTCATTGTCATGGCGGTGCTTTCGATGCTTGGCGAAAGGCTCGGTCTCGGGTTGGCCGGTTCGCTGCTGTCCCTGCTTGTCTCGCTCTATGTCGGCTTGGAAGGGCAGGCGCTGCGCATCGCGGCGCTCCGCCGCCGCGGCTGGCGCGAATGGGGGGTGGTCGAAGCCGGTTGGCTCGACGATGCCGATGCGCGCTTTGCCCTGGAGGCCGAGCGGCATGCGGATGGAGCCGAGCCTGCGCGGCGCATGGTGCCGGACGCCGCCCTGGCGCGCCCGGCGCAGCCGGGCATGGCGCTTGGGCTGACCCACATTCCGGGAAGGCGCTGACATGCGCGTTGCGATCATCGATTACGGCTCGGGCAATTTGCGCTCGGCCACCAAGGCCTTCGAGCGCGCGGCGCGCGAGGCGGGCATCGCCGCCGGCATCGACCTGACCGCCGACGCCGAGCGGGTGCGCACGGCCGACCGCATCGTGCTGCCTGGCGTCGGCGCCTATGCCGATTGCGCGGCCGGCCTGCGTGCCGTCCCCGGCATGTGGGAAGCTGTCGAGGAAGTCGCCATCGCCAAGGGGCGTCCTTTCCTCGGCATCTGCGTCGGCATGCAGCTGATGTCGCAGCGCGGCCTCGAAAAGACGATCACCGATGGCTTTGGCTGGATATCAGGTGACGTGAAGGAGATCACGCCGGCCGATCCGGCACTCAAGATCCCGCAGATCGGCTGGAACACGATCGAGCTGATGCGCAAGCATCCGCTGTTCTCCGGCGTTCCAACCGGGCCAACCGGCCTGCACGCCTATTTCGTCCATTCCTATCATCTCGATGCGCGCAAGCCCGACGAGGTGCTCGCGGTCGCCGACTATGGCGGCCCGGTAACGGCGACCGTCGCCCGCGACAACCTCGTCGGCACGCAGTTCCACCCAGAGAAGAGCCAGGCGCTGGGCCTCGCCCTGATCACCAATTTCCTGCGCTGGAGGCCTTGAGGAGCCATGAGCAAGAAGGGCTATTGGATGGCGATGATCGATGTTCGCGATCCCGATCTGTACAAGCGGTATATCGAGGCGAATGCCGTTGCCTTCGCCAAGTACGGCGCGAAATTCGTCGTGCGGGCGGGACGCCACGAGAGCCCGGAAGGGCCAACCGGCAACCGCCACGTCCTGGTCGAGTTCGAATCCTACGCCAAGGCCGTCGAATGCTATCATTCGCCGGAATATCAACAGGCCTCTAAATTCCGGCTTGCCGCCTCGACCGGCCATTTCGTCATTGTCGAAGGCGCCTGAGAAAATGATCCTGTTTCCTGCAATCGACCTCAAGGACGGCCAGTGCGTGCGCCTCAAGCACGGCGACATGGCGACCGCGACCATCTACAACGATGACCCGGCCGCCCAGGCAAAGGCATTTGAAGAGCAGGGCTTCGAGTGGCTGCATGTCGTCGACCTCAATGGCGCGTTTCGGGGTCAGAGCGTCAACAGCGCCGCGGTCGGCGCCATCCTCAAGGCGACGAAGAACCCGGTGCAGCTCGGCGGCGGCATCCGCACGCTCGAGCAGATCGAGGACTGGCTCGACCGAGGGCTGGCCCGCGTCATCCTCGGCACGGTTGCGGTGCGCGATCCCGACCTGGTCAGGCAGGCCTGCAAGGCCTTTCCGGGCAAGGTCGCCGTCGGCATCGACGCCAAGGGCGGCAAGGTGGCGGTCGAAGGCTGGGCCGAGGCGTCGAGCCTCGGCGTCGTCGAGCTAGCCAGGAAATTCGAAGGCGCCGGTGTCGCCGCCGTCATCTACACCGATATCGACCGCGATGGCGTGCTGACCGGCATCAACTGGGATGCCACGATCAGCCTCGCCGACGCCGTGTCGATCCCGGTCATCGCCTCTGGCGGCCTCGCCTCGATCGTCGACATCGTGCGCATGACCATGCCCGACGCGCAAAAGCTCGAAGGCGCGATCTCCGGCCGCGCCCTTTACGACGGCCGCATCGATCCGGCCGAAGCATTGGCGATCCTGAAAGGCGCGCCCCCGGTGGAGATGCGATCTTGAAAGTCTCGATCATCCTGGCCTCCTATGACAGCGGCCATTATCATGGCGGCATGGGGCAGGGGCCGGACGCGCTGATTGCGGGCGGACTGGTCGAAGCCTTGACCATGGCCGGCCACGATGTCGCGGTCGAGGACATCGGCAAGGTCGGCGATGCCCAGGAGCGTGAGATCGCCACCGGTTTCGCTGTCTGCAATGCCGTTTCGGGCGAGGTCCGCATTGCCCGCGACAGGGGACGCTTTCCCATCGTGCTGGCCGGAAACTGCCTGACATCAGCCGGCGCGGTCGCCGGCGAAGGCGCCGACGCGATCATCTGGGCCGACCAGCACGGCGACCTCAACACGCCCGACACATCCATATACGGGTTTCTCGACGGCATGGCGCTGGCCACCATGCTTGGCCTGTGCTGGCGCCCGATGGCGGCGGCCATTCCCGGCTTCCAGCCGATCGATCCGTCGCGCTGCGTGCTCGTCAACGCTCGCGATCTCGACCCGGACGAGAAACAGCTTCTGGAGGCATTGCCGGTGATCCGCACGGAATGTCCGGGAGCGGCAGCGGCAACCGAAAAACTCAAGGTCGCCGGCGCTAAACGCGTGCACTTGCATCTCGATCTCGACGTGCACGACCCTGAGGCGCTGCAGGCCAACCGCTATGTAGCGCCGGGCGGGCCGAACCCGGAACAATTGCGCGACGCGACCTGCGCTATGGCGCTTGCGGTGCCGATCGTCGGCATCACCGTTTCCGCCTACGATCCGGCTTTCGATGCGCAGGCCGATGTGCCGCCGCTGGTCGGGCAGCTGCTCAACGATCTCATAGCCACGATAGAAGGCCGCTGATGCTGAAAGCCCGCGTCATCCCCTGTCTCGACGTCAAGGGCGGCCGCGTCGTCAAGGGGGTCAACTTCGTCGATCTCATCGATGCCGGCGATCCTGTCGAGGCCGCCAAGGCCTATGACGCGGCCGGCGCCGACGAGCTTTGCTTCCTCGACATTACCGCGTCATCGGACAATCGCGAGACCATCTTCGATGTCGTCGCCCGCACGGCCGAGCAATGTTTCATGCCGCTCACCGTCGGCGGCGGCGTACGCCAGGTCGCCGATATCAGGAAATTGCTCCTGGCCGGCGCCGACAAGGTGTCGATCAACACGGCGGCGGTCAAGAACCCGGATTTCGTCGCCGAAGCCGCCGACAAATTTGGCAACCAGTGCATCGTTGTCGCCATCGACGCCAAGAAAGTGTCGGGCGCCAGCGAGGCCGACCGCTGGGAGATATTCACCCACGGCGGACGGGAAAAAACCGGCATGGATGCGATCGAATTCGCCCGGAAAATGGTCGATCGCGGTGCCGGCGAGATCCTGTTGACCTCGATGGACCGCGACGGCACCAAGGCCGGTTACGACATCGCGCTGACCCGCGCGGTATCGGACGCGGTGCGCGCCCCGGTGATCGCTTCGGGCGGTGTCGGCACGCTCGACCATATGGTCGAAGGCATTCGCGACGGTCATGCAGGTGCCGTGCTGGCGGCCTCCATCTTCCATTTCGGCACCTATACGATCGCCGAGGCCAAGGCCCATATGGCGCAAGCCGGCCTGCCGATGCGGCTGGACTCCTCGGGCGATCGGCCCTAGAGGCTTGCGGCTAAGAAACAGGGCCAAGGCGCCATGACTGAGTTTTCACTCTCCGACCTGGAGACAATCATCAGCGAACGCGCCCATTCCGGCGATCCGGACTCGTGGACCGCCAAGCTTTACGCGCGCGGCATCGAGAAGGCGGCGCAGAAGCTCGGCGAAGAGGCGGTCGAGACGGTGATTGCCGCCATCAAGGGCGACAAACAGGCGCTCGTTTCGGAAAGTGCCGATCTTATATATCATTGGCTCGTCGTTCTCGGCATTTCGGGTGTGCCGCTGGACGACGTGCTTAGGGAGCTCGAAAGCCGCACCGGGCGTTCGGGTATCGCCGAGAAGGCGTCACGGTCCAAGCGCTGACCGCGAGGAGGGCAGGAATCTCGATGGATCAGCTCGCACCGACCGAGAAATATTCCCCTTTTCGTTTCTTCTCGGCCGAGCAATGGTCGCAATTCCGCGCCGACACGCCGCTGACGCTGAGCGAGGATGAATTCCGCCGCCTGCGGTCGCTGAACGATCCAATCGATCTCGAAGAGGTCAAGCGCATCTATCTGTCGCTGTCGCGGCTTCTGTCGGCGCATGTCGAGGCCAGCCAACTGCTGTTCCGGCAGCGCCAGGCTTTCTTCAACGCCTCGGACGTGGTCAAGACGCCCTTCATCATCGGCATCGCCGGTTCGGTCGCGGTCGGCAAATCGACCACGGCGCGCGTGCTGAAGGAGCTGCTCGCGCGCTGGCCGTCCAGCCCCAAGGTCGATCTCATCACCACCGACGGTTTCCTGTTGCCCAACGAGGTGCTGCGCCGCGAAAACCTGATGGAGCGCAAGGGCTTTCCCGACAGCTACGACGTCGGCGCGCTGCTGCGCTTCCTCTCGGGCATCAAGTCGGCGCTGCCGGATATCCGCGCGCCGGTCTATTCGCACCTCACCTATGACGTCATCCCCGGCGAGTTCGTCACCATCGACCGGCCCGACATCCTGATCTTCGAGGGCATCAATGTGCTGCAGCCGGGCAAGCTGCCGCAGGACGGCAAGATCGTGCCTTTCCTGTCCGACTTCTTCGACTTCGCCATCTACATCGATGCCGACGAGAAGCTGATCCACGAATGGTACATTTCCCGCTTCATGCGGCTGCGCGAGACCGCTTTCCGCAATCCGGAATCGTTCTTCCATCGCTATTCGCAACTGTCGGAGGATTCGGCACGGGCGATTGCCGAAGGCCTGTGGACCAACATCAACCTGAAGAACCTGCGCGAAAACATCCTGCCGACACGCGCCCGCGCCGACTTGATCCTACGCAAAGGCGCCGACCACCTCGTCGAGGAAGTGGCGCTGCGCAAGCTTTAGCTGGCGCGATTAACGGCACTTTAGGCTATCCGAGCTAGTTTCCGATGCAATCTTAATGGGATCGCAAGCAGCTATGCCTCTGTCCCAGTTTCGATCATGACCTTTAATCTTTTGCGGAGGCTCGTCCTTTTAGAGGCAATCATATGAGCTTGTCGGGCGCAAGAACGTTCGATGCGATGGTCGCATCCCAGTACCGTAACGGCAGTCTGCGGCAATTCTCGCTCGTTGGACTGGTCGTCGTGATCTCCTTTTTCATGCCTTGGACAGCGGGTGACAACACCGATGTGAGTTGGATAATCATTATCTGCGAGAAGATTTTTTCTGGTCAGAAACTCTATGTCGACATTTTAGAAACCAACCCGCCTTTTTCGGTCGCTCTGTATATCGGACCAGTGTGGTTGTCCCATAGGTTAGGAAT
Source organism: Mesorhizobium sp. B2-5-11 (assembly GCF_006440835.1). Lineage (NCBI taxonomy): Bacteria > Pseudomonadati > Pseudomonadota > Alphaproteobacteria > Hyphomicrobiales > Phyllobacteriaceae > Mesorhizobium > Mesorhizobium sp. B2-5-11. The sequence continues at coordinate 53,981 of NZ_VFUK01000017.1, forward strand.
TTCGCCGGAATTGGCGATCGAATATTTCATCTATCTTATCTTCGTCGTTTCGATTTTGTTGTCGGCCCTTGTGATCGAGAAAGGCAGGATCTTTGTCGATCTCAGAACCCAGTGGGTCTATCCCATGCTCGCGGTTCTGCTTCTGATCATGCCAGGGAATATTTTCGGACAACGCGAGCATATCGGTATGATGCTGTTCATGCCGATGCTGTTCCTGATGATGTGGCGTTCCAACGATAGTCCAGGCCAGCATATACCATTTGCACTTGCATTCACCGTTGGGCTGGCGGCAAGCGTGTTGCTGCTCGTTAAGCCCCACTGGGCACTTGGCATCGCACTGCCTTATCTTGTCATCGCCTGGCGAAGGCGGTCGCTTCTGGCCTGCCTGACTGTTGAGAATATCGTCATAGGCGCGATCTGCACGGGGTATCTCGCCAGCGTGCGAATATGGTTCCCAGAATTTCTTGATACGTTCTTGCCTTTGCTGATGCGCTACTATGTCAGTCTGCGGGCCAACATAAATATTCTGTTGGCGTTGCCGACCTTTGCGGTGTTCGTCGTTTTTATAGCCTTCCAGATGCGGAAATCTGCTTGGCGAAGTGATGTGGCAATTGCGGTAACAAGTGGCGCAGGCTTCTTTGTCTCAATGGCATATCTTGGCAAATATTGGCCCAATCACCAGTATCCGTATCAGCTTGCGTTGCTGGTCGCGATGCTGTTGGCTGTTGCATCGCGAAGGCAAAAAGTGCTCGCGCTTTCAGGAGAAGAAGCGGCTTCGGAGCGCGCCAATGCAAGACTTCATTCTAGCGCCGCCTTTGCCGTGGTTGTCGCTCTCACGGTAACGCACCACCAGTTTTACCAGATGCCGGAAAAGAGCCTGGTCGATGCAATCAAGGCCCGATACTCCTCGCCGTCCATTGTTCAGGTCAGTTCGGATCTTTCCGTCGGGAATCCGCTGGCGAGGATGGTCAATGGCCGCTGGCTTTCAGCCTACGCTCATGATTGGGTTGGCGCCCATGCGCTTTGGGGTTTGATGAAAGGCAACTATCACGGCGAAGACGAACGAATAGCGCGGCACGACCTCGACAACTATACGCTTTATGTCAACTCCTTGATCCGCGACAACAAGCCGGACATCATCCTTGTCGATCGCTTGGACAAGAAGAAATCCGTGTTGTCGTTGGCGGCGAATTATCCTCCAATATGGACTACCTGGATGCGTCAGAACGCTGACTTCCAGGCCTTGATGAGCAATTACGAAGAGATCGCGCTAGGAGACTACATCGAGGTCTATGCGCGGCGCAGCAGTGCTCACTGACCCCTCGTCACCCGCCGCAGCGTCAGATTGATCCTGCCGCCATTTTTCAGCAGCGCCGAGGTCGAGGGATAGATGCGGTCGACGCCGTGGAAGCAGAGGCGTCCCTCGCCGCCGAGCACGACGACGTCGCCGCTCTTCAGCCTGAACGACCGGGTCGCCCCCTCGCGCGTCGTCTGGCCGACCCTGAACAGGCAGTCGTCGCCCAGCGAGACCGAGACGACGGGTGCTGAGAAATCCTCCTCGTCGCGGTCCTGATGCAGGCCCATCTTCGCATCCGGCGCGTAGAAATTGACCAGGCATGCCTGCGGCGGATGCGGGTAGGCCGAGACCTCTCGCCACAACCGCATCAGCACATCCGGGATCGGCGGCCACGGCGTCCCTGTCACGGGGTGCGTCGGCTGGTAGCGATAGCCGCGTTCCTTGTCGGTGACCCAGCCGAGCGGGCCGCAATTGGTCATGCGCACGCTCATTTCCTTGCCGGTGCGCGGCATGGCCGGCACGAATAGCGGCGCCTGCTGGACGATGCCTCTCACATCCTCCACCAGCGCCTCCTGCACGTCGCGGGACAGATAGGCCGGCATGTGGCGGACGCCCTTGGGCAGAACGAGCATGAGGTCGGTCGCTAGCTCCGTTTCGTCGGTTCGAGCATGCCATCTGAAAATGAAAACGGCGACCCGAAAGCCGCCGTTCCCGAAAAATTCGCGTCTCCCTTGATCAGGTGAGGTCTGGAATGCGCAGGACCTGCCCCGGATAGATCTTGTCGGGATGGGTCAGCATCGGCTTGTTGGCCTCGAAGATGACCGTGTTCTTGGCGCCCTTGCCCTTGCCATAGCTTTTCTCGGCGATCTTCCAGAGATTGTCGCCCTTCTGGACGGTGTAGAAGGTCGGTTCCTTGGCCGCGGCCGCCGCCGAACCGGAGGCCGGCGCGACCTGCAACTCGTCCGCCTGCACCTTGGAGACGCCTAGCGTGTTGCCGACGGCGATGACCGCCTTTTCGAAAACCGACTGGTCCTTGACCACGCCCTTCAGCACCGCCGTGTCGCCCTGGACGACGACCTGCACGCCGTCGGTACCGAGCTTGTGCGAATCGAGTTCTTTCTTGAGCGTATCGGCGCTGGGTGCCGCTTCCTCGTCACCGCCTATGCCGAGCTTTTTGCCGACGCTCTTGACGAAATCGAACATACCCATCTCCAGGTCTCCTTGCTGTGGCAATGAGTAAACCTTGCATCTGCAAAGCGAAATTGAAAGCGGGTTCACGCGCGCGATTGGTGTGTTGCTTAATCGTTCTCTACCCGGCCGCGCAGTTTCTTGATGGTGCCGCGTCCGGCCTTGCTCTTCAGCCGCCGTTCGACCGCGCCTTTCGACGGTCTCGTCTTCTTGCGCGGCGGCGGTGGCGGCTCGGCCGCCTTGGCGACCAGCGCCGTCAGCCGCGCCCGTGCATCCGCCCGGTTCTGCTCCTGCGTGCGGAAGCGTCCGGCTTCGATGACGATGACGCCGTCCTTGGTGGCGCGCTGGCCGGCAAGCCTGATCGTGCGTTCGCGCACGCGCTCCGACAGGCCGGGTGCGTTGCGTGCATCGAAGCGCAGCTGCACCGCCGTCGCCACCTTGTTGACGTTCTGCCCGCCGGGGCCGGAGGAGCGGATGAAATCCTCGTGCAGATCACCCGGATGGATCACGGCATCGTCGGCAATGATGATTGTGTCGTCGCTCGTCATGCCGCAGTCATGGCGCGGCGCACGAAAAAAGAAAAGGCCCGATCGGGACCGGGCCTTGCGAGGATGGCTGAGCCTGGCGGGCGATTATTCCGCCGCTTCCCGCATGTGCGGCGCCGCGCCGAGGACGGAGGCGTCGACATGGCTTTCGAACTTCTCGAAATTGACGGCGAACATGCCGACCAGCCTTGCCGCTTGCCGGTCATAGGCCGATTTGTCGGCCCAGGTCGATCGCGGGTCGAGGATGGCGGCGTCGACGCCCGGCACCGCCACCGGCACCTCGAAACCGAAATTGGCGTCGGTACGGAAACCGGTCGTCTTCAGAGAGCCGTCGAGTGCCGCGGCAAGCAGCGCGCGCGTCGCCTTGATCGGCATCCGCCTGCCTGTGCCGTAGGCGCCGCCAGTCCAGCCGGTGTTGACCAGCCAGCAATCGGCACCGTGCTGCGCGATCAGCTCGCGCAGCAGATTGCCATATTCCGAGGGATGGCGCGGCATGAACGGCGCGCCGAAACAGGTCGAGAACGTCGCTTCGGGCTCGGTCACGCCCTTCTCCGTTCCGGCCACCTTGGCCGTGTAGCCGGACAGGAAATGATACATCGCCTGCGCCGGGGTCAGTCGTGCGATCGGCGGCATCACGCCGAAAGCGTCGGCGGTCAGCATGATGATGTTCCGGGGATGGTCGGCGCGCCCCGTCTTGCTGGCATTGGGTATGAAGTCGAGCGGATAGGCGCAGCGCGTGTTCTCGGTGAGCCGGCCGTCGTCGAAATCCGGCACGCCATGGGCGTCGAGAACGACGTTCTCCAGCACCGTGCCGAAGCGCTGCGTGGTGGCGAAAATCTCAGGCTCCGCTTCCGCCGACAGCTTGATGGTCTTGGCATAGCAGCCGCCTTCGAAATTGAAGATGCCGTGCGGCCCCCAGCCGTGCTCGTCGTCGCCGATCAGCGTGCGCGACGGATCGGCCGACAGCGTCGTCTTGCCGGTGCCCGACAGGCCGAAGAAAATCGCGGCGTCGCCGCCAGCGCCCTCATTGGCCGAGCAGTGCATCGGCATCACGCCCTTGGCCGGCAGCAGGTAGTTCAGCATTGTGAACACCGATTTCTTCATCTCGCCGGCATAGGAAGTGCCGCCGATCAGGACGATCTTGCGGGTGAGGTCGACGGCGATCACGGTTTCGGTGCGGGTGCCGTGGCGGGCGGGGTCGGCGCGGAAGGAGGGCAGGTCGATGATCGTCATCTCGGGCACGAAATGGTCGAGCTCCGCAGCTTCCGGACGGATCAGCAGGTTGCGGATGAACAGCGAATGCCAGGCAAACTCGGTGATGACCCTGGTGGGCAGCTTCAGCTCATGGTCTGCGCCGCCGACAAGGTCCTGCACGTAGAGATCCTTGTCCGCGGCGTGCGCCCGGAACTCTTCGAGCAGCGTCTCGAACTGGTCCGGCGAGATCGCCTTGTTGTTGTCCCACCAGATGTCATTCTCGGTGGCGCCGTCGCGGACGACGAACTTGTCCTTGGGCGAACGGCCGGTGTGCTGGCCTGTTTCGGCGACCAGCGCGCCATGTGCGGTCAGCCGCGCTTCGCCGCGCCTGATTGATTCCTCGTAGAGGGCGGGCGCCCCGAAATTGTAGCGCACCAGGCCAGAGGTTCTGAGACCGATACGATCGATCGCGCAGGCAGGATTGCGTTTGCCGACTTCCGACATGGGTGACCCTTCTCCGATTTGCCGCATCTTTGCCGGCGCCTTTCCGGCACGCCCACTACGCGAGCTTAGATGGTCAGAACCAGAAAAGCCGAATGATATCAAATCATTAATCGATTTAAATATTTTGAAAGTTGTTTAAATCGTTTATATGTGCAAAAAGTTTCGTGGTTGCCCAAAGGATTGGCGGCGCTGGTTCGTCCAATCCATATCGAGGTGCGATCGTGGCCGCCGGCATGCCGCCCGTGACAGCGGCGAAGGCCTATGCCACATTTTGTACCTAATTTGTCCTGCAAAAGCCCCTTCTCTACCAAAGAAGGGACAGCTCATGAGGGAGCCGCTTGAAATGGCAACAATCGCGCTTGTCGATGACGACCGCAACATTCTGACCTCGGTGTCGATCGCCCTCGAATCGGAAGGCTATCGCGTCGAAACCTACACGGATGGTGCGTCCGCGCTGGAAGGCCTGGCGGCGCGCCCGCCGAATCTCGCCATCCTCGACATCAAGATGCCGCGCATGGACGGCATGGAACTCTTGCGCCGGATGCGCCAGAAATCCGACCTGCCGGTCATCTTCCTGACCTCCAAGGACGACGAGATCGACGAGCTGTTCGGCCTCAAGATGGGCGCCGACGACTTCATCCGCAAACCCTTCTCGCAGCGTTTGCTGGTCGAGCGGGTGCGCGCGGTGTTGCGTCGTGCCAGCGCCCGTGAGGCCGCGGCAAAAGCGCCCAGCCAGCAGGCGCGCTCGCTCGAGCGCGGCCAGCTCGTCATGGACCAGGAACGCCACACCTGCACCTGGAAGGGGGAACCGGTGACGCTCACCGTCACCGAATTCCTGATCCTGCATTCGCTGGCACAGCGCCCCGGCGTCGTAAAAAGTCGTGATGCGCTGATGGATTCGGCTTATGATGAGCAGGTCTATGTTGACGACCGTACCATCGACAGCCACATCAAGCGGCTGCGCAAGAAGTTCAAGGCCGTCGACGACGACTTCGAGATGATCGAAACCCTTTACGGAGTCGGATACCGGTTCCGCGAGGCGTGAATAGGCGGGTAGGCAATAGAGAATAGTCGGTAGTCAGTTTTGAATGGTGCGAGCGGCCACCCGTGCATCGCCGCGATCTCAGCCAACCATTTCTCTATTCGCTACCCGCTACTCACTAATACTAAGCAGGGAACTGCTGTTCGATGGCAGTGGAAGCACAGCGGAGCAGATCGGCGGGCGTTGCAAGGCGGCCGGCGCGCATCATGCCCGCGTTCCTGTCGAAGCTCACCGTGCCCATGCGCCGCTTCCTCGGCCATCACATCTTTTCCAGCCTGACGCGGCGTATCCTCTTCCTCAATCTCGCCGGCCTCGCAGTCCTGGTCACCGGCATTCTCTATCTCAACACCTTCCGCGACGGGCTGATCGACGCCCGCGTCGAAAGCCTCATGACCCAGGGCGAGATCATCGCCGGCGCGATCGCCGCCTCGGCGACGGTCGAGACCGATTCGATCAGCATCGATCCGGAAAAGCTGCTTGAGCTGCAGGCCGGCGAAAGCCTGGGACCGGGCTCCGACCAGCTCGACAATCTGGATTTCCCGATCAATCCTGAACGCGTCGCCCCGGTGCTGCGCCGGCTGATCTCGCCGACCCGCACCCGCGCCCGCATCTACGACCGCGACGCCAATTTGCTGCTCGATTCGCGCCATCTCTATTCGCGCGGCCAGATCCTTCGGTACGATCTGCCCCCGGTCGACGAGGAAGAGCCCGACCTTGTCGAACGCATCCAGAAGTTCATCTTCGACTTCTTCCGCAACACCGATCTGCCGGTCTATCACGAGCAGCCCGGCGGCAATGGCGCTGCCTTCCCGGAAGTGGTCAAGGCGCTGACCGGCAGCCCGTCGACCATCGTCCGGATCAGCGAACAGGGCGAGCAGATCGTTTCCGTCGCGGTGCCGATCCAGCGCTTCCGCGCCGTTCTCGGCGTGTTGATGCTGTCGACCGAAGGCGGCGACATCGACAAGATCGTCGCCGCCGAACGCAAGGCGATCCTGCGCGTCTTTGGCATCGCGGCACTCGTCACCGCCATCCTGTCGATGCTTCTGGCCTCCACCATCGCCAATCCGCTGCGCCGGCTGTCTGCGGCGGCCGTGCGGGTACGGCGCGGCGTCAAGAGCCGCGAGGAAATCCCTGATTTCTCCGACCGGCAGGACGAGATCGGCAATCTGTCGATTGCCGTGCGCGACATGACGAACGCGCTCTATGCCCGCATCGAGGCGATCGAGAGCTTCGCCGCCGATGTTTCGCATGAATTGAAGAACCCGCTGACCTCGCTGCGCAGCGCGGTGGAAACCTTGCCGCTCGCCAAGAACGACAATTCGCGCAGCCGGCTGATGGAGATCATCCAGCACGACGTCAGGCGGCTGGACCGCCTCATCACCGACATTTCGGACGCCTCCCGTCTTGATGCCGAGCTGGCGCGGGATGACGCGGGGACGGTGGACCTGAAGAAATTCATCACCGACCTCGTCGCCGTCTCGCGTGAAACGACGCGCAACAAGAAGGCGGTCGAGATCGAACTCAGGGTGGCCAAGCTGCCGCAGGGCGTCAAGGGCTATTTCGTCGTCGGCCACGACCTGCGCATCGGCCAGGTCATCACCAACCTGATCGAGAACGCCCGCTCCTTCGTGCCAGAGGAGCGCGGCCATATCATCCTGTCGCTGGCGCGCACCGGCAAGTTCAACATCCTCACCGTCGATGACAATGGTCCCGGCATCCGCGCCGACAACATCGATCGCATCTTCGAACGCTTCTACACCGACCGGCCCGCCGGCGAGGCGTTCGGCCAGAATTCAGGCCTTGGCCTGTCGATATCCAGGCAGATCGTCGAGGCCCATGGCGGCACGCTGACCGCCGAGAACATCCCCGGCACCAAGCCAGGCGAGATCAAGGGCGCCCGCTTCGTGGTTACGCTGCCGGCCGAAGCATGATCCCGAAAAGTGGGAACCGGTTTTCGGATCAGATCATGCCTCATGCAAAAATGATCCCGGATATCGCGGCCTTACGGCCGTCATCCTCGGGCTTGTCTCGAGGACCCGCCGCACAGCGTGGCTATGGTGCGAACACTATTGGAAGGCCTGCAGATCCTCGGGATGACGGCGTTGGATCAGGATTTCCGAAATACACAAGCGGGCACGCTCATGCAGCCTGAAAACATCCACGCAACGGCCATCCTGATCGGCGAGCGCGGCGTTCTCGTCAGCGGCGCATCCGGTTCGGGCAAGACGACACTGGCGCTGGCGCTCATTGACCATTGCCACCCGCAAGGCTTGTTCTCACGGCTCGTCGGCGACGACCAGCTTTTCGTCATGGCACATGCGGGACGGCTGGTGTGCCGCGCGCCCGCCGCGATCGAGGGCCTGGTCGAGGTGCCCGGGCGTGGTCCGCGACCCGTGCCGTTTGAGGCGGGCGCCGTCATCGATCTGCATGTCAGGCTTTTGCCGGCCGGCGAAGTAGCACGCTTTCAGGAGGATGCCGACGACACCATCGCCGGCTGCCTGGTGCCGCGGATTGACGTTGCGGAACGCAATATTGCCGCTGCCTTGCCCGCCGTGATGGCGCATCTGTCGATCGCGCCTTTTCTATGATGCGACCGGGGTTTTTTGCTGCAATGCGTCAAAATGGCATGGGCCGGCGCAATTTTGGGCTTGTCAACGAGCCGCGCGTCGACAAGATAGCGCTCCCGCCGCCTGGAATGGCTGGCGAGCATAAAATGCGCCTGTGAAGCGGCGATGACGGGAGCCACCAAAGAATGATCGGACTCGTGCTTGTAACGCACGGTCAACTGGCCACCGAGTTCCGACATGCCGTGGAACATGTCGTCGGGCCACAAGACAATTTCGAAACCGTGGCGATCGGGGCTGACGACGATATGGAGCAGCGCCGGCGCGACATCGTCGATGCCGTTGCCCGTGTCGACACCGGGACGGGCGTGATCGTGTTGACCGACATGTTCGGCGGCACGCCTTCGAACCTTGCCATTTCCGTGATGGAGTCCGGCCGCACCGAAGTCATCGCCGGCATGAATTTGCCGATGCTGATCAAGCTATCCTCGATCCGCAAGGGCGACAACATGGCGGCGGCCCTCGACGAGGCGCAGGCGGCGGGGCGCAAATACATCAATGTCGCCAGCCAGCTCCTGAGCAGCAAATGAGCACGATGTCGTCGGAAAAGGACCAGATCGTCCGCGAATTTCCGATCGTCAATCAACGCGGCCTGCACGCGCGCGCCTCGGCCAAGTTCGTGCAGCTCGCCAGCGGCTACAACGCGTCGGTCCACGTCGAGAAGGACGGCGTCAAGGTCGGCGGCACCTCGATCATGGGCCTGATGATGCTGGCGGCAAGTCCGGGCTATTCGATTCGCGTCACCGCCAGCGGTCCCGAAGCGCTTGAGGTCATGAATGCGCTGGAGCAGCTGGTGGCGTCCCGCTTCGGCGAGGAATGCTGATCCCTTACCTTCGCATGAAAGACATGCAGGGATAAAGATTTCTTTATATCCCATTGTCGTCTTGACGCCGATCTGCTAGTCAGGCGGGCAATTCGCGCCCTTCGACGCGCCTGCCGGCGCGGGCGCATCCGCAAACAATTCAATAGCGTAACAATTCGCATCGGAGCACTGCCATGACGGGTAGCAAGGACTATGTGGTCGCCGACATCTCGCTTGCCGGCTGGGGCCGCAAGGAAATCGAGATCGCCGAAACCGAAATGCCGGGCCTGATGGCCTGCCGCGAGGAATTCGGCTCCAAGAAGCCGCTCAAGGGCGCGCGCATCACCGGCTCGCTGCACATGACCATCCAGACCGCGGTGTTGATCGAGACGCTGAAGGCGCTCGGTGCCGATATACGCTGGGCTTCCTGCAACATCTTCTCGACCCAGGACCATGCGGCTGCTGCCATCGCCGAGGCCGGCATCCCGGTCTTCGCCGTCAAGGGCGAGACGCTTGAGCAGTACTGGGACTACACCGACAGGATTTTCCAGTGGGCCGACGGCGGCACCTCCAACATGATCCTCGATGATGGCGGCGACGCCACCATGTACATCCTGATCGGCGCGCGCGCCGAGGCCGGCGAGGACGTGCTGTCCAATCCGCACAGCGAGGAGGAGGAATATTTCTATGCCCAGGTCAAGAAGCGCATGAAGGCTTCGCCCGGCTTCTTCACCAAGCAGAAGGAAGCGATCCGGGGCGTCACCGAAGAGACGACCACCGGCGTCAACAGGCTCTACCAGCTGCAGAAGAAGGGCTTGCTGCCTTTCCCGGCCATCAATGTCAACGACTCCGTCACCAAGTCGAAATTCGACAATAAATATGGCTGCAAGGAATCGCTGGTCGACGGCATCCGCCGCGGCACCGACACCATGATGGCCGGCAAGGTCGCCGTCGTCTGCGGCTATGGCGACGTCGGCAAGGGCTCGTCCGCCTCGCTGAAGGGCGCCGGCGCCCGCGTCAAGGTCACCGAGGTCGATCCGATCTGCGCCCTGCAGGCGGCGATGGACGGCTTCGAGGTCGTCACGCTCGAAGATGCCGCACCCACCGCCGACATCGTCATCACCACCACCGGCAACAAGGATGTCGTCACCCTCGACCACATGCGTTCGATGAAGGACATGGTGATCGTCGGCAACATCGGTCACTTCGACAACGAGATCCAGGTGGCATCGCTGCGCAACCTGAAATGGACCAACGTCAAGCCTCAGGTCGACATGATCACCTTCCCCGATGGCAAGCGCATGATCTTGCTGTCGGAAGGCCGCCTGCTCAACCTCGGCAACGCCACCGGCCATCCGAGCTTCGTCATGTCGGCGTCCTTCACCAACCAGGTGCTGGCGCAGATCGAGCTATTCACCAAGGGCGAGCAGTACCAGAACCAGGTCTACGTGCTGCCCAAGCATCTCGACGAGAAGGTCGCGCGCCTGCATCTCGACAAGCTCGGCGCTCGCCTGACCGAACTGTCGGGCGAACAGGCAGCCTATATCGGCGTGACCCCGCAGGGTCCGTTCAAGCCGGAACACTACCGCTATTAACCAAAGCTGAATTTACTACCAGATATTGACGCCGGGCGATTGACTTTTCGCCCGGCTTTATTTTTGCGCCGAATGATTCTTCACGCCGATTCCAGCAGGCGCTATTGTTGTGATTCGCGGTCCGGGGACGAGGACCGGCGTACGCATCAGGGCGGTCTTGCATTCAGGCGGCGAAGAGGACCAAGACATGCCGGGGGATAACCCGCTTTGCGCGGGACGGGCCGTTTCCGGCGGCCATGACGATTCGAGGATTACCGGCACCGCCACGCGAGGCGGGCGCCCTTCATGGCGCGCGCGCGCCGGACTTTTCCTTGCCGGCTCCGCACTTGGCTGGCCTTTGGTCGGCACGGTGGCCCACGCCCAGGCTGCTGCTGCGGAGGCTGCAAGCCTATCGGTGAGCACGGTCGAGGTCGTGCAGCTTGCCGTCTTTGTCGGAGTGATGGGAGCGGCATTCCTGTCGGCCATCGTTCTGATCCGGGAGAGAGCGCGCACCTCGGCCGAAAATGTCGAGCTCAGGAGCCGCATCGCGGACATCAACGCGGCGCTGCGCCGTTCGGAGGCGCTGCTCAACTTGCGCGACCAGCGTGTCGTCGTCTGGGCCTCGGAGAACAAGAAACCCGAGCTCATCGGTACGCTGCCGGTCGAAAGCGGTGCGCCCGAGGAGCGGGCCGCCTTCCTTGCCTTCGGCCGCTGGCTGATGCCGCGCTCGGCTGCGGCACTCGAGCATGCCGTCGCGGGGCTGCGCGAAAGAGCCGTGTCCTTCGACCTCGTCATCGAAACGCAGACCGGCGCTCCGCTGGAAGTGCATGGCCGCAAGAGCGCGGCGCATGTGCTGGTGCGGTTCGTTTCTCTTTCCGAGACGCAACGCAGCCAGGCCCGGCTGAAGATCGAAAACCAGCGGCTGGCCGCCGACCATGATACGATGATCGGCCTGCTCGAGGCGCTGAAGATGCCGGCATGGCTGCGCGGCGAGGACGGCCGCCTGAGATGGGTGAACCGGGCCTATGCCGAAGCGGTCGAGGCCGAAAGCGCGGAGATGGCTGTCCGCGACGCCAAGGAATTCCTCGGCGGCCAGGCGCGCGAAGCGATCGCTGCCCAGCACAAGTCCCATCCTGTTTTCGAACAGACGCTTTCCACAGTCATCGAGGGCGACCGCCGCGTCTTCGCGGTGACCGATTTCGCCGGCGCCGACGGTTCGGCCGGGCTTGCCTGCGACACCAGCGCCATCGAAACCATCCGCAGCGAATATGAGCGCACCGTGCGCAGCCACGCCGACACGCTCGACCAGCTCAACACGGCGGTCGCGATCTTCGACACCGACGAGAAGCTGCGCTTCTTCAACCAGGCTTTCCAGAAGCTCTGGGGCCTCGATGCAGGCTTCCTGCACAGCGCGCCCGATAACGCTTTGCTGCTGGATCGGCTGCGCAGCGAGGGCAAGATCGCCGAGCAGCCGGAGTGGCGTCGCTGGAAGGAAGGCCTGCTCGGCGCCTACCGCGCGGTGGAATCGCAGGAGCATTGGTGGCACCTGCCCGACGGCAAGACCATCCGCGTCGTCGCCAACCCGCAGCCCAAGGGCGGCGTCACCTGGGTGTTCGAGAACCTCACCGAGAAGATGGACCTCGAAAGCCGCTACCGCACCGCGGTGCGGGTCCAGGGCGAAACACTCGACAACCTCGCCGAAGGCGTGGCGGTGTTCGGTCCCGACGGCAGGCTGCGCCTGTCGAACCCGGCATTTGCTACTTTGTGGGGCCTGGACGCCGAAACCGCCCGGCCCAATGTCCATGTTTCCGCAATCCGTGAGCTTTGCGACCTGCAAGCGATCGACAGCCCGTGGGGCGGCTTCGTCGCCGCCATCACCGGCTTCGACGACGAGCGCCGCGACCGCCACGGTCAGACCGAGCTCAACAACGGCACCGTGCTGCGCTACGCCGTGATCCCCTTGCCCAACGGGCAGGTGATGATGACCTTCGTCGACGTTACCGACAGCGTCCGTGTCGAACGCGCGCTCAAGGACAAGAACGAGGCGCTGGAGAAATCCGACCAGCTCAAGAACGAATTCGTCCAGCACGTGTCCTACGAACTGCGCTCGCCGCTGACCAACATCATCGGCTTCACCGAACTGCTGTCGCTGCCGGTCACCGGTCCGCTGACGCAGAAGCAGCGCGAATATGTCGAGCATGTCGGCTCGTCGTCCTCGGTGCTTTTGACCATCGTCAACGACATACTCGACCTTGCCACGGTCGATGCCGGCATCATGCAGCTCGACATTTCCGAGGTCCATGTCGACCGCACGATCGCCGCCGCCGCCGAGCTGGTTGCCGACCGGCTGGAAGAGCATTCAATCAGGCTCGAGGTCGATGCCGCGGCGGCGCCGAAGACCTTCCACGGCGACGAAATCCGCATCCGCCAGATCCTCTACAACCTGCTCAGCAACGCCGCCAACTACGCGCCGGAGGCCAGCGCCATCCGGCTCGCCTGCCGTCAGTTGGCGGACGGTGTGGAATTCTCGGTCCATGACGATGGACCCGGCATGCCGCCCGACGTGCTTGACTCGGTGTTCCGCCGCTTCGAGCCGCGCGCCAATGGCGGCCGCCGGCGCGGCGCCGGGCTCGGACTGTCGATCGTCAAGAGCTTCGTCGAGCTGCATGGCGGCAGCGTCCGCATCGAAACCGGCAAGGACAAGGGCACGACCGTCATCTGCACCTTTCCCGACATGCCGGGCATCCGCGCCGCGGCCGAGTAGCGCACTCGATGGCCGCATTGATGCTCGAGCGTTTACTCGCCGACGAAACACAGACAGCGCGGCTGGGTGAGGATCTGGCGCTGGCGTTGCGCGCCGGCGACGTCCTGGCGCTGAAGGGCGATCTCGGCGCGGGCAAATCGACGCTGGCGCGGGCGCTGATCAGGGCCTTGGCCGACGATGCCGGTCTCGACGTGCCGAGTCCTACCTTCACCCTTGTGCAAAGCTACGATACGCGCATCCCGGTCCATCATTTCGACCTCTACCGCCTGTCCTCGGCAGCCGAGCTCGATGAACTGGGCTTCGACGAGGCGTTGGCGCAAGGCGCGGCCCTTGTCGAATGGCCGGAACGGGCCGAGGGTTATTTGCCTGGGACCGCCGTGCTGATCGAACTCGTCCAGCATGGCGATGGCCGATTGGCGAGACTGTCCGGGCAAGGCGCTGCCTACGATCGGGTGGCGCGGTCGCTCGCCATGCGTGATTTCCTCGAAGGCGCTGGATGGGGCGAGGCCAGCCGCCGCCATTTCATCGGCGATGCCTCTGCCCGCTCCTACGAAATTGTCTCGCTTCCAGGCCATGCCGCGAGGGTGCTGATGAACTCGCCGCGGCTGGTGCTGGGCCCGCCGGTGCGCGACGGCAAGCCCTATGGCGTCATCGCCCACACCGCCCAGTCGGTGTCAGCCTTCGCCGCCATCGACCGCGCGCTGCTCGCCGCCGGGGTCAGCGTTCCCGAAATCCATGCGCAGGATCTCGACCAGGGATTCCTGCTGCTCGAACATCTGGGCTCCGAAGGTTTCCTGGACGGGCATGGCAGGCCGGTCGCCGGGCGCTATGAGGCGGCGGCCGAACTGCTCGCCATGATGCATGGCAAGACCTGGCCCCACCGGATGGAGGCCGCGCCCGGCGTGTTTCACGATGTGCCGCCCTTCGACCGCGACGCCATGCTGATCGAGGCGGACCTGCTGGTCGATTGGTACGTGCCGATGCTGACGGGCGCTCCGGCGGGCGATGCCTTGCGCGTCGGCTACCACAAGGAGTGGAACGCGGTTCTCGACCGGCTCGCTGACAGCCAATACACGCTGATGCTGCGTGACTTTCATTCGCCGAACATCATCTGGCGCGCTGAGCGCTCCGGCCATGACCGGCTCGGTATCGTCGATATCCAGGACGCGTTGATCGGCCCCGCCGCTTACGACGTCGCCTCGCTGGCCATGGACGCGCGCGTCACCATCCCGCCAGGCATCGAGAAACGCACGCTCGATGCCTATGTCGCCGCCCGCCGCGCGGCCGGCCCATTTGACGAGGCGGCATTCCTCGAGGCCTATGCGATCATGGCGGCGCAGCGCAATTCCAAGATCCTCGGCATCTTCGTCCGGCTCGAAAAACGCGACGGCAAGCCCTATTATCTGAAGCACTTGCCGCGTATCCGCGACTATCTGCGCCGGGCGCTGTCTCATCCTGCCTTGGCCGGCCTTCGCGAGTTCTATACCGCTCACGGTCTGCTGGAGGAGCAAACGCCGTGACATCGATACCGGACGCAGCGAGCGTGCCCAAAACTGCGATCGTGCCCAAAACTGCGATAGTGCTTGCCGCAGGGCTCGGCAAGCGCATGCGGCCGATCACCGACACGATCCCCAAGCCGCTGGTCAGGATCGCCGGCAAGACGCTGCTCGACTGGGGCCTCGACAGTCTCGCCGCGGCCGGCATCGGCAAGGCCGTCGTCAACGTGCACTATCTTCCCGAACAGATCGTCGCCCATCTCGGCGCGCGCCATGCGCCACAGATCGTCATTTCGGACGAGAGCGAGCGGTTGCTCGATTCCGCCGGCGGCATCGTCAAGGCGCTGCCGGAGCTCGGCCAACAGCCCTTCTACATCCTCAACGCCGACACCTTCTGGATCGACCAAGGAACGCTCAATCTCAACCGTCTCGCCCTTGCATGGGATGCCGCGAAAATGGATATTCTGCTGATGCTGGCGGATCTCCATCAGGCGACCGGACACTGCGGCAGCACCGACTTCCTGGTGGCGCCGGACGGCACCCTGCGGCGTTCCAAAGGCGATCCGGCGGGCCTGATCTATGCCGGGGCGGCGATCGTCCATCCGCGCATCTTCAAGGGTGCCTTGCCGGAACCTCATTCGCTTAACACCTACTTCGACAAGGCGATCGCCGCCGGCCGGCTGTCCGGCATGCCGATGCATGGCCATTGGATCACCGTCGGCACGCCTGACGCCATTGCGAGCGCGGAAGCGGCGGTCGCGGGCGCGCTAGCCGAGTCGCAATGAGCGGCCCGGGCCGCGTTTTCTCCATTTCCCCCGGTGCGCCGTTTCTGCCGACGCTTGCCGAGGCGCTGCTGGCCGGGCGTCTTGTTCCGGGCTTTCGCTTCGATGGCGACCCGCTCGCCTTGGCCGATGTCACCATCTATGTGCCGACGCGGCGCGCCGCGCGCGCCTTGCGCGGCGTCTTCGTCGACAGCCTGTCGGCCAGGGGCGGCGGCGGTTCGGCGATTCTGCCAGTCATCCGGCCGCTCGGCGAATTCGACGAGGACGAGGCAGCGTTCGAGACGGAAGCGTCGGCGGCCATCGACCTCGCTCCGCCGATCGCGGCAACCGAACGCCTGCTGCTGCTGGCGCCGCTGGTGCGCGCCTGGAAACGCCGGCTGCCGGCGCATGTGGCGGCGCTTTTCGAGGAGGAGATCGTCATTCCAGCCTCCACCGCCGATGCGATCTGGCTGGCACGCGATCTCGCCCGGCTTATGGATGAGATCGAGACGGAAGGCACGGACTGGACGCGGCTCGCTGACCTGGTGAGCGGCAATCTCGCGGGATGGTGGCAGGTCACGCTTGATTTTCTCGGCATCGTCACCGACGCCTGGCCGAAATTCCTTGGGGAACGGAACCTCTCCAACCCGGCGGCGCATCGCAGCGCCCTGCTCCGGCTGGAAGCGGCGCGGTTGCGGCGCAATCCGCCCGCCGGGCCGGTTATCGCCGCCGGTTCCACCGGCTCCATCCCCGCCACGGCAGAGCTGCTGGCCGCCATCGCCCGCTTGGGGGGCGGAGCCATCGTGCTGCCAGGCCTCGACCGGACGATGGATGAGCCGTCCTTCCAGGCCATCACGGCGCCGGGCGCACGTCCGGCCGTGCTCGGCCATCCGCAATACGGCCTCGCCAAGCTGATCGGCACCATCGGGGTGCTGCGCGGCGATGTCGAGGAGATAGGCGCGGCCGGACATGAACTCGCGCTTCGCGCCGCCCTCGTGGGCGAAGCGCTGCGGCCGGCCGAGACCACCGAATTGTGGGCCGAGACGCGCAGCGGCTTTTCCGCCTCCGACATCGAGCAGGCGTTCTCCGGCGTGAGCCTGCTGGAAGCGGCCAGCGAACGCGATGAAGCCGTGGCGATCGCCGTTGCGCTCAAGCGCGCCGTCGAGCAGCCCGGCCAAAGGGCGGCTCTCGTTACCGGCGACCGGGCGCTGGCGCGCCGCGTCTCGGTCGAACTCGCCCGCTTCGGCGTCGTCGCCGACGATTCCGGTGGTGTGCCGCTTTCCAACACGCCCGCCGCCGGCCTGCTTGGCCTGGCGTTGCAGGCGGTGTTCCGTCCCGGTGACCCGGTCGGCCTGTTGTCGTTGCTCAAGCATCCCCTGCTTGCCCTTGGCCTGGACCGGACGAGCGTTCGCCATGCGGCGGAACTGATCGAACTGGTGGCGCTGCGCGGCGGCACCGGCCGCCCCGACATCGCGTCGCTGCCGGACCTGTTCGAAGCCCGCCTGGTTGACCTCGGCGCCGACAGCAGGCGGCCTTTCTGGTTTACCCGGCTGACCGTGCGCGCTATCGAAGGCGCGCGGAATTTGCTTGGACGTCTCAACGAAGCGCTGGCGCCGCTTGCCGCCTTTCGCGGCCAGGCCGACGCCGGTCTTGTGGCGCTGGTCGAGGCCAGCGTCGTGGTGCTGGAAAATCTAGGCCGTGCGGCCGATGGCGGGCTTGGCGCACTCTATGCCGGCGATGCCGGAGAGAAACTGGCCGACCTGTTGCGTGGACTGGTCGCGGCGTCCGTGCCGCTGTCGTTTGCCGCCGACGAATGGCCAGATGTCATGGCGGCGCTGATCGCGCCCGAGACGGTCAAGCCGGCGCAGGGCACAGACAGGAACATCGCCATCTGGGGGGCGCTGGAAGCCCGCTTGCAGAATGTCGACACGCTGGTCATCGGCGGCATGAACGAAGGCGTGTGGCCGCGCAAACCCGAAAGCGATCGCTTCATGTCGCGGCTGATGAAGACCGGCATCGACCTGGAGCCGCCCGAACGGCGCATTGGGCTTGCCGCGCATGATTTCCAGATGGCCATGGGGGCGGCGAAGGTGGTGCTGTCGCGCTCCGCACGCGCCGGTGACGCGCCCGCCGTGCCCTCGCGCTGGCTGCAGCGCATTCTCACTTATATCGGCAAGGACCAGGCAGCCAGGCTTGCCGAACGCGGCGACGAACTCATCGCCTGGGCGCGCGCGCTCGATACCGGCCCGCGGCGGGACTTCGCGCCGCGCCCGCAGCCGAAGCCGCCGGTCGCGCTGCGTCCAACCCATTTCTCGGTCACCGAGATCGAGACGCTGCGTCGCGATCCCTACGCCATCTATGCCAGGCGCATCCTCGGCCTGCTGCCGCTCGACCCGGTCATCCGCGACCCGGGTGCGGCCGAGCGCGGCACGCTGTTCCACGCCATCCTGCATCTGTTCTCGGGCAGCGTGGCCGATCCGCGTGCTCCCGATGCGCTGGCCGGCCTGCTCGCCGCCGGCCGGACCTGCTTCGCCGAGGCAGCACTTCCCACCGATGTCGAGGCGGTCTGGTGGCCGCGTTTCGAAAAACTCGCCGCCAGCATCATCGAATGGGAACGCGGCCGCGCTGGGGCCGTGGCCCGGCGCCACGCCGAGGCGCGAGCGGGCAAGACCATGGTCGGCCAATCCGGGATCACCCTGTCGGGCTATGCCGACCGGGTCGATCTTCTCCATGGCGGCATGGCCGACATATTGGACTACAAGACCGGCTCCTCGCCTTCCAAGGCCCAGGCGCACACGCTGCTGTCGCCGCAACTGGCGCTGGAGGGCGCGTTGCTCAGGCGCGGCGCTTTCCAGGAACTCGGCGCGCGCGAGCCCTCGCAATTGGCTTTCGTCAGGCTGAAGCCGAATGGCGAGGTTTTCGAGGAATCGATCCTCGAATACAACCGGCAGCCACGCACCGCCACGGACCTCGCCGAGGAGGCCTGGGCGCGGCTGGAGAAATTGCTCATCCACTATGCCGATCCGGCGGCCGGCTATCTGTCGCGGGCACTGCCGTTCCGCGAAGGCGAGACCGACGGCGACTACGACCATCTCGCCCGCGTGCTCGAATGGTCGGCGGGCGGCGATGCGGACGATGAGGGAGGGGAGGCATGAAGAAAGCCTATCCCATCCCCGGCGAAACCGCCGCTAGGCAGGCCAGCGCCTCGGATCCGAGGAATTCCGCCTGGGTGTCGGCCAATGCCGGGTCCGGCAAGACCCATGTGCTGGCCCAGCGCGTCATCCGGCTCCTGCTTCGCGGCACCGATCCGTCGAAGATACTGTGCCTGACCTATACGCGCGCCGCCGCCGCCAACATGTCGAACCGGGTTTTCTCGACATTGTCGGAATGGACCGCGCTCGGCGATGCCGAATTGGCGGTGAGGGTCGAGGCGCTCGATGGCCGCCGGCCCGACCGCGAAACCATGCGCCGCGCCCGCCGCCTGTTTGCCGAGGCGCTGGAAACGCCCGGCGGCCTGAAGATCCAGACCATTCATGCCTTCTGCGAATCGGTGCTGCACCAGTTCCCGCTGGAAGCCAACATCCCCGCGCATTTCGAGATGCTCGACCCGCAGATGGAGGCATCGTTGTTCGCCGCCGCGCGCCGTGAAATGATTTCGGGCAGCGCGGCGGATCGGCCGGACCTCGCCGAAGCTTTCGCCGCCGTGCTCGAGCGCGGTGGCGAGGCCGGGCTCGACGCTTTGCTGGGTGAGATCGTCCGCAAGCGCGACGAACTGGGCGCCTTCATCGGTGAAATCGATCGAGGCGGCCCGAACTTCCAGACGCTGTTCGACGAATTCCAATTCCGCCCCGGCCAGACCGCCGAAGGCATAGCGGCCGCCATCTGGCCGCTGCCCGGCTTCCTGCCGGATTATTTTGCCGGCTTCGCCCAGGCGGCGGAGGCCGCCGACGCCAGGACGGTGCTCAACAACATCTTGCCTCATGCGCGCCTGGCTTTCGCGGAAACCGACCCCGTGCGCCGCCTGCAGCTGCTTTCGCGGGCTTTCCTGAAGGCCGACGGCGACGTCTACGATCCAGCCAAGGCCTTCAAGAAGGCGCTGCTCGACCGGCTGCCGGACCTGGCGGAGCGCTATCTCTCGGCGACCACCGCAATCGTCGAGACGGTCGACCGGCTCGCCCTGTTCCGGATGCTGGAGGGCACGTGCGCCGCGCTGACGCTGGCCGACTGGCTGATCGCCCGCTACGAGCAGTTGAAGCGTGGCCGCGGGTTCCTCGACTTCAACGACCTGATCACCCGCACCGTCAGTCTCCTGGCCAGGCCCGATGCCGGCCCGTGGGTGCAATACAAGCTCGACCAGGGCATCGACCACATCCTGCTCGACGAGGCGCAGGACACCAGCCCCGACCAGTGGGAGGTGGTGAAGCGGCTGGCCGAGGAATTCTTCGCCGGCATCGGCGCCCGCGACACCGCGCATCGGACGATCTTCGCTGTCGGTGACGAAAAACAGTCGATCTATTCCTTCCAGGGAGCGGCGCCGGATTCCTTCGCCGACAGCAGGCTCCTGTTCGCAAGCAAGGTGCGCGACGCCGATGCGCCCTTCGCCGATCTGAAGCTCACCTGGTCGTTCCGCTCGACCGACGATGTTCTGGCCGCTGTCGACCGTGTCTTCGCCGATCCGGTCGTGCGGCGCGGCATCAGCCATGACCCCGACCCGCTGAGCCACAAGGCGATACGCACCGATGCACCGGGCTATGTCGAGGTCTGGCCATCCATCGGCGCCGATGTCGTCGACGAGCCGGACGACTGGACCCAGGCAGTCGACCATGCCCGCGCGCCGGCGGTTCGGGTTGCCGAAAACGTCGCCGCCACCATTGCCGGCTGGATCGGCAATGGCGAGGTCATCGAAGGCCGCGGCAAGAGGCTGCGCCCTGGCGACGTGCTGGTGCTGGTGCGCAAGCGCGATCGCTTCGTTCATGCACTGACGCGTGCCCTGAAACGTCGTGACATCCCGGTCGCCGGCGCCGACCGGTTGAGCCTGCCCGGCCACATTGCGGTCAAGGACCTGATCGCGCTCGGCCATTTCCTGATCCAGCCGCAGGACGATCTGTCGCTCGCCGCCGTGCTGCGGAGCCCGATCTTCGATCTGTCGGAAGAGATGCTTTTCACACTGGCCGCGCAAAGACCATCCGGCCTGTCGCTGGCCGGGTCCCTGCGCCAGCATGCCAGCCAAAGCGAAGCGCTCGCGGCGGTCGCCGCTCAACTCGACATCTGGGCCAACGAGGCCGTCTTCAAGCCGGTGTTCGAATTCTATGCCGGCCTGCTGGCACGCGGTGGCGTGCGCCGCAAGATGGTTGCGCGGCTCGGGCCGGAAGCCGGGGACATTCTCGACGAATTCCTGAGTTTCTGCCTTGCCGAGGAGCGGACCGGCTTGCCCGGGCTGGAAGCCTTCCTGTCGACGCTGGAGAGCGCCGGCCCAGAAATCAAGCGCGAGATGGACCAGACCCGCGACGAGGTCCGCGTCATGACCGTGCATGCAGCCAAGGGGCTCGAGGCGCCTGTCGTCTTCCTGGTCGATGGCGGTTCGGCTCCGTTCAGCGATCAGCATCTGCCGCGCCTGATGCCGTTCGAGGGTTCGGGGCTGAACTGGAGCGGCAAGGGCTTTCTCTGGCGTTCGACCAGCGACGTCGCCAACGGGATTTCGAAGGCTGCCGCGGCCAGGGCGCGCGATCTCGCCGATGACGAGTACCGGCGGCTGCTCTATGTCGGCATGACCCGGGCCGAGGACAGGCTGATCGTCTGCGGTTATCATGGCAAGCGCGCGCCGAACACCGGCACCTGGCATTCGCTCGTCAGCCGTGCCCTGGTCGGGGCGCCGGAGAGTGCCGAGTATCCGCATCCGGCCGGCGGCGGCGTCTCAGTGCATCGCTTCCAGGTGACCGGATTGCCGCCGTTTGCACCGGTCGCCGAGAGCGAAGCCAGGCAGACGCGGGACTTCGGGCCGCCGCCCGAAATCTTGTTCAAGCCGCTGCCGCCATACGAGGACCTGCCGCGCCCGCTGTCGCCATCCGGAGCCTCCGCCCTGATCGACGAGGGCAAGGAAAGCGTCATCGACACCGGCTCGCCAGTGCTGGATGGCGACGCCGAACCCGGCTTCGCCGTCATGCGAGGCCTGGCGCTGCACAAACTGCTGCAGATGCTGCCCGGCGTGGCGCAAGACGAACGCCAGGGCGCAGCCGAACGTTATCTCGCCCGCGCCGGCGCGCAATGGCCGGCCGGCGAGTGCGAAAAGGCGGTCGCCTCGGTGATGGCGATCCTTGCCGATCCGCGTTTCGCGCCGCTTTTCGGACCCTCTTCGCGCGCCGAAGTGGCGGTCATGGGCAGCCTCGACGTCAAGGGCACGAAACGCTCGATTTCCGGCAAGATCGACAGGGTGGCGGTGACGCCGGACCGCGTATCCATCATCGACTACAAGACCAATCGGCCGGCGCCCGCCTCGCTGGGCGAGGTTCCGCCCGCCTATCTGCTGCAGCTCGCGCTCTATCGCGCCTTGCTGCGGCCGCTCTATCCCGGCCGCGAAGTCACGGCGGCCTTGCTGTTCACGGAGGCGCCGCGGCTGATCGAACTGCCGGCTCGGGCCATGGATGACGCTCTTGCCCGACTCACGCGAGCGTGACACAAGAACTGCTTGAAGAAGGGCGCGGCAACCACCACATTTGGTGCGAGGAAAAATTTCGAAAGGATTTCCGCATGGCTACCGTCAAGGTCGA
The DNA here is from genome assembly GCF_006440835.1 of Mesorhizobium sp. B2-5-11. NCBI lineage: Bacteria > Pseudomonadati > Pseudomonadota > Alphaproteobacteria > Hyphomicrobiales > Phyllobacteriaceae > Mesorhizobium > Mesorhizobium sp. B2-5-11. The sequence continues at coordinate 76,539 of NZ_VFUK01000017.1, forward strand.
CAAGAACAATTTCCAGACCGCTGTGCTCGACGCCAAGGAGCCGGTCGTGGTGGATTTCTGGGCGGAATGGTGCGGTCCCTGCAAGATGATCGCGCCGGCGCTGGAAGACATCGCCAATGAGCTCGGCAGCAAGGTGAAGATCGCCAAGCTCAACATCGACGAGAATCCCGAACTGGCAGCGGAATTCGGCGTGCGCTCGATCCCGACGCTGATGATCTTCAAGGGCGGCGAAAGAGCCGATGTGAAGGTTGGCGCCGCGCCCAAGACCGCGCTGTCGCACTGGATCAACGGTAATCTCGCCTGATCAATCCGAAATTCCTGACATCAAGCCCGGCCGATCGCGCCGGGCTTTTTGTTGGCGTCATTGGTCGCCCGCTCTGGCCCTGACGTCCGGGGCCTCCATGTCTTCTGCTGGCAGCAGATGCAGGGAGAGGAAAAATGACCGGATCCGCCAAGGCCACCGTCTTCATCGACAATGAGCGCGTCATCGTCACGGAATACCGCTTTCAGCCGGGCGACAACACCGGCTGGCACCGCCATGGCCACGACTATGTTGTCGTGCCGCTGATGGACGGCAAGGTAAAGCTTCTGACCAAGGACGGCGAATCCTTCGCCGAAATGAAGAAAGGCGCGCCCTATTTCCGCAGGGAAGGCGTCGAGCACGACGTCATCAGCGCCAATGACGGCGAATATGCCTTCATTGAGATCGAGCTGAAATAGCGGCGTTCGCCTCGAATACCGCAGCGGAAATCGGTATATATGTCTTCCAACAACGGAGTTTGAGATGGCCGAACCTCAGCTCTCGGTCCGTAGCGCAAAAGCACGCGACCTGGCTCATAGACTTGCTCGTCGCGAAAATCGCTCGATAGCAGATGTCGTCGAGCGAGCGCTTGAATCGTACGAGATCCGTGAGGCGGGACGCGAGCCCGCCACCACCTTCTACGCCCGCCTCACGGCCAGTTGTGGCGTCGATATCGATCTGAAGGAAATCATCCGCGACGGCCGCCTGGTTCATGCTGGACCCGAGCTTTGATTTTCGTCGACACCGATGTGATTTCAGAAACACTCAAGAAGGCACCGGACGAAGCCGTTCTCGCCTGGCTTGTCCGCAACGATGCTGAATTGGCCCACGGTGACGATTGCTGAAGTCGCTTTCGGCATTCACAAAATCCGACCTGATGAGCGTGCGGATCGCCTGGAGCAGGGGCTTTCTCAATGGCGCCGTCGCTTCGCCGACCGGATTTCTGGGCTGACGGAAGAGGCTGCGCTGGTTTACGGGGAGATCATGGGAACCGCCAGCCGCCTGGGCCGTGGAATGTCGGCTCCCGATGGCATGATCGCCGCGATCGTGCGTGTAAATGGTGGTCGGCTGGCGATGCGCAACCTCAACGACTTTGCCACCGCCAACCTCGACCTGATCTCACCGTGGGATTTCTAGCGTTGGAACGGATCACGCGAAGCGTCTTTGGTATGTTGTGCCATGACGTTTTCCCAAGCCGAGATCGTTTTCCGGGGGCGGGTAGGATAGATTTCCGATTATCGCCATGTCACGTCGGCGGCGTGCCGTTCTCCGCCAACACCGCTCCAGCCAGATAGAGCGAACCGCCGATCAGGATGCGCGGCGGCGGGCCGTCCCAGGTGTCCCGCAGTAACATCAGCGCGCTGGCGACGGAACTCACCGGCTCGGCCGTCAGCCCGGCCTCGGTGGCACGGGCCGCCAGTTCGTCGTTCGGCACGCTGGCGTCGCTCAGGCTCACCGGCACCGTATAGACGTGCCGGGCGAGGCCATTGAAGGCGCGGAAATAGCCGCTCTGGTCCTTGGTGTTGATCATGCCGGAGATGAGAAAAAGCGGCCTGGGGTTCTTCTCTTCCTGCTCGGCCAGCGCCTCGGCGACGACCACGCCGGCGCCCGGATTGTGGCCGCCGTCGAGCCAGATGTCGGCGCCCTTGGGCGCCAGTTCCGTCAGCCTGCCTTGCGACAGCTTCTGCATCCGCCCCGGCCAGGCGACAGTGGTCATCGCCTTCTCGGCGGCACGGTGGCTGATCTCGAAGCCGGCTGCCTTGACGGCGGCGATCGCGGCGGCCGCGTTGGCGAACTGGTGGCGCCCGGGCAGCCGCGGCGGCGACAGATCCATCAAGCCATCATCGTCCTGATAGACCATGCGGCCGTTCTCCTCGAAGGCGAGGAAATCCTGTCCATAGACCAGGGTCGGGCAGCCGAGCCGCTCGGCGGTTTCGATCAGCACCTGCTGCGCCGCCTCGGTTTCCTGCGCGCCGATGACCACCGGGCAACCGCGCTTGATGATGCCGGCCTTCTCGGCGGCGATCAGTTCGACGCGGTCGCCGAGATAGGCTTCGTGGTCCATCGACACCGGCATGATCACCGAGACAGCCGGCCTGGCGATGACATTGGTGGCGTCGAAGCGGCCGCCGAGGCCGACCTCGACGATGGCGGCATCGGCCGGATGCTCCGAAAACAGGATGAAGGTGACGGCGGTGAGGATCTCGAAAACGGTGATCTTCTCGCCGCCATTGGCCTTGGCGACGCGGGCGATGGCCTCGGCGAAGATATCGTCCTCGACCAGCCTGCCGCCGCCATCGGCCGCCAGCCGGTAGCGCTCGTGCCAGCTGACCAGATGCGGCGAGGTGTGCACGTGCACGAGCCGGCCGGACGCTTCCAGAAGCGCCCGCGAGAAGGCGGCGCAAGAGCCCTTGCCGTTGGTGCCGGCGATATGGATCACCGGCGGCAGCAAGTCCTGAGGATTGCCCAGCCGCTCCAGCAGCCGTGAAATGCGGTCGAGCGAAAGATCGAAGCCTTTCGGGTGAAGCGCCATCAGCGCTTCGATTTCACGGTCGGCGGCAAGCGTGGTCATGTAAGAGTCCTAAGCGCGCGATGGATCGCGCGCAATCGCGGTTCGCGGCAAAGAGTGTCGCGTCAGGCCTGCGGCCGTGCTTCCGTCGCGACCACCGCCGGCGGCAGGATTTCCGGCTCCAGGGGCTTGTGCTCTTCCGGCATCTTGAGCAGCATCTTCAAGAGCCGCGCGATGGTCCGGCGCATCTCCAGTCGCGACACCACCATGTCGACCATGCCGTGCTCCATCAGATATTCGGAGCGCTGGAAGCCGTCCGGCAGTTTTTCCCGGATGGTCTGCTCGATGACACGCGGTCCGGCGAAGCCGATCAGTGCGCCGGGCTCGGCTATATGCACGTCGCCCAGCATGGCGTAGGAGGCAGTGACGCCGCCGGTCGTCGGATTGGTCAGCACGACGATGTAGGGAAGGCCGGCTTCCTTCAGCCGGTCGACGCCGACCGTGGTGCGCGGCAATTGCATCAGCGACAGGATGCCTTCCTGCATGCGCGCGCCGCCGGAAGCGGCAAACAGGATCAGCGGCCGCTTGCGCTGCACGGCCACCTCGAAGGCATGAACGATGGCGTCGCCCGCGGCCATGCCGAGCGAACCGCCCATGAAGGCAAAATCCTGCACCGTCACCACCACCGGCAGGCCTTCTACGGTGCCCAGCGCGTTGACGATGGCATCTTCCAGGCCGGTCTTGGCCTTGGCGTCCTTCAACCGGTCGGTGTAGCGCTTCTCGTCGCGGAACTTCAGCGGGTCCAGCATGACCTTGGGATTTTCGAGCTGTTCGTATTTGCCGTCGTCGAGGAAGTATTTCAGCCGCTCCTTGGCCGAGATCTTCATGTGATGGCCCGAAGACGGGATGACGAACTGGTTGGATTCCAGATCCTTGTGGAACACCATCTCCCCGGTCTCGGGATCCTTGATCCACAGGTTCTCGGGCATGTCGGTGCGCCGGCCGAGCATCGAATTGATCTTCGGGCGAACGTAGTTGGTGATCCAGTTCATCGCTTCGGCTCCTGTCCTGACGAAGAGTTAGAGCAATTCCAGGAAAAGTGTGAACCGGTTTTCCGACCGGAATTGCGATAAAGCAAAAAGATAGAGCGGTTCGGCGTTTCCGTGAAACGGCAAACCGATCCAGCGCATGCCGCCCGGGATGGCGACGTGCACAAGACCTGAGGTAGGAAAACTATTCGGCGGCAGCAAGGCGGGCCAACCGCACGCCCTGCGCGAGGCCGCTGACCAGCGTGGCGACGGCCTCGGCCGGGTCGGCGGTCTTTTCGCCCTTCGGCCCCAGCACATTCGCGACCGCATTGACGATCGCGGTGCCGACGACGACGCCGTCGGCATTGGCGCCGATGACGCGCGCCTGTTCGGCGGTCTTGACGCCGAAGCCGACGCAGACCGGCAGATCGGTATGGCCCTTGATGCGCTTGACCGCCGCAGCCACCTTGCCGGTGTCGGCCAGCGCGGAACCGGTGATGCCGGTCATCGACACGTAATAGACGAAGCCGGACGTGTTCTGCAGCACCTTGGGCAGGCGCTTGTCGTCGGTGGTCGGCGTCGCCAGCCGGATGAAGTTGATGCCGGCTTTCAGCGCCGGGATGCACAGCTCCTCGTCCATCTCCGGCGGCAGGTCGACGACGATCAGCCCGTCGATGCCGCTGGCCAATGCGTCCTTGAGAAAGCGGTCGACGCCGTAGATGTAGATCGGGTTGTAGTATCCCATCAGAACGATCGGCGTCTCATTGTCGCCGGTGCGGAAGTCAGCCGCCATCTTGAGCGTCTTGACCAGCGTCTGGCCGCCTTTCAGCGCCCGCAAGCCCGCGGCCTGGATCGCCGGGCCATCGGCCATCGGATCGGAGAACGGCATGCCGAGTTCGATGATGTCCGCGCCGGCCGTTGGCAGCGCCTTCATGATCGACAGCGAGGTCTGATAGTCCGGGTCGCCGCCCATGAAATAGGTGACGAGCGCCGGGCGGCCTTCGTTCTTGAGCTTTGCCATGCGGCGATCGATGCGGGTCACCATGATCAGATCTCCATGCCCAGCATCGAAGCCACCGTATGCACGTCCTTGTCGCCGCGGCCGGACAGGTTGACGATGACGATCTGGTCCTTGTCCATGGCGGGCACGATCTTCACCGCATGGGCGATGGCGTGCGCCGATTCGAGCGCCGGGATGATGCCTTCGACGCGTGTGGTCAGCTTGAAGGCCTCCAGCGCCTCGTCGTCGAGGATCGGCACATATTCGACGCGGCCAGAGTCGCGCAGCCAGGAATGCTCCGGGCCGACGCCGGGGTAATCGAGGCCGGCCGAGATCGAATGGCCGTCCATGATCTGGCCGTCGGCATTTTGCAGGAGATAGGTGCGGTTGCCATGCAGCACGCCCGGCGCGCCGGCGTTCATCGAGGCGCAGTGCTCGATGCCGTCGAGGCCACGCCCGCCGGCCTCGATGCCGATGATGCGGACATCCTTGTCGTCGAGGAACGGATGGAACAGGCCGATGGCGTTGGAGCCGCCGCCGACGGCGGCGATGATGGTGTCGGGCAACCGGCCTTCCTGCTCGAGGATCTGAGCGCGCGCCTCCGAACCGATCACCGACTGGAAGTCGCGCACCAGCTCCGGATAGGGGTGCGGGCCGGCGGCGGTGCCGATCAGGTAATAAGTGTCCTCGACATTGGTCACCCAGTCGCGCAGCGCCTCGTTCATGGCGTCCTTCAGCGTGCCGTGGCCAGCGGTCACCGGCCGCACTTCGGCGCCAAGCAGCTTCATGCGAAAGACATTGGGGCTTTGGCGGGCAACGTCCGTGGCACCCATGTAGACGACGCAGGGAAAGCCGAAACGGGCAGCGACCGTGGCCGACGCCACGCCGTGCTGGCCGGCCCCGGTCTCGGCGATGATGCGCGTCTTGCCCATGCGCTTGGCCAGCAGGATCTGGCCGAGGCAATTGTTGATCTTGTGCGAACCGGTATGGTTCAGGTCCTCGCGCTTGAAATAAACCTTTGCGCCGCCCCCGATGCCCTTCGCCGAGGAAACCTCACGAAGATGCCTGGTCAGTCCTTCGGCGAAATAAAGCTTCGACGGCCGCCCCGCATAATGGGTCGAAAGATCGGTGAGCTCGGCCCTGAAATCCGGATCGTTCTTGACCTCGTTCCAGTGCCGTTCGAGGTCGAGGATCAGCGGCATCAGCGTTTCGGCCACGAAACGACCGCCGAAAATGCCAAACATGCCCTGTTCGTCGGGTCCGGTGCGGAAGGAATTGAGTGTCGCCGGCTTGTTCATCGCCGATCTCCTGGCATCTCGATTTTCTTAAGCATGTCCTGTCGAAAACCGTTTTCCACTTTCGGGACATGCTCGGGTTTGAGCCGGTCAGGCGGCGCGGTCGTCTCGCGCTGCCTTGACGGCCCGGAAAAACTGCTCGATCAGCGCCGGATCCTTGATGCCCGGCGCGCTTTCCACGCCGGAGGAAATATCAATTCCGGGCGGGCTGGCAAGCCGAAGGGCATCGCCGATATTGGCGGCGTTGAGCCCACCGGAAAGCATGTAATCGAGCCCGGCGTCAAGGCCGGTCAGGATGCGCCAGTCGAACGCAACGCCATTGCCGCCCGGCAACTCGGAGCCCTTCGGCGGCTTGGCGTCGAACAGGAACCGGTCCGCGACCCCGACGAACGGTTTGATGCGCTCGAGATCGGCGGCTTCGCTGAGCGGCAGCGCCTTCATGACCGGCAGGTCATAGCGGGCTTTCAGTTCGGCCACCCGTTCGGGCGTTTCCGAGCCGTGCAGCTGCAGCATGTCCGGGCGCATGCTGTCGATGATGTCGTCCAGGAAGGTGTCGTTGGCGTCGACGGTAACGGCAACCGCCAAAGCCTTGCCGCGCGCGGCTTCGCGCAACCGCCCGGCTGCAGCCGGTTCGATGTAACGCGGGCTCTTGGCAAAGAAAATGAAGCCGACATGGCTGGCGCCGCCGGCCAGCGCCGCTGCCATTGCCTGGTCGGTCTTCAAGCCGCAGATTTTGACGTCGAGTGCCATGGCGCGGGAATTGACATGAAATCGAGGCAGAGTCGAGAAAAAGCATGTTGTTTGCCGGCAGGGCCAAAGGCGCTACCTATCATGGGAAAGCATGCAAGGCGGGAGAACATCATGACTGACAGAACCGTTGCCGAACTCAGGCAGAAGATCGCGCAAGCGCGCGAGGTGATCGCGCATTTGATGGACAAGGCCGCCTTCAACGGCGCCGAGGCGCATCGGGCGCTCGATTATTTCGACACCGACGCCTTCGATCGGAATTTTTTACCGTGGCCGCATCATAGCGAAGAGGGGCTGCGGCCTGAAGAACTGAACGCCGCGAATGACGATTGAGTTCGTGCGGCCAGTAAGAACGTAGACGCTGGCGGGACCGGAGGTGTGAAGCATCACCGCGGAAAAGCTTATTTTCTGGCGCCGTACGACGCTTCATTGCGCTACTCGAAAACGATCGCCTGCAAGGCCCCGCCATTGCGCTTCAGCCAGTCCTTGCAGCGGTCGGTGTCGGGGCAGAGCTTTTCGCACAATTTCCAGAATTTCGGGCCGTGGTTCATCTCTTTCAGATGCGCTACTTCATGCGCGACGAGGTAGTTGATGACGGGCGGCGGCGCCATCATGATGCGCCAGGAAAAGGACAAATTGCCTTCGGAGGTGCACGAGCCCCAGCGGCTGGACGTATCCTTGTAGCGGATCGCCTTGGCGCGCTTGCCAAGCGCTTCGGTGTGCCTGGCCACCAGCTTCTCGATCTCCTTCTTGGCCTCGCGCTTCAAAAAATCGGCGATGCGGCGCGGCAGGTGGATGCGCTCGCCATGCACGATCAGCAGCGGGCCGCGTTCGTCGCGCGACACGGTGACGGTGCCGCGCCTTGACGGCTCATGCACGATGCGGTGCGGCACGCCGCGGATTGGTATCTTGATGCCTGGCCGTACCTGCGGCCGTGTCGGCACCTTGGCCAGCCGCTGCTCCAGCCAGTCCTGATGACGATCGAGGAACCGCTCCACCTCGCCGCGGCGCAGGCCCGGCGGCACGGTGATACGCAGGCCCTGGCCGCTGGAATCGATGCGCAGCGTCAGACGCCGCGCCCTGGCGCTCTCGACGATCTTGAGCGGCAGCGTGCGGCCGGCAACGCAGTATTCTCGCTCCACGACAGGCGTGGGCTTGGGCTTCGTCAGATTGCGGAAGAATCCGAGGGTCATGGCCGGACGATACGCGATTCGAGAAAAACGAATAGAACAAAAAAGAAACGGCGCCGCTCGCGCGACGCCGTTTTTTCACGATCGGGCCTGTCGCTCAGCCTCAGTCGTCAAGCAGGTTCGAGCCTTTGCCACGCTTGGTGGGGGTCGTGCCTGTGCTCGGGTCGCTCTTTGCCGGAGCGGTCGACTTGTTGCGGTTCGCCATGAAGCGATCGAACTCGTCCTGGTCCTTGGCGCGACGCAATTCGCGGGCGTAGTCGTCGAACTCGGTCAACATGTCGTCGAGCTTGCGGCGTTCCTCGGCCAGGCGTTCAAGCTCCTTTTCGCGCCAGTCGTCAAACGCGACGTTGCCGGTCCGGGCGGAGCCGTGGCCCCAGCGCGCGGCTTTGTCGGAACCGCGGCGGCAGCCGGCGAAGATGCCGTCGGTCGCGCGGTTGACATCACGCTTGAAGCCCTCGAGCCGGTCGCCCCAGATGATGTAGGCGAGCATGGCGAAGCCGAGCGGCCAGAACACCATGAAGCCGATCACCATCAACGCGATGGTTGCCGGCGTCCAGGCCGGGCGGATCAATGCAGATGTGTTCATTTTCTCCCATTCCTTCGGTTGGAGACAGCCAGGACCGGCTGCGTGGAATCGAAATGGGAAGGCAAAAACGGCGATTCAAGACAATGTCGGCTAAAACCGGACAAGCTGCTGAAATGATTATCGCTTTTTGAGCATATCGAGGAAAAGCACGACCAGACCGGCAATCAGTCCCCAGAATGCGGCGCCGACGCCGAACAAGGTCAGCCCGGAGGCGGTGACGACAAAAGTGACGGTGGCGGCCATGCGCTCGCTTTCGTCCTTGAGCGCGATCGCCAGCGCGTTGGCCAGCGAGGCCATCAGCGCAAGACCCGCAACCAGCACGATGAGGCTCTGCGGCAGGACGGCGAAGATCGCCACCAGGGAGGCGCCGAAAATCGCGAAGATCAGATAGGCAAGGGCATAGAACGGCCCTGTCTTCCAGCGCTCCGTTGGGTCTGGATGAACGTCGGGCCCGGTGCAGATAGCCGCCGAAATTGCCGCCAGATTGGTGGTCGAGCCGCCGAACGGCGCCGAAAGCAGCGAAAACAGGCCGGTGATGCCGATCAGCGGACCGGGTTCCGGATGGTAGCCGGCGGCGCGCAGCACGGCGAGGCCCGACAGGTTCTGCGAAGCCATGGTGACCAGGTAGAGCGGTACTGCCAGGCCGATTATCGCCTTGGCGGTGAACACAGGCGCGATCAGAGTGAGCGTCGACAGTTCAGGAGTGGGCAAACCGCCGACGCGGCCGGTGAGAAACGCGGCGAGACCGCCGCCGACCAGCACTGCCAGCACCGACAGCGCCGGATTGAACAGGCGGATGACGAAGAAGGCGGCGATCAACGGCAGGATCAGCCAGGGATCGGCGGGAACAGTTTTGACCGCATTGAGCGCGAAGGTGACGACAATGCCGGCCAGCATTCCTGAAGCGACCGAGGGCGGTATCCCCGAGATCAGTTTCGTCAGCGGCCGGAACAGCCCGGTGGCGACCAAAAGAATGCCGGTGACGATGAAGGCGGCGACGGCCTCGCCGATCGAAAAACCGCTCGACGCCGCCATCAGCGCCAGGCCCGGCGTCGACCAGGCGGTGATGACCGGCATTTTCGTTCGCCAGGATAGCCACAGGCTTTCGACCGCCATCGCCAGGCAGATGGTGGTCACCCAGCTCGCCGTCTGGATTTGCGTCGCGCCAACCGCGTGGGCGGCGGCAATGACAATGGCCAGCGTGCCGCCGAAACCGACGATGGCCGCGACAAAGGCTGAGATCGGGATGGAAAGGCGCATCGTCACTTGCCCCGCGCAGCCATGTCGCCGACCGCCCGCACCAGCATGTCGAGATCCTGCGGCCGCGACAGCCGGTGGTCGCCGTCCGGGATCAGCGACAGCGTGACATCGTCGGCCGGCAGCAGGCTGACCAGCTTCAGCGCATGGCTCGACGGCACGTCCCGATCGGCCAGGCCCTGCAAGACGTGTACGGGGCAGTGCGTGTCGAGCGGGCCTGTCATGACCAGGTTGTCGCGCCCATCCTCGATCAGCGCGCGCGTGTAGATGTAGGGCTCGGTGGAATAGTCCGACGGCTCCTCGAAGAAGCCTTTTTTGGCAAGGTCGCGCTTCTGCGCTTTGGTCAGCACCGGTTCGACCAGTTCTGCGGTAAAATCCGGCGCCGGTGCTAGAAGCACCAGACCGACGACGCTTGCGTCGCCTGCCTTGCGCAATTCCTGCACCATGCGCAGGGCGATCCAGGCGCCCATCGACGAGCCGACCAGGATCTGGCTGCCGCTGGTGAAATGCCGGAACACGGCCAGGCTTTGCGAAAGCCATTTTGAGATCGTGCCGTCGGCAAAGGCGCCGCCGGATTCGCCGTGTCCGGAATAGTCATGACGCAGGAAGGCGCGGCCGTCTTTTGCCGCCCAGTCCGAAAGCGCTTCAGCCTTCGTGCCCAGCATGTCCGACTTGTAGCCGCCGAGCCAGACGACGCCAGGCGTCGCGCCCGCAATATGGCGCACCGCGATGCTCGATCCGTCGACATCCAGAAAGACAGGGGCAGTCATGGCTTTTTCCTCACGCCGACTTTCGGCGCAGGGTCTTGTGACACAGCCAGTGGTGTGGCGAAAAGTGCTCGCGATCTTTCTTTGTTTGCCGCAGGCAGCGATCAGGTGATTTTCTGTCAATGCTGTGCTATTGACTCCGCCCGCGCGCTCACCACATTGGCGCGTCCACATATCAACACCTGCAAATCCAGAACGAAACGGCCAAGGAGACCACGACCATTCGCAGACCTTTCAAAGCAGCGGCGCCGACCAAGGATGGGCCGCGCTCCAATCGTGACATCCGGGTTCCCCGGGTCCAGCTTATCGACGCCGAAGGCCAGAACCGTGGCGATGTTTCCATCAACGACGCATTGCTGCTCGCCGAAGAGGCAGGGCTCGATCTCGTCGAGATATCGCCCAACGCGCAGCCGCCCGTCGTAAAAATCCTCGATCTCGGCAAGTTGAAATACGCCAACCAGAAGAAGGCGGCCGAGGCGCGCAAGAACCAGAAGGTCATCGAGATCAAGGAGATCAAGATGCGCCCGAACATCGACAGCCACGACTACGAGACCAAGATGAAGGCGGTGCGCCGCTTCTTCGAGGAAGGCGACAAGGTCAAGCTGACATTGCGCTTCCGTGGCCGCGAGATGGCGCATATGGAGCTCGGCATGCAGCTTCTGAACAAGGTGCGTGAGGAAGTGGCTACCATCGCCAAGGTGGAAGCGGAACCGAAGCTCGAAGGCCGCCAGATGATGATGGTGCTGGCGCCGCGCTAGATCACGATAAGGTTAGCGCGACCGACGCGCTCCAATTCCGCCTGAATTGTGCTACAGGGCGTCCCGGCGATCGGCGGGACGCCCATTTCTCGGCCATAGCTGCGGTCGCCGGCTAAGCTCTCGACGATCGGATTCCTCCCTTGGACAAAAAACTCAAATACGGGCTGGGTGGCTACCAGCGCACGCGCAGGCTGGTGCTTGCCGTGCTTGTGGTGGTGCTGTTCGCAGCCCTGCTGTTCGGGCAATCGAGCTTTCCGCCTGATACGGCGATGCATGAAACGATCGAGATGTTCGGCGTGCTGCTGATTTTCCTAGGTATCTGCGGTCGCCTTTGGTCGACGCTCTACATAGGTGGGCGCAAATCTTCCGAAGTTGTGACGGGCGGGCCTTATTCGATCACCCGCAACCCGCTCTATGTGTTCTCGACTGTGGCCGCGGCCGGCGTCGGCGCGCAGATCGGCTCGTTCTCCGGCATCATTCTGTTCGCTGTCCTGTGTGCGGGCGCCTTCCATATCGTCATCCTGCGCGAGGAGAAATTCCTTAAGGAAACGCTCGGCGAGCCCTATCAGGCCTATCTGGCAAGAGTGCCGCGATTCTTTCCGAAGCTTTCCCTCTACCAGGAAGGCGACACCGGCAGCTTCAAGCCGCGCCTGCTGTTGACCACGCTTCTCGACGGCCTGGTGTTCCTCATCGCGCTGCCGGCCTTCGAACTGATCGACGGCGCCCAGCAGTCGGGTATGCTGCCGGTGTTGTTTACGCTCCCTTGAAGAAGGACCGGGCGCCGCATCCCGGCGTTCGGGGAAACGCGCGGCGCGGTGGGTGTGTCGGTAGCTAATCAAGTTGTCCGGTTTGGTAGCACATGATCTGTCCGCTTCTGTTTTGGCGTCGAAGCGGTTCACGCGGCTTGCCTGATGGGGCAAGTGTCTTCGATTGCGGCGCCGTCAGAGCTGTAGCGAGCGATGCGGCGCGGCCCGTGAAAGATCGCGAGGGTTCCATCCGGGTAGTGCCTGACCTTGACGGTTGCTTTGACGAAGTGATGCCGGATCGGGCTCTGCGGCAGCTGCAATCGCAGCCGCGCGAAGGCGACCGTGTTGTCGCGGGCAACGACGCGCTCCTCCTCGATGCACAGGATCTGGGCCAGTTGTTGCGGGTCTGCGGCGACAAAGGCGCTGTCCTCGACCGCGGCCGGCCTGGCGAAGCGGGCATTGTGAGCTGGTAGGTAGGTCTGTGCGATGAACCGGTTGGCGGCCTCGATGTCGGCAATTCCGGCCAGCGCCAGCTCTCTCGGTAGCCGATCCTGCAAGGTGGAGAACATCCGCTCCGAGCGGCCTCGCGCTTCAGGGGAATAGGCTGGAATATGTTCGATACCCAGCCGCTCGAGCGCCCGGCCGACCTGGGTCAGCCGGCTTTTGTCGACCGCCTCGCCGGCCTTCAGCGTCACGAAATAGTGGCTGCCGCGATCGCTGTGGAGGCTCGATGGCAATCCCTTGGCGACGAATGTCTCCAGAAGGCCCTGAAAGCTCGACGCCGTGCCTTCCTCCTCGATCAGGAAGGCCGAATAGATCGTGCTCGTCGCATCGTCCATCGTCACGATCAGGTCCAGCATCGGCTCACCCGCCAGCCATCGATGACGGCTGCCATCCTGATGCAGCATCATCCCCTCGCAAGGCTTCCTCTCCCGCTTGCGCCGGTGAGCACCGCGCCGCTTGGCCCGTTCCACAAGGCCCGCCGCGTGGAGCTGCGTCTTGATGAAGGTGTAGCCCCAGCTGAAATGGTGATCGCGCAGCAGGTGCTCGTGGAAATGCTTCACATTCCAGCCGAGATAGCGATGACGGTAAAGCTCCAGCATCTCCTCAATCGCTTCCGCCGGCACCCGACGCGTCGAAAGCTTGCCCAAGCGCCGATCCAGCAACCCTGCTTCCCCAGCTTCTTCGTACCGGTCGCGGTAGCGTCGGAATTGCCGCTCCGACATGCCAAGCAACTCCCCTGCCTCCATCATCGAAAGATCGCCACCATTCCAGCGGCTCAATACGTCCCGAAACTTTTGCATTCTCCGGTCCTGTAGCCATGCCGTCCGCTTCATCCCCAGCCTCCATCCGCTGGCGATAAAACCGGACAACTCACGTGCTACCTAATCCGGACAACTCATGTGCTTACGACACGCGGCGCGGTGGGTGTTGCACAGTCGCCTGCTTTGACGTATAGGACCGCCGTTCCAAGAAAACCGCCCGGCAGGGCATGCCGTGGCGGTTTCATTTGCTTTTCGGGCTTTGGTCGGCCCGAAGCGAACAAGAAGCGCGATGGTGCGCCACAATACGGAGTAGCAAAATGCCCAAGATGAAGACCAAATCGGCCGCCAAAAAGCGGTTCAAGATCACCGGTACGGGTAAAGTCCTGTCGGCTGCGGCCGGCAAGCGTCACGGCATGATCAAGCGTTCCAACAAGTTCATTCGAAATGCCCGCGGCACGATGGTTCTGGCTGAACCGGACGGCAAGAAGGTCATCAAGAATTTTCTGCCGAACGGCCTCTGAGCATTCGGCCGAACACGAATTTGTTTTACGCAATTCCGAACGGAAAACCGCAAGGCACTTTTCCTGGAATTGCTTTTAAGGAGATCATGACATGGCACGCGTAAAAAGAGGCGTCACCTCGCACGCCAAGCACAAGAAGGTCCTGAAAGCCGCGAAAGGCTTCTACGGCCGCCGCAAGAACACCATCCGCATCGCCAAGCAGGCGGTGGAAAAGTCGCTGCAATATGCCTATCGCGACCGCAAGAACCGCAAGCGCTCGTTCCGCGCGCTGTGGATCCAGCGCATCAACGCCGCGACGCACGAGCACGGCCTGACCTATGGCCGTTTCATCGACGGCCTCAACAAGGCTGGCATCGAGATCGATCGCAAGATCCTGTCGGATATGGCCATCCACGAGCCGCAGGCTTTCGCCGCGCTCGTGGCCAAGGCGAAGGTTGCTCTTGAGTACCTCAAGAACACCACCCCGAATGCTTTTGAAAGCGCTGTGGCCTAAGACCAGCGCTTCCCAAGCATTCGAAATTCTGATTTGGGGAACCCGCGCTGGCACGGCTGGCGCGGGTTTTTCTTATGCCTGATGTAACCAAATTGGTGACACGCCCGGTGATGGTGGGTTGCCCGATCGAGAGAGTTTCGCCGTGAACGCCACCGCTGGAAATCTTGAAAGCCTGGAAGCCTCGCTGCTCGCCGACATAGCGTCGGCTGCTGACGAGCCCGCGATAGAAGCCGTGCGCGTGGCAGCCCTTGGCAAGAAGGGGTCGATCTCGGAAATGCTGAAGACGCTCGGCTCGATGAGCGCCGAGGAGCGCCAGGTCAAAGGTCCCGCCATCAACGGCCTCAAGAACCGCGTCACCGATGCGCTCACCGCGCGCAAGGCGGAACTCAGGGATGTTGCCATCACTGCCCGCCTCGCCGCGGAGAAGGTCGACGTGACGCTGCCGGTGCGGCAGTCGCCGGCCGAGCGCGGCCGCATTCATCCGATCAGCCAGGTCATCGACGAGATCGCGGCGATCTTCGGCGATCTCGGCTTCGCCATCGCCGAAGGGCCCGACATCGAGACCGACTATTACAATTTCACCGCGCTGAATTTCCCGGAAGGCCATCCGGCGCGCGAGATGCATGACACCTTCTTCTTCCAGCCGGACGAGAAGGGCGAGCGCAAGCTTCTGCGCACCCACACCTCGCCGGTGCAGATCCGCACCATGGAGAAGCAGAAGCCGCCGATCCGCATCGTCATTCCGGGCAAGACCTACCGGCAGGATTCCGACGCCACCCACTCGCCGATGTTCCATCAGGTCGAAGGGCTGGTGATCGACAAATCGGCCAACGTCGCCAACATGAAGTGGGTGCTGGAAGAGTTCTGCAAGGCCTTCTTCGAGGTGCCGTCGGTCAAGATGCGCTTCCGGCCGTCCTTCTTCCCGTTCACCGAGCCAAGCCTCGAGGTCGATATCCAGTGCGACCGCTCGCGGCCAGGCGAGGTGCGCTTCGGCGAAGGCTCCGACTGGATGGAGATCCTTGGCTGCGGCATGGTGCACCCCAACGTTCTGCGCGCTGGCGGGCTCGATCCCGATGAATATCAGGGCTTTGCCTGGGGCATGGGCATCGACCGCATCGCCATGCTGAAATACGGCATGCCGGATCTGCGCGCCTTCTTCGATGCCGATGTGCGCTGGCTGTCGCATTACGGCTTCCGGCCGCTCGACATGCCGACTTTGTTCGGGGGCCTGAGCGCGTGACGGTCAAGACGATTCCTGCTGCGATACATTACGGAACAGCATCATGAAATTCACCCTCTCCTGGCTCAAGGACCATCTCGAGACCGACGCCTCGCTCGGCGAGATCGTCGAGCGGCTGACCTCGATCGGCCTCGAGGTCGAGCATGTCGACGACAAGGCGAGCCTGAAGCCCTTCGTCATCGCCAGGGTGCTGACGGCGGTGCAGCATCCCGACGCCGACCGGCTGCGGGTGCTGACCGTCGACACCGGCGACGGCAAGCCGCCCGTGCAGGTCGTCTGTGGCGCACCCAATGCGCGGGCGGGCATGATCGGCGCCTTCGCCGCGCCCGGCACTTATGTGCCCGGCATCGATGTGACGCTGACGGTTGGCAAGATCAGGGGCGTCGAAAGCCACGGCATGATGTGTTCCGAGCGCGAGCTGGAACTTTCCGACGAGCACAACGGCATCATCGACCTGCCCGAAGATGCGCCGGTCGGCACCAGCTTCGCCGCTTACGCGCATCTCGACGATCCGGTCATCGAGATCAATCTGACGCCAAACCGGCCTGATGCCACCAGCGTTTACGGCATCGCCCGGGATCTCGCGGCGAGCGGTCTCGGCCGCCTCGTCGGCGGCGCGATCATGCCGCATGTCGGCAATGGAATGTGCCCCGTCAAGGTGACGATCGAAGCGCCGGAACTCTGCCCCGGCTTCGCGCTCAATCTGGTCAGCGGCGTCAAGAACGGCCCGTCCCCGAAATGGCTCCAGCAGCGGCTGATCGCCATTGGGCTGAGGCCCATCAGCGCGCTGGTCGATATCACCAACTACGTCACCTTCGATCGTGGCAGGCCGCTGCATGTCTTCGATGCCGGCAAGGTCGCCGGCAATCTTGTCGTGCGTCGCGCCAGGGATGGCGAAAAGGTACTGGCGCTCGACGGCCGCGAATACACGTTGACGCCGGAGATGTGCGTCATCGCCGATGACAATGGCGTGGAATCGATCGCCGGCATCATGGGCGGCGAGCGTTCCGGCTGCGACGAGAACACGACCGACGTGCTGATCGAATCCGCACTCTGGGACCCGATCACCACGGCCCGCACCGGGCGCGCGCTCGGCATCATCACCGATGCCCGCTATCGTTTCGAGCGCGGGGTCGACCCCGAATTCATGGTGCCGGGCGTTGAGCTTGCGACCCGGCTGGTGCTTGATTTCTGCGGCGGCACGCCGACGGAAATCGAGGTGGCCGGCTATGCCGGCCATCAGCCCAAGATCGTCTCCTTCCCGCTGTCGGAAGTGAAGCGGCTGACCGGCATAGAAGTGCCGAAGGCGGAAAGCCTCGATATTCTCACGCGCCTCGGCTTCAAGCCTGAGGGTTCGGGCGATGTCGTCGAAATCGCCGTGCCGTCCTGGCGTCCCGATGTCGACGGCAAGGCCGACCTGGTCGAGGAGGTGATGCGCATCCACGGCGTCGACAACATCGCTTCGCAGCCGCTCGGCGCGCATGACGCGGTCAACGGCAAGATCCTGACGACGCTGCAGATCCGCACCCGCGCGGCCAAGCGGGCGCTGGCCGTGCGCGGCATGATGGAGGCAGTCACCTGGTCGTTCATCCCCGCCAGGCACGCCGAACTATTCGGCGGCGGGCAGGCTTCGCTCAAGCTCGCCAACCCGATCGCCGCCGACATGTCCGACATGCGGCCCTCGCTGCTGCCCGGCCTGATCGCAGCCGCCCAGCGCAATGCCGACAAGGGCATTGGCGACG
Source organism: Mesorhizobium sp. B2-5-11 (assembly GCF_006440835.1). Lineage (NCBI taxonomy): Bacteria > Pseudomonadati > Pseudomonadota > Alphaproteobacteria > Hyphomicrobiales > Phyllobacteriaceae > Mesorhizobium > Mesorhizobium sp. B2-5-11. The sequence continues at coordinate 93,984 of NZ_VFUK01000017.1, forward strand.
TGGCGTTGTTCGAGGTCTCCGGCACCTATGAGGGCGACGGCGCCGACCAGCAACGGCGCGTTGCCGCCGGCGTGCGGCGCGGCACCGCCAAGCTCGACGGTTCCGGCCGCAACTGGGCTGGCAATTCCGGTCCGGTCGGCGTGTTCGACGCCAAGGCTGATGCCATCGCCGCACTCGAAGCCTGCGGCGCGCCGGTCGAGCGGCTGCAGATCGAGGCCGGCGGCCCGTCCTGGTACCATCCTGGTCGTTCCGGAACGATCAAGCTCGGACCGAAGACGGTGCTCGGCACGTTCGGTGAATTTCATCCAAAAACGCTGGAAGGGCTCGACGTCTCCGGCCCGCTCTGCGGCTTCGAAGTGTATGTCGATGCCGTGCCCGAGCCCAAGGCAAAGCCGACGAAAACCAAGCCCAGGCTGGATCTCTCCGCCTTCCAGGCGGTGAAGCGCGACTTCGCCTTCGTCGTCGACAAGGCGGTCGAGGCCGGCACGCTGGTACGCGCGGCGCTCGCCGCGGACAAGAAGCTGGTCACCGGCGTCTCGGTCTTTGATGTTTTCGAAGGTGCGGCGCTCGGCGAGGGCAAGAAGTCCATCGCCATCGAAGTGTCGATCCAGCCGGTCGAGAAGACGCTGACCGACGAGGATTTCGAGGCGTTGGCCAGGCGCGTCGTCGAGAATGTCGGCAAGCAGACTGGAGGCGTGCTCAGGGCATAGCCTCTTTCCGGGATTGCGGGAGCACGGCGAATCGCCCTCCAAAGGGCGATGGACCATTTGCACTATTCCGGGCTCCCGTTCGAAGCACAACGCGCTGCGTTTCTCGACATCCTGCTGTCGGATGCGCTCGTGCGCCAAGCGCTGGTATGTGCCCGCACGCTCGATCTTCCGGACTGGCTGGCGGTCTCCGGCGTGCTCTATAACTCGGTCTGGAACCATCTGACGGGGAAGCCGTCGGGTTATGGCATCAAGGATGTCGACCTGTTCTATTTCGACGATAGCGACCTGTCCTACGAGGCCGAGGACGCCGTCATCCGCCGGGCGGCGAAGCATTTCCAGGGGCTGCCCCTGCCGGTCGAGGTGCGCAACCAAGCGCGGGTGCATTTGTGGTACCCGCAGAAGTTCGGGCGGCCCTGTCCGCGCTACACGAGTTCGAGCGAGTCGGTCCGGTTTTTTGCGTCGAAGACACATGCGGTCGGGGTGCGATACGACGCGGATTGTCAACTGGAACTGCTGGCGCCGTTCGGTCTCGACGACGTCTTCTCATTCCGCGTCACGCCGAACCGGGCGATGGACAATCAGCGGACGCATGAGGCGAAGGGCCAGCGGGCGCGGGATTACTGGCCGGAGATTACGGTCGTGCCATGGTAGGAAATGTCCGGCAGGACAGAGGGGGGTGCCTCGCGCGGACATCCGTGATCTTCTGTATCGCGCATCGCCACCCCACCCCTGTCTTCGCTTCGCTGCGACAGCGAGCCGACCTCCGCACAGGGGGGAGGGTGAAAGCTCACCCATTCACCAGCGCCAGCAGCTCCTCTGTGTAGCGCTTGCCCATGACCTTATCAGGCGACAGTGCATCGCCGATGGTCTGTACCTCTGCGGCACTCAGCTCGATATCAGCCGCCGCCGTGTTCTGCTCGAGATGGCGGATCTTTCGGGCGCCCGGGATGGGGACAATGAAATCGTCCTGGTGCAGTACCCAGGCGAGCGCCAGCTGTGCCGAGGTCACTCCCTTTTCGGTCGCCAGTTTTTCCAGCGTGGCCACGACTTTGGCATTGGCTTCCATGGCGTCGGCCTGAAAGCGCGGCAAGGTGCGGCGCCAGTCGTCGTCATCAAGCGTTTCGGGCTTGGCGATCGTGCCGGTCAAGAGGCCACGGCCGAGCGGGCTATAGGGAACGAAACCGATGCCGAGTTCGCGGCAGACGGCGAACACATCGTCTTCCGGGTCACGGCTCCACAGCGAATATTCGCTCTGGACGGCCGCGATCGGATGCACGGCATGCGCCCGGCGGATGGTGGCGGCACTCGCTTCCGAAAGGCCGAGCGCGCGCACCTTGCCCTCGCGCACCAGCTCGGCCATGGCGCCGACCGTGTCCTCGATCGGCACGTTCGGGTCGACGCGGTGCTGGTAATAGAGATCGATCACGTCGGTGCCCAGCCGCTTCAGTGACGCCTCTGCGACGGCCTTGACGTGTTCGGGGCGGCTGTCGACGCCCGCCATGCGGTCGGTGCCGGTGCCTTCCTCCAGGATTTTGAAGCCGAATTTGGTTGCGATCGTCACCTGATCGCGCACCGGCTTCAGCGCCTTGCCGAGCAGGATCTCGTTCTCGTAGGGCCCGTAGACCTCCGCCGTGTCGAAGAAATTGACGCCGATCTCGACGGCGCGGCGCAATGTGGCGATCGCCTCGGCTTCCGGCTGGCCCCCATAGCCAAAGCTCATGCCCATGCAGCCGAGGCCGACCGGAAAAACTTCCAATTCAGTACCGAGTTTGCGGGTTTTCATCACGCGTCTCCTTGTTGCGATACTCAGGAGATAGCGCCTTGCCTTATGTTCGATAATCGTCTCATCTGTGCACGGGGCGTTCTAGTGAATAGATCAATGAACCGAGCACATCTTTCACAGCTTGCGGTGCTGGCAACTGTTGCCCAATGCGGCAGCTTTCGCGGCGCGGCCAGGGAACTGGCGATCGCGCCGTCGGCGGTCAGCCATGCCGTGTCCAGCCTTGAGGCGCGGCTTGGCGTGCGGCTGTTGGCACGCAGCACCCGCAGCGTTGCCCCGACCGAAGAGGGCGCGCGGTTGCTGGAACGATTGCGGCCGGCGCTGTCGGAGATCGACCTGGCGCTGGAGACGGCGGTCGAGGCGCGCGACCGGCCCGCCGGCAATCTGCGGCTGAGCGTGCCGCGCACGGCAGCCCATCTGGTGCTGACCCCGCGGCTCGGCGCCTTTGCCGCGGCTTACCCCGATATCGTGCTGGAGATCGTCATCGAGGACCGCTTCACCGACGTGGTGGAAGGCGGTTTCGATGCAGGCGTGCGGCTTGGCGAAAGCCTGCAACGTGACATGATCGCGGTGCGCATCGGGCCTGATATACGCGGCGCCGTGGCCGGCGCGCCCTCCTATTTCGACACCATGCCCAGGCCGCGCCATCCGCGTGACCTGTCCGATCATCGCTGCATCCGCTTCCGCTTCTCCAGCGGCATTCTCTACCGCTGGGAATTCGCCAGGGATGGCGAGGAGATCGAGATCGCTGCGCAAGGACCACTGATTCTCGACGAAGACCATCTGATCGCCCAGGCGGCGGTCGACGGGGCCGGGCTTGCCTTCGTCTTCGAGGATTATGTCCGCGAGCCGCTCCGCGATGGCCGGCTGGTTCGCGTGCTGGAGGATTGGTGTCCGTCCTTCGAGGGTTTCTTCGTCTACTATCCGAGCCGCCGCCAGATGCGGCCTGCGCTCAGGGCCTTCATCGATTTCTTCAGGGTGAGCGGATAGGCTGCCTCTCCCTTGTGGGAGGTGGAAGAAAGCCGACGCGGCATTCGTTCGCCTTCCATGCGAGCTTCGATCATAAATACCCCGACCCGCTACGGCTGGGCGGCAATCCTGCTTCACTGGCTGATCGGCCTTGCCTTCATCGGCCAGTTCGCACTCGGTTTCGTGATGGTCCGCATCAGCAGCCAGCGCACGGCTTTCGAGCTCATCCAGCTGCACAAATCGCTGGGCTTCCTGCTGCTCGGCCTGATCATCCTGCGCATCGCCTGGCGGCTCGGCAATGCCGCGCCGGCCTTGCCATCCTCGGTCGGATCCCTGGAGCGCCGGGCGGCGCCGCTCGCTCACCTGGCGCTCTATGCCTTCCAGATCGCTTTGCCTCTGTCCGGCTGGGCGCTGGTTTCGGTCTCGACGCTGGAAATTCCAAGCATGCCGTTCAACCTGTTCGTGATGCCAAACCTGCCGCTCGCGGAATCCGATGCCGCCGAAAGTTTCTGGGCGGCTGCGCACTGGTACCTCGCTTATGCCGGCGCAGCACTTGTGGCGCTGCATATCACGGCGGCACTGCGCCATCATTTCCGACTGAGGGACAATGTGCTCACACGCATCGTCACGCCTTCCTCAGGCGGGGAATAGAACGGGCTTCGGCCTCGTTTGTAAGCGAGGACGCGAAGAGCGTTGCCTCCGAAGAAGGAAATAATCTCATGTATGCGCGACTCCTCGGATCGGCGGCCCTTGCCGCTTGCCTTGCCGTGCCTGTCTGGGCAGCAGTTGTCCTCGATGATGCCGCCGGCAGTTACACGATCAGCCAGGCTGACTCCTCGATCCGCTTCACCATCGGCAAGGCCGGCGGCGGCGGTTTCGATGGTGCGTTTGCTCACTTCAAGGGCACGATCCGCATCGACAATGACGACGTCAGCCGCTCGAAGGTCAACCTCACCATTTTTCCCGAAAGCGTCGGCACCGGCCAGGGCCGCATCGACGCTTTCCTGCGTTCAGACGCCGTGTTCGATGCGGCCAACAGCCCCGAAATCCAGTTCCGCTCGACCAGCGTGACCCGCACCGGCGATACGACGGCGCTTGTCACCGGCCGGCTGACGGCGCGCGGCAAGACGTTTGCGGAAAAGTTCACCGCCGAGCTCGATGGCCTGAAGTCCGGCACGATCGGGTTCCACGTCACCGGCAAGGTGCTGCGGTCGCGCTACGGAATGGATGTCGGCACGCCGATCTATTCCAACGTCGTCGGTTTCGACATGAGGCTGACGGGGAAGAGGGGTTGAGCCATCGCTCCCCGCTCGTGGGGCGAGGAACTTGGCCCCCGCATTGGCTTTTGCCCCGATTTCAGGCAAACCTCCTCGCCTGTAATCGAGAGGAGAAGCCTGATGTTCCGATGGGGTGTGTTATCGACGGCCAAGATCGGTCGCGAGCAGCTTTTACCTGCGATCGTGGAGGCGGAAAATGGCGTGCTGTCCGCAATCGCCAGCCGCGATCAGTCGAAGGCCCGTGGGTTGGCCGATCGCTTCGGCGCGCCGCATGCTTTCGGTTCCTATGAGGAGTTGCTCGCCTCGAACGAGGTCGACGGCGTCTATATCCCGCTGCCGACATCGCAGCATGTCGAATGGACGGCCAAGGCCATTCAGGCGGGAAAACATGTGCTGGTCGAAAAGCCGTTGGCGCTCGACGCCAAGGACATTCCGCCGCTGATCAAGCTGCGCGATGCCAGCAAGGTGTTGGTCTGCGAAGCCTTCATGGTCGTCTACCATCCGCAATGGATCAAGGTGCGCGACCTGATCGCCAGCGGCGTCATCGGCCGGCTGCGCCATGTGCAGGGCGCGTTCTCCTATTACAATGTCGATCCCAACAACATGCGCAACCAGCTCGACCTTGGCGGCGGCGCGCTGCCCGACATCGGCGTCTACCCGACCGTGTCGACGCGCTTTTCCACCGGCAAGGAGCCGCTGCGCGTGCAGGCGACGATCGAGCGCGACAAAAAATTCGGCACCGACATCTATTCCTCGATCCGCGCCGATTTCGGCGACTTCGAACTGTCCTTCTATCTCTCGACCCAGATGGCCGCGCGCCAGGTGATGGTATTCCATGGCGAGAACGGGTTCATCGAGGTGTTCTCGCCGTTCAATGCCGGGCTCTACGATCACCACCGCGTCGAGTTGCACAATCAGAACCACACGGAGGCGCAGGTGTTCCGCTTTCCCGGTACGCAGCAGTACCGGCTCGAGGTCGAGACCTTCGCGCGGGCGGCCCAGGGCGGTAAGGAGCGCGTCTTCACGCTGGAGGAATCCGTGCTCAACCAGAAGGTCATCGACGCCATCTTCCGCGCCGGCGGCAAGGATGGCTGGGAGGCGGTCTGACCATCATTAATATATTCCGGTTCGAGATTCATACGGTAGCCAGCTAACGGGAGGGGAAATTGGCTGACGACGCGGATGTCATCATTGTCGGCGCCGGCCTTGCCGGGCTGGTCGCCGCCGCCGAACTGGCCGAGGCCGGCAAGAAGATCGTCATCGTCGACCAGGAACCGGAGCAGTCGCTGGGCGGCCAGGCCTTCTGGTCGTTCGGCGGTCTGTTCCTCGTCGATTCGCCCGAGCAGCGGCGCATGCGCATCCGCGATTCGCACGAGCTGGCGCTCGAGGACTGGCTGGGCACCGCCGCTTTCGACCGGCCGGAGGATCACTGGCCGCGCAAATGGGCCGAGGCCTACGTCGGCTTCGCCGCCGGCGAGAAGCGCTCCTGGCTGCTGGAGCGCGGGATGAAATTCTTTCCCGTGGTCGGCTGGGCCGAGCGCGGCGGCGGCAATGCCATTGGCCATGGCAATTCCGTGCCCCGCTTTCACATCACCTGGGGCACCGGTCCCGGCGTGCTCGAGCCCTTCGTGCTGCGCGTCCGCGAAGCCGAGAAGAAGGGACTGATCCGCTTCAAGTTCCGCCACCGCGTCAACGAATTGATCCGCACCGGCACGAGGATCGACGGGGTGCGCGGCGACATCCTGCAACCAAGCACCGTCGAGCGCGGCCACAAGAGTTCGCGTGAGATATCAGGTGATTTCGAGGTTCATGCGCAGGCCGTGATCGTCGCCTCCGGCGGCATCGGCGGCAACCACCAGCTGGTCCGGGAAAACTGGCCGAAGCGTCTGGGCGCGGCGCCGAAGTGCATGATCACCGGCGTGCCCGACCATGTCGACGGCCGCATGCTGGCGATCACGGAACAGGCCGGCGGCAGCGTCATCAATCGCGACCGCATGTGGCACTATGTCGAGGGCATCAGGAACTGGGCGCCGATCTGGACCGATCATGCCATCCGCATCCTGCCCGGTCCGTCGTCGCTGTGGCTCGACGCCAGGGGCAAGCGCCTGCCGGTGCCGCTTTACCCCGGTTTCGACACGCTCGGCACGCTCAGCCACATCACGAGCACCGGGTTCGATTATTCCTGGTTCATCCTGACCAAAAAAATCATCCAGAAGGAGTTCGCGCTCTCGGGCTCCGAGCAGAACCCGGACCTGACCGGCAAGAGCTGGCGCCAGGTGCTCGGCCGCGCCACGTCGGGCATTCCGGGCCCGGTCAAGGCGTTCATGGAGAAGGGCGAGGATTTCATCATCGAGGCCGAACTGCCCGATCTGGTGGCGCGCATGAACAAGCTGGCCGGCGGCGAACCGCTGCTCGACGTCGCCCATGTCGAGCGCGAGATCCGCGCCCGCGACCGGCAACTCGACAATCCCTTCTCCAAGGACATGCAGGTCACCGCGCTGCGCGGAGCGCGGGCCTATCTCGGCGACCGGCTGATCCGCACGGCCAGGCCGCACAAGATGCTCGATCCCGCGAACGGCCCGCTGATCGCGGTTCGCCTCAACATCCTGACCCGCAAGACGCTGGGTGGCCTGCAGACCGATCTCGAAAGCCGCGTGCTGGGGAGCGATGGCGAGCCGGTTCAGGGCCTCTATGCGGTCGGCGAAGCCGCCGGTTTCGGCGGCGGCGGCGTGCATGGCTATGCGGCGCTCGAAGGCACGTTCCTGGGCGGCTGTATCTTCTCCGGCCGCAGCGCCGGCCGGGCGGCGGCTCGTTCGGTAGGCTGAGCGCCGAACGGCTTGGCAGTCGCTGGGTTGATCATCTTCTGTCGATTGTCATGCGAGGAGGCCCTCACCAGATCCACTCGCTTTTGCCGAGCGCCGACACCGCCTCGACGATGCGGGTAAAGCTGGCGCGGGCGCGGCCGACCGTGTGCCTCGCCCTGAGATAGCCGTGCACAAGCCCTTTTTCCTCGAACCAAGTGGCTCGCCCGCCGCCCGCCACGATGCGGTCGCGATAGGCCTCGCCGTCCGACGACAGCGGATCGCACTCGGCGGTGATCAGCACGGTCGGCGGCAGGTTGGCGAAATCGGCGTCGGCCAGCGGCTGAAGCGTGATGTCGCCGGTCTGGTCCACGCCGCCGGTACGGATGTGCTTGTAGAATTCGAGGTCGCGCGTGGTCAGCATAGGCGCTTCGGCATGCTTCAGATAGGAGCCACGCGAACGGTCGCCGCCGAGCCCGGGATAGATCAGCACCTGCCCGATCGGTTTCTTCGCATGGCCGCGCGTCGCATGGCTGACTGCGGCGCAGAGATTGCCACCGGCGCTGTCGCCGCAGAGCAGGACGGGATGATCGCGGGTGGCTGCCGCCCACTCGAAGGCGTTCATCGCATCGTCAAACGCGGCCGGATGCAGATGCTCCGGCGCCAGCCGGTAGTCGACCGAGACGACGTCATAGCCGGTGCGGCCGCAAAGCTCGGCGCAAACGTCGTCATGGCTGTCGAGCCCGCCAAGGATGAACCCGCCGCCGTGGTAATAGAGCACCGTTGCCACTGCCTGCGGGGCGCTGCGATAGATGCGGATCGGGATATTGCACGCCTGTGCGGCAATAGCGGTGGTTTCCGCTGTCACCCCCTCGGGATAGCCGGCAAAGAACTCCCGGCACATGCGGGCGTAGATCTCGCGCTGCTCGGCAATCGTGTAGTCGATCGTATCCGGCGGGTAATAGGAATTGGTCCGCTCGATGAAGGCCCGGGTCTCGGCATCAATGAGTTTGCTGTAGTCGGTCATGGCCGCGCCGACTGTGAACGGCGAGCCCAGGCACCCCCCTCTGTCCTGCCGGACATCTCCCCCGCAAGGGGGGAGATTGGCAGTTCAATCGACATCGCCCTTATTGCAGCGTTGACGATTGGCGAAAGCGGAAATGACATCCAATCTCCCCCCTTGCGGGGGAGATGGCCGGCAGGCCAGAGGGGGGTGCCTCGCGCCGTCATCTCTGGCATTGCTTTACTTCCCCTTCCACACCGGTTCCCGCTTCTCCGCAAAAGCCCGGAACCCTTCCATATTGTCCTCGGAACCGTACAGCGCATCGACCGTCGGCAACTGCCGGCGCGTCACCCTGTTCATCGCGTCCTGGAAAGTCAGCGCTTCGGCCACCCGCGCGGTTTCCTTGATCGCGGCGAAGACAAGCGGCGGGCCGCTGGCGAGCAGGCGGGCGATCTCCCAGACGCGGTCCTCCAGCTTCTCCTTCGGCAGCACCTCGTTGACCAGGCCCCAGCGATGCGCCTCGGCAACGTCCATCCAGCGGCCAGTGAGCAAAAGGTCCATGGCGACATGATAAGGAATGCGCTTCGGCAGCTTGATGGTCGCGGCGTCGGCAAGCGTGCCGGCGCGGATCTCGGGCAATGCGAAGGAGGAGTGATCGGAGGCGTAGATGAGATCGCAGGACAGCGCCAGCTCGAAGCCGCCCCCCACCGCCATGCCGTTTACGCAGGCGATGACAGGCTTGTTCAAGTCGCGCAGTTCCTGCAGCCCGGCAAAGCCGCCGACGCCATAGTCGCCGTCGACGGCGTCGCCGCCGGCGGCGGCCTTCAGGTCCCATCCGGCGCAGAAGAACTTGTCGCCGGCGGTCTTGATGATGGCGACGCGCAAGCCGGGGTCGTCGCGAAACGCCTTGAAGGTCTCGCCCATCAGCCGAGAGGTCTTCAGGTCGATGGCGTTGGCCTTGGGCCGATCGAGCGTGACCTCGAGGATCGAGCCTTCACGGCGGGTCGAAATGACGTCAGGCATTCTTGTTCTCTCCCAGCACCAAAAGCGCATCGGCGATCCAGGCGCCCTTGCCCTCGCTGCAGACGATCAGCGGATTGATGTCGAGTTCCTCGATCTCGCCGGCATTCGTCTGCACGAAGGCAGCAATGCCCGCGATGGCGTCGATGGCAGCTTGGACGTCGGCCTTCGGCCGACCGCGATAGCCTTCGAGCAGCGGGAACAGTTTGAGACCGCGAAGTGCTGCCTCGATGTCGTCGCGGGTCGCCGGCAGCATCAAGGTGACGCTGTCGCGCAGCAATTCGACCAGTACGCCGCCGGTGCCCAGCGTCATGACAGCGCCGAACATCGGATCGCGGGTGAAGCCGACGATCAGCTCGGCGACGCCGTCGCGCACCATGCGCTCGACATAAAGGCCGGTGCCGAGTGGCAAAAGGTCGTGAGCGGCGGTGCTGACGGATTCGGCGTCCCTGAGGTTGAGCCTGACGGCGCCGACCTCGGATTTGTGGGTGACGCCTAGCGCCTTCAGCGCCACGGGGAAGCCGAGCGCCATGGACGAGATCACCGCCTCGACGGCACTGTCGGCGCGCTCGCCCTTGGGCACCGGCAGCCCGGCCTTGATCAGCCGCGCCTTGGCTTGCGCCTCGTCAGGCGTGACATGCTCGCCGCCGGCAGCGCCGGAAGCGGAGGTGTCGACCGGCTGCGCCTGCGGCTCGCGCCAGGCCCAGCCGATGAAGGCGGCCGCCTGGGCGGCATCCATCGCTTCGGAAATGCCGAACAGCGGCACCATGCCCCGCGCCATCAGCTCGGCGGTGTATTCCTCGGGCAGGTTCTCGGGCAGCGACGAGACGATCGCGCCATGCGCCTTGTTGGTCTTGAGCGCCGATTCGAAGGCGCGCAGCGTCGCCCACCAGTCGGTCACCGAGCAGCGGTCCGGGCGCGGGAAGTCGAGCACCAGCATGTTGAGGTCGAAGCCGCCCGACACCATGGCGGTGAAGGTGGCGGTCATCGCCGGCTCGTTGTTCCAGATGAAGGTGTGGTAGTCCAATGGATTGGCGACCGCGACCAGCGGCCCGAGCGTCGACTTGACGTGGGCACGGTGTTCTTCCGTCAGCACCGGGAAGTTGACCCAGCGGCCTTCGGCGCTGTCGGCCATGACCGAAGCCTCGCCGCCCGAACAGCTCATCGATGACAGGCTGTAGCCGGGCAGCGGACCGGTGACATGCAGCAGCTTCAGCGCCTCGATGAAGGCGGGGATGGAATCGACGCGCGCGATGCCGAGCCGTTTCAGGAAGGCCCCGGACGCTGCGTCCGAGCCGGCGAGCGACGCGGTGTGCGAGACGGTCGCTTGCCTGGCCTGTTCGGAGCGGCCGACCTTCATGGCGATGATCGGTTTTTTCAATTCCCTCGCCCGTGCCGCCAGCCGCTCGAAGCCGGCTACCGAATCGAAAGCCTCGATGTGCAGGCCGAGCGAGCTGACGCGCTCGTCCTCGATCAGGCCGAGCGCCATTTCGGAGAGGCCGGTCTGCGCCTGGTTGCCGGCGGTCATCAGGAAGGCGATCGGCAGGCCGCGCTTCTGCATTGTCATGTTGATGGCGATGTTGGACGACTGGGTAATAATGGCCACCCCTTTGCCGCCGTCGGCCAATCTTATGCCGCCATGCTGGTCGGGCCACAAAAGCGCGCCGTCGGCATAGTTGATCAGGCCGTAACAGTTCGGCCCGATGATCGGCATCTCGCCGGCGGCGGCGACGAGTTCGGCCTGCAGGCGCTCGCCATCCGCGTCATAGGCTTCGGTTTCGAGAAAACCAGCGGCAAAGCAGACCGCGCCGCCAGCGCCGCGTTCGGCCAGGGCCTTGATCACGTCAATGGTCAAGTGTCGGTTGACGCCGACAAAGGCGGCGTCCGGTGCGCCGGGCAGGTCGGCGACCGAACGATAGGCCTTGCGGCCGGCGACCTCGTCCTTGCTCGGGTGCACCGGCCAGATCTCGCCGGCAAAGCCCATCTTGATCGACTGTGCCACGACCGCGGCGGCCTGCGCGCCGCCGAACACGGCGATCGATTTAGGGCGCAGAAGGCGTTCAAGTTTGTGCATGGATCAGGCCCCGAACGGGCGCAGCAGCGCCCGCGAAATGATGTGGCGCTGGATTTCCGACGTGCCTTCCCAGATGCGCTCGACGCGCGCATCGCGCCAGATGCGCTCCAGCGGCAGGTCGTCCATCAGCCCCATGCCACCATGGATCTGGATCGCTTCGTCGGCGACGTAAGCCAGCATTTCTGTGGCCTTCAGCTTGGCCATGGCCATGTCCTGGTCGGTGACGGTGCCCTGATCGTACTTCCAGCCGGCTTCGAACACCATCAGGTCCGCGGCCTTGAGTTCGGTTGCCATGTCGGCGAGCTTGAACGACACGCCCTGGAACTTGCCGATCTGCTGGCCAAATTGCTGACGCTGCGCGGCGTACTCGACCGCATGGCCAAGCGCCCGCTCGGCACGGCCGAGGCAGGTGGCGCCGACCTGCAGGCGGGTGGCGCCGAGCCAGGAATTGGCGACGTCGAAACCCTTGTGGACTTCACCCAACACCTGGCTTAACGGAAGGCGGCAATCGTCGAATTCGAGGATGGCGTTGGTGTAGCCGCGATGCGAGACGTTGCGGTAGCCGTCGCGCACCGTGAAGCCCTTGGTGCCCTTGTCGACGAAGAAGGCGGTGATCTTCTTGCGTTTGCCGCGCGGCGAATCCTCTTCGCCCGAGGCCATGAAGACGATGGCGAAGTCGGCGAGATCGGCGTGGCTGATGAAGTGCTTGGTGCCGTTCAGCACCCAGTCGCCGCCATCCTGAACGGCCGTCGCCTTCATTCCGCGCAGGTCCGAACCGGCGCCCGGTTCGGTCATCGCCAGGCAATCCCATTTCTCGCCGCGGATGCAGGGAAACAGGTATTTTTCGCGCTGCTCCGGCGTGCCGGCCAAAAGGATGTTGGAGGGGCGCGCAACGCAGGTCCAGTGCAGCGCGTAGTTGGCGCGGCCGAGTTCCTTCTCGTAGAGCAGCCAGGTCACCGTATCGAGCCCCGCGCCGCCGACATCGGCCGGCATGTTGGCGGCATAGAGACCGGCTTCGATCGCCTTGGCCTTTAGCTCCTCGATCAGTTCGCGGCGCAGCACGCCGGTGCGCTCGACCTCGCGCTCATGCGGGTAAAGCTCATTCTCGACGAAGGCGCGCGTCGTCTCGACAATGAGCTTCTGTTCCTCCGACAGACCGAAATCCATGGTCTCAGCCTTTCTTCTTTTTCTTCGGTTTTTCGGCTTTCTTCACCGGCTTCGATGCCTTCGCCTTCTCGGCCGCCTTGGAGGCGGCCGGCTTTTTCGCCGCCAGCTTGGCCAACTGCTTCGTATAGTCCCTGTGCAGGGCGCCGGCTCCCCAGCCCTTGCCCTTGTTCTGCTTCGAGAGCGCATCCATGATGGCGACCAGATTATCGTCGCGGATCTTTTCCAGTTCGCGGATCGACAGGCCATGCGCCTGGTCGTCCGACTGCGTGGCGATCAGGTCGACCAGCTCGTCGTTGAACTCCGGTACGTCCATCAGCTTGGTCCACGGCCATTTCAGGCAGGGGCCGAACTGCGCCATGAAGTGGCGCATGCCGGCTTCGCCGCCGGCGACGCGATAGACCTGGAACATGCCCATCTGTGCCCAGCGCAGGCCGAAGCCATAGCGCATGATGTCGTCCAGTTCCTCGACGGTGCAGATGCCGTCCTTGATCAGCCACAGCGCCTCGCGCCAGGCGGCTTCCAGCAGGCGGTCGCCGACGAAGGCCTCGATTTCCTTGCGGATGACGACAGGCTTCATGCCGATCGAGGCATAGATTTCCCTGGCAACCTCGATCGCCTCCGGAAAGGTCTGGTCGCCGCCGACGATCTCGACCAGCGGCAGGAGATAGACCGGGTTGAACGGGTGGCCGACGACCAGCCGCTCCGGATGCTTCTTCATCGCAATCTGCATGTCGGTCGGCTTGATGCCTGATGTGGACGAGCCGACGATGGCGTTGGCCGGCGCGTGAGTGTCGATCTCGGCCAGCACCTTGTGCTTGAGGTCGAGCCGTTCCGGCACGCTTTCCTGGATGAAATCGGCGTCGGCCACCGCATCGGCAATGGTCTTGGCGAAGGTCAGTCTGCCTTCTTTCGGCAGGCCGCCCGGAACCATCTGCTTGTAGGCGCGGCGCGCGCCCTTCATCACTTCTGAGACCTTGCGCGAGGCCTCGGGATCGGGATCGAAGATCGACACGTCGATGCCGTTGAGGAGCAGCCGCGCCACCCAGCCGGCGCCGATGACACCGCCGCCGATGGCGGCCGCCTTGTTGATGATGCTCATTGTCAGGCTCCGGTTCTTTTGCTGGCTGTTTGTGGATCCGTCAGAGGCACGCGCTCGCCCGTACGGATCACCGATGGGTCGTAGGCCTTGCGGGCAAAGACTTCGAGCGCGAAGGGCCGGAAGAACTCGATCGGCAGCGTCTCGTAGTCGGGGTCGAAGCTCGACTGGTCCCAGCGTTCGCAAAACTGGTCGCAATCGTCGAAATAGGCATGGCCGGCGAAGCGGTCGCGCGCGTGGCGATTGCCGCCGAGATGATGGGCATAGTAGAGGCGCTGGAAATCGCCGTGCTTCTCCACCACCCAGGTGCATTGTTCGCGCACGAAAGGCTTCAGGATCGACGCGGCGTATTCGTCGTGGTTGTAGGGTGCGTAGATGTCGCCGATGTCGTGCAGCAACGCGCAGGCGATCCAGTCGGTGTCGGCGCCGTCGCGCCAGGCGCGTGTTGCCGCCTGCAGCGAATGGCCGAGCCGGGTGATCTTGTAGCCGGAAAGGCCCTCGTCGAGTTGAACCAGGGCTTCCAGCAACCGATCACCGGTTTTGGCGGCATAGTCGATTTCATGGGCGGTCAGGAATTCGTAGTCGTCCTTGTCGCCATCCTTCATTGCGGTGAATTTGACGGTGGCCATCTGAAGCTCCCCTCTCTATGCCGCGATCGGCGGCCGCTTGGTGAGGTTGAGCTTCCTGCGCACTTCCTCCGGCCCCAGAATCCTGGCGCCGAGATTGGTGACGATGCTGGCGGCACGTTCGACCAGCTGCGCGTTGGTGGCAAGCACGCCCTTGTCGAGCCAGAGATTGTCTTCGAGACCGACGCGGACATTGCCGCCGGCCAGCACTGCGGCGGCGGCATAGGCCATCTGGTTGCGGCCGATCGAAAAGGCCGACCAGCTCCAGGTCGACGGCACGTTGTTGACCATGGCCATGAAGGTGTTGAGGTCGTCAGGCGCCCCCCATGGCACGCCCATGCAAAGCTGCACAAGCGCATCCGGCTTCAGAACCTGTTCCTCGACCAACTGCTTGGCGAACCACAGATGGCCTGTGTCGAAGGCCTCGATCTCCGGCTTGACGCCGAGCGCGGTCATCATGCCGCCCATGGCACGCAGCATGCCGGGCGTGTTGGTCATGACATAGTCGGCCTCGGCGAAGTTCATGGTGCCGCAGTCGAGCGTGCAGATCTCCGGCAGGCACTGGCGCACATGCTCCATGCGGTTGGTGGCGCCGCCCATGTCGGTGCCCTTTTCATTCAGCGGCAGCGGCGCTTCGGGCGAGCCGAACACCATGTCGCCACCCATACCGGCGGTGAGGTTCAGCACCACGTCGACGTCTGCCTCGCGGATGCGCTCGGTCACCTCGCGGTAGAGATGAACGTCGCGCCTGGGCTTGCCGGTCTCGGGATCGCGCACATGGCAATGCACGATCGCCGCCCCCGCCTTGGCCGCGTCGATGGCCGAATCGGCGATCTCTTTGGGCGAGCGCGGCACATGCGGGCTGCGGTCCTGCGTACCGCCGGACCCGGTCACGGCACAGGTAATGAAAACCTCACGGTTCATCGCAAGCGGCATGGAACTCTCCTCCCAGTCGAAACAGGCGCCAAGCATCGCCCGACTTGCCGAAAACTGCTTTGCGTTTTACGAAGCTTCCATGACTAAAGGCGAAAAACTGACGATCTTTCGCGCCGAGCGTCTGCCGCTCAAGGTGACGATGCTGGTGTTTTCCAGCTCGTCCATCATGTGCGTGGCCTCGGCGGTCGACCCGCTGCGCGCCGCCAACCGCATCTCCGGCGAGACATTGTTCGATTTCAAGCTGGTTTCCGTAACCGGCGAGGCGCCGGTCACCACTTGCGGCCTGCCAGTGGCGGTCAGCGGCCGCTTCGACGCGGCCGAACCGACCGACGTTCTTGTCGTCGTCGCCGGTTTCGGCACGCAGAATTATGCGACGTCGGCTCTGCTCTCGGGCCTGCGCCGCGCCGCCCGTTCGGCGCGCGCCTGCGGCGGCGTCGAGGCCGGTACATGGCTGGTCGCGCGGGCCGGCTTGCTCGAAGGCCGCAGCGCCACCACCCACTGGGAAGACATGGAGGATTTCTCGTCGGCCTTTCCGGGCGTCGACGTCCGCCCGGACCGTTACGTCATCGACGGGCCGGTCTTCACCTCCGGTGGCGCCTCGCCCACCTTCGACCTGATGCTGCACCTCGTTCGCACCCGCCTCGGCATGGCCGTGGCGCTCGATGTGGCCAGCGTCTTCATCTACGATCAGGCCCGTGCGGCCACCGACGCTCAGCCCCTGGTCTCGCTTGGCCGGCTCGACGGCTATGATCCGCGCCTGGCGCAAGCCATCCGGCTGATGGAAGCGCATGTCGACCAGCCGTTGACGGTCGCCGCCGTGGCAAAGCGCGCCGGGGTTACGGCACGGACACTGGAGAGCATCTTCCGCAAGTCGATCGGCGAGACGCCCGGCGCCTACTATCTCAGGCTGCGCCTGGGCGCTGCGCGGCGGCTGGTGATCGACACCAGAGTGGCCATGGCCGACATTGCCGGGCGGACCGGATTTTCATCCGCCGCGGCATTTTCGAGGGCGTTTTCAAGAACTTTCGGTGAAGCCCCGGTCAGGCTACGCCGGGGTTGATGTACATGTCGTCCAAAGTGGGAAGCGGTTGATCAGGCAGCGTTCTGCCGGTCGCCGCCACTATCGATCTGCGAGCGCATCTGTCTTGCCAGATGGGTCTCGAAACGGCTGGCAACGGCGCGGTCCCATTCGTTGGAGCGGCGCGCACCATCCTTCGGATGCGGCATTGCCATCAGCCGGTCGATAATCGACCCGGCCTCGCCATTTGAGAGCAGGGCGTCGATTTCACGTTCGTTCTGCATATCGGTTCGCCTCCTTCTTCCTCTCCCGCCACGAGCACCTTCTTATAGGAGATTCGTGACGGCAGTTTGAAGGCAAGAGAGAGGCGATTGAGGGGCGTCAGTGGGCAAAACCTTGTCGTCGATTCCGCACTGGCGCAAAGCCCTTTCACCCGGTCTCGGCGCCACCCTCGTCCGCCCGCCGGCACCTTTTCCGTTCAATGGCGAACAGGGCGGCAGGCAAATAAGCGCGACGCCGGGAACTTCTCCCCGCGAAGCGGCGTGGGTAAGCGGAGCGGCGGCTGAACGAGCCGCCGCCCGCCTTTCATCCCTTACACGTAGCGGTTGACGATGTTTTCGAGCAGTTCCTGACGGCCGGAGCGCGGCTGCGGTTCGATCTTCTTCTTCACCACGCGCTCGGCGATGTCCTCCAGCGTGCGCTTGCCGGCAAGCATCGCCTTGGCCTCGCCGCTGTTCCAGCCTGCGTAGCGCTCGGCGAGTGGAGCCGACAGCGCCTTGTCTTCGACCATCTTGGCGGCTGCCTTCAGGCCGCGCGCGCAGGCATCCATGCCGCCGATATGGCCGATCAGCAGGTCCTGCGGATCGAGCGACTGGCGGCGCAGCTTGGCGTCGAAATTGGTGCCGCCGGTCTTGAAGCCGCCCGCCTGCAGGACCTGGTAATAGGCCAGCGCCATCTCCGGCACATTGTTGGGGAACTGGTCGGTGTCCCAGCCCGACTGGTAGTCGTTGCGGTTCATGTCGATCGAGCCGAAGACGCCGAGCGCATTGGCCAACGCCAGCTCGTGCTCGAAGGAATGGCCGGCCAGGATGGCGTGGCCCTGCTCGATGTTGAGCTTGACCTCCTTCTCCAGGCCGAAGCGCTTGAGGAAGCCATAGACGGTCGCGACATCGTAGTCGTACTGGTGTTTTGTGGGTTCCTGCGGCTTCGGCTCGATCAGGATCGTGCCTTTGAAGCCGATTTTGTGCTTGTAGTCGACGACGAGGTTGAGGAAACGGCCGGCCTGCTCCTGCTCGCGGGCAAGGTCGGTGTTGAGCAGCGTCTCATAGCCCTCGCGTCCGCCCCAAAGCACGTAATTCTCGCCCTTCAGCCGCTTGGTGACGTCGATGCAGCTCTTCACCGTCGCCGCCGCATAGGCAAACACATCCGGATCGGGGTTTGTCGCGGCACCCGACATGAAACGGCGGTGCGAGAACAGGTTCGCCGTGCCCCACAAGAGCTTGACGCCAGTCCGCTTCATCTTGGTGGCGAAATAGTCCGCGATCTCGTCGAGGCGCGCGGAACTTTCCGAAAAATCCTTGCCTTCGGGCCGCACGTCGGCATCGTGGAAGCAGAAATAGGGCGCGCCGAGCAGCGAGAACATCTCGAAGGCGACGTCTGCTTTCAGTTTTGCCAGTTCCATCGTGTCGATGCCGCCGGCCTTGGGGAACCACGGCCGATCGAAGGTCTGGCCGCCGAACGGATCGCCGCCCGGCCAGGCGAAGGAATGCCAGTAGGCGACGGCGAAGCGCAGATGGTCTTCCAGCCGCTTGCCGGCCACCAGCTCGTCCGGGTTGTAGAACCGGTAAGCCAGCGGATTGGCCGAATCCGGCCCCTCATATTTGATCTTCTGGATGTCGCCGAAAAAGCCGCTGCTCATGGATTTCCTTCCTCTCCGAAATGGCTCCGCCTGATTACCTCAGGCGTAATTGGTTCCGTTCGTCCGTTGGGTGAAAAGGGTCATGTCAAAGCCAACGAAGGAGACAGATCATGACCGATCTCAACAAGATCGCCGAAAGCTACATCACCGCCTGGAACGAGAGCGACGCCGCGCGCCGTCAGGCGCTGCTCAAGGCGACTTTCACCGAAGACGTCAGCTATCGCGATCCCATCATGCAGGGCGACGGCCATGAAGGCGTCGCGGCGCTGATCGACGGCGTGCAGCGGCGCTTTGCCGGCTTCCGCTTTTCGCTGAAAGGCACACCGGACGGGTTTGCCGACAAAATCCGCTTTTCCTGGAACCTCGGCCCTGAGGGCACACCGTCCGTCATCGAGGGCACCGATATCGGCGTCATCGAGAACGGCCGCCTGAAGAGCATCACCGGCTTCCTCGACAAGGTCCCGGCGCAGTGAGGCTTTACTGTTAGGGTTGGCGCGAGGCGCCCGCCTCTGGCCTGCCGGCCATCTCCCCCTCAACGGGGGAGATTGGCTGATTGTTATACCTTCGCCAACCTCCGGCCTTGCAAGGCTGGCGTAGCCGCCAAAGCTGCCGATCTTCCCCCTAGAGGGGGAGATGCCCGGCAGGGCAGAGGGGGGCGCGTGGCGCCTGCTCACGCCGTTGCCGCCCTGATCGCCGGATAAAGCCCGCGGTAGCGCTGGTAGGCATCGGCAAATGCACCATCCAAGCCGGCATCCGGTTCGATCGTTGCATCGGTCCTCGGCGCCGTGCAGACATCGAGCGGATCAGCGTCCGTCGCTGCGATCAGGCCGAGCCGGGCGGCGCCGAAGGCGGCGCCGAAGTCGCCGTCGGCGGGAATGTCGACAGGCAGCTGAAGCGCGGTGGCGATGGCCTTCAGCCAGTAGCGCGAGCGCGAGCCGCCGCCGATCGCCGTCACACGCATCAAGCTCGTGCCCGCAGTCTTCAACGCCTCGAGGCTGTCGCGAAAGGCGAAGGCCACGCCTTCCAGCACGGCCTGGGTCAGGACGGCGCGGCTCGATTCATGCGCCAGTCCGGTAAAGGAGCCGCGAATGACGGAATCATTGTGTGGCGTGCGCTCGCCCGAGAGATAGGGCAGGAAGGACACGCCGGTCGGCGCCTTCAGTGTATCGCCCAGTTCCGATGTCAACTCGCCTGCGCCCTTGCCGGTAATCTCGGACAGCCAATTGAGCGAATCGGTGGCCGACAGGATGACGCCCATCTGATGCCAGGTGTCAGGCAGCGCATGGCAGAAAGTGTGGACCGCGCTTGCCGGGTTGGGCAGATAGGAGGCATTGGCGGCAAACAGCACGCCTGACGTGCCCAGAGACACGAACGCATGGCCGGCACGGACCGTGCCCATGCCGCAGGCGGAAGCCGCATTGTCGCCGGCGCCGCCGGCAATCGGGATGCCGGCTTCGACGCCCCATTTCGACGCCAGCTCGCCGCGCAGCCCACCGGCCTTCTGCGTACCCTCGACCAGGGATGGCATGTGCTTTTCGTCGAGCGACGTGGCCGCGAGCAGGTCGGCGGACCAGCGCCGCTTCCCAACGTCGAGCCAGGAAGTGCCAGCCGAGTCCGACATTTCCGAAATATGTTCGCCGGTCAGCCACAGCCGCAGGAAATCCTTGGGCAGCAGCACCTTGGCCACTTTGGCGAAAATGGCGGGTTCGTTGTTCTTCACCCAGGCGAGCTTCGGCGCGGTGAAACCGGGAAAGACGATGTTGCCGGTCAGCTCGCGAAACCGCGGATCGGCGTCGAGCGCGGCTGCCTCGGCATGGCTGCGCGTATCGTTCCACAGAATGCAGGGGCGCAGCACCTTGTCAGAGGCATCGAGCAAGGTGGCGCCATGCATCTGACCGGATAGGCCAATGCCTTTCACCGCCGCGAACTGCCAGGGATGGGAGGCCTTCAGTTCGGCAATCGCGTCTTCGCAGGCGCGTAGCCAGTGGGCTGGATCCTGTTCGGACCAGCCGGGATGCGGCCGCGAAACGTCGAGCGCGCCATGGCCGGAACCGATGACGGTCTGTTCGGCATCGATCAGCAGCGCCTTGACGCCCGACGTGCCAAGGTCGAGGCCGACATACATGTTTTCCTCCCTTGCCATTATTTTTTTCGGATCTCGAAAAAATCTGGCCGAGGCAGTTTTTAAGCCAAGATCCGCCGCGGGTCAATTCTCTGACAATCGGCCGCGCATCACGAAAACAACGCCGACGGCGGGCTGTGTGGCCGCGCCAGCGTACGCGCCGCCACCAACACGCTTTGGAGGGTTGGCGAGACGCACGCCAAGCACCAATTCTGGCTCAATCAAAGCACAGCTCTGTCCGGCCCGTTTTCCAGTTCATCAACCATGACGGGCAGATTAGGCTTTGTAAAACGGAACGAATTGTGTCTTCATTGCGGCGTAGGGTGGGGGCTTGCAATCGCGAATCTTGGAGGGACGCGGTGCGGCGCTTTGAAAACAGGCTTCCGAATGGCGATTCGGAAGACATCGCTAAATTAGTTGTTCTGAAACGGCATATGCCGGTGATGTTTCTTCCTCGAATGCTTGGCGTTTTTGCCGCGACGTCGCTGGCGTTGCTGCCCAATTCCGCCGCCTTCGCCGCATGCCTGCTCGTTCCGACCGCCGGAAACGACACCTTCATCTGCGACAGCGGCGATTCGGGCGGCAGCCTCAACGATCTGAACGGCGACAACACGCTCACCTTTCCCGCCGGCGGCACCGGCCAGGTGAGCGGCAATGTCACCTTCGGCGTTGGTTCGGACCGCATCAACATGCAATCCGGTACCATCACCGGCACGGTCGACCAGGGCGGTGGCGCCGATTTCTTCACCATCGGCGCTGGCACCGTCATCGGCAATGTGCAGCAGGGCTCGGGCATAGACGACTTCAACATAAGCGGCGGCCAGATCGGTTCACTTAACCAGGGTGATGGCCTCGACACCTTCACCATGACGGACGGACGCATCGTCGATTTCTTCGACGACGGCGACCATGCGGTGATGACGGGCGGCCGCATCGGCCGCGTCAACATGAAGCTCGACCAGAACTATTTCAACATGTCCGGCGGCGCCATCGACCGCAACCTCGTCACCGGCTTCGACAAGGACACGATCATCCTTTCGGGCGGCACGATCGGCGGCAACATCAGCGTCAGCGGCGGCAATGACAGCGTGACGATTACCGGCGGCACGGTCGGCGGCGACGTGCTGATGAGCTTCGGCGCCGACAATTTCGTCTGGGACGGCGGCGGCATCATCTATGGCGCCGTCGACCTCGGCGCCGACAACGACACGGCAAAGCTGAGCAACCTGACCAATTCCAATATGGGCGGCGCCGACGCGCTGAATGGTGGCCTCGGCACCGACACGCTGAGTTTCGACAACGTCAAGCTCAAAGGCATCAGCCGGGTGCAGAACTGGGAGAGCATCGACGCCACCAACGACACCGAACTCACGCTGGACGGCAATCTGGTGCTGGGAGACAGCGGCACCGGCACGGGCTCGCTCAGCGTCGATGCGGCAAGCACGCTCTATGGCGGCGGCTTCAACGCGTCGATACAGGCCTTTACGGCGGGCCAGCTTGCGGACGTCGTCAATGCCGGCCGCATCGACCTGACCAATGGCAGTACAGGCGCGACGGATCGGCTGACGATTTCGGGCAATTACACCGGGCTTGGCGGCCTGCTGCTCATCCAGACGGAACTCGGCGATGATTCCTCGGCCTCGGACAGGCTGGTGCTGTCGGGCGGCACGGCTTCCGGCTCGACCGGCATCGGGGTGGTCAATGTCGGCGGCACGGGTGCCGAGACGACGCAGGACGGCATCATGGTCGTCCAGGCGGTCAATGGCGCCACCTCCAGCGCCAGCGCCTTCGCGCTCGACGCGCCGGTCGCGGCGGGCGCCTTCGAATATTATCTGTTCAAGGGTGGCGTCACCGCAGGCAGCGCGGAGAACTGGTATCTGCGCTCGTCGTTGATAACGCCGACATCGCCGGCCGCAGCGCCGCCGGGGATCGGACCGACGGCGGCGCCCGAGCCCGAACCTCCGGCAGCCGAGCCGCCGCCGCCGCCTTCCCAACTGCCGCCGGTGCCCGTGCCGTCCGAAGGCGACGTCAACAATCCGCCGGTCGATCCGACGCCGCCGGTGCAGGCCGGCGATCCGGAGCTCCAGCCCCCGCCACCCCCGCCGGCGGCGTCGGATCGACCGGCGGATTG
>NZ_VFUK01000018.1:0-71097 GCF_006440835.1 Mesorhizobium sp. B2-5-11
TCGGCAAAGACGCGGTAGCGTCGTTCCGCATGGAGCTGGTCGATCGCGTCCTCGAAGAACCGCTGATAATTCATGTCGGCTTCCCAGTTTTGCGCTGGATCATAATCATTGCCCGATTGGCCGTCCACCGGCCCGTTTTGGTCAAAATGCCACGCCCCGCACCTGTTCCTAACGAGGGGCGGATCATGGCCTATTTCCTGGCGATAACGGCCTGTAGGGCGCTTTTGTTTCGACATGATGCCATATGCCGGCCAAGTCGGTTACGCAGGGTTTTATTGGTCATGGGGCGGGCTTTCCAGTAGAGCGGTATTGAGACAGTTTCCGATAGATCTTGAATGCGAGGACGCGGAATGACGGTTTTGGTGACGGGCGGCGCCGGTTATATCGGCAGCCATATGGTCTGGGAATTGCTGGATGCGGGCGAAAGCGTGGTCGTTCTCGACCGGCTTTCGACCGGTTTCGAATGGGCGGTGGCACCGGAGGCAAAGCTGGTCGTCGGCGATGTCGCCGACAAGGAATTGGTCGGCTCCATCATCCGCGACAACAATGTCGATGCGATCATCCATTTTGCCGGCTCGATCGTCGTTCCCGAATCCGTCGCCGATCCGCTCGGCTACTACGAGAACAACACCTGCAAGACGCGCACGCTGATCGAAACGGCGGTGCGCGAGGGCGTGCCGAACTTCATCTTCTCCTCGACAGCCGCCGTCTATGGCGGCGCCGGGCTGGAACCGGTGCGCGAGGATGCCCGCCTGGCGCCGGAATCGCCCTACGGCCTCTCCAAGCTGATGAGCGAATGGATGCTGCGCGATGCGGCGATCGCGCATGGCCTGCGCTATACGGCGCTGCGCTATTTCAACGTCGCGGGCGCCGATCCCAGGGGGCGCACCGGCCAGTCGACGCCGGGCGCCACGCATCTGATCAAGGTCGCTTGCGAGACGGCGCTCGGCAAGCGGCCGTTCATGCAGGTGTACGGCACCGATTATCCGACGCCCGACGGCACCTGCATGCGCGATTATATCCATGTCAGCGACCTGGCCGCGGCGCATCGCCTGGCCCTTGAGCGGCTGCGCGCCGGGGGCGCGAGCCTCGTCGCCAATTGCGGCTACAGCCACGGCTACTCGGTGCTGGAGGTGATCGAGAGCGTGCGCCGCGCCTTCGGCCATGATTTCGAGGTCAGGACGGGCGAGCGCCGCCCCGGTGACGCCGCCGCGGTGGTTGCCAATTCCGATCTCGCCCGGACGGAACTCGGCTGGACGCCGCAACGCGACGATCTCGACCAGATCGTTGCAGATGCGCTCGCCTGGGAGCGTATCCTGACGGGGAAGAATTCCGCACGCGGTTGAGCGGGTTTTCCCAAGGGCTCGCAAGCCGCTCCGCGAAGCGCTATGGAAGCGTTCGCGGAGGGTGCGGAAGCGCGCTGCCCGGTTCGACCTTTTTTGGGGGGACGACATGAAGATAACGGTGCTCGGGGCCGGCGTCGTCGGCACGGCGGCCGCCTACTATCTGGCGAGCGACGGCCATGAGGTCACCGTCATCGAGCGTCATCCGGCGCCGGCGCGGGGCACCAGCCAGTCGAATGCCGGACTGGTGTCGCCGGGCGATGCCACCGCCTGGGCTTCCCCGGCGGCGCTGAAGACCTTCCTGCGCGGGCTCTACAACCACGATCTCGGCATCAAGGTGCGACTGCGCTTCGATCCCTATTTTCTCGCCTGGAGCCTGCGCTTCCTGCGCCAGTGCACGGTGGCGCGCCTGCGCGCCAACACCGACATCAAGCTGCGGCTCGCGCTCTATTCGCGCGACTGCATCAATGCGCTGTCGGAGGCGACCGGCATCCACTATGACGAGCGCAAGAAGGGCATCCTCTACTTCTTCCGCTCGCAGAAGAGTCTCGACACCGGGACCGACAATTATCGCTATCTTGCCGAGCATGGCTTGCCGATCGAGATCGTCGGGCGCGACCGGCTGGTCGAACTGGAGCCGGGGCTTGCCGGGGTGAAGGACAAGATAGCCGGCGGGGTTTATTCGCCCACTGACCAGACTGGCGATTCCAAACTGTTTGTCGACAGGCTCGCCGCCTATGCGACCGAGAGGCTTGGCGCCGAGTTCCGGTTCGGCACCACGGTCGAAGGTTTCGATATCGAAGGCGACAGGGTGCGGGCCGTCATCACCTCGTCAGGCCCGGTGGCCGGCGATGCGGTTGTCATCGCAATGGGCCCGGAAAGCGGCCTACTCGGCCGCCGCTACGGCATCGACCTGCCGGTTTATCCGGTGAAAGGCTATACCGCGACGATCCCCCTGGAGGACGAAAGCAAGGGGCCGACTATGGGTGGCGCCGACGAGGACCGGCTGATCGGCTATTCCAGGCTGGGCAACCGCTTGCGGATGTCCTCGACGGCCGAGTTCACCGGCTTTGACCGAAGCTTCAAGCCCGCTGACTTCAACACCATCATCAGCACCGGCAAGGATCTTTTCCCTGGCGCCTTCGACGAGAAGAAGGCCATGTTCTGGGCGGGCCTGCGGCCGATGATGCCCAATTCCGTGCCGGTCATCGGCCGGGCCCGCTACAAAAATCTCTATCTCGACACCGGCCACGGCCATGTCGGATGGACCATGGCCTGCGGCTCGGGCAAATTCCTCGCCGATCTCGTCGCCGGCCGAAAGCCCGAAATCGATCCACAGGGGCTGGTCTATGAAGATTAGGCAAGCGGATCCGTAGTTAGCCCCGCCCTTCGACCGCCGCACGCCAGGTGCTTGCATAATCCGTCAAGGCGGGGTCGACCGGCGGTTCTTGTCTCAAGCCCTTGCCATGCGCCTCAGCCTTGTCCGATGCCAGCAACGCGGCACCGATGCTGGTGCCGGTCGCGGCTTCGGAGGCGACGACGCTTCTGGCGGTCGCCGCCGCCAGCATGCCGACAAAGAGCCGGTTGCGGGCGAAAGGGCCTTCGACAATGGTCGGGCCGTCGGCGCCGATCAGATCGAGGCAGGTCGCCGTCATCAGCGCCAGATAGAAAGAGATGGCGGCAAAGCGCTGGCCGCTGTTCATGCCGTCAGCGTTGAGCCACGCCGCCGCATGATGCGGGAACGGTCCCGACCCCTGTTGTGTCGATGGCAGCAGCAGCGTCCTTTTTGCCAGCACGGCCCCGACATCGTCTTCGGTCCAGTTCTCCGGCTGATCATCCGTCAGCACGGAAAATTCGCGGCCGCCCATGAAGCGCGCCGATGGCACGGGATCGCCCAGCGCGTTGACGTTGACCAGCGTATCACGCGCCGGGTCGAGCGCCACCGATCTGCCGCTGACCGACATCGACACCACCCAGGTGCCGGTCGAGACGACGCTGAAAGGCGGCGCGTCGGCGAGAAGATGCGGCAACAGCGAGGCGTTGGAATCGTGCAGGCCGCAGAACACAGGCGTCCGCGGATCGAGCCCCGTTCGCTCGGCAAGCGCCGGCAGGAGCGGGCCGAGCCGGTCCCTTGCCGGCCGCACCGGCGCCATCAACGCGCGCCAACCGAGGCGGTCGATCATTGCCGAAAAATCCGCTTTCCACGGGTTCCACAGATCGGTGTGGCAGCCGAGCGAGGTCACCTCGTTGGCGGCGATGCCGGTCAGCCGCAGCGCCCAATATTGGGGATACATCAACATCGCCGTTGCCCTGGCGAATTCCGTCGGAAAGCGCTTCTGCTGCCAGAAGAATTGCGCGCCGAGATTGAGGCCGAGCGGCAGCCGCGGCGTGCCGGTTTCAGCGAAGGGCGGACGGATCGCGTCATACTCGGCCGCGAGTTCCTCGGGGCCGTCGAATTCGTAGTCGAGCACGGGCAACACCAGTTCGCCGGAGGCCTCAACCAGAGCGCCCGTCGCGCCATGGGTAGTGATCGAAACGGCGTCGATGGTCTGTTCGCGGTTGAGATCGGCAAGACTGTCGAGGATGAAGGCCCACAGCGCCTCGACGTCGTGATGCGGGTAGGGAGCTTGCCGCACCGGCGCGTTCGCCATTCGGCGCAGCGCGACCTCACTCAGAGTGGCGAGGTCGACCAGCGCCACCTTGGCGTTGGTCTTGCCGATGTCGATGACGGCGATGTGGCGCGGGGCACTCATGCCATGTGGAACATGGTTTCCAGGGGCACGGCCACCGGCTCATTGTCAGGCCTGGTCTCCATGAGGTCGGCCATGTCTGCCCACCAGCGCTGCATCACCGGATGCTTCGGCAGGTCGGCCATGCCATGGTCGTCCCGCCGCCACAGCACGCCGAACAGGATGTTGGTCTCCTCGTCGAGATGGATGGAATAGTCGGAAACCCCGGCCTGCTTCAACAGCGCGACCAGCGATGGCCATATCTCGTCGTGACGCTTCTTGTATTCCGCCTTCATGCCGGGCTTGAGCATCATCTTGAACGCGTATTTTTCGGCCATCAGCGTCCCCCGCGCAGCCGCCGCCAGACGATCGGCAGCGCGATGACGATGATCAGGAGCAGGCCGATGAAGATCGACATGACGATGCCGGGCACGTTGAGCAGGCCGAGCCCGAAGGTCACCAGCCCCATGATGAAGGCGGCGAGCACGACGCCGACAATGCTGCCTGCGCCGCCAAGGATGCTGACGCCGCCAAGCACCACCATGGTGATGACTTCCAGCTCATAGCCCTGCGCGATCGAGGGACGGGTCGAACCGAGCCGGGAGGTGATCAGCACCGAGGCGATGCCGGACATCAGCCCGGTCAGGCAGAACAGGATGAACTTGATGCGGCCGACACGCACGCCGGAAAACTGTGCCGCGACCGGATTGTTGCCGATGGCGAAGACGCGGCGGCCGAAACTCGTGCGGTGCAGCACGAACCAGTAGACGACGGCGGCGATGAGAAAGAGCACCAATTCGAACGACACCACCCACCGGACGTAACCCTGGCCGAAGAAGGCGAAGCTCTCGGGATAACCCTTGTAGGCCTGGTCGCCGAGGATGATGAAGGCGATGCCTCGAAACAGGCTCATCGTGCCGATGGTGACGACGATCGAGGGCAGGCCAAGCCTCGTGACCAGAAGGCCGTTGAAGGCCCCGCAGCCGAGCCCGACGACGGTGCCGATCGCCACCAGCACCGGCGTTCCGGCGCCGGCCTGCACCGCCATGCCCATCATGGTCGAGGCCAGCGCGATGATGGCGGCGACCGACAGGTCGATCTCGCCCGAAATGATCAGCAGCGCCATGGCGAAGGCGATCAGGCCCTTCTCGGTGAAGTTGAAGGTCAGGTCCGACAGCGAATAGGGGTCGAGGAAATAGGGCGAGGCGAAGCTGTTGATGGCGAAGATGGCGAGGGCCACCACGACCAGCAGCGCTTCCCAGGAAAAGATCGCCGAACGAAACGGCTTGTCGAGCCGGTCCGGAATGTGGCGCGGGGCAGGGACGTCGCTCATGCCGCCTCCATTTTTCTCAGGATGATGCGGCCCTGCTGGCGTTCGCCGCGCGCGTTGAGCACGACGGCGAGGATGATGGCGCTGCCCGAAATCGCCATCTGCCAGAAGGGCGAGATGTTGATGACCGGCAGCGCGTTGGAGATGATGCCCAGGAACAGCGCCCCCAACACCGCGCCCCCGACCGAACCGATGCCGCCGGCAATCGAGATGCCGCCGATGACGCAAGCGGCGATGATGTTGAGCTCGTAGCCATTGGCGACCTCGACCGAGGCGATCACGTAGCGTGAGATCCAGAGATAGCCGGCGAGCCCGCCGATCATGCCGGAGATGCAGAAGACGATGAATTTCGTCCGCCCGACATCGATGCCGGCATAAACCGACGCCGTAGGATTGACGCCGATGGCATAGATCGAGCGGCCGAGCGCGGTGCGCGTCATCAGGATGAAGAACAGCGCGATGACCAGAATGGCGATCCAGGACAGCACCGGAATGCCGAGTAAGGCCGCGCGTTGGAAGCCGATGAACTCGGGGCTCATCTTGTCGGCATTGACCCAGGCGCCGCCGGAGATGACGAAGGTGGCGCCGCGATAGATGGTCAGCGTGCCCAATGTCACCACGATCGAGGGGATGTTCAGCCGCCACACCAGAAGGCCGTTGATGGCGCCGAGCACCAGGCCGACGACCAGGGCAATGACGATCAGCAGCGGGATCGGGATCGCCGGGTGAGCGGCGTTCAGCATCGCCACCACCATGCCGGTGAAGCAGAGGTTCGATGCCATCGACAGGTCGATCGAACGGGTCAGGATGACCACCATCTGCCCGAGCGCCAGGATCATCAGGATCGAGGTGTCGTTGAACACCTGGCGCAAATTGCCGGGGTCGGCGAAGGCGGGAAAACGCGTCGAGATCAGCCCGATCAGCACGAGAATGGCCGCCAGCAACCAGATTTCGCGATATTTCAGCAAAGCCTTCATGCCGCAATCCCCGCCGCCGTCCGGACCAGCGTCTCGGCGTCCAGTCCGTTGTTGTCGTAGACGGCCGCGACAAGGCCCTCGCGCATGACGACGACGCGGTCGGACATGCCGAGGATTTCGGGCAGCTCCGACGACACCATGATAACCGACAGGCCTTGCGCCACCAGCTCGGCCATGAAGCCGTGCACGGCGGCCTTGGAGCCGATGTCGATGCCCTTGGTCGGCTCGTCCAGGATGATGACCTTGGGCGTGGTCGCCAGCCATTTGGCAATGACGATCTTCTGCTGGTTGCCGCCCGACAGCGTGCCGACATCCTGGCTGAGCGAGGAGGCCCTGAGGTCGAGCCGCTCGGTGTAGGAGCGGGCGAGCGAAAATTCCTCCGCCAGCCGCAGCACGCCGGATTTGGAGGTGCGTGCCAGCGACGGGAGAGAAACATTCTGGAAGATGGGCAGGCCGATCACCACGCCTTGCTTGCCGCGTTCCTCCGGCACGTAGACGATGCCGGCCTCGATCGAATCCGCCGCCGATTTCGGCACGATCGACTTGCCGTCCAGCGTGATCGTGCCGCCGGAGGTGCGAGTGATCCCTGAAATCGCCTGCATCACCTCGCTGCGGCCGGCGCCCACAAGACCGTAGAAGCCGAGAATCTCGCCCTTGTGCAGTTCGAAACCGATGTCGTTGAATTCGGTGGGGTGCGACAGGCCGGAGACCGACAGCACCTGCGCGCCGATCTCGGCCTTGCGCTGTGGAAAGATGTGATCGACCGCACGGCCCACCATCATGCGCACGATCTGGCTCTGGGCGGCATCCTTGATCAGCCCTTCGCCGACCATCTCGCCGTCGCGGAACACGGTGTAGCGGTCGGCGATGCGGTAGATCTCGTCGAACTTGTGGCTGATGAACAGGATCGCCTTGCCTTCGCTCTTGAGGAACTCGATCAGCAAAAAGAGCTCTTCGATCTCCTTCATCGAAAGGGCGGCCGTCGGTTCGTCCATGATGACGATCTGCGCGTCGATCGACATGGCCCGCGCCACGGCAACGAGATGCTTGTTGGCGATGCCGAGGTCCTTCAGCCTTGCATCGGCGTCGATATGGCCGGCATGCATGGTGTCGAGCACTTCGCGCGCATTTCTGCGCATGGTGCGCCAGTCGATGGTGCCAAAGCGGGTGCGCGGCGCATGGCCGAGAAAGATGTTTTCGGCGACCGTCAGATCGTCGAACAGCACGGTTTCCTGATGGATGGCGGTAACGCCATGGCCGAAGGCGGCGTGCGCGCTGGGCAGGGTGACGTCCTGCCCGTCTATGCTGATCGTGCCCGCATCGGGCTGGTAGATGCCGGTCATGATCTTGACCAGCGTCGACTTGCCGGCGCCGTTCTCGCCGATCAGCGCCGTCACCTGGCCCGGATAGAGCGAGAGGCTGACATTGTGCAGCGCGCGCACGCCGGGAAAGCTCTTCGAGATGCCGGACAGCGTCAGGCGTGGCGTGGAGGCCTGGGGCCCATCCTTCACCGTGCCGTGTTGGGCTGTCGTGTCCATGGTCGTATCAAGCCCTGAAACAAGGTGCGTTTGAAGTTGCGGCGGGGCGTGAACCCCGCCGCGTCAGCTTGAAGCTCCGGATCAGTAGATCTTGGAGAACTTCTCGATGTTGGTCTTGTCGAACTGGAAGGGCGGAGCCATCGCAGCCGAATTGGTGTCGTCGAGCGTGACCTTGCCGACGCGGCCGATCGACAGCGTCGCACCGGGCTTGGCCTCTTCCTTCTTCACCGCCAGATCGTGGGCGAGGTAGACGGCGGAGTAACCGAGATCGATCGGGTTCCAAAGAGCCACGGCCTGTGAAGCGCCGTTGTCGATGAACTTCTTGAACTCCGACGGCAGCGCGAGGCCGGTGACGTTGACCTTGCCGATCAGCTTCTCATCGGTGACGACCTGGGCAGCGGCGACGACGCCGACGGTGGTCGGCGCGATGATCGCCTTCAGGTTCGGATAGGACTTCAAGAGGCCCTTGGCTTCGTCGGTGCTCTTGGCCGAATCGTCGTCGCCATAGACGGTGGCGACGAGCTTGATCTTCGGGAATTTCTCCGGCAGCACCTTCTTGGCCGCGTCGATCCAGGCATTCTGGTTGGTCGCGGTCGAGGAGGCCGACAGGATGGCGACGTCGCCGCCCTCCGGCAAATAGTCGGCGGCGAGCTTGATGATGGTCTCGCCGATCAGGCCGGTGTCGGACGGGTTCAGGTGAAGCTGGCGGCCTTCCTTGGCGACGCCCGAATCCCAGGAGATGACGGTGATGCCGCGCTCCATGGCCTTCTTCAGCACCGGCACCAGCGCGTCGGCGTCATTGGCCGAGATGGCGATAGCGTTGACCTTTTGCGCGATCAGTGAATTGACCACCTCGATTTGCGCTTCGGCGGTCGCCTTGGTCGGGCCGGTGTAGATGATGTCGACATCGCCCAGTTCCTTGGCCGCCTCTTCGGCGCCCTTGTTGGCGGCGTCGAAGAAGCCGTTGCCGAGCGACTTCACCACCAGCGCGATCTTGACGTTCTCGGCATAGGCGGCATTCACGACCATGGCGGCGGAAAAGGCCGCCGTAACCATCAGTTTCTTCAGAAAGCTCATCGAATATTCCTCCCTTGAGCGTTGCATTCCATCGCCGCTGCGGGCGTGAGGGTGTCTCAGGCTTGCAGCGAAGATTCTTCCTTTGCCGACTTGCGGGCGACGATCAGCGTTACCCCCGCTGTTTCGAGCATCTTTGCCTCGCGGTCCTCGATGCCGTCGTCGGTGATGACGGTGGCGATGCGCGACAGGCCGCACAGGATCAGGCTGGAGCGTTTGCGGAATTTCGAGGAATCGACCAGCACCACCAGCTCGTCGGCCTGGTCGATCAACTTCTGCTCCGCCTGGATCAACAGCGGATCGCCTTCCATCAGGCCGAGCGGCCCGAGCCCCTGGGCGCCCATGAACATGCGGCGCGCGTAGAAATTGCGCGTCACGTCATTGTCGAAGGGCGACAGGATGATGTTCTGCTCGCGGTAGATGGTGCCGCCGGACAGCATCACCGTGTTCTTGGAGTGCTTGAGCAGGCTTTCGGCGATCGGGAAGGAATTGGTGAAGATCGGCATGCGGCGGCCGGTCAGGAAATGCACCATCTGGAAGGTGGTGGTGCCGCCGTTGATGATGATCGGCTCGCCGTCCTTGCAGAGCTCCACCGCTTCCCGCGCTATCGCCCGCTTCTGCGCGGCGTTGAGCGTCTCGTTGACGGAAAAAGGCCGGCCGGCAAGGCCGATGAACTGTGGCGGCGTGATCGCCTCGGCGCCGCCGCGCACCCGGCGCAGTCGCTTTTGCACGTGCAGGGCCGCGATATCGCGCCGGATCGTCGCCTCGGACGACTCCGTCAGGTCGACCATTTCCTGCACCGTCACCACAGGCTTTTCCTGGACGGCGGACAGAATGATCCTGTGGCGCTCTTTTTCGTGCATGGTTCCTCCCTGCATGGCCATCTGGCATTAGAAATCGCGCAGTGTCAATCATTTCCGATCATATAATTTCATTGTGCAGTGCAATATGATTGATGTTGATCGTTTGTGATTGACAAAGCCCCGCCTTGCGTAGACATTCCCGACGAAAAGAGGAGCGCACCGTCCGCGCTTCAAGGGAGGATTACCCATGCTCGACAAGCGCTCCGGCTCGCGCCTCGCCAATCTTTGGGATGATGCGAAGGTAAGGGGGATGAGCGATCCCGAGCTTCTGGTCTATCGTTCGAACACGCTCGGCTCCGACAAGTGTGTCACCAATTACGGCGGCGGCAACACATCGTCGAAAATCCGGCAACAGGATCCGCTCACCGGACAGGACGTGGAAGTGCTGTGGGTGAAGGGCTCCGGCGGCGACAGCGCTTCGATCAAGCTTGATGGTTTTGCCACGCTCTACATGGACAAATTGCGAGCCCTCAAAGGCCTTTATCGCGGCGTCGAGCATGAAGACGAGATGGTGGGTTATCTGCCCCACTGCACCTTCAATCTCAATCCGCGCGCGGCCTCGATCGACACGCCGCTGCATGCCTACGTGCCGAAGCCCTATGTCGATCACATGCATCCCGACGCCATCATCGCCATCGCTGCCGCCAAAGATTCCAAGGCCCTGACGAAGGAAATCTTCGGCGACGCCATAGGCTGGCTGCCGTGGAAGCGGCCGGGCTTCGAACTTGGCCTGTGGCTGGAGAAATTCTGCCTCGACCATCCAGCCGCCAAGGGCGTCATCCTGGAAAGCCACGGCCTGTTCACATGGGGCGACAGCCCGAAGGAATGCTACGAAACGACGATCTCGGTGATCAACCAGGCGATCGAGTGGTTCGAGCGGCGTTCCGAGGGTGTCGCCATTTTCGGTGGCGAAGCGGTCAAGTCGCTCGACCCCGCCGAACGCCGCGCCATCGCCGCGAAGCTGATGCCGAGGATCCGCGGCCTGATCTCGGAAAAGAGCCATAAGCTCGGCCATTTCGACGATTCCGCCGCCGTGCTCGAATTCGTCAATTCCAGGGATCTGCGCCCGCTGGCGGCACTCGGCACCTCATGCCCGGACCATTTCCTGCGCACCAAGATCCGGCCGCTGGTCATCGAGTTCGATCCGGCCAAGCCCAATGTCGATGCCGTCATCGCGCGGCTGGCCGACGACATTGCCGAATACCGCGTAGGCTACCAGGCCTATTATGACAGCTGCAAGCATGCGGACTCGCCCGCCATCCGCGATCCCAATGCCGTGGTCTATCTGATGCCCGGCGTCGGCATGTTCACCTTCGCCGGCGACAAGGCCACGGCGCGCATTTCGGGGGAGTTCTACGTCAACGCCATCAACGTCATGCGCGGCGCCTCGACCGTCTCCTCCTATGTCGGCCTGCCTGCGCAGGAAGCCTTCGACATCGAATACTGGCTGCTCGAGGATCTGAAGCTGCAGCGCATGCCGAAGCCCAAGGCTCTTGCCGGCAAGATCGCGCTCGTCACTGGCGGCGCGGGCGGCATCGGCCGCGCGACGGCGAGCCGGCTGCTGCGCGAAGGCGCCTGCGTGGTGCTCGCCGACATCGACGAGACAGCACTTGCCAGCGCCAACGACGAACTGGCCAAGGCCTATGGCAAGGATTTTGTCCGCCCCGTGGTCATCAACGTCACGTCGGAGGATCAGGTCGTCGCCGGCTTTGCCGAAACGGCGGTCGAGTTCGGCGGCATTGATATTCTGGTCTCCAACGCGGGCCTCGCCTCCTCGGCGCCGATCGAGGACACGACGCTGGCGCTGTGGAACAAGAACATGGACATCCTGTCGACGGGATATTTCCTGGTCTCGCGGGAAGCGTTCCGGCTGTTCAGGGTGCAGAAGATCGGCGGCAACGTCGTTTTCGTCGCCTCCAAGAACGGCCTTGCCGCCTCGCCGAACGCTGCCGCCTATTGCACCGCCAAGGCCGCCGAGATTCATCTCGCCCGCTGCTTGGCGCTTGAGGGCGCGGAGGCGCAGATCAGGGTCAACGTCGTCAATCCGGACGCCGTACTGCGCGGCTCCAAGATCTGGTCCGGCGAGTGGAAGGAACAGCGCGCCGCCGCCTACAAGATGTCGACCGACGACCTTGAGGAACATTACCGCTCGCGCTCGATGCTGAAGCGCTCGGTGTTTCCCGAGGACATCGCCGAAGCGATCTATTTCTTCGCCTCCGACATGTCGGCCAAGTCGACCGGCAACATCGTCAATGTCGACGCCGGCAACGCGCAAAGCTTTACGCGCTAGGCCTTCCTTCTCCCCGTTCACGGGGAGAAGGTGCCGGCAGGCGGATGAGGGGCAGCGCCAGCCGAACGAAATCTGGGAGGAACAGCAGTGTCCGAAACCATCATCTCGGCTGACGTCGTCGAAAAAAACAACGCCGCGCGCAAGGCCGACCTCGAGCGTGACTACGCCTCGCTCGGCGAACGGCTCGACCGTCGCGGCATCGCCATCGACGCGATCCGAGACAAGGTCGAGAAATTCGCGGTGGCGATCCCCTCCTGGGGTGTCGGTACCGGCGGCACGCGCTTTGCCCGTTTCCCCGGCGCCGGCGAACCGCGCGACATCTTCGACAAGATCGAGGATTGCGCCGTCATCAAGCAATTGACGCAGGCGACACCGACGGTGTCGCTGCACATTCCCTGGGACAAGGCCGACCCGAACCGGCTGAAGCAGGCGGCCTCGCGTTTCGGCCTCGGCTTCGACGCCATGAACTCCAATACATTCTCCGACGCCAGGGACCAAAAGCTGTCCTACAAATTCGGTTCGCTGTCGCATGCCGACGCCGGAACGCGCCGGCAAGCGGTCGAGCACAATCTCGAATGCATCGAGATCGGCAAGACGCTTGGGTCGAAGGCGCTGACGGTGTGGATCGGCGACGGCTCGAACTTCCCCGGCCAGGTCAACTTCGCCAAGGCGTTCGAGCGCTATCTCGATGCCATGAAAGAGGTCTATGTCGGGCTGCCCGCTGACTGGAAGCTGTTCACCGAACACAAGATATACGAGCCTGCCTTCTATTCCACCGTCGTGCAGGATTGGGGCACCAATTACATTATTGCCAAGGAACTCGGCGACAAGGCGTTCTGCTTGGTCGACCTCGGCCACCACGCACCCAACGTCAACATCGAGATGATCGTGTCGCGGCTGATCCAGTTTAGGAAACTCGGCGGCTTCCACTTCAACGATTCGAAATATGGCGACGACGACCTCGATGCCGGTTCGATCGACCCCTACCGGCTGTTCCTCGTCTTCAACGAACTGGTCGACGCCGAACTGTCCGGCGCCGACGGCTTCGATCCGGCCCATATGCTCGACCAGAGCCACAACGTCACCGATCCGATCGAGAGCCTGATGCTGTCCGCGGTCGAGGTGCAGCGCGCCTACGCGCAGGCGCTGCTGGTCGACCGCAAGGCGCTTGAAGGTTTTCAGGACGGCAATGACGCGCTGATGGCAACGCAGACGCTAAAATCAGCCTACCGCACCGATGTCGAGCCGATCTTGGCCATGGCGCGGCTGAACACCGGCGGCGCCATCGATCCGGTCGCCGCTTACCGGGCGGCAGGCTACCGCGCCAAGGTCGCGGCGGAACGCCCGGCCGTTGCCGGCGGCAGCGGTGGCATTGTCTGAGGCCGAGCCCGCCCCTCATCCGGTCGCTTCGCGGCCACCTTCTCCCCGCTGGGGAGAAGAGACTGGCGCGAGCGCTGACAGCCTCCTCTCCACTAGACTAGGGAAGAGGTCGGATGGCAATCCGGGTGGGGCTCTTTCTCGTGCTCCCTCAATTGTTAGTGGACTCGATCACCCCAACACGGTTTCCTAGGTGTCCCCCGCCAGGAGCCTCGCCATGCATATCACTCGCCGCACGCTGATCGCCGTCAGCCTCTCCTTCACAATCGCTTTCGCGCCATGGGCGGCCGCCTTCGCCGCCTCGCCAGCGCCTGCCAAAGGCGAGAACGGCATGGTTGTCACCGCGCAGCATCTGGCGTCGGAGGTGGGCGTCGAAGTCCTGAAGAAGGGCGGCAACGCCGTCGATGCGGCGGTCGCCGTTGGTTATGCGCTCGCCGTCGTCTATCCCAATGCCGGCAATATCGGCGGCGGCGGCTTCATGACTGTCCGCTTCAAGGACGGCAAGTCGACCTTCCTCGATTTCCGCGAACGTGCGCCGCTGGCCGCGACCAAGACCATGTATCTCGACAAGGACGGCAAACCGGTGAAAGGCGCCAGCCTCGACGGCTACCTCGCCGTCGGCGTGCCGGGCTCCGTCGCCGGTTTCGAGATGGCGCGCGAAAAATACGGCACCTTGTCCCGGCAGGACCTCATGGCGCCGGCCATTCGCTATGCCAAGGACGGGTTCATCCTCAATCAGGGTGACGCCGCCTCGTTTGCCGGAGGTGCCGACAGGCTGGCGAAGGATCCCGCTGCGGCGGCCATATTCCTGAAGCCGGATGGCAAGCCCTATGGCATCGGCGAGCGGCTGGTCCAACCCGACCTAGCCGCGTCGCTCTCGGCGATTTCCGAAAAAGGCCCCGACGCCTTCTACAAGGGCGCCATCGCCGATGCCATCGTCAAGGCAAGCGGCGCCAAGGGCGGTATCCTGGCCAAGGGCGATTTCGAACAATATGCGGTGCGCGAGCTCAAGCCGGTGACCTGTTCCTATCGCGGCTACGAGATCATTTCCTCGCCGCCGCCCAGCTCCGGCGGCGTCATCATCTGTGAAATCCTCAACGTGCTGGAAGGCTATCCGCTGTCCTATCTTGGCGCCGGTTCGGCCGAGACCGTGCATGTCATGGTCGAAGCCATGCGCCACGCCTATGTCGACCGCAATTCGGCGCTCGGAGATCCCGATTTCGTCGACAATCCGGTCTCGAAGCTGCTGGACAAGGCCTACGCCAAGGATATCCGCGACAAGATCGATCCGTTCCGGGCCGGCGTCTCTCAGGACCTGATGCCGAAGGGGTTCGGCGAGAGCAAGGAGACGACGCATTATTCGATCATCGACAAGGACGGCAACGCGGTCGCGGTCACCTACACGCTCAACGGCTCGTTTGGCGCCGGCGTCGTCGCCGACGGAACCGG
This sequence comes from Mesorhizobium sp. B2-5-11, assembly GCF_006440835.1. NCBI lineage: Bacteria > Pseudomonadati > Pseudomonadota > Alphaproteobacteria > Hyphomicrobiales > Phyllobacteriaceae > Mesorhizobium > Mesorhizobium sp. B2-5-11. The sequence goes on from NZ_VFUK01000018.1 coordinate 14,971, forward strand.
TATCCTGCTCAACAACGAGATGGACGATTTCACCCAGAAGCCCGGCGTGCCCAACCTCTACGGCCTGGTCCAGGGCGAGGCCAACGCCATCCAGCCGAAGAAGACGCCGCTGTCGTCGATGAGCCCGACCGTGGTGGCCAAGGACGGCAAGCCGTTCATGGTCATCGGCAGCCCCGGCGGTTCGCGCATCATCACCATTACGCTGGAAGCCATCGTCAACGTCATCGACCACCGCATGAACATCCAGGAGGCGATCGACGCGCCGCGCATCCATCATCAATGGCTGCCCGACACGGTCTATATCGAGCCGTTCGGACTGTCGCCGGACACCGAAAGGCTGCTGGCCGGCATGGGTTATCACCTCGATCTCAGCGACAAGACCTGGGGCCAGGCGGCGGGCATCCTGGTCGGCGGCAAGAGCCTTGCGGAAATCGGGAAGGGTGGCGGCGCGCGCTACAATGGCGCCATCGACAGCCGCGCCGCTTCCGGCGAGGCGCTCGGCTACTGATGGGACTGGCGCACTCCGCAAGCGCGTGAACCCGCGTCCGCAATCGCACCGAAAACGAAAAGACAGGGCGACCTGAGTTTCCGTGAAACGACCGCTCTAATTGACGATCAAGCCGTCACGAAATCAGCGTGACGGTGGATGCGATCAGCATCAGGGCCGCGATGCCGACGAACAGTGCGTAGATGCGCGGCCGGTCGAGCAGAAGCGCGTTTCCCGATATCCAGGCCGATGTGGCGCCGCCGAGCGCGAACAGGAAACCGTTGCGGTGGCCGAAGGTCATCGACGCGGCCATCAGCCCGCCTATGATCAGGGCGCCGAACACGATTATGACGGCGACCGCGTATCTCTCGAAGTCATTACCGCTACCCATGGCCGGCCCGATCGCATTCAAATTCGGCAGGTCATCCGGATCGAAGGGGCTGGTCGACCCGTATTCGTCTTGACCGATGGATTCTCGCATCACTCGTTCTCCGCTGACCGGCAACAAACCATCAACACATGCCGAGCGCAACCCGATCGCGTGTTTCTCCCTACGTGTTGACCGCGATATCCAACCGTTCCGGCAGGGCGCGCCAACCGTTTTGGCGGGTGCGGATCACCGCCGCAACTCCAGCGGTATCTGCCCGAATGGCAACGGTCCGCCAACCTGTTTTTAATATGGGCGTTTCTTCTGGAGAAAACATGATGGCGGAGTTGATTCGAGCTTCGACAGAAGCATTTTTACGCGACCGGAGCCGCGGCGCCAGACGCGGCCGCCTAAAATTTTCAGCTCCGGGCGTCCGCTTGATGTTGAGCCAGGTGCGTTCCGTACTTGGGGCGAGCGTCATGCTGGCGCTCGCGGGCTCATGATGAACCAGCTCGACCAAAGCGGCCGGGCTGATCGCATGGACAAAGCTCGGCCGGGGATCGATTTTCGGCGACGGCCTGCGATATCCTAAGCTGGTATCAGGGCGGCGATACGATGGATGCTGATCTCCTTGCGTGCCTTGGACGCCTCGTTGGTCAGCCTCATGTCGAACCTCTGTACTGGACAGCCTCAATCCATAGTGCGAGCGCGGTGGCAGGCGACCGTCCCTTTACTTTCAAATCGCGGCCTCGATAGCCGCCGGCCGCGATCCATACCGTTTTTGAACGCTGATAGATCGTTACGCCTCGTGCATTCGCCCAAGCGCATGATTCCGCGAACTTTGGAGCCATTGCCGAGCCCGTTCCCGAGAATGCTGTCTCTATGTGACAAAGCTGCGTGGCCATATCAGGTCCCCTAATTTTGACGGTCCCGGCCGACGATCCCCGACCCTCGCCCAAAATCACCGAATGAATGATAGGACCGCTTCCGTTACGGTAATGTGTCGCCACCAGCGCGGTCAGGTATCTCCCGATGCAAAAGCCGCCAGCTTTCGGCAGGGACAGGTCTGGATTGGCCAGGGATTAAACCCAGCTTAGGTCAACGAGCGGGCGGAGAGCCGGGATCGGCCGCCATTCAAACCTGATCAGGAGATCGGGCTGGAGACGATGATGCGCAAGGCGCACCTGTTCGACGCACAGCGCGGCGCCAGGATAAATTAGGGGGAATGGCTGACGCGCGCTGGCGACTGTCAGTTCATCCTGTCTATCAAGGTTTGGCGTTGGCTTTCCGCCAAGCCTCGTACTCGTCGTTCGCGCTTGGGTGGAGTGGATAGTAGCGTTGCAACGGCGCGCCCCCCATGAGTTTCATTCGTGAGAATTCCTCCCAATCGTGATGCTTCTGGGATTCTTCGATGACCTTCGGGGCCATTGCGACGGGAAGCACCACCACCCCGTCGTCATCGGCGACGATGATGTCGCCGGGGATCACCGTGACACCGCCGCAGGCAATCGGAACGTTGACCGCATTGGGATAGATGCTGGTCTGCACATGATAATTTGGCGTCCAGCCGCGCAGCCAAAGAGGCAGGTCGAGCTTTTCGACATTGGGCCGGTCGCGCATGCACCCATCGATGACAATGCCCGCACCGCCTCTGCCCTTGAAATAGGTCGACATCATATCGCCGAAGACACCGGAGCTCATGTCGCCGCGCGCGTCGACGACGACCACGTCGCCCTCCTGCGCATGGTAGAGCACATGTCTGTGAAGTTGCGTCTCCGGATCGGCATATTCTCCCTCGGTGAAGAGGTCCGGTCTCTGCGGCATGAACTGCAATGTCAGTGCCGGCCCGACGATCGACTTCCCATGGTTCTGCGGCACCGGGCCGACCATGTGCGGATTGCGAAAGCCCATATGGCCAAGTGTGCCCGCGACCGTGGCGGCGCCGATCTCCCTTAGCGCGTCGATCAGGTCCTTGGGCGGCCGCGTGATATCGGGAGTATGCGTCATTTTCGGACTCCGGTTGAAATTGAATTACCAGTTGGTGACAGAGCCGTCGCGGCGCTTGAGATGTGGCGCTTCCCAGAAACGGAAACTCTGCGCCTGGACCGCCGCTTCATTGACCTCGACGCCGAGCCCCGGCAGGTCGCTGACCGGATAATCGGTCCCGTCGAGCCTTGGCTGTACGGGGAAAAAGTCGGAATTGTCGAAACCCAGCTTCCTTTCGGGGATCCTGGTCTCGAGCCACGCGAAGTTGGGCACCGCGGCGGCGAGATGCACGGTTGCGGCCGTGCACACCGGGCCAAGGGGATTGTGTGGCATCAGGTCCACATAGTGCGCCTCGCTCCAGCCAGCGACTTTCATCGCCTCGGTGAGCCCGCCGACATTGCAGACATCGAGCCGGTTGAACTGGTGGATGCCGCGCTCGATGTAAGGCAGGAACTGCCACTTGCTGGCAAATTCCTCGCCGATGGCAAAGGGGATGTCGGTCATCGTACGAAGGGACTCGTACGCCTCTGGTGTCTCGGCCCGTATCGGCTCCTCGAGGAAATCAAGCACGCCGCGGCCGAGCTTGCTGCAGAAGCTCGCCGCCTCGGCCACCGACAGCCGGTGATGATAATCGACGCCGAGCACCACCTCATCGCCCAGCGCCTCGCGCGCTTTGTTCAGCATGCTCGCCGTAGGGCCGATCGATTCACGCGGCTCGAAGACGTCCTTGCTGCTTTGTCCGATGGGGAAGAAGCGGATTGCCTGCCAGCCCTGCGCGCGCAGTTCGCGGGCGCGTTCGATCGCAACATCGCCCTCGGCCTCGTCTCCGGTCGAGGCGAAGGTGGGCACGCGGTCGCGCTGCTTGCCGCCAAGCAGCTCGTAGACGGGCACCCCCAGCGCCTTGCCTTTGATGTCATGAAGGGCGATGTCGATGGCGGAAATCGCCGCCTGCAGGACCCGGCCTCCTTCGAAGTACTGACTGCGGTAAACCTCCTGCCAGATCAGGCCGATCTGCATCGGGTCGCGGCCGATGAGAAACTCGCGATAGTGCTCGACCGCGCCCGCCACGGCTTTCTCGCGACCGCTCAAGCCGCTCTCGCCCCAGCCGAAGATACCCTGGTCGGTCTCGACCTTGACGAGCATCTGGTTGCGCGTTCCCACCCATACCGGGTAGGGCTTGATCGCGGTGATCTTCAGGTTCTTGGTCATACACGCCCGCGTTCCACGCGCATCCCCTGTCTCAATCGGCCTTGAGGGCCATTTCAGTTTCGCCGTCGAACAGATGCATCCGCTCCTGGTCGAACTCGAGCCAGATCCGCTCATCAGGTTTGACGGCGACGTTGGGCGACACGCTGATGTTGACGATGGCGCCCGACAGGAATGCTTGCACGAAGGTGACGTCTCCGGTCGGCTCCACCGTATAGGCCTTGGCCGGAATGGCGCCCGGGACCGCGCTTTTGTGCAGCTTGATCGTCGAGTGCCGCGCGCCGAGCACGACCTTCTTGGTGGTCGCTCCCTGGACCTTGCGCGCGTTGAGTTGCGACAGCTCAAGCGTCCAGCCTTCCGCGCTGGTCAGCGCGGTGCTGCCGTTTGCCGTCGAAGCCTCCAGCGGAATGAGACTCATCGCCGGGCTGCCGATAAAGCTGGCGACGAACATGTTGACCGGATGGGCAAAGACCTGCGCCGGTGAATCGTATTGCTGCAGATAGCCGCCATTCATCACCGCCATCTTGTCGGCCATGGTCACGGCTTCGAGCTGGTCGTGCGTCACGTAGATGATCGTTGCCTTGAGGTCCTGGTGGAAGCGCTTGATCTCGGATCGCATCTGCACGCGCAGTTTGGCGTCGAGGTTGGAGAGCGGCTCGTCCATGAGGAACACAGCGGGGTCGCGGACGAGGGCACGGCCAAGGGCGACGCGCTGCTGCTGCCCGCCCGAAAGTTCCCGCGGTTTGCGCTCGAGCAGGTGCGTCATGTCGAGAACGCGCGCCGCTTCCCTGACCTTCTTGTCGATCTCGTCCCTGGAGAGTTTGCGCATCTGCAGCGGGAACGCCAGGTTCTTGTAGACCGATTTCTGCGGGTACAGCGCGTAGTTCTGGAACACCATTGCGATGTCCCGGTCCTTGGGGTCGAGATCATTGACCACCCGGTCTCCGATGACGATGTCGCCCGATGTGATCGAGGTCAGCCCCGCGACGAGATTGAGCGTGGTTGTCTTGCCGCAGCCTGAAGGGCCGACCAGCGCAACGAATTCGCCGTCATTGACCGTCAGCGAAACATCGTTGACAGCTTTGAAGCCGCCATAGGTCTTGACGAGATCTTTGAGGACCACGTGGGCCATCGGCAACTCCCTAATGCTTGACCGCGCCTTCTGTAAGGGCGCGTACGAAGTATCGTTGCAGGACGAGGAACAGCACCACGACGGGCACGCTCATCATGAAGCTGGCCGCCATCAGGCCCGGAAAGTCCGTCGTGTTTTCCGAGAAGAAGCGCTGGATGCCGACCGGCAGCGTCAATTGCTCGTTCTTGGAAAGGAAGGTGTAGGCGTAGATGTATTCGTTCCACGCGCCGATGAAGGAATAGATCGCGGTGGCGATGATCCCAGGCGTCGAGAGCGGCATCACGATCAGGATGAAGGCCTGGAACCGCGTTGCGCCGTCGATGCGCGCCGCCTGCTCGAGTTGCACCGGGATGTTGTCGTAGAAGCCCTTGAGCAGCCAGATCGCCAGCGGCAGCCCGAAGGTCAGATAGGTGAGAATGAGCGAGCCGTGCGTGTTCACCAGGCCGATCGCGCGCATCAGGATGAAGAGCGGCACGAGAAAGATCACTGCCGGGAACATGTTGCGCAGCAAAACGGCGAAGAACAGGAAGTTCCGTCCGGGGAAACTGAAGCGCGAAAAAGCGTAGGCCGCGGGGACAGCCACGATCACGGAAAGGATTGTCGTGACGGTCGACACGAACAGGCTGTTCCAGAAGAAGCGGAGGAAGTCCTGGCCGACGCTGTTCTGCGGATCGAGCAATTTCTGATAGCTGGCGAGGGTCGGCTCGTCCGGCCACCATTGCGGCGGGAATTGCGTCGCCGCGAACCCCGATTTGATCGAGGTGATCAGCATCCAGATCATCGGCAACGCCGTATAAAGCAGCATGAAAACGAGGAAGATGCGCCCGGCCCACCGCCATCCGTCGACGCGCATACGGCGACGGGTCTGGCCTCGGGAGACCGTCTCGGCAATCGCGCTCATACGCCGCCCTCCTTCCGCTCGTTGCCGCTCAGCGCACGGACGTAGAAGTAGCCCAGCGTCATCAGGATGATGAACAGGAGCACCGAATAGGCCGATGCCACGCCCCAGCGCTGCCGGCCGAAGGCGAGTTCGTAAATATGGGTGATCCAGATATGCGATGCGTTCGACGGCCCGCCGCCGGTCATGATCCAGGGGATGATGAAGGAATTGAAGTTGGCCACTGCCAGCAGCAGGATCGTCACCACCGAGACGTTGCGCAGATGCGGGAAGGTGACGTGCCAGAAGCGCTGCCAGGCATTGGCTCCGTCAACTTTCGCGGCGAGCAGCAACTGCTCGGGGACTGTCTGCAGGCCCGCCATCATCATGATCATGGCGAACGGAAACTCGCGCCAGATATTGACGACGATCAGCGAGGGGAGAACCGTGCTGACGTTGTCGATGAAATTCGGCGGTCGGTCGGCCAATCCGAGGCCGACCAGCACTGCGCCGATGATGCCGAAATCCGAATGGTAGATCCACTTCCAGATATAGGAGGCGGCGACCGCGCTGATGACCCAGGGAATGATCAGGATAGCGCGCAGCACACCGCGTCCGATAAAGTCGCGGTGGAGCGCCAGCGCAGTGGCAAACCCCAGGACAAAGGAGATGAAGGTGGACCCGAATGTCCAGATCAGCGTGTTCCAGGTGACTTTCCAGAACACCTCGCTGGTGAGGATGGCCGTGTAGTTGTCGAAGCCGATGAAGGTCTTGTCACGAAGCTGCAAGCCGGGCGGCGTCTTATAGAACGACAGCTCGATCGTGTAGTAGATCGGATAGGCGATGACGATGAGCATCACGGCGATCGCGGGCAGCACGTACGCGTAGTCGGCGCGATGCTCCCAGATATTCCGCAGCGCACCGGACCTGCCGGGTTGCAATTTTCGGCGCGCCTCGGCCTTGCCGGTCACGATCGTCACGATGGTATGCCCTTGTTTCTTCGGAACGAACCGGCTGCGCTGTCAGCGCAGCCGGTCAGGTCGTGGGTCAGGCGCAGGCTAGAGCCCGCCCATCAGGTCTTTCACCTTCTGGGCCGCGTCGTCCGCCGCCTGGTCGACGGTCATCGCTCCGGTCAGAGCATTCTGCAGCATGTCCGGGACGATGATGTTCATGATCTCCGGGGCCTGCGGCAGCGCCGGGAACGGGATGCCGTATGGCAGCATCGAGGTCGTGACATCGAGGAATTTGATGTTGTCCAGACGTTCCTTCATCCATTTGGTCTTGAAGCCGTTCAGGTTGCCGGGATTCGATCCGGCATAGGCCATCTTCAGCGACCATTCAGGGCTCGTCCACATGCAGATGATAGCCTTCGCCGCCGGCTCGTCTACCTTGCCGCCTTCGACATATTCGGGCTTCAGGATGTGGATGTTCGAGCCGCCGAACACGACCGCGCGCTTGCCGTCGGGCCCGGCCGGGATCAGGCCGTAGCGCATGTTGTCGATGACGGTCTGCGCCTTGTCCTTGTCGGTGCCCGTCGCCTTCTTCTGCAGGTCGAGCATGACATTGTAGTCGGACGGGTGCGAGATCATCATGCCGAGTTGGCCGGCGACGAACAGGGGCTGGTTATCGGCCTGCTGGTTGGTGAGTGCCGAAACCGGAACCGACTTGTCGCGAACATACATGTCGTAGGAAGCCTGCAGCGCCGCCTTGCTCTGCGGGCTGTCGAGTTCGACCTGCTCATAGGTCGGGCTTGCCGCCGCTTCGTCGAAGACGCCGCCACCATAGGCCCATAGCTGCGGCATGAAGCGATACGGCGTATTGCCGGCATTCTTGCGAGCCACGAGGCCATACCCGGCAATGCCGAGCTTGTCGTGGATCTGCTTGGAATACTTGATGACGTCGTCCCAGGTTGCCGGTGGCTTGTCCGGATCGAGGCCGGCGCGTTTGAAGATGTCGGCGTTCCAGATGAACGCCATCGTTTCGTTGTTGGTTGGAATGCCGTAGGTCACCCCGTCCCAGGTCACGGCCTTCATGGCGCCGGGCCAGAAGTCCTCGGTCGAATAGCCCACATCCTCGGGCTTCAGCGGCTGCAGATAGCCTTTTGAAGCGAATTCGGTACCACCCAGGATTTGCAAGCGGACCGCCATCGGCGCGGCATTGCCGAGGAGCGCGGTGCGGAACTTGTCGAGAAGATCGTTATAGGTGAGGGCTTGTTCCTCGAGCTGGATGTTTGGATAGGTCTTGCGGAAGGTTTCGAAGAATTCCTTGTAGTACTGGCGCAGGAGGTCGGGGTCGCCCTCGAACACGCCCTGATACCAGAAGGTCAGTCGCCCCTTGTAGTCCAGCGGGGTGACCTTGGCACAATCGGCCGCCGTGTCGAAATCCTGTGTTCCCGCAATGGCGCGGACATATTCCGGCGACCACTTGCTGAGGTCGACCGGCGGCGCGCCCAGCGCCGATGTGGACATCAGCGATGCCGCCAAAACGCTGACGACAGTGCCGCGCAGGACCGCACTGCCGAGTATAATCCTCGTCATAGGTATCCTCCCTGGTTCTCCCATGCCGCTTTGCGGCGAGGCAAAGCGGTCTTGCTCGTTTGATCGCAGGACGTCTTTGTATCTGTGTACCCGTTCGGGAGCCTTGTACGTTTTCAGATCATGAATTGCCTGTCAACGCGTTAGATCGTACATTGTTTATCGAAACTTTGCGTGTTAATCGGAAAGGGTGTGTATTAATCCAGGGGAGCCGGCCTTGGCCGAACCAAACGATTTCAAAGCCAAGCCACCGGTGGGGATTGACCCCATAGGGGCGTCCAGCGAAGGCGCCTCGCTTTATGAGCTGATCAGGGAAGACATCATCGAGGGACGGCTTGCCGCCAACGAACGGCTCGTGGTCACTGATCTCGCCCGGCGCCACGGCACCTCGACCAACCCCGTGCGCGAAGCCTTGCAGCTGTTGCGCGGCGAAGGCTTTGTCACCTTTCTCCCCAACCGCGGGGCGCGCGTCCGGCCTATCGATCAGGAGTTTGTCCGCGACATTTATGAGATCGGCGTTCTGATCGAGCCGGCTCTGACGCGATGGTTTGTGAATATGGCCACCGGCGAGGACATCGCCGAACTCCAACGTCTCCAGGACCTGATTGAAGAGAACAACTTCGCCGATACGTTCAGGCACAGCGAGCTGGATACCGCCTTCCACACCGTGATGTACCAGCGGCATTACAACCGCCATGCCGCCGAGCTTTGGTGGAAGCATCGTGAAGTGCTGCGAGCCGTGAGCCGGCGTTTCAATTTCACGCTTGCCCGGCGTGCCGCGATCATTCGCGAGCACCGCGAGCTCATCGCGTTCGTAAAAGCCGGAGACGCCGACAAGGCGGCCGAACTCGTTGCTCGCCATGTCGAGGGCTCCGGCCGGCACATCCTCGAACATATGCGTGCGCGCAACGCCGCTCGGGCCGGATAGAATGCCCGTTCCAGAACATCGCTAGCCCGACGATCAGACAGAGGTAGCTGACATGAAAATTACGAGCATTCGGCCGTGGCTGATCAAGTCCGATGCGTCCTATTGGGGAGAGTACCTGTTCGTCGAAGTGACGACCGACGAGGGGGTGAGCGGCTGGGGAGAGATCACGACCACCACCAGGCTCGCCAACCGCGCTCTCTGCACGATCCTGCGGCAGATCGGCGCCGCCGTGACCGGCGAGGACCCGGCCCGAATCGAGCATCTCTGGCACAAGATTTTCCGCAGCTTCACCTATATGGGCAGTCGCGGCGCCGCGGTCGAATGCGTGAGCGCCATCGACATAGCTCTCTGGGACATCCGGGGCAAAGTTTTGGGCAAGCCCATCTACGAACTGCTGGGCGGACCGGTGCGCGATGAAATCGCGCTCTACACCCATCCTAACCAGTCCAAATTTACCAGCAAGGAGGCGGTGGTCCGCGAAATTCGGGACATCGTCGAGTCCGGACACACCGCGCTCAAGTTTGATCCTTTCCCGCATCAGGGACGTAGCGCCGATGGCGTGTCGCGCGAACAGCGGGACGGCTACCTCGATGGCAGCATGACTCGCAAGGACGAGCGCGAAGCGGCCGAACTCACGGCTCTGATCCGCGAAACGGCGGGCCCTGATGTCGATATCCTCATCGATGCGCACGGCCGTTTCGACGTTCCGACCGCCATTCGCCTCTGCCGAAGCCTCGAGGAAGCCGGCCAGATCGACTGGTTCGAGGAGCCTTGCCCGCCCGAGAGCCTCAATGCCCTCAAGCAGGTGCGTGAGAAGGTCAGCGCCGCCATCTCGTGGGGCGAACGCGGCCACACCAAGTGGGACTTCGTGCCGGTGCTCGAAAACAAGCTCGCTGACTACATCATGCCTGACGTCACCTGGACCGGCGGCATTACCGAACTCAAGAAGATCTCTGCCCTGTGCGAAGCCTACTACGTCCCGGTCTCGCCGCATGACGCCGCGGGGCCGATCAACGTGGTGGCGGGGGCGCAGGTGATGATGACAGTTCCTAACTTCTACAAGCTCGAGACGTCGGAGTGGAACCTGGGTAAATACGATCATCTCATCGACACACCGCTCGACGTTTCGAACGGCAGCCTGAAACTGACGTCGAAGCCCGGTCTCGGCATCGAGATGGACCGCGAGTACCTGCAAGCCCACGAGATTGAGCTGGGCTGACGCATGTCGCCTCATGTCGGGGCTGCATGCCGCCGAAAAGCCCGCCTACCAAAAACGAGGATAAGTGATGCCCAAGACCGGTGGAGCCGACGAAGCCCTTGATCGGGTGAACATGAACTCCAAGCCGTCCGATCTTCGCATCACCGACATGCGGGTGGCTGAAATCGTCGGCGCACCGTTCACGACGGCGCTGCTCAAGATCTACACCAACCAGGGCATCGTCGGGCTTGGCGAGGTGCGCGACGGGGCCAGCGCCACCTACGCGCTGATGCTGAAGAGCCGGTTGCTTGGCGAGAATCCCTGCAACATCGATCGCCTGTTTCGCCGGATCAAGCAGTTCGGCGGGCACGGCCGGCAAGGCGGCGGCGTCTCGGCGGTCGAAATCGCGCTGTGGGATCTCGCCGGTAAGGCCTATGGCGTTCCGATCTACCAGATGCTCGGCGGCCGGTTTCGGGAGAAGGTGCGCCTCTATTGCGATACCGATGCAACCGTGCCGAGCGGCACAGAGACCGGCAAACGTCTCAAGCAGCGCATGGAGCTCGGCTTCACCTTCCTCAAGATGGATCTGGGGCTGATGCAGATCGCGGATGTGCCCGGCGCGGTCGTGTCTCCTGCCGGCTCACTCGAAGGCTATCGCGTTCATCCCGCCCGCGGCCCGCTCAAGACCGTTGATGAGCGGCGCGCCCGCAACGCGGCCTACGACCTGCATAATGTCGCCCACCCGTTTACCGGCCTTCATTTTTCCGACAAGGGCCTCGACCTGCTCGAGCAGTACATTGCCGAGGTTCGCGAGGTCATCGGCATGGAGATCCCGCTCGCTATCGACCACGTCGGCCACATCTCACTCCAGAACGGCATTCGGCTCGCCAGGCGAATTGAAAAATACGTGCCGGCCTGGCTCGAGGATGTAATCCCCTGGCAGTACACCGAGCAGTACCGGCAGTTGCAGGACGCCACCACGGTGCCCATCTGCACCGGCGAGGACATTTACCTCAAGGAGGGGTTCGAACCGCTGCTCAAGAGCGGTGGCCTCTCCATTATCCACCCGGACCTGCTCACCAGCGGGGGCATCCTGGAGACCAAGAAGATCGGCGACATGGCGCAGGATCACGGCGTCGCCATGGCCATCCACATGGCCGAAAGTCCAATCGCTGCGATGGCCGCGGCCCATGTCGCGACCGCGACCGAGAACTTCATGGCGCTCGAATATCACTCCGCCGATGTCGACTGGTGGGACGATATCGTCACCGGCCTTCCCAAGCCGCTCGTGCAGGACGGGTTCATCACTGTTCCGGACAAGCCGGGTCTGGGGATCGACGACGTCGTAGACGAGGTGATCTCGCAGCATCTGCAGCCGGGTGTCGTCGGCATCTGGCAATCCACCGAGCATTGGGACAATGAATATAGCTGGGACCGGACCTGGAGTTAGCCCAGACCCCCAGCCCTCATTCTCAAGCCCACAGGGCTAACGACCGACCATTTGTGTCGACCTCTCCGTGGGGAGAGGCGAAGAAAGAAACGGACGAAACCATGATCTACGAACTGCGTATCTATGACTGCCTGCCGGGCAGGCTGCCGGCCTTGCTCAAGCGCTTTTCCGACCAGACGCTGGCCATCTGGGAGAGGCATGGCATCCGCCAAGCCGGGTTTTTCACCACGGCGATCGGCGAAAACAGCAATCGCCTTACCTATTTCCTCGCCTGGGAATCGCTGGCCGAGCGTGAGGCGAAATGGGCGGCTTTCGTCACCGATCCGGCATGGCACAGGGCCCGGGACGAGTCTGAGCGTGACGGGCAGATCGTTGCCAATATCGCCAGCCAGCTGCTCACACCGACAGCTTTCTCGTCTGTGAAATAGGACTGTGCCATGAAGATCACCGACCTGCGCTGCGCCGTCATCGGGCGGCATCCCATCGTTCGCGTCGTCACTGACGAGGGCCTCCATGGCCTTGGCGAGGTCGAGTTCACAAAGACCTATCTCAAGCCCTTTGTGCTGCATTTCCGCGAGGCGCTGATCGGCGAGGATCCGACCGACGTCGAGCGGGTGATGCTGAAGATCCGCCAGCGAGGTTCGTTCAAGCCCTATGGCGCCGCCGTCTCCGCGATCGAGCATGCGCTGTGGGACATTGCCGGCAAGGCCGCTGGCGTGCCGGCCTACAAACTGCTCGGCGGCAAGGTGCGCGACAAGGTGCGCGTCTATAACGGCTCGATCCGCCGGAAACGCGCGGGCGACCGGCCGGAGGATTATGCGGCCGACGTCAAATGGATGATGGAGCAGCCGCAGAACTTCTTCATGGTCAAGCAAGGAATCTCGTTCCACTCGAACATGAAGGACAGCATCGAGGACTTCCATTATGGCGTGACGCAGAAGAAGGCCGGCTATCACGGTGCCATGGATCAGGGCGTGATCAGCGAGCGCGGTTTCAACCACATGCTCGACTGCGTGATCGCCATGAAGGAAGTGCTGGGCGACAAGGTCAGCCTGGCGCTCGACTGCGGCCCGGGCTGGATGCTGCCCGACGCGATCAAGTTCGCTCGCGCGGTGGAGAAGTACAATTTGATGTGGCTCGAGGACATGCTGACCGGCGACTATGTGCCGTGGGTCAATCCGCAGGCCTATCGGGAGCTGACAACCTCCACCTCGACGCCGATCCATACCGGTGAGCAGATCTACTTGCGGCACAATTTCAAGGAGCTGATCGAGACGCAGGCCGTGCGCGTCATCGGCCCAGATCCTGCCGATATCGGCGGCATTGCCGAGCTCAAATGGGTCGCCGAGCATGCCTACATGCACTCGATCCTGATGGCGCCGCACGGCACCGCGAACGGCCTGCTGGGCCTCGGCGCCCTGATCAACGTTTGCGCCACCTTGCCCGCCAACTACATCGCCTTCGAATATCCCAGCGCCTCCGACCCCTGGTGGGAGGATCTCGTGATCGGCCTGCCGTCGCAGATCGTGAAGGACAGCATGGTGGACCTGCTGGAAGCGCCGGGCCTGGGCCTCGATATCGACGCCGAAGCAGCCAGGAAGTATCTCAGGGAAGAGGATACGGGCTTCTTTGATTGAAGCCCTCTTCTTTCGCTACCGGAACCACGCCGACGGCGCCGCCTACATTCTCATCGGTATCCGTCGTCAGATGCCTGTTGATGTGATCCACAGCTTGGGTCAAAATTGGTTGGTCTGAACTGGACCGTCAGAGGCGGTGGTGTTGAAGCGGACTGGCAAAAACATCGTTGTCTGCTGCGATGGAACGGGAAACCAGATCGAGCGCAATCTCTCGAACGTCTTGAAGTTGTTCCGCATCCTGAAGAAGAATGAGGAGCAGCGCGTCTATTACGACGCCGGCATAGGAACCATCGGTGCCAGCGATGCCTGGACGCGATGGCGCCAGAACGCGAAATCCGTGTTCGAGCTCGCAACTGGATATGGTCTCGACGCCGAAATCGCCGGCGCCTACGCCTTCATCTGCAGGCACTACGTCGAAGGGGACGCAATCTTCCTCTTTGGCTTCAGCCGGGGAGCCTATACAGCCCGCGCCGTTGCGGGCTTGATCCACATGATCGGCCTGCTGCATCCGGACCAACTCAACATCGTTGAGTATGCCGTAAGCTCCTACAAGCAAGCCAGCGATGAGCACGACCTTAGCGTTGCCTGGCACTTTTCCAAGGTTTCAGGAGCCCGGGACGCGCGCATCAGATTTCTTGGTGTCTGGGACACCGTGGCGTCGATCATCGTGCCGCGAAGCGACCGGCTTCTGCCACAGCTCCTGACACTGCCGCATACGAGGACCAACCCGAGCGTCGAAGTCTTTCGACATGCAATTGCGATCGATGAGCATCGCCGCATGTTCCGGTTGAACCGGTGGATCGAGCCGCAGCCATTCGTCGAAAACCCTTTCGACAAGATTGCGCCGGCAAAAGAGCAGGACATCAGGCAAGTCTGGTTCGCCGGATCTCATTCGGATGTCGGCGGTGGCTATCCTGAAGAGGAAAGCGCCATATCCAAATTTCCGCTCGACTGGATGGTTGATCAGGCCAAAGCATTTGGATTGCAGACCAATTCCCGCATGCTGGAGCGGCTTGTCTTCGGGGAAGGGAAGGGCGAGGGGACGATGACGTTCGTCAGCCCCCATCCGTTGGGGATCGTGCATGATTCAATGACCGTGGGCTGGAAGCCGCTCGAGTGGATTCCAAAGTCCGTCAAATGGCGTGAATGGAAGCGAAAATCGGTCCTCGGCTTCTACCTACCGCAAGCCGAGCCGCGCATGATCGAGCGACAGGGACGGCGGCCGCTGGTCCATCAGTCGGTTCTGGATCGGAAGGCGGCGATCCCGGCCTATAAGCCCGAGAATTTTCCAACCGCATTCGATGTTGAACCCTATGGTGACCTCATGAAGGATCACCTGGCCAACGAAGCCGCTACTTAGCGCAGACACCGAGCGGGCCAGCAGGTCTGTGACGGCAGAGAATTTCGGGTGGGTCGGTCCTACTTCGGCAGTCAACGCGTGGAACGCGCGCGTTTCGCCGGATCATGGAACTCTGCTGCTTTCAACGCCGGTTCAACGAGACGGCAATGATGATGATAGCGCCCTTGATCACCTCCTGGATGCTGGTCGAAAGACCGAGCACGAGAAGACCGAATCCGAGTATCCCTATGAAGATTGCGCCGACGACAGAACCGACGATCGATCCATAGCCGCCGAAGAGACTTGTCCCGCCTATGATCACGGCCGCGATGACATCGAGTTCGAGACCCGCCCCCAGGCTAGGATTGCCGGCGGTGGAGCGGGCCGCGAGCATCATGCCTGCAAGGGATGCCATCATGCCGGACAGCACAAAGGCGAAGATTTTGACGCTGTCCGTCCGCACCCCGGAAAAGCGGGCGGCTACAGGGTTTCCACCAGTCGCATAAACACGCCTGCCGAAGGGCATCTGGTGCAGAAGATAATAGCCGACGGAAGTTAGGACGATCGTCCACCAGATTGGCGCCTGCACGCCCAGAAAACTGCCGTTCCAGAACAGGTTCGAGAAATCATCGTCGACGATCGACACTGGCCGGGTGCCGGTGATCGTCAGCGCCAGCCCGGAAAAGATCGACAGCATGCCAAGGGTCACAAGAAACGATGGAATGCGTATTTTTGTAACAAGGATGCCCGAGGTAGCCCCGATCGCTGCGCCGGCTGCCAGCACCAGAAGAGCTGCGACGTAGGTGGGAACATCCTGGCCGAGCAGCAGCGCTCCGATCATCCCTGAAAAACTTGCAACCGATCCTACCGACAGGTCGATTTCGCCGCAGATGATGACGAATGTCATGCCGATCGCCATTGCCGAAACGATGGCTGTGATGCGCAGAACCGCGCTTGCGGTCGAGACAGACGCGAAGTGGGGAGCAAACAGGACGAAGTAGAGGGTTATCGCCAGGAAGATCACATAGGTGATGTGATCGCGGAAAAAATTTATCGCATTTGCGTGCGAGGGCATAGGGGACGGTTTCATGCTGCAACTCCCTGGGCGCGCGCACTGGCTTGTCTGGCCGCCTCGGCCTGCAGCAACGCGCGAAGTTTTGTCTCGTCGTCCGCGCGATCGATGCTGCGCGTGATCCGCCCTTGCGCCATGACCAGAATGCGATCGGACAAATCCAGGAGTTCTTCGAGTTCCGAAGAAATAAGCAGCACGGCGACGCCTTCGCCGGCCGTGCGGCGCACAAGGTCGCGCATATCGCGCTTGGCATTGATGTCGACGCCGGAGGTTGGTTCGTCGAGGATCAACAGCTTCGGCTTCATGGCCAGCCATTTGGCGAAGACGATCTTCTGCTGATTGCCGCCCGAAAGCTCCTGGGCTTTCTGTAAGGGACCGCGGCACAGGATACTGAGATCGTCCCGGTATTGTCTGAACAGAGCCGTTATCCGGGCCTTCGCCATCGGCCCGAACGGACCCGCCAGCGAGAACTCGGAAAGGCGGGGGAGCGCGAGGTTCTCCTCGATCGAGCGCCCACCCACAAGACCTTCGAGCCGACGGTCTTCGGGAACAAGCGCGATACCGGCAGCGATGGCCCTGCTCACACTGCCCGGCTGGACGGGGTCGCTCCCGACGGCGATGTGGCCGGTTACATCCGGAAGGATGCCGAACAAAGCCTTGCCCAGGGTCGAGCGGCCACTGCCGACAAGCCCGGCAAGGCCGACGATCTCGCCCGGGTCGATCGAGAACGACACGCCGGACAGTTTGCGCGAGGTGGCAAGGTCACGGACCTCAAGAGCCGGCATCCCGGCGGGCGTCGCCGGTTGACGATTTGCTGGCGCGGCTGCGGCTGGGGAAGCTGTTTCGACCTTGGGCCGGGACATCAACGACGCGATATCCTCGATGGACGTCTTCTCCGGATCGAGCGGGCCGACCAGTCGCCCATCCTTGATAATCGAGATGCGATCCGAAAGCTGCAGCACATCGGCCATGCGATGGCTGATGTAGACGATACCGATTCCGTTCTGCTTGAGCTGACCGATTGTCCGAAAAAGCGTTTCCTCCTCATGGATGGTCAGGGACGAAGTCGGCTCGTCCATTACGAGCAGCTTGGCGCCCCGCGAGATCGCTTTGAGAATCTCGACCATCTGGCGCTGAGCGAACGCCAGGTCGCCCACACGTGCCGAGGCATCGAGCGAGAAGGCAAATCGCTCGATCAGAGCCCGGGCCTCGCGCAGCATTTTTCTGGCATCGACACGTCGGCCGAAGGCGAGCGGCTCGCGAAGGATAAACAGGTTTTCGGCAACCGAACGGTTCGGCAAGACGCTCAGCTCCTGGAAGATCATTGCGATTCCGCGATCGATCCTCTCTCGAAGCGACAGGGCGGTGACGTCCTCGCCGTCGAACAGAATCCGGCCTTCGTCCGTCCGATACGCGCCCATGAGGATCTTCATGAGCGTCGACTTGCCCGCACCGTTTTCGCCGAGCAGTGCATGCGTTTCGCCGGCCTTGACCTCGAACGAAATGTCCGACAGCACGCGGTTCGCGCCAAACGACTTGCCGATGCGTTGCATCGTTACGATAGGGCGCTGGGACGTTGAAGTTTTCGCTTCGGCCATGACGATTTCTCGATCGCTCGGGGAGCGCCGGCGGACTGCTGCGGCCCGCCGGCGAAAGAAGGAGCCAGAGCAATTCCAGGAAAAGTGTGTACGGTTTTCCGTCTGGAATTGCGCAAAAACAAAGAGATAGAGCGGTTCGCCGTTTCCGTGAAACGGTGAACTGCTCTAGAAGCACTCGCCGTTGCAGATTTTCACCACCGAAGCCGGCGCATCTTCCTTGGTGACCTGCTTGAGGGCACTGAGAAGGTCGAGCTTCTTGACGCGCAATGTCGGTACCGAAATATACGGCGGGACGTCATGTCCAAGCAGAGCAAGCGCGGCCGCCTTGGCCTCCGCGACACCCTGGTCATAGGGGCGTTGCGCACCCACGGCCAGAAACTCGCCACGTGCAACGTTCAGCGCGCTGTCTGCGGCAATGTCATTCGTGGTGATGACGATGTCGCGGCCGAGTGTCTTGGCCGCGGCCACGACCTGCTGCGCGGGCGTGTCCCAGGCAACGAAGATGCCCTTCATGTCGGGATGTGCCGTCAACATGGCGGTGGCGACCTCGTAGGCCTTCTCAGGCGCGGTGAAGGTACCGACGTCCGCGACCTTGATGTCGGGGTGTTCGCCGAATGCCTTGAGTGCGCCGACCTTGCGGGCCGCGACAGAGTAGTAGTAGTCATAGACCAGCGTGATGATGCCGACCTCGCCCTTGCCGCCAATGGCCCCGACAAGTTCCTGCGCGGCGAAATAGGCGTTCTTCTCATTGTCGGAAGCGACAACGGACACATAGTCCTTGCCCGGCGCCATATCGACCGGAACGTTGTCCATGAAAACCAGCTTGATGCCGGCTGCCGCCGCCTTCTTGTAGGCTTCGGATTCGGACTTCGGATCGATCGGGATCGAGAAGATCACATCCGGCTTGCGTGCGATCATCTGCTCGAGATCACTGATCTGCTGGCCGGGCTGGAACTTGGCGTCGGTGGTTCCGACAACCTCGATGCCAAAATCCTTGAGCGTGTTCGAGATCCCGGCCACCTGCAATTGAGGCCAGCCGGCATCCATGGTGTGCATCACCAGCCCGGCGGTGAACTTTCCGGTCTTCAGCTTTGCAAGGTCGGCATCGGAGAATTTCAGCACGTCTGGCGACACCGCCGGTGGACCGTCCGGGAAGCCCGGAACGGGTTGGCCTCTCGGCGATAGAGGCAACGGCTCAAGCAACGCCTTTGCTTCCGGTGGAATGGTGTCGTCGGCGATCGCCGAAGATGCGGCCAACCCCGACAATGCCACGGCCAAAGCCGCCGCCATGAATCCACGATAGTGCATTTTATTCCTCCCGATGAGATGAAACGGCCATTTTGGCCGGGTAGCGACCTGGCTGGTCGTACTGGCTGGGCGCTGTTCAGCGCCCGTAAGGCATCAATGCCGCCGTGGCGGCACCCGAGTAATTCACGTAGACCGTCTTCTTGCGCATGTAGCTCTCGAGCCCGTGTACGCCGTCGTCACCGCCCAATCCGCTCTCGCGGAAGCCGACATGGAAGCCCTGCAGCATTTCTGGCCCGATCCGGTTCACATAGATTTCGCCAAACGAGACCTCGTTGACGGCGTTCATGACGCGACCCAGATCGTTGGTGAAAAGATAGGCCGACAGGCCATAGCGACTGGCATTGGTGATGCTGACTGCCTCCTCGAAGGTGTCGAAGGGCATGATCGGCACGACCGGGCCGAAGATTTCCCGCGTCATGATCGGCATGTCGGGCGTCACGTCGGTCAATACGGTCGGATTGAGCCAGTAGCCACCGTCGATCGGCGCCTTGGCCGGGCGTCCGCCGGCCAGAGCCAGCTTCGCGCCGCCCGCGACGGCTTCCGCCAGGACCACCTCGACCTTTTCCAATTCCTCACGGCTGACTTTGGGACCGATATCGGTATTCGCCTGCATCGGATCACCGACGACCAGCGACTTCGAGAACTCCACGAAGCGCGTGACGAACTGATCGTAAATCGAACGGTGGACGAGCGTGCGTTCGTTGCATATGCAGACCTGCCCGCAATTCATGTAGCGCGAGGTGGCCGCCGACCGCACCGCCAGCTCGAGATCGGCATCGGCCAGGACGATGAAGGGCGCCTTGCCGCCAAGCTCCAGCGAAACGGGCGTCAGGTTGCGCGAGGCATTCGCCATGATGCGCTTGCCGGTCGGCACGCTTCCGGTCATGGTGATGAGGTCGACGCCGGGTTCCGTGCACAGCACCTCGCCTATGGTTTCGCCTCGTCCTGTTATGATGTTGACGACGCCGTCCGGCACGCCCGCTTCCACAAAGATGCGAGCCATTTCGAGCGCCGAAAGCGGCGTGTCTTCATGCGGTTTGAGGACGATGGTGTCGCCGGCGATCATGGCGGGCGCCACCTTTCGGCTGACCAGGGCGCTCGGATAATTCCAGGGAATGATGGCGGCGACGACGCCTACGGGTACGCGCTGGATCCAGACCTGCTCTCCCGCATAGTCGGATGGCAGGATCTCACCTTGAATGCGGCGGGCAAACTCGGCGTAGTAGTCGAAGAACTCGGCCGCACCGCCGACTTCACCCATGGCCTCATTGATCGGCTTGCCTTGTTCCCTGACGACCACCTCGGCCAGATGTCGGGTGTTCTGCCGGATCAACACCGCGATCCGCTTCATGATCGCCGCACGGGCGAGGGGTGATTTGAGCCCCCAGGCTTTCTGCGCCTTACGGGCTGCCTCTATCGCCTGGCGAGCCTGATCCGGACTTGCCTCGGGCACGTCGACAAAAACCTTGCCGTTGGCCGGGTTGATCACCGGGCGCGTGCCGGCTTCGCCGGTGACAAATCTGCCGTCGATCAGCATGAGATGGGACTTCTCTACAGCCATGATTCGATCCGCTTCTTCGTGCGTTGCAGGCGTGCCGGTGCCTAAGGTTTGGATTTTGCCGCGGCCATCTGAACGGCGAACTCGATCGCCTCGACCAGGCTGTCCTCGTTGGCGATGCCCTTGCCGGCGATGTCGAAGGCCGTGCCGTGGTCGACGGAGGTACGAATGATCGGAAGGCCGAGCGTCACATTGACACCGGAGAGCGCTTTCCATTCACCGGTCGCGGGATCGACATTGAAGCCGAGCAGCTTCACCGGAACATGGCCCTGATCGTGATACATCGCGACCACCGCATCATACTGACGGGCACGTAGCTTGACGAAGACCGTGTCGCCCGGAACAGGTCCAACCACGGCGAAATCGGGCGATGTGTAAGAGGCGACGACCGGGGTCGTGATGTCGATGTCCTCACGACCGAAAATGCCGCCTTCGCCAGCGTGCGGGTTGAGCGCGGCAATCGCAATGCGCGGATGGGCAATGCCGAGGCTCTGCAATGCCTCGACAGTCAACTCGATAACCCGGCGCAAACGAGGTTCGGTCAGTTTCGACGGAACCTGAGCCAGCGCCACATGGGTCGAGACATGGCTGACGCGAAAATCGCCATGGGCAAGCATCATCACGGAATCGCGTGCGCCTGTCAGCTCCGCCAGCATGTCGGTATGGCCGGCATAGTGATAGCCGGCCAGGTTGAGTGCTTCCTTGTTGAGAGGGGCCGTAACGATGCCTGCTATCGAGCCGGCCTGGGCCAGGCGAACAGCCTTTTCGATGGCCAGGTAGGCAAGGCGCCCGCCTTCGGCCGACATGACGCCTGTCTCTATGGGTGTCCGCTCTGGTCCGGCCTCAAGAATGGCCACGGGCGGAAAATGTCCGTTGGGCGAAGCCGACGGTTCTTCCCGCTCGATACGTCCTGAAATGGACTCCATCGCGCGCATCGCGGTGACGCTGCCGATGATGAGAAGCGACAGTGACCCCTCGGCAAGGCGCGGTTTCAGCCGTGCGCATGCCTTCGCGATGATCTCGGGGCCGATGCCCGCGGGATCACCCATTGTGATGCCGAGCCTTGGACCAGACATAAACACCCCATATCGGTCAATTGTGATCATCTTCTAATCCTTCTGGCCAGATATGCGCAATAGTTTTCTTTCGCGATCATTCGCAATCAAATTTCACGGCTGATCGGACTGCGCCTCTCCCTCTGCGGGCTGAAATCTCGACCGCACCCGGCTTCGCAGTGTTTTTGACGCTATTTGACCGGCAAGGCGGATGTGCCGCGTCTTCGCCGGCGATCGTCCTGATCAGGAACGCGCGAGAGCGGCAAGCCTGCAGAGCAGGGCGCTGTCGCCGAACGCGCCCGATTTCGAAATCGTGGCCAGCCCCTCGAAAACGCCGCCTTTGATGACGGAAACCGGCAGCCCCGGCTCGATCTCGCTTTCGACCGTGAGTTCGACGGCGCCTAGGCTGTCGCACACCGACCGCAATGTTTCGCCGCCAGTGACGAGCAACGTGCCGGGCTTCGGCAAATCTTCGAGAAGCGAGGCAAACACCTTGCCGATATGATCCGCCACCGCGTGGCGATCACCCGATGCAGCGACGCTGACAATTGATGGCGCGCCTTGCATCATCCGCTCCGCCAAGCGCTTTCTCGCTTTGTCGATGTCGCGTTCGATAACGATATGCGCATCCGCATGCCGGGCGGCAAAGAGGGCCACCTGTCCCGCTGTGACCTCGTGATTTGTGCCGACAAGGCCAAGGAACGGCCCGGATAACGCAAGAGCAGGCTTCTGCTGTGCTTTCATGTGCCGGGCGAGTGCCGCCGCCAGGCCGCCTGTGCCGACCCACAAGATCCGTGCCTCCGGGATTCCGGCCGTTGCGACGATCTTGTCCAGGTCCGTGTCCGTTTCGGCATCGTAGAGGGTGATGAAATGGACCGGTCGTGCCCTCGGTGTTGAACGCCCGACCGAAAAGCGCTGGCCGAGGTCGGCGAGGAGGTCGGGACCAACCATTTCAGGCCGATCGAGCCGCCATTGGCGCCCGGCGCGCGTAACACGCCCTTGAAATGGGAAAGCAGGCGCCAGCACAACGCGCTGGTACGTCCCCTCGACGATGCAGGCTTCTATTTCGGCGATGACGTGACCGCGCAAAAGGCTGTCGATCTTCTTGAAACTCAATTGTCCGGCGGCGAGCCATGGCGCGAGCGCCCGGTGCCTGGCGACGGCCGTCGCCTCGGCGCCCTCTCGCGTGGCCGCATCGACAGCCATACGCCCCGAAAACGCACGGTCCAGTTGCCAGCTCACCCCGATGCCGTAGCCAGGCGAGGCGAAGGAAACCGCGCTATCCAGGGCGCCGGTCAGGTCGTCGGCTACGACCCGAATATCCGCAATCTCAAGAGCGCTCAACTGAAGAACCTGGACGGCTGACGCGCACGACGCGGACGTTCACATCGAGCGTCCGAAGATTGGTGAGGTGAGCCTGATCGATGCCCTCGTCGGTAATGATCTGGTGGATATCGGCCAGACGGCAGATGGTGCAGAAATTGGGGGCAGTGAACTTCGAATTGTCCGCAAGCACGACGACACGGCGCGCCGCCGCGATCATCGCCTGCTTCATCGCCGCAACCTCTAGCGAGGTCTCCGTGAGCATGTCTCCGGTGATGGCATGGGTCCCAAGAATGGCCACATCGGCGTGGATGGTTCGCAGGAAATTCTCGCCGGGCTGGCCGACCAGGGTCAGTGAGCCCGGCTTGCAGGTGCCGCCAAGCATGACGAGACGTACTTCCGGCACGGCTGCAAGTATCTGCGCGATCGCAAGACTGTTGGTAACGGCGGTAAGCGGAATAGGCGTCGCGGCGATGGCGCGGGCGACTTCCAGCACGGTCGTGCTTGCGTCGAAAATGACGCTTTGGCCGGCGCGGAGTTCCGACATCATGGCGGCACCGATGGCCTCTTTCTCTGCCCTGGCGAAATGCGCCGCGGTGGCGAGATCCGGCTCGAAGGTGGCGAGTTCCGTGCGCTGAAGCATCGCCCCGCCATGCGTTCGCTCCAGTGCTCCCTGCCGTTCAAGCGTCTCGAGATCGCGCCGGATCGTCGAAGGCGATGCGCCGATGAGATCGATGAGCTCCTGAACGCCTACGGCTCCTTGCCGTTTAAGGCATTCGAGGATGAAGGCATGACGCTTGGCCGGAATCAAGTCGACCCGTCCGCGCCCGCCATCGTCTTCCCATGACCCGGCGGACGCCGAGGGCGCCATGTCCTCCACCGCTGATTTTCGGACATTCCTTGCCACGTTTGTATCTCCGCACGGTGCCGCAAACGCGCTCGCCTGAATCACGCGAGCGATCTGCCGCAAAATATCATGAATCCATCCAGCAAGCCCAATCGTTTGTCATCTTGGTGGGCGAATTCCCACCGTTTTGGCTTGGTTAGAATTATTTTGACTGGTTTTTGACCGAATATGCTGATCAAACGTGGTCAACCTTGGTCGGAAGAGGTTGAAAAACGAGCAGTTTTCGTCAAAAAACTTTCTGCGGCGGCGGTAACGGCGCGGCAGATGGGGGGTGTAGACGATGAAGCGGCACTTCGTGATGCCGTTCTGCTGACGCGACCTGGAGACGACGTCGGTCCCGCCGGCCGAATTGGCTTGGCGCTGGCTGGCAACTCGGCCCGCGGAGGATCTTCTGACGAGGCGAGCGTCGTCGGAGTTCTCGATGCCTTGGGGCTTGCCCGGGATGACGAGACGGCGGCCGACTTGGCAGACGAGCTTACGCATCTTGCTGCGACCCACGGCACTGTCGGAACGACGATCGGCACCTTCGCGGCCGTCGAGCGCCGAGGCCTTCCACGCACTGGCGGGTCCTGGTTCGCCGACGCGCTGTTGGTACAGCGGCTGGGTTGGCCCCACGCGGGTCCCGCTGTTCGGTGGCGAAACCGCCAATGATCTTCATTTGAAATGCTTGCGGTCGATATGATCTCGATATAACATTTACGCAATCCAGGCATGACCCCACCGCTCCACTCGATCATTTCCAGGCTCCACCTGAAACAGCTGCGGCTCCTGGTCGCGCTGGGCGAGCACGGCTCGCTCCTGAAGGCCTCGCAGCAGGTCGCGTTGACGCAACCGGGCGCGAGCAAGGCATTGCAGGAAATCGAGACGACCTTCGGCACGCCGCTGTTCGTTCGCACCAACCGGGGCCTGGAGCCCAATGCCGTCGGCCATTGCGTGATCCGCTATGCGCGCCTGATCCAGACGGATCTCGCGCACCTGCGCGACGAGATCGTCGGAATCATGCGTGGCCAGGGCGGGCGGGTGGCGGCCGGCGTCATCATGGGCGCGGTGCCGCTGCTCACCGATGCCATCTCCGCGCTCGTTGCGCGGCAGGCCGACTTGTCCGTCGAGATCGTCGAGGACACCAGCGCCGCCCTGCTGGCCCAGCTCGAAGCCGGCCGGCTCGACCTGGCGATCTGCCGCACGACCATCAGCCAGGCGCCGCAGGTCTACGACAGCGTGAAGCTCCAGGATGAAACGCTCGCGGTGATCGCGAACGTCGGCCATCCGCTCCGGCACGCGAAGAAGCTCACCCTGCAGGAGCTGGCGCCATACCGATGGGTGGTATACCGCGCGAACATGCCGATGCGGCTCTTGCTCGAACGCGAATACCGCGATTGCGGGATCCGGTTCCCGCAGCACCTGCTCGAGACGACCTCCGCTTTTGCGACGCTGGCGCTGCTGCAGGCCAACCCGTCCTTCGTGGCCCTGGTGTCGATCGAAGTCGCGCAGTTCTTCGCGCACCGGCAGATGACGCGCATCCTGCCGCTGGCCCTGGCGTCGCGAAGCGAGGCCTATGAGCTCGTCACCCGCAAGGGGGCGTGGGTTCCGCCCGCCGCCAAACTGCTGATCGACGAATTGGTCCATCGCCAGTCCTGAGCATCAGGTCGGCGCGACCGCGCCGGTCAGCGCTGTATCCGCCAGGGTGCCGCATGGGCAAGGCGATGGACCTGGCCAGCGGGGCCGAGGGGGGCCGTCCGTGCGCGCCATGACCGAGCGGCTCGGCTTGCCGACGGGCTTGGCCCAACTGGGCGTGGCGCGCGATGTTCCCCGACATCGTCCGGGCGCCTTGAAGGACCACAGTCACCTGACCAACCCGCGCGTGGCATCCGACACCGGTTACGAAGCGATGCTCGAAGCCAGCCTTTAGGAAGCAAGCACACTATGTTCAACAACCTGATCGGCGGCGAGTGGGTCGAAGGCCCTCGCGTCTCGCGCAACATCAACCCCTCGGACACGCGCGACGTCATTGGCGAGTTCGCGCAAGCCGAGGCGGCCCAAGCCAGGCAGGCCATCGCCGCAGCCACCCAGGCCCAGTCCGCCTGGGGCCTGTCCACCCCGCAGCAGCGCTTCGACATCCTCGACGCCGCCGGCGCCGGGATCCTGGCGCGCAAGGCCGAACTGGGCGACCTGCTCGCCCGCGAGGGAGGCAAGACCCTGCCCGAGGCCATCGGCGAGGTGGCACGGGCCGGCAACATCTTCAAGTTCTTTGCCGGCGAAGCGCTGCGTGTCGGCGGCGACGTGGTGCCTTCCGTACGCCCGGCGTCGGCGTGGAAGTCACCCGCGAGCCCGTAGGCGTCGTGGGCCTGATCACGCCCTGGAACTTCCCCATCGCGATCCCCGCCTGGAAGATCGCCCCGGCCTTGGCCTGCGGCAACGCCGTGGTGCTCAAGCCCGCCGATCTCGTATACGGCAGCGCCTGGGCCATCGCCGACATCCTGCACCGCGCGGGCCTGCCAGCGGGGTGTTCAACCTGGTGATGGGCCGCGGCTCCGAAGTGGGCCAGGTGCTGCTGGACGACAAACGCGTCAACGCGATCAGCTTCACCGGCCCGGTGGCCACCGGCCAGCGCATCGCGCAGGCCTGTGTCGCGCGCATGGCCAAGTTCTTCATGCCGCCGGTGCTGGAATCACTGGCCTCGGGTCCGAGGAACAGGTAGTCCCGCCGGACCGAGAGGCCTGGCGGGACTATTGTTGAGAGCTGTAGTCCTGCTAATACGAACTGGAGGCTGCGTGCCTTCCTGCGATGATGCCCTGAGAGAGAGCTCGACCGTTCCCGTGCTGACTGAATCCGCCAGCAGCTTCGCCGGCGGCGTAGAGGCCGGGAATCACCTGAGAGGCATAGTCGAGGACCTGGCTTGAGCCGTTGATGCGCAGGCCGGACCGGGCGTCGTGGATCACCGGCGTCGACCAGGCGGCATAGAAGGGGCCCCGTTGGATCTTGTATTGGGGTGTCGGTTTGCCGAAGTCGGCGTCGGCACCCGCGTCAACAAAGCTGTTGTACCGCGTCACCGTTTCGACCAGGTTGCTTGCCGGCATCGGAACCCGCTGATGCGGCATGACGATCTTCTGTGCGAGTTCCTCCAGCGTGTTTGCCTGGAAGAAGAATCCATCGGGATCGACGAAGGGCGGCGCCACATTCCATCTCTGGCGGGCCACGGCATCTGCATCGAAGATGGCCCAGATCGGGCCACCGCCGTTGTGGCCGTCGCCGATTCCAGCCAGAGCGGCGTTGATCCAGTTTTGCGGGTTGTATGTGATGTTCTTGGCGTTCAGGTAGCTGCCCTGAGTGTACGGGTTGACCGAGCCAGCGCTGTTCGTCCCGAATTGACCTCCCGTTTCGTCGTAGAACCGCCTCCCGATCATGTTTACATGGATAACGTTCTGGTTGTTGACGTTGGCTAGTCCCGAAGCTTTCGCAAGGTGGAAGACAGGGCTATTGGGCCCCCACTGCAGGAACGAGTAGTTGTACCGCGTTCCGATGGCGGTTGGCTTGGTGATGTTAGTGCCGAACTCTCCAGTCTGGTTGTACGTGCCCGCGAGCGACGCGCCGACATTCAGCCCTGCGAGTATGCCGCTGGCGTCCTGGAAGGAATAGGGCTCGCCAGCGACGCCGCAGTACTCCGCGGTGAGCCGTGGGTCGAACTGTCGGCGGTATTCCACATTGCCGTTTCCGCCGCCACTCGCAATCACTACGCCCTTGCGTGCCTGAATGTTAACGAGGCGGCCCTGATTGGAGGCTACGACCCCGACCACGCCCGCTTTCGTCCGCAGCAGTGACTCCAAACGGTAATTCAGCAGGATCTTCACGCCACGCGCCTTTGCCGCGGCCTCCAGCGGATATATGAAGCCGGGCCCTTGAGACGTCGTCCGCTGTTGGCTCGCGGCTACCGGCAAGCCGGTCCGGACCGAGACGTAGTTCATGATCGCCGTATGCATCATACGGTTCACCGAGTTGCCGACCTCATTGCCGCCGACATTGTCGGGCCTGGATGTCGTCCACACGACGCCATGGCGGACCAGAAAGTTGTAAAGGTCGACGTTGACGTCGGCAAATGCCCGGATCAGCTCGCGATCGTTATAGCGGTAGCTCGGAAAGCCGTTCGCCTGGACGATGGACCAGTCGGTAAGGTCGCGATACAGGAGGTCTGGCGAGTCCGCGATGCCGGCCGCCATCTGGGCAGGGGTTCCGCCTCCCAGGGGAATGTTGCCTGAGCTGACGATGCCACGTCCCCCGATGTGCGGTTGCGCCTCGAGGACAATAACCGACGCGCCCGCCTCTGCGGCGGCGACTGCGGCCCCGAGGCCCGCCGAGCCGCAACCCACAACGACGATATCGGCTACGCGCGGGTCCGCGGCATTGGCAATGCTCGGCTGCAATATGCTGCTGGCCACCCCTGCGGCGGCGATTCCGGCGCCGGCCTTCAACAATGAGCGTCGGCTGACTGTCATTACGTTCTCCTCCTGATATTTTTAGACCAGCGCATTCGGGCCAGCGCATTCGGGATTGTTTGGATCTGGGCCTGAACAGCGAAACTCATTAATCGTGATCGCCGCAGAGACTTGGCCGGCCGGAGTATTGCAGCATTCGCTCGCGCGACAACTGAGAAGATGTGATCTCGGTATAACGTTTACTCAACCCAGGCATGGCCCCACCGCTCCACTCGATCGTTTCCAGGATCCACCTGAAACAGTTGCGGCTCCTACTCGCGCTGGGCGAGCATGGCTCGCTCCTCAAAGCCTCGCAGCAGGTCGCGTTGACGCAACCGGGCGAGCAAGGCATTGCAGGAAATCGAGACGACCTTCGGTCGCCGCTGGGTTACGGCAGGCCGGAACGCATTGTCATCGACGGCAGCCAAACCAACCGCGAGGCGGTCATTTCCTGCGATGCTGAAAGCCGTCTGCGGGACCGCCCGCGACGTTCACCGAAGCCGATTCACATCCGCAACAGCAAGTACCTCAATAATTGGATCGAACAGAACCATCGACGCGTCAAGCGCCGCATCCACTCCATGTTCGGCTTCAAGTGAATGCGACCGCCGAGGTTATTCTCACTGGCATGGAGATGGTTCACATGATGCGCAGACAGCAGGCGAGGTTTGCCTACAATCCATCTCCCTCGATCGCCGAGCAGTTCGAGATCCTGGCAGCCTGATCAGCGACGCGAAAACAAAAGAACGATTTGCGACAGAGCCCGCGAATGTCGATAGCCAGCGGCAGCCTTGCGCCGTCTGCATGCCACGCTGTTTTGCAAGCCTGTTATCGGCGCCAATCGTACAGCCCTGCGGAGTTCAGAAGCCGATGCCGTAGCGCTGCAGACACGGCGCGAGCGCTTCGGCCGCGCCGCAACGCGCGGGCAGCTCGACGCGTAACCGCGCATAGGCCCATTGCCGCCAGGGACGCGGAGAACTGCCGGATATCTCGATACGGACGAGTGACGGCATGCGGTTGGTGCTTGTCCATTCGGGGCTGAGCGCGCCGTCCGGCCCGGCATAGCTGAACGAAAGCTTCAGATCGCCTCGCACCAGCGGAAGATCCTCCCCGCCCTCGCCCATCCTGTGATCGCGGCGGGCACGAATGAGGGCCTCGTCGGCTCCGGCCCGACCCATCGAATAGGTGATGTCATCAAGTCCCGCACGCGGCTCGTAGCCGAGCGCCGGGCGCTCGAAGGTGACCTCGTCGGCATGGCCGGTGAAGCGGATCGCAGCGGCTCCCTCCGGGTTGGAATAGCCGGGCTGCGCCGCCTCCAGATCCTCGACCATCCGGTCGAGAATCACCGCCACCGTGTCCTCCTGCCCGCCTCTGGCGATTATCCCCTGCCATTGGCGCAGCCAGGTTCCGGTGTAGAGTGCCAGCCCGCCAAACAGCATCGTCGCAAGCACCAGCGAAGCCAATGCCTCGATCAGCGTGAAGCCGGCCCGAGCGCTGCGTTTCCTTGTCATTGCCGCTTGCCGAGGCGCACGGTCTGCATCGCGTCGTCATCCGATCCGTCGGTGCTGCGAACGGTGACGGAGTAAAGCTGCCATCCGGCGCGAGCCAGGGCAGTGCCGCGTTCGAAGCGGTACGGTTCCACGATGACCGTGAAGCCTCCGATCACGCGCCGGCCCGTTCGCAACGGGCTAAGGGTCATCGCCGCCGCCATGGCAGCCTGCATGCCGACACGGCGTTCGGTCGATCGTTCCAGACCCGCGAACGCACCTGCGGTGCCCGTGATCATGCGCGCGATCGGAACGATCAGCAGCACGGCGACGGCAAGCGAGGCCAGAACCTCGATCAGCGTGAAGCCGCGTCTGCGCCGTCCTGTCATTTCGGCCTCATTTCCACGCGGCCGGTCAACCAGTCGACGCGCAGTTCGATCTCCCGGCCGCTGGCGGACAGTGTCATGACGCCCCCACACGACCGTCCGTCGGCAAGGAAGCGCAAGGCTCTGCTTCCGCCTCGTATGGGACACCGGTCCGACGTGACCCAGTTCATGGCCACCCCATCCCTGATCGAGATCGGATTGGCGCCATCCACCTGGATGCGTTTGTTTCCCGGATCGACCCTCACGTCGGCGACGCTGCCCGTGGTCAGCGCCTTCGCTCTGCCCTTGCGGAACTCCCCGCTGACGCGAACCGCCTCGCCAGAAAGCTCGGCAGCCCCGATGCTGGAACGCGGGCGCGGCATCAGCACGAAGGCCGCGAGAGCGACGATCGCAAGCGCCGCGACCACGTCGAGCAGCACGACACCGCGTTGCGTCCTTTTGCGGTTGCTGTTGCCCTTAGGGCTGGGCGGACACATTGGAGCCGCGCCCACCGGGCCCGTCGGTGGTGATGTTGAACGTCTTTCCGTCGCTTGCGTATCTGTATTCATGACCCCACGGATCGAGCGGAACGGTCTCGCCGCGAACGTATGGCCCGTTCCAGACCTGGATGGTCGAGGGCTTGCGCACCAGCGCTCCCAGCCCCTCTGCCTGCACCGGATAACGGCCGACATCGATGTAGAAGATGTCGAGCGCGCTGGAAAACGCCTCGATCTGAAGCTTCGCCGCACGCACGCGCGAGTCGGACAACTGCGCGAGAACACGAGGACCGACGAGCGCCGAGATCAGGCCGATGATGGCCAGCACGACCAGCATCTCGATCAGCGTAAAGCCTGCCTCGCGGCGCCGGGCACGCTTGCGCTGCATGAGATTGGGACCAACTGCGAAATGAACGCTCATGCAAACAGCCTCCTAGCGGACCATGTCGTTGAATGACATGAGGGTGGACATGATCGACACGATCATACCACCGATCAAGATACTGATGGTTGCCACTGCCGCAGGGCCGACAAGCCCGACGATACGGGACAGCGAACGCTCCAGCCGCACTTCATAGAAGTCGGCGACACGATAGGCCAGCCCTGCGAGTTCGCCACTTTGCTCGCCGAGCCTCAACATGCGCACCGCCAGCGGGGGAAGCTGAAGAATCTCAAGCGCATGGCCAAGCCTATTCCCCTGCCTCAGCGCGTCGGACGCCTGCTGCGCGCGTGCCCGCGCGGCCTCGCCGTGGTCGACGGTATCGCTGATGAGCTTGAAAGCCACAGGAACCGCCACGCCAGTCTCGACCATGATGCCCAGGAGACGGGCGAAGCGCCCCGTCCGATAGCTCCCCGGTATCTCCGACAAAAGCGGAAGTTTCTTGGCGAAACCCCAAAGCCATGCCCAGAGAAGGCCCCGCCGCGCCGCCACGAACCCCAGCAATACGAGTATCGAAGCCGCAAGCAAAAGGACCAGCCCATAAGCGCGCAGGAAATTCGAGACCGCGAACATCACCACCATCAGCGTGTCCTTCTTGCCGCTCTGCATGAGCATCGGTTCGAACTGAGGAACGACCCCCACCAGGAAGAAGACCAGTACGCAGATCGTGCCGGCAAACAGGACTGCCGGATACCGCAGCGCCTCGCTGACTTTGGCCCGCAATGCCTCGAAATGCTGGCGCTCCTGCACGATGCGCGACAGGAGGGTGGGTAACTTGCCGGAGGTCTCCGCGACACGAACCATGGCGACCTGGAACGCCGGGAACAGAGCGGGCCAGGCTTCCAGCGCTCTGGAGAACGAGGTGCCCGACGCCAGGTCGGTGCGAATGCCGGCAACCACGGGCTGAAGCCTGCCGCTGTCGAATTCCTTTTCCATGATCGCCAGCGCTTCGTCGATCCGGATCCCCGCATTCAGCATGATCGACAGGTCGGAGAGCAGCCGCGTGACCTGCGACGCCGGTATTCGGGTCGAAAACAGCGGTGCGCGCGATGCAGACTGCCTCGGTTCGACACTTACCGGGATCAGCCCGCGCGCCCCGAGCTTCTGGACGGCATCGTCGGAATCGGACGCATCGATCCGCCCGAGTTCGAGACGACCCTCGCCATTCAAAGCCTTGTATGCGAATGCCGTGGAGACCATGGAGGCCAAATTTCCTAACTGTACGCCTCTACTGGAGACGTTCGTTCCTGATAGCTGTCTGTGAAAGAAACTCGCTCCATTAATCCCTGCCGGAGGCTCGGAATGTGCAACCACTCCATTTGGATCAACCCCCTGAAGGCGTGGGCACCGGCTCCTCCGGTGGCAACATTTGTTCACCGCTTGCCTCATCCGAAAACCGCAGCGAGGCGCGTCCTCCCGCTCCATCGAGCTTGACTTCGAACTGGCCGACTTCCTTCAGGGTCCAACCTTCCCGGCTTTCCCCCGTGCGCAGCGTGAAGGCCGCCATTTCGGCCGGGGTGGTGAAGGTCGCGCTGTTGAGCCTTTCCGACCGCACGATGCCAACCAATTGCCACTCGGGCGCCGCGGCAGGCGGGGGCTCGGGTTCCGGCTCGGGCTGCACGACAATAGGTTCCGGCTCGGGGGCACCGAACGCGATCGGGGCAGTCCGGTCCGGCGAGAACAGGGGCCGATCCCGAAGCGCCGCATAGTCGCTCACCTGGCGTTCCCTGACCGATAGCTTTTCTGCGCCGAAGGACAGGCTCGAAGAGGCCGCGATGGCGGCGAGCATCATTGTCGCGCCCAGCATGGTCATCATGACTGGGGTCCCTTCTCCCGGAAGGCCGACAGCATGACGTTCAGCGACAGCGGCCGATCCATGGAACCCGAGGTCTGATTTCCCCCCAGATCGACGTTTCGGTTCAACCGAAGCCTGAAGCTATCAACGACCATGACGGGCGAGCTTGCCTCGATGGCATACATGAGATCGGGCAGCGATTGCTCCATAACCTCGATATCGGCAGTTAAACGAATGCGTTCCAAAGACTCCAACTGAGGATCGCCTATATCGGCGACCTGACCGTCTGTGGGAACATCGACGCGCCGGATAACGGCACCCACGCGTTCAACGCGGTTGGAGAGCAGACTCTGGAATTCGGCCGAGACGAGCCCACTGGTTTGCGCATCGAGAAGAATCTTGCCCTCGCCGGGATCCAGAGCCTGGTTCGCGCCTTGGGGAACCGGGGAAGTGGACGCCTTGCTTTCGAGCAAGGCGGTACGTTCCTCATAGAGCGCCAGCGCGCCCGCCTCCGCGCGCCAGGACAGCAGCGTATCGGCGACGAGTACAAGAGCTCCGACGACCAGCAGGGCCATGACGACCAGGGATTGAAGCCGCGTGTCGCGCCACAGGGGTGTCGTCCTCATCGCAGCGAACCTCCCGTGCGGATG
The DNA here is from genome assembly GCF_006440835.1 of Mesorhizobium sp. B2-5-11. Lineage (NCBI taxonomy): Bacteria > Pseudomonadati > Pseudomonadota > Alphaproteobacteria > Hyphomicrobiales > Phyllobacteriaceae > Mesorhizobium > Mesorhizobium sp. B2-5-11. Next base: position 48,635 of record NZ_VFUK01000018.1, read on the forward strand.
AGCGGGCGGGTATCGACCTCGAACTCCGAGGTAACGCCATCCTCGCCGCGCAGGGCCGATCCGACCAGCTTGCTGTCTTCGAAGCGACCCGATGATTCCAGCGCGGTCAGTACTTCGGGCAGGTCCTTGGTCCGGCCCGAGAGACGCATGCGGCCATTGGCGAAGGACACCTCAATGGCATAGGAATGCGTCGGCAAAACCTGAGCCAGGTCGTCCAATGCTCCCAGCGCGCTTATCGCGTCGTCCTTGATATTCCGCGCCTCCTGCTCAGGCGCTGTTTCAGCCTTGTCCGGAGTCGCCGCCAGCGCGATTGCCTGGCGCGCCTTCTCGGCCCGGATCTCGACGGCGGCGCGGCGCTCGGCATAGTTGTTCTGGATCATCGGCCGCACCGCCGGAGCCGTGACTGCAGCGACTAGGCTTACGCCCAGAACTCCGGCAAGGACAAACTTTATCCGGCCACGCGTGCCGGTGACCCGTTGCCGCTGTGTCAATACTTCCACGGCATCGCCTTCCGGAAACGGCGCCGAGATCACGACCTGGCGGGCCTCGGCCACATTCAGGCAGGCCAAGGCAGCAGCGACACGCGACCTCGGAACGATTGCGACGGCGACGGTGATCTGCCGCGCCTCACGGCTGATCCCGAGGACCCTGTGGCCGAAATAGATATCGGAAGCAGGCAATGGCGAAAGCGCGCCCATCCGCGACGTAACGATGCCTTCGACGTGGCTGGCAGCCTCCATCGGCAGTTCGATCCGGCGCGCGATCACCCAGCTCGCCGGGATGCCGAGATGGACCGCCTTTCCATTCACCGCGGCGCGCAATGCGGCCGGCGCCTGCGTGTCTGGAGAAATCAGTATCAACAGGGGTGCTGACGGCTTTCGGCTGGTCGCCGGCTCGATTTCAAACGCGCTCCCATCGTCCGCGACCCGCGCGACCACGCGGCTGCTGGATTTGACGCGCGCAAGTTCATCCAGCAGGGAGGCCGGTCCCGCGATCCAGTCATCCAAGCCGCGGATCGCCGCGGTGAAAGGATAAGCCATTCCGGTCAAACCCCAGAGCAGAAGCCGGCACCGGATCCGGAGTTCCGTCGCCCGCGTGAATACAAATCATAGCGCATCTTCAGGTCCTAATTCCAGATCAGTCACAGTTCTTCGCCAATCGAGCACCGATCTTGAACGCAGGCCCAAGTAGGAACTGTCCTAATGATTGTCGCGCGGCAGGCCGCTGGTGACGGCGATGTTCTGGTACTTCACCGCCGGCTTCAGAACCATTCCCTCGGACAACTGGTCAACCATTGACCGCTGGATCTCCTGCCAGGGTGTCTGATGCTTCGGATATGCATAGCCGCCCTCGTTTTGCAGGTCGACGCGACGGCGCTTAATCTCGTCGTCCGACACGAGGATGTCGGCGGTCCCCTTGCGCAGGTCGATGCGTACCCGGTCACCCGTACGCAGCAGCGCAAGGCCACCACCGACGGCCGCCTCGGGCGAGGCGTTGAGGATCGATGGAGAGCCGGAAGTGCCGGACTGACGGCCATCGCCGATGCAGGGAAGCGAGTGGATGCCCGCCTTCAGCAGGTAGGCTGGCGGCTGCATGTTCACGACTTCGGCGCCGCCCGGATAACCGACTGGGCCGGCTCCGCGCATGAACAGGATGGTATTCTCGTTCAGGCCGAGTGACGGATCCTCAATGCGACGGTGGTAGTCTTCCGGACCGTCGAAGACGACGGCGACGCCCTCGAAGGCATCGGGGTCTCGCGGATTTGACAGATAGCGGTCGCGAAACTCCGGCGAGATGACCGACGTCTTCATGATTGCGGAATCGAACAGATTGCCTTTCAGGTTGATGAAGCCGGCATCCTTCCTGAGCGGATTGGCCACGGTACGGATGACCTTGCCGTCGAGATTCTCTGCCGCGGCGCAATTGTCGCCGATCGTGCGGCCGTTGACGGTCATGGCTCCAGGATGCGGCAGCAAGCCGGCCTTCATCAGCTCTGCCACCACGACCGGCACACCGCCCGCATGATGATAGTCCTCGCCGAGATATTCACCGGCCGGCTGGAGATTTACGATTAGCGGAACGTGGTGACCGACCTTCTGCCAGTCATCGACGGTCAGCGACACGCCGAGATGCCGCGCGATGGCGTTGAGGTGGATCGGCGCATTGGTCGAGCCGCCGATGGCAGAATTGACGACGATGGCGTTCTCGAAGGCTTGCCGCGTCATGATGTCGGAGGGTTTCAAGTCCTCGCGCACCATGTCGACGATGCGCTTGCCGGTTTGGTAGGCGATCTGGCCGCGCTCGCGATAGGGTGCTGGAATGGCGGCGGAGCCCGGCAACTGCATGCCGAGCGCCTCGGCCAGCGAGTTCATCGTCGTCGCCGTGCCCATCGTGTTGCAGTAGCCGACGGACGGCGCCGATGAAGCGACGATGTCCATGAACTGGTCGTAGTCGATCTCTCCTGCCGCCAGCCTTTCGCGTGACTTCCACACGACCGTGCCGGAGCCGGTGCGTTCGCCCTTGTGCCAGCCGTTCAGCATCGGGCCGACGGACAGCGCTATGGCCGGAATGTTGACGGTGGCCGCGGCCATCAGCAGCGCCGGGGTGGTCTTGTCGCAGCCGATGGTCAGCACGACGCCATCCAGCGGATAGCCATAAAGCAACTCGACGAGAGCGAGATAGGCGAGGTTGCGGTCGAGCGCGGCGGTGGGCCGCTTGCCTGTCTCCTGGATCGGGTGGACCGGGAATTCCAACGGCACCCCGCCGGCGGCCACAATGCCGTCGCGCACGCGCTTGGCGAGCTCGATATGATGCCGGTTGCAAGGTGACAGGTCCGAGCCCGTCTGGGCGATGCCGATAAGCGGCTTTCCGGACTGCAGTTCTTCGCGGGTCAGCCCATAGTTCAGATAGCGTTCGAGGTAGAGCGCCGTCATGCCGGGATTGTCCGGATTGTCGAACCACTCGCGCGAGCGTAGCCGCTTCGCACCATTGATCTTGGACATTTACACCTCCAGAACCGCCGTTTGGCCATCGATATGGCATCGGCAACTGGCGGACAAGTACCCTCAATCAGATATGTGGACAAATTGCCCATTTTGTGGATTGTAGTAAGATGTGAACGATACGGCAGGCGCGCAGATGCGCCGCGTGCCGGGGAGGGGTAGCCAAGCGTGAGCCAGATCATCTTCATTCCCGCCGAGGGCGGCTCGGGCGAACCCCGTGTCGCGGCGTCGCCCGATACGGTGAAGCGCATAGCCGCCCTTGGCTTCGACGTGGTGGTTGAGAGCGGAGCGGGCACACTGTCCCGCATCGCCGACGAAGACTACGCGAAGGCCGGTGCCACCATTGGTTCCGCATCCGATGCGGCCCGTGCGGATGTGATTCTGAAGGTGCGCCGGCCGACTGATGCGGAGCTGAAAAGCTACAAGTCAGGCGCTGCGGTCATCGCCATCATGGATCCGTATGGCAACGATGCCGCCGTCGCGGCGCTGGCCAAGGCCGGGCTGACGGCCTTTGCGATGGAATTCATGCCGCGCATCACGCGCGCCCAGTCGATGGACGTCTTGTCCTCGCAGGCTAACCTTGCCGGCTACCAGGCGGTGATCGACGGCGCTGCCGAATATGACCGGGCGCTGCCGATGATGATGACGGCGGCCGGCACTGTTCCTGCCGCCAAGGTGTTCATCATGGGCGTCGGCGTTGCCGGCCTGCAGGCGATCGCCACAGCGCGCCGGCTCGGCGCGGTCGTCACCGCGACCGATGTGCGCCCCGCCGCCAAGGAACAGGTCGCCTCGCTTGGCGCAAAGTTCCTCGCCGTCGAGGACGAAGAGTTCAAGGCGGCCGAGACCGCCGGCGGCTACGCCAAGGAGATGTCCAGGGAATACCAGGCCAAGCAGGCGGCGCTGACCGCCGAGCACATCGCCAAGCAGGACATCGTCATCACCACGGCGCTGATCCCCGGCCGCCCGGCGCCGAGGCTGGTGTCGGCTGACATGGTCGCCTCGATGAAGCCTGGTTCGGTGATCGTCGATCTTGCTGTGGAGCGCGGCGGCAATGTCGAGGGCGCTGTGCCTGGCAAGGTCGTGACGACGGCCAACGGCGTCAAGATCGTCGGCCATCTCAACGTGCCGGGCCGCGTCGCGGCCTCCGCTTCGCTGCTCTACGCCAGGAACCTTTTTGCTTTCCTCGAGACCCTGGTCGACAAGGCGACGAAGACGCTTGCCATCAACCGCGATGACGACCTGGTCAAGGCGACCATGCTGACCGACGGCGGCAAGATCGTCCATCCGGCCTTCGCCAAGGCCGACCAGCAGCCGCCAAAGGGCCAATATATCGAACCGCCGGCGATCCCGGCCAGCACAATGGTCGCTGATGCTTCGGCGCCCAAGAAAGCCGCGCCCAGGAAAGCTGCCGCATCCAAGCCCTCGCCGCCCAAGTCGCCCCCGCCGCCCAAGTCGCCCTCGCCAAAGTCGCCCTCGCCCAAGCCGAAAGGGACCGCGTGATGGACCAGACCTTGCAGAAAGCCCTCGACCAGCTCGACCAGGCAAGTGCTGCCGTCCGGCTGGCGGTGCAGAACCTGGCAAATGCTCCCGGCGGCGCCGAGGCGGCCGGTGACGCCGCGCACGCGCTGTCGGGCGGCGCCATCGATCCCTTCGTCTTCCGCCTGGCCATCTTCGTGCTGGCGATCTTCGTCGGCTATTACGTCGTCTGGTCGGTGACGCCTGCGCTGCACACGCCGCTGATGGCCGTCACCAACGCCATCTCCTCGGTCATCGTCGTCGGCGCGCTGCTTGCCGTCGGCATCGCCGCCTCCGGCGTCGCCGCGGGCTTCGGCTTCGTCGCGCTGATGCTGGTGTCGGTCAACATCTTCGGCGGCTTCCTCGTCACCCAGCGCATGCTGGCAATGTACAAGAAGAAGGACAAGTGACGTGACCGTCAATCTCGCCTCCTTCCTCTATCTGGTCTCCGGCATTCTCTTCATCCTGGCGTTGCGCGGCCTGTCGCACCCGACCACCAGCCGGCAAGGCAATCTCTACGGCATGATCGGCATGGGCATTGCCATCGCCACCACGCTGGCGCTGGCCACGCCATCGGCTGGACGCTTCGGCCTGATCGTGCTCGGCCTTGCCATCGGCGGCGGCGTCGGCGCCGTCACGGCCAGGCGCATCGCCATGACCTCGATGCCGCAACTGGTCGCCGCCTTCCACTCGCTCGTCGGCCTTGCCGCCGTCATGGTGGCGGCCGCCGCCATCTATGCGCCGGAAAGCTTCGGCATCGGCACGGCGGGCGACATCCACGCCCAGGCGCTGGTCGAAATGAGCCTGGGTGTGGCCATCGGCGCCATCACCTTCACCGGCTCGGTCATCGCCTTCCTGAAGCTTGACGGGCGCATGTCCGGCAAGCCGATCATGATCGGCGGCCGCCATTTCATCAACATCGCGCTTGGCATCGCCTTGGTCGTGCTGATCGTGCTCTTGGTCACCACCGAATCGAAGCTCGTCTTCTGGCTCATCGTTGCCGCATCGCTGGTGCTGGGCGTGCTGCTCATCATCCCCATCGGCGGCGCCGACATGCCGGTGGTGGTGTCGATGCTCAACTCCTATTCGGGCTGGGCGGCGGCCGCACTCGGCTTCACGCTCGGCAATCTGGCGCTGATCATCACCGGCGCCCTGGTCGGCTCGTCGGGTGCCATCCTGTCCTACATCATGTGCAAGGGCATGAACCGCTCCTTCATCTCCGTCATCCTCGGCGGCTTCGGTGGTGAGACCGCAGCCGCGGGCGCTGATGATGGGATCGAGCGCACGGTCAAGCAGGGCTCGGCCGACGATGCGGCCTATCTGATGATGAACGCGCAGAAGGTCATCATCGTGCCTGGCTACGGCATGGCCGTCGCCCAGGCCCAGCACGCACTGCGCGAGATGGCCGACAAGCTCAAGGCCAATGGCGTCGACGTCAAATACGCCATCCACCCCGTGGCCGGCCGCATGCCGGGCCACATGAACGTGCTCTTGGCCGAAGCCAACGTGCCTTACGACGAAGTGTTCGAGCTCGAGGACATCAATTCCGAATTCGCGCAGGCCGACGTCGCCTATGTCATCGGCGCCAACGACGTCACCAACCCGTCCGCGCGGGATGACAAGTCCTCACCTATTTACGGTATGCCGATCCTCGACGTCGACAAGGCGCGCACCTGCCTGTTCGTCAAGCGCTCGCTCGGCTCCGGCTATGCCGGCATCGACAACACGCTGTTCTACAAGGACGGCACCATGATGCTGCTCGGCGACGCCAAGAAGATGACCGAGGAAATCGTCAAGGCCATGGATCACTGAGATTGATACGCCCGGCAAGGCGATGAAGCGGGAAGGGCTCCAGCCACTCCAAGCCTGCTCATTCCAACGCGGCGCAGTCTGCGGCCCTCGGCTACGATCGTCACGGTCGCATGGGTCATGACGATTTCCCACCAGCTGCTGGCGGGCGTGACGCTTGCCTTGGTCGAGTGGGGTTCCGCAATATTGGCGGCGATATGTGGGTGTAGCGAAAGATTCTCAATCGCTACCTCGTGTGGCACCCGGTTCACCGTCTGGTGGGAGTAGAAGGGGCACGGGCTCTTGACACCCATACCGCACAGCCTTCTGGTCTGGCGCAGCTTTCCGGGGAACCGCCGGGTCCGGAATCGTACGTCAGGCAGACCGCTCTGCGGACTAAACCGACAGACGGATTCGGCATGCGCAAGCCGGCGTCCATTGTGCTCAAGGGTCAAGTGCGACAGGTACGTTCAATGAACCCACAGCTTACAGACTTACACTCGCTCTTGTCGTCCATGGCCGGTGCCGGACTGGCGAGCCGCGAGGCTACGCGGGGCCTTTTCGGTGAGAGCACGGCCTCGCGAGCCTCCGACCTGCACCGCCTGATCGAAGCGCAGATCGTCGACGCCGATGCCCTCGCAGGCTTCCTGTCGTCCTATTATGGCGTGCGGCTTCTCGACCGGCACCAACTCGCCGACTACAGGCCCGTCGCGCAGAATCTCTCAAACCGATTTCTTGTGGAGAACTGGATCGCGCCGCTCACGGCGCCTGACGGGAGCGCCGTCATAGGGGTTCTCCACCCTGGAGACGCAGACCCGATAGAGGCGCTGCGATCCGTTCTCGACGGTGACGTCGAGGTCTGCGTGGTTCCCGCACCCGACCTGGAATCCTGCTTGGAACGTCTTTCCGGCACCCAGGACGTTGCCCAGGCCACCGGCGAAGGAGCAACCTCCGAAGCGGCTATCGCAAGCCTGCGGGATCTCGCGAGCGGCGCGCCGGTTGTGGTTGTCGTCGACGACATCTTCCGGCGCGCGCTCGACCTGAGGGCAACCGACATCCACCTCGAACCGATGCGCGGACGGCTCGTGATGCGTTTCCGTATCGACGGCGTCTTGCGGATCATGCCTCCGCCGCCGCACGAAATGGGCGATGCGATCGTGTCGCGAATCAAGGTTCTCGCCGGCCTCGACATCACCGAGCGCCGCAAGCCTCAGGATGGTGCGATGCGCCTTCCCATCGGTGACCGCGAAGTCGAACTGCGCGTTGCCACCCTCTCCTCCATCCATGGCGAGACCGTCGTCATGCGCATCCTGCACCGCGACAGCGTCCTGCTCGATTTCGCGGGCGTGGGCCTGGATGACCAGGAACGGCAGACGCTGAACCGGCTCCTTGAGCACACCCACGGAATGATCGCCGTCGCCGGCCCGACCGGCAGCGGCAAGACGACGACGCTCGCCGCCGCGCTCTCGAAGCTAAACGATCCGGGCCGCAAGATCGTGACCATCGAGGATCCCGTCGAGTACCAGATCCCCGGCATCGTGCAGTCGCAGATCAACTCGGCGATCGGCATCACCTTCTCATCCGCGATCCGGACGTTCGTGCGACAGGACCCCGACGTGATCCTGGTCGGCGAGATACGCGACGGCGAGACGGCACGGGCCGCCGTCCAGGCAGCGCTCACCGGACACCTCGTTCTCACCACGGTCCACGCGAACACCGCGGCGGCGGCCTTCACCCGTATGCGCGACCTGGGTGTCGAGACCTATCTGCTGGTCGGCGCCGTACGCGGCATCATCTCCCAGCGCCTGTTGCGGCGGCTCTGCGATCACTGCAAGCAGGAAGGAATTCTTCCGGCCGAGACTTTCTCCTCCGACTCGCGTTACCAGGCCGTCGGGTTCTCCCAGGGCCAGAAAGTGTTCAGCGCAGTGGGCTGCGGCCGTTGCAACGGCACCGGGTATCGAGGCCGCATCGCCGTGTTCGAGATCCTGGTCCTCGAGGAGGCTATCATCGAGCTCGCTTCACAAGGAGCAGACCACTCCAGGATCGAAGCGCTCGCGCTGGAGCGGGGCATGAGCACGATGGCGCATGACGGTGCCAGGAAGGCAGGGCAAGGTCTCACCTCGCCGGCGGAGGTGCTCAGGGTCACCGGGTTTCGCTGAGCGCATCCATCCACGTCCGTGCCTGCCTCTGACCCGCGGACTGGCGGTTGGCATCGCCTCCGCAGGACTGGCCACTATTGCCCGCCACCTTCGCCTTGATAGGGCTCGATGCTTTCGCTCTCCAGGACGTAGCCCGAAGCAACTTCGCTTGAACCGTCCACAAAGGAGAGGTCTTTCCTTTCGGACTGCACGCGCATCGTGCCGGTTATCATCACGCCCTCGAACAGGGCCGCAGGCGCGTACGGAGCGGTGGATTTCAAGTAGATCACCTGGTTCGGCGGCGGTGGCGGCTCATGGATGCACGCACCGAAATAGGGGACCAGCAGGAACTCCGTCGTACCGTCCGGGTTAAAATCCAGGGGCAGCAGATAGCCGGCGATGGCTACCTGCGCCCCGTCCAACTTCTTCTCGGTGAGGGTTCCACGCCTCTCGATCTCCGTAGCCCAGGCGACGTATCGTTCGTAAAGCGCATCAAGATCGACGCCTTGCTTTGCAAGTTTCTCCCTGTCGGCGTCGACCCTTTTTTTGGCTTCGTCGCGCTGAAGGGCAAACTCTTCGCTCAACTCGCCCGACGGGTGACCTTTCCAGTATAGGACATTTCTCAGGGCCTCCTGCTGCTCAAAAGGAAGTTCGTCCGGGAAATTTGCCAGCGGTTCTGTCGGCGGGATCAGCATCTCCCATTTCAGCTGGGTTGCGGCCTCGCTGAATGCCGCGCCGCAGCCCGCGCCCAAAACGGCCAGGATGAGAGCGATGCAGCGCAACATCGACCTCGCGTTGCCGAGGAATCCGGAAGTCTTCATGTTCTCACCATCATGCCATCTGCGAGTGACATCCTGTAGGCGCGACAGGCCGGCAGGAACCCGGCGGCCATCCCGCCGATCAATATTGCCAATAACAACAGGGCATCGGTTGCGGATGGGGGCTGAATGCCGATATCGATGCCGAACTGTCTGTCAACAAGCGGGCGGGCCACCACCAGGACCGCATAAAGTGCCGCCGTTCCTATTGCGATTCCCGCTACTGTCAGCAGTGTCGCCTCTCCGACAAGAAGTCCTGCAACCGTGCCGGGCTTTGCCCCCAGCGAGCGCAATATCGCGATCTCACGCCGTCGCTCGTTGAGCGTCGACAGGATCATTGCCGACAAGCCGAGCATCGAGGTCACCACGACCATCGCGGAGACGCCAAGCAATGCGGTCTCGGCGGTGGCGACCAGTCCCCACATCTCCTGCAAGGCGACCCCCGGCAGCACAGCCGAAAGAGGCTCGGCCCTGTACTCGTTCACGCCGCGCTGGAACCCGATGACTTGCAGGCGCGACTTCAAGCCGATGATCGCGGCGGTTACCGCCTTCGGAGCAATGGTCATCTGCCGCAGACGGTCGGCCGGTGTAACTTGTCCCGGGATCCGTGAACCGGACCGCCAGTCGACATGAATGGCCTCGATAGCCTTGAGACTGACATGGAGGGATTTGTCCACCGGCGTGCCGGTACGTGCCAGTATGCCGGACACGCGAAACGGGAGGTCGTCATGCTGCGGCCCAAGGGAGCCCGCACCGTGCGCGACAGTGATCTTGTCGCCGATGGAATAGCCAAGCCGGCTCGCAACATCCGAGCCGAGGACGACATCGAACAGGTCGTCAAAGGGTGCGCCTGCGGCAAACGTCAAGGCCTGGCCGCCGCGATATTGGAAGTGCTCGAAGTAATCCGGAGTCGTCCCGATGACGCGAAAGCCGCGATGGCTGTCGCCAAGTGAAAGCGGAATTGCCCAGGCTACCTGCGGGCGCGAAACGATGTCTTCGTAGCTGCGCCAGGTGACATTGTTGGTCGCGTTGCCAATGCGGAACACCGAGTAGAGAAGGAGCTGCATGGCACCCGATCGGGCGCCAATGACCAGATCCGCACCAGACACGGTCCCGGCAAAGCTGTCTCGCGCGCCACTGCGCACCTTCTCGACACCGAGCAGAAGCATGACGCTGACGGAGATCGAAAGGATCGTCAGCAACACCGTGATCCAGCGGTTGCGCAGCGATTGCAGAGTGAGACGTGCGACAATCATGCCCGGGCTCGGCTTTTCGACGTTGTAAGGATGTCGTTGAGCTGGATCGCCCGCGTGAAATGCTGCGCCAAGCGGCGGTCGTGACTGACCATGATCAGAGTTGCCTTTGTGGCCTCGATCTGGCCGAACAGCAGGTCGAGAAAATCCTGCTGCCGATCGTCGTCGAGAGCCGATGTAGGCTCGTCGGCGACAACAATATCGGGGGAGCCGATGAGCGCCCGCGCCGTCGCGACGCGTTGCTGCTGACCGACGCTCAGGGTGGCCGCCGTCTGCTGCCCGATATCCGCCGGAAGTCCCAGGGCCGACAAGAGGCGCCGGGCTTCGCTCTCCGCGCCTCCCGCGGCCGTTGCGCGGGCGCGACGTTCCGGCGCGAAGCTGAGCGGTAACAGCACATTGTCGATGACGGCGCCGTAGGGAAGAAGATTGAACATCTGAAAGATGATGCCAAAATGTTCCGCCCGAAACCGATCGCGCCCGCTGCCGCTCAATTCGTCAAGCCGTTGCCCGAGGACTTCCAAGCGCCCAGCTTGCGCCAACGCGATGCCTGTCAGCAAGCTGAGGAGCGTCGATTTTCCGCTACCGGATGCGCCAAGCAGCAGAAGACGCTCACCGCGGGAAACTTCGAACTCGCCGATTGAGAGGCAAAACGGGTCTCGCGCGTTCCACCTGTATTCGACGCCGTGCAAGCGCACGGCGTCCGTCGCGGCGTCCGCGTTCATCTCATCTCTCCAGATAGCGCGCCTCGCGGGACACCTCGAAAGCGGTCTGTCCATTGGCATCGACGACCGTCACGCCGAGTTTCCAGGATCCGGCGAAGCGATCGAAGAAGGGGAAGTCGAGCCACGCGGCCTGGGCAGTATCCGCGCAGGCGAGAGCATAAGTTGCTCGGAACTCGGTGTGATGGGTCCCGTGCTCTTCAGAACCCGCGGCCTCACCAGCCTCCGCGGTAGCAGGGTGGTCCTCATGTTCTTCCGCGACGACTTTGACGTCGGCGGAGGTGACGGTGCACCCTGCGGAGTCGGGCATCGCGAAGAGCTTCAAGGGTTCCTTAAGGTCGGCGAGCGCGGTCTCGACGGCGCTCTTCTGCTCCGCGGTTTCAGCTTCGTGCTCAAACCCGACAATATCCATGCCAGGGGCAGCGAGCTCCATCTCAACATTGTTGGCCTCGAAAGCGATCGCCAATGTCCCGTGTCCATGAACATGTGGTCCAAGCTCTCGACGATCTTCTTCTGCGTGCGCCGTCGAAATAACAATAAACATGCCAGCGGCAAACAACGTCCCGGTGTGGTGATGCAATCCCATCTCTGTCTCTCCAGATCGATATGGTCATTAGCCGCCATAACAAGTGTCGGCGCGTTGCGCGACCGCGAGAAGCGGCAGTTCAGCCATCCATTCAAGCTCGCGAAGGGCCGCGGATGTCGTAGTGTGAAGAGAGTTCTCTGGTGTCCGGGCGCGCCGCAGTCGCGACCCAGTCGATCGCGTAGAAGGTGAGCTCGGAAAGGACATGAACTGCCGCAGGCGCCGGCAGTGCGGCTCCCATGGAGCCGATGATGCATATGTCACAACGGCCCTGGGACTTGTCGTCGTGGTGCCCCGACGCGGGCCCTTCTCCGGATCCTGCGAGCGACCGCTCGAAGCTGGATAAGAGCAAGCCGTTTCTATGCGTCGGGCCATCGATGTGTCCGAAAGCAAATGCGATATGGAAGAGCATGCCAAGCAATGTCACCCAGGCTATCGCCTGAGATCGTCGCAGCCATTCCGGCACAGTGAGTTCGCTTGGTGTCATCCTGGAGGATGTCCTGGTTCAAGACATGTGAGGAGGCCTGCGGGGCGCGCCGCTGAAGGTCTTGAGATACTCGGCTTAGTTGATTCGTCGAGAGCGTCGTGTGCCCTGTGACGGTTGTAGCGGTGGGCGAAGGCATTGACGAAGGGCTGCCGCTTGTCGATCTGGTGCGGCAAGTCTCGCGGCAGGATCGAAGCGGCGATTTCGAGGTGTGCGTCTGGCTTTTTCTCTCGCTTCTTGCCAATGGCTGCTGGCACGTTGGCCTCCCAATCCGCGAGCATGTCTTCGAGGCATGCTTCAACGAGCTTGTTGTGGGCCCCTTCGGGCCTGCCTGCCGGGTTCCGGACTGACCTGGCTTGAACGGCCCCCAAGGCTGTTTCGGTGCTGTTGGATCAGCCATCTTCCTCAGCGTCGAATGATAGCGATGCCGTTAAAGCGGTACGTCGATGGTGGCGATGGACGCGGTGGCGCGCCCGGCGCTACACCATCCTGGACAATTCGCCACTGATCTGTTTCGCCGTTTGACGCACCAGCCTTGCGCAGAGCTCGTGGCGCCGAGCGTCGTGCCGGTACACCGGCATGCTGATGCTGACCGCTCCGATCGGTTCCCCCGAACGATTGAAGATCGGGCTGCCGAGACAGCGGATATCCGGTTCGTTCTCCTCGTCATCGAACGCGAACCCTTGCTCGCGCGTCCGCTTCAACTCATCGAACAGCGCTTCGGGTGTCGTGAACGTCTTGGCGGTATGGCGTCTCAGATCCAGGCTCTTGATGACTTCCAACAGCCGCTGGTCTGGCAGACCAGACAGCCACGCCTTACCCACGGATGTCGAGTGAAGTTCAACCTGGCCGCCAATGCTGGTTTTCATCTGAACCCTGCTGGAGCCCACCAACTTGTCTATGTAGACCATCCGGTTGTTGCTGGGCACCGCAAGGTGAACCGCCTCATCGGTTGCGTCGCGGAGCGAAACCAGAAAATCCCTGGCGATCGTCCGCAAGTCGGAGTCCTCCCAGGTCTTGGCAGCAAGCTGGAGGAGGCGCGGCCCCAAGCGGAACGTTCCACCCTCTCCCGACTGTGTGATGAGTCCCTCCGCCGTGAGCGCCGAAACGAGACGGTAGACCGTCCCCCGGGGAAATGGCGCGCACTTTGTCAGTTGGGCAATGTCCAAGGTTCCAGGGGCATCCGCGATGATCTGCAGCACCGTGATGAACTTCGAGAACGAGGCCGCTCCCTGCACGTGAGTAGAAGCTCTCTCATCGGCTTCGTCCTGGAGCTCACTTAGGCCCATGGCGCATCTCCTTGCAAGCTTGACAACGAAACATGGTGGTACTACACGCTTTTGGACAAGCTGTCCATATTGTAGTCAGCGTCGTAGTTTCGGTTCTAGCCGTGTGATCGAGGAGGATCAACGGCAAACGCACTTGTGGCGAATTTGAATGCATCGGGACGTCCGTATCTTCCGCGAGAGGGTATGGGAATTTCTGTGGGAGAGGAAGCAGATGACCAAAAAAGGATACTGGGTTGCAATGGTCGATATCGCGGACCATGAGGGCTATAAAGAATACATTGCCTTGAACAAGGCAGCATTCGACAAATACGGGGCGTCCTTCGTCGTTCGCGCGGGAACGAGCCAGGTCATGGAGGGCCCTCACGCGAACCGCCTGGCGGTCATCGAGTTCAGGGACTACGAGACCGCTCTCGCCTGCTACAACTCTCCAGAGTATCAGACGGCGATCAAGGCCCGCGAGAAGCATGCCAAGGCACATCTGGCCGTGGTGGAAGGTGTCTGACACCGGAAGCTCGCCCGGGACCTCCTACTGGTTGGAGGGATCGTTGGCTTTACCCCTGCGCTGTTCGACCGGATGAGCAGGACAGGCCTTCATCACGCGATTGGGTGTTTCTACCCCATCAGCATGCTGGAGGCTCCCTGCTCACGGTCTGCGGATTCTCGTCAGAGTGCCGCAAGGATCGATGCATGCGCGCACAACCTTTTGGGAGCAGTTATGACCACGCCGTTACAGTGGCTTTTCAAGGCTTTTGACGTCTTCGTCGTCGTCGGCATGGCCGTCATCAGCATCCTAATCTTTACAAATGTCGTGCTACGCTACGGCTTCAGCTCAGGCATTCCGTTTGCCGTTGAAGTCTCCCGTGTGGTCCTCGTCTGGATCATCTTTATGGGATCCGTGGTGGCCCTAGCCAAGGGCGCGCATCTCGGCGTCGACTCATTGGTGGTCCGGTTGCCTCGCAGGGCGCGCTTCGTCTGCTTTCTTGTTTCGTATGGCTTGATGCTTTGGTGCTGCTGGCTCCTGGCACAAGGCAGCTGGTCACTCACCGTGATCGAATGGGGCAACGTCCAAGCACTGTCGGGAATTCCCGTCGGGGCCATCTACGCCGCGGGTATTACCGCTGCCATCATGATGGCTCTGATCCTCCTTCTTGATCTGTGGCGCTCGCTGCGCGGCATCCTGCCCGCCCCGTGGTCGGGAGCAGAGATCGATGTGCCGCCACCGGCCGTGTCCCCCGCGCTAGTTTCGGAGAAAACACCGTGAGCGGCTTGGTCTTCATAGGTTCACTCCTCGGTGCAATGGGCATCGGGATTCCAATCGCCTTCGCCCTGATGCTGTCGGGCGTCGCGATGATGATGCTGATGGGAAATCTGGATGCACAGATTCTGGCGCAGAGGCTGGTCAATGGCGCTGACAGCTATCCGCTGATGGCGATCCCGTTCTTTCTCATTGCCGGCGAGCTCATGAACGCCGGCGGCCTCTCCCGCCGCATCGTGAACGTGGCCCTGGCGCTCTTCGGTCACATACGTGGCGGCCTCGGTTACGTGGTCATCGGCACGGGCTTGCTGATGGCCAGCCTCTCCGGATCGGCAATCGCGGATACGGCGACGCTTGCCGTCATGCTGATCCCTCTTATGCGCGATGCGGGCTACAGCATGAGTCGCGCCTCGGGCTTGATGGCGGCGACGGGCATCATTGCCCCCGTGATCCCGCCCTCTGTCGGATTCATCATCCTGGGCGTCACCGCAAACATTTCCATCGTCGGCTTATTCCTCGCCGGAATCGTGCCAGGGATCCTGATGGGGCTGAGCCTAGTGGTGACTTGGTGGATCGTCTCCAGAAAGGAAACGTCGGCGGTCCAGCCCAAACTCCCGCGCAGGGACATCCCGAAAGCCATTCTGACCGCCGGTTGGGCGTTGATGCTGCCGGTGATTATCCTGGTCGGACTGCGGTTCGGCATCTTCACCCCCACGGAGGCCGGCGTCGTTGCAGCCTTCTATGCACTGTTCGTGGGGCTGGTTGTTTATCGGGAGCTGACGCCGCGGCTGCTCTTTGACGCGCTGCTCGACGCCGGTCGAATGACGGCAGTAATCATGCTGCTGGTGGCAGCCTCCGTGGTCACCGGCTTCATGATGACGATCGCCAGTCTGCCCGCCCAGCTCGTTACTCTCCTCAGTCCTTTCATCGATATGCCGATCCTGCTGATGGCCATGATCGTTCTGGCGATCTTTGTCATCGGCATGGTGCTCGATTTCGCACCTTCGATCACCATACTGGTACCCATCCTCATGCCGCTCGTAACGGCGGCCGGGATCGACCCGATCTATTTTGGGGTCATGTTCATCATGACCGCCGCGGTCGGCATGATTACGCCCCCTGTCGGAACTGTCCTCAACACGGTGTGCGGAATCAGCAAAGTTTCAATGGGGTCGGCCCTGAGAGGTGTGTGGCCTTTCCTTCTGGCCGAGATGGTCCTCATCGTGCTGCTGGTTCTGTTCCCGGCATTGGTGACCGTGCCAGCGGGCTGGTTCCATTGAGAATCCCAACCGTGGAGGAGTTAGGCTGAACATTCGACGATGGCTTTGCCGCCCATGCGAGCAGGGCCTCAACGACGACGTCGGCGGGGCCCTGACGCGGGAGGAGTTGCAGCCGCTGGCGCAGGTCCATGTCGAATCGCGGCATAAGTTCGAGTTCTTCACCTACCTCGGGCTGACCGAGGTCGACGAGGTGTACGGTGTCCAAGCGGGAAGCAGAAAGCGTGCCTTGTGGTTTTCAAGCGTCATAGAACGGTACTTTCCCGAGGCGCCGGGCGTAGGCTTGGGTTGGGTGTGTAGGTGAGCGTAGGTCGGCAAGGCAGTGCCCCAAATGCCTGTTCCGTGTGGGTTCGCAGAGGCGCGGCGGCCTGCGTCCTGGCGGTAGTGGCCGCGTGTACCTCCACTGGTGATTATCTTGGAGACGTTGCCGCGCGGCCGGATGCCCTGGACAAGGTCGCGAACGCAGATTTGAGTGCGCGCAAGCCTTCCGGCGGCGGTTTTCTGTCGAGGCTCGGCTTCGGCCGCACGCAGAACAACCGGCAGGGTGAAGTATACTACGGATACCAACAGCAGCTGACTGCCGGCGAGCGCAAGTCGCTCGAGCGGCTGAGCGGCGAAAAGTTCGAGGTCAACCTCGAGGAGGCCGAGATCAAGGTCGCGGCCCGCACGGTGCTGGGCGAGGTGCTGGGGATCAGCTACTCGCTCGACCCCAGAATCGCGGGCAAGGTATCGATCACGACGTCGAAGCCTACGCCGGCCGCGGAAATCCTCACCATGTTCGAGTCCGCGCTGCACAGCAGCGGCGTGGCCATGATGCGCGAAAGCGACCGTCTGCGGCTGATACCTGCGAACGAAGCGTTCGGAGCCGCCCAACTCGATCCGGGCACCACCATCCAGCCTGGCTACGCCGTCACGGTGTTTCCCCTGAAAAACGTTTCCGCCAGCACGATCCTGCCGCTGCTCGAAAACTTCGTCGCCCGTCCCGGCATGGTGCGCGAGGATCCCAGCCGCAACGCGTTGATCTTCCAGGGGACGGCGGCGGAGCGGACTGCGGCGATCGAAGCAGCGCGCTCTTTCGACCAGGACTGGCTGGCCGACCAGTCAGTTGGCATTTTCCCTGTCAACAATTCCAGCGCCGCCACCATGATGCCCGAGCTGACCCGCGTGCTCGACATCGGGGAGGGCGGTCGCGGACGCAACACGATCAGGGTCGAGCCGATCGAGCGCAGCAATGCGATTCTGGTGGTGGCGAAGACGCGCAACCAGTTGCAGCGCGCGGCGAGCTGGATCGAGCGGCTCGACCGGATCGACGCGTCTGCCTCCAATTTGCGGGTGTACAAGGTCCAGCACCTGGAGCCACGGCGCCTTGCATCGATGGTCAACGAAATATTCAACGGCGCCCCGGCATCGTCGGCTTCGGAAGACCCGGCCTCGCAGTTTCCGCCCGGCTCGCAGGCCGACGGCCAGAATCAGGGCGCAAACGGTTCGCAGGCGGCCACTGCGACGCCGGATCAGCGCATGGCGGATAGCCTGCCGGCCCCCGCTGGCGAAACCGACCAGCCTATCCCGGGCGGTGGTGGGTCGCAAAGCGGCGTGCGCATCGCCGCGAACCCGGAAAACAACACCATTCTCATCTACGGGCGGCCCGACCAGCAACGGCTGATCGAACAGGCGATCACCGCACTCGACAGGCCGCAAGAGCAGGTCGCTATCGAAGCGACGATAGCCGAGGTCACCCTGACCAACGAGCTGCGCTATGGCGTGCAGTTCTTCCTGAAATCCAATGATATCGGCGTGGGCGGCAACCACGGATCGGTCGGTCTGTTCCAGGAAGCCAGCAAGGCCGTGCTGTCGCGAACGCTTCCGGGCTTCAACCTGCTGCTTGGCCCCGACACCGAGCCGCGCGTTGTCATCGATGCGCTGCGCGGCGTTACCGAGGTCAAGGTGCTTTCCTCGCCCTCGGTGGTGGTGCTCGACAACAAACCCGCCTTGCTGCAGGTCGGTGATGAAATACCGATCGTCACCCGCACCGCGCAGTCCGTCACCGATCCCGAAGCGCCGGTCGTCAACAACGTCGAGTTCCGCGATACCGGCGTGATCCTGAAGGTTCTGCCCCGGATCACCGGGAACGGCACGATCAGCCTCGTCATCGAACAGGAGATCAGCTCGGTCCAGCGCAGCCAGGCCCAGTCCCTGACGCCGACCATATCGCAACGAAAGGTCAGCTCGACCGTATCGGTCACCAGCGGCCAGACCGTGATGCTCGGCGGACTGATCAGCGAACGCCAGCAGCGCGGCCGCGACGGTGTGCCGGTGCTTGGCGATCTGCCCGTCATCGGCGACGCCTTCCGGAGCAACCAGAACTCCGCGACGCGGACGGAGCTGATCATCCTGATCCGGCCTCAGGTCATGAAGGACGGCATGGATGCGCAACATGTGGCGGAGGAGATGCGGTCGCAATTGCGGCTGATGAACGAGCCATCCAGAAACGTGCCGCTTCGGCGGCCGGCCAAGACGATGATCGAATGAAGATTCTGAGGGCGCGGCGTCGGTCTACCGCCGCCGTCGCAGTCGCGCTCGCCGCCGCTACCGTGCCGGCTGTCATGGGAAGCCCCGCATTCGTCGTCGCTTCGGCGCTTGCGCTATGCCTTCTGGCCGCGGCAATCGCGGTCCATGATCTTGCGTCTTTGCTCATTCCTGACCGCTACACGGCCGGCATCTTGGTCGTCGCGCTCGCCGACTGGTGGTTTGAGGCGAGCGATTTCGCCGCGCTGGCCTGGCGCATCGGGCCGGGGGGCGTCCTGATGCTCCTGCTGTGTCTGTTCGACGTCACGTATGGGAGGCTGCGCGGCCGCGACGGCATAGGCTTCGGCGACATCAAGCTGATCGGTGTATCCACCGTCTTGGCCGGGCTGGCCGGCGTCGGCGCCCAGATCCTGCTTGCTTCGGTCGCGGCTTTCATCTTCAGCATCATCCGCGCGGTTCGCTTGCGCCGCCCGCTCCGTGCCGCGGCGCGCGTTCCGTTCGGAACGTTCCTCGCGCCGGCACTGGTCATCATCTGGGCGTGGCTGCCCGCCGCATGGTGATCACATTGCTTGAGCCGGGGAGCGAAGTCTTGATTTCGACGCGATCGTGGCGTCACCTTTCGTGGCGAAGCATGGGGCCGAAATGGGTCTTGCGGCAGTGGGCATGAACTCGGCAACGACCCGGCGAGGTGCAATCCTCGTCAGCGTCCTGTGGATCATGATTTTTCTGGGATTCCTTGCCGTCATACTTCGCGTGCAGATGACCGGGGTCGTGGCCAGTGTGCGCGTCACGGAAGACAAGGCGTCGGCGCGCATTCTGGCGGAAGCCGGGCTGTCGCAGGCCGCGGCCGAGATCCGCGCTGGCCCGCCCGACAGTGTGGGCAAGCTGAGCGATCAGATTTCGTCCACGATCACCCTGCCGGCCGGGGTCGCTTCCATCTCTGCGAGAAATGAAGCATTGCGGATCGATCTCAACACCGCCGAGCGGCCGCTGATCGTTGGCGCGTTGCGAGCCGCCGGCGCCGCTCCCGGAACCGCGGAGGATCTGGCGACAAAGATCATCGGCCACCGCGCCCGGCCGACTTCGGCGAACGGACAGCCGGCCGGTTCCGCTCCGCAGCAGGCTGGAAACGACACAAAGCTGTTTCAGACGGTCTCCGAATTGGCCGCCTTCCCGGGAATAACGCCCGACATGGCCATCGCCATCGAACCCTATGTCACCGTCTCCTCCGGATTGGCCGGCGTTCGCCTGGAAGCGCTCGATGATGGACTGCTGGGCGACATTCCTGGCCTGCCGCCGTCGGTGCGAAAGGCGATCAAGGATTTCCACGCCGGCCGTCTGTCGCGCGAGCAACTCGATCAGTCGCTGGCGGGGGTGACCTTCAACACACTGAAGCCGGCACCGAGCTGGCGCGTCGATCTCAGGACGACCCTGCGGTCCGGCTACAGCGAATCTTTCGAGGCATTGATACTTGTATCGAACGCGGACGAGGCACCTTACAGAGTGCTTGACTGGCGTCGCGCGGCAATTGAGCTGGAATGAATGCCCGTGGATGGGGCGCGACTGGTCTCAGCAGGAGTGCCAGGCCAGCCTGGCACTCCCAGCGGAATATCCCGACCGCGGAGCATCAGAGCCCCCCGGACACCGTGATCAGGGTGCCTGTCATGAACCCCGCGCCAGGAGACGCAAGCATCAGGGCCGCGCGCGCGATGTCTTCAGGCTCCGCGATGCGCCCCATGGGGGTTGCCGCCGCAATCCTGGCTGGTCGCTCGGGGTTTCCGCCTTGTGTGTGTATCCGCGTGTTGGTGGTCCCGACACGTATGGCATTCACACGGATGCCCTCCGGCGCCAGTTCTTTCCCCGCGCCGATGGAGATGGATTCCACTGCACCCTTGCTTGCGGCATAATGCACATATTCGTTCGGGCTGCCGAGGAAGGCGGCGAGCGAAGACATGTTGATAATCGTCCCGCCTCTGCCGCCCTTGCGGTTGGACATGCGTTTCGCGGCTTCCTGTATACAGTACATGACGGCGAAGACGTTGGTCCTGAAGGTGTTTTCCAGCACCGCGGGCTGCAACTCATCGATTCTGCAGGCTTTCCCAATGATCCCGGCATTATTGACCAGGCAGGTCACTCGCCCCAGTGCATCGTCGCAGGCACTGAACAGGGCCTCGATGTCCTCCCTCTTGCCCACGTCTCCCTGTACCGCGATGGCGCGGGCGCCTGCGGCGTTGCAGTGCTCAACGACTTCGGATGCAGCGGCAGCATCCGAAAGATAGTTTATGCAAACATCGTAGCCTTCAACGGCGAACAGCCGCGCCGTTGCGGCACCGATGCCGTGGCTTGCGCCCGTTACGATCACGATCGGTCTCACGGAATTACCTCCTCGCTCCTCCTTTGAGGGCATTCGCAGCCTAGAAAACGGTCTCAAGGATCGCGGCGTAGTCTTCCTTGGTCAGCGAACGTGGATTTGTGGGATGGCTGTGGTCTGCAATGGCTCGCTCACACACCCAATCGATGACGTGCCGGGGAACCCCCAGTTCGGACAATCTGGGCGTAATGCCAAGACTACGGTTCAACCCGTCCAGTGCATCTGCGAGCGTTGTATGTTCAAGTCCCGCCAGGCGCTCGAGGTAGTCGACCTTCTGAGCCACGGCTTGAACTTCCACGTTCCACCGAAGGACGGTCGGCATCAGGATGGCGTTGAGCGTCCCATGATGGAGCTTAGCCTCCTTGAGACCGCCCAATGCATGGCTAAGCGCATGGACGGCGCCAAGCCCCTTCTGAAACGTCATGCCCCCTTCGAGGGCACCCATCATGAGTTCGGTCCGCGCCTCCGCGTTCGCGCCGTCTGCGTAGGCGACAGGCAAAGCCTTCCATATCCGTTGGAAGCCGTCGGTGGCAATTGCCTCGGCAGGCGGATTATAGCGGGGGGAAAGATACGTCTCGATACAATGCGACAGTGCGTCGAGCCCTGTCGAGGCCGTCAGAGCCGGGGGGAGCCCCATCGTCAACCCCGGGTCACAGATCGCCCTGCGCGGGATGAGGTGCGGGCTGATAAATCCGAGCTTCCGGCCGTCATCCAGTGTGATCAGTGCCGCGCGTCCAACTTCGGACCCCGTACCCGCCGTTGTCGGGATGGCCACAAGCGGCGCTACCGCGCCGGTGATGCGTGCCAGCCCGCCCAGGATCGCTGCATAACGCTCAAGTTCACCATCGTGCGTGGCAAGCAGCGCCACGCCCTTTGCCAGGTCGATCGGAGAGCCTCCGCCAATCGCCACTACCCCATCGCAGCCGCCTTGCCTGTATAGCGCGAGACCGGCAGCAACTGCGCTCTCAGTCGGGTTGGAGGGAACGTCCAGGAAGATCGGCGCTGTTCTCAGGAACTCGAATACCGGACGCTCAAGCAAACCAGCGGATTTGATGCCGTGATCGCTGATCACCAAAGGGCGGGACACGCCGAGTTCGCCCAAAATTTCCGCCAGTGACTCGGCCGCTCCAAGCCCGAAATTGATATTTGTAAGGTAGTTTATGTTGTTCACGCTGCCACTCTCCTTGACATTCCGCACATGCATCGCTGCAGCCACCGCCTGGCATTCGGCACATTCGTGCAGCCGGTGAATGCGAACGCGCGACCTTTTTGGAATCGCTTCGTCCATAATATGGACAATATGCCCAAGCATTGGGTGGAACTGCACACTTGTCAAGCTCCCCCTTTTGGTTGCGGCGTTCCCGCCGCCTGTCGGTAGCTAATCAAGTTGTCCGGTTTGGTAGCACATGATCTGTCCGCTTCTGTTTTGGCGTCGAAGCGGTTCA
>NZ_VFUK01000019.1:0-68010 GCF_006440835.1 Mesorhizobium sp. B2-5-11
GGGCTCAAGCTCGACGATCCGAGCTTCACCGCCCCGATCTACGCCAACCTCTTCGCCGACGAGGAAGGCGAGGGCCATAGCCTCATCTGGTCCCGCCCCAACCGCCGCAACGGCGAGTGAACTGGCAGACGCCTCGCCCGGTGTCGGGCGAGGCGCCTTCTGCCGGTGCCGCGGAAGCTTTCCGCGCCGCCGGCTGCCATTACCGGCTTCCTGTCGTCTGATGCGCGACGCCGTGGAGATGGTCGAGCGCGGCTGTTCTCAATGGCTGCGCGCCGGCGCCACTGCCTGAAGGCCTCTTGGCGGTGCGAAATAGCGCCCCTCAATTGCGCACCTGATCACCGTCTCCACACTCTTCCATCCTGGCCATCGATCGCCGTTCAATCTCGACGGCCGCAAGGAGACACCCGATGAATGCCGACGCCGCGCCATTGCCGCCGCGCTACCTGCGCACTTCGGAAGCTGCGCATTTCCTCAGTCTTTCGGCGCGTACGCTGGAGAAACACCGCACCTACGGCACCGGGCCTGCCTATCGAAAACTCGGCGGCCGCGTCGTCTACGCCGTCGACGACCTCCAGGCCTGGGTGCAGCGCGGCGCGATGACGTCGACATCCGATCCGCAAGGCTCGGTGCTGCCCGCCAAGCCTCAAGCCGCCCGCCTGATCGCCTATGCCGGGCGCGAAAGGCGCTGACACGGCTGATCTCCCCTATGTCGGCACGACCACGCCAACCATCGGAACGCGGACAGCTTGATCTGTTCCACGCGCTGCCCGGTGTTGTCGCGCCACGCGATGCGCAGGACCTCATGGCCTATCCCTTCTTTTCCCTCGCCAAATCCAGGCGCATCGCGCCCATCGACTTTCGCGCCGGCGATGTGGCTATCCGTGTCGAAGCGATGCCCGACCACGGCATGGCGACGATCTGGGATGCCGATATCCTGATCTGGGCCGCAAGCCAGATCGTCAATGCGCGGGACGCCGGATTGCGCACTTCGCGCCTGATGGCCGCGACGCCATACGAAATGCTCACCTTCGTCGGCCGCGGTGTCTCGAAGCGAGACTATCTGCGCCTCAAGGCGGCGCTCGATCGCCTGCAGTCGACAAGCGTCGTCACCTCCATTCGCCAACGCGCCGAAGGCCGGCGCCATCGCTTCTCGTGGATCAACGAGTGGCAGGAGCGCTTCGATCGAAACGGCCACCCGCTCGGCGTCGAATTGATTTTGCCGGATTGGTTCTACCGCGCTGTTATGGACGATGCGCTCATCCTGACGATCGACCGCGCCTATTTCCGCCTGACGGGCGGTCTGGAGCGCTGGCTCTATCGGCTGGTGCGCAAGCATGGCGGTCGCCAGCACTCCGGCTGGCGTTTTGACATCAGCCACCTGCATCGCAAGTCCGGCAGCCTCTCGCCGCTCAAGCGCTTCGCCTTCGAACTGCGTGGCATCGTGCGCCGCCAACCTTTGCCGGGATACCTTCTGTTCACGGAGGTCGAAGCCAGCGGCCGTGTGCTGTTGGCTTTCGAGCCGGCGCCCGGATCAGTGGACAGGGTCGTGCCATCAGGAACCCGGACTATCGTGCCATCGGGAACCGGATCCTCGTGCTTTCGGGAACCGCGATCGGCCCTAAGCGGCGGGGTCGACACGGAAAATCGCGCTCTTAACTTAGAGTCTAACTCTCAATCTAACAGTCTTGCGCGCAAGCCGTCGACTGGCAGTGAGGGGCAGAAGCGGCGGTGCGCTGGCTGGCGCAAGGGAGACGACACATGACGTCGTCTACCCAATCGACGCCGCGCGACGACCTCACGACGGTCGAGCTGATCTGGATCGAGAATCGGATTGAGCATCGCATCCGCTTCGGACGTCCTGCCCATGAGACGATCATCGACAAGCGGCGCCGCGTCGTCGGATTTGCGCCAGGCAGTGTTTTTGCGTTCGTGCGCTGGGCGGCGAATGACTTTGGCACTGTTGTTTCGCGCATCGACATCGTGCGCGCGGTCTTGCCCGCTGAAGCGTATCAGACTCTGCCTTACATCCGGCCAGGCGGCGAGATCCTGCTCAAGATCGCAGGTTGGGACAAGGTCGAGCGGGTTCTCCAACTGATCGATGCGGTCGAGGCGATCGGCCTCGATCCGGTCGAGGCCGCACCGGGCTATTGGCGTCAGACCCACAACCGTCTGATTGCGGGCGGAAGGCCGCGTGCCTATTCGCTCGAGCAGCACCGCGCCTTTCTGTTGCGCAAGCGGGTGACTTCATGAGCCGCACCGCCTGCATAGCCGCGGCACTTGCAGCCGTCACCGCGACGGTCGCTCCCGCTGTCGTGGAGATGCCGCAGCTGCTGCTGTGGAACGCGTCGGCCAGCGCGCCACTCGGGCTTTATGCGATCAGGAACATGGCCGTCCCCACGGCCGGCGCGCTCGTTGTCATCGAACCGCCAGACAAGGTCGCTCGGTTCGCCGCCGAGCGTGGCTACCTTCCGCTCGGCGTGCCGATGCTGAAGCACATCGAAGGGCTTCCTGGGCAGCAAGTCTGCCGTCTCGGCCGCCTCGTCACGGTGAACGGGCTTGCGCTGGGTGCTGCACTGGAGCGCGACCGCAAGGGGCGCGCGCTGCCGGAATGGCAGGGCTGCCGCATCATCGCCGCCGCCGAAATCTTCGTCATGAACCGGAAGGTCGGGGAGAGTCTCGATGGCCGCTATTTCGGCCCGTTCCCGGCGAGCTCGATCGTCGGGGCCGCGCTGCCGCTTTGGACCGACGAGAGGGGCGATGGCCACTACACCTGGCTCGCTCCGGCGAACTGAAATTCAGTCCAGCCAACAAGAGAAGGAGATAATCCATGGCCGAGATCGGCGTCTTCCAGAAAACAGATTCGGGTTACTGCGGGCGGGTTCGAACGCTGCTCGTGGATGCCGAGCTGGTGCTTGTGCCGACCACAATATCTGACGGCAAAGCGCCGGATTTTCGTATCCACATCGGTGACGGCGGCGGCCCCGAGGTGGGTGCGGCCTGGAAGGAAACCGGACAGACGGTTGGCGACTATCTGTCGTGCCGGTTGGAGGACCCGCTGTTTGGCCGGCGCTTTCGCGCCGGTCTCTTCCGAACCGACGACGGCTCCTGGTCTCTGCGCTGGATCCGGCCGAAATCGCGGCCGGAGCGTGCTCGATGAGTGGGCCATCGGCGCCGAAACGTGCGGACGGAAGCCGCCCCGTCAGTCGGTTGCCTGGTCGGCGAGAGGCACTCTGGCTGATCGGTGGCATGCTGATCGTCTGTCACGCGATGACGGGGGCGCTGGCACAATCCGCGCCGGCCTCCCGCAAATCCGCGGACGATCCCTATGCCGCGCCTATTGCCGAGGCGTCGCATCGCTTCCGCGTTCCTCAGCGCTGGATACGGGCAATCATGCACGTCGAAAGCGCCCGCGACCCGCGCGCCGTGTCGCGAAAGGGCGCCTTGGGCTTGATGCAGATCATGCCCGCAACCTTTGCCGAGCTGCGCCTTCGTCACCAGCTCGGCCGCGATCCCTATGATCCGCGCGACAACATCCTTGCCGGCACCGCCTATCTTCGCGAGCTGTATGATCGATACGGTTCACCGGGCTTTCTCGCCGCCTACAACGCCGGGCCAGGGCGTTACGAAGCCTCCTTGAAGGGCCGTCCGCTGCCGGCTGAGACCCGGGCCTATGTTGTCACGCTTCGCCCTTTCTGGGGCGGCGGTGATGCGCCCGGCGCACTCACCGCCGGCCATGCCAAGGCCGTCAGCTGGACGGTTGCGCCGCTGTTCATAGTCCCGTCCGGGTCAATGGCCGCTTCCGGTCTTCCGGCTGGCGAAGACATTTCCGTCGAGGTTTCGTCGTCACCGTTGGTGCGCAAACTTTTCGCGGCCGGTTCGCGGCCGCGCCAGCTGTTCACAGGGTCCGACGTCCGGACATCGCAGCGATGACGAAGTCTCCGTCAGGTCGCCCCCTGGGGTCTCGTTTGACGTCGCAGCCAATGAGGCGAGTCGGGCACGAGGTAACAACCGAGGGATGGCAGGATAAAAGGGCGCACATTGCGCGGCGGTCTGGTGGTTGTTCTTGCTTGATTTTCTGGCGCGTTCCGCACATTGCCGGCCATCGGCGCAATGTGTATGAAGCAGCCAGCATATTGTATTTGCTTTTCTTTTTCCACATTGCGGTGCCGCGCCATGGCTGATGAGCGCGAGTTTCGCATTCGACCCGGGCGCATCCGCTCCACGCGCGCCCAGCAGGCCCGGCCCTTCATCGCGCAGGTGTTGGCCGCGGCGAAAAAGGCCGGCGGCGGTATTTCGCGCTCGGGCCGGATTGTACAAGCAAGCCGCTCCCGCTTTGGTCACGGTCAGCGCGCCAGCATCCAGGCCAACCGCCTCATCACCTCGCGATCGCGCGGCGCCGTCGTCAAGGCGCGAGTCGTCCGTCATTCCGTGCGCGCCGCTCCACTTGGCACTCACCTCAACTATCTGCGCCGCGAGGGTGTCAGCCGGGACGGGGAGAAGGGGAAGCTGTTCGGGCCGGGAACGGAGAATGCCGATGGCGCTTCCTTCGCCGCTTGCGCCAAGGACGATCGTCACCATTTCCGCTTCATCGTCTCGCCGGACGACGCTCTCGATATGGCGGACCTCAACGCCTTCACCCGCGATCTGGTGGGGCAGATGGAGAAGGACCTCGACACGCGGCTCGACTGGGTGGCGGTCGATCACTGGAACACCGAGCATCCCCACATTCACCTGATCGTGCGTGGGGTTCGCGACGATGGCCAGGATCTGGTCATCGCGCGTGACTACATCAAGGAAGGCATGCGCGACCGGGCTCGCGATCTGGTTACCCAGGAACTGGGTCCGCGCACCGAGCTCGATATCCGCCACTCGCTCGAAAGCCACATCCAGTCCGAGCGGTGGACGCAACTTGATCGGCAGTTGCTTCGCGACAGCCGTGACAGCGGGATCATCGATCTCGCGCCATCTCCCCAAAGTCAACCGGACGAGTATCACGCTCTGAAAATCGGTCGCCTGCGCAAGCTCGAGACCCTTGGTCTTGCCCAACAGGCCGGGCCTGGCCAATGGGCAATCGACGAACGGGCCGAAGCAACACTGCGCGAGCTAGGCGAGCGCGGCGACATCATCAAGCGCATCCACCGCGCGATGAGTGCGGCTGACATCGAGCGTGGCTCAGCCAATTATGTCCTGGCCGCGGAGAGCCTGGAGACGCCGGTTGTCGGCCGGCTGGTCGATCGTGGGCTCGATGACGAACTGATCGGCACGGCCTATGCCGTGGTCGACGGCGTCGACGGACGCACCCATCACATCAAGCTCTCCGATCTGGAGGCCGCTGGCGACAGCGCACCGGGATCGATCGTCGAGCTGCGAAAATTCGATGATGCGCGCGGGCAGCGGCGAGCCGCGCTCGCCGTGCGCTCCGACCTTGGAGTGGATCAGCAGATCACGGCATCGGGTGCGACCTGGCTCGACCGTCAGGCAATCGCGCGCGAACCGGCCGCCCTGGCCGAGGCCGGCTTCGGCGCCGAGGTTCGCGACGCCCTCGACCGGCGCGCCGAACATCTTGTCAAACAGGGGTTCGCGGAGCGCCAAGGCAGACGGGTCGTCTTCACCCGGAACCTGCTCGACACGCTGCGACGTGCGGAACTGGAGACGCTGGGCGACAGGCTCGCCGCCGACACCGGAAAACCCTTCAAGCGCGCCGCCAGCGGAGACTTTGTTGCCGGCACCTATCGCCAGCGCTTGGCGCTCGCCTCCGGCCGTTTCGCCATGATCGACGACGGACTAGGCTTCCAGCTCGTCCCCTGGACGCCCTCACTCGAAAAGCATCTCGGCCAGCACGTCTCCGGTGTCGCACGTGGCGACGGCGGCATCGACTGGAGCTTTGGCCGCAAGAAGGGTCTCGGCCTCTGACACTGGAAGAAAGGAACAACCATGTCCGCCACGAAAATCCTGTGGGGCCAGATCCTCACGGTCTTCCTGATCGTCCTCTTGACGACCTGGGCGGCGACACAATGGACCGCATGGCAACTCGGTTTCCAGATGGGGCTCGGTCCGCCCTGGTTCGAGATCGCCGGGTTGCCTGTCTACTATCCGCCCGCTCTGTTCTGGTGGTGGTATTTCTACGACGCCTACGCCCCGTCTATCTTCGGGAAAGGCGGATTGATCGCCGTGTCCGGTGGCTTCCTCTCGATCATTGTTGCCATCGGCATGTCGGTGTGGCGGGCGCGCGAAGCCAAGACTGTCCAGACCTACGGGTCGGCGCGCTGGGCCGAGAAGCGAGAGGTGGAGGCAGCCGGCCTAATCGATAACGATGGTGTCGTGCTCGGGCGCTATGACCGCCATTATCTGCGTCACGACGGGCCAGAGCATGTGTTGTGCTTCGCCCCGACCCGGTCCGGCAAAGGCGTCGGCCTGGTGGTGCCTTCGCTTCTGACCTGGCCGGGCTCGGCGATCGTCCACGACATCAAGGGCGAGAACTGGCAGCTCACCGCGGGCTTTCGCGCTCTGCACGGTCGCGTGCTGCTTTTCGATCCGACCAATTCGAGATCGTCAGCCTACAACCCGCTTCTGGAAGTCCGCCGCGGCGAATGGGAGGTTCGCGACGTGCAGAACATCGCCGACATTCTCGTCGATCCGGAAGGGAGCCTGGAGAAGAGGAACCATTGGGAGAAGACCAGTCACGCGCTGCTGGTCGGCGCGATCCTCCATGTTCTCTACGCCGAGCAGGACAAGACGCTCGCCGGCGTCGCGGCCTTCCTCTCCGATCCCAAGCGCCCGATAGAATCGACGCTTGCCGCGATGATGAAGACCGCGCACCTGGGAGATGCCGGCCCGCATCCGGTTATCGCCAGTGCGGCGCGCGAGCTGCTCAACAAATCCGACAATGAACGCTCGGGTGTGCTCTCCACCGCGATGTCCTTCCTCGGTCTTTACCGCGATCCGGTTGTCGCCGGCGTGACCCGGCGCTGTGACTGGCGAATTTCCGACATCGTTGCGGGGACGCAACCAGCAACGCTCTATCTCGTCGTGCCGCCTTCGGACATCAACCGGACCAAACCCCTTATCCGCCTCATCCTCAATCAGATCGGTCGCCGCCTCACCGAGGACCTGCCTACCAAGACAACCCGCCACCGGTTGCTTCTGATGTTGGACGAGTTCCCGGCGCTGGGCCGCCTCGACTTCTTCGAGAGCGCGTTGGCTTTCATGGCCGGCTATGGCCTGAAAAGCTTTCTCATCGCGCAGTCGCTCAACCAGATCGAGAAGGCTTATGGCCCCAACAACTCGGTCCTCGACAACTGTCATGTCCGCGTCAGCTTCGCCACAAACGACGAAAGGACCGCCAAGCGTGTCTCAGACGCGCTCGGCACGGCAACCGAAATGCGGGCGATGAAGAACTATGCCGGTCACCGGCTTTCGCCGTGGCTTGGGCATCTCATGGTGTCGAGGCAAGAGACTGCACGGCAGTTGCTCACTCCTGGCGAGATCATGCAGCTTCCGCCGACCGACGAGATCGTCATGGTGGCAGGCGCGCCGCCGATCAGGGCCAAGAAGGCGCGGTACTATGAGGACGCCAGTTTTAAGGAGCGCGTGTTGCCGCCACCCGAACTGGCGCGGTCCGGAGAGGCCGAGCCTGACGACTGGAGCGAGTTGCCGATCCTGGCTCCCTTGGAGGTCACGCACGTTTCCGGAACGCTACAGCAGGGCGATGGCGATCCAACGGGATCGGAGCGCCGCCTGCAAGCCGAACTCAATCGGGCGCAGGCCGTCGAGAGGGCGGCGCCGATTGAAGACGAATTCGATATGGGACAGGACGACGATGCCGACGACGACGATGATGCCGTCCGCAACCGGCGACTGGCGCGCCTCATGCAGGGCGTTGCGCGGCAGGTTTCCCTGGATCCCGATGACGGCATGGAGTTGTAGGCGCCATGATGGCTCGCAAAAAGAAGGCGCAGATTTCCGTCTATCTCGATCAGGCCATCATGACGATGCTTGGCGATTATGCGGCGCGGCGCGATCAACCCCAATCCATGATTGCGGAAGCCGCACTCGCTTCCTTCCTGTCGCCGGATGGGGATGAACGTCGCGAGGCCGCTATCGCCAAACGCCTCGATCAGGTTGATCGCCGCCTGGCCAGGCAGGAGCGCGATATCGGCATTGCGGTCGAGACACTGGCGGTGTTTGTCCGTTTCTGGCTCGCGACAACGCCAGCGTTGCCCGAGCCCGCCGCCCAGGCCGCGCGCGCCAAGGCGGCCGAGCGCTACGAAGCCTTCGTGACCGCCCTGGGCAGGCGCCTCGCGAAGGGGCCGAAACTGCGACAGGAGATTTCCGAGGATATCAATCCGATGGACACCGCGAAAACCCACCCTGACGGAGTTGGCTAGCTTGGAGCCTGATGGCCATGTTCATCATGATGATGGGTATACTTGACGCCGGTGGCGGTCACGCGACGACAATGTTTGTTGGACCGAAGAAGACGATGATGATCAGCAGCGGCTGGCGAGCAAGTCCCGGCAGCCGGTTCGTCGCACCTTGATCAATCGATGGCATCAGCCTTGTTATCGGCGAGGAGAGCCGCCCGCTTGCCGATAGCCGACTTGACTGCGTCGACAAGCTGTTCAGGAAAGCCACGCGGCAGCGAGACGATCACCTCGTCGGCCTGCTTTTCCACGTTTTCAGCAATGTCATCGAAAATTCTGCGCATGACAGGGGTGCCCACACCGGCAATGTCAGCGGTCTGCAGGAAGTGGCGTGGCATGATGTCAGGTACCGAATAGTGCCTGTTCTTGCCGACCGACATTGCCAACTTGAATTTTTGGTGCGGAATCTGGCCGGTATCAAGGCTGGGCTGCGCGGTCAGCACGTCGTAAAGGGGCGTCATGCGGAATCGTCCGCCAGGGCTCAAAAAAATACTGAAATTCTTGGCGTGGCCGTCGGTCGCGCCAATCAGCCAGAACAAGATGCAGGTGCGCAAGAAGGTGGCGATGCCTTCATCTGGCGTATCGCTACCCTTCAAGAGCTCGATAATCTCGCGCATGCCGGGACCGCCATCCGACTGGTACTTGCGCGTCGGCGGCACTGACAGCGCCTGACAGATATCTTCCTGCGGTAGGCGCAGGAGGCGGCCGTCGCGGGCCCACAGCCGGTCGAAGCGTTCTACGATCAGCGTGCGGCGTTTGCCGAAGTCAGCGATCTGCGCCTGGGCGGCGGGAACGCCAAACGCTTGCAGCAGCTTAAGGCACAGATACTCGTTCTCGACGCTGTTGGAGAGATCGATGCCGTTCGGCAGCCGGCCGGTCTGCGGCTTCAGGATATGGGTGGTCGCTGCCGTGCCGATCGGTTTGAACCAGCCTCCGTCCTTGCGCAGCAGTGCGGTCTTTTCCTGCGCGCCGGCAATCGAGATGCGAAAGTCCTCATCCTCGCCGAGGCCTAGCGGAGCGGCAGCAAGGTTCTCGATGATTCCGGCGACGTCCTGGTTGCTGACCGGCCTGCCTTCGAGACTGCCGGGAGGGCCTGGATCCATGCCATCAGGCAGGAATTGCAACGCGCCGACGCAGTCATGGCCGAGCGCAGCCAGCATGCTGTAGGCATCCGTGCCGTCGGCGCCGACGCGTTCGGCAACACGCCTGCGTATGGCGTCATTGTCCGGAAGCAGGTTGTCGAAGACGTTGGTCACCGGCGTGCCGATGTAGCGGTCTTCCCGCAAAGGAAGCGAGAGTGAGATCGGGAAGGTGCCTCGCCAGTCCAGCCATTCGCGGGCGTATTGGAAGTCGATGGCGCCCGTCGATTCCCTGCGCAGGACGCCCACCAGGCGCCCGTTCAGGAAGACATTCAAGGGAATGTGAGCCCGTCGCCGTGCCATTAGAACAGGTCCTCAATATCAGCGGAGCTGCCTTTGCTGCGCGCGCGCACGACGAGTTCAAGGTCGAGAGCGGAGAGGGCGGCCATCAAGGTGCGGAGTTGCATCGCAGGCTCGCCGGCCTCGAGGCGGGAGACCGTACCCTGGCGTAGGTGGATCTGGTTGCCGAGCGAGCCTTGCGTGAGCCCGGCGTTCTTGCGAGCGCGGCGCAGGATGGCTCCGAGTTGTTTTTCGTTGCGAGCGATCTGGTCTGTCATGATGGGTCTCCACGCCCGTAATATACGCGATCGCGTATTGATCGTCAATATACGGGGTTAGGTATAAAACGGAGATATACGCGATCACGTATGTAGGAAAGATATACGCGATCGCGTATGATGCCGTGTAGCTGGCAGCGGCGGTCTTGGCCCCAACTGAAACGAGCGGGACGATACATTCTTGAGACTTTGTTGAAGCACATCTCGCCGCCCGGTCGGGAACACATCAACCTAACTGGCGTCTACACCTGGGATACGGAACTTCAGATGGCGAACGGCTACGACGAGCGCGTCCTGAAAACCATGTATTCCTTGCTCACTCGCAGTCATTGCCCCTCGGCGAGGATCAAGGTTCAAGCGACACGAGCGTCTGCCCGAGCGGCTACGCCTCGAGTTACTTTCTCGAGGTCTGGCGTGGGGAATGGGAGGTCCGCGACGTACAAAACATCGCCGACATCCTGGTCGATCCCGAAGGCTCGCTTGAAAGGCGCAACCATTGGGAAAACACGAGCCACGCGCTGCTGGTCGGTGCGGTCCTGCATGTGCTCTATGCCGGACCGGACAAGACCCTGGCGGCGTCGCGGCATTCCTGTCCGATTCGAAGCGCCCGATCGAATTGACATGGCGGCCATGATGACGACGCCGTACCTGGGGGAGGGCGGTCCGCACCCGGTCATCGCCAGCGCGGGCCGCCGGCGCTAGCGCGGGGCCGCCCGCGCTGTTGATGCCAACTGGGTTCTGTTGCTGATGGCGTTCAGTTGGCGGCTCCGCACAATTGCGACCTCGTCAATCCTGGCGGCACGTTCTCCGTGGGGCCAAATCCGTACTTCGCCATGATGGTGGCGATCGTGCCATTCGACATGACCTTCGCCAGACCCCGATTGTAGAGGTCGCGCAGATCGCCATCGTCCTTCCTGAACGCGATCGCGATGTAGCTGATCGACTTCTCGTCCGTCGTAAACGGGCTGGCGCGCTCCAGATCGGGGCTCTTGTTGCCGGCAAGCAGCCCGATCACCGTCGGGGAAGAGAACAGAGCCGCGTCGATGCGGCCGGCGCGCAGTGCCGCGATGTTGGTCTCGATGTCGGGGAACTGCAGGATGCGGTCCTCCGGCACACCCTCGGTGATAGCGTTCTTGATGACGTTGCTGCCGCGGCCGCCGCCCATGATAGCGTCGGATTTCTTGGCAAGATCCGCATAGCTGTGGATCGCCTTGGGGTTGCCTGCGAGCACGATCGCCGCGTCGTCGGACCTCAGGTCGGGAGCGCCGAAGGCGACCTGCTGACATCGCTCCGGCGTTATCGACAGGCCCGACGCAACGGCATCGAAACGGCCGGCCATCAGGCCAGGGATCAACGCGCCGAACTCGGTGACCTCAAACTCGACCTGCTTGACCCCGAGATCGGCAAAGGCAGCCCTGAGAAGATCCGGATGCCAGCCAAGCAGCTCGCCGGTTCCCTCCTTCTTGTAGCCCCATGGCGAGCGGTTGTGGATGCCGATGACGATCCGCCCTTCCTTCAAGACGCGTTCTTTCGTGGTCTCTGCCGCTGCCGGCAGCACAGATCCAACAAGCGCGGCATAGGCGATGCAGGCCAGGCCAATCGCAGCCGATCGGGCTCGAAATTTCATCGGTGGGGTCCTCCCATGAGTTTGAGTTGCGCGAAGGCGTCCCGCCTCAGCCGCTCAACGCTACGGTCGGATGCGGTGCTTCGTCAATATATATGTACAAAATATGTACATATTGCGGACGGACTGGGGTGGGTGGATCAAGCCTGGCCGCTCGAGGAGATACACGCCCGACGTGAATTGCGATCGGGGTGACGCGGTCCCCCAACTCGCTTCCGCCGCTGAAGCTTAACCGACGCCGAATGACCGGTCGCCTAGACAGGCAAGACTTCCGAGCGCTTGACCTGGCCGAGCGCGAAGCTGCTTTCGATCGAGGCGATGTTGTCCAGCCGCGTCAGCTTGTCCTTGATGAACCGTTCGTAGGCCTCCAGGTCGCGCACCACGATGCGCATCAGGTAATCGCGCTGGCCCGTCATCAGATAGCAGTCGACAACCTCCGGCCAGCGCAGCACGGACTGAGAGAAGCGGTCGAGATCGTCTTCGCGTTGCCGTTCAAGCTTGATCGACGCGAAAGCGCTGATCGGCAGCCCGAGCTTCTTTTGGTCGACGACGACCGTATAGCCTTTGATGACGCCGGCGCCCTCCAAGAGCCTGACGCGCCGGGCGCATGGTGAGGGCGAAAGGCCGACGGCTTCAGCAAGGTCGTTCGTCGTCGCTTTTGCGTTCTTCTGCAGCGCGGCAATGATCTTCAGGTCGATGGCATCAAGCGTCGGATTTGGCATGTTTCCCTCGTCTGGCGTCATTATTGGCTGCATCAGCCAATATCATCGGTCGGCTTGCGTAAGAATAGTCACTTTTGAGAGGCAGAGGCAGCTATCGTTGAGACCCGACTGACAGGAGCCGACGATGACGATCCTCTCCGAACTCGAACGCAAGGTTCTGTGGCTGGCGGTCTGGATGATCCATCATGCCAATCATGTTCGCGGCTCGCAGGACGGCCTCAAGATTGGCGGACATCAGGCGTCCTCGGCGTCCGCCTCGACCTTGCTGACGGCGCTCTATTTCCAGATCCTCAGGCCTGAAGACCGTATCGCCGTCAAGCCGCATGCCAGCCCGGTTTTTCACGCCATCCAGTATCTGTACGGCAAGCAGACGCTCGAGCAGCTGCAGAATTTTCGCGGCTATCGCGGCGCGCAGTCATACCCGTCTCGAACCAAGGATATCGACGACGTCGATTTCTCGACCGGGTCGGTTGGACTGGGCGTGGCACAGACCCTGTTCTCCTCCCTGGTCCAGGATTATGTCAGGGCAAAGGGCTGGAACGCGGACCAGCCTGAAGGTCGGATGGTCGCCCTTCTCGGCGACGCCGAAATGGATGAGGGCAATATCTTCGAGGCCCTCCTCGAAGGCTGGAAGCACGGCCTGCGCAACACCTGGTGGGTCGTCGACTACAACAGGCAGAGCCTGGATGCGGTGGTGCGCGAAGGCCTGTGGCAGCGCTTCGAGTCCATCTTTCGCAACTTCGGCTGGGATGTGGTGATCCTGAAACATGGCACCTTGCAAAAGGCGGCCTTTGAGGAAGAGGGCGGCGAAAAGCTGCGGTCATGGATCGATGCATGCCCCAACCAGCTCTATTCGGCGCTGACCTTCCAGGGCGGCGCTGCATGGCGCCGGCGCCTTCTGGACGACCTCGGTGACCAGGGATCGGTGACCCGGCTGGTCGAGAAGCGCAGCGACGAAGACCTCGCCGCATTGATGGCAAATCTCGGCGGCCACGATCTGGCGAGCATCGTCGATGCCTTCGAGCAGGCGCGAGGGCATGATCGTCCGTCCTGTTTCATCGCCTATACGATCAAGGGCTTCGGCCTGCCGCTGGCAGGCCACAAAGACAATCACGCCGGATTGATGACACCGGCGCAAGTCGAGGCGCTGCGACAAGCCATGGGTGTCCGCCAGGGGCGTGAATGGGACATGTTCGAGGGCCTTGCATACGATGAGGCCGCGATCCGGTCCTATCTGGCGTCGTCGCCTTTCGCGCAGGCAGCTACCCGTCGCCATAAAGCCTCGGCCGTATCCGTGCCGGCACAGATACCCTGGCGCGCGCAGGTCTCCATGTCGACACAGCAGGGCTTCGGCCTTCTGATGCATGAGATCGCCAAGTCAGACAGCGATTTTGCAAAGCGTGTGGTCACCACGTCTCCGG
The DNA here is from genome assembly GCF_006440835.1 of Mesorhizobium sp. B2-5-11. Lineage (NCBI taxonomy): Bacteria > Pseudomonadati > Pseudomonadota > Alphaproteobacteria > Hyphomicrobiales > Phyllobacteriaceae > Mesorhizobium > Mesorhizobium sp. B2-5-11. Next base: position 13,887 of record NZ_VFUK01000019.1, read on the forward strand.
ACGTCACGGTCTCGACCAATCTCGGCGCCTGGGTGAACAGGCGAGGCCTGTTCGCGCGCGGCGACCAGGCGGACCTCTTCCGTGAAGAACGCATACCCTCCACCTTCAATTGGACGTTTTCGCCGTCGGGACAGCATTTCGAACTGGGCATCTCGGAGATGAACCTCTTCACGATGCTGTCGGCGCTGGGTTTGTCGCACTCGCTTCACGGCGAGCGGCTGCTTCCGGTCGGCACGCTCTACGACCCTTTCATCGAGCGTGGCCTCGATGCGCTGAACTATGCCTGCTATCAGGACGCGCGCTTCATTCTGGCGGCAACGCCCTCCGGCGTGACGCTGGCGCCAGAGGGCGGAGCGCATCAGTCGATCGCCACGCCGCTGATCGGCATGGCGCAGGACGGCCTGGCCGCATTCGAGCCGGCCTATGTTGACGAGCTGGCAGTCATCCTGCGTTGGGCGTTCGACTACATGCAGCGCTCCGGCGAGGCCGAGCCCGACGACCAAACCTGGCTGCGCGATCGTACTGGAGGTTCGGTCTACCTCAGGCTCTCAACGCGATCGGTCGAACAACCGTCTCGCCAGATGGAGGATCCGCTGGCGCGCGCCATCGTCGACGGCGCCTACTGGTTGCGCAAGCCCGGGCCCAATGCCGCTGTGGTGATCGCCTATTCGGGAGCTGTCGCGCCGGAGGCGGTGCAGGCGTTGGGGCTGATGGCCGGAGATCGGCGCGATGTCGGGCTTCTGGCCGTGACCTCGGCCGATCGGCTGAACGCCGGCTGGTCTGCGGCGGCGCGGGCGCGCCAGTTTGGCCATCCGCGCGCCACCAGCCATGTCGAGCGCCTGCTGGCTGGCCTCCCGGCCTCGTGCGCCATCGTGACGGTGCTGGACGGGCACCCCGCGACGCTCGCCTGGCTGGGATCGGTCCATGGCCACCGCACGCGCGCGCTCGGCGTCGAGCATTTCGGCCAGACCGGTACGATCGCGGATCTCTACCGGCATTACGGGATCGATGCGCAAGGTATCATGGCAGCAGTGCAATCGGTTTCGGCCGGCCGGCCGCTGCGGCACCTTGGCTCGGCCGCCTGACGATCCGCCAGCATCGCCTCGCGCCTGCTGGTACGGTAGGAGGCCGTCAATACCGGAATTCCTTGAGAGCCGCGGCCGATCGTCGGCGCCATCTTCCCGCATGGCGAGAAAAGCATGGGGGAGATGAAAATGGCCGAGGCCGGCGATGTCATGAGCCGTGAAGCGCTGCGGTCGCCGGTGAGAACAGCGACGGCAATGGCGCATCACGGCGAGCTCATCCAGGGCGTCTTCAAGGATGATGGCGGGCGCCTTCATCGCGGGCTCGTGACGCTGCCGATTGCTGGCTTGAGATCCGAGGCAAGCTTCGCCAGGAGCGACGGCGATGCGGTCGTTGTCCACCCCGATCATAAGGTCAAGGCGGCGGCAGCCGCGCGCCTCACGCTCGATTTTCTGAACGTCACTGGCGGCGGCGAGCTGACACTTCAAAGCTCAATCCCTGTGGGGCACGGCTACGGCTCATCGACGGCTGACGTTGTCGCTTCCATTCGCGCTGTCGCCGCAGCCGTCAACATCCAGCTGCGGGCGTCGAGCATCGGGCGTCTGGCCGTGGCTGCCGAGCGCGCCAGCGACGCGATCGCGTTCGATGAGCACGCAGTGCTCTTCGCGCAACGGGAAGGCATGGTGATCGAGAATTTCGGGGGCTCCCTGCCGCCGCTGCTCCTGGTCGGGTTCAAGGCAAATGGCGGGGTTCCGGTCGACACATTGCAGCTGCCGCCTGCACGCTACGACAGTACCGAGATCCAGGAATTCGGCGTGCTTAGGGCGCTGGTGGCGCGGGCGGTTCGCCTTCAGGATCCCTATCTTCTCGGACGTGCCGCCTCGGCCAGTGCGGTGATCAGTCAACGGCACTTGCCGAAACAGGGCTTCGGCGAGATCGCCGACATCGCCAGGCGAGCCGGGGCGTGCGGGGTGCAAGTCGCCCATAGCGGTTCGCTGTTTGGCCTGATTTTCGATCTTTTCACATCGAATCTGAAGCGACGGGCGGCCCTCGTCGCGCAACAGATAAGACGTGCCGGCTTCAAGGATGTCGAAGTTCACTTGGTCAACGCGGAGAGCTGGACATGGTGACCTTCGACGTGGACTATTTCAGGGACCTTGAGACCCCGCGCCTTGCTCTGCTGGCGCCCAATCTCGTGGCCGCTGCGTTCCCGCTGATGAAGCTGATGCCGGCCCGCTACATTCTGGATCGGGCAGCGTCGAATGGCGAACTGAAGGCCGGCTCCCATATCGTCGAGACGACGTCCGGCACATTTGGAATGGCGGTGGCGCTGCTGGCGGCGGCGCGTGACTATCGCCTTACGCTCGTCACCGCTTCAACGCTGATCGATGCCAAATACAAAGCCCGTCTGGAGCGCATCGGCGCGACGGTTATCGCCCTTGACGATCCGCGCGGCGATGGCAACCAGCCGGGCCGGCTGGAGCGCCTCAAGGAAATCCTGGCGAAGGAGCCGGATGGCTTCTGGACCCGCCAATACGACAGTCCGGGCAATTGGCTTGCCTATGCGCGGCTGGCCGAACTCTTTGTCCGGGCCATGGGCAGGATTGACTGCCTGGTCGGCTGCGTCGGCACGGGAGGCTCGCTATGCGGCACCGCCTCCTTTTTGCGAACTGTCTTTCCCCACCTGATGGTGTTTGCCGTCGATACCCATCGCAGCATTCTGTTCGGGCACCCTGTCGGCAAGCGCATGCTGCGGGGCTTGGGCAACAGCGTTCTGCCGAAAAATGTCAGGCATGAGCTTGTCGACGAGATCCATTGGGTTGGCGCCTACCCGGCGTATAGGAGCGCGCACCGCTTGCTGCGCGAGCATGGCATTTTCATGGGGCCGACCAGCGGCGCCGCCGCCTTGGTGGCGCAATGGGTTGCAACGACGCTTCCTGACGCGCAGGTGGCGGTGATCATGCCTGACGAAGGCCATCGCCATGCCGAGACCGTCTACAATGATGAGTGGCTTGCGGCGCTGCCTGGCTGGCCCTGCAAGGAACTGTCGGAGCCGAGGACGCTGACGACCATCGCACCGGCCGAAGAGACGCAATGGACGCGCTTTCTTTGGCTGCGTCGCTGCCTCGGCGATGTGCTGAAAACGCAGGCGGCAGGCGAAGTGCCACCGGTTGTTGGTGCGGCGGAAAATCTATGAAACGAGATCCAGCCCGTTTTTGTCGAGCCAGCGCCAGGCGTCGTGCGTCGTCTGGAAGATCTGGTCGTGTTCGTTCGATCCAACGGAGCGATCGAGGTCCTTGAGGCCGCTGGCTGTCACGACGGCCACGACACGGTCTGTGGCTGCGATGACACCTTGGTCCTTCAACGTCGATATCGCTATCAGCGGCGTGACCGAGGCCAGTTCGGCAAAGATTCCTTCCTCCCGCGCAAGGCGTTCCTGCATCGCGATCAGGCCGTGATTGCTGACGGGGACGGCATGCCCGCCGGATTCGCGCAGAGCCTTCAAGGCCTGAAAGGTGCTGCGTGGCGTGCCAATCGATACGGCTAGGCTGTCGAAGAGCATCTTGCGTTCACTCAACGCATCGGCGCCGCTGGCCAGAGCGTGCGCCAGCGACCCATGCACCTCTGCTGCGACGAGACGAGGCAAGCGCGTGATCGACCCTGCCGCGAACAGCTCGCAAAAGCCAGCCCACACGCCGGACAACGCATCACCATAGCAGACCGGCAGGACGCACCAGTCTGGCGCCGTGCCATTCGATTGCTCGACGATCTCATAGGCGATCGTCTTGTAGCCCTCGATGCCGAGTGGATGGCTGCCGACGACCGGACCGTGATAGGGCGATGCGATGAACCAGTCGTAACGGGCAGCCGCCTGTTCAAGCAGCGACCATCGGTCCATTTTGTTGACCAGGGGCAAGACCGTCGCGTCATACTTTCGGATCTGCGCCAGCATCGCGCCGGCCGACCCCGCGAAAGTGGTGACGACGCATTTGAGACCAGCTCGAGCGGCGTAGGCCGCCAGCGAAGCGCCGGCGTTTCCCGATGAGGCGGTCGCGACGATTTTCGCGCCACGTGCGCGCGCCACACTGACCGCGATGGTCGAGAAGCGGTCCTTGTGCGACCAGGTCGGGTTTCGGCCTTCGTCCTTGATTGCAAGGTCCGGCACGCCCAGAAACGCGCCGATGCGCGGTGCGGCAAGCAAAGGTGTCAGACCCTCGCCAAGGCTCACCGCGTCGGCTTCTGTGCAAGGCAGCATATGCGCAAAACGCCACAGCGAGCGCGAACTGGTGACGCCGTCAAAGGGATGGAGGTGCGGGACCGCATAGACCGGACGAAGATTTGCCGGCGCGGTGTCTTGGCAGTGGGCGCATCCCCTGGAGTCGATGGTGACGTGCGCAGGCGAGGAAGCGCCGCATCGGATGCAGACGAACTCCAGGACACGACCTGCGTCCATACCAGGCGGCTTTTGCTCGCCCGAGAGATGCGCGGACATGTTGTGTGCGAGGTCGCGAAATGGCCGGCTCGCCATGGCTATTCCTTATTCAGGAAACGAGGAATTCGCTTGTTGTTTCAACAGCCCGCAGCACGGCTGTCAATGCGGAATGTGCACTATAGTGTGTCGCACCACAGTGCGCGTCGTAGCATCCGTTGTTGGATGAAACTTCGCGGCGTTTTCGGCCTAAACGTGCAGCGGCTTCGCAGAGAGCGAAAACTCTCTCAGGAGCAGTTGTCTTTCGTTTCGGGCCGCACGCGCGCCTATATCAGCAGCGTCGAAGCCGGGCGGCGCAACGCTACGCTTGATACAGTCGAAATTCTGGCCAAGGCGTTGAATGTCGAGCCACAAGAGTTGGTTTCAGCAAACCCGGCAAGTAAGCACGCTGTTCGGGTGACGAAGCCGGCCGCCTCAAAGTCGAATGAATGAAGCCGGACTTCCGCAATTCAGTGCTGACCTGATTTTCACTTATCTCGTCTTTGTGACACGTGATTGACTCCTTTAGTGTACATTCGATGCGTGTCCCATTGAAGATGGTGTCTAGACAGCCATAGGTTGTTCTGCGGGGTAGGGCCTGACTTTGGTTGAGGTCTTCCAATGGAGAACGAAACTGTTGTCGACCTTTTTGCGGCGATCACCAAGATCGATACTGCGCGGTCGGCTGATGCAATCCTTCAAGAGTTCCGCTCAGCCATGGGGCGTTACGGATTGCGCAATTTTCTGATCACCGGACTGCCCGTGCCGCACGATACGGACTGGCAGCGTGAAATCCTGGGCGATGGCTGGCCTATCGATTGGTATCGGCGCTACGTCTCCGAGGATCACTTTTTGCACGATCCGTGTGTTGCGCAGTGCCGGCACTCGCCGGAGCCCTTCCTGTGGCGCGAGCTGCCGGCCGCAAGGTTGGGTGCACGCGCGAAGCTGGTCATGGACGAAGCTGCCGAGTTCGGGATGAAAGAAGGTATCTGTGTACCCATTCACGTGCCTCTGGCGGGCCCAAGTGTGGTCACTGCGGCGAGCGACCGGATGGACGTGCCGCCGAGCGCCATGCCCCTTATCGAGACGGTTTGCGTGCATACCTTTCGCAGCCTCTCAGGGCTGGGAACACCCGGCGATGGCGAAGAGCCCACGCCCTTGACGGCGCGCGAGCGCGAACTCCTGGAGTGGAGCGCGCAAGGCAAATCCACCGATGACATCGCTTGTATCCTTGGTGTCACCAGGAACACGGTTGAAAGCCATCAGCGCAACATTCGAGCAAAGCTCGATGCGATCAATGTCGCGCATGCCATCGTCAAGGCGCTGCGACGGCAGGAAATCCAGATTTAGCAATACCTGAATACCGTCATACGTACGGCAAGTCCGTTTTCCTACGACCCTCCGCCTGGAGGCGTCATGGTTCGTATACATCTGGTCACTTGGGATAACAGGAAGCACTACAGGAAAGTTCTGGAGCGCTACTTTCGGATACGCTACGAGATTTACGTCAAGCAGAGGCGATGGCGCGCCGTCGCACGGCCCATCAACATCGAGATCGACGCCTTCGATAACGAGCATACGCTTTATGTTCTGGCGCTTGATACCAACGGCAAGATCCTAGGCGGCTCCCGTCTCGTCCCGACGCTGGAGCCGCATCTCATGAGCGAAGTGTTCCCGGTTCTCGCCGGCGACAGGCCTCCGCGAGCGGCTGAAATTTTCGAGTGGACGCGTTTCTTCGTCGTTCCATCGCTTCGTACGCACGGCACCCCGTCGCCGATCGCCGGCTTGGTTCTCTGCGGTCTGCTCGAGATCGCTCAACGTCTGGGGATTCGACAGATCAGTGTGGTGTGCGAGACATTCTGGCCAAAACGGCTGCGCGCGCTTGGGTGGACGCTGACCGAGCTCGGTGACGTTCTCGAACATCCCGACGGCGATATCATCGCGTTGCTGATCGAGGTCACGCCCGAAGCTGTTGAACAGACGCGCCGCGCTTACGGCATCAGCGGCGTCATACTTGCCGACAACATCTAGGCTCGTAACCAGGCACCTGCGGGAAGCGCGCGAGGGCTCGATCGTCAGGGGTGTATTGTCATCGCGCCCATTTGCGCGGTAGTCAGCCCTATGATGTGTCGAACCCGGTTGATGGACTCATGAAGCCGCTGGTCCTGATCGCCTCGAAGGACCCGGATTTCTTCCTGGTCTTCGGCCACATACTTTCGGTAGCCGGCTTCGAAACACAGCTGATCACGGGAGACCGGGAAATCGCACGTGCCATCGCGGCGACAGCCCCGCTTGCCATAATCGTGGACTGCCATCCGGGCGACCGTGCAATCGTCAAGCAGTGCAGCTGGTTGAAGTCGACCGCCGCAACCAAAGCGACGCCGGTCGCGAGCCTGGTTGCCCCGCGCTCCGGCAGGCTGCATCTGGACTTGATCAAGGCTGGCGTCGACGAAATATTTTCCCGGCCGTTCGCCCCCGAACAGCTGCTGACATGGCTGCACGGCAAGGCGGGCATAGCGAAGCTTTCACGCGAAACGGACTCGGGTGAGTTGGTGCAGGGCGATTTTCGGCTCGAGCGACAGACCCACCGGACATTCTTCAAGCAAAAGGAGATCGTCATGCCACCGATCGAGTTCAAGCTTTTGCGCAGCCTTTTGGGGCAACCTGGCAAGGTCTTGAGTCGCGAGGAGCTGGTCGCGACGGCATGGCCTGAACATGCCGCCGCAACCGACGTGCGGGGCGTCGACGTCCATATAGCCAGGTTGCGCAAAAGGCTTCGGGCGTCGGTGGGAAGCGATGTGATCCGGACCGTTCGCTCGGCAGGTTACGCGTTCGCGCCGGACTGGTGATCTGACGGGCGTGCAGCGTTCCTGCGCGGGCGGTGCCGGCACGCCGGTCGACACGCGTCTCATCTCAATGGCTCAAGATGGTGTCCAGGAACAGCCGCGCGCGTGGGTGAGCGGCCGCTGAGAAAAACTCTTTGGAAGAGGCACGCTCGATAATGCGGCCGTCGTCCATGAAAACAATCTCATCGGCGACTTCGCGTGCGAAACCCATCTCATGCGTCACGCAGACCATGGTCATGCCGGTTTTCGCGAGCGCGATCATGACGTCGAGGGCTTCCTTGATCATTTCCGGGTCGAGCGCGGAGGTGGGTTCGTCGAACAGCATGATTCGGGGATTGAGGCAGAGCGCACGCGCGATCGCCACCCTTTGTTGTTGACCACCCGAGAGCTGGGCCGGGTAGGCTTGCGCCTTTTCGGGAATGCGCACCGCCGTCAGATGCTGCATGGCGATCTCTTCGGCCTCCCGGCCGGTTTTCAGGAGAACCCGTCGCAGCGCCAGCGTGCAGTTGGCAAGCACGGTGAGATGCGGAAAGAGGTTGAAACTCTGGAACACCATGCCTGTCAGCCGGCGCGCCGTCGCCGTGTCCCGGGCATTTCTTCCCAGTGCTATCCCGTCGAGCTGGATCGTTCCCTTTTGAAAAGGCTCAAGACCGTTGCAGCAGCGGATCAGCGTCGATTTGCCCGAGCCGGAAGGCCCGCAAACGACGATGCGTGTGCCCGCGCGGATCGTCAGATCAATATCCTTCAAGACGTGCAGGGCACCGAACCATTTATTGAGGCCATCGACCCGGAGATGCGCGGTGGTTTGAACGGAGGAGACTGGGAGCGAGACTTGAGCGAGCATCAGCGACGTCCGGATGCAAGCAGGCGCTGCTCGACACGCTTTACGCCATAAGCAACGATCAGCGCCAAGGCGAGAAACAGAATGCCGGCGACGGTGAGCGGCTCCGCGTATCGATAGGTTTCAGACGCGATATCGAAGGCGCGGCCGAGCATTTCGGGTACCGCCAGGATCGCGAGATAGGGCGTGGCCTTGAGGATCGAAACGAGATAGTTGCCCAACGGTGCGGCGACGTTGCGCAACATTTGCGGCGCGACAATGAAAACGACCGTGTCGCGGCGGCTGAGCGACAAGGCTCTGGCTGCTTCCTGTTGGCCCTTCGGGATCGCGTCGATGCCCGCCTTGAACACCTCCGCCAGATAGCCGCTGTAATACAGGCTCAGCCCCAGTATGCCGACCGTCATGGCCCCAAGCCGGATGCCGTAGAAAGGCATGACGAAATACAGGAAATAGAGCCAGGCCAGAACCGGCGTCGAGCGGATGAAGTCAATCAGAAAGCGGACGGCGAGGCCGGGCGCGCCGCCGCCGCGGCGGATCATCTCGAAACTGAAACCAAGCGCTGAAGCGCCGAGACAACTCAACACCGTTGCCAGCAGAGTCGCTCCGATTGCCCCGAGAATGGTCGGAATGGTCGAGAGCGCGAAGTCAAAGTTAAATCCCACCAGGCGTTCCTCTTTCAGGATTTGACCCGCGCCTCGAGCCAGCGGCCGGCGAGTGCGATCGGATAACACACGACGAAGAAGGCCAGCAGCAGCGCTGAGTAGATCGCCACCGGATCGTATTCGGTCTGCGCGATCTCCTTGGCCCGGAAGGTCATGTCCGTCAGCGTGACCAGCGAAACGAGGGACGTCGCCTTGACGAGCTGGATAAGATTGTTGACGAAGGTGGGGCTCATGGCGACCAAGGCCTGCGGCAGCTCGATCAGAAACAGGATCGCCGGGCGCGAGAGGCCGAGCGCCATGCCCGCCTCGCGTTGGCCGGCGGGAAGAGATTGCAGTCCGGCGCGCACCGCCTGGCTGGCGTAGCCGCCCGTGTTGAGACCGAGCACCAGTGCACTGACGGTCAGCGCCGATAGGGTGACCCCCATCACCGGCAGCACATAGTAAAAGACGAAGAGCAGGACGACCACCGCGGAACTGCGCCAGAATTCAATCATGGCGGTGACCAGGAAGCGGGTCATGCCGGTGGTCAGAAACTGCGCGACGCCGAAGACGAGCGCGAAGGGGATCGCAAAGACCAGGCCATAGGCCGTGACCTTCAGGGTGATGCCCAGCCCCTGCAGAATGCCTAGCCAGATCTCGAACATGTTCACGAGGTGCCACCTATCTTTGCTGAAAGGGGTGCCGATGATGTCAGTATGGTTTCAGCGTGCCTCAGGTCGGCGGCTTTCCGCTCAGAAATCGCGTCCTTCTGACCGGACCTCATGGCAATTCTCCGTGCGGTGGAAAGAACGATCGCCTTTCCGGAGAGGCCATCGGTGGCTTTGTCATAAACCCGGCGGGAGTCTTCTGTCAATAAACATGGACATCTTACTGCAAAAGTTCATATTTGAGCTGCGGCGAAGGCGGAAAGACGTCGGGCTTAAAGCGCGATGACCGTCGGCGCCGCCGTTGGCCGGTAATTTTACGCTACGCTACGACGACGGCTGAAACCGGTTGAACCGGGCTGCTCCAAGGCTCTTTTGATCGTCCCCGACCGGGCGTTGTTCGACGTGTTCCCGGCCAGAACGGGGACAGTATGGCCATCTCGCACAACGATACCGAAGGACGCGCGCGCAGTTCGCGCATGCTGCGCACCGCGCTTGGACCCGCCATCGCCCGGTTTCTCGACGATCCCGCGATCGTCGAGGTCATGCTCAACCCGGATGGCCGCATCTGGGTGGATCGGCTTTCGGACGGTCTGGCCGATACAGGGAACATGCTGGCGCCCGCCGCCGGCGAGCGCATTGTGCGTCTGGTCGCCCATCATGTCGGCGTCGAGGTCCATTCCCGTTCTCCACGCGTCTCGGCCGAGTTGCCGCAGACCGGCGAGCGTTTCGAGGGCCTGTTGCCGCCCGTGGTGGCCGCGCCGGCCTTCGCAATCCGCAAGCCCGCCGTCGCCGTGTTCACGCTCGATGACTATGTCGCGGCGGGCACAATGTCGGCCGCCCAGGCCGCGATATTGCGTGCCGCGGTTGCCGTGCGCGCCAACATCCTCGTCGCCGGCGGCACGTCGACTGGCAAGACGACGCTCACCAACGCGCTGCTTGCCGAAGTGGCGAAAGGGACGGACCGGGTCGTCCTGATCGAGGACACCCGTGAACTCCAATGCGCCGCGCCCAACCTTGTCGCAATGCGCACGAAGGACGGCGTCGCCACGCTTTCCGACCTGGTTCGCTCGTCTTTGCGCCTGCGGCCCGACCGCATCCCCATCGGCGAGGTGCGCGGCGCCGAAGCTCTGGATCTGTTGAAGGCATGGGGCACAGGGCACCCTGGCGGGATAGGTACCCTTCATGCGGGCTCCGGTATAGGCGCGCTGCGCCGTCTTGAGCAGCTTATCCAGGAAGCCGTTGTCACCGTGCCGCGTGCGCTGATCGCCGACACGATCGGGCTTGTCGCTGTGCTCGCCGGACGCGGCAACGCGCGGCGGCTTGTCGAACTGGTCAGAGTCGAGGGTCTCGGCGCCGACGGCGATTACCGCATTGCTGAAGCTGCCCCCATCAACACAGGAGAAAATTCATGATCCGCCTGCTTTCGCGCTGCCGCGCCGGCCTGGCTGCGGCCTGCGTCGCAATTGCCGTCAATCTCGTGGTGGCTCCGGTCGCCCATGCGTCAGGCTCCTCGATGCCGTGGGAACAGCCGCTCGAAAAGATTCTTCAGTCCGTCGAGGGACCGGTTTCCAAGATCGTCGCCGTGATCATCATCATCGTCACCGGCCTGACGCTGGCCTTCGGCGACAGTTCGGGTGGCTTCAGGCGGCTCATCCAGATCGTTTTTGGCCTTTCGATCGCCTTTGCGGCGTCGAGTTTCTTCCTGTCGTTCTTCTCGTTCGGCGGCGGAGCGCTGATCTGATGACAACCGCTCTTGAACAACTCGACGCGGTGCGGGGGTGGACGGTGCCCGTCCACCGGGCGCTGACGGAGCAGATCCTGCTCGGCGGCGCGCCGCGCGGAATAGCGATCCTCAATGGCACGCTGGCGGGCGCGGTCGGCCTTGGGCTGCGGCTGTGGCTGGTCGGTCTCCTCATCTGGGCAATCGGACATCTCACGGCGGTATGGGCCGCCAGGCGCGATCCGCTGTTTTTCGAGGTTGGGCGCCGACACCTGCGGCTCCCCGGACATCTTTCGGTTTGAGGGCGCCGCTATGATGAGCCTTGCCGAATACCGCCGAACCGCTGCTCGCCTTGCCGACTATCTGCCTTGGGCAGCACTCGTCGCGCCGGGCGTCGTGCTCAACAAGGACGGCAGTTTTCAGCGCACCGCGAGGTTTCGCGGCCCCGATCTCGACTCCGCCGTCGCGGCAGAGCTTGTCGCGGTGGCGTCGCGCATCAACAATGCCTTTCGTCGCCTCGGCTCGGGCTGGAGCGTCTTTGTCGAAGCACAGCGGCACGAAGCCGCCTCCTATCCCGAGAGCCAGTTTCCCAATGCGGCCGCCAGCCTGCTCGATGCCGAGCGCAAAGCCGATTTCGACGAGGAAGGGGTTCATTTCGTATCGAGCTACTTTCTCACATTCCTGTTTTTGCCACCGCCCGAAGACGCCACGCGCGCCGAGGGGTGGCTTTATGAGGGTCGCGACCAGTCGGACGCGGATCCGGGCGAGATCGTGCGCGCCTTTGTCGACCGGACAGTGCGCGTGCTGTCCCTGCTCGACGGGTTCATGCCGGAATGCCATTGGCTCGATGACGGCGAAACGCTCACTTATCTGCATTCGACGATCTCGACCAAACGCCATAAGGTGCGCGTCCCCGAGACGCCGATCTATCTCGATGCGCTGCTCGCTGATGAACCGCTCGCCGGCGGGCTCGAGCCACGACTTGGCGATAAGCATCTTCGCGTGCTCTCGATCGCCGGCTTCCCGACCGCAACGACACCCGGCCTGCTTGATGACCTCAATCGGCTGGCCTTCCCTTACCGCTGGTCGACCCGTGCGATCCTGCTCGACAAGGTCGACGCTGTCCGACTGTTGACCAGGATACGGCGGCAATGGTTTGCGAAGCGCAAGAGCATCGCCTCGATCCTCAAGGAGGTGATGACCAACGAAGCGTCGGCCCTCCTCGACACCGACGCCGCCAACAAGGCGGCCGACGCCGACACCGCATTGCAGGAGCTCGGCGCCGACATGGCGGGCATGGCCTATGTCACCGCGACCGTCGCGATATGGGATTGTGACCCGCGCGTGGCCGACGAGAAATTACGGCTTGTCGAGAAGGTCATCCAGGGCCGCGACTTCACGGCGATTGCCGAGACCGTCAACGCCATCGACGCCTGGCTTGGTTCCTTGCCCGGGCACGCCTACGCCAATGTCCGTCAGCCTCCCATCTCAACGCTCAATCTCGCCCACATGATGCCCCTCTCTGCCGTGTGGGCGGGGCCGGAACGGGACGAGCATCTGGTCAGTCCTCCCTTGCTTTACGGCAAGACCGAAGGCTCGACCCCGTTCCGGTTGGTCCTTCATGTCGGCGATGTAGGTCATACGCTGGTCGTCGGCCCCACTGGAGCCGGCAAGTCGGTGCTGCTCGCGCTGATGGCGCTGCAGTTCTGCCGCTACCGCAACGCTCAGATCTTCGCCTTCGATTTCGGCGGGTCTATCCGCGCCGCGGCGCTCGCCATGGGGGGCGACTGGCACGATCTCGGAGGGCACCTCACCGAAGGCGTGGACGCCTCCGTTTCGCTGCAGCCGCTCGCCCGGGTTCATGACACATACGAGCGTGCCTGGACGGCTGACTGGATCGTCGCGATCCTGATGCGCGAAGGCATCCAGATCACCCCGGACGCAAAGGAGCATATCTGGGCGGCGCTAACGTCGCTTGCCTCGGCTCCCGTCGAGGAGCGCACCATCACCGGGCTCAGTGTGCTCTTGCAAGCCAATGACCTGAAACAGGCATTGCGCCCATACTGTGTCGGAGGCGCTCACGGCCGATTGCTCGACGCCGAGGCCGAACACCTCGGACAGGCATCCGTGCAGGCCTTCGAGATCGAAGGACTGGTGGGCACGCAAGCCGCGCCGGCCGTCCTCTCCTACCTGTTCCATCGCATCGGGGACCGGCTCGACGGGCGTCCGACGTTGCTCATCATCGACGAAGGCTGGCTCGCCCTCGATGACGGGGGGTTTGCCGGGCAGTTGCGCGAGTGGCTGAAGACGCTGCGCAAGAAAAACGCCAGCGTCGTCTTCGCCACCCAGTCGCTTGCCGATATCGACAATTCGACTATTGCGCCCGCGATCATCGAAAGCTGTCCAACCCGGCTGCTGTTGCCCAATGAGCGCGCGGTTGAGCCGCAGATTGCCGCCATCTATCGGCGCTTCGGCCTGAACGACCGCCAGATCGAAATCCTGGCACGAGCCACACCCAAGCGCGACTACTACTGCCAGTCCCGCCGCGGCAACCGTCTCTTCGAGCTCGGCCTGTCCGAGGTCGGGCTGGCGCTTTGCGCCGCGTCCTCGAAGAGCGATCAGGCCCTGATTGGCAGCATCATCGCCGAGCATGGCCGCAACGGCTTCCTGGCGGCCTGGCTGCGTGCCCGTGACGTGGGCTGGGCCGCCGACCTCATTCCCAACCTAACCCTTTCCGAACCTGAAAAGGATTCCCAGCCATGACTGTTCGTCAAAGGCGCCCACACGCCCTTCTCATGGTCGCGGCGATACTCGCCGCGCCGGTCGCCATCTCGCCGACTGCGCCAGCGTATGCCTTCATCGTGTTTGATCCATCGAACTATTCCCAGAATGTTCTGACGGCCGCGCGTTCGCTGCAGCAGATCACAAACCAGATCACCTCCCTTCAGAATCAGGCCCAGATGCTGATCAACCAGGCGCGCAACCTGGCGAGCCTGCCTTTGTCCTCGCTCCAGCAACTGCAACAGTCGGTGCAACGCACGCAACAGCTTCTCGGGCAAGCACAAAACATCGCCTTCGACGTCCAGCAGGTCGACAAGGCCTTTCAGCAGCAATACGGCAGCGTCTCGCTTTCTGCATCCGACCAGGAGCTCGTCACGGACGCGCGCTCGCGCTGGCAAAACACGGTGGGCGGCCTTCAGGACGCCATGCGCATCCAGGCGGGCGTCGTTGGAAACATCGAGACCGGCCGCGCGCAAATGTCGGCGCTGGTCGGCGCCAGCCAATCGGCGACCGGAGCGCTGCAGGCGACGCAAGCTGGCAATCAGCTTCTTGCGCTTCAGGGCCAGCAGCTCGCGGACCTGACCGCTGTTGTCGCCGCCAACGGTCGCGCCCAGGCGCTGACCGAGGCCGAACGTGCCGCCGCGGTCGATCAGGGGCGGGAGCAGCGCCGGCGCTTCCTCACTCCCGGCTCGGGCTACGAGGTCGGCTCGGTCCAGATGTTTAACCGCTGAGGTCGATGGCCATGGACGGCAAAACCCTCGCTCGCGCGGTGGCTGTGATCTTTGTCGCGGCCGCCCTCTCGGCGGCCGCGCTCGGTATGAGCCGGAAACAGAATAAGCTGGCGGGCGAGGGCGCGCACACAAGCGCAGGCTTGATGCCGAACCCGCTTCGCGAGGGTCTGCGCCGTTGCCAGGTCCTCGGCGAGGCTGCCCTGCGTGACGATGGATGCGCGCGGCTATGGGCCGAACAGCGCGATCGCTTCCTCGGCCTGAAACAGCCATCGGGGCCTTCGATAGGCGAGCCCGACGCGCCAGATGCAGCCCTGCACGAGGCCCGATAGATATGGGCAATACTGGCGTCATCGACCAATTCCTGGCGACTTTCACCCGCTACATCGACAGCGGTTTCGGCCTGCTCGGCGGCGAGGTCGCCTTCGTCGCCACCACGCTGATCGTCATCGACGTGACGCTCGCCGCGCTCTTCTGGAGCTGGGGCGCTGATGACGACATTCTTGCGCGGCTTGTCAAGAAGACGCTCTTCGTCGGTGTCTTTGCCTATCTGATATCCAACTGGAACGGTCTCGCCCAGATCGTATTCGAGAGTTTTTCCGGTCTTGGCCTGAAGGCGAGTGGAACCGGTTTCTCGGCTCAGGACCTGCTGCACCCCGGCAAGGTGGCGCAAACCGGTCTCGATGCGGGACGGCCATTGCTCGAGGCGATCTCAGGTTTGATGGGCTACGTCTCCTTCTTTGAAAACTTCATCCAGATCGTCTGCCTTCTATTCGCCTGGTCACTGGTCCTGCTTGCCTTCTTCATCTTGGCGGTACAGCTCTTCGTAACGCTGATCGAATTCAAGCTGGCGACGCTGGCCGGTTTTGTGCTGATCCCCTTTGGCCTCTTCGGCAAGACAGCCTTCATGGCCGAGCGCGTCCTTGGCAACGTCATCTCATCGGGCATCAAGGTGCTGGTGCTGGCCGTCGTCATCGGCATTGGCTCGACCCTGTTCGGCGAGTTCACTCAAGGGTTCGGCGGCGAAAACCCCACCATCGATCAAGCTATGGCAATCGTGCTGGCTGCATTGTCGCTTCTCGGTCTCGGCATCTTCGGCCCGGGCATCGCCAACGGCATCGTCTCTGGCGGACCGCAACTCGGTGCGGGTGCCGCCGTCGGTACAGGCCTGGCCGCAGGCGGCATGGTGCTTGCCACGGGCGGCACCGCAAGCCTCGCAGCCCGCGGCGGCTCGGCGGCTTTCTCCGCAGGCAGCTCCATTGTGCGTGGCGGCTCGATTGCAGGCGCGTCGGGCCAGGGTGACACCGCAGCTGCCGCCTCCGCCCTGGGCGGCGGCGTTGGCAGCGGCGGTGTTTCGCAAAATGGCTCGCCGCTCAGGCGCGCCGCCGCGCGTGCCGGTGAATCCGTGCAATCGGCCTCCTCGGCTAGCCCACGGTCCGCCAACGCGGAACGCGGTGAGACCGCGACAGCGGGGACGGTTAGGGGCAATGCCGAACGCGCAAGCGACCCTCCCGTCTCCCGCGCGGCCGGCGCGGGCGAAGTGGCACAAAATACACCCGACTGGGCCAAGCGCATGCAGCGGTCCCAGCGCCTGTCGCACGGCGTCCAAACCGCTGCCCACGCAGTTCGCGCTGGCGACGGCCATGGCAGCGGTAGTTCCGTTTCTCTCTCCGAAGGCAAATGACCCATGAACATCTTTCGACGGCCCGCCACCCACTACGGCAAGGCGCCCCAGCCCGAGACTTCATACCAGAAGGCCGCGCAAGTCTGGGACGACCGCATCGGCTCTGCTCGCGTGCAGGCCAGAAGCTGGCGCTTAATGGCCTTCGGGTCATTGATCCTGTCGGCCGGCCTGGCCGCCACGCTCGTTTCGCAATCACTGCGAGGGACGGTGATCCCTTGGGTGGTGCAGGTTGACACGCTCGGACAGGCGCAGGCACTCGCGCCCGCCACCTCGGACTATAGGCCAACCGACCCGCAAATTGCGTGGCATCTCGCCCGTTTCATCGAGCAGGTCCGCTCCATCCCGGCCGATCCGATCGTCGTGCGCCAGAACTGGATGCGCGCCTACGAATGGACCACCGACGGGGGCGCCGCGGCACTCAACGACTATGCCCGTGTCAACGACCCCTTCTCCAGGGTGGGCAAGCAGCAGGTCTCCGTCGATGTCTCGTCCGTCATTCGTGCCTCGGCGGACTCCTTTCGCGTCGCCTGGGCCGAGCGTCATTACGAGGATGGCCAGCTCTCCACCAGCGAGCGATGGACAGCCATTCTGACAACCGTGATCCAGGCGCCACGCGACGCTGACCGGCTGCGGGCCAATCCGCTTGGCATATACGTCAACGCCATAAACTGGTCGCGGGAGATGAGCCAATGAACCAGCCATTCGGTATCATCGCCACTCCAGCTTTGAGAAAGTCGGCGTTTGCCGCGGTGTTGTTGTCGGGCTGGCTACTTGCCGGTTGCGCCACACCGCAGAAACCACCTCAGATCTCCTATGACGCCTCCGTGCCGCCTTTGCCTGCCGCTCCGGTGGCCGCACTCGATGAGAGACCCAAACCGCTGCACGTTCCACCAGGGTGGGTCCCGGCCCGCGGCGGCGCGGCCGGCAGCACGCCGGTGGCGCGCGTCGAGAACGCGAACGCGGCGGCGCGGGTCCAGCCGCGTCGTGAGGGTTATTACAACGCCATTCAGATTTATCCTTGGAGTGAAGGAGCCCTTTATCAGGTCTATGCCGCTCCAGGACAGATAACGGACATCGCGCTTGAGCCCGGCGAAAGCCTGACCGGCGAAGGTCCGATCGCGGCGGGCGATACCGCGCGCTGGATCATCGGTGACACCGAAAGCGGAGCGGGCGTCTCCAGGCGCGTCCATGTGCTGGTCAAGCCTTCGCGTCCGGACATCAACACCAATCTCGTCATCACCACCGACCGGCGCAGCTACATGATCGAGCTGCAATCGGGCGAGGAGCCTTACATGCCCGCCGTGTCATGGGCCTATCCCGCGGCGCCGGCCGGACAAGCGCGCGCGATCCCCGCGACACCGGTGATTCCCGCCATCACCGCACGCAATTATCGTTATGGTTTCACCGGCGACGCGGCCCCGTGGCGGCCCGTCAGCGTCTATGACGACGGCAGGCGGGCCTACGTCGAGTTTCCACGCGGGATCGTGCAAGGCGAGATGCCGCCCATCTTCGTCATAGGCCCGGACGGCGAGGCCGAGATTGCCAACAGCCGCGTCTACCAGAACACCCTGATCGTCGACCGTCTCTTTGGCGCCGCGGAATTGCGGCTTGGCAGTGGCAAGCGGCAACAGACCGTCAGGATCGTCCGCACCGATGCCACGAGGAGAGGTCTGTGGATGTCAGGCACCAATGCGGCGCCGAGTGCAAAGAACGCATTTCGTCAAAGGGGAGGGGAACAATCATGAGCGAGAACGAAATCCCGGCTGCCCCCATGCAGCTTCGCGCCGATCCGCCGCGCGTCACGCGCTTGTCGCGCAAGGTGCTTGCCGGCATCGGCTTATGTGCATCGCTTGGCGTCGGCGGCGCGCTGATCTACGCGCTTCGGACGAGTGAAACCGGCAGGCATGGCGACGAGCTCTACTCGACGTCCAACAGGCAGCCCGCCGAGGGACTGGCCAGCCTGCCGCGCGACTATACTGGCCCTGTTCTTGGACCGCCGCTGCCTGGCGATCTTGGCCGGCCGATGCTTGATGCCCAGAACAAGGGACAGCCCGTCGTGCCGCCTACGATCGCAACGCCGATGGTTGATGAAGCCGAACAGCGCCGGCGGGCCGAAGAGGAGGCGGCCCGAACGTCGCGTGTTTTCTTCCAGACGGGGCAGTCAATCGCGGCATTGGCCGAAACCCCGCCCGCAGGAACTTCCCCGCCGAACCTTGGCGGCCCCGACCTTGCCGGTCAGATCGGCCAGTCGACCACGCAAGACCGCCAGCTCGGCTTTCTGAATGCGGCCGCTGATCGGCGCACCGTGGCGCCGGATCGCGTCACGCCGCCGGCGTCGCCCTATGTGCTCCAAGCAGGGGCCGTCATCCCGGCGGCCCTCATCACCGGTATCCGTTCCGATCTGCCCGGTCAGATCACCGCCCAGGTGATCGAAAATGTCTATGACAGTCCGACGGGTCGCTCGCTGCTGATCCCGCAAGGCACGCGTGTCATTGGCCAGTACGACAATGGCGTCGGCTTCGGCCAGCGGCGCGTGCTGCTTGTCTGGAACAGGCTGGTCTTTCCCAACGGACGCTCCATTGTTCTTGAACGCCAGCCTGGCACTGACGCCCAAGGCTATGCCGGCCTTGAGGACGGCGTCGACTACCATTGGGCCGAGCTGTTCAAGGCGGCCGCACTCACCACCATTCTCAGCGTTGGCGCGGAGGCCGGCTCGTCCGGCCAGGAAGGTGACATCGTGCGCGCCTTGCGCAGCGGCGCCTCCGACAGCCTCAGCCAGATGGGCCAGCAGATCGTCCAGCGCCAACTCAACATCGCACCCACACTGACGATACGGCCTGGCGTCAATGTGCGTGTCGTCGTTACGCGCGATCTCGTGCTCGAACCCTACGGAGGCTGAAAATGGCCAATCTGAAACTCGGTCCGATTGCAGACGACAAGCCGGTTAAGGTCACAGTGGAACTGCCGGCGCCGCTGCACCGCGATCTGTCCAGATATGCTGAGATCCTTGGCCGCGACGGGGGTCAGCCTTCCACTGATCCTCTTCGCCTGATTGTGCCCATGCTTGAGCGATTTATCGCGACCGATCGGGGCTTTGCTAGAGCCAAGCGGGAGCGGAAAGGTTGAGGGCCACCTCTGCCGCCAAGGTTAAAACTTTGTAATGCTGTAGCACGACTGCAAAACTGCGTGGGAGGTGTCAACTCGTGGGGAGCTGACGGGCAGCGGCTTCCGCAGTGTCCTCGGGTCTGGTGTTGAGGCGGCGTTAGGCGCCGCCTTGTGGATGATGTTCACAACGGTTTCGAACAAGGGTAGCCCCTTGGGCGGCAGCCTAGGCCGCCACCGATCACCACGCAATCGTACGTCGCATTGCTCAGCGCTCCTTTGAGTGCGGCATCGGGCGTAATCATGCAGGTGTCACCCTGCCAGCCCCGTTCCTCGATTTTCGCCACGCCCAAAGCGATCCCAGCGTTGATTTTTTCGGCATTGAAGCCGGGCGGCAAGGACGGGTCCGAGAAGTCGACGGTTTCAGGTTTCTGGCCGGCAAACAGTATTCGCGTCATTGAAACACTCCATGAAGTTTCGGGTTTCCGAAAGTGGCCGTATGTCTTCGGCGACAAGGGTGCGAAGGCCGGATCTTGTTCGGGTCGAGGCAACGAGTATCCACGCAGAGACGCAGCCCTTGTGCTAGGAGTAGCCGCCCTCCCGTTTTGTGCAGAACCATAGGTGGCGGCCGGCCCGAAGGTTCGGAACGGGCACACGCCTTTTTGTCGTATTTTATGGCAATGTCAGCCACTCAGTGATTAATCCAGATTGGTCATCTCCGATTGACATCGTGTTCTCGCCAAGAATCACAGCCGAACCAGATTGATTGCCGCCCGATGCTGCAGTGCGGTCGGCGGATTGGCGGGGCTTGTTCGAGCGCGCTCAGAGACCGATTGAAAACGCCTTGAACGGTGCGATCGCACGTAATTCAAGCTTGGGATGTGGACCCGAGCGACGCGTGGCCGGATGGCCGACGTCGAGAAGAAGACCAAGCGTTATCCGTCCGATCTGACGGATGAGGAATGGTCGCGGATACAACCGTTCCTGCCGGGCGCGTCCATGACCGGGCGGCGCGTGGCGAGGGACCTGCGCGAGTCTTGAACGCGATCCGCTACATGGCCCGACCGGGTGGCGGCTGGCGCATGCTGCCGAAGGATTTCCCGCCCTGGCAGACCGTCTACTGGTGGTGCCGCAGCTTCGTGCGCCGTTTCAGTTCAAGACAATCCACGATGTGGCGCTGATGCTGGACCGTGAACGGGAGGGTCGCGAGGCGAGCCCGTCGGGAGGCGTCCTCGACGTCAGTCGGTCAAAGGTCCGGAAGCCCCGAAATGACATGGATCGCGGTGACCGCCGGTGCCATCGTTGCGTCGTCTTCCGCTTGGGCATTGACGTCTGACAAGAGACAACATTCGCTCCAAAATAGCGACAGGTTTTCGCCCATGCAATTGAGCCAGCGCAGCGACGGCGGGCGACACGATGTCGGCGTGGGCGCCGACGCGGATCTCGTCCAGTGGTCACGCATTTGCGGTGGATCAAAGCCGGGCTCGCCCACCGCGACTACCAATACCACGCAAGTTGGCCATCCGGGCCGGCATCAATGGAGGCGAAAACCGATGAAGCTAATGGCAGTTCTTTGTCTGGCGACGTATCCGGACGCAAATGCTGGGGCAGTGGCCGTAAACGCTGTTGCCGTCGCCAAGCAGATCGGAGCGGCGCTTCATGCCGTCGCCATCAATGTCGATATTCCCGACGTTTCAAATGCGCTCTCAACCTACCTCCTCGACCTCCCCTACAAGATAGCGGAAGCTGAGGCGACAAGCCGCAAGCACGGCAAAGCTCTGCTTGAGGCGGTTGCCAATGAGGCCTCATCAGGTGCGGTGATCCTGTCCGCCCAGGAGATCGCAGCGCCACTGGCCCTGATGGGAGATGTTGCCGCAGAGCACTCCCGCTATTTCGACACCTGCCTTGTCGGCTGGGCGCCCGCCAACCAGACGGCACGGACGCTGGCCGAGGCGACAGTCTTCGGCTCCGGTAGGCCGACCGTTCTTCTTCCCGATTCCACGAAGGTGGAACCCTTTGAACATGTCGTTATCGCCTGGGATGGCAGCCGAGTGGCCGCAAGGGCTGTTGCAGACGCGCGGGCGTTTCTCGAACGTGCCTCAATGGTTACGGTTGTGACCGTCACCGACGAGAAGCCGCTTCCGGGGCAAGGCATTGGCGAGCGCCTTGCTTCGGGCTTGAGGGCGCGTGGTCTGATGGCCGAGGCGGTCTCGATCCAGGCACAGGACCGTTCGGTCGCGACTGCACTGCAGGAGCATGCCCTCAAAATCGGCGGCAAGCTTCTGGTCATGGGCGGATATGGCCATTCTCGTGTCAGGGATTTCGTGCTCGGTGGCGCTACGGACGGGGTGCTTGCCGATCTGCGCCTGCCTGTCCTGCTCTCCCACTAGGGCGTGGCGACATGCAAGGCGCTCGCGGCACGGATCCTATCCTGCGCTTTCACGGCGCGGCCCACGGCGTCACCGGCTCATGCTACGAGATCGAAACCTCCCGCTGGCGGGTTCTCGTCGATTGCGGCCTTTTCCAGGGATCGAAGTCGGAACGGGAACTTAATTATGGCCAGTTTCCGTTCCCGCCGGAGACGATCGACGCTGTCATCCTGACGCATGCGCATATCGACCATAGTGGGCTGTTGGCGAAGCTGGTCAAGCAGGGCTTTTCCGGTCCCATCCATTCGACCCGCGCCACCATCGATCTCTGCTCAGTGATGCTGCCCGACGCGGCGCATATCCAGGAAATGGAAGTCGAACAGCTGAACAGACGCAACGCGCGGCGCGGTCGGCCGCTGGTCGAGCCGATCTACACTCTTTCAGATGCGGCCGCCTGCATGACCTTGTTCCGGGCCCTGGAATATGGCGAATGGACAACCGTCGCCGAAGGCCTTCGGGCCCGCTTCTGGAACGCTGGTCACCTGCTCGGCTCTGCCTCGGTCGAACTTGAGATCGATCTGGATCACCAGAAGAGACCCATGCGCATTCTGTTTTCAGGCGATATCGGGCCTGGACACAAGTTGCTGCAGACCGGCCCGGAAGGTCCGGCTGGGGTCGACTACCTGATCTGCGAATCGACCTATGGCGACCGCGAGCGCCCGGATGTATCGCCCGAGCAGCGGCGATCGCAGCTGGGTGACATCGTGCGTGGCGCCGCCGAGACCGGCGGACCTCTCATCATTCCGTCCTTCGCCGTGGAGCGAACGCAGGAACTGCTGGTCGATCTCCATCTGCTCATGCGGACCGGTGCCGTGCCCTCCGCGCCGGTCTTTGTCGACTCGCCGCTGGCGACACGCGCCAGCGCGATTTTTGAGCGGCATGCCGACGAGATCGAACAGGGTGACGCGCTACGGCAGGCCCTCAACTCGAAGGAGTTACGCTTTACCGAGACGGTGGAACAGAGCAAGGCGATCAATCGCCTGACCGGCTTCTTCGTGGTGATCGCTGCCAGCGGCATGTGCGACGCGGGCCGGATCCGCCATCACCTCAAGGCCAATCTCTGGCGCCGGAATGCCACGGTGATGATCGCCGGCTACCAGGCCCAGGGCTCTCTAGGCAGGATCCTGCTCGACGGCGCTCGGCGCGTGCGCATCCAGGGCGAGGAGGTCGAGGTCAAGGCGCATGTCAGCCTGTTCGACCTCTATTCCGGTCATGCCGACGCAGCCGAACTGGTTGCGTGGGTCGCGTCCAGAGGTCCGGTAAGGCAGGCGGTGTTCCTCACCCATGGCGAGGAGGAAGGGCTGCGTGGCTTCAGCGAGCGGCTGCAATCGATTATGCCTGACGGCAGGATCATCACGCCGCGGCTGGATGATGCCTTCCAATTGACGTTCAGTGGCAGTCTGCCGGTCGAACTCAACCAGCCCCGCCGTCTGAGACCAGAAAGCGTTGCCCGCCTCGACTGGCACAACGACCTTTCCAGACTTCTCCTCGACATCAACGAAGCGGTCGGCGCTGCGGCCGACGAGCGGGGACGTGCGGCGGTCATCAGGCGCATGCGCCGCGCGCTCGACGGCAATGATGCTTAAATCCTGCGAAGAGATGCACTGAAACGCCGACGCGTTTGTGTTCCTTCGCTGCAGCTCGACGAAACACAGGCGCAAGTCGAAATCGCAAGACTCAAGACTGTCGCCAACAACGGAGCCAGACATGACCGAGCACACGACAAATCCAGCCTCCAGTGGTGTCCTGTCCAACCGCGAGGCGTACGACATCCATGCCTATTGGCGTGCCGCCAACTATCTCACGATCGGCCAGATCTACCTGCTCGACAATCCACTGCTGCGCGAACCGTTGCGGCTGGAGCACGTCAAGCCACGCCTGCTCGGCCATTGGGGAACGTCGCCGGGGCTGAGTTTCATCTACGCCCACCTCAATCGCATGATCAGGCTCAGTGACGCGAA
Source organism: Mesorhizobium sp. B2-5-11 (assembly GCF_006440835.1). Lineage (NCBI taxonomy): Bacteria > Pseudomonadati > Pseudomonadota > Alphaproteobacteria > Hyphomicrobiales > Phyllobacteriaceae > Mesorhizobium > Mesorhizobium sp. B2-5-11. The sequence goes on from NZ_VFUK01000019.1 coordinate 37,780, forward strand.
TGTGATCTATGTCTGCGGACCTGGTCACGGCGGACCGGCAATGGTGGCGAACAGCTATCTTGAGGGCAGCTACAGTGAGCTCAATCCCGACATATCGATGGATGAGCAGGGGATGCGCAAACTTTTCCGCCAGTTCTCCTTTCCGGGCGGCATACCGAGCCACGCGGCGCCCGACGTGCCGGGCTCGATCCATGAGGGCGGCGAACTGGGCTACGCGCTTTCTCATGCCTATGGCGCGGCCTTCGACAATCCCGATCTCGTGGTCGCCTGCGTCGTCGGCGACGGAGAGGCCGAGACCGGGCCGATGGCCACCGCATGGCATTCCAACAAGTTTCTGAATCCTGAGCGCGATGGAGCGGTTCTGCCGATCCTGCATCTGAACGGCTACAAAATCGCCAATCCGACCATTCTGGCCCGTATCCCAGAAGACGAATTGCGCTCGCTGTTCGTCGGCTATGGCTATGAACCGCTGTTCGTCGAGGGGCACGAGCCGGCGCTGATGCATGAGCGCATGGCGAGCGTGCTCGACGATGCGTTCGACCGGATCCGTGCGATCCAGCAGACCGCGCGGAGCGGTTCCGCAACAGGGACTTCGCGACCAAGATGGCCGATGATCGTGCTGCGCAGCCCCAAAGGCTGGACCGGACCGAAGGAGGTCGATGGACTGAAGACCGAGAGCTTCTGGCGCTCGCACCAGGTTCCCTTGTCGGGCCTTGCGGAAAACCCGGCGCATCTCAAGCTGCTCGAGGACTGGCTGAGAAGCTACCGGCCCGAAGAACTGTTCGATGCAGCCGGCGCCCCTATTGAAGCGATCCGCGCTTCCGCCCCTGAGGGCACATGGCGCATGGGTGCCAACCCGCATGCCAATGGCGGCCTGCTGCGCAAGTCCCTCGTCCTGCCCCTAGTGCACGACCACGCGGTTGCGATCGAACGACCGGGCGCGGTGAAGACCGAATCGACACGGGCGATGGGCAAGTTCCTGCGCGCCGTCATGGAGCTGAACGAGGCGGCGCAGAACTTCCGCATCGTCGGTCCCGATGAGACGGCCTCGAACCGGCTTCAGGACGTGTTCGAGGTCACCGAGCGCGCCTGGATGGAAACGATCCTGCCCGAAGACGTTCATCTTGGCCGCGACGGCAGGGTCCTGGAGATTCTCTCGGAACACACATGCCAGGGTTGGCTCGAAGGCTACCTGCTCACCGGGCGGCACGGCTTGTTTTCCTGCTACGAGGCGTTCATTCACATTGTCGATTCCATGTTCAATCAGCATGCCAAATGGCTGGATGCCTGCCGCGACATTCCGTGGCGTCGGCCGGTGGCGTCGCTGAACTATCTGCTGTCGAGCCATGTCTGGCACCAGGAGCACAATGGCTTCAAGCCATCAGGATCCAGGCTTCATCGATGTCGCTCTCAACAAGAAAGCCGATATTGTGCGGGTCTACCTGCCGCCGGATGCCAACACCTTGCTGTGCGTGACCGATCACGTGCTGCAGACATGGAACCGCATCAACGTGATCGTCGCCGGCAAGCCGCCATCGTGGCAGTGGCTTTCAATGGACAAGGCCATCGTTCATTGCGGGACGGGTATCGGCATCTGGGACTGGGCTTCGACCGACAATGGCGAGGATCCTGACGTCGTGATGGCTTGCGCCGGCGACGTCCCGACGCTCGAAACGCTGGCGGCCGTGCAGATCCTCAGGTATGCCATTCCCGAACTCAAGATCAGGGTGGTGAATGTCGTCGACCTGATGACCCTGCAACCCAAGGAGCATCACCCCCATGGGTTGTCGGACCGTGAATTCGACGCCCTGTTTACCTCGGAAAAGCCGGTGATCTTCGCCTATCACGGCTATCCCTGGACCATCCATCGCCTGACTTACCGGCGCACCAATCACGACAACATCCATGTGCGCGGCTACAATGAGGAAGGCACGACGACAACGCCATTCGACATGACGGTGCTCAATGGCCTGGATCGATACCATCTCGTCCAGAGCGTCCTTGAGCGGCTGCCAAAGGGCAAGGGCGCCAATATCGGGCAGGTGCAGGAGATGGAAGGCAAACTGATTGAGCATCGGGCCTATATCCGTGCTCATGGTCAGGATATGCCGGAGATCCTTGGCTGGAAATGGGAGCAGGGCATGGATGCGGCGCCAGACTTGCCCAATAAGCCGACGAGCGGGTTTCGGCGCACCACCGGGCCGAGAATGCGGACGGCTTCATGAGTGATGCGTTCCTTGTCCTGAACAGCGGGTCATCGAGCTTGAAATTCGCGGTGTTCGAGGCAAGCGCCGAGCTTTCCGAGCTGCTGCGCGGCAGTATTTCGTCGCTCGCACGGCATCCGCGCCTGCACGTCGCGGCCGCGGCCGGATCCCCCGAGATCGACATCAGCCTGGGCGAAAAATCGATCGATGTTGCCAAAGCCTTCTCAACGGTCGCTGCGCTGCTCGCCGATCGCAACCTTCTTGGCCGCATCAACAGGGTCGGGCATAGGATCGTCCATGGCGGGCGCGACTTCACCCAAGCGACGCTGCTCGACACGGACGCGCTCGAGGCACTACAGCTGCTGGAGCCGCTGGCGCCCATCCATCAAAGGATCAATCTCGAGATCGTTGCCCGGGCTGCAGAGCTCCTCCCGCGGGCGCGTCAGGTCGGATGCTTCGACACTGCGTTTCATGCGAGCCGGCCAGCACTTGTCAAGATCTACGGGCTGCCGCGCGCGATGACCGAGGCGGGCATCGTTTCCTATGGTTTTCACGGCCTGTCCTACAGCCATATCGCTGCGAAGCTGCGCGAGCGCTACGGTGCGGCCGCCGGCGGTCGGGTGATCGTCGCCCATCTCGGCAGCGGCGCCAGCCTCTGCGCGATGAAGGCTGGACGCAGTGTCGCCACGACGATGGGGTTCTCGACGCTTGACGGCCTCGTCATGAGCACCCGCTGCGGCGTGCTGGACCCGGGCGTCATCCTGTATTTGCTGCAGGAGAGGAGGCTGTCGAGCGAAGACCTGGCCAGCCTTCTCTACGAACGTTCGGGCCTGCTGGGCGTCTCCGGCATTTCTGGAGACATGCAGGTTCTGCTGGGCGCAAAAGAGCCTTCGGCCGTTCAAGCCGTCGACCTATTTGTTTATCGTGTCGGACGTGAAATCGGCTCGCTTGCCGCCGCGCTTGGCGGGCTCGACACGCTGGTGTTCACCGCTGGCATCGGCGAACACGCGCCACTGATCCGGCACAGGATCTGCGAAGCAGCTGCGTGGCTTGGCGTCGAGCTCGATGAGCATTTGAACCAGAAAGGTGCGGAGAGTGTCAGCGCGCCAAATTCGCGCGTCGACATTCTCGTCATTCCGGCCGGTGAGGAACAGGCCGTTGCCCGCGAGACGCTGGCATTCTGAGCGGTCTGTCTGCCGCTGGAACCGCGTGCCCAGCTACTTCGGCAACTTGGCCCCTCGCTTGCGTTGCACCAGCACGAGGGTTGCGTCATCCGGATCCGTCGTGACGGTGAAGCCCATCTCGCGCTCAAGCTCGATTGCCGCACGGTTTTCCCGGTGTTCGATCGACTCGATGGTTTCGAGACCGAGCTCATCCGCGTAGCGCGCAATGTGGGCGAGCAATTCCCAGCTGACGCCCAGTTGCTTGCGGTCATCGCGAATGCAGACAGCGACCTCGCCACGCCGGTCGGCCGGATCGCTGGCCAGTGTCGCCACCGCGATCAGCATTCCGTCTGGTGCGAATGCAAGAAAATTATGGATGTGCGCATCATCGGACCGCGTCATTGCCACCAGCCGTTCGTGCGAAACTTCCCGCACGGCGCCGAGAAAGCGGAAGCGCAGATCTTCAGGGGTCACATGGGTGAAAAACTCAGCCAGTGCCGGCTCGTCCTCGGGGCGCGCGCCGCGCACTTGGAAACAGAATCCCGTGTGGGTGGTGAGCGTCTTGTTCATCGTCTCAAATCCTTGGGTGTTGTCTGGCGTCGTCGCAGCGGCGAGGGTGGGTTATTCACCCATGTCCAAAAGCACGTCCTGCTTGAGGATTTCGATGCTGCGCAAACCGAGCAGGCGAATGACGCCTTTGTCCTTCAGTCGGGTGAAGACCCGCGACACCGTCTCGATGGTGAGGCCGAGATAGTCGCCAATATCCAGTCGCGACATCGGCAAGTCGACCTGGCGCAAGCCGCCCTGCCGTTCCGTCATGTCGACTAGGAACGCTGCGACCCGTTCGATGGCGTTCTGGCGGCCAAGGACCAGCAGATGTTCCTGAGCTCTGATCAAGCCCTTGAGCGCAAGCGGCAGCAACTGGCGGGACATGTCCGCGGCCGCAGCGATCCGGACAACGCGGATACCGGTCGCGTTGATGGCCTCGGCGAAGAAATGATGGGTGGCCTCGGCCTCGAAGCCGAAAGTCTCTCCGGCCATGTGGAAGGCGCTGATCTGCCGGCGGCCGTCGGCGAGCAGCCGGTAGACACGCACCGCGCCGAATTCGACCTGGTAAAGGGGTCCTGCCTTTTCGCCTTGGGCGTAGATCTCCGTGCCAGCCGGGAAGAAGCTGACCGGTTGCGCCATAGCCCCATCGAGGAGAGCGAAAGGGCTCGGCTGCGTTGGCAGTTCAATCTTGGCGATCTGTTGAGCGTACATGGCTGTGTTCCCGGTTGATCCGTAACACAGCAATCGCGCGAATCCGCAGATCGCGAAATTCGGTTATGTCCCTAAGGGAAACCACCTAATCCGTTCAGGCTGGCCCGTTGCATCGGCGAATGGCCATCCAGAACCGGGTGTCCGTTCGGCATTTGAACGATAGCCTTTGCGGTAGGTCAAGGCCCGCTCTATTCACCTGATTAAAGATGTTGGGAACGAGGGAAACACCCAAATGTCCCAATCCACCCGACCCACTATCGCTTTGTCTGGTCTCAGCGAGGTCGAGGCACAAGCCAGGCTCGCCCTCGATGGTTTCAACGAACTGCCCAGATCGAACCGGCGGACGCCGCTGCGGATTGCCTTCGAAGTCGTGCGCGAACCGATGCTGGCCCTTCTGTTGGGCGGAGGTGCCGTTTACCTGCTGCTTGGGGATCTGCATGAGGCGTTGATCCTGGCTGCTTTTGCCACCTTGTCGGTGGGGATAACCATCGTACAGGAAGCGCGGACAGAACGCGTTCTGGAGGCGTTGCGCGACCTGACAAGCCCGCGTGCCCTGGTGATACGCGACGGTGAACGTAGGCGCATTGCAGGGCGCGAGGTCGTGCGCGGCGATCTGGTGGTGCTGGGCGAGGGCGATCGGGTGCCGGCCGACGTCTTGCTGATCCAAAGCCTGGATCTCCAGACCGATGAATCGCTGCTGACCGGTGAGTCGGTTCCGGTGCGCAAGTTTGCAGCCAAGGATGGCGACCCGCCAGCCGAACGCCGCCCAGGCGGCGACGACCTGCCTTTCGCATTTTCCGGATCACTCGTGGTGCGCGGTTCGGGCATTGGCGAAGTTCTGGCAACCGGGCCGCTGAGCCAAATCGGTGCGATCGGCCAATCGCTCAGCATTATGGAGACCGAAGCACCCCGCTTGCAGCGACAGACGAAACGTCTTGTCGGCATCTTCGCACTGGTCGGTGGTGCGGTCAGCGTTCTGGCGGTCGTGCTTTATGGCGTTTTGCGGGGCGGGTGGCTCGACGCGGTCCTTGCTGGCATCGCGCTGGGCATGTCGATGCTGCCCGAGGAATTCCCGATGGTGTTGACCATCTTCATGGCCATGGGCGCCTGGCGCATCTCGCAGGCGCGCGTGCTCACCCGTCGTGCGGCGGCGATCGAAACGCTTGGCTCGGCGACAGTTCTCTGCACCGACAAGACCGGAACGTTGACCGAAAACCGCATGACAATCGCGGAGCTGAGAACGCCTGACGGCAAACGGTTCCGGTTACCGGACAACATGAATGCCGGGATGCCGGCGGCCTTTGGCGAGCTGGTCGAGCTTGGTGTGCTCGCCAGCGCCGAAATTCCTTTTGATCCGATGGAAAAGGCATTTCACACCCTTTCGCAGGAGCGATCACCCAGTCGCAAGGATCTGGACAGTGTTGATCGGAAACTTGTCCGCGCCTATGGGTTGCGTCCCGAGCTGCTGGCCATGTCGAATGCTTGGCGATCACCGGCTGACGGCAGCGACTGTCTGGTCGCCGCCAAGGGCTCGCCGGAGGCCATAGCGGCACTCTGTCGTCTGAGCGCGGAGCGCTTCGCTTCGATCAAGGCTTCCGTGGACGCCATGGCGACCGAAGGACTGCGCGTCCTCGGGGTGGCCCGAGCCAGTCATTGTGCTGGTGAACTGCCAGAAAGGCAGACAGGCTTCGATTTCGAGTTCATGGGCCTCGTCGGGCTGGCTGACCCCCTCCGCCCGGAGGTTCCGGATGCCGTGAACAACTGCCGGTCCGCTGGAATCAGAGTGGTCATGATCACGGGGGATTATCCGGCGACCGCCAGAGCAATAGCCAGTCAGGCTGGGCTCGATTTCAACGACGTCGTGACCGGTGAAACGCTCAAGACAATGGACGATGCGGCACTTTGCGCGCGCGTCAAGACCGCCACAGTGTTCGCGCGGATCACGCCCGAGCAGAAACTGGCGATCGTCAGAGCGTTGAAGGCCAATGGCGAGATCGTCGGCATGATAGGAGACGGCGTCAACGACGCCCCCTCGCTGAAAGCGGCCAACATCGGCATTGCCATGGGAGGTCGCGGCACCGACGTCGCGCGCGAGGCTTCATCCATTGTCCTTCTCGACGACGACTTCGGGTCGATCGTCAAAGCCATACGGCTGGGCCGCCGCATCTACGACAATTTGCGCAAGGCCATGGGCTTCATTCTTGCCGTGCATGTGCCGATCGCTGGGCTGGCCCTTCTTCCTCTGCTGTTTGGCCTGCCCATTCTGTTCGGACCGATGCACATAGCCTTTTCTGGAAATGGTGATCGATCCGGTGTGTTCCTTGGTCTTTGAAGCCGAGACCGAGGAAGATGACGTCATGAATCGCCCTCCACGAGATCCGCAAGCATCGCTCTTTTCGCGCTCGCTCATAGCCTGGAGCGTTGTGCAGGGCCTGCTGGCGTTCGCACTTGTCGCAAGCATCTTCCTTTTTGCCTTCCACTGGGGAATGCCGGAGAACGAAATTCGCGCCTTGACGTTTTTTTCGCTGGTCCTCTCGATCGTCGGCCTGATCTTCGTCAACCGTACGTTCGGCGACTCGCTGCTGATTGCGTTGTTCCGGCCCAATCGATCGCTTGCTCTTGTCGTCGTGGTGGTTGCTGCAGCGCTGGGCGGGACACTTCTCTGGCCATTCGCCAGTGGTCTCTTCCAGTTCGGACCGCTGCACCTTGACGACCTCTCGATGACGCTGGCGGCAGGAGCCGCAGTGCTGGTCTGCCTTGAGTTCCTGAAGCATTTCTGGAGAGGGTGGTTAAAAGCCTGACCGCGCCATTGGTGCTGACCCTGCGGGTTTCACCAAGCCGCGCTAACCTTGCCTACGAGATGGTTGGGTACAAATCCGCCGGTTTAGGAGGCGTTTTGACGCCGCCGCCGTCACCTTGTCTTGGCCGTTCTGGCCTCGGGTTCGCAAGATGCCGTAGAGCGTTTGCAGGATCCGTTCGACCTCCGTGTGGCTCACCCAGGTTTCCGGATGCTCGGCGGCTACGCCCTCGCCCCCGGCGTTCTCCTGGTTGCGCTGGCAATCACCGCGTTACGCGCGCGCCATGCGATCGCGGTGGCCGGCGTTCTGATCGGAGGAGCGTCGTCCATCGGCTTGATGTCGGCGGTCAACTTCACAATCGGCTCCGACTTTAGGTGGCCACTCTTCGCCCGCGACTGGTCTGGGCCGTCAGCCTCATCGTCTATGGGCTCGAAAGCTCCCGCAACGACAATCGCTGACAAATAAGGAACCCACCCCATGAACACCAACAACGTGCACCGCATGTTCGATCCCCCGACCGGGTCCGAACCAGAACCGAAGGCCGAGGCAGGCGGATTTTGGACTTCGAAGGCCGGTCTGGTCACGATCGCTTTCCTGCTGATCGCCGCTTAGCGGAGCGTGATCTCCGATATGCTCGATAGCCTTATGTCGGAACGGCAAGGCTGCGGTCGACACGAATGGCAGCAACTGGCGAAATGGCGGGTGGACAACAGTGGACGACATTTGTTGGGAGAGGGGTTTCGACGGACCTTCACCTACGGCCTTGGCCGGGTCGAGGATCTGGCCGGCATCATCATCGTCCTGATTATCCTCTTCAGTGCCATCGTCGCCGGCTATGAGGCGATCGACAGGTTGATCCATCCCCAAGCCATCAGCTTCCTCGGCTGGGTTGCCGCCGCCGGCCTGGTCGGTTTCCTGGGCAATGAGGCTGTCGCGGTATTCCGCATCCGCGTCGGCCGCGAGATAAACAGCGCGGCCCTGATCGCCGACGGCTATCACGCCCGCACCGATGGCTTCACCAGCCTTGCGGTGGTGCTTGGCGCGGCCGGCGTCTGGCTAGGCTTCCCGCTCGCGGACCCGATCATCGGCCTTTTGATCACTGTGGCTATCCTCGCCATCGTCTGGCAGTCCTCAAAGGCGGTGCTGACACGCATGCTGGATGGCGTCGAGCCGGGCATCGTCGAGGAAATCCATCATGCGGCTGAACATGTGGGGGGCATCCAACGGGTCGCCCAGGTGCGGGCGCGCTGGATAGGCCACAGGCTGCACGCCGATATCGCCATCAAGGTGGCCGAGACAGCGAGCGCAAAGGATGTGGTCGGCATCGCGGAGGCTTTGAGAGGGGAGCTGTTCGACCACCTGCCGGCGCTCTCGGAGGCGAACATCCGTCTGGAAGGCGAAGTCGGATCCGTGGCGGGCGGTTCGGCCCACGCCGATCATGCGCCGGAGCCTTTCAAGGTCGTCAGCGACCTGGCAACGGGAACGCTCGAAATCGTCGATACGCCCGCTGGCGAGCGCTTCCGTCTCACCATCGACAGCCATGCCGACGATCTAGGGGCGACCGTGATCATCGACCGGTCCGAAGATCCCGAGACGCTTTCGCTCGGGCCTGTCGCCGGCAATCACCACCGTCGTGAAAGCAGCGTCGCCCCCGCCGAGCCGCACGAGTTCGAGGCGAGGCTGATCCTGACCTCAAAGGGCAAGCAACAGGTCCTGCCGTTCAAGATGGTTGAGCCGGAAGGCCACAAACACTGATCCTACTACTGGCGTGGCACCTTACGCCGCCCAAGCATCCCGAGAAGATAATCATGCTGGAAGTTCTCGCCGATCGCACCTATCGGCATCTGTTCATGGCGCAGGTCATCGCGCTCATCGGCACCGGCCTCGCCACTGTCGCGCTCGGGCTTCTCGCCTATGATCTTGCCGGCGCAGATGCGGGCGCGGTGCTCGGCACTGCGCTCGCCATCGACTGCTCCCACAAACTGCGCGGCCAGCTCGGCGCCTTCCGGAGCCATTGTCACCGGCAGCGGAGCTTCGGCCGCGCAAAAAGCCTATCAACCGGGCGAGGTCGATACCTACCCTGGCAATGGGCTCGATCGGACCGTCAATGTCCACGTTCAAGCGAATGGATTTGTAGCTCATCCGCCGGCGCCCCGTTCGCGTTTCCAGGAGCAACCTAACGTGCGACGCGGCTTGCCTTGACGGCGATCAAGCGATGCGCATGACGATGAATTTTAGAGGTACTGGGATCTCAGCGAGCAACCCGGCTGGAAAAATGCTCGAAGGCCTTGAAGGCCGGACGGCTCAGGGGGCGAACAGGGTGCCTCGCTCGCCTTTGACGATTTCAACGGCGTCCTTGAGTTGGCCTATCGCTGAAGGATTGCCAGTCGCTTGCGCGAATTCGACCGCAGCTTCGATCTTTGGCCCCATCGATCCCACTGCAAAATTCCGCCCTGATATTTCCGTTGACCGCACTTGACGAAGCGCGCGAGCGCCCGGCGTGCCGTAGCCTTCATAAACGGCGTCGACATCGGTCAGCATGAGCAGCATGTCGGCTCTCAGCTGTCGGGCGAGAAGTGCGCTTGCCAGGTCCTTATCGATGACTGCCTCCACACCGCAAAGACTGCCGTCCTCCCTTGCTATCACAGGAACACCGCCGCCACCGGTGCAGATGACGATCACGCCGCGCTCGACCAGGAACGCGATTACCGATGCTTCCAGGATTGCCAGGGGCCTGGGCGAAGGCACGACGCGGCGCCACTTGTCGCCATCTGGCGCGATCTGCCAATCGCGCTCGCTGGCAAGCCTGCGTGCGGTTGTCTCATCGTAGACAGGGCCGATAGGCTTCGTTGGATGAGCGAAGGCCGGATCCTGCGGATCGACCCTCACCTGCGTCAGCAGCGTCGCAAAAAGCCTCTCCTTAAGGAGGTTGCAGAGCTCCTGCTCAATGACGTAGCCGATCATCCCCGCGCTCTCGGCGCCAAGCACGTCGAGTGGAAATGTGCGACCGTCCGCAGTTGTCGCTGCCTGCAGGGCCAACAGTCCCACCTGCGGACCGTTGCCGTGCGTGACGACAATCGAGTGCCCTGTGTTGACCAGCTTCGCCAACACAGCGGCAGCGCGCACGATGTTGGCGCGCTGGTTTTCGGCCGTCATCGGTTCGCCGCGTCGCAGTAGCGCGTTTCCGCCAAGTGCAACGACGATCAGCATCTCAGTTACCGATCGTGGCGACGAGGAGCGCCTTGATTGTATGCATGCGATTTTCGGCCTGATCAAAAACGATGGAGGCAGCAGACTCGAACACCTGGTGGGTGACCTCCATGCAATCGATGCCATATTCCTTCGCAACGAAGGCACCGATCTCGGTATCCGTGTCATGGAACGCCGGCAGGCAATGCATGAATTTGACGTGGGGGTTGCCGGCGGCAGCCATTACCTCGCCGGTCACGCGGTAGGGTGTCAAAAGACGAATACGCTCGGCCCAGCCGGATTTGTCCTCGCCCATTGACATCCACACGTCGGTGTAAATGAAATCGGCATCCTGGACGCAACCCGTCACATTCTCGTCGAGCCGGAAGCGGCCGCCGCTTTGTGCTGCGAGCTCTCCGACATGGCCGCAAAATACCTCATCCGGCCAGAGCTCCCTTGGCGAGGCGATGCGCATGTCGATACCGACCTTGGCTGCGCCTAGTGCCAGCGACAGCGCGACGTTGTCGCGCCCTTCGCCGACGAAGGTGACGGTCATGTCCGAAAGATGCTTGTGCGTGTATTCGCGCATGGTCATGAGGTCGGCGAGGATCTGTGTTGGATGCGCCTCGTTGGTGAGGCCGTTGTAGACGGGCACGCCGGCATGCGCGGCAAGCAATTCCGCCTGGTGCTGGCCAAAGCCGCGATATTCGATCGCATCGTACATGCGACCGAGCACGCGCGCCGTGTCCTTCATCGATTCCTTGTGGCCAATATGGCTGCCGCTGGGACCAAAGTAAGTCACGTGTGCGCCCTGGTCGTAGGCCGCGACTTCGAACCCTGTGCGCGTGCGAGTCGAGTCCTTCTCGAAGATCAGTGCGATGTTTTTCCTGACCAGACGCGGGATCTCATGCCCGGCGAGTTTGGCCGCCTTGAGGTCCGCGGCAAGCTTAAGAAGAAAGCGGATTTCATCGGCGGTGAGATCGTCCAGCGTCAGGACGGAGCGGCCGTGAAGATTGGTCGACATCCAGAATTCCTTTCACGTCAGATTGCGTCGCGGACCACCGGACAGGTCATGCAATGGCCACCGCCGCGGCCGCGGCTGAGTTCAGCCCCCTCGACGGTGATCACTTCGATGCCCGCGCGGCGCAGAAGCGTGTTGGTGTAGACGTTGCGGTCATAACCGACCACCACGCCGGGTTCGACCGCAACGACATTGTTGCCATCATCCCATTGTTCGCGTTCGGCCTCGTAGCGGTCGCCACCGGTGGCGATGATTCGGAGCGTTTTCAGCCCAAGCGCTTCGGCAATGACAGCCGTGAATGGTTTTGCCTCATCCGTGACCTCGACCGCCGCCTCGCCATCGCCCGGCCGCAGCGAGAAGGAGCGCAAGCGGTCGACCACCGGTGGATACAAGGTCACAAGATCGCGATCGCAGAAGGTGAAGACGGTGTCGAGATGCATGAAACTGCGGTCGCGTGGCATCAAGGCGGCAATCACGCGTGTTGCCTCACCGGCTGCGAACAGCTTGCGGGCCAGGTCGCCAACGGCTTGCGGCGTGGTGCGCTCCCCCATGCCGACGAGAACAGTCCCGCCACCGATCGGCATAACGTCGCCGCCTTCGAGGCTCGTGCCTGTGCCTAGGTCCGGCGACACGAAAGGTATGCCGCTGTCGCGAAAGCGAGGATGGAAGCGGTAGACGGCCTCGACGTTGGCGGCTTCAGGGCGCCGCGCAGCCCAGTACATGGAATTGACCGAGACTGAGCCGTAGATCCAGCAGGAACTGTCGCGGGTGAACAGCTGGTTCGGAAGCGGCGGCAGCACGAAATCTTGGGGGGCGAGCGTCCTCCCGGTCAGACCTTTGGGTTCGAAAGGAAGCTCCGCCCTGGCAACCCCGCCGACGAGGAAGGACGAAAGCTGCGCCGACGGCATATCATCGAGCCATCCGCGCAGCTCATTGACCATGTCGAGACCGACGACCCCGGGGTGGACCCTGCGGTCGAGAAGCCACTCGCGGGCCTTGGCCAGGCTCATCGTCTCAGCCAGGAGCTCTCCGAAGGAATGGACCACGACGCCGCGTTCACGCAATGCATCGACGAAGACATCGTGCTCCTGGCGGGCGCGCTTGACCCATAGCACGTCATCGAAAAGCAGCGCCTTGCAGTTCTCCGGCGTCAGCCTGCGCAGGCTGAGGTCCGGACGATGGACCATAACCTCGCGCAGACGGCCGACTTCGGAGTGAACACCCAGGCTTGTCATCGAACCGATCCCTTCAAAGCGGGCTGACGGCGCCGGTCCACATCTCGTAAACGGCGAGGATGGCGACGGCGACGAGAGCTGCGGCGAGCGCTGCTTCGGCAGGGTGGAACACACGCTGGTTGGTTTCGCGGCGCGCCCAGATGTAGAAGATGATGCCGGGCGCATAGAGGATCGCGCACATGAACAGGTAGGCGGGTCCCGCCGCATAGACGAGCCACAGTCCGTAGACCGTGGCCAGCAATCCGGCAAAAAGAGCCCCGACGCGCTGCTCGCCATTCCCGTAACTCTCGTCGGTCAGCGCGAGCTTGGCTGCGTAAGCTCCGGAAAAAATGTAGGGAACCAGGATCGCGGCCGACGCGATGTAGAACAGCGCTTGATAGGTGCTTTGGGCGAAGAGCGTGATCACCAGGAATGCCTGGACGAGCAGGTTGGTGATCAGCAGCGAGGTCGATGGCACACCGCGTTCGCTCTCCCAGCCGAAGAACTTCGGCATTGTGCCGTCCTTGGCGGCGACATGCGGAATTTCAGCCGCAAGCAGCGTCCAGCTCAGGAAGGCGCCGACCACCGACACCACGAGCGCGATGTTGATGAGGCTAGCGCCCCACGGGCCGACAACGGCTTCTAGCACACCGGCCATGGAGGGGTTCTTCAGGCCGGCGAGTTCGGGTTGACTGAGGACGCCGAGTGACAGCAGCGACACCAGGGCGTAGAGCGCGAGGCATGTGAAGAAGCCAAGAACCGTCGCGGTGGCGATGTCCTTGCGGCGCTCCGCACGGCCAGAAAAGACGCTGGCGCCCTCGATGCCGATAAACACCCACAACGTCACCAGCATCGTGCTCTTCACCTGTGCGGTGATCGAGCCGAGACTGGCGTTGCCGAGACCGGTAAAGTCGAGGGACCAGACCTGAAGCTTGAAGGCAACGGCAACAACGCCAACGAACAGGACGATCGGAGCGATCTTTGCCGCGGTGACTATGAGGTTGACGACCGCGGCCTGCCGGATGCCGGCGAGAACCAGGATGTGGATCAGCCACAGCAGGACCGATGCGCCGAGCACCGCCTGCCAGGTGTTTCCGTCACCGAAGGCCGGAAAGAAATAGGACAGGGCGCTGAACACGATCACAGCATAGGAGACGTTGCCGACCCAGGCACTGATCCAGTAGCCCCAGGCGCTGTTAAAGCCGATGAAGGGACCAAAGCCGGCCTTGGCGTAAGCATAGGGACCGGCGTCGAGCTCGGGCTTGCGGGTCGCAAGCGATTGATAGACGAAGACCAGCGCCAGCATGCCGAACGCGGTGATACCCCAGCCAATCAGAATTGCGAGGGGACCAGCGCCTGCCGCCATGTTCTGCGGCAGGCTGAAGACGCCGGACCCGACCATCGAGCCGATGACCAAGGCGGTCAACGACCCCAATCGAAGTTTCGCAGGCGCCAAGGTACCGACTTGCGGAACCGGGATGTTGAAATCAGCCGTAGTCATGATGCTCTCCCCACTTTTGAAAGCTCTGATGGGAGGCAATAAACAGGAAGGCAGGACCGGCAGCTTTGATGCGGGTCAATAAGCGGTTGCTGAATAAAAAGAGTGGCGTTGGTGTTCCGGTTTCTGGGTCGCCGCACCAATGCCTGCTCTTATATTATCCGCTCCGCCCATGTCGCATCGCGCGCTTCCAGGGCCATGTTGAACAAGGAGCGACCGACACGCGCCCCCGATATCGGCCGGGGCGCAAATCGAATTTGGCCCATTGGCAGGTCGTCAGCCGATGTCCGCCGACTCGGCTTTGCGTTTTCGCCCGGTGATCATGGCCCGTACCAGGTTTTCGCGATGGCGAAAGCTTGCCAGCGCGACGCCGCCTATATGGAAGAGGACCAGCACAAGTAAGCCGTGCGCGCTCAGGCTGTGCGCCGTTTCAACCCGCGACACGCCGAAATAGGCGTCCGTAGTCATCAGCCAGCCGGTCAGTGCGGTTGACCCCATCGCAGCCATCAGCGCGACCACCATTGCGCCGCCGGCCGGGTTGTGGCCGATGTAGCGGGCTTCGCGACCGCTCGGTATTGCAGAGAGATAGCGCAGCACCGTCGCCGGGTCTCGCACGAATTGAGTGAACCGCGCATAGGGCGTGCCCACAACGCCCCACAGGAGCCGCATCACGACCAGGGCGGCGGCGGCGTAACCTGCCAAATGGTGCAAGACCTCGGAGGAATGGGAGGTGAACCAGGCCGTTACGAAGCTGAGCACCAGCGCCCAGTGGAAACTCCGTACGACCAGGTCCCAGACGCGCACCATCTGCGAAGATGGCTGCACGTCCGCAGTGGCTGAAACACGCAGATCAGTTTTCGCCGGCTTCGGCATTGTCGAGCTTTTCAAGGGTTTCGGCATTGTAGGCCAGGTTGACTTTCTTGCCGGCCTTGTCGACCGCGTAGACTTCGTAGCAACCCTTCTCGACCTTGATCTGGCGCACGGTGAGGCCTTGGCCGGTCAATTGCGCCTCGAGCGTTGCCTTGGGCTTGAACTGTGATTTCGGGGCGGTGCTGCAGCTGTCGCCGGCGGCGAGCGCCGGTCCTGCAATCATGCCAGCGAGAGCGGCGAGGACGAGTGTGCGATACATGATGGCTCCATTCGGGAGTTGGGCGCCGATTTTGCGCCTGCGGGTGGATTTCGATCGGTCTGTCAGACGGCCTTTTCGCCGTCATTGGTTCCGAAATAACCACTTCAACCTGACAACTGGCTGACAGTTTGGTCGGGCCGCAGATCGGGCTCGCATCGGTCGGTTTGATCTGGCGCAACGACCGCGGGTGTGCTGCGAGCATGATGACCGCCAGGATGTAGAGCGCTTCTGCTGCCGTCCTGAAAGAGGAATACCGTGGAAACCATATCGAGGAGAGTGGCGCTCGGGCTTGCGGCCGCAATGCTGATGGCAAGCAGTGCGGGCGTTGCGCGGACTGCCGAGCTTGTTCAGGTCTCGCTTTCGGACAAGGGCGCGAGTACGGAGATGCCGATGGCTCTTGCTTATGCAACGCCAGGACGCGATCTCTCGAAGGCCACCATGGGCATCAAGGCGTCCCCCGGAGCCGTGAAGGCCGGGGAGGTCACATTCAAAGTGAAGAATGACTCCAAGGACACCGTTCACGAAATGATCGTGATGTACCTTGCCGATCCCGGCAAGCCGCTTCCCTATGTTGAGGCCGAGAACCGGGTCGACGAAGACAAGGCGGGCGACAAGGGCGAGGTTTCGGAGCTCGATCCCGGCAAATCGGGCACATTGACCGTCGACCTGAAGGCTGGAAAATACCTGCTTATCTGCAACGTGCCAGGTCATTTTGGCGCCGGCATGTGGACCGAGTTCACCGTCGGTCCATGAACCCCCAAAACAGAGCAGCGCTAGGAGCCTGCGACTTGTCGCCGTTTTCGAAAGGTTGCCCGGATCGCATCCCATCGCCTGGTGCCGGGAATAGCGGAGGAGTTGATCGTAATCGGCTTCGTTTGTTTGCGGGGCAACATGGAGCGCGTCATAAGAGCAATGGTGCTCGAAAGCATAGGCACTCCCTTGAAACTGGTCGAAGATTCGACCCCTTACCGGGGATGGGTGAGATCAGGTTGAAGGTCGAGGCATGCGCTATCTGTCGGACCGATCTCACGTCATAGATGGCGATCTGCATCACCCAAAATTGCCGCTCGTTCCCGGTCACGAAATCGTCGGCATCGTCGATGCCGTGGGCAAGGGGGTGGCGCCTTCCAGGATCGGGCAGAGAGTCGGTGTGCCATGGCTTGGGCATACTTGCGGGCGTTGTCCCTACTGCGCCACAGGACATGAAAATCTTTGCGATCAGCCAGATTTCACGGGCTACACGCGCGATGGCGGCTTTGCCAGCCATGTCATTGCCGACGCGCAATTCGCCTTCGATCTGGACCGGGATGCCGACCCCGTATCGCTGGCACCCTTGCTTTGCGCCGGCCTGATCGGCTGGCGATGCCTGAAGAAGGCCGGCGACGGCAAGCGGCTCGGGATTTACGGCTTCGGCGCCGCCGCGCACATCGTCGCTCAGATCGCGATCTGGCAAGGCCGTGAGATTTTCGCTGTCACCCGGCCCGGTGACGAGCAAGCACAGGATTTCGCGCGCTCGCTTGGAGCGACCTGGGCGGGCGGTTCGGATCAACTTCCGCCCGGGCAACTCGATGCCGCGATCATCTTTGCTCCTGTGGGTGACTTGGTGCCGATCGCGCTTGGTGCCGTCCGCAAGGGCGGCCGGGTGGTTTGCGGCGGCATCCCTATGAGTGACATTCAGGCGATGGCCTACGAGTTGCTCTGGGAAGAGCGCGAACTGGTGTCGGTGGCAAACCTGACGCGCCGCGATGCCGAAGAGTTTTTCCCCATTGCCAAGCGTGCGCAGGCACGCACCCACACCAAGGTCTACTCACTGGAACAGGCCAATCAGGCACTGGACGATCTGAGGCAAGGCAGATTGAGCGGCGCCGCCGTCCTGGTACCGTGATTGGCGGTTGAGGATTATCTGGCCCGCTCGCCAAGATTTCGGATCTGGCTGATCCACTTCGCGCGGGTCGCATCGCTGGCGCCGGCGACCATGCCGAACAACGTCTCGCGCACCGGACTGATACCGACAAAATGCAGGATGCTTCGCTTCATGCCGGCGATGCCGTGTCCCAGGAACCATAGCCGGTAAAGAACGGAAGGCATACCCATCGTCACCACAACGCGCGCGGAGCGGCCGCGAAGCAGTGTCTTGGTAAAGCTGCCGCCCTTGTCCGGATAGGCAAAGGCCGTCCCCGGCCGCATGACCTGTTCCAGAAATGCCTTGAGCATGGCCGGCATGGTCCCAAGCCACAGCGGAAAAACAAAGACAATGTGCTCCGCCCAGACGATCGCTTCGGCTGCGTCCTTCAGTTCATCGGGAATTGAACCGTGCTCGAACTCCTGCATTGTCCGCAGCATCGGGAAATCGATCGCCGCCAGGTCGACCCGGCGGACGGCGTGCCCCGCCTTCTCCGCGCCCTCGCCATAGGCCCTGGCGAGACCGCGGCAGAGCCGGTCCGGGGACGGATCGGGATGGCCGACCACAATCAAGATGCGTCGCGACATGGTCTACTCCAGGGGAGCCTTGCGTCGCCGCGTCAGGGCCGCTCGACCCTCGCCACCTGGTACGTGTGCATGGCGCCGTTGCGCTCGATCGACACATACTCGCCGGTCACGAACCGTTCGTCGCCGAGACGAAAGCCGATCTCGTCGTCGCGGTCGCCGTCGGCATAGTCGAAGAACCAATGTCCGCCGGGCTTGCGCCTCAGCCGACCGACCAGATCCTCCTCGCCAGTGCGAAATCGGCGAACGCGGCACGAGGCCTTGTGCGATTTCCACTCTTGCGCATCGATCCGGCCTTCGCCGGTCAACGGAGCGAGCACGTCATAGCCCTCTTCGCGGTCGCCTTCCGGATGACCTTTCTCACGGGCGAGCAGCAGCCGGACGTTGCGGAATTTCGGGGTGAGGTCCTTCACACTGGTCATGGCGAACTCCTTCTACGGAGTTTCATAGAGCGGTGGCGGGACCTAGCTCTTGATCCGTATCAAAAAAAGCGCGAGCACAGCACTTCTATCCAGGACCGAGCAACAACAGGGCGCAGATACCCATGGCCGCGGCTATCAGTGTTGTGACGGCCAGTGGCAACCAGAACGTGATCGGACCAGCAAATACTGCGAGCGACAGGCGACCGATCGCGTTTGCTGCGAGCGCCGCGAGCACGGCCTGGCCCACGGTCTCGACGGACACGGAATGCTTGACCAGGCGCAGCGCGCCAAGCACCGAGACATCGACATCGAATGCGCCGGCCAGCGCCGAACTCGCCAGCAGACCGCGCCCACCGAATTGAACGGCCAGCCCGGCACTTGCGGTCGCGACGATGGCAAAGAGCAAGGCGAAGAGCAGCAAGGGGCCCAGTTCGAATGGATTGCGCGCGATCGCGCTGCCTTTACCGTTCCCGCTGTCACGAGCCAGCAGCAATGCGCCGCAGACAGCGAAGGCAAGCGCTGCGGTAATCGCCGGAATCACGACCGATGCGAGCACACTTGGCTCGACGATCAGAACCACGGCGCAGACGCGGAGCACCGAAACCATTGCTGCCAGGGACGCCGCCCCGGCGAGCGGCAGCGGATTGCTTGCCGACGCGGCATTGCGGGCAAGCGCCAAGGTCACTGCTGTGGAAGAGACGATTGCACCGGTGAGCGAACTGACCAGCAGACCGCGTGTATTTCCCAGAATGCGAACAGCCACGTATCCGGCGAACGAAATCGAGGCCATCAGCACCGTCAGGAACCAGACTTCCCAGGGATTGAAACCGGCCCACGGGTCGATCGTGCGGTTTGGCAGCAAGGGCAAGACGATCGCCGTCATCACCGCAAGGACCAGCGCCGAACGCAGTTCGACCCAGGTCAGTCGCTTCAAAAGACCGTGCAGGACCTCGCGGCTGGCCAGGATTACCGCCAATGCCGCGCCACCGGCGGCTGCAGCACGATAATCGCCGGCGACGGAAAGCGCGCCAAGGGCAAACACCCCCAGGCCCGCGATCACGCTGGTGACGCTGAAGTCCTCGTCATGGGCAGCCTCGCGTGCCTTGTACCAGGCAAAGATTGTCGCAAAGGCGATGAACCCGCCGACCAGCACGGATACAGCGCCGAGTGCGTTGGCGAGTGCAGCGAGCACGCCACCCAGCAGGCCAGATATGCCGAATGTCCGGATGCCAGCTGTGCGACTGCGATCGGGCGCGTCCCGCTCCTGCCAACCACGCTCCAAGCCGACAAGAAGACCTATTGCGAGCGCCAGCCCAAGCCGGGCGATGATCGGATCCATTGGCGCGACGACTTCAGGCGGTGACCGTTGGCGGCAGGCGGTCACGAACCCACCTGACGATTTGGCCTGCCGTCATTGCGCCGGATGTGCGCGCGATCTCGCGCCCGCCATGGAACAGGATCATGGTCGGAATGCCACGGATGCCGAGCCTGGCCGCGACAGCCTGCTCATTGTCGGAGTTGAGTTTGATCAGACGAACATGCGGCTCCAGTTCACTTGCCGCCGCTTCATAGGCTGGCGCCATCATCTTGCAGGGGCCGCACCAGGGTGCCCAGACGTCGACGACAACGGGCAGACTGCTGCGCGCGATCTGATGATCGAAACGCGCGGCGTCGACATCTTCCGGGTGACCCGAAAACAGCGCGGTCCCGCACTTTCCGCATTTCGCCTCACTGGCATTGCGGGCTGGCGGCAGGCGGTTGACCCCACCGCATTTGCTGCAAACCACCAGATTTTGCTGTGCCATCGCCATTCACCGATTTTGTTCTCAACCACTATGCGCGCCACAGATGCCCATCGCCAAGCGTGCGCAAGGCGTTCAGGATAACCGCGACGTCAATCCCCTCCTGAAGCAGCGCTCCGGCAACCGGCGTGATCTGCCCCATGGCCGCCGCGATCATTGCCAGCCCGGACAACGCCAGCCCGGCGATGATGCTCTGCAAGGCGATCGATCGCGTTCGCCGTGCAATCCGAACCGCGTCCGCAACCGGCTGCAGCCTGTCGGTCAGCACGATGACGTCGGCCGCCTCGGAGGAGGCGGTCGCACCACGGGCGCCCATGGCGATACCGACCGTTGCGGCGGCAAGGGCAGGTGCATCGTTGATGCCATCGCCAACCATCATTGTGGGCGCTGTTGCTTTCTCGGCCTCGACGGTGGTGACCTTGTCCGCAGGGACGGCATCGGCGATGATGACATCCAGATCAAGCCTGGAGGAAACACGCTTTGCTGCCGCACTGTCATCACCTGTAAGCATGACCATGCGCGTGATGCCAGCCGAGCGCAGATTGGCGAGCGCGTCGCGTGCATCAGGACGCAACGCATCGCCCAAGGTGAAAATCCCAGCAAGCTCTCCAGCGACGGCGACAAAAACCCTAAGCACCGGCTCGTCCCGGTATTTTTCTTCGCCGCTTTTCGCCCAGCCGGGCAGCGGCTCGTCGGCGAGCACGAAAGCCCGCGATCCAGCCGCGACCGACATGGTGTCGACCCGGCCGTTGAGGCCTGCACCGCGATGCTCGCTGACATCATGCGGATGCGAAAGCATCAGCTGCCTGCCGCGCGCCGCCCGGATGATCGAGTCGGCGAGCACATGGTGCGATGCCTGTTCCAGGGATGCCAGCAGCTGCAGCGATTGGTTCGCTTCACAGCCGGGTGCGGCTTCGATGTCGATGAGCTCGGCGCCGCCGATGGTCAAGGTCCCCGTCTTGTCGAAGATCGCGGTTCGGACTTGCGCAAGCGCTTCCAGAGCCGCGCTGCCTTTCATCAGGATGCCTGCACGCGCGGCACGCGAGACGCCGCCGATGAAGGCAACAGGGGCAGCCAGGATGAGCGGGCAAGGTGTGGCGACTACCAGCACGGCCAGCGCCCGGATTGGATCACCGGAGATGTACCAGGCGGCGCCGGAAACCACCAGAGTGGCAGGCAGCAGGAACAGGGCGAAACGGTCGGCCATGCGAATGAAGGGGGATTTCGCCGTCTGCGCTGCAGCGACCATGCGTACGATCGCGGCATAGGTGCTCTGGTCTGCCAAGGCGGAAGCCTGCATGCTGAATGTCTCGCCGGCATTGATGGTGCCGCTGCGCAGCGTGTCGCCCGCTATCCGCCGCTCGGGCAGCGGCTCGCCGGTCACCGCGGACTCGTTGAGGGAGGCCGAAGGATCAAGCAATATACCATCGACGGGAAGCAATTCGCCGGCCCGGACCAGAAGCTCGTCCCCGACAGCAACATCTTCGACGGGGACTGTCTCTGTCCCTCGGGTTGTCGTCCGATGGGCCACACGCGGCGATCGGTCGGTCAACGCCTTGAGGTTCCGTTCCGCGCGGCCACGAGCGAAATCCTCAAGGACTGTACCACCGGCATACATGATAGCGACCACCACTGCCGCAAGCGGTTGTCCGAGCAGCAGCGCGGCGGACATCGAGACCAGCGCAATCGCATCAACGCCGAAGCGGCCGATCCAGAAATCGCGCAGAATGGAGATTGCGAGAGCCGCCACCACGGGCAAGGTCGACACCGTCCAGATCGTGTGGGCTTCGATGGGACCGAGCCCCGTTCGCCAGGCTCCGGCTCCGACGGCGAGACCCAGGATAGCGATGACCAGCAATGCGCGTCGTAGAGCAGACTCGCTCATCCGATGTCCCTCAACCTTGATGGCCCCTTTGGCGCTAGAGCTCGCGGACCATCTCCTCGAGCACG
Organism: Mesorhizobium sp. B2-5-11; assembly: GCF_006440835.1. Classification (NCBI taxonomy): domain Bacteria; kingdom Pseudomonadati; phylum Pseudomonadota; class Alphaproteobacteria; order Hyphomicrobiales; family Phyllobacteriaceae; genus Mesorhizobium; species Mesorhizobium sp. B2-5-11. Next base: position 59,917 of record NZ_VFUK01000019.1, read on the forward strand.
CGACGCACAACGTTCGCGACCTGCGCAAGCTCGCGATTGGCGATGGCCCCCATTGAAGCGACCGGATCCACCGCCGCGACTTCTACCTTTCCTGGTTCGACCTCGGTGACGATGACATTGCAGGGCAGCATGGTTCCGATCTTGTCTTCGGCCTGAAGGGCTCGCCAGGCGAAATGCGGATTGCACGCGCCCAGGATCACATAGGGCCTGAAATCTTCACCAAGCTTGGCCTTCATGGTCTGCTGAACATTGATCGAGGTCAGAACGCCAAACCCCTTGCTTGCGAGCTTGTCGCTCACGTGGTCGATTGCCGCTGTGAACGGCATGGCGACGATCTTGCTGAAATAGTAACTCATCTTAACTCTCCAATCCTTGACCGCAGCAGTGGCTGCTACGTCGCAAGCGACCGCTTCGAACCCTCTTGCAACAGCTAATCGCGAGAACCGGACGAGGCTTTGATCCAGCGCAATGAAGGGGCAGGATCGATTGGCGACTATCGCCGCGAACGGGAGACCCACCGGTGACGATCCGAAATCTTGAACATGCGTTCGCCCCGAGGTCGGTCGCCGTATTCGGCGCATCGGTGCGCGAAGGCTCCGTCGGCCGCGTCGTCTTCGACAATATGGTCAGCGGCGGCTTCGAGGGCGAGATCTGGCCGGTCAACCCGAAATATTCGCAAGTGGCTGGTCGGCAATCCTATGCCAAGGCGGCCGATCTTCCAGGCGTTCCAGACCTTGGTGTCATCGTCACGCCGCCCCGAACAGTTCCGGCCATAGTGCGCGACCTTGCAGAGAAGGGCACGCGGGCGGCGATCGTCATCACCGCCGGGCTCACGCACGAAAACGGCCTGCGTCAGGCGATGCTCGATGCGGCCAAGCCCACCGTTTTCCGCATCATTGGGCCGAACACGGTCGGGCTGATGATCCCGCCATTGAAGCTCAATGCTGGATTTGCGCACATGGCCGCCAAACCCGGCAGCATCGCGCTGCTGTCGCAATCCGGCGCCATCGCGACGTCGCTGATAGACTGGGCGGCGGACAACAATGTCGGCTTCGCCCAGATCGTCTCTCTGGGCGACATGGCGGATGTCGACGTGGGAGATTGTCTCGACATGCTGGCGGGCGACATGCACACGCGCGCCATCGTAATGTATCTCGAAACCATCCCCAATCCGCGCAAGTTCATCTCGGCCGCGCGTGCGGCGGCACGCATAAAGCCGGTGATTGCGATAAAGTCGGGCCGGCACGAGCAATCAGCCAAAGCAGCCGCGACCCATACCGGCGCGCTATCGGGCGCCGATCGCGTCGTCGATGCGGCATTGCTGCGTGCTGGCATACTGCGCGTCAAAGGTCTCACCGAGTTGTTCGATGCGGTTGAAACGACCGCCCGTTTCGTTCCGCTGGAACGAGCCCGCGTCGGCATAGTCACCAATGGTGGCGGCGCCGGCGTGCTTGCCGTCGATCAACTCGTCGAAGGCAACGGGCACCTGGCCGAGCTATCGCCGGAAACGATCACTCGTCTGGATGCCGTCCTGCCGAGTACATGGTCCCACGCCAATCCGGTCGACATTATCGGGGACGCCCCGCCAGAACGCTATGCCGCCGCGATCGAGGCGATCATGGCCGATGCCGGCACCGACGTCGTCCTGGTCATGAACTGCCCGACTGGGCTCGGCTCGCCGCTTGCCGCGGCAAGCGCCGTGGCGGTGCTCGCGCAGGGCGGCAAGATCAGCGGCAAACCTGTCCTGACCTGCTGGCTCGGCGAACACACGGCGCGCGAGGGGCGACGTGTTCTTCAGGATGCTGGTCTTGCCAGCTTCGAGACGCCGGCGGACGCCGCAACGGCGGTTTCTTATCTCAGCGAATGGTCGCGTGCCCAGCGGGCATTGATGCGCACGCCGTCGAGCCGCAGCGACATCGCGAGCGACCGGGAAGCCGCGCTTGCAATATTCAGGGCCGTCGCCAGGGAAGGGCGGCGTATGCTGACCGAGTCCGAAGCCAAGGCGGCAATCTCGGCCTACGGCATCCCTGTCCCCGAGACGATCGTCGCCAGATCTCCTGCCGAAGCGCAACTGGCAGCCAGCCGGTTCCTCAAGACATCCGAGCAGGCCGTCGTCAAACTCCTGTCCAAGGCGATCACGCACAAGTCGGACATTGGTGGGGTGGTGCTTGGCATCGCCGACCCCGTTGCCGCCGGGGAGGCGGCACGCGCAATCGAGGCGCGCGTGCGCAAGCACGCACCGCAAGCCGACATTGAAGGCTATGCCGTTCAGCCAATGGTGGCGCGAAAACAGGCGCAGGAACTCATCCTCGGGATAAGCCGCGACCCGATCTTCGGGCCAGTCATCCTCTTTGGAGCCGGGGGCGTCGCGGTCGAAGTGATGAACGACACGGCGATCGCGTTGCCGCCGCTCGACGACATTCTTGCCGGTGACCTAATCGACCAAACCCGGATCGGCCGCGTTCTTGCCGGGTTTCGTGATCGCAAGCCGGCCGATCGGCAATCGATCATTGCTTCACTCAACGGCCTATCGCAGATGATCGTCGACTTTCCGTGCCTCGTTGCGGTGGATATCAATCCGCTGCTGGCCGACGCCGAGGGTGTGATTGCACTCGACGCCCGCATCGAGATCGAGCCGGAACGGGTGGAAGAGGCGGGGCCGAACCCGGCACTTGCCATAAGGCCCTATCCGTCGGGTTGGGAAAAGGTGTTTTCGGCGGGCGACATCGACTACAATATCCGTCCGATCAAGCCGGCCGACATCTCGCTCTATCCCGAATTCCTTGCCAGGATTTCGCCCGATGATCTGCGCCTGCGTTTTCTGTCGCCCCGCAAAAGCTTCTCCGACCAGATGCTGAAGCGGCTCACCCAGCTAGACTACGGTCGCAACATGGCTTTCGTTGCGCTGAATACGAGCTCCGGCGCGCTGGCCGGTATCAGCCGGATATCTTGCGATCCCGACCACACCGTCGCCGAATACGCCTTGCTGGTGCGTACAGATCTCCAGGGTCATGGTCTTGGCTGGGAATTGCTCAGCCAGATCGTCGATTATGCGAGGGCCGATGGGATCGGACGAATCGAAGGGATAATGCTCGCCGAGAACACGAGGATGTTGGCCATGTGCCGCGAGTTTGGCTTCTCGATAAGGCGTCATCCTAGCGAACCCGGCCTTGTCGAGGTAACGCTCGAACTCAGTTGAGGCCGATCGCCCGCTGCACCGATCAGGACGCTGTGCACAGGGTTTCGGACGCATCGCTCTCTGAGTGCCTTCTCAATTCCAAGACAATGTCGGCGAGCATCCGATCAGCGTCGATTTTTCGCCAGCCAGACTGGGTGGCATTTCGCTCCAATTGCCGCGAGAGTATCTCGATCGTGGCATCTGAAGGGCCGCCCTTGCGCTCGCTGACCCGCTGCCACAGGACAAGCGGGGCCGCCTCCAACCAAAATCCGGAGAATCTGATAGCCCGGCTGCGCGCCGCTTTCTCGATCCGCTCACGATCGGCGGGTCTGTCGAAAACGGCATCGGCCACGACCGAGCCGCCCTGCGAAAGGATCAGGCCGGCGCGCCATGCCATTTCGCGGTAGACGCGATCGGAAACTTCGGGCCGATAGGCTTTGTCCGGCAGCCTGGTCTCCGGCGGTACACCATGCATGGCCTTGCGGACGCGGTCGCTTTCGACAATGCGGGCGCCTGGCGCTGCACCGAAATGGGCGGCCAGCGCCTCGGCAACGGTCGTCTTTCCCGAGCCACTCAGACCGCCAACGGCAACGAGTCGCGCCGGTTTTTCCTGGAGAAATGTTCGGGCAAGGTCGAAATAGGATCTCGCCTCGGCAACCAGCCTGTCGCTGTCGGCGCTGCGTTCCTCGACCTGCGTTGCGATGACGTGGGCGCGCACGGCAGCCCGCACAGCCATGAAAAAGGGCAGCAGCACGAACCCATCCTCGTCGTCGGCTTCATCGAGATAGCGGTTCATCACAAGGTTGGCGAGCTGCGGAAAACCGCGATGCCAAAGATCCATCAACAGGAAAGCAAGGTCGTATAAAACGTCGATGCTGGCGATCTGGTCGTTGAATTCGATACAGTCGAAGAGGCGAGGCTCGCTGTCTAAAAGGCAGATGTTGTGCAAATGCAGGTCGCCATGGCAGCCGCGGATCTTGCCTGCGGCTTCCCGGCGGTCGAGCAATCCGGAATGCCGGGCGAGGGCGTTGCGGAAGGCCTCGGCAAAGCTCGTGACCTCAGCTTTTGCGAAAACGTGGCTGGTGGCAAAGCCAGCCTCGTTGATGTCGAGCACGCCAGCCAGATTTGATGAGCCGCCGCCATTGTGGATCGTCGGCGCGGCACGGTGGTAGCTGACGATCATGCGCGCAACCGCGGTCATCAGCGCCGGCGTCAATTCTCCGGCGGTTGCCATCCGATCGAGGAGCTTCGACTGGTCGAAGCGGACCATCTCGATCGCAGCATCGACCATTTGGCCGGTGCCATTGAAAGCCAGTTTGCCGTCGGCTTCGCGGGTGATTCGACGCACGACCAAATAGAGGCCGGGCGCGGTCTTCGAGTTGAGTTCCACCTCTTTCTCGCAAGCGGCAAGCCTGAGGGCCGGCGCCGAGAAATCGACATAGGGCAGCTTGACCCCCCGCTTCATCTTGTAGGCGCGTTGGCCAACGAGGAAAATACGGGAAATGTGAGTCTCGATCGCCTCGACGGCCCCGACCGCGCCATGGGTAGCAGGATCAAGCAGAAAAGAGGCAGCGGCTTGCTGCTCATCGACGATCATGGCCGGCCTTCCACGTGTGTTTTGCGTATTTCGTTTGCGCGAGCTGCGTTCATTGCTGCAATGTCTGGACATAGCCTGCCAACTCATGGATCCGTTCCCTGGTGACGATTTCGCCTGCGTTCGGGCCATATTTCTTCACGTCGGCAGGCAGGAATTGGCTGCCCCACACCGGCATGTCGCGCTCGCCATGCGCCGGCACCATGGCGCGGCCGTCGATCACGGCATAAACACGCCAGTAAGGGAATTCGCCGCCATTGCGCCTGGAGAGGCGCGTCAGGTCGCTCGGCCGCTTCAACAACTCGTCGCCAACGGGCCGTCCCCCTTGCCTTCCGGACCATGGCAGACCGCGCACGAGTTCATGTATTCGGCCTTGCCGTCGCCAAGTTCCTGGGCGCGAGCCGCGTTGAAGGCCAATCCTGCCAGAGCCGCCGCGATCAGGAATTTCATCTGCGTTTTCCGATTGATTAGCTGAAAACCTACAGCCCTGGTTTGGCAGTACGTTGATGCGGATCAAATGCCCCGCGGTCACGGTATTTGATTCAGCGCAATGAGCGCGCCGGGCACCCGCGCTAATGACTGAAGCCAGATTGACCTTTCAATCGAAATCAGGAGTTGCCGCCGTGACTTTCAGGACGCTGCTTACGGTTACTGGGCCGAACCAGGGCGAAGCCGATCTAAAGCTGGCCGCCTCACTGTGCGAACAGGTCGGTGCCCATCTCTCCGTGCTCGTTCTCGAGCTGGCCGCGCCGCCCTCTGGGGGCGAGTATGCCGCTGTCGTCTCGCCTGCCTGGCTTGCGGAGCGGCAGGCCGAGTTGAGAAGGCTTGAGAAACGAAAATCAGACGTCGCCGGCTTTCTCTCCCAGACTGCCGTATCGGCCGATCTGAGCGACGACTATCCCGACATGGGATGGGCCGACGACGTCATCGGAAGGCGTGCCCGCTACGCCGATCTGACCCTTCTCGGACCAGATCTGCTGGCAAGCCATGCGCTGAAGGAGAAAGTCATCGAGGGCACGCTGTTTTCATCGGGAAAGCCCATCCTGCTTGTTCCCGAGGGCTCGCGCCCGACGCTGAAGCCGAAACGCATCCTCGTTGCATGGGACGCCCGCCTGGAGTCATCGCGCGCCGTCCGCGAGTCGCTCGATATGCTGAAAGGCGCCGAAGATGTGCGCCTTGTCATCATCGATCCCATCGAAAATGAGTTCCATCACGGCGACGAGCCAGGTGCAGATGCCGCGGCTTATCTTGCCCGGCACGGCGTGAAGGTTACCGTCGAGCGGCTACCGAGTTCGAATCATTCGGTTGCCGACGTGCTTCGCCAGCATGCCGGCGACGTCGCGGCCGAGCTCTTGGTCATGGGCGCCTATGGTCATTCCCGCCTGCGGGAGCGAATCTTCGGCGGGGTCACTAAGTCAATGCTTGAGGGCTCGTCACTACCGGTCTTAATGGCGCGATAACAATCCAAAAGGGCCGGTGCAGATTGCGCCAGCCCTTCGCATCTCGCGCAAATTGATGGAATGACTACTCGCTCGCTTCCCGTCCCGATACCCGTTCGATCAGGATCCGAAAGAAGACATGCGGCGCACTGTCGGCTGTGGGAGGAACCAGCGGCTTGAGTGCGCCGGGTTCCCACCAGTCGGAGTGCTTGCTCAAGACCGTCCAGGCATGATCCCGCTCAAGCTTGTGGCCGATCCGGTCAGGCAGTTCTTCGTATCGGCCGTCAACAACGACGCTTCTCCATCCCCGCCCCTGTCCATGCTCATCCACCTGGACGCACACCAGCGGATTGGCCCGCATCCATTCGATCTTTTTGCCCGGCATGGAAAACGCGTAAAGATGGGCGTCCGAATAGGCGTAGTGGAACGGCACGACATAGGGCTGTCCATCCTTTGCGCATGCCAGGCGGCCCACGCGATTGGCCGTCAGCAATTTGGTACATTCCAAAGCAGAAAGCGTGCGGATCTGCATCAGTTCGATCTCCTGTTCTTCATGGCCTTTGAACCAGGCCGGAAACGTGCCACTGGCCAGTTTTGTACAGCTGGGCAGCCTCGTCCATAGCGGAGACAACGTCGTTGTCAGAGAGTTGCGGGAACTGGCGATAATGATGGCTCAAGGCCTGGAACTGTCCTGGCCTACTGAGGCAGACTACACGGTCCGCTTCCTGCTCCAGCGCGGCGACCGTCACTTGCGGTGAAACGGGAACCGCCACGACGATTTCCCTCGGTGACCGGCGCTTGAGGGCGCGGATCGCGATTTTCATGGTCGTACCGGTCGCGACACCGTCATCGACGATGATAGCCGTCTTTCCTGCGATCGACATCGGTTTGGTCTTGCCACGATAGGCAACGCGCCGGCGTTCGAGTTCAGGACGTTCATTTGCAATCAAGACACGTAAGGCGTCGTCGTCGAGCCCATAGGCTCGACAATTTCACGGTTCAGCACGACCTCCCCAGGGTCGCCATCGATGATTGCGGCAACAGCCAATTCGGGATTGCCCGGGGCGCCGATCTTGCGGACGATCAGCAGGTCAAGAGGAGCGTTGAGGGCTTTGGCCACTTCCACTGCGACGGGCACGCCGCCACGCGGCAATGCCAGTACGATGGGCCGATGCAGTTGAAGTCTGCTCAGCTCCAGGCCAAGCTTCGCTCCAGCGTCTTCCCGGTCACGGAACATCGGTCAATCCACCGGCCACAGGTTTCGCAGCGACTTTTTCATCGAGTTTCTGACCTGTACGATCTCGCCATGCGAAATGTGACGGTCGAGAAGCTTGAACACGGCACTGATCGCGACATCGAAATCGATCTCCTCATCGTAGCCGAAACTGTTTCTGACACTGATAATGAAGTCGCGCTTCGTGCGCTCATGCGCAGGCACCGACGGCTTCCAACCTTCGAAATAGATGCCGCGGACCAAAACAGGCAGTTGCGCCGAGAGATCGGCCATTTCCGCCGGCGACAGCCAGTCCCGCACCGTGTGCAGGACAGCCCTCAGCAGCCGGCACGCGCTCGGTTCGCTCCAGCAGAGGTCTTTGGCGAGCTCCTTGACCCATTGTTGCGCCTGCTGGCCGGCATGCGTGAAGTCAGCGAAGGACGTGTGAGGACAAGGACCCATGGCGATGCTCCTGAGATTTGGCGCCATTCTGGGGCATAATAAGGCTCTGAGCATTGAGCGGGATCAAATCGTTCGGGCTCTGCGTCAAACGAACCGGAGGTGCTGGGCGCCAGTTCAGCCAAAAGCCTGCTGCACCAGCAGGGGAATGATCCGGTCGGTCTTGGCCACGGAAGGTCGTCCTGCTGAACCATAGGAAATGCCGAGCGCG
>NZ_VFUK01000002.1:0-766614 GCF_006440835.1 Mesorhizobium sp. B2-5-11
GTGAACCGCTTCGACGCCAAAACAGAAGCGGACAGATCATGTGCTACCAAACCGGACAACTTGATTAGCTACCGACATGTTTTTGGGAAGGCGTTTTTGGGAACGCCCGTCGATCTGGCAACCACACCGGGGCAGATCAATCACGGGCGGCATGAAAATGGTGCCGCGAATATGTTTGGGGTCCAGAAAGACAAAACCCGCCGGACAGGTCCGGCGGGTTCGGAGCCGGCGACGAGCAAGCGTCTGCGGCGGCTCTGCTTTGCGACCCCGCCTTGCGGCGGGGCGGTTCTTGAAGTCAGATCGCCTGGCGGGCGATCTTTTCGATGTCGGCGCGGTTGATGCCGAGATCGCTGAGCTGGCGCGCGTTGAGGCGGTTCAGTTCGCGCACGGTCTCGTTGTACATACGCCAGTTACGGAAAGCGCGGATCGGGTTCATGTCAGTCCTCCAAATGGGGTGTTCGTTTCAATGATGCTCAAATAGTCATCATCGAGCGGCACTTGAATGGCTGATTTTGCATAGCAATGATGCAAATGCTGCATTGCACCATTAAGCTTTTGTTCAGCTTGCAGGCAGGGGCCGGGTCGCGGGTATGAGCCCGCCTCGGCCAGCCGGGCATCGGCAATGTTGCCGTCAGCCGACGTCGAGCACGATCTTGCCGATATGATCGCCTTCCTCCATACGCTCATGCGCCCGCCAGGCATCGGCAAGCGGGAAGATCATGTCCATGACGGGCGCGATCCGGCGCGTGCCGAGCAACGGCCACACCTGCGCTTCGAGCGCGGCTGCCAGCGCCGCCTTGAACTCGACGGTGCGCGGCCTCAGTGTCGAACCGGTATGAACAAGCCGCTTGACCATGATTTTCGAGAAATCGGCGCTCGCCACCGCGCCGCCTTGCAGGGCGATCTGGACGATCCGGCCCTCGACCGCCGCGGCCTCGTAGTTGCGCGCCACATAGTCGCCGCCGACCATGTCGAGGATGACGTCGGCACCCTTGCCGCCCGTCGCTTCCTTGACCGCTGCGACGAAATCCTCCTCGCGGTAGTTGATCGCCCGGTCGGCTCCGAGCTTCAGGCAGGCATCGCATTTCTCCTTGTTGCCGGCCGTAGTGATGACATGGGCACCGAAGGCCGATGCAAGCTGGATCGCCGTTGTGCCGATACCCGAAGAGCCGCCATGAACCAGCAGCGTTTCGCCTTTCTTCAAGCCGCCGCGCTCGAACACATTGTGCCAGACGGTGAAATAGTTTTCCGGCACGGCCGCCGCTTCCGTGTGGGTGAAACCGGCCGGCAGCGGCAGCACGCTGCCGGCATGAACCTTGACATATTCGGCATAGCCGCCGCCGGGGGTGAGCGCGCAGACGCGCTCGCCAAGGCGCCAGCGAGAGATTTCGTCGCCGAGCGCGGCCACTTCGCCCGACGCCTCCAGGCCCGGCAGGTCCGACGCACCGGGCGGCGGCGGATAGGCGCCCTTCCGCTGCTGCACGTCGGGCCTGTTGACGCCGGCGGCGCGCACCTTGATCAATATCTCGCCGGGACCGGGCACAGGCACATCGCGCGTCTCCGGTTTCAGCACCCTGGGCCCACCCGGCTCGGAGATCGCGATGGCCGTCATCCTTGCCGGAATTTTAGATCCGCTCGCCATGAAATCTCCCGTCTTTCCTCGCCGCATTCTTGCCGGCTGTTTGCATCGACGCCCCTGCCCTATGTATGCTCATTGGCAAATCAGGCAAATGGCCAATCGGTATGGCGGAGGAGGAGCACAAATGGCGATCTTCGACGACGAACCCAAGAAGAAGGCGCGTCCGCACGAGATCGGGCAGGACCTGTCGCTGCTCTCCGTCGGCGAGTTGTCGGAACGGATCGGCATCCTGCGTGACGAGATCGCCCGGTTGGAGGCTGAACTCAAGTCGAAGGACAGCACCAAATCCGCGGCCGAGGCGCTGTTCCGCCGCGGATAAGGCCGAAAAGACCCGCCTCCGAAAAGCCCGAATGCGACTGTCTTCAGACTCTGCGTCTCTCCTCGATTCCAGCCGGATCAAAAATGCTCGCAGCCTACAGACCGATCCTTTCGCTGCTTCGCGGCACCGCATTCCTCTTGGCGGCGTCGGGATTGCACGGCTTGCTGTTGCCGCTACGCGGCCAGGTGGAAGGCTTCTCCACCGCATCGCTTGGCCTGATGGGCACAGCCTGGGCCGGCGGCTTCGTCACCGGCTGCTTCTTTGCACCACGTATTGTGCGCCGTGCCGGCCACGTGCGCGCCTTCGGCGCCTTCGCCGCGTCCGGCGCCATCGTTGCGCTGCTCACCGGATTGGTCATCGACGAATATGTCTGGATCCTGTTGCGCGCCTTCACCGGCTTCACCATGGCCGGCGCCTTCATGGTCATCGAAAGCTGGCTGAACGAAAAGGCCACCAACGAGAATCGCGGCACCGTCTTCGGCCTCTATATGATGGTTACCTATGCCTCGATCATGGGCGGGCAGATGATCGTCGCCGGCGGCGACGTGAAATCGGCCTCACTCTTCATGATCACCGGCATCCTGTTCTGCCTTTCGCTGATCCCGACCGCGGTTTCGACCGCCTCGCACCCCAAGCCGCTCCAGGACGTCAAGCTCGACGTCAAGGGGCTCTACGCCAACTCGCCGGTCTCGGCCATCGCTTGCGTCCTCATCGGCATCGCCAACGGCGCATGGGGCACGCTTGGCGCCGTCTATGGCGCCCGCATCGGCATCTCCACCGCTGAGATCGCCTTGATGATGAGCCTGGTGGTGGTGGCGGGTGCCGCCATGCAGCTTCCGGCCGGGCGTTTCTCCGACAAGACCGACCGGCGCTTCGTGCTGGCGGGTGCCGCTTTCGGCGCTGCGCTGTTCGCGCTCTTGATCTTCCTGTTCGAGCCGCGCTCCGGCGTCTTCGTCATCGTCTTCACCGCCGCCTACGGTGCTTTCGCTTATACGCTCTATTCGATCGCCGTGGCGCATGCCAACGACCACGCCAGTGCCGAGGACTTCGTCAAGGTTTCGGGCGGCCTGCTGCTGCTCTATGGCTTCGGCACCATGATCGGACCCTTGCTGGCGGCCGCCCTGATGGGCTGGATGCGTCCGGAGGGCCTGTTTCTGGCGACCGCCTTCGCGCATCTTTCCCTGGCAGGCTACACGCTGCTGCGCATTAGCCGCCGCGCGCCGGTGCCGATCGAGGACCGCGACGCCTTCAAGACGCAGCCCGCCGACCGTTCGGTGACGCCGGAAGCATTGCGGCTTGACCCAAGAAGAAAAGCAGAAGCAAACGGTTGAGATTCGAAGAACTTTGCCCCACAAATGAGGCATGATGCTTTCCGACGCCTTCATGGCGATCGCCGATCCCAACCGGCGCCATCTCCTGGAAGAACTTCGACGCGGTCCCAAAACCGTCAATCAACTGGCAGCCGGGCTGCCGGTCTCACGTCCGGCCGTATCGCAGCATCTGAAGGTGTTGCTCGATGCCGGCCTTGTCCACGCCAAGGCCGAAGGCACGCGGCGCGTCTATACGGTGAGCAATGCCGGCTTCCTGAAACTCAACATCTGGCTCGACCAATTTTGGGAGACTTGATCGTTCCTGTTCAAACGACCGGTCACGCACCACGATCAGCCATCATTATAGGGGAAGAGCTTGAAATAGGGCTGCGCCTCCTCAATCACCTGGGCGAAGGCCGGCCGCTGCAACAGCCGGTCATGGTAGCGACTCACGGCAGGATATCTGTCGCCGAATGGCTCGACCTTGTTGGCGTAGAACAGGGCCGGCGAGGCCGCGCAATCGGCCATGGTGAAGGCGTCGCCCACAGCCCAGTTCCTCGACGCCATCTCCTGCTCGATGATCGCATAGGAATTGCGCAACTGGTCGCGCGCCTGTTCGACGCCGAACGGATCGGTCCTACGTTCCGGGCGCAGCCGGTCCCCGACGATCTTCTGCATCGGTTCCTGCACATAGAGATCGTAAAAGCGATCGGCCTGGCGAACCGCGATTGCGAGGTCGATATCGGCGGGGACGAGGTCGACCGGTCCGGGATAGTGCGCGGCCAGATACTCGATGACGAGGGTCGACTCCAGCACGGTGCGGTCGCGCGCATCGTCACGCAAAGCGGGCATCTTGCCCCAGGGCGCTATCTTCAGGAAGGCCGCTCGCGACTGCTCGTCGCCGAGATCGACGATGACGGACGCGAACGGCGTGCCGTTCTCGTAGAGCGCGATCAGCGGCTTCCAGCAAAACGAGGCCAGCGGATGATAGTGAAGCGTCAGGGACATTTTTGCTCACCTGTCTCGGGGTTCACGTCGTCTAGTACCGAAATGTTTACTTAACTATTGCCCAAACTTGTGGCGTCAGGACCGCGCTTTGAGTGCCAATCGGCCCGGATATGAGCAACGATGCCGGTGACGATCACATCCCAATCGTCCGGATGCAGTTCGTGGCCACCGCCTTCAACCCGGAGGAGTTTCGCGCCGGCGACCGCCCCGGCCAGCGCTTCGCCATGCTCGACCGGAAAGATGGGATCGGCCGTACCATGGATTACCAGCAGCGGCGCGTTCATCTCGTGCAGTCGGCCCCTCCATCGATCACTATCGCCCTTGAGCAGGAAATGATTGGTCGCGCTGAGCAGGCCGGCGGAGCGATCATAGTCCCGCTCGATGAAGGCTTTCATGCGGCCCTCGTCGAAGGGATGTGCTGTGCTGGCGATCGCCTTGGCATCTTTGATCATGAAGTCGATGACCTGACGGCGATCCGACCAGTCAATGTGCGCGCCTTCAGCCGAATGTTTGATATAGGCATCGCTGGTCTGCGGCAGGTACGAGGTGTCCACCCCCATCGGCGAGCTGCTGATCACGGTCAGCGACGCGACGCGGGACGGATGCTTGAGCGCCACGAGCTGCGCGATCATGCCGCCCATCGACATGCCGGCGATATGCGCCTTGTCGAGGCCGTGGCTGTCGAGAACGCCGATCGCATCGTCGGCCATGTCGTCGAACGTGTAGGGCGGCTCTCCCGGCGGGTATTTGGTCGAGCGGCCGGTATCTCGATTATCATAGCGGATTACGAACAGTCCCGCGGCGGCGAGTTTCCGGCAAAACGCCTCCGGCCACCACAGCATTGAGGCCATCGCTCCCATGATCAGCAGCAGAGCGGGGTCGGCGGGGTCGCCAAAGGCTTCGGATATGATAGTGGGGCGTCCAGTCTTCGTCATCGCGTGGCCTCCTCATCTGCTTGCATTCTGCAATCGGTTGCACCATAATAAAACCGATACAATAATGCAACCGGTTTTGGAGAAGTCGAATGAACATCGATCGCCGCTCGGGTTGCCCGATCAATCTCTCGCTGGAAGTGTTCGGCGACCGCTGGAGCCTGATCATCCTTCGCGACATGATTTTTGGCGGCAGGCGCCATTTTCGCGAGTTGCTCAACGGGTCGATGGAAGGCATTGCTTCCAACATACTGGCCGACCGGCTGAAGCGGCTGATGGATCTGGGCATGCTGACCAAGGCCGACGATCCTTCGCACAAGCAGAAGGCGATCTACAGCCTGACCGAAATGGCGATCACCCTGGTGCCGATCCTGGCCCATCTCGGCGCCTGGGGCCGCGTCTGGCTGCCGGTCAGCGAGGAATTGTCGATCCGGGCCGAGCTTCTGGAAAAGGGCGGGCCGCCGCTATGGGAGAAATTCATGGATGAGTTGCGCCACGAGCATCTCGGCACGCCCCTCGATGCAGCGTCCGGCCCCTCTGTACGCGCGACCCTGAAGGCCGCCTATGAGGCCGTGCTCGCCAGCAAGGCTCTCGGCGCCAATCCGGCCGCGTGACCAACTATTTTCCCCGTTGAATGGCCGGCTCTGCTACAAGAGGCCGAAAATCACGTCACGAGATTGGAACAGACTCTTGGTTGAGAACTCTAGGGATACTGCCCGCGCGCGCGCCGATCTGCGCTTCAAGAAGCAGGAGGAAGCGGCCACGGTCCGACAGAAGGCGATGGCCGAGTATGTCGCCGAGAGCGATGCCCGCAAGGTCAAGACCGACAAGCTGCGGGCGCTGCGGCTGGCCAAGGAAGCCGAAGACCTTGCCAACGCGCCGGCAGTGCCCGCCAAGAAGCCCGCCCGCGCCAAGAAGAAGTAGCACGCCGCTCCCGGTTGCTTCGTTGCCGGCCCTGAGCCGGTGGCCGTTGACCGCATTTGGTGGATCGCGGCATAGGCGCGATCCGGATCGGCGCGTTCACCCCGCTTTCCACGAAGCAATTTCAACCGGAACCTGGATTGCCTCGTTCGGCTGGCTGCCGATGATATCCGTTTCAAACAGGAGATCGCCATGACCGCACTGCCGCTCGACAAAGCCCTCGAGATCATCGACGCCGCCTTCGCCAAGGGCGCGGAGCTCAAGCTCAGGCCGCTCGGCGTCTCGGTGCTCGACGCCGGCGGCCATCTCGTCGCCTTCCAGCGCCAGGACGGCGCCTCGTTCCTGCGCCCGCAAATGTCCGCCGGCAAGGCTTATGGCGCGCTCGCCATCGGCATGGGCTCGCGCCGCGTCGAGGCCTTCGCCAAGGAGCGCCCGCATCTCATGACCGGCATCTCCGACGTCTCGGGCGGACGCGTGTTGCCGGTCGTGGGCGGCGTGCTGATCCGCGACAAGGCAGGCAGCATCATAGGCGCCGTCGGCATTTCCGGCGACAGCTCGGACAATGACGAAGCCGCCGCCATCACCGGCATCGAGGCCGCCGGCTTCACCGCCGATCCGGGCTAAGGCTAATTCAGGTTGATATCCCTGCTCGCCGACCGCATCGACACCGAGAAGCCGGCGAGCACGTCGAACAGCGCGATGATCATCAGCGTGAAGAAGACCGAGTGCGCGGCGCCCTTGACCAGCAGGAACTCGACCAGGAAGGCCACGAAGACCAGCGTCGACAACAGATGGTCCATGATCGAGGCGTTCGTAGTGCGCGCCGATTTCACGATCTCGACGAAGAGGAAGATGAGCCCGATCAGCACCATGAGGTCGCCGAGCGTCATCGAGAACACCCCGCCGGACATCATGCCGACGGAAAAGACCTCGCTTGCCCAGGGATCGTCACCGCTGCCGAATATTCCGAGCAGCCCGAGATTGTAGAGGACAAAGGGCACGATCAGCAGCGGGACGGCACCGAACATCTGGCGTCTCCATTTGGGGGCACCCCTTTGTAGAGTGCGCAACCGGCACGCCGTCAAGAATTTTCGCAGCACGCCCCAAACACGCTAGAAGACCGAATGCAACAACGATGTCAGCCGGTTGTCCGGCCGACATCTTTGAAATCGAGCCGCGGGATGCGTGACCGCGCACCCCGCTCGCGATCAGCGCTTGAAGTAGCCGGCGCGCACGGCCGCGCCGATGACGTTGAGGATGATATGGCCGGCCGTCATCGAGGTGATCTCGTTGACATCGCGCGCCGGCGCGATCTCGACGATATCCATGCCGACCAGCCTTCCTTTGCCGACCAGCCCCTTGATGAGTTCAATCGTCTGCCGGTAGCTGACGCCGCCCGGCTGTGGCCCCTCGACCGCCGGCATCACCGCCGGATCGAGGCCGTCGGCATCGATGGTGAGATAGTAGCGGCCGCCGTCGGGAATTCGCTTCAGGAGCGCCGCGGTGCCGATGTCCTGCCATTCATTGGTGGTGATGATGTTGGCGCCATAGGCGCGGGCGGCCTCGACCTCCTCGGTGCGCGCGCTGCCCTGGCCGCGAACGCCGACTTGGAAAATGTCCTTGATATGCGTCATTTCCGAGGCCCGGCGGATGGTGCTGGAATAGCCCTCCTTGACCCCGTTGACGTTGTCACGCCAGTCGAGATGGGCATCGAGCTGAACCAGCGTGATCGGACCCTCGCCGTCAAGCGCCCGGAAGATCGGGATCGGAATGCCGTGGTCGCCGCCGATTGTGATCGGCAGTGCGCCCGCGGCGCGGATCTTGCGAATCGCCGCTTCGGCTCTGCCGTAGTGCCCGACATGATCGGCCGCCGCGCCGGGAACATCGCCGACGTCTACCACCTTGATGTCCTTGCCGTCGAAGACTGGCCCACCGATGTCGAAATCATAGCGGTCGAGCGCCTGGCTGATCCGCTGCGAGGCGCGCCGCACCGCGGTCGGCGCATTGGTCTGGTCGTTGATCAGCTCGTCGATCGTGTAGGGATCGCCATAGGGCATGCCGATGATGGCGACATCGGCCTTCAGCGTGTCGAGGTCCTCGACCAGCGGGAAGTTCATGAATGTCTGGAAGACATCGCGCGGCGCGGTGGTGAGTTTGGACATGGGGTCTCCTCTGCGTTGAAGCTTTTTTGGATCAGGCGCCACGGCGGGCTGCGAGATGGGGCTGCAGCCTATGCTCCAGGCTGCGCGAGATCGCTGCCACGAAGGCCGTCAGCCCCCAGTACAGCAATGCGATGGCGGTGAAGATCTCCACCGGCGAGAATGTGCGGCCAATGATGTTCTGGGCCATGTAGGTGAGTTCCGGCACGGTGATCGCCGACAGGATCGCCGATTCCTTGATCAGCGTGATGGTGAGATTGGTGGCTGCGGGCAGGATGTAGCCGAGCACCTGCGGCACCAGGATCTTGCGGAAGATGGTCAGGTAGCGCAGTCCCAGCGCGTAGCCGGCCTCGACCTGGCCGTACGAAATCGACTGGATCGCGCCCCTGATGATCTCGGCGGAATAGGCGCTGGCGTAGGCCGACAGCGCCCCGATCGACACGACCACGGGCGAGAGCCTGACACCGAACATCGGCAAGGCGTAGAACAAAAGGAAGATCTGGATCAGGAACGGGATATTGCGGAATATTTCGACATAGGCCGAGACGATCGCCGTCGGCACCCGTCCGCCGCGCAGCCGGATCAGCGCCAGCACGGTACCGAGCGCGAAGCCGAACGGCAGTGCGACAGCGCACATCAGCGCCGTGTTGCCGAAGCCCTTGGCGAGTATGTGCCAGTTGTCCGCTATGACGGAAAAATCGAAGTTCATGCGCGTACGCCTTGCGCCTTGCGTTCCAGACGCTTGGTCAGCACGCTGCATGAGAGCAGCACGACGAAATACAGCACCGCCGCGATGCAGAAGGCCTCGACCGGCCGGTAGGTGACGTTCATGATGTTCTGCGCGGTGCGGGTCAGTTCCACCACCGCGATCACCGACAGGATCGAGGATGCCTTCACCAGCATGGTGAACTCGTTGACCATCGGTGGAATAATGGCGCGGAAGAGCTGCGGCAGGATGACCTTGAACCAGGTCACGGCAGGCTTCAGCCCGAGCGCCTTGGCCGCCTCGTACTGGCCGGCGGGAATGCGCGTCAGCCCGGCGCGCAGGATTTCGGCGACGAAGGCCGCGCTGTTGAAGCTGAGCGCCAGCACGCCGGCCAGGAGCGGCGGCAGGTCGATACCGACGAGGCCCGGCAGCACGTAGTAGACCATGAAGATCTGCACGATCAGCGGCGTGCCTCGGATGAAGCTGGTGTAGACCGCGCCGATCCAGCGGATCACGCGCCAGCGCGACCTGCCACATGCGAGCAGGCCGAAGCCGATCAATGTGCCCACCAGAAACCCCAGCGCCGAGACGCTCAGCGTGATGCCGGCGCCGGCCAGGAATTCCGGCAGGAAGGTCAGCGTCTTTGAAAAATGGAACATTTTTCAGCTCGAATGATCCCTGGACGTCCGGGCCATCCGAGACCGGCGCGTCCAATGACTGGAACCACCGGTCCGGCAGCGCCGGGCGCCTGGTTGGGGGCTTAGAGCGCGCCAGGCGGCAGATAACCCTCGTCGGGCGTCTTCATCTCGAACCCGAACCATTTGAGCTGAAGCTCCTTCAGCTTGCCGCTGTCCTTCAAGTCGCCGATTTTGGCGTTGATGAAGGCGCGCAGATCCTTGTCCTCCGGCCGCACCACCCAGGAGAGATAGGAGAATTCGCCGATCGAGCCGACGACCTTGTAGGTATCGGGAACGTTCTTCATCAGAACGGCCGCCGAAGGCGAGGCGATGACGATGGCGTCGACCTGGCCGGAGGCCAGAGCGACATGGGTCTCGGGGAAGGAGGTGAACAGCTTCATCTCGCCGACACCCTTGCCGCCTTTATCCTTGAGCTCCTTGTCATAGGCCTCGATGATGGGCTGCACGGAGGAGGCGAGTTGCGTGGCCACCACCATGCCGTTGATGTCCTCCGGCTTCTTGATGCGCTCCTCGTCGACGCGCACGACGACGACGTTCTCGAACGAACCGGTTGGCCGCGTGTAGGCGTATTTCGCCGCCCGCTCGGCGTTGATGCCGGTCGAGGTCGCCATCAGGTCGAACTTCTTGGCCAGCAGCCCTGGCAGCAAGCCTTGGAAAGGCAGGTTGAGCTGGTCGAGCTTCACGCCGAGCTGGCTGACCACATAGTCGAGAATGTCCTTGTTATAGCCGACGATCTGGCCGTCGCGGACGAATTCGAACGGCTCGAACGCGGCCTCGGTTCCGACAAGGATGGTGCCGCGCTGCTTGATTTGGTCGACCAGCCCATTGGCATGGGCGGTGGCAGTGAACGGCAGGAGGAGCGGCGCGGCGGCAAGAAGGGTCAGGACGCGGCGGCGCGAAGCGGAAAGAAACTCACCCATTGTTACCCTCTTTTTTCTTCGGTTTTGCTGTGCTGGTAAGCCCGGCCGCTATGCTTGAAGACGCGACCGATCATGTAGCTCTCGGAATCCTTGATCCCGGGAACGTTGGCCAGTTCACTGACGAGGAAATCGTGCAGGCTGGTCGTGGATGGCAAAGTGAGCTGGATGATGATGTCGAACGGCCCGGTCATGGCGTAAACGCTGTCGACGAACGAGTATTCCGACAGTTTTCGAGCAACGCTGATGATGTGCTCGCGGTCGACGTCGAGCCCGACAATGGCCGCAATGCCGACATCGCTGCGCAAAGGGCGCACGACCGCCTGGATGCAGATATCCGGGTCCTCGAGCACACGGGCCATTTTCCGCCGCACCGTCGCTTCGGTGACGCCGATGCGCTTGGCGATATCCACACTCGACATCCGCCCATCGACTTTGAGTTGGGAAAGGACGGCCTGCTCGGTATCGTCGAGATCACTTGTGCTGACGAAATCCCACATCGAATTCCCAATCTGTGTCGATTTCCGACTATAAATTCAAAAATCGCATAAGAAACCGTCTATGGCAATCCCACAGATTGCGAAAAACACCAGCGACGCTTCCTCCGGCGATTGCCGCGCATCGGGCTCACGGTTCGATCATTGGGAAAAGTCGTGTCGACCGAGTCGAAGGCGATGTGCGGTATGCAATCGGCCATGCCTCGAGGATGCACGATGAGGCGGCGTCCGGGCCGATCGGAGATCAAGGCCTGGAGACGCAGCTACGCTGTCGGTCGTCGGTCCCGACAGACGCAAAAAGACCGGCCAGCGGCCGGTCTTTTTAGCTCAAACATCAGGAAAGCTGGTCTCAGCTTTCCTTGGGCGTCAGCACCTGGCGGCCGCGATACATGCCGGTCTTCAGGTCGATATGGTGCGGGCGGCGCATTTCGCCGGAGTTCTTGTCCTCGACATAGGTCGGGGCCTTGAGGGCGTCTGCCGAGCGGCGCATGCCGCGCTTGGACGGAGAGGTTTTTCGTTTTGGAACGGCCATGGATATGCTCCACTACATGGTCAAAAGCCCCGCCCGCCCTCGTGAAAGGGCCGTGTCAGGGGCCGGAATCTGAGAAAGTCGGGTGCCTATACACGCCCGGTGCCGTTTTGGCCAGCGCTGCCCGCGAATTTTTTTATGTCGGCTACTGGAGGCAGCCGACATAAGCGCCGGATCGGCCGGCGCGCCGCTCGATCAGGTTGGCCAGCCTCCTCAGCCCCGGCCCGGGCTTGGCCGGGTTGCGGGCGATCGGATTTGGCAAGCTGACGGCAAGCAGCGCGGCCTGACGGCGCGACAGCTGTTTTGCCGAAATACCGAAATGGTGCCGCGCCGCCGCCTCGATGCCGTATATGCCAGGCCCCCACTCGGCGATGTTGAGGTAGATTTCCATGATGCGCCGCTTCGACATCACCGCGTCGAGATACACGGCCAGCGGCAACTCGACCACTTTACGAACCGTGCCCAGCGGACGAGACCACAAAAACAGGTTCTTCACCGTCTGCATGGTGATGGTCGAGGCGCCGCGCGTCCCCTCGCCGGCCAGCGCGTCGTCGACGACACCCCGCAATTCGCCGAGGTCGACGCCGCGATGGAAACAGAACTGTCCGTCCTCCGACATGATCACCGAATTGGCCAGCACCGGTGCCACGTCGTCGATCGACACCCAGCGGCGGTCATAGCCGGAGAAGGTGGCAAGATCCTTCAGCATCAGCGTCGACACCGGATGCACGAAAGACGGCAGATAGAGAAAGGTCAGCACCGTAGGGATAAGCGCCAGCACGGCAGCCACGACGATACCGCGCCGGACCCAGCGTTTGAGAGCACGACGGTTCACGCCACGGGATCTCGTCGCCATGTCCAGCTTTTCGGTTTCATGATCGACGATCGGTTCCGCCAAGTCGCCCAACCCGTGTCTCTCCCTCCCCCGGCATAATGGCGCTTGTCTTCTTGCGCAACGTCTGAGTGTCGGCTACCGGTCCGGGCCATGACGAATGACGATGAAATGGCGTTCGAAACGGCGCTCGTCGCACGGGCCGCCGCCGTCGAGACGTTGCTGCGGCGATTGCTCGACGACCGCGCGCTCACGGGCGAGATCGCGCGGCCCGAGCGCCTTATGGCGGCGATGCGGCACGGCGTGCTCAACGGCGGTAAGCGCCTGCGCCCCTTTCTGGTGATGGAAAGCGCGGCCCTGTTTTCCGCCGACGGCGAAGCGGCACTGCGCGTGGCGGCCGCACTGGAATGCGTGCACTGCTATTCGCTGATCCATGACGACCTGCCGGCGATGGACGACGACGATCTGCGCCGCGGCCAGCCTACCGTGCACAGGGCCTTCGACGAGGCGACTGCCATCCTCGCCGGCGACGCCCTGCTGACGCTTGCCTTCGACATCCTCGCCGACGAGACTACGGCGCTGCCGGCGGAGCGGCGGGCCGCCCTTGTGCTGGCGCTCGCCCGCGCCGCCGGGGCCGGCGGCATGGTCGGCGGCCAGACGCTGGACCTCGAGGCCGAGCGCATCGCGCCGGACGAGGCCGGGATCATCCGGCTGCAGGCGATGAAGACCGGTGCGCTGATCCGCTTTGCCTGCGAGGCGGGCGCGGTCGTCGCCGGCGTGCCTGCCGGGGATCGCGAAAGACTGGCCGAGTTCGGCTCGGCGATCGGGCTTGCCTTCCAGCTTGCCGACGATCTTCTCGATTTGACCGCGGATGCCGCACAGATGGGCAAGGCGACGGGCAAGGACGCCGCCGCCGGCAAGGCAACGCTGGTGGCGCTGCACGGGGAGGCATGGGCACGCGCCCAGTTGCATGGCCTTGTCCATCAGGCGCATGCGCTGCTCGAACCCTATGGCGAGCAGGCCGGCCTGCTGAAGGCAGCCGCGACCTTCGTGGCGACGCGCAACAATTGAGATCGGGGCAGACCCCGAGGCTTGGCGTGAAGGTTTCTGTTTAACGGGCCAATCGGGAGGATCAGGTTCGATGTCGACCAAATTGTTCGATCTCAGCGGGCGCACCGCCCTCGTAACCGGCTCCTCGCAAGGCATAGGCTTCGCCTTGGCCAAGGGTTTGGCCGAAGCCGGCGCCAGGGTGATCCTCAACGGCCGTGACGAGGCAAGGCTCGCCACCGCGATCAGGCAGATTCCCGGAGCGGAAAAGCTGGCCTTCGATGCTACCGATCATGAAGCGGTTCGCTCGGCGGTCGACGGTTTCGAACTGGACGGCGGAGCGATCGACATTTTGGTGAACAATGCCGGCATGCAATTCCGCGCGCCGCTCGAGGAGTTTCCCGCCGATGCGTTCGAGCGCCTGCTGCAGACCAACGTCGCCAGCGTCTTCCATGTTGGCCAGGCCGTGGCGCGCCATATGATCAGGCGCGGCCGCGGCAAGATCATCAACATCGCCAGCGTGCAGACCGCGCTCGCCCGTCCGGGCATCGCGCCCTACACGGCGACGAAAGGCGCGGTCGGCAACCTGACCAAGGGCATGGCTACGGATTGGGCCAAACATGGCCTGCAATGCAATGCCGTTGCACCCGGCTATTTCGATACGCCGCTCAACGCTGCCCTTGTCGCCGACCCTGCGTTCAGCACCTGGCTGGAAAAGCGCACGCCAGCCGGCCGCTGGGGAAAGGTCGAGGAACTGGTCGGCGCCTGCGTCTTCCTGGCCAGCGATGCCTCCTCTTTCGTAAACGGCCATATTCTCTATGTGGACGGCGGCATCACAGCGTCGATCTGATCGGCCGCGCCGAACAGGCAGGCGCGCCAAATGCTGCCCGATCGATAACCGGTTGACGCGGAGCTGACATCACTCGCGGCAGCATTCCGCTGTTTGGAGATACGCGGCTGCGGTGGCCTCACTCCCGGCCAGAGCGTTTGGGGACCTTGCGTCGGGAACAATTGCACCCGTCGCGACGTTCGGGACCAGAAGCAGGAGGCAACCCATGAACGACAACAAGCATCGCAAACAGCCGAGGCCAAGCGATCGCGACTTGCGCAACGATCCCGGCATCGGCGCATCCAAAGGCACCATCAAGGGTGGCGACATTCTTGACGACGACGAGGAACTCGATGGCGAAAATACTTTTCGGGGCGATGTCGAGAACGACACCACCCCGCAAGGCGGTGTGAACCCCGACCAGACCGGCCGGACGAACAAATAGAGGGAGATATCCCATGACCGGCAAGAAGACCCACGAACAGCAGGTGCGAATCATCGAGGAGCGGGTGAACACCAAGAATGCGGACAAGAACTTCAACGCCGAGGACGAACTGAAGCGGTCGAAGCAGGAAAGAACGGCTCGCCAGCAGGGCCAGTCGCTCAGGGGCGGCGACGTCGATCTGGTCGATGCCGATGACCGTGAAATGCTTCGCGGCTCGAACCAGGAATCCCGGCATCACAAACGGCCCGCGGATTGAAATAATATCCGAAGCTTGACCGTCCCTTGAAGTGGCCGCGGCCCTTCATCTCGGCGCAGCCGGCAGGCTACATGGGAGGCTGCGGGAATCCGAAATTCTCGGTCGCCAGAACGAAATCTTAATGTAAATCAAGCGTAATCCCGACCGTTAAAATAATGCGTATGTGTTGGGGTTGCGCATGCCGGAATATTCTTCCTTCATACGGTCCATCCGGAGCCGTTATCTCTCAGGATTGCTGATCTTCGCGTTGGCTTCGCTGGCGATCATGCTCGCACTTGATCGCGTCAATTCCTTCCGCCACCAGATCGATGCCCTGAGCAGCAACCTTGTCATCTTTACCCGCGATCTGCGCAACGCGACCAGCTTCGCCGAGACGACGGGAACCGCCTGGCGAGCGGAGACGCGCGATGCGCTGACCGCGTCGGCGCGCGGCCATTCGGAACGCCTGACCAGCGAGATTGGGACGCTTGCGGCCCAGATCGCCGCATTGCGTCCACGCCTGTCGACAAAGACGATCAACGAGCTCGAATCCGCTTCGGTCAATGGCGACCTGTTCTGGTCTCCGCGCGACATGATTCGAAACTTCAACCTGATGTCGGTGGCGCAGAAGGTCGATGAGTGGAGCTATCGCGAAATCCGCAACCAGAACGACCTGTTTGCCCAGCCGATGCTGGTCCGCGTCCGCACCGCCATGGACGACGAGCGTCATTTGGCCGATGCCTCCAGTGACCGGCTGCTGCTGTGGGCGAGCGGATTGCTGTTCGCGGTGCTCTCCATCGCCGCTTTCTGGATCTTCCGGCCGATGGAGCAAGCCATCCGCCGCGCCTTCGCCGAATCCGCCGAGTCGCTGTTCAAGGCCGAGGCGGCCGACCGCGCCAAATCGGAATTCCTCGCCAATATGAGCCACGAAATCCGCACGCCGATGAACGGCGTGCTCGGCATGGCCGAGCTGCTGGCCAAGACCGAGCTGACCGCGCGCCAGAAGACCTTCACCGACGTCATCGTCAAATCCGGCAACGCGCTGCTCACCATCATCAACGACATCCTCGATTTCTCCAAGATCAATGCCGGCCAGCTCACGCTCGACCCGGCGCCGTTCCGCCTTGCCGAGGCGGTCGAGGATGTGGCCACGCTCGTCTCCGCCCATGTCGCCGAAAAGAACCTCGAACTGATCGTGCGCGTCGACCCGCGCCTGCCGGCCTACGTCGTCGGCGACGCCGGGCGGTTCCGCCAGATCGTCACCAACCTGCTCGGCAACGCGGTGAAGTTCACCGAGAAGGGCCATGTGCTGATCGACGTCGGCGGCGAAACCGTCAATGATGTCGTCCAGCTCAAGCTGCGCGTCGAGGACACCGGCATCGGCATCCCGGCCGAGAAGTTGCAGAACGTGTTCGAGAAATTCGCCCAGGTCGACGGCTCCTCGACCCGCCGTCACGAGGGCACCGGCCTCGGTCTCGCCATCGCCGCCCGCCTCGTCGACCTGATGGCCGGCAAGATCGGCGTCGAGAGCGAGATCGGCCGCGGCTCCGTATTCTGGTTCGCGGTGCCCCTGCCCGTGCATCGTGCCGAGGCTCGCGACGAGATCGTGCCGGTCGACGTCACCGGCGCCCGCGTTCTGGTCATCGACGACAATCCGGTCAACCGCGAGATCCTGCTCGAACAGCTCAGGAGCTGGAGCTTCGACTGCGCCGCCGCCGAAAGCGGTGCGGTCGGCCTGGCTTTCCTCGACCGCGCCTGCCAGCTGGGGGCCGCCGTCGATTGCATCATCCTCGATTACCAGATGCCCGGTATGAACGGCGCCGATGTCGCGAAAGCCATTGCCGCCGACAGCCGGCTGTCGGCCATACCGGTCGTGCTCCTGACCTCGGTCGACCAGGTCGATTTCGGCAAGATGATCATTGATTTCGGCATTGCCGCGCACCTGACCAAGCCGGCGCGCTCCGCGGTCCTGCTCGGCACCGTCATCTCGGTCGTCCAGAAAGCCCGCTCGCAGGTCGGCAGGGCGCAGTTCGTTCGCGAACCTGTACCGGCGCTGCCGCAGGCGGCGCCGCCCGCTTTTACCGTCATCCGCGGCCCGGCAATGCCGGCCGTCCCCGTGCCGGAACCGACGGTCGCGCCGAATGGTCCGATCGACATCCTCATCGCCGAGGACAACGAGGTGAACCAGCTGGTGTTCGGCCAGATTCTCAACGGGTTGGGCTTGAGCTATCGTATAGCCGGCAACGGCCGCACGGCGGTCGAGATGTACCGCTCGTTGCGCCCGAGGCTGATCCTGATGGACGTCTCCATGCCGGAGATGAACGGTTACGAGGCGACCCGCGCCATCCGGGCGACGGAGGCCTCGGATGGCAGCCACATTCCGATCATCGGCGTCACCGCGCATGCGCTGAAGGGCGACCGCGACAAGTGCATCGAAGCCGGCATGGACGACTATCTGCCGAAGCCGGTTTCACCCGACCGCCTCGGCGCCAAGATCGGCACCTGGCTCAGCGAAACGGTGGTGGCGAAGACGGCATAGCTATACCGTCGACGCCTCGGACGCCGCATCCAGATGATAACGGCGCATCCAGTTGAGGCTTGTCTCGTCGGCAAGCCTTGCGACGCCGGGTCTTATATCCCCAGCATCCGGTGCCTGAACCCCCAAGGCGTCGCAAACGGACGCCAACGTTGCAACCGGATCGCTCGACAGGCGCTCATAGCCGATCCGCAGCGGGATTACCTCTTGCTCCGCGAACCACATGTTCCAGGCAGTGTCATAACCATCGAGCCCGGCAACCTCATCCTTGATCCGCCCGAAATCATATCGAGGTTCCCGGGGAGGCCCCACCCTTTCCAGTTCGGTGCCATCGGGAGCGACATGCCAAAGGCCGGTTTGCTGCGCCTTGACCAGCGATACGGCCTGCGCAAGCTTGTCCTCGCGTGACAGATGTATGTAGAGAACACGGCCAAAAGCCCTCTCGAAACGAGCTTTATCCGAGACAAGCCCCGGGAAAATCCGGTCGAGTATCGCTGAAAGCTCATCCAGATTCTCTCGCATCAGGCGCAGGCCGAAAATGCCGGTCCCACCCTTGCCGGCGGCGATGGCCGCATTGAGATAGGCGGCATTGAATTCGAGTTCGCCCATCGTGTCGCGGCCGGGCAGCCCCCACTCTTCGGCCCATTCGGGCACGTCCTGCCGCCGATAGAACGAATGAGGATCGCCCGCCGCCTTCGTGGAGGCCAGGAGCTTGCACAGCAAAGTGCTTCCGGTCCTGGGCGTGCCGCAGATGACATATGCGTCGACCATCCTGCGGCCCTCATTGCTCGTTGAAGGCAGGGCAATGCCGGCCAATCCAGGGTCGCCTATAGCCGCGGCCGTCATTTTTATCGCCCCTTCACCCGCAACGACACACCCGCTATCGGTTGCGCACCACCACGCATGCCCCGCCGACACTTTGCAATTTCTGGCAGATAGCGCCGGCGGCGGCACGGTCGTCGACCCCGATCCTGACCGCGTAGATGCCGCGCCGGCCGATCGGCGTGCGCACCCGGCTGACCACCGGATCATGCCCGGCTAGCAGGGCCGGGAAGCGGCCCCTCACCCTGAGCCACTGGTTGACCGCGGCGCTGCGGCGGAAATTGCCGGCCACCTGGATTCCCCACGGCTTTATGTTGATGGAAGCCATCGCCACCGTCCGCGACATGATCACCGGGAGCTTACGGCAGGCCGCGACGAAATCGGATTTCGCGTCGAGCGGTCGCACGCTTCCGGCATAGGCGCGGTCGGCGAACTTATCGACCGGCTCGCCCATAATGTCGAAGACATAGCTTTCGGTTTCCATCGGCAGGAAGCCGCCCGAGCCCAGCCAGCGCGAGACCCGGTTTTCGCCGGCATTGTAGGCGGCGGCCGCCAGGCCGAGATTGCCATAGCTGGTCTTCATCTCGGCGAGGTATTTCGCCGAGGCCGGGATCGCCTGGTTGATGTCGAAGGAATTGGCGAGCCCGCGCATCTTGGCGGTCCCCGGCATGAACTGGGCGATTCCTTCGGCGCCGACCGGACTGACGGCGTTGGGATCGAACCGACTTTCCTTCCAGATCAGCCGGGCGAAGAAATCCCTGGGCAGGCCGTTCTGGTCGGCATGGGCCTGGATCAGGTTGCAGACCTTGTCGATCAGCCGCTGCTTGGCCGATTGCGGCGGATCGGCCTGGACCAGGGTGGGCCACCCGCACAGCAGGATCAGCGCCACCGGGAGGAAGCGCAGCATTCGACCTACTCTGCCGCGGCCTTGCCGCGACCAAATCGTTGTTCGATATAGTCGGCGACCATCTTTTCGAAATCCTGCGCGATCGACGGTCCGCGCAGCGTCGCCGCCTTCTTGCCGTCGACGAAAACGGGCGCTGTCGGCGTCTCGCCGGTGCCGGGCAGCGAAATGCCGATATCGGCATGTTTGGACTCGCCCGGGCCGTTGACGATGCAGCCCATCACGGCGACCTTGAGGTTCTCGACCCCCGGGTATTTCTCACGCCACGCCGGCATGTTCTTCCTGAGATCGGCCTGGATGTTCTGGGCCAGTTCCTGGAACACGGTCGAGGTTGTGCGGCCGCAGCCGGGGCAAGCGGCGACGATCGGCACGAATTGCCTGAAACCCATGGTCTGCAGCAATTCTTGCGACACCTGTACCTCGCGCGTGCGATCGCCATTCGGCTCCGGCGTCAGCGATATGCGGATGGTGTCGCCGATGCCTTGCTGCAACAGTATGCCCATGGCGGCGGATGAGGCGACGATGCCTTTCGAGCCCATGCCGGCCTCAGTGAGGCCGAGATGCAGCGCATGGTCGGAACGGCTGGCGAGCTCGGTGTAGACGGCGATCAGGTCCTGCACGCCGCTGACCTTCGCCGAGAGGATGATCTTGTCGCGGCCAAGGCCGATCTCCTCGGCCATCTCGGCCGAGAGGATCGCCGACTGCACGATCGCCTCGCGCGTCACTTGCTGTGCGGTCAATGGAAAGCCGCGGGCTTGGTTGTCGTCCATCAGCCGGGTCAGGAGTTCCTGGTCGAGCGAACCCCAGTTGACGCCGATGCGCACCGGCTTGTCATGCTTGATCGCCATCTCGACGATTGCCGCGAACTGCCGGTCCTTCTTGTCCTTGAAGCCGACATTGCCGGGATTGATGCGGTATTTGGCCAGCGCCTCGGCGCAGGCCGGATGATCGGCCAGGAGCTTGTGGCCAATATAGTGGAAGTCGCCGACGATGGGCACGTTGATACCGAGCCGCGCCAGCCGCTCCCGGATGCGCGGCACGGCGGCGGCGCTTTCATCGCGGTCGACGGTAATGCGCACGATCTCGGAGCCGGCGCGGTGCAGCGCCGCGACCTGGGCGACCGTCTGGTCGACATCGGCGGTATCCGTATTGGTCATCGACTGCACGACGACGGGAGCACCGCCGCCAACCACCACGCCGCCCACATCGACGCCCACCGAGGTGCGGCGCGGGAAGGGAAAGGAATAATATCCGGTCATGCCGGCAGCCTTTAATCTCTGGAGCGCCGCGCGTCCACTTGGACCCACAAAAGCGCGCTCCGGGCCGATGCGCTGAAGTCCGGGCATGAGGTGGAGGAGCAAAGATGGCTTGTCAATGGCGACAGGTCGCCACTGGCCGCAATCGATGCCGCCGCCGGTTGCTCGGCGCCCGACTTTTATCGCTCGCTTGCGTCGGCCAATCGGCTACCTGGCGATTGGCAGGCCCCATCGCTTTGTCTTTCCCGGAACGAGTCCGTCATTTCGGGGAGGAGCAAGGAGAAGAGCGACGCAGCGCAGTCCCAGAATCCAAGCCCTGACCTCAGAGCGCCGCGGCAAGGCGGAATTCTGCTCCGCTGCACTCTTCGGTCAGTTACGGTAAAGGGGAGCCGCGACGAGCTTCGCCCCTGCTCGTCCTGGGACTAGGAAGTCGGAAGGCCTCTGCCTGGTACGAATATCTGTGATGGTCGACCTGAAACCGAAGATCAAAACCACCAGTCCGGCGGCAATTGCCGCCGGCAGGAAAGACCCGAATGGTGAGCGGTTATGTCAGTGGGGCATCAATGCGTCGTGGGTTTGGCCCTCAGTTTTTCAATCTCGTCCTTGATTGCCAGCTTGCGTCGCTTGAGATTCACGATTTCGAGGTCGTCCACCGACGGGTGATTCATCGCGTCATCGAGCTCGCGTTCGATGTCGCCGTGTTTCCGCTGCAACTCATCAAGATGGGATGCAAGAGACATGATTGGTTCTCCCTTTCATGATTTCCTCGATTGCAGCCGCCAAAGGCGCGTCCACCGCAGGCTCGCTCTGTGACGGCACAATGACAGTGTGCCACCTTCGCGCAGCGATGTCGAATGATCCGTGGTAGCATTCCACGACAACGTGAAATGTGATATGGGCTGCGCGCCGGTGGTAGAGAGTGCCACCCCCCGCCCAATCAGGCCCAGCTTTGGGCGCCGCAGACGTGCAGACGGTAGAGAATGTCCGATCAGGAACAGGCCGATATTCGCCTCGAATTTTCCCGGCTGAAGCAGGAACACGCCGATTTCGACGCCGCGATCAATGCGATGATCGCCATGAACTGCGACCCGCTGCAGATCCAGCGCATGAAGAAGAAGAAGCTTGCGCTGAAGGATCGGCTGATGAAGCTGGAAGACAAGATCATCCCGGACATCATCGCCTGACTTCAGGTCCAGGCCGCGATCGAAAGCCGCGCCGCGCGTTCGCGCAACAGGGCCAGGAGTTCGCCTGTCTTCTCCTGCGACGTGTCGATGGGCACCACTAGACACATCGTCGCCTCGACGGTGCCGGGTGCTGAAAACACCGGCGCGGCGAGGCATTTCGTATAGGCGTCGACGAGCCCCGAAGTGATGCAATAGCCGGTGGCTCGCGCCGTCGCTATGTCGGCGATGAAATCGTCCAGACGCAATCTGCGGCCATCGGGCAGCATAAGGTCGTCTTCCGATATCATGGCTTCGATCCGGGCCTGTTCGAGGCCGGCGAGCAGCAGCCTGCCTGACGCGGTCCAGGGCAGCGGAATCTGCAATCCGGTGGCGGAGCTGATGCGGAACGGCCGGGTGCCCGGGCTCGAGTGGACGATCGTGTAGCGGCCGCTCTGCAGCATGCACAGTTCGGAGGTCTCACCGGTCTCGCGCGACAGGTTGTCGACCTCCTGGCGTCCTCGCCTCAAGAGGTCGTTGCCGCGCACATAATCCATTCCATAGAGATAGAGCTTCTTACCGAAATAGACGCGGTTGCCGTCGCCGGCCATCTCCAGGAGGCCCGCATCGACCAGCGATCGCACCAGTGTGTAGGTGGTCGAACGCGGCGCGTTGACCCCCTTGGCGAGGTCGCCGATACCGATGGCGCGCTGCGTCGAATGAAGGAACTCCAGAATCTCGAGCACCCGGTTGAGGCCCTTCTCCCGAGAGACCGAAATCTTTGCGTCCGCTGAGACCGCCAAGGCGCTGCCATCTTGCATTGTCGATTCCTGATGTTAGTATCTGTCTTGTACAGGATACACTCGTCCCTTGTAAGAGACAATTTCTGTAACGATCCGGGTGCGCGTATTGCCTGTGCGTAGGGGAACACAACACGAAAGGAGGTCGCTGTGGACGACACATCCAAAAGGCGTGATTTTCTGAAACTGGGTATGGCCGGACTGGCAACGGCCGGCGTCATGAGCGCGGCGGCAACGGTCGACGTCCAGAAGGCGGCGGCGCAGGCTGCGCCCGATAGCCTGCTACGCACCGTGCTGGAGCGCGGCAAATTGATTGTCGGCACCGGAAGCACCAATGCGCCATGGCATTTCGAGAACGATGCCGGCGAACTCGTCGGCATGGACATCACCATGGGGCGCATCCTGGCAAAGGGCTTATTCGATGACCCGGCCAAGGTCGAGTTCGTCATGCAGGACCCGGCGCAGCGCATTCCGAACGTGACGACGAACAAGGTCGACATCACCATCCAGTTCATGACCATGACCGCGCAGCGCTCGCAGCTGATCAACTTCTCCAGGCCTTACTACGTCGAGGGCGTCGCCTTGCTGACTTTGCCCGGCGCCGAGAACAAGACCTTCGACAAGCTGCTTGCCGCAGGCTCCGCGACGCGCGTTTCCATCCTGCAGAATGTCGACGCCGAATCTTCGGTGCATTTTGCCTTGCCGGAGGCGCAGGTGATGCAGATCGATACACAGGCCAACGTGCTGCAGGCATTGGAATCCAAGCGTGCCGATGCCGCTGCCGTCGACCTCTCCACCGTGCGCTGGCTCGCCTCGCGCAATCCGGACAAATACTTCGATGCCGGCAAGAGCTGGTACTCGATGCTTTATGGCGCGGCGCTCCGGCAAGGCGATCTCGATTGGCTGACCTTCGTCAACCAGACCTTCACCATCGCCATGTTCGGCCATGAAACGGCGCTCTATGACGCCGCGTTCAAGGACTATTTCGGGCAGGAGCCGCCGGCGCGCCACCCCGGCTTCCCGGTTATCTGACGTCATCGGCGGAAGGGCGCCGACCCTTCCGCCTTTTTTCCTGGCGACGCGGCCAGCTTTGCGTCACATCGGGAGCACTGAGGCCGACGCATGGGTTATGCGCTCAATTTCAACCTGATCTGGCGGCATTTCGACAAGCTGTGGGGCGGTCTGCTGCTCAGCCTGGAGCTCGCCGTCATCTCGATCGCCATCGGCATCGTCATCGGCCTGGTCCTGGCGGTCTGGTACGTGTCGGCCGGACGCATGGTGCGCGGCATCATTGCCGCCTATGTCGAATTCATCCGAAACGTGCCGCTGATCCTGCTCGTCTATCTCGTCTTCTACGGTCTGCCGACCGTGGTCGACATCGCCTACAGCGCGCAAACCTCGTTCGTCGCCACGCTGGCGCTCTACAGCGGCGCCTATCTGGTCGAGGTGTTCCGCTCCGGTCTCGAAGCGGTGCCGCGCGGCCAGCTAGACGCCGGCAAGGCGATCGGCCTGACGCCCTGGCAAAGGCTGCTCCATGTGCGCCTGCCGACCATGCTGCGCATCACGCTGCCGGCGCTTTCCAACACTTTCATATCGCTGTTCAAGGATACCTCCGTCGCTTCGGTCATCTCGGTGCCCGAACTGACCTTCGGCGCGCAATGGATCAACTTCAACACCTTCCGCATCGTCGAGGTCTATCTCGTCGTGACGGCGATGTATCTGCTGACCGGCTACGCCCTGCTTTACGCGCTCCGGCTCGTCGAACGCTGGTTCAAGGTGGTGCACTAGCATGCTTGGCCAGATCGCCTACGCCTTGCCTTTCCTGGCTCAGGGTTTTGCGCTGACGCTTTGGGTGTCGCTGCTGGTCGTGACGTTCTCGCTCGTCGCCGGTGTCGTCCTTGGCGTCGGCCTGGTCTATGGCCCGGCGCCGGCGCGCTGGGCGGTGCGCATCTTCAGCGA
Organism: Mesorhizobium sp. B2-5-11; assembly: GCF_006440835.1. Lineage (NCBI taxonomy): Bacteria > Pseudomonadati > Pseudomonadota > Alphaproteobacteria > Hyphomicrobiales > Phyllobacteriaceae > Mesorhizobium > Mesorhizobium sp. B2-5-11. The sequence goes on from NZ_VFUK01000002.1 coordinate 24,461, forward strand.
CACTATTCGCGGCATACCGATCCTGGTGCTCATCTTCTTCGTCTACTACGGGATGCCGGCCGTCGGGCTTCACCTGCCGTCCTTCTGGGCTGCCGTGCTGGCGCTGACCTTGTTCAAGACAGCCCAGGTCGTCGAATATCTCCGGGGCGCCGTCGGCTCCATCCCGAAGGGACAATCGGAGGCGGCAATGGCGATCGGCCTGACCTTCCGCCAGCGGCTGGCCCATGTCATCTTTCCGCAAGCGTTCAGGCGTTTCCTGCCGCCCTGGATCAATGGCGTCACCGACGCGGTCAAGGGCAGCGCGCTGGTCTCGCTGCTCGGCATCACCGATCTCATGCAGGCCATCAACCAGGTCATCGGCCGCACCTATGAGGCCATGCCGCTCTACATCCTTGGCGCCCTCATCTACTTCGCCGTCAACTATGCGCTTTCGCTTGCCAGCAGGCGGCTGGAGCGGCGTTTCTCCTTCATCCGGGAATAGCAATGTCCACAAGCTCGAACGATGCCCCGGCCCTTCTCGACATCCGCGATGTGTCCAAATCCTTTGGCGCCGTCCAGGTCCTGCGCTCGGTCAGCCTGCGCGTGGCGCGCGGCGAGGTGGTGACGGTCATCGGGCCCTCGGGCAGCGGCAAGACCACGCTGCTGCGCTGCGTCAACTTCCTGGAGAGCTATGACAGCGGGTCCATCCGCATCGACGGCAAGGAGGTCGGCTTCCGAGAAACCGGAGCCCGCCAGCGCCGCAGCGAACGCGACCTTGCCGCGATGCGCGCCGAGACCGGCATGGTGTTCCAGAGCTTCAACCTGTTTCCGCATCTCACCGCCGCCGGCAACATCATGCTCGGCCTCACCAAGGTGCGCGGCAAAAGCACCGTGGAGGCGCGCACGATTGCCGAACACTGGCTCGGCCGCGTCGGTCTTGCCCATAAGGCCGACAGCCTGCCGGCGGAGCTCTCCGGCGGCCAGCAGCAGCGCGTCGGAATTGCGCGCGCCGTGGCCATGGGGCCGAAAATCCTGCTGCTCGACGAGATAACCTCCGCCCTCGATCCGGAACTCGTCGGCGAGGTGCTTGAAGTGGTGCGCAGCCTCGCCGAGGACGGCATGACGATGGTGATGGTCACGCATGAGATGGCCTTTGCCCGCGACGCCTCGAGCCGCATCGTCTTCATGGCCGATGGCGGCGTCGGCGCCGTCGGCCCGCCGAAGGAGATCCTTGCTGCGGACGCCGACAATGAGCGTCTGCGCAATTTCCTGGCGCGCTTCCGCGCCTCGCACTTCTGACATCGGATGGTTGACGCCATCCCAAGGAGCCTTCTTCCATGACGCCTTACACCAGGCTCGCCGAACTCGGCCTCACATTGCCCGAGCCGCCGACGCCCATCGCCAACTTCGTCACCCATGCCGAGAGCGGCCGGCTGATCTTCCTGTCCGGCCAGGGACCGCTGCGGGCCGACGGCACGCTCTGCACCGGGAAGGTGGGCGAGGATGTAACGGTGGAGCAGGCTTATCAGCATGCCCGCCTTACCGGCCTCAACCTGCTTGCCGTCATGCATGCTGCCGCCGGCGATCTCGGCCGCATCGTGCGCGTCGTCAAGCTGCTCGGCTTCGTCAACGCCACGCCGACCTTCAGCGACCACCCCAAAGTGGTGAATGGCTGCTCCGATCTTTTCGCCGACGTTTTCGCCACGATCGGCGGGCATGCCCGCTCGGCGATCGGCGTCGGCTCCTTGCCGGGAAACATCACCGTCGAAATCGAAGCGGTCGTCGAGATCGCTGCCTGATCTGTCATCCACGGGATTGCTCACATGAAAACATATTCAGACACCGGCTCCAACACCACGATCCGCGAACGGCTCGGCCTTCGCCCGATCATCAACGTCTCCGGCACGATGACGGCGCTCGGCGCGTCGATCATCGTGCCTGAAGCGATCAGCGCCATGTCTGAAATGGCATCGCAATGGGTGGAAATGGACGATCTGCAGCGCGCCGCAAGCGCCGTCGTCGCGCGCCTCACCGGTGGCGAGGCCGGCTTCATCACCGCCTGCTGTGCCAGCGGCATCACCATGGCGATCGCCGGCGCGATGACGGGAACCAACCTGCTCGCCATCGAACGCCTGCCGGACGACACCGGCGACCTCAAGTCGGAGGTGATCATCCAGCTTGGCCACATCGTCAACTACGGTGCCCCGATCGACCAGTCGGTCCGCGTTGCCGGCGCCAAGGTGGTGCCCGCCGGCACGGTCAGCGTCACGCAGGACTATCATGTGCGCGACGCGATCAACGAGCGAACGGCGGCAGGCCTCTACGTCGTCGCGCATCACACGGTGCAGTACGGCATGCTGTCGCTGGAGGAATTCTGCGAAATCTGCCACGCCAGGGGCGTGCCGGTGATCGTCGACGCGGCTTCCGAATATGACCTGCGCGGCTTCCTGGCGCGTGGCGCCGACATCGTCATCTACAGCGGCCACAAATTCCTGAGCGGCCCGACCAGCGGCATCGTCACCGGACGCAAGGATCTGGTGCGCGCCGCCTATCTGCAGAACCGCGGCGTCGCCCGCGCCATGAAGGTCGGCAAGGAAAGCATCGCCGGCACCATGGCCGCGCTCGAGGCATGGGAGAAGCGCGACCACGCCGGCATCCGCCGGCGCGAAGAGGCCGCCCTCAACCTTTGGAAGGATGCTCTGCAGGGTATCCCGGGCATTGGCGCGGAGATCATTCCCGACCCGACCTCCAACCCGCTCGACCGCCTGCAGGTCTTCGTGCTGCCGGAAAGCCGCTTCACCGCCGCCGGCCTTGCCTCGGCGCTTGCCGGTGGATCGCCGCCCATCATCGTGCGCAATCACGAGGTCGAACGCGGCCATTTCTTCCTCGACCCCTGCAATCTTCATCCCGGAGAGGCGGAAATCGTCGCCGAACGGCTGCGCGCCCTGTTGACCGCGAAGGACCGGCCCGCCGACGCCATGAAGATTGCTCGCAAGGTCTCTTCCGGCGCCTTGCGCTGGCCGGATTGAGCGCCAAGCGGACCAACGAACCCAAAGCACCGGCTGATCACGTAACCGTGAACAGCCGGATGCGTACGCGGCGGGAATAAATCTCGGCCGCAACGGGTCTCCTCGACATAGGCCGCTACAGGCGTTGAGGAGATCCGCATGTCCGTCATCATGAACACGACAGCGAACATGGCCGCGGCGTCGGCGGCCGCCATGTGCTGGAGCGCATGACCTCAACCGGCCTCTCTCCCATGATGCACGGCTTTCCCATTGCGCTTGACACTGGTGACGCAGATGAATTCACTTTCGCCACGGCAGGCGGCTTTGCCTGTTGCCGAGGGTTTCGCCCGCACGGGCGGGGCGAGACCGCCGGTATTGCTTGAAAGCGCACGGCCTGTTCCTCGTGGAGTATCGGATGGTGCTGCTTTGAGCGAGAAGGCCGGAGCCGAGCGCTTCAGCGAGGTGGTGCTGCCTCATCTCGGTGACGCGCTGGCGCTTGCCCGCTGGTTGACCGGCAATGGCGCCGATGCCGAGGACGTCGTGCAGGACGCCTGCATAAAGGCGCATGCGGGCATATCAGGCTATGCCGGTGGCAATGCCCGCGCCTGGCTGCTGACCATCGTGCGCAACACCGCCTATACCTGGATGTCGCGCAACCGGCCGCGCGGCATGTTGGCCGTCGGTGATCTCGGCGATCTCGACGAGATGGCGGCGGCACACGGCATCAGCGTGCCGGACGAATATGGTCCGGAGGCAAGCCTGATCGCCAAGGCCGACACGGTGGCGCTTGAAACGGCGATAGCAGCCCTGCCGCAGCCGTTTCGCGAGACGCTTGTGCTGCGCGACATCAGCGGCCTCAGCTATCGCGAGATAGCGGCCATGCTCGGCGTGCCGATGGGCACGGTGATGTCCAGGCTGGCTCGCGCGCGGAGCCTGCTTATGTCTGACCTGGGGAGAGCGCCATGACCATGCATGACGATGGACTGCCCAATGATCCGGAAGGCATCAGGCTGATGATCCACGCCCTCGTCGATGGCGAACTTGATGCAGCGGCCGCGCTTGCGGTGGAGCGGCGCATTGCGGCCGATCCGCGGCTTGCCTCGGAGCATGCCCGCATCGTGGCCTTGCGGGGCGCGGTCAGCCGCCTGCCGCCCCCAGATGTCGGCGACGCCTTTCGCGCGCGCATCGCGGCCATTGGCACTGCGGCCACCGCGCAGCCGGAGTCAGGCGAAACGGCCAAGCCGCAGCAGGGCCGGCCGGCGCTCCCGGGGGTGCTTGCCCCGGGCGGGAGAGGCCAGAGGCGAAACGCCGATACGCGGCTGTCGCCAAGTCGAGCGCGCCGCTTCGGTTCGTTCGACTGGCGCGCTCTTGCCGCCTCGATCATGATCAGCGCGGTGCTGGCCAGCGGGGCAACGCAATGGGTGATGGTCAACGGCGCGTCCGACAGCTTCGCCGCGGCGGTCGCCAGCGGCCATCGCCGCAGCCTGCTTGCCGCCAGCCCGATCGATATCGTCTCGTCGGACCGCCACACGGTAAAGCCCTGGCTCGACGCCCGGATCGGCGTGTCGCCGCCGGCACCGGATCTTGCCAAGGACGGTTTTGCGCTGATCGGCGGCCGGGTCGAGGTGATTTCCGGCCGACCGGTGCCGGCACTTGTCTACCGCCACCGCGAGCATCTGATCACGCTGGTCGCCGAACCGCAGCAGGGCGGCAAGGCCAGCGAGCCTGACGATCTTTCCTCGGGCGGCTTTTCGCTGGTGCAGTGGAGCGACGGCGCCTTCTCCTACTGGGCGATCTCCGACATGGAGCGGCCCGAACTCGACGATTTCGTTGCCCGCTTCCGCAAGGCTGCGGCATAGGCTGATTTCCCGGCCGGACCCCGGCAATGCCCCGCATCCTTGCCGCCGCCGCCGAATTCCGCTAAGGCGCGCCTTTGTCGCCGGGAGCAGAAGCTTGGACGATCAACGCGTCGACGTCGCCATCATCATGGGCAGCCAGTCCGACTGGGCGACCATGCGCCATGCCGCCGAGACACTGGAGGCGCTTGGCATCCCGCACAAACGGCTGATCGTCTCGGCGCACCGCACCCCCGACCGGCTCTATGCCTTCGCCAAGGGCGCCAAGGCCGCCGGCTACAAGGTCATCATCGCCGGTGCGGGCGGTGCGGCGCACCTGCCCGGCATGACGGCGGCGATGACACCGCTGCCGGTGTTCGGCGTGCCGGTGGAATCCAAAGCCCTGTCGGGACAGGATTCGCTGCTGTCCATCGTCCAGATGCCGGCCGGCATTCCGGTGGGGACGCTGGCCATCGGCAAGGCCGGTGCTGCCAATGCAGCCCTATTGGCTGCCGCCGTTCTGGCGCTCAACGACGACAAGCTTGCCGGGCGGCTCGATGCCTGGCGCGCCTCGCAGACCGCCAAGGTCGCGGCCGAACCCACGGACACGCCGTGAGCCTGCCCGCCGGATCGACCATTGGCATCATCGGCGGCGGCCAGCTCGGCCGCATGCTGGCAATAGCGGCCGCTCGCCTCGGCTACCGCACCGTGGTGCTGGAGCCGCAGCCGGATTGCCCCGCGGCACAGGTCGCCAACCGTCAGGTCACGGCCGCCTACGATGACCCCGCCGCGCTTGCCGAATTGGCCGAGGCAAGTGCCGTCGTCACCTATGAATTCGAGAACGTTCCGGTTGCCGCCGCCGAGGCGCTCGCCGCAAAGGTGGCGGTCTATCCGCCTGCGCGCGCGCTTGATGTGGCGCAGGACCGGGTGACCGAGAAGACATTTCTCAACGGCATCGGCATTGCCACGGCGGATTTCCGCGCGGTCGACAATGACGGCGAGCTGACCGCAGCGCTGAAATCCTTTGGCGGCAGCGGCATATTGAAGACGCGGCGCATGGGCTATGACGGCAAGGGCCAGCGCGTCTTCCGCGACATGCAAGCCGGCAGCTTCGCCGGCACCTGCGAGGCCATGGGCAACGTGCCGCTGGTCCTCGAGGCCTTCGTTTCCTTTGAGCGCGAAGTCTCCGTCATCGCCGCGCGCGGCATCGATGGCGTCGTCGCCGCTTACGATCCGGCCGAGAACGTCCACCGCAACGGCATTCTCCACACATCGACCGTGCCGGCCGCGATCGCGCCCCGGACAGCCGAGGCGGCCCGGACGGCGGCGGTGAAGATCCTGTCGGCGCTCGACTATGTCGGCGTCATCGGCGTCGAGTTCTTCGTGCTGGCCGATGGCTCGCTGCTGGCCAACGAGATCGCACCCCGCGTCCACAATTCAGGCCACTGGACGGAAGCCGCCTGCACCGTTTCGCAGTTCGAGCAGCATATCCGCGCCGTGGCCGGCCTGCCGCTCGGCGACCCGCGACGCCATTCCGACTGCGTGATGGAGAACCTGATCGGCGACGATATCTTGCGCGTTCCGGAATTGCTGGCGAAGCCCGACCTGATGCTGCATCTCTACGGCAAGGCCGCAGCGCGGCCCGGCCGCAAGATGGGCCATTTCACCCGGATCAGCCGCCGCGCCTGACAGCAATCTCGACGCCGCGAGCTACCGGGCAGGAAAACTCGGCGCATGGCGTTCCCCAGTCATGTGGCGACCACCACATCATACCAGCCGGCGCCGAGCCATTGGCCGATTGCGGATATTTGACGACACCGGGCATTCATCTCCGCTACCGGGCATGCTTGCGGTTGACACGGACAAGGCTCCTCGTTTATGAGCCACCCACAGTTCAAAGGCGCGTCTTCTGGCGCGCCTTAAAATTTCGACCCGGACCGGGTCCACACCGACAGGCAAGACCATGAAGATCAAGAATTCGCTCAAGGCGCTGAAGGCGCGTCATCGCGACAACCGTCTGGTTCGCCGCAAGGGCCGCGTCTACATCATCAACAAGACCGCCCCCCGCTATAAGGCGCGCCAGGGCTGAGCTTCGTCGCGAGGCTTTTGCCTCCGCAGTTGGTGTTTATCGTCGGTCCGCCGGCCGTTCACGCTAAAATCAGTTTGACGTTCCGCCGCCCGGGACTAGATTCGGGCGATGCGGATTTTTTTTGCATTTTTGACGGTCCTTCTCTTTTGCAGCGCCGTCTCGTTGCCGGCTCGGGCCGATGATCGGGCGGCCGTGCAAGCGGCCCCGGAGCCGGCGCCTCCGGATGCCCAGCCAGTGCCGCAAGCCCCGCCTCCCGCAATGAACAGGGAAGCCCGCCTCGACAAGCTGTTTGCCGATCTCAAGCGCGAGCGCAACGAAAAGGCGGCAGAGCGTATCGCCGGCATCATCTGGAGCGAATGGTCCCAGTCGGGCAGCGCCTCGATCGACCTGATGATGCAATGGTCGCAGAAGGCGCTCGAGAACCAGAAATTCGACGTAGCGCTCGATTTCCTCGACCAGGTGGTCACCTTGCAGCCGGCCTATGCCGAGGGCTGGAACCGGCGCGCCACGGTGCATTTCATGATGAAGAACTACGGCAAGTCGATGTCCGACATCGACCATACGTTGCAACTCGAACCACGCCATTTCGGCGCGCTGTCGGGCCTGGCACAGATCATGACCGTGACCGGACGCAAGCAATCGGCGCTCGAGGCCTGGCAGAAGGTGCTCGCCATCTACCCGATGCTGCGCAGCGCCCAGGACCAGGTCGGTACGCTTTCGGAAGAACTCGCCGGCGAAGGCATTTGATATTTAAGGCAGTAGGGAAATAGGGCAGTAAGGCAGTAGGAAAGAGATCGCCCGGAAATACTTGCCCTACTCCCCTACTCCCCTACTCCCCTATTCCCCTACTCCCTCTCGTATATCCCACATGAACCTGCTCTATGCCGTCTTCGCCTTCCTTCTGGCGCTCGTCTTTGGCCTTGTCGGCATCACCCGCGTCGGCTCCTGGCTGATCGAGCGCCGCAACCCGGCCGTCGGCGAATTCATCGACATCGATGGCGCGCGCATCCATTATGTCCACGTTCCTGGCCACGCCAAGGCCGACCTGCCGCCTGTTGTCTTCATCCACGGCGCCAGCGCCAATCTCAGGGATCAGATGCTGCCGCTCAGGCCGTTGCTCGAAGGGCGCGCCGAATTGCTGTTCTTCGACCGGCCGGGATTCGGTTGGTCGGGACGCGGGCCCGGCAACAACAAGGATCCGTGGTCGCAGGCCGACACCGTCGCCGCGCTGATGGACCATCTCGGCATGAAGCAGGCTATCATCGTCGGCCATTCCTTCGGTGGCGCGGTGACGACCGCCTTCGGCCGCGAGCATGCCGACAAGACGCTCGGACTGGTATTCCTGGCACCGGCAACCCATCCGTGGCCCGGCGGCGCAACCGCCTGGTACTACGACCTGACCACCATTCCGGTGATCGGCCGGCTGTTCTCCGAAACGCTGAGCTATCCGGCAGGAATGCTGCGGATCGCCGACGCTACGACCTGCGTCTTCTCGCCCAACAAAGTGCCGGACAATTATGTCGCCGAGGCCTCGATCCCGCTGGTGCTGAGACCGTCGGCCTTCCGCGCAAATGCCAGCGATGTCGCCGGCCTCTACCGCTATGCGCTTGGGGCCGCGCCGCGCTACGCCGAGATCAAGGCGCCGACCGTGGTCATCTCGGGCGATCGAGACAAGGTCGTCTACGCCCATATCCATTCGGTCGGCCTCGAGCGCAACATTGCCAGCGCCGAACTGGTCTGGGTGCGCAATCTCGGCCACAAGCCGGACTGGATCGCGTCTGATCTGGTCGTTGGCGCCATCGAGAAGGCCGCCGGCAGGAGTGTGGATCTGGAGGCGATGGCAAGGGCGGTGGAAGCGCGGATCGCCGGCGATGCCTATGGCGTCGGCAAATGCGCCGACCTCAAGGAACCCGAAGCGGAGTTGGCGCCGACCTGATGTGCGTCTTCCGAAAATGGTCGTCGAAAAAGGGTATCGGGGCCAGAGCGGCATGTACGTCCTCAAACACGGCATAAAGAAAAATCCCGAAAAATTCTGGGCGCTGCCGGACCGCATCTTCTTCGGTTACGGCGCCTGCCCCATCCTTGCGGGCGTCTTTCTCAGCTATCCTCCCCTGGACGGATTTTACGGCGAGCGGATCATTCCAAGCGGGAACGATTCCGGAAACCATATCTATGTGACCAACGGCGTGATCGCCTTCGACTACCATGGCTATTCCAGCCGCGAACGGCTTCTGGAACACCACAAACGAGGATGGGCTTCGCACAGCGCCGACTGGCACTGCACGCTGGAAAAGGTCGATTTCGATCTGCTCGACACTGCCGAACTTAATCGGCGAAAGATGCGGGGACCGGATCAATACCTGCAAGATCCCATACCCCGCGCGCGTCGCTTCCTTCAGCGCATTGACCACGCCGCAGCGGCAACAAGAGCTCTCAAGATCGCAACGCGGTGAAGCCCTGGGGCGGGCTTATCGGGTGCCCAAGTCCGAACCGACATAGGCGATGCGCAGCATATTGGTCGAACCGGGCGTCCTTAGCGGCACGCCGGCGGTGATGATGACGCGGTCGCCGGGCTTGCCGAATTCCTCTTCAAGCGCGATGCGGCAGGCGCGATCGACCATGTCGTCGAGATCGGTGGCATCGGGGGAGACGACGCAGTGCGTGCCCCACAGCAGCGACAGCCGCCGCGCCGTGTTGACGATCGGCGACAGGGCCACGATCGGCACCTGCGGGCGCTCGCGCGCGGCGCGCAGGCCCGTGGTGCCGGAAGCCGTGTAGGTGATGATCGCCGACAGTTTCAGCGTCTCGGCGATTTCGCGGGCCGCCAGCGAGATCGCATCGGCGCCGGTTGCTTCAGGCTCGGAACGCTGGGCGTTGATGATGCCTGCATAGGTCGGATCGGTTTCCACCTTGGTGGCGATGCGGTTCATCATCGCCACCGCTTCCACCGGATAGGCGCCCGCGGCCGATTCGGCCGAAAGCATGATGGCGTCGGCGCCTTCGAAGACGGCGATCGAAACGTCGGAGACTTCCGCGCGGGTCGGCACGGGCGCGGTGATCATCGATTCCAGCATCTGCGTGGCGACCACCACCGGCTTGCCGGCGCGGCGCGCTGCGCGCGTGATCTGCTTCTGGATCCCGGGCACGGCTTCCAGCGGCATCTCGACGCCGAGATCGCCGCGCGCGACCATCAGCGCGTCTGAGAGTTCAATGATTTCGGCCAGACGGGCAACCGCCTGCGGCTTCTCGATCTTGGCCATGATCAGCGCCCGGCCGCGTGCGATCTTGCGCGCTTCGGCCAGGTCCTCCGGCCGCTGCACGAAGGACAGCGCTATCCAGTCGACGCCGGTGGCGAGCACCGCGTCGAGATCCCTGCGGTCCTTCTCGGTCAGCGCGCCGACCGGCAGGTCGGTATCGGGCAGGCTGACGCCCTTTCTGTCGGAAATCGTGGTGCCGGCAACGACGGTGCAGACGATCGCCTTGCCATTGGCCTTCACCGCTTTCAGCTCCAGCTTTCCGTCGTCGATCAGCAGCCGGTGGCCGGCCTCGACCGAACTCAGGATTTCGGGATGCGGCAGATAGACCCTGGCCGCGGTGCCGGGCTCGGGATTGTCGTCGAGCGTGAAGGTCTGGCCGACGGTCAGCACCTCCTTGCCGTTGGCGAACTTGCCGACGCGCAGCTTGGGTCCTTGCAGGTCGGCAAGGATGCCGATCGGCCTTCCGACCGTCTCCTCGACGGCGCGGATGCGTCCGACCAGCGTGCGCATCAACTCGTGATCGGTATGGCTCATGTTGATGCGGAACACATCGGCGCCCGCTTCGAACAGCTTCTTCAGCATTTCCTCGGAAGAGGAGGCCGGACCGATGGTGGCTAGGATCTTGACCTTGCGGCTGCGTCTCATTGACTGTTTGTTCCCGGGGCGGCTGGCGCGCCTCCCGTTGCGGGGTCGTCGGTTAGCTGGACCATCCAGCTTGCCTGCTCGCCCGTGTCGTATTCCTGGAATCCGGCGCGCTGGAAGCCCCGGGCGACGCAATCGGTGACGCCGGCGATCTTGAACTCTTTTTCAGCCACGCACATGTTGATCGGGCCGTCCCAGCGTCCGCCGCGTTCGGCGTCTTCTGCATAAAGATAGTAAAACCTTGATGACAGCGGCCCTTCGATCAGCGTCTTGCAACTCGATCCTTCGATGTGCCACCAGCCCTCGGTGATCCAGCCGGCCTTGGCACGATAGCCGATGCCGACGCCGACCAGGTTTTGCGTCGCGTTGCAGACGCGGAAATCAGCGCGGGCGGGCGAGGCCGCAACCATCGCGGACAAACCCACGGCGAGCGTCAGGAGCGGCATGGCGAAGGCGAAGCGCACGCGCCGCCCGCCGGCGGAACTCATCCTGAAACCCCTCAAGAACCACATCAGCATCTCTCTGCGCCCCTTTTCGGAAAAGTCCGGGCGCATGTCAACGCGCCGTTTTGTCCAATTCCAATCGATTTAAGAAGGCTCCCGGCGCGCGATCCGTCGCCCCTTGCCAGATTTCAGCGGAAACCTTGGCCAAACAACGGCATTGCGCCCGCGTCGTCTTCGTGGAAAGACGATAGCATCCTCCCCGGAAGCCAGCGAACAGACCATTTCCCGCCAATGACCCGATCCACAGTTTTCGCGCCTTTCGATGTCGTCGAGGGCGACCGCAAGCGGGGCATGGTGCTGTTGGCCGACCATGCCCGCCGCGACCTGCCTGAAGACTATGGCAGCCTTGGCCTGCCGGCGGCGGCGTTCGACCGCCACATCGCCTATGACATCGGCGTCGAGGCGGTGACGCGCGAACTCGCTGCCTTGCTCGATGTGCCAGCGGTGCTCGCCAATTTTTCGCGGCTGCTGATCGATCCCAATCGTGGTGAGGATGATCCAACGCTGATCCGTCAGCTCTATGACGGCACCGTCGTGACGGGAAACTATCCACTCGCCCCGGAGGAGCGCGAAAGGCGGCTTGACCGCTTCTACCGGCCCTATCACGACGCCGTCGGCGCCACGATCGCCTCGGTCGCGCAGGTTTCCGGCAAGGCACCCTTCATCTTCTCCGTGCATTCCTTCACGCCGGTCATGCAGGGCAGGCAGCGGCCGTGGCATGTCGGCGTGCTGTGGGACCGCGACGACCGCGTGGCGCGGCCGCTGATCGACATGCTGGCCGCTGACAAAAACCTCGTTGTCGGCGACAACGAGCCCTATGACGGCGCGCTGCGGGGCGACACCATGTTCAGGCACGCCATCGTCAACGGCTATGCCCACGCGCTGATCGAAATCCGCCAGGACCTGATCGCGACCGGCGGGGATGCGCTTTCGTGGGCTGAGCGTCTGGCGCCGATCGTTGACGCGATCGATCGCCGTCCCGATATACACCAAGTGAAGATGTTCGGCTCGCGCACCGGGCCGTTATGAGGAGGTTTCGATGACCGAACTCAGCGACGAACAGAAACGCGACTTCGAGGCCGCCGCCTTTCGCCGGCTGGTGGCGCATCTGCGTGAGCGTGGCGACGTGCAGAACATCGATTTGATGAATCTCGCCGGCTTCTGCCGCAACTGCCTGTCGAACTGGTATCGCGAGGCCGCGGAAGCCGAAGGCGTCGATCTCAGCAAGGACCAGTCGCGCGAGATCGTCTACGGCATGCCTTACGCGCAATGGCAGGCGCTGCACCAGACCGAAACCTCCGACGCCAAGAAGGCCGAATTCGAGGCCAGGCGACCCAGAGACCACTAGGTGGTCTCTTACGTCCTCGATTTTCTTGAGCGTTCGGTTTGGCCCAAATGCTTCCCGAGCGCAGCGCTTGACTGAAAATTGAATCGATCTAATTTGCCGCGCAAAGCCACTTTCTGACCGGATTCGCCTATGAACGCGTCGAATGCAATGCAGACCGCCATTCGCGGCCGCTGGGCCGTGGCGGCCATCTTCCTCGCCAACGGCTTCCTGACCGGCAGCTGGGCGCCGCAGATTCCGGTGTTCCTGACCCGCCTCGACATTTCCAAGTTCACTCTGGGGCTTTTGATCCTGCTGTTCGGCGCCGGCGCCGTCACCGCCATGACCTGGTGCGGTCACCTGATTTCGAAACACGGCTCGCGCACCGTGCTGCGCTGGTTTGGCCTCTGCGGCAGCCTGGGCCTGCTGGTCGTGGCGCTGGCGCCCAACGTGCCGCTGGCTGCCGTCGCCATGTTCATCTTTGGCGGCTCCATCGGCGGCATGGATGTCGCCATGAACGCCAATGCGGTGGTGGTCGAGCGGCGGCTGTCGCGCGCGATCATGTCCTCCTCGCATGGCTTCTGGAGCCTCGGCGGTTTCGCCGGCGGTGCCCTTGGCGGCTTTGCCATCCAGAATTACGGCCACCTCGCCCACGCCGCGGTGGTGACGGCGCTTGCCTTCGCGGCGATCGCGGCGGCGGTGCCCTATATCGTCGCCGAGGGCAGGCCGCAGGCTGCCGAGCATCATAAATTCACCTTGCCGGGCAACCCGCTGGTCTACCTCGTGGGCCTGATGGCGCTGCTGACGATGGTCTCCGAAGGCGCGGTACTCGACTGGGCAGCGCTTTATCTCAGGCAGGAACTCGGCGCCGATCTCGCCATTGCCGGTCTCGCCTACGCCGCCTTTTCCGGTGTCATGGCGATCATGCGTTTCTTCGGCGATGGCGTGCGCAATCGTTTCGGGGCCGTGACGACGTTGCGCGGTTCGGCGATCATCGCTGCCGCCGGCATGCTGATCGCAGGCCTGTCGCCCTCACCCTGGCTTGCCATCTCCGCCTTCGCTCTGTGCGGCTTCGGCATCGCCAATATGGTGCCGATCATCTTTTCGGCCGGCGGCAACCAGGAAGGCATGTCATCGGGCACCGGCATGAGCGTGGTCACCACGATGGGCTATTCCGGCATCCTCGTGGCGCCCTCGGCGATCGGCTTCGTCGCCGAGCATTCCAGCTTCGGCCCGATCTTCATCGCCATGTCGGGTCTGCTGATCGTCGTCCTGCTGATGGCCGGATTGGCTCATCGCGCCGAATTCGCTCCCGACGCGGCGCCGGCCGAATAGCGTTTCAGTTCCTCGTGAAGGAAATCCGCCACGCGTCGGATGCGCACGCTGGTGCGCACGTCGCGATGCATGGCCAGCCACACCGGCAGCTTGGGCAGCGGCAGGCCCGGCAGCACATCCTCCACCAGGGGGTCCCGCTTGGCCAGCGGCTCCTGGCCGAGGCCGATGCCGATTCCCGCCCGCACCGCCTCCCAAAGCACGATCTGGTTGTCGGCCCGGAAGCGAAAACTGTTCCGCGTTACCGATATGCCGGAATGCGTAAAGCCTCGGATCATCTCGTCGCTCCGGTCGAAGCCGATCAGCGCGTGGTCGAGCAGGTCGGCCGGCTCGCGCGGGCGGCCGCACCGGTCGAGATAGGCTAGGGAAGCACAGGCGCAGAGCGCGATATCGCAGACCTTGCGCGCCACCAGCTCGTTCTGTGTCGGCTTGACCATGCGGATGGCGATGTCGGCATCCCGGCGCAGCAGGTTCTCGACCTGGTTTGAAGCGACGATCTCGACCTCGATGCCAGGCTCCTCGATGCCGAGCCGCGCCGTCATGTCCGGCAGCACATAGGCCGCCACCACCTCGCTGGCGGCGATGCGCACAGTGCCTTCGATAGCCTCGACCGAACCCAGCGCCAGCCGTGAAAAAGCGCTCGCCTGCTCGCTCACCGCCTTGCCGCGCTCGAACAGAGTGGCCCCGGCTTCGGTCAGCGCGTAGCCGCTTCGCCCGCGCCGGAACAGGATGACGCCGAGCGCTTGTTCTAGTTCCGAGATGTGGCGGCCAAGCGTCGGCTGGCTTGCCGATAGCTTTCTCGCCGCGGCCGACAGGCTGCCGGTCTCAGCGACCGTGACGAAGCTCTTGATCAGGTTCCAGTCGATATCGGCCATTCAAAAATGAATATCAGAACTGCACACATGGTCAATTTCAATTCATTGGTGAGGCAATCATATTCGGCCTGCAAACATCGATACGCCCTGCAACAAGCCAATCAGGAGTAACCCAAATGACCAGGATTGCACTCACCGCCGCTGCCCTCCTCATCGCCGCCAACGCCGCTTTCGCAAGCAGCGACAAGTTCGGCTCGAACAATGCCAGCCAGACGCCTGTCGCCAGCAGAGACAAGACGATCACCACATCGATCGAGAAGTCGAATGCAATCATCCGGAAGCCGGTCGTCCCGGGCAGCAACCGCGACCTCTTCGGCAACCGCTGAACAGACGCCGAGATATCCCCAAGGCGGTGGGCTTGTCCCGTCGCTTCACAGCAAACAGGAGACGAAGAATGACCAAGATTGCAATCCTCGGCGCCAATGGCCGGCTCGGCCGCGTGGTCGCCAAGGCCTTCATCGATGCGGGCTATGATGTCCGCGCCATCACCCGCACCGGCAAGGTGCCGGCTGAGCTTGCAGGCGCGACGGCCGTCGCCGGCGATGCGCTGGACGGCGAGTCTCTGATCCGCGCCACGCAGGGCGTCGACATCATTTTCAACGGTCTGAACCCGATCTACACCGACTGGGGCAAGTGCCTGCCAATGGCCGAGAATGTCATGGCCGCCTGCCGCGCCAACGGCACGCTGCATCTCTTCCCCGGCACCATCTACAATTATGGCTCGCCGATGCCGGCGGTGATCACGGAAGACACGCCGTTCCACCCGACAACCGAGAAAGGGCGGATCCGCTGCGCCATGGAGGCGCTGTTCCGCCGTGAAGCTGAGGCGGGTCGGGTGCGCACGATCATTCTGCGCGCCGGCGATTTCTTCGGCGGCACCGGCAACGGCTCCTGGTTCGACCTCGTCGTGGCCGCCAAGATGAGCAAGGGCATCTACACTGCGCCCGGCCCGGCCGATCTGGTGCATGAATGGGCCTATCTGCCGGATTTCGCTGTCGGTTTCGTCGCGCTGACGCGCAACCTCGACAAGCTCGGCTCTTACGAGGCGCTGAATTTTCCGGGCCATGCCGTCACCGACATCGAGATCAAGACGGCCGCCGAAAAGGCACTCGGACGCAAGCTTAAACTAAGCTTCATGCCGTGGTGGGTGCTGCGCGCCGGAAGCCCGTTCGTGGCGATGTGGCGCGAGATCGTCTCGATGTCCTATCTGCGTTTCGAGGCGCACCGGCTGGCCTCGACGCGACTGAACGAGATCATCGGTGAAATCCCGCACACCCCTCTCGACCAGGCGGTGCATGAAGCCTTGCAGGATATCGGTATCGCTGTCGCGCCGGCCTGGCAAAAAGCAGCGTGATTGCCGAGCGTACCGAAAAGATGAGAACGGCGGGCCCGACCGCAAATCGTTGCCGGTCAGATCCGGCCCATCAGAAGCAGGATAAGCACCACGACGAGGACGACGCCGACGATGCCCGACGGCCCGTAGCCCCAGGAGCGCGAATGCGGCCATGCCGGCACTGCGCCGATCAGGATCAGGATCAGGATGATGATGAGAATCGTGCTGATCGTCATTTTAGAGCCCTCGCCGTCTGGTTGAATCCGAGGGAACAATGCAAAAGGCCGCCCGGTAGTTCCCGGGCGGCCTTTTGACCTGCCTTGCGAAACCGCTCTATTCGGCGGCCTTCGGGAAGGCGACTGCCGGCTCGGCGTCGCCATCGGCCGCTGGCTCCTGCGGCGAGATCTCTCCCTTGCCGCGTCGCAACAGCCGGCTGAACCACCCTCGCCGCGCGCCGGGCTTGACCTTGGCGCGGGTGAACACCATCAGCATCGACGGCGTCACCACCAGCGTCAGCACCGTGGCGAAGGACAGGCCGAACACGATCGCCGAGGACAGCGAAATCCACCATTGCGTCGACGGCGCGTTGATCGTCGTCTCATGATGGAAGATCTCGAGGCCGAGGCCGAAGGCGATCGGCAGCACGCCCAAGATAGCCGAAACCGCCGTCAGCACCACCGGGCGGGCACGCTCGCGGCAGGTCTGCAGCACCGCTTCCATCTTGTCCCAGCCCTCCTCGCGCAGCCGGTCATAGGTGTCGATCAGCACGATATTGTTGTTGACCACCACGCCGGCCAGCGCGATGACGCCGATGCCCGACATGACGATGCCGAACGCTTCGCCTGTCAGAAGCAGGCCCAGGAACACGCCGATCGTCGCCATGACCACGCAGGACAGCACCAGCCAGACGCTGGTGAACTTGTTGAACTGCGCCAGCAGCACCAGGAAGATCAGGAAGATCGCCGCGCCGAAGGCCTTGCTGAGGAAGGCGCTCGCTTCCGCACTGTCCTCGTTGGAACCGGCGAGCTTCCAGCGGATGCCGCTGCCGAGATCCATGTCCGAGACCGCCTTGGTCACCTGCTCCTGTACGGCGGCGACCTGCGCTCCGGCGGCGACATTGGCCTGCACGACGACGGTGCGCGCGCCGTCGATGCGGTTGAGAATGCCGACCGTCGGCTCGGGCTTGCGCACGACGAAGTTCGAGATCGGCACCGACCCTTGCGACGTCTGCACCCTGAGTTCGTCGAGCGTCGACAGCGTGCGCCGGTCTTCCGGCAGGCGCAGGCGGATGTCGACGGCATCGTCGGCGCCCGCCGGCCGGTATTCCGACAGCTTCAAGCCGTTGGTCACCAGCTGCACCACGGTGCCGACCGAGGTCGGGCTGATGCCGTATTGGGCGGCCTTGGCGCGGTCGACCTCAAGCGCCCAGTCGACGCCGGGCGGCGGCAGGCCGTCCGAAATGTCGATGACGTTGGGCACCTTGGCGATCCGCGCCGCCACTTCGCGCGCCTTGTCGTCGAGCCCGGCGGGATCGGCGGCCGAAAGCCTGATCTGGATCGGCTTGCCGGTCGGCGGGCCGGCCTCCGGCACGCGCACCTCGACGTCGACGCCGGGAATGCCGGCCATGACGCCGCGCAGGTCGCTGAGGATCTGGTTGGCGGATTTGCGCTCGCGCCAGTCGACGAACTCGTACTGGATCACGCCGACGACGTCCTCGGGAATGTCCTGGCCGCCGCCCTGAGTCTTGCCGGCGCGTGTATAGACCGATTTTACGCCCGGCCAGCCGAGCAGCCTGTTCTCCGCCGTCCTGGTGGCGGCATCCATCTCGGCCAGCGAAAGATTGCCGCGCGCATGCACGTAGAGCAGGCCGTAGTCCGGCTCGACGCTGGGGAAGAACTCGACGCCGGCGCCGTATTTCGAATAGGCGTAGCCGACGCCGAACAGCAGCGCCACGGTGAGCACCAGGACGGTGATCGGGAAGCGCACCGCCTGCTTGACGATGGCCATGTACCAACCGTCGCGGTTGTCGTCCTCGTGATGCTTCGGCGCCTTGGCGAAGATCGCGCCCAGCGTCGGCGCGAACACCAGCGCATAGAGCATCGAGGCCGACAGCGTGACGATCAGCGTGATCGGCATGTATTTCATGAAGTCGCCGATGATGCCGGGCCAGAACAGCAGCGGCGAGAACGCGGCGATGCGCGTCATCGTCGCCGCGATGACCGGGCCGGCCATGCGCTTGGCGGCGAGCGCGAAGGCATCCGCCTTCGGCATGCCTTCGCTCATGCGCCGCTCGGCGAACTCGGTGACGATGATGGCGTCGTCGACCAGCATGCCGACAGCCAGGATGAGGCTGAACAGCACGATCATGTTGATCGTGTAGCCCATCATGGCAAGCAGCAATATGCCGATCAGGAAGGACGATGGTATGGCCAGCCCGATGAGCAGCGAGGCGCGGCCCGACAGCGCGTAGAGAATGACGATGAACACCAGGATCACGGCGATCATGACGTGGTTCTGGAGGTCACCCAAGAGCTGGTTGACAAAGACCGACTTGTCCTGCGTGTAGGTGACATGCATGCCTTCGGGCATCGTCTTGATGAAGGTGTCGGACACCTCCCTGACATGGTTCAGCGTGTCGATCAGGTTGGCGCCGATGCGCTTCTTCACCTCGATGGCGATGGCCGGCTTGCCGTCGAGGCGAGTGACCGTCTCGGCGTCCTTGAAGGTCGAGCGTATGGTGGCGATGTCCTTGGCCTGCACCACGGCGTTGGGTGTGGCGACGACCGGCAGGTTGGCCACGTCCTCGGGCGTCTCGATCAGCGACGGCACCTTGACCGCGTATTTGCCTTCCGAGCCTTCGAGATTGCCGGCGGCGACCAGGCTGTTGGAGGCGCCGACGCCTTGCATCAGCTGGTCGAGCTGCAGCCCGTAGGAGGACAGCTTCACCGGATCGATGACCACTTCGACCAGATCGTCGCGCGCGCCCTGCAGCGAGCCTTCCAGCACGCCCGGTACCTCTTCGATACGGTCGCGCAGTTCGCGCGCAGCCGCCGTCAGCACGCGCTCCGGCACGTCGCCCGACAGAGTGACGACGAGGACCGGAAACTCGGAAACGTTGACCTCGTTGACCGTCGGCTCCTCGGCCGCCTGCGGCAGGTCGGCCTTGGCGTCCTGCACCTTGCTGCGCGTGTCCTGGAGCGCCGTGGCCAGATTGGTCTGCGGCTGGAACTCGACAAGCACGTAGCCGCCGCCCTGGAAGGCGGCCGAGCGCATCTCCTTGAGGCCCTTCAGGCTCTTCAGCTTGCTTTCCATCGGCCGCAGGAGAAGGCGTTCCGAATCCTCCGGCGAAATGCCCTGGTAGATCAGGCTGATATACATCATCGGGATCGGAACGTCGGGTTCCGCTTCCTTGGGCGTAGACTGATAGGCGACCCAGCCCGCCGCCAGCAGGAACAGCAGGGCGGATATTGTGAGGCGGGCGTTGTGGATTGCGAGTCTGACGATATCCATGACTTGATGCCTGCTGTTTCTTCGGAAGCGGCGAACTGGCGGGAGGCGCCGGAGATCCCGACGCCGGGCTTTGCGCTACTGCGTACCGGCGGTGGCTTCGCCGACCAGCTTGTTGATGGTCGCCTGGTCGGCCTCGACGGGCTTGACGATATCGCCTTCCTTCACCAGTTCCTGGCCGGCGACAATGATGCGCGCATCTTTCGGAATTCCGCCGAGCACAAGGCCGTTCGGCATGTCGTCCACCAGGTCGATCGGGTAGAAGGCCACCTTGTCGTCGCTGCCGACGGCGCGGATGCCGAGATCGCCCTTGTCGCCAAGCGTCACCACCGAACGCGGCAGCAGAACCGCGTCGGTCGGTTCGGCGCTGAGCGTGATCTCGGCCGTCATGCCGGCGGGGATGCTGCCATCCGCATTGGGGATCGCCACTTCGACACGGAAGGTGCGGGTCTGGGAGGAGGCGTCGCGGCTGATATACCGCACGGTGCCGGTGACCTTCTGGTCGTTGACCAGGCGCACATTGGCCTCTTCGCCGATCTTGATGTAGCGCAGGTCGCGTTCGCTGATTTCGCCGCGGGCGATCACCGGATCGAGCTTGAGGATGGTCGCCACCTCGCCGCCTTGCATGACCGAGCTGCCGAGTTCCACCGGCACCCTGTCGATGACGCCGTCGAACGGCGCCTTGACCTCGTTGCGGTCGAGCTCGGCCTGCGCGGTCTCCAGCATTGATTGCGCCGAGGTCAAATTCGAGCGCGCCGTGTCGAGCTGCAGCTTCGGCAGATTGCCGGTCTTGGCCAGCCGTTCGGCGGCGTCGAGCTCGGCCTTGCGTTGCGCCAGCAACTGCTTGGCGTTGTCGACATTCGAGATTTTCTCTTCGGCCGCCAGCATCAGAACCAGATCGCCCGTCTTGACGTGCTGGCCTTGGCTGACCGGCAGTTTGTCGATGACACCGGCGACGCGCGTTGCCAGCACCGCGCGCTTGTCGGCCTCGGTCAGCCCCGAAATGCGGATAGCGCGCGCATAGGTCTTGCGCGGCGGCGTCACCACCGCGACGGTGCGCGGCGCGGCCTTCGGCTCGGCTTGCGCCGTGTTCGGCTTGCCGGCCTCCGGCGTCTTGGCCTTTTCGGCCTCTGCCGCCCTCTGGGCGTCGGCGGCGGCACTGCCAACGGATGAAAACTCGCCCGTCGCCATCCAGGCGGCGAAACCGATGAGCACAACAATGGCAGCAAGCTTGTGAAACCTGATTTTCGGCATCGTCGTTTTTTCCACTGCGGGGTTTGGCCGGGACTGCGTCCTCCTCGAGGAGCGCGTCGCCGATATGGGTGCGCGCCAGGCCGTGTTCAAATTGCCGTGATCGGCGAAGCGCGCTTCTACATCAAGTTTGCAACGCAATATAGTCGGAAAGTTGCAGCAGCATTGCGAAGCTGGACAGAGTATAGCCCTCGCGAAGCATTTTTTTGCCCAAATAGGGTGCGGCTTTAGCGGGGCTCGTTGGCGACCGATGATCGGCCGTTGAAGGCCCGGTGCCGCCGGGCCTGCGTCTGCTCTCGGAGGCACGACGCCGGCGCGAGGCGATTTTCAACCCCACGCGGGTTTCGAGCACGATGATAACCTCGGCCTGACGGACCATCCCGGCGTGCGACATTTCACGCAACACACTGGAATTGCTTGAAGAACGGACCGTTCAACTCTGATCCAGATCGTCGTTCCCTGGTCAAGCCGGATGCTCCAGGAGCGAGGACGGGTCGCCTCGATGCGTCTGCTCCATCGCGTTCCGCCGTCTAGGCTTGAGACATGATATAGCCTCGAACAAAACGCCTGCTGGTGCTGTTCGTGGCAGTATTCCTCGCCCGCCAGTCACCGTTCCGGATACGGTCGAGGGATGGCGCCCAACAGCGGCGCCCGCACGACACTGGCAGCAGGCGTCAGCATGATGATGCGCGCCTCACACGCGATGGTTGTTGCTGGCGCCGGAAGGAACTTGCTGGCACCGCGCGGCAGATCACGCCCGTGTGACGGATGCGGGTTCAGGCCCGGCGACGCTCCGCTTCGGGGTTCTTGCGCGCGGCCAGGAATTCCTTCACCCGTCGGCCAGGTGCCGGACCCCGCACCGGCTTGAAGCCGTCGTCGAGCTCGCCGGAGAGGTCGAGCGTCGGCCGCTTGCCGACGGCATCGTAGTTCTCCTCCAGCCAGTCGCTGGCGGCGGTGCGGCCAAGATCGCGCAGATAGGCCAGGAATGCCCATTCGGCATTGACCTTCGATGATGCCGACAGGTCCTTGAAGGCCTCATCGGCGTCGATGCGGTGCATGCGGATGTCCCGGTACTCGCCCCGCGGCAGGCGGCCGGCGGCGATCAGTTCCTTGACGAAGGCGATCGAACGGAATTCGCGCAGCAGCCCGGCGTTGAAGGTGATCTCGTCGATGCGGTTCTGGATCTCATTGGCGCTTTTGGGCGTTCCCTCGCGCACGATCGGATTGATCTGCACCAAAAGCACGTCCTCGGTGGCAGCCGTCTTGAAGAACGGATAGAGCGCCGGATTGCCGCCATAACCGCCATCCCAATAGGGCACGCCCTTGATCTCGACGGCGCGGAACAGTTGCGGCAGGCAGGCCGAGGCCATCACTGTGTCGAGGTCGATCTCGCCATCGGAAAACACCCGCAACTGCCCTGTCTCGACATTGGTGGCCGAGATGAACAGTTCCATCGACTTGCAGGCGCGTACATTGTCGAAATCGATCCCCTGCGCGACCACGTCGCGCAGCGGATTGAGGCCGAGCGGGTTGGCGACATAGGGCGAGAACACGCGCGACATGGTGTCGAAGAAGACATAACCCGGCGTGTTCTCGATCGACCAATTGCCCCAGGCGACGTCCCACGGCATGCGCTGCACCGGGCTGAACCGGCCCTTCGCCGCCACCGCATGCCAGAAGTCATCGAGCTTCTTGCGCGCGCCTTCGACGCCGCCGCGAACGAAGCCGTCGGCCAGCGCCACCGCGTTCATCGCGCCCGCGCTTGTGCCGGACACCGCTGCGATCTCCAGCCGGCCATCCTCCAGAAGCCGGTCGAGCACGCCCCAGGAAAAAGCCCCGTGGGAACCGCCGCCCTGAAGCGCGATGTTGATCTTCTTCTTTTCCTCCGCCTCGCCGTTCTTCGTCATGGCGTTCCTGTCGATCCGGTGCCTGACTTATTGCGCGCGCCCGGGAATCGGGACGTCACCGTCACGGCAGACCTATGTTGCAGTGCAGCATATAAGGACACACCAAGGCAAGAACACGAGCACGGTGGCGTGATCGCATGAAATTTCGATCATGCAGAAACACCCCTCCGCCTCGCGGCAGAAGGGTGGCGCATCTTCGAAACAGATTTGATGCTCAGGCGACGAGGTCCGGCATCGGTCCGACATAGCGCGACAGCGGCCGGATCAGCCGTCCCGTCGTCTGCTGCTCGCGCGCATGCGCGACCCAACCGGCGACGCGCCCGGCCGCGAAGACATTGCTGAAGGCTTGGCTGGGAAAACCCGCCGCTTCCAACACCAGCGCGGTGTAGAACTCGACATTGGTCTGCAGCGAGCGCTGCGGCTTGGCAATCCGAAGCACATGGAGCGCCGTCTGTTCGACTGTCTCGGCGAAGGCCAGCCGGCGACCGGTCTCGCCCTCGCCGCCGAGCTGCCGCACCACCGCCTTCAGCACATCGGCGCGCGGATCGCGCACGCGGTAGATGCGGTGGCCGAAGCCCATGATGCGTTCACCACGCGCGATCTCGCCGCGCAGCCAGCCGGCGGCGTCGCCATGCGCCTGGATGGCGTCGAGCATCTCGATGACAGGGCCGGGCGCGCCGCCATGCAGCGGCCCCTTAAGCGCGCCGAGGCCAGCCAGCACCGACGATGTCAGCCCGGCCTGCGTCGAGGCGACGATGCGCGTGGCGAAGGTCGAGGCATTGAGGCCGTGGTCGCAGACGGTCACGAGGTAAGTGTCGAGTGCCCTTGCCAGAGCCGGCGTCGGCACGGAACCGTCGAGCATCCTCAGCATATCGGCGGCATGATCGGCCCTCCCATCCGGCGCGACCGGCTGCTCGCCGCGCCGCAGGCGCAACAGCGCCGGCGTCAGCACGGCGGGCGCCGCGATCAGCCCAAGCGCGTCCGTCAGCGTCTCGCCGTCAGGCAGCAACGCCATGCCGGCACGCATGGCGCTATAGACGTCGAGCGGCGCCAGCAGGGGCAGGCAAGACAAGAGCCGGTCGAACACCTCGACGCGCGCCTGGCCCAGTCTCGCGGCCAGTTCCGCGTCTCCGGGAACGTCGTCGAAGAAGCCGTCGAGAAGCAGGCGAACGACCTGCGGATAGTTCCATCGCCCGGCCAGTTCCGGCAGGGAGTACCCCCGGATCGTCAAGCGGCCGCCCAGCCCATCCACGTCGGACAGCACCGTTTCCGCCGCCACCACATCATCGAGCCCGTTCGCCATGGCTTAGTCTCCTTGAGCTTTTTCGACATCAAGGATAAGGATGGGCAACACGCGCATCAATCTTGATCAATAGAATCAACATGGGACCGACATGTCCGAATGGCTGTCGCGGGACGAGGCACTGGAACGGCTCAAGGTGCGGCCGCAGACGCTCTACGCCTATGTCAGTCGCGGGCGCATCGGCATGCGCCCGGACAGTGCCGATCCACGCCGCAGCCAATATCGCGCCGACGATATCGCGGCCCTGATGATGCGAAGAGAGCGCGGACGCAGCCCATCGGCCATCGCCGAAAGCGCCATCGCCTGGGGCGAACCCTCGCTCGTCACCTCGATCTCGACCGTTTCGCACGGCCACCTTGTCTATCGGGGCCGCGACGCCGTTGCGCTGTCCGAACATGCCACGCTCGAAGAGACCGCCGCCGTGCTGTGGGCCCTGCCTGAGCCGGTGAGTTTCGAGGCTCCGGCCTCGGATCAATCCCAACAACTCGGCCGAGCTCCGGCCTTCATGCAACTTGCCATGCTCGCCGGCCAGGCGCGGCCTTCACTAGGGCGCGGCGCCGCCTCGCTGTGCGCCGACGCCGCGCGCGCGATCGGCGTGCTGGCCGGCGCTCTTGGCGCCTCGGCGGGATCAGATCCGGTGCACATGCGGTTGGCGCGAGGCTGGTCGGTGGATGAAGGCGGGGCGCAGGCTATCCGGCGCGCCCTTGTGCTGCTTGCCGATCACGAACTCAACGCATCGACCTTCGCGGCGCGCGTCGCGGCCTCGACCGGAGCCTCGCCCGCCGCCTGCCTGCTCGCGGGTCTGGCGACACTTTCCGGTCCGCGGCACGGTGGCGCCGGCGAGGCGGTGATGCAACTCGCGGACGATGCGGCGCGGCACGGCGCCGATGCGGCGATCCGGCGCTGGCTCGGCCATGACAGGCCTTTGCCAGCGTTCGGCCATCCGCTCTATCCCGAAGGCGATCCCCGCGCCACGGCGCTTTTGGCGGCCATCGACAACACCGACAGAACATTGCGATCGCTGGAAATCGCCGCCATTGCCGCGACCGGCGCCCGCCCGAACGTCGACTTTGCCCTGGCCGTTCTGACGCGCAGCCTCGACCTGCCGCGCGATGCGCCGTTCCAGCTGTTCGCGCTTGGGCGCAGCGTTGGCTGGGCCGCCCACATGGTCGAACAGGCAATGAGCGGCGGCAGCATCAGGCCGCGCGGTCGCTATGAGGGATTATTGCCGTAGGATCGGAAGAAAAGCGCTGCGCGCTCACGACATGGTGTCGAGCTTGCGCTGCATGGCCGCGATCTGGTCCTTCAACTGCTGCAGATCGTCGGGTTTTTCCGGCGTTTCCTTCCTGGCCGGTTCGGCAGGGGCCGCCGCAGGTGCCGAGCCTGCCGGCGGGAACGGCGTGAACAGCCGCATGGCATTCTGGAACATTTCCATGTTGCGGCGCGTCTGCTCCTCCAGCGCCTTGATCGGCGTGGCCATCTTCATCATGTCGAGTGGTGACTTGCCGATGGCGCCCTTCATCTGCTCGCGGAAGCGCTCCTGTTCCTTGGAGAAGGCGATCATCGACTGTTCGAGGAAGCTCGGCACGATCATCTGCATCTGGTCGCCGTAGAAGGCGATCAACTGGCGCAGGAACGGGATCGGCAGCATGTTCTGCCCGTCCTTGTTCTCCAATTCGAAGATGATCTGGGTCAGAACCGGATGCGTGATGTCGTCGCCGGTCTTGGCGTCCTGCACCGTGAACTCTTCGCCCTTCTTGACCATTTCGGCCAGGTCCTCGAGCGTCACATAGGTGCTGGTGCCGGTGTTGTAGAGCCGGCGATTGGCATATTTCTTGATGACGATCGGATCGTCTTTCGCAGCCATCTGCATCCTCCCCGGACACCGGCGCGCCTGAGTAAGCCGCCGGTAACGATTGCGCCCGTTCAAAGGATATGCGCAAAAGCGTCACAATTCCAAGCAGTTTGTGCAGTGCGGGATTAATTATCGCTGCATGGCCGGTGAAATATGCTGCGCAGCAGCGGACAGCTTGATGTCGCGGCCATGCGCAGCTTGCTTGCGACGCATGGGTGCCCTGCCGATTTCCGGTTTGACTCGGGGTTGGGAAAGGGCAAGAAAAGTCTTCAATGACAGAACATCAGCTTGAAGTTTGGAGAACAGAATGCCCGCT
This sequence comes from Mesorhizobium sp. B2-5-11, assembly GCF_006440835.1. Lineage (NCBI taxonomy): Bacteria > Pseudomonadati > Pseudomonadota > Alphaproteobacteria > Hyphomicrobiales > Phyllobacteriaceae > Mesorhizobium > Mesorhizobium sp. B2-5-11. The sequence goes on from NZ_VFUK01000002.1 coordinate 50,777, forward strand.
TCCAATGCCATCGTCGTCGCCAGCGCGGCGCGCACACCGGTCGGTTCCTTCAACGGCGCTTTCGCCGCCACCCCGGCTCACGAGCTTGGCGCCGTCGTCGTAAGGGAATTGTTGTCGCGCGCCGGCGTCGAGGCGGCCGAAGTCGACGAGGTCATTCTTGGCCAGGTGCTGACCGCGGCCCAAGGGCAGAACCCCGCCCGCCAAGCTTCAATCCTCGCCGGGCTGCCCAGGGAGACCACCGCCTGGGGCCTCAACCAGGTGTGCGGCTCGGGCCTGCGCGCCATCGCGCTCGGCATGCAGCAGATCGCCACCGGCGATGCCAAGGTGGTTGTCGCCGGCGGCCAGGAATCGATGTCGATGTCGCCGCACGCCCAGCATCTGCGCGCTGGCGTCAAGATGGGCGACTACAAGATGATCGACACCATGATCAAGGATGGACTGTGGGATGCCTTTAATGGCTATCACATGGGCAACACGGCCGAGAACGTCGCCCGCCAGTTCCAGATCACCCGCGAGGACCAGGACCAGTTCGCGCTGGCCTCGCAGAACAAGGCCGAGGCCGCGCAGAAGGCCGGCCGGTTCAAGGACGAGATCGTCGCCTTCACCATCAAGGGCAAGAAGGGCGATACAATTGTCGACCAGGACGAATACATCCGCCATGGCGCGACGCTGGATGCCATGACCAAACTGAAGCCGGCCTTCGACAAGGACGGCACTGTGACCGCCGCCAATGCCTCCGGCATCAACGACGGCGCCGCCGGCGCGCTTTTGATGAGCGAAGCGGAAGCTGCCAGGCGGGGCATCACCCCGCTGGCGCGCATCGTCTCCTGGGCGACCGCGGGCGTTGACCCGGCGATCATGGGCACCGGTCCGATTCCCGCCTCGCGAAAAGCGCTGGAAAAGGCCGGCTGGTCGGTCGGCGATCTCGACCTGATCGAGGCCAACGAGGCTTTCGCCGCGCAGGCCTGCGCGGTCAACAAGGACATGGGCTGGGATCCCTCGATCGTCAACGTCAATGGTGGCGCCATCGCCATCGGTCATCCGATCGGCGCCTCTGGCGCGCGCATTTTCAACACGCTGGTCCACGAGATGCGCCGAAGAGGTGCCAAGAAGGGTCTCTCCACCCTGTGCATCGGCGGCGGCATGGGCGTCGCCATGTGCGTCGAAGCGCTCTAAAAGAGAAGTGAATGGGGAGTAGCGAATAGGGAAGAACGGCGTCGGCGCAATGGGATATCTGATCCCTACTCGTCATTCGCTACTCCCTGTTCACTCTCCCAACCAAAGGGAGGGAGCGCATGACCAAGGTTGCAATCGTCACGGGCGGATCGCGCGGCATCGGCGCGGCAATATCGATGGCGCTGAAGGAAGCCGGCTATTCGGTTGCCGCCAACTACGCCGGCAATGATGAGGCGGCGAGCAAGTTCACGGCCACAACCGGCATCAAGACCTACAAATGGTCGGTCGCCGACTACGACGCCTGCGCCGCCGGCATCAAGCAGGTCGAGGCCGATCTGGGCCCGGTCGCGGTGCTGGTCAACAATGCCGGCATCACGCGCGACGCCATGTTCCACAAGCTGACGCGTGAGCAGTGGAAGGAGGTCATCGACACCAATCTCTCCGGCGTTTTCAACATGACGCATCCGCTGTGGAGCGGCATGCGCGACCGCAAGTTCGGCCGCGTCATCACCATCTCCTCCATCAATGGCCAGAAGGGCCAGGCCGGCCAGGTCAACTACTCCGCGGCCAAGGCCGGCGACATCGGTTTCTCGAAGGCTCTGGCCCAGGAAGGAGCCCGCGCGGGCATCACCGTCAACATCATCTGCCCAGGCTATATCGCCACCGAAATGGTCCGGGCGATCGATGAGAAGGTGCTCAACGAACGCATCATCCCGCTAATCCCGGTCGGGCGCCTCGGCGAGCCGGAGGAGATCGCGCGCTGCGTCGTCTTCCTCGCCTCCGAGGACGCCGGCTTCATCACGGGATCGACCATCACCGCCAATGGCGGCCAGTACTTCGCCTGAGGTCTCGCCGGGCTGCCGGCTTCCCGGTGCCGATTGAAGGAGGGCTCGTTCGCCATCCGCTTCGGATGTCCGTGACGCCGTCCGATGACGGCTGTCGGCCTGCTGTTCCAATCCGGCACGCAAAGGTTAATCGCGGCAGCGGGTATTGTGCAAAACTGCCTGGATAAGCTGTGCATTGTCGGTGGAAAACCTGTGCGTAACACTACATCTTGTCGTGAACAAACAGGGAAAATCCCGACATCGCCGATTCGTCGCCCTTTCGTTCCATGTTTGGCCGCAATGTTAACGAGAGCAGTTGCAATCGCCTATCAAACTGTTAATTTCTATTAAGAAAGTTCAACAATTTCATAAGCTTGGATGAAGCAAGGCGGGCTGCCACACGGCTTTGCCAGCGAAAGTTAACGGCGGCTCTCGCCTAGCATGAAACGGGCCAATTCCGTGATTCAGCATGTGGTAAGGATCATCAGCCAAAACTCCACATCTAGCCGTGAACAAAACCTGAATCCGGGCGAGTCAGCGATTCGTCGCCGATTCGTTCCAGACTCGTTCCAACCCTTAATCAGCAGCCGAACCGAAGCTCGACGGAGGTGACTTCGAACCGCCAGCGGAACATTCCGCTTTCGCTTCGCGCCTGAAATCCCTATGTGTCGCCTGTCATACGCGCCACCCGAGGCGTGCTCCCGACAATGAGAGGCCAGAAAGCCTTATTTCCGAGCCGATGAACATCCATCCGAAACCCACCGAGCCGCTGATCCTATCGGGTCGCGACGTGACTGCCGTGCTTGGGCCGACCAACACAGGCAAGACCCATCTCGCCATCGAGCGCATGGTGGCGCATGAAAGCGGCATCATCGGCCTGCCGCTCAGGCTCTTGGCGCGAGAGGTCTACACCCGCGTCTGCGAAAAGGTCGGTGCCCACAAGGTGGCGCTCATCACCGGCGAGGAGAAGATCCAGCCGCCAGGCGCCAGATATTCGGTCTGTACCGTCGAAGCCATGCCGCGCGAGACCGATGCCGCCTTCGTCGCCATCGACGAGGTGCAGCTTGCCGGGGACCTCGAGCGCGGCCACATCTTCACCGACCGCATCCTGCATCTGCGCGGCCGCCAGGAGACGCTGCTGCTCGGCGCCGCCACCATGCACGGCATCTTGCAGCGCCTGTTGAAAGGCGTCTCGGTGGTGACACGACCGCGGCTGTCACATCTGGCCTATGCCGGTTCGAAGAAGCTGACCCGCTTGCCCCGGCGCACAGCGATCGTCGCCTTCTCCGCCGACGAGGTCTATGCCATCGCCGAACTGATCCGCCGCCAGCAGGGCGGTGCGGCCGTCGTGCTTGGCGCGCTCTCGCCCCGCACCCGCAACGCCCAGGTGGCGCTGTTTCAGTCGGGCGACGTCGACTATCTCGTCGCCACCGATGCCATCGGCATGGGCCTTAACCTCGATCTCGACCATGTCGCCTTCGCCCAGAACCGCAAGTTCGACGGCTATCAGTATCGCAACCTGACGGCGGCCGAACTTGGCCAGATCGCCGGGCGCGCCGGCCGGCACCTGCGCGACGGCACCTTTGGCGTCACCGGCCAGGTCGACCCGCTGGACGAGGAATTGGTCAAGAAGATCGAAAGCCACGACTTCGACCCCGTGAAGGTTCTGCAGTGGCGCACAGCGCGTTTCAATTTCGCCAGCCTCGACGCGCTGAAGCGCTCGATCGAGACCAATGCCCCGGTGGAAGGCCTGACCCGTGCGCTGCCGGCAGTCGATGCGCAGGCGCTTGAGCACCTGTCGCGTGACGAGGACATCAGGGCGCTCGCCACCGACGCAAGGCGCGTCGCGCTGCTGTGGGAGGCCTGCGCGCTCCCCGACTACCGCAAGATAGCGCCGGCCCAGCACGCCGACCTCATTGCGTCGATCTACATGGACCTCGCCAGGCATGGCCATGTCGACGAGAATTACATGGCCGAGCAGGTGCGCCGCGCCGACACCACCGAGGGCGACATCGATACGCTGTCGCATCGCATCGCCCAGATCCGCACCTGGACATTCGTGTCGAACCGGCCCGGCTGGCTGGCCGATCAGGCACACTGGCAGGAAAAGACGCGCGAAATCGAAGACAGATTGTCGGATGCGCTGCATGAGCGGTTGACGAAACGCTTCGTAGACCGCAGGACTTCCGTCCTCATGCGGCGCCTTAGAGAAAATACCATGCCTGAAGCCGAAATAAGCCCAACCGGAACCGTCCTCGTCGAAGGCCACCATGTCGGCGAGTTGCAGGGGTTCCGTTTCACCGCCGATCAGAGCGCTGGCGGCGAAGACGCCAAGGCCGTGCGCGCGGCCGCCCAGAAGGCGCTGGCGGCGGAGTTCGAGGCACGCGCCGAACGCTTCGGCGCATGCGCCAATGGCGACATCGCGCTCGGTTCCGACGGCACGCTGCGCTGGATCGGCGCGCCGATCGGCACGCTTGTTGCCGGCGAGGACGCGCTGAAGCCGCGCCTGGTGCTTTTGGCCGATGAACAGCTGACCGGCCCAGCGCGTGACAAGGTCGCGGCGCGTGCCGAGCGCTTCGTCAATTTCCAGATCGAATCCCTGCTGAAGCCGCTGGTCGATTTGAAGAATGCCGAGCAGATATCGGGTATCGGCCGCGGCATTGCCTTCCAGCTGGTCGAGAATTTCGGCCTTATCAATCGTCGCGACATCGCCGAGGAGATGAAGTCGCTCGACCAGGAAGGCCGCGCGGCATTGCGCCGGCTGGGCGTGCGCTTCGGCGCCTATCATGTCTTCGTGCCGGCGCTGATCAAGCCGGCGCCCGCGGGATTGGTGACGTTGCTGTGGGCGCTGAAAAACGATGGCAAGGACAAGCTCGGCTTCGGCGACGTCGTCCATGCGCTGGCATCGGGCCGCACCTCGGTGGTCATCGATCCGGCTTTCGACAAGGCCTTCTACAAGCTTGCGGGCTACCGAAATCTCGGCCGCCGCGCCGTGCGCATCGACATTCTGGAACGGCTGGCCGACCTGATCCGCCCGGCGACCAACTGGAAGCCCGGCCTCGGCCAGCGTCCGGATGGCGCCTATGATGGCCAGTCTTTCATGGTGACGCCGCCGATGATGTCGATTCTCGGCGCCACGGCCGACGACATGGAAGAAATCCTGAAAGGTCTTGGCTATCGTGCCGAGCCGAAGCCGGCGGCCGAAATCAAGGCACGGCTGGAAGCGCAGGACAATGCCGCCCGGGAAGCCGTGGCGGCCAAGCTGGCAGCGGAAGAGGCCGCGCGCACCGAGCAGGCCAAGGCGGCGGAGGCGGCTGCGACGGACACGCCTGAGGAGACATCAGCGGAAGATCCGGAAACTGCGACTGCCCAGACCGCCGTCGAAATTCCTGCTGAACCCATTGCGGAACCGGCCGAAACTGTTGCGGAAGAACAACCCGAAGCTCCAGCCGAAGCTACGGAAGAGGTTGCGCCTGTAGCAGAAGCCGTGCCTGAGACTCCTGCCGCCGAAAGCGCCGACGCTCTCACTTCCCCCTCGACGGGGGAGATCGCGGAGCGAGGCGAGGAGGGGGACAGCGCCGACGCTCCCCAACAGGGACCCGCTGCGGAAGCCGAAGAGCCTAAGCCGATCCTGTTGTGGCGGCAGGGCCGCTTCGACCAGCGGCCTCGTCACCGTCACCACGAGAACCGCGCCCGGCCGCGCAACGGCCAGGCGGCGCGCTCCGATGCCCCGGCGGATGCCGCTGTCGGCCAGCCCGGCACCCGGCTCGCCCATGAAGGGCGCCGCGATGGCGCCGGCAAGCCGCGTTTCGATCGCTCGAAGTTCAAGCCCAGGCCGCAAGGCGAAGGCGGGGAACGGCGGGAGGGAAAGCCGCAGGGCGAGCGTTCTGACCGCCGTGAGGGCCGGCCGGGCGGCAGTCCGGAAGGCAAGGGCGGCCCGCAAGGCGGCAAACCCTCGTTTCAGGCAAAACCGCGCGAGGAGCGCCCGGTGCGCTTCGATCCCGACTCTCCCTTCGCCAAGCTCGCCGCTTTGCGCGACCAGCTGAAGAAATAGCCGCACAGGATCCGATGGTCGCCCCGATGGCCACCGACCGCCAGCGTATCGACAAATGGCTGTTCTTCTCGCGCGCGGTGAAATCGCGCTCGCTGGCCGCCAAACTGGTCGTGGCCGGCCGGGTGCGCATCAATCGCGACAAAGCAGCGCAGGCCTCCGACCTGGTCAAGCCTGGCGACGTCCTGACCATCACGCTGGAGCGGCGCATCTTCATCTGGAAGGTGCTCGATGCGGGAAGCCGGCGCGGCCCCGCCGTGGAGGCACGCACGCTCTACGAAGACATGTCGCCGCCTGCCGCACCGACGGGCGAGGCGCCTCCCGACGCGATCCCAGGGCTGCGCGAGGCCGGAAGCGGCCGCCCCACGAAGAAGGAGCGCCGCGAGACCGACCGCTTGCTTGGCGACGACTGACCGCCGGTGCACGGAGGCATGTATGTTCTTCCACGCCGCCGACACAACGGTCCGAGCACATGACCGATGCCCGCCATTGCCGAGCCGTTGGAATTCCATTCCGGCAATGCCGGCATGGCCGGAATGGCCGCCCTTGCAAGCGGGCGCCAAAGGCGTTACCTCACGGAAAAAGCCAACAAAAACGGGACGTCCCGGAGCAGATCGATGACCTATGTCGTGACCGACAATTGCATCAAATGCAAATATATGGACTGCATCGAGGTCTGTCCGGTCGACTGTTTCTACGAGGGCGAGAACATGCTCGTCATCCATCCCGACGAGTGCATTGACTGCGGTGTCTGCGAACCGGAATGCCCCGCCGACGCGATCAAGCCCGATACTGAGTCGGGCCTCGACAAATGGCTGCAGATAAACACCGAATACGCTGAGAAATGGCCTAATATCACCGCCAAGAAGGAGCCGCCGGCCGACGCCAAGGCCTTCGATGGCGAGGCCGGCAAGTTCGAGAAATATTTCTCGGCTGAACCCGGAGAAGGCGACTGACAGCGCTGCCGTTTCAACCGGCATGACGCGGCGTAAGAGGTACGGCCTATTAACCGCCTTGACAGGCGGCGTGAACCTGTGGCCTTCGCTTATGCAGCAAAACCTTGATTCTTCCGACTTTTTGTGTTACATGAGCGAAACATGCCGGTGACACAACGTCGATTTATGGCGCTAACGCCCCAAATCACTGAAAGGTGAAAATCCCATATCGGACCAGAGCGATCTGGGCCAGGCGATCGCAATCGTGCGGTTTGCCGGTCCCGGCTTTTCCGGTGGGTTCATCTGTTGTGCGGCTAATGATCGGTAACCCGATCGCGCGAGTTCAGCCGGCACCGCCGCCGGCCCACAACAAGGAGTTCAGGGCGTAATGGCAACGATCACCCCGCAGAAGAAGTCCACCGCTGCACGTCACGGTTTCAAGACCGGCGAGTACATCGTCTATCCGGCGCATGGTGTCGGCCAGATCGTCTCGATCGACGAGCAGGAAGTGGCCGGGCACAAGCTGGAACTGTTCGTCATCGATTTCCAGAAGGACAAGATGCGCCTCAAGGTGCCGGTCGCCAAGGCAACCTCGATCGGCATGCGCAAGCTGTCGGAAGAGGATTATGTCGAACGCGCACTGAAGGTCGTGCAAGGCCGCGCCCGCGTCAAGCGCACCATGTGGTCGCGTCGCGCGCAGGAATATGATGCCAAGATCAATTCCGGCGACCTGATCTCGATCTCGGAAGTTGTTCGCGACCTCTACCGCGCCGACAACCAGCCGGAGCAGTCCTATTCCGAACGCCAGCTCTACGAAGCCGCGCTCGACCGCATGGCCCGCGAGATCGCCGCTGTCAACCGCATGTCGGAAACCGAAGCCGTGCGTTTGATCGAGGTCAATCTCAACAAGGGCCCTAAGCGCGGCGCCAAGGCCGACAATGAGGAAGCCGAGCAGGAAGAAGCTGCTTGAGGCCTTGCGCCTTTTGAGTTTTTGAAAAACCCGGTCTTGCGCCGGGTTTTTTGTTGCAGGCAATATTTGGAAAGTTGGTGCACGCCCTCGGCGTGCAATCGTCACAGGAACGTTACGCGGGTCGCTTCCTTCTTGCCTTGGGCGAAACCGGCACTGGCCGCGGGGATGCGGGTCGCCAGATCCATCTGGTTGGTGCCCATTGCGGCGCGGGAAATCGACATCAGGCGTGATCACCACCACCCGGCTGCCCTGCTGGCGCAGGGCTTCGACCTCGCTTGCAAGGTCCGCGCCCGGCGGTCTGCGCAGGCCCTCGAACTGGCCTTCCGGTAGCGGTCGGCTCCGTCCGCTGAACGGCGAGAGCACGATCACGTTCGCATAGCCCGAGGCAAGGTCGGCATTATCGGCGGAGCGCACGCCACCGGAGATGTAGCGGACGCCATTGATGCTGTGCGTGGGCCCCGCACCGGGCAGCGCGGTGCTCGCGGTGGCCGCGTCAACCAGATCGACGCCGGAATCGCGGTCGAACGCGGCCAGTTCACCGGTAAGCGCGTCGACGGCCACCACGATCATCGGCCTTTCCGGCCATTCATGGCGAGGCAATCTGGCGGCGACCAGCGCGCGCCGCTGTTTGGCCACTTCAGGTCCGAATTTGGCATCGCTCTCCAATCCGAATGCGCCCATCGCCCGTTGCAGATCGGCTGCCGAGGTAGCGGCGGCGGAAATAGAACGCATCCGCTCGAATACACTATCCATCGGCGGCAACGGCGGTTGACGGCTCGGTCCGGCCGGTTGAACCGGCAGCGGGGACAGCACCGCGGCCAACAGTTCGCCCGGCGGTATGCCGCTGCGCACCTGCACTACCGCATTGGCGCCTGCCGAGGTTCCGATCACCAGATCGGCGGCCTCCGTCAGATCGACACCAGCTTCGGCGAGGCCCGCGATGATGCCGATCAGCCAGGCATTTCCGGCGGCCCCGCCACCACCGAGAACAAGAGCAACGTTGCGAACCATCAGCCCGACTATTGCAGCGCATGGACACGCCCGTCCATCGAAATAGAAACACCGTGCCTGACGGCCGGCTCACGAGGAAATGCCCGGCAGGGGGCAAGGGTAGCGCAGGCCTAGGACGAGAAATTACCGCCTTCTCCCCCACCCTCCTTCTCCGCCATTTCCTGCTTTAGCGTCGCGATGAATCGCCTTGTCCGTTCGCGCTCCGGATTGCCGAACAGCACCGCTGCGGGGCCCTTTTCGACGACAATGCCGGCGTCGAGGAACACCACCTCGCGAGCGATCTTTGAAGCAAGCCGCAGATCGTGCGTGGCCATCACCATCGTCGTCCCCTCGCTGGCGAGCCGGCCGAGCACGTCGACGACTTCCTGCGCCAGTTCCGGGTCGAGCGCGGAGGTCGGCTCGTCGCACAAAAGCACCTTTGGCGACGGCGCCAGCGCCCGGGCGATCGCTACCCGCTGCTGCTGGCCGCCCGACAGCGTTGCCGGCCAGGCATCGACCTTGTGCGCCATGCCGACCTTTTCCAGCAGCGCGAGCGCCCGTTCGCGCGCCCGTGCCTGGGGCCACTTCAGCACCGTCACCAGCCCTTCCATGACGTTCTCGATCGCGGTGCGATGCGGGAACAGTTGGAAGTTCTGGAACACCATGCCGGTCTGCAGCCGCAGCCGCTGAATGTCCCGGGCCGCCACCTTCGCTCCCGGATGGAACTCCAGCGCCTGATCGCCGATACGCACTGTGCCCGAAGTTGGGATCTCAAGCAGGTTGATGCAGCGCAGCAGCGTACTTTTGCCACCACCCGAAGGACCGACCAGCGCGGTGACGCTGCCTTCGGCAATGGCAACCGTCACGCCCTTCAGCACGAGATTGTCGCCGAAGCGCTTTTCGATGTTGGCAAGGTCGATCACGAGCGCGCCTCCAGGAACCCGCCATAGCGATTGAGCCGCGCCTCCAGCCGCGTCTGCAAGGCCGACAGCACCGAACTCATCGCCAGATAGAGGATCGCCGCCTCGACATAGAGGATCAGCGGCTCATAGGTGGTGGCGACGATGCGCTGCGCGGCCTGGAACATTTCCGGCACGGTGATGGCGGCGGCCAGCGACGTGTCCTTGACCAGCGAGATGAAGGTGTTGGAGAGCGGCGGCACCGCCACGCGCCCAGCCTGCGGCAAGATGGTGCGGCGCATCGCCTGGCTCCAGGTCATGCCGATCGAATAGGCCGCCTCCCATTGCCCCTTTGGCACCGCGCCTATCGCCGCGCGAATGATTTCCGACGAATAGGCGCCGATATTGAGCGTGAAGCCGATCAACGCCGCGGGGAACGCGTCAAGCAGGATGCCGACCGAGGGCAGGCCGTAGAAGATCAGGAACAGCTGCACCAAGAGCGGCGTGCCGCGGAATATCCACACGTAGAAGCGCGCCACCGCGACCAGGGGCATTGGCCCGAAGAGCCGGATCAGCGCGGTTCCGAGACCGACGCTCAAGCCAAGCACAAAGGACAGGAGCGTCAGCGGTACGGTGAAGATCAACGCGGCCCATAGCAGCGAAGGCAGCGATTCCAGCATGAGTTGCAGCCAGTGCGGCACGAAAGGCTCCTTCTTGCGACTGCCGTATATCACGCGAAAGGCGGCGGGCCGTCAAAACGGTCCGCCGCCGGGCGATGTCGCGCGGGCCGCCAACGGCCCGGCCGTAAATTACTTCGAAACGTCCTGGCCGAAATACTTGTCTGCGATCTTCTGATAGGTGCCGTCTGCCTTGATGTCGGCCAGCGCCTTGTTGATCGCGGCAACCAGTTCCGGGTCGCCCTTGCGAACGATGACGCCGGAATAGTCGGCGTTCTCTTCCTGGGCCGCGATCTTCACATTGGCATCCGGCTTGTGCTTCTTGAAGTCGAGGAAGGACAGGCTGTCATTGATGGTTGCGTCGGCGCGGCCGGTCAGAAGCAGCTGGATCGACTGGTCGAACCCGTCGGTGCCGACCAGTTCGGCGCCGTTGGCCTCGGCCAGTTTGCCGAAATTCGAAGTCAGCGACTGCGCCGACTTCTTGCCCTTGAGATCGGCGAAACTCTTGATGTCGGTATTGTCGCCGCGCACGATCAGCACTGCCTTGGAGGCGATGTAGGGGTCGGAGAAATCGTATTTCGCCTTGCGGGCGTCGGTGATGCCGACTTCGTTGATGACCGCGTCATAGCGGTTGGCATCGAGGCCCGCGATCAGCCCGTCCCATTTGCCCTCGAGGAACTCTACCTTCACGCCGAGCTTGTCGCCGATCGCCTTGGCGATTTCGACATCGAAGCCGACCAGCGCTCCGCCGGCATCATGATAGGTAAAGGGTGCGTAGGTGCCCTCCGTGCCGACCTTGATGACGCCGGCCTGCTTGATTTGGTCGAGATTGGCGCCGGCATAGCCTGCGGTAACAGCCAGAACCTGCAAAGTTCCGGCGACGATGAGCGACTTGAGCCATTTCATTTTTCTGTGATCCCGTCCTGGCCTGATATCCGGCATGGTGTGTGAGCGCTGGAAATTGACAGATGTGAGTTGAAAAAATAAGGAATGAGATTTCAAAAACATCCATTATTCGGAATCGGATTCTACCACTGACGTTTCTGGCGGTGCCTCGAACCCGCCCGGAGTTTTTTCGCGCAGCCTCCACGCCGCGCCGCCGGCGGCGGAACCTTTCCCGCGCATGGCACGTTTTGCATTCGTTGTAGGGCAGGACGCCGTCATTTCAAGTCGAGCGGCTGCCGGGTTTCGAAATGACATCCGTATCGCCAGAGCCAGGGAGTGCCTCATGATGGAAGACACGGCAGGACGGATCATGGTCCGCGCGGCAATGAGGGCTCCCTATCTCGAACGCGACGAGGAGTTGCGGCTGGCGCTGCGCTGGAAAAAGGACAACGACCAGAACGCGCTGCACAGCATCACCGTGGCGCATATGCGCCTGGTCATTTCCATGGCCTCCAAATTCCGTCATTACGGCCTGCCGCTTGGCGATCTGGTCCAGGAGGGCCATGTCGGCCTGCTCGAGGCCGCGGCCCGTTTCGAGCCGGAGCGCGAAGTGCGGTTTTCGACCTATGCGACCTGGTGGATCCGGGCCTCGATGCAGGACTACATCCTGCGCAACTGGTCGATCGTGCGCGGCGGCACCAGCTCGGCGCAAAAGGCTCTGTTCTTCAACCTGCGGCGCCTGCGCGCCCGGCTGGCGAACGGCGCCGCGGAGCCGCTGTCGAACAGGACGTTGTACCGCGAGGTTTCAGCGGCCCTCGGCGTCTCCGAAGCCGATGTCGCGCTGATGGATTCGCGGCTCTCGGCGCCCGACTCCTCCCTCAATGTCCCGCTTGCCGACGATGGGGGCGCGACCGAGCGGATGGACTTCCTCGTGTCGGACGATCCCTTGCCCGACGAGGTCGTCAGCGACACCATCGATATCGAACGCCGCTCGATGTGGCTGAAGGCGGCGCTTGCCGCACTCAACGCGCGTGAGCTGCGCATCATCGAGGAGCGTCGGCTGAGCGACGAGGGCGCGACGCTCGAAGCGCTCGGCGAGACGCTTGGCATTTCCAAGGAACGCGTGCGCCAGATCGAGGCCCGCGCCATGGAAAAGCTGAAAGTGGCGCTGGTGAAGCAGAACCCGGAATTCCTCGCCACCGCCGCCTAAATCCATTCCAGGAAAACTACCTAGAAGTTTCTCGTCCCAGAAACGAGAGAGCGGGTCAGCGCCGACTATCGGCTATTTGTCGGTGACGATCTTGACCTTGTCGCCGGCCGAAACCGCAGCCCCCGGCGACAGCGCGTTGAGCACCCGGAACAGGTCGAGTTTGCGGTCGACGCCGACCATCTGCGCCGAAAGCGAACCCATCGTCTGCCCCGGCTGGACGGTGACCACGCGGATATGCAGCGGCTTCAGCGCCGCCTTTTCGGCGGCACTCAGAATGCGGAACGAGCCGCTGACGGAACGCGCCACGGTGTCGAGCGACGTGCTGGCGGATGGTGCCGCCGTCAGCAGCCGGTAGACCTGGCCGCCGGCGCGGATTACCGCGATATCGAACTGCCAGCCTTCGGCGCCTGCATGCGCCGTCGCCGCCTCGTTGCCGTTGATCGTTTCCTGCCTGACGCTCGCGTCGTCGAGACCGGCCACCCAGCCGCTCCTGATATAATCGGTCAGCGCACGGTTCTTGTCGATCGACACGCCGTCGAAGCGGATCGCAATGTCGCCCGGCCCGGTCGCCGTCACGGCGGCGGCCGAATTGTCGATGATGAAGCCCTCCGGCACCGAGAAGGACACGCCCAGGCCCGGATGCAGAAAGGTCTCGCCGCGCACATACCCTTCTTCCGGCGTGTCGCCGTAGAGCAGGCCGTCTATCCCGGCGAGGAAGGCGTCGCGATCGCGGGTGCCGACGCCCGGCGGGCCGAACTGGCGGGCATGGCGTTGCGCAAGGTCGATACGCTGCGGCGTATTGGGATGCGTTGCCAGGAAATCGAGGCTGGCGTCGGTGGCGCCGCTGATCGAGCGGAAATCGGTGTAGGCCGACATGGACTGCAGGAAGCGGCCGGCGGCGTAAGGATCGTAGCCGGCTTCGCCGATCGACTTGATGCCGATCGCATCGGCCTCCAGTTCCTGGTTACGCGAAAACTGCGCCAGTCTCAGCTTGCCGCGGATCAGCGCCGCCTTGGCGGTCGGGCTGTCGCCGAGCACGTCGGAAACAACCTTGGTGGCGAGCCCCTCCTCGGCCTCGAGCTGCTGGCGCTGCAGGCCGTGGTTGGCGGTGACGTGGCCCATCTCATGCGCGATGACGGCGGCGAGCTCGGCCGAATCATTGGCCAGCGCCAGCAGGCCGCGCGTGACGTAGAGATAGCCGCCCGGCAGTGCGAAGGCATTGACGTTGGGCGAATTGAGGATGGTGATACGATAGGTCTGGGTCGGGTTGGCCGACACCACCGTCAGGCTGCCTACGACCTTGGCGACCATGCGCTCGAGCTTGGGATCGGAGTATTCGCCGCCATAGGTCGCCAGGATGCGTGGATGCTGCGCCTTGGCCAGTTCGGCCAATTTGTTATTGGCCGCGACATTGTCGACCGTGATCGGTTTGTCGGAAGGCTGGAAGCCGGATTCCTGGACTTCCGGAGGTGTGAACATCTGGCAGCTTGCCAGGGCCACGACAAAGCCGGCCAGCGCCAGAAAGCGCGCCAGCATTTTCCCTCTTGGTCTTTCCGTGCCGGTCGGCAGAACGGCTTCCTTTCGGGTCTGGCGCATGCCCGCGAAAATCGGGGCGATCCTCGCAAGGGCTCATGCGCAAATCAAAGCATTACAGCATCCACGCCATACCAACGCGCGGCGGATGCTGCAGGCAAATCACGGCCTGCACCGGACCGGTACAGGGCGGACCTAGCCACACTACCTCTGTCATGGCAAGCAATCGCCCCGTCGCCAGGAGCCGGTTTGAGCGTAAATTATGTCCGCTTCCGGGCAATATCTCGTGATCCAGCCTCCCAGGCGCTTGTGCCAACATAGCGCCGGAAAACTTCAGGACCAGCCCCGGCAAAGAAATCATCCGCCTTGCCCTTGGCGGCAACCATGCCGTTGTCGAGGAACACCACCTCCTCACAAATACGGCGTGCGTCCTGTGGCTGATGCGTGACGAACAGCAGCGTCATGCCCCGCTCGGCACGCACGTCGGCGACAAGATCGAGCATGTCGTCGCGCAAGGCCGGTCCGAGTGAAGCGAAAGGCTCGTCCAGAAGAAGCACGGGGCGGTTGCGAACCAGCACGCGCGCCAATGCGACACGCTGGCGTTCGCCTCCCGAAAGTTCGCGCGGCAGGCGTCTTTCCTTGCCCGCGAGGCCGGTGCGCGCGATCGCCTCCGCGATGTCAGCGCGGTCGGCCTCGGTCAGCCGCAGCGAGGGCGAGCGGCCGAGCCCGACATTCTTTTCGACCGAAAGATGGGCAAAAAGATTGTTTTCCTGGAACACCATCGACACCGGCCGCGCCGAAGGCGGCGCCGCGCCGACATCGGCGCCGCCGATCAGCACGCGGCCAGCCTGCGGCGTCTCGAAGCCCGCCACCAGATTGAGCAGCGTCGACTTGCCCGAGCCGCTCGGCCCCATGATGGCGGTAATTTTCGACGCGGCGAAATCGACATCGAAAACGAGCGGCGCGTCGCCGTAGCTGAACGAGACCGTGTCCAGCCGCACCTCGGCTCCCCTTGTCGCACCATTGGTGGCGCCCGCAGCCATCAGTCTCGTTCTCCCCTTCCCAGCCCGCTCGCCGCCACCACAAGCGCAAGGCAGACCAGACCGAGCAGCAGCGCCAGGCCGGCGGCGTCCTCGGTACGGTAGCTGCCCATGCGCGCCAGGAGAAGGTAGGGCAAGGTCTGCACGGAATCACTGCCGAACAATGCGATGACGCCGAGATCGCCAAGCGACAGCGCCATGGCAAACGCGAAGGCGGTGGCCAGCGGCCGTCGCAGCGAGGGCCAGTCGACCAGCCGCAACCGGGCCCAGCCCGCTATTCCCAGAAGCGCGCAGAGCCGCTCATGGCGCTCGCTCGCCGCATCATAGGCGGGGCGGATGGCACGGATGGCGAAAGGCATCGCCATGACTGCATTGACAGTGACGACCATGACCGGGGCTATGGCAAAGACATCGCCGACATGGCGCAGCAGAAGGAACCAGCCGGCGCCGATGACGATGGGCGGCACGACCAGGACGAAGCCGGCACCGGTGTCGGTGGCGTGTTCGAGCACGGTCCGCGGACCGGAGCGGCGCTTCAGGGCCAGCACGCGGCGCGCCATGACGAGCGAAAGCGACAGCGCAACCGACAGCAGCGCCGACAGGAAAGCCAGCACGGCGCTGGTCAGCGTCGCCTGCCGCACCGCCGCTTCGCCGGCGAGACGACCGAGGTCGGCGCCGAGGCCTGACATCACCGTCGCCGTCATCGGCCCGGCGACGAACAAAAGGGCCAGCACGACGAGCGCGGCATTCAGCGCGGCCTCGGTCCTGCCGGCCGAGACGTAGCGGCGCGGCGCCACCGGCAGATTGGCGTCGCCGGTGGTGTTGGCGCCGAGCCGCGTCAACGCCAGCACCACGACAAAGGTCAGCGCGATCTGCAGCAGCGTCAGCGCCACCGCCCGCGCGGGATCGAAATCGAAACGCAGAGCCTGGTAGATGCCGACCTCCAGCGTCGTCGCGCCGGGGCCACCGCCCAGCGTCAGCACGATCGTGAAGGACGTGATGCAGAGCATGAACACCAGGCCGGCGACGCCCGGCAGAGCGGCGCGCAGTGTCGGCCACTCGATCAGCCGGAAAGCCGGTGCGGCACCCATGCCGAGCTGGCTCGCCAGCCGCCATTGGTCGGCGTGGATGGTTTGCAGCGCTTCGAGGAACAGCCGCGTGGCCAGCGGCAGGTTGAAGAAGACATGAGCAACGAGGATGCCGGAGAGGCCATAGATGCCCGGCCAATTGTAACCGCCGACGGCACCAAGAAAGCCGGCGAAATAGCCGGCGCGGCCATAGAGCGCCAGGATGCCGAGCGCCGCCACGATCGCCGGCAGCGCCAACGGCAGGGCGAAGAGCTGGAGGATGAAGCCGCGGCCGGGAAAGCGCGGATGCCGCGACAGCGCGCGAGCCACGAACAGGGCCGGCGCCACCGACAACAGCGTCGAAAGCGCCGCCTGCCACAACGTAAAGCGCACGACGCGCAGGAGATAAGGATCGAAGGCTGCCCAGGCTCCGGAGAAATCGTTCGCGCCTTCGAAAAGAAGACCCGCAAACGCGCCGCCGATCAGGAGCCCGATCGCCGCAAGCGCGAGGATACCGGCGGAGATGCGGGGGTCAGACGCGCGCTGCACGCTGCGCCACCCAAAGGACCTTTAGCGAGCGTCGCGTTCCTTCGCGCCCCCCTCTGTCCTGCCGGACATCTCCCCCACTTGGGGAGAGATTGGCTGCTTCAGCGCTCCACCCTCTCCTGTGACGTCGCCAATTGGCGAAAGCCGTCGTGACGGCCAATCTCCCCCCTCGTGGGGGAGATGTCCGGCAGGACAGTGGGGGGCGCTGTAGAGCACTCATCATCCGATCATACGACCAAACTACTTGCTCATCACCGCCAGCCATTCATCCACCCATGCCTTGCGGTTGGCCGCGACCTCCTCGGGACTGAACAGCAAGGTTTTGGTCGGTTTGACCAGTCTGTCGAAGGCCGGATTGAGCGGCTTGTCGGTCTTGCCGGCCGGGAACATCCAGTTGGTCTCGGGGATGGCATCCTGGAATTTCGGCCCGGTCATGAAGGCGATGAACTTTTCCGCCAGCGGATTTTTGGCTCCCGTCGTGGTGATGCCGGCGACCTCGATCTGCAGATACTCGCCCTCCTCGAAGGAAGCGGCCTGGTAGCGCTCGGTGTTCTCGGCAACCATGTGGTAGGCGGGCGAGGTCGTGTAGGACAGCACCATCGGCGCCTCGCCCTTGGTGAACAGGCCGTAGGCCTCGCTCCAGCCCGGCGTCACGGTCAAGACCTTTGCCTTGAGCTTGGCCCAGGCCTCCGGCGCCTTGTCGCCATAGACCGACTTCACCCACAACAGCAGGCCGAGGCCCGGCGTCGAGGTGCGCGGATCCTGGATAACGATCTTGTCGTCGGCACTGCCCTCGACCAATTCCTTCAGGCTCTTGGGCGGCGTCTTCAGCTTCTGCGTGTCATAGACGACGGCGAAATAGCCATAGTCGTACGGGACAAAGATGTCGTTGTTCCAGCCGCCCGGCACATTGAGCCCGGTCACGGCGCCATGCGGCGCAAACAGGCCAGTGGCCTTGGCATCGGCGGTGAGATTGGTGTCGAGGCCAAGCACGATGTCGGCCTTGGTCGCGGCCCCTTCCAGCTTGACGCGGTTGAGCAGCGCGACGCCGTCGGCAACCGAGACGAAGTCGACATCGCAGCCGCATTCGGCCTCGAATTCCTTCTTCACCACCGGGCCGGGGCCCCAGTCGGCGGTAAAGCTCTCATAAGTGTAGACGGTGAGCTTGTCCTTGGCTAAGGCCGGCCCGGACAGAACCACGACCATTGCAGAGACAAGGGCGTATAAAAGCGTGCGCATCGGCGCCTCCTTCGTTCGGGTTAAAGGAATTGAGGCGTCGGACTGTCCGAAACGTCTAATCCCTCCGCCGGTACAAACCGGATCAGGTTCAGCGGGTTGGCGAGACTGCCTCTCAGCCGGTCCGCGAAATATCGCGTCCGGCACCCCGTTAGAGCGCCTCGACACATAGGCCCGGCCGGTGAACCGCGCAAGTGGCTGTTTGCCGGCCTTCCGTTTCCGCTGTCGGGCTGGTAAGGGCCACACGATATGAGCACATTCACCATCCTGCTTGGCGGCGATCTCGTCCGCACGCCACGGCTCGACCGTCAGGTCGAGGGAACCCGCGTCATCGCCGCCGATGCCGGCATCGGCCATGCGAGGACGCTCGGCCTTGTGCCGGAACTGTGGGTCGGCGATTTCGACTCCGTGCCCGCCGGCCTGCCGGATGAGTTGGCCGCGGTGCCGCGCCGGACCTTTCCGGCAGAGAAAGACGCCACCGATGGAGAACTCGCGATATCGGCCGCCCTGGAGCGCGGCGCTACCAGCCTCGTGCTTGCCGGCGCCTTCGGCGGCAAGCGCGCCGACCATGCCTTCCTGCACATGGCGCTCGCCCTGCGGCTGGCCGGGGCCGGGACAAAGGTGCTGTTGACCAGCGGCGCGCAGGAAGGCATGCCCCTGGCGCACGGCACGGTCCGCTTCGACTATGCCGACGGCACCCTGTTCTCGATCCTGGGTTTTTCCGAGCTTGCCGGGCTGACCGTCGCCGGCGCGAAATGGCCGCTTGACCGCGTCAAGGTCGCGTTCGGCTCGTCGCTGACCATCTCCAACGAGGTCAAGGGCAGGCTCGAGATCGCGCTGGGAGCGGGCCGCGCGCTGCTGCTCGCCCATCCCTATCCCTTGCCAGAAAGCTGACATGGCGCCGCCTCTTCTCAATCTCGACGGAATAAAACTGACCTTCGGCGGCACGCCGCTGCTCGACGGCGCCGACTTGGCTGCGTCGGCCGGCGACAAGATCGCGCTGGTCGGCCGCAACGGGTCCGGCAAGTCGACGCTGCTCAAGATCGCCGCCGGCCTGATTGAGCCCCAGGACGGCGAGGTGTTCCGCCAGCCATCGGCGACCGTCCGCTATCTGCCGCAAATGCCCGACATGGACGGCTTCGCAACCGTGCGCGCCTATGTCGAGGCCGGCCTCGGTCCCGCCGACGATCCTTATCGCGCCAGCTACCTGATGGAGCATCTCGGCCTCTCGGGCGAGGAGCAGCCGGGCGACCTGTCTGGCGGCGAGGCCAGGCGCGCCGCCCTTGCCCGCGTCATGGCGCCGGAGCCCGATATCCTGCTGCTCGATGAGCCGACCAACCATCTCGATCTCTCGGTGATCGAATGGCTGGAAGAGGAGCTCGTCCGCACCTCCTCGGCCCTCATCGTCATCTCGCACGACCGCCGTTTCCTCGAGCGCGTCTCGCGCGCCACCGCGTGGCTCGACCGGGGCCAGACGCGCCGGCTGGATAAGGGCTTCGGCCATTTCGAGGAATGGCGCGACCAGGTGCTTGAGGAAGAAGAGCGCGAACAGCACAAGCTCGGCCGCCAGATCGTGCGCGAGGAACACTGGCTGCGCTATGGCGTGACGGCGCGGCGCAAGCGCAACATGCGCCGCCTGGGCGAATTGCAGACCATGCGCCAGCGTTTTCGCGGCCATCGCGGCGCCGAAGGCACCGCGACCATGGTGGCCAGCGACGCCGCCGAATCCGGCAAGCTGGTGATCGAGGCCAGGAACATCGAGAAGAGCTTTGGCGACCTCACCGTGGTCAAGGGGTTCTCGACCCGCATCCAGCGCGGCGATCGCGTCGGCCTCGTCGGGCCGAACGGCGCCGGCAAGACGACGCTTCTGAAGATGCTGACCGGAGAATTGCAGCCGGATGCCGGTTCGGTGCGGCTCGGCACCAATCTGGAGATCGCCACGCTCGACCAGAAGCGCGAGGCGGTCGATCCGCAGGAGACGCTGGCTCAGTATCTCACCGATGGGCGCGGCGAGAACCTTGTCATCAATGGCGAGCAGCGCCACGTCGTCTCCTACATGAAGGATTTCCTGTTCAAACCGGAACAGGCGCGCACGCCGGTGCGCGAGCTGTCCGGCGGCGAACGCGCGAGGCTGATCCTGGCGCGTGTGCTGGCGCGGCCGGCCAACCTTCTGGTGCTCGACGAGCCGACCAACGATCTCGACATGGAAACGCTGGAGTTGTTGCAGGAACTGGTCGCCGGCTTTGCCGGCACGGTCATCCTGGTCAGCCACGACCGCGATTTCCTCGACCGCACCGTGACCAGCGTGATCGCGCCGGACGGCGGCGGTCGCTGGGTCGAATATGCCGGCGGCTATTCCGACATGCTGGCGCAGCGCGGCGGCACCAGGCTCGATGACCGCAAGGCGCGGGCGAAGGCGGATGCAAGCGGGGCCCCGACGGCCAAGGCGGACAGCGCCACCGCCAAAGCCCCGGCAAAAAAACTCTCGTTCAAGCAGAAATTCGCGCTGGAATCGCTGCCCAAGAAGATCGAGGCGGTCACAGCCTCGATCTCGCGGCTGGAGAACAACATCGCCGATCCCGCCTATTACGAGCG
Organism: Mesorhizobium sp. B2-5-11; assembly: GCF_006440835.1. Lineage (NCBI taxonomy): Bacteria > Pseudomonadati > Pseudomonadota > Alphaproteobacteria > Hyphomicrobiales > Phyllobacteriaceae > Mesorhizobium > Mesorhizobium sp. B2-5-11. The sequence goes on from NZ_VFUK01000002.1 coordinate 71,411, forward strand.
CGATCCGGCCTCGTTCCAGAAGACCATCGCCGCCCTCGACAAGGAGCGCGCGACACTGGCGGCACTGGAGGAAGAGTGGCTCGAACTGGAGATGTTGCGCGAGGAGATGGAGGGGTGAGGATGGTATGCGCTACGTTATGCGCTTAAAAGAGGGCTGTCTCCGTGCTTCAATCGACGACAAAACCTCAGCGAAAGTCTGTCAATACATCCGTTGACGCTCAGCTGATCAAAGACGCCAAAGCGTCGGGTATCAATCTCTCGCGCGCCGCCGAGGCGGGTATTGCGAAGGCCATCGCGGCGGAAAAAACGCGTCGGTGGCAAGAGGAGAACTTTGAGGCGATTGTGAGCTCCAACGCCTATGTCGAGCGGAACGGGTTGCCATTGGCCACACGCCCGCTGTTTTGATGGCCCGTTACGATCTCTATCGGAATGCCGGAGGCAGTGGTTACCTTGTCGATGTTCAGTCCGACCTTCTTGAGAGGCTGAACACGAGAGTCGTCATTCCGTTGATGCCGCCCGACACAGCCCCCGTTCCTGGCCGCCGGCTCTGCCTTGATGGCCACTGAATTGCCGGATGCCGAGGGAAATCTCTCCAAGCACCACGACGACATCGTCGCCGCGCTCGACATGCTGTTCCAAGGCTTCTGACCGGAGCCGACCGTTGCCGTCGGCTCAGCCCGCCGTCTTCGCCTGCCAAGCCTTGATCGCCTCGTCGAACACCTTCTCGCCGGGAATGCCTTTTTCCATCGTCAGCAACGCTCGTCGTCCGGTCTTGTAGACGACCGGCACGTCGATCCAGTCCTGTCCCCGAAGCAAGGTCAGGTTGGCGTCCTCGTCGGCCTTGGTGTCGTTGAGCGCGACGAGGAAGAAGCCGTCGGCGATCTTGGCCGGAATGCCGATCAGCGGGCTGCCGGCATCCTGCTCGGAACTCTTCATGGCCACGCGCAGAATGTTGTCGACGCCGCCGCCCTCGAACCCGTCGGGCGTCAGGAAGATCATCTCGATGATGTGGCTGGCCGGCAGAGTCTGGTCAGTGTTGCGGCGAATGGTCATGCGCAACTGGATGTCCTTGCCGGGAATGGTCGCCTCGGCGCGGATCGCCGGCTCAGGCGGCAGGTCGCCGCCGGGCGATTCCTGCACCAGCGACCAGACGATGTTGCCCGGCTCGGCCGAACCCTGCGCGGTGCTGGTGCGCTCCTCATAGAAGATCGCCTTCTGGCCGACCGGCAGAGAGGTTTGCGTCGGCGCACCGGCAGGCGAGGGCGGCGTGGCGGCGTTGTCAGCCGGCGCCGCGGGTGCGGTCCCATTGGCGGGCGGCGCCGCCGGCGCAGCGCCCGGTGCAGGGGGCGTGGTCCCGGCGGGCGCGCCTGCGGCCGGCGTGCCTCCTGCCGGAGCCGACAAGGCCGGGGTGGTCGTGGCTGAAGGCGGCGTCGTCAGCGCCGCGACGGACTCGCCCTCGCCCACGCCGCTCTGTCCGCCGGCCGGGCCAGGATCGACCTCGCTTCCTTGCGGTGTCAGTCTTTGAGTGAACTTCGGTGTCCCTTCGGGCTCGGCACCGCTAGCCGCAGGTGCCGGGGGCGTTGCCGCCGCATCGCTCGCCGGCTTGGCGGGTGTCGATTTGACCGGCTCGGTCGTCGCGACCTTGCTGCCGCCCAGACCCAGCATCTTGCCGAAGGCATCCTTGTTCAGCCAGATGCCATAGCCGCCGCCGGCAATGACCAGCAACGCAACGGCAGCGGCAATCAGCCCGCCATAGCTGCGCTTGCGTTCAGCCGGACGCAAGCGCTGGAAAGTGTCGGCGGCCGCAGCCTCTTCGTCGCTCGCAAAGACATCGGCATGCTCGTCGTCCTGACCCACATCCATGCCAGGCTGAGCCCTGTCGTCGAACTCCGGGGCCGGCTGCACCGGTACGGGCTTTTGCCAGTTCGGCTCGACCTCGGCGGCGGGCGATGCAGGCCTGGAGATGTCGGGCTCCGGAGCGGGGGGCGGCGGCTTGTAGGGTTCAGCCTTCGAGGCAGGCGGAGCCGGCCAGGCCGGCTCCGCCTTTACCGGCTGTTTGGTATGGTTCGACTGGTTCTTGTTGCGATCGATGGAGGAAAATATGTGCTCCAGTTCGGCAAGCGGATCGGTCTCCGGCACGCTTTTGGCATATTCGCGCTCGAGCCTCGATATGGCGTCTTCCAAGCCGCGCTTCTGCCTTTCGGCTTCCGACGGCGAAAGCGGCGGCTCGCGCTCGGCAATCTTCTTTGCAATCGTCGAGCGCGCTTTGTCGTAGACTTTGGCCCGCAGCTCCGGCGTAGGATCGCCAAAATTGTTTATCGTATCCCTCAGAGCAGAAACGAAATCTTTCGCCATGCGTCAGTCGACCTGTATTGTGCTCCGGGCCGGCCTCCGCAAATCAGCCGCAACGCCCGGAAAGGCTTGAGAAACTAGTCTTGAAACGGATCGGTCACAAGTATCGTGTCGTCCCGTTCCGGGCTGGTGGAGAGGAGCGCGACCGGCGCGCCGATCAACTCCTCGATATGGCGGACATATTTGACGGCCTGGGCCGGAAGGTCGTTCCAGCTGCGCGCGCCGGCGGTGGTGCCTTTCCACCCCTCCAGCGTCTCGTAGATTGGCTCGACGCGGGCCTGCGCGCCCTGGCTGGCGGGTAAATAGTCGATCGTCTCGCCGTCGAGGCGGTAGCCGGTACAGACCTTGATCTCGTCCAGCCCGTCGAGCACATCGAGCTTGGTCAGGGCGATGCCCTTGATGCCGTTGACGGCGACGGCCTGGCGCACCAGCACCGCGTCGAACCAGCCGCAGCGGCGCTTGCGGCCGGTGACGACGCCGAATTCATGGCCGCGCGTGCCGAGGAATTCACCGATCTCGTTCTGCTGCTCGGTCGGGAACGGACCCTCGCCGACGCGCGTCGTATAGGCCTTGGTGATGCCAAGCACATAGCCAATGGCGCCCGGGCCCACGCCGGCACCGGCTGCCGCCTGGCCGGCGACGGTGTTGGACGAGGTGACGAACGGATAGGTGCCATGATCGATGTCGAGCAGCGTGCCTTGCGCGCCCTCGAACAGGATGCGCTCGCCGGCCCGGCGCTTGTCGTCGAGCACCTTCCAGACCCGGTCCATGTAGGGCAGGATTTCGCCGGCGACCGAGGTCAGCTCTTGCATGACCGCGTCATGGGTGGCTTCGGCATGGCCAAGTCCGCGACGCAGTGCATTGTGATGCGTCAACAGCCTGTCGACCTTCAAGGGTAGTGTTTCCAAATCCGCCAGATCCATCACCCGCACCGCGCGCCGGCCCACCTTGTCCTCATAGGCGGGGCCGATACCGCGGCGGGTCGTGCCAATCTTGGTTCCGGAATTTGAAGCGGCGTCCTCGCGGAAGCCGTCCAGTTCCCGGTGCAGGGACAGGATAAGCGCTGTGTTTTCGGCTATTTTCAGGCGCTCCGGCGTTACCTCGACGCCCTGCCCCTTGAGCTTCGCCACTTCGGCGACGAATGCGTGCGGATCGAAGACGACGCCATTGCCGATGATGGACAGCTTGCCCTGCCGCACGACGCCCGACGGCAACAGCGACAGCTTGTAGACCTTGCCGTCGACGACCAGCGTGTGGCCGGCATTGTGGCCGCCCTGGAAACGCACCACGACATCGGCGCGCTCCGACAGCCAGTCGACGATCTTGCCCTTGCCTTCGTCACCCCATTGCGAGCCGACGACCACCACATTGGCCATGTTTCTTTTCCTTCGAGGCGCCGCCGCGCGGCTTGGATACGGTTCGAAACGACAGGCCTCTATAACGTCAAGAGCAGGCCGATGCGACCTTTCTTTGCCGCCGAAAATGGGCTGAGGCACAACAATTTTCAGCTTTGACATCATTTACTTGTCCAGGCGGGGGCAATAGGCCGGCAGGCACGCCCCATTCACCTCCTCCCCGCTGCGACCCGCCATGCACCGAAGCGCCTACATGTTCCTGCTGCTCACCACCTTGCTGTGGGGCGGCAACTCGGTGGCCGGCAAGCTGGCGGTCGATCACGTCTCGCCGATGACGCTGGTCTTCCTGCGCTGGGTGCTGGCAGTAGCAATCCTGCTGCCGATCGGCTGGAATGCGCTGAAAAGAGATTGGCCCGTCGTGCGCAGGCACTGGTTCGTGCTCGCCGCACTTGGCGCCAGCGGCTTCACCTTGTTCAACACGATCTTCTATACGGCGCTCAACTACACGACCGCGATCAACGTTTCGATCGAGCAGGCGGCGATGCCTATCCTGATCATCGTAGCCAATTTCATCTTCTTCCGCCTGCGCGTGAACTGGGCGCAGATCGCCGGCGTGGTGCTGACGATCTTCGGCGTCATCCTGACCGCCTGCCACGGCGATCCGCGCCGGCTGCTGACATTGGCGCTCAATTTCGGCGACGCCATCATGCTGGTCGCGGTCATTCTCTACAGCGGCTATTCGGTCGGGTTGCGGCTGAAGCCGGCCATGCAATGGCAGAGCCTGATGCTGGCCATGTCGCTCGCCGCGCTCGTCACCTCGCTGCCGTTCTTCCTATGGGAAATCGTGGCCGGCAAGGTCATCGTTCCCGACGCGCGCGGCTGGGCGGTGATCGTCTATACCGCGATCGGCGCCTCGGTCGTCTCGCAGATATTCTACATCAGGGGCAATGAGCTGATCGGCGCCAACCGGGCCGGCCTGTTCATCAACCTGGTGCCGATCTTCGGCACCCTGCTTTCGGTGCTGATCGTCGGCGAGACATTCCAGCTCTACCAGGCGTTGGCGCTCGTCCTCGTGCTGGGCGGCATCGCGCTTGCCGAATATAGCGGCCGCAAGGCAGCCATGCCGAGGCGCCAGTAAACTCACTTCGCGCCCCGATCGTCAGCTTCAAGGAGAGCGTCGGCTCGCCCGGCAATTCGCAGGACTACTGCAATTCCTTGCGCACCGCCGCCACGTCGTCGGACGAGACTGCCGGGGCGGCATTGCCCCAGCTGCCGCGCACGTAAGTGAAGACGTCGGCGATCTCCTGATCCTTCAGGCGCCACGCCAGCGAGGGCATCGCCGGCGTCGTCGGCGCGCGGGCCGTATGCACGGCCTGGCTTCCCGCCAGAACGGCCCGGGCAAGCGTTTCGGTGCTGGCCTGTGCTACGATCGAATTGCCGGCGAGCGGCGGGAAAAGAGCCCCGGCGCCGGCGCCGTCTCCACCATGGCAGGCCGAGCAATTGTCATGGTAGATCGCCTCGCCAGCGGCCATGCGGGTTTCGTCGGGCTTGGGCGCCTGGGAAACCATGCGCTGCTTTGCACGCTGCGAAAATGATCAGGCATCGGGGCAGCTAAGGTCAGCAGCAGACGCCCCGCTATCGCGAAGGCAAGTATCCTCAGACGGACGATCAAGACCATCTAGGCTTGCCGGAAAACACTCGATGCGCGGAGCATCGCGATCGTGCAGTTGCAGCCTGTGCGGGAAGAGCCCTACACGCTGCCGACGTCGAACTGTAGCCGCTTGGCCGAATCGATCGATTTGTGCGCCCGCACCTGCTCCAGCACTTTTTCCGGGAACGGTGCGTCGAGATAGAGCAGCGCGATGGCATCGCCCCCTGGCCGGTTGCGGCCGAGCTGGAAGTTGGCGATGTTGACGCCGTTCTCGCCGCACACCGTGCCGAGCAGGCCGATAATGCCCGGCGCGTCGGCATTGGTCGTATAGAGCATGTGCTGGCCGACCTCGGCATCGAGATTGATGCCCTTGATCTGTATGAAGCGCGGCTTGCCGTCGGAAAAACAGGTGCCGGCGATCGAGCGCGTCATATGCTCGGTCTTGACCGTCAGCTTGATATAGCCGTCGAACACGCCCGATTTGTCGCGCTTGACCTCGGCGACGATGATGCCGCGCTCCTTCACCATGATCGGCGCCGACACCATGTTGACGTCTGCTACCTGCGGCCTGATCAGCCCGGCAAGGGCCGCGCTGATCAGCGCGCGCGTATTCATCGTCGCGGTCGAGCCGTCGAACAGGATTTCCACCTCCTTGATCGGGTCCTCGGTGACCTGGCCGACAAAGGCGCCAAGCACTTCGGCGAGCTTGACGAAGGGCTTGAGCCGCGGCGCTTCCTCCGCGGTGATCGACGGCATGTTGATGGCGTTGGAGACGGCGCCCTTGATCAGATAGTCGGCCATCTGTTCGGCGACCTGCAGCGCGACGTTCTCCTGTGCTTCCGCCGTCGAGGCACCGAGATGGGGGGTGGCCACCACATTCTCCATGCCGAACAATGCGTTCTGTTCGGCCGGCTCGGCCTCGAACACGTCGATGCCGGCGCCGGCCACCTTGCCGCTCTTCAGCGCCGCCACCAGGTCGGCTTCGACGACCAGCCCGCCACGGGCGCAGTTGATGATGCGCACGCCGTCCTTCATTTTGGCGATCGCGGCGGCATCGATGATGTTGCGCGTCTTGTCGGTCAACGGCGTGTGCAGCGTGATGAAGTCCGCGCGGGCGAAGAGCTCGTCCAGTTCAACCTTGTCGACGCCGAGTTCCTCGGCGCGTTTGTCCGACAGGAACGGATCGAAGGCGACGACATGCATCTTCAGGCCGACGCCGCGCGTGGCGACGATCGAGCCGATATTGCCGCAGCCGATGACGCCGAGCGTCTTGCCGGTGATCTCGACGCCCATGAAGCGGTTCTTTTCCCATTTGCCTGCATGCGTCGAGGCGTTGGCTTCCGGGATCTGGCGGGCGAGCGCGAAGATCATCGCTACCGCATGCTCGGCTGTCGTGATCGAATTGCCGAACGGCGTGTTCATCACGATAATGCCCTTGCGGCTGGCCGCCGGTATGTCGACATTGTCGACGCCGATACCGGCCCGGCCGACGACCTTGAGCCTGGTGGCGGCATTGATCAGCTTCTCGGTAACCTTGGTCGCCGAGCGGATGGCGAGGCCGTCATACTGGTCAATCACTTCAAGCAGCTTCTCCTTGTCCTTGCCGAGATCTGGAAGATAGTCGACCTCGACGCCGCGATCCCTAAAGATCTGAACAGCGGTGGTGGAAAGTTTATCCGAGACGAGAACGCGAGGCATGGGATTGGTCCTTGTTGCTTACCCCACCCGCCTTCGCTTCGCTCAGGCACCTTCTCCACGGGGGAGAAGGTCGGGCGCCGATCTTTCTCCCCTTGTGGGAGAAGGTGGCCGCGAAGCGGCCGGATGAGGGCTGTTCCAGAAAATAACTGTTGAGTTTCAGGCCGCCGCTTTCAGCGACGCCTTCTGGCCGGCGAAGGCCCAGTCGAGCCAGGGCAGCAGAGCTTCGAGATCGGAGGTCTCGACCGTTGCGCCGCACCAGATGCGCAGGCCAGGCGGCGCGTCGCGATAGGAACCGATGTCATAGGCGACACCTTCCTTGTCGAGCGCTGAAACCAGACCCTTGGCGAAGGCCGCCTGTGCGTCGGCGTCGAGTGCAGCGACTTGTCCGTCGGTGAAGGACAGGCAGACGGACGTGTTCGACCGCGTCGCCGGCTCTACGGCGAGATGGCCAAGCCAGGAGGATTTCGCGACGAAACGGTCGAGCACGGCCGCGTTGGCGTCGGCCCTGGCGACCAGCGCATCGAGGCCGCCGATCGATTTCGCCCAGCTGAGCGCGTCGAGATAGTCCTCGACGCACAGCATCGACGGCGTGTTGATGGTTTCGCCCTTGAAGATGCCTTCGATCAATTTGCCGCCCGAGGTCAGGCGGAAGATCTTCGGCAGCGGCCATGCAGGCTTATAGCTCTCCAGCCGCTCGACGGCGCGGGGCGACAGGATCAGCATGCCATGCGCGCCTTCGCCGCCCAGCACCTTCTGCCAGGAGAAGGTCACGACATCGAGTTTCTCGAAGTCGAGCTTCTGCGCGAAGGCGGCCGATGTCGCGTCGCAGATGGTCAGACCCTTGCGATCGGCCGGGATGAAATCGCCGTTCGGCACGCGCACGCCCGAGGTCGTGCCGTTCCAGGTGAAGACCACGTCGCGGTCGAAATCGATCTTGCCGAGATCCGGCAGTTCGCCGTAACCGGCCTCGAGCTTGCGCACATCGGCAAGCTTCAACTGCTTGACCACGTCGGTGATCCAGCCGGAGCCGAAACTCTCCCAGGCGACCATGTCGACGCCGCGCTCGCCCAGCAGCGACCAAAGCGCCATCTCGACGGCGCCTGTGTCGGACGCCGGCACGATGCCGATGCGGTAGTCGGCAGGAACCTGGAGAATTTCGCGCGTCAGCGCGATCGCCTGTTCGAGCTTGGTCTTGCCGATCTTGGCGCGATGGGAACGGCCGAGCGCGGCAGCTTTCAGCGCCTCGACCGACCAGCCGGGACGTTTCGCGCAGGGACCTGAGGAAAAATTGGGATTTGCCGGACGGAATCCGGGCTTCGTATGCGTCGTCATCGTGGTCTATCCTTCCAGATAGTGGCCCCTCGTTGGGGAGGGGTGGCCCACGGACGGCGATATGCGCTCGGGCTTCGGGCGTCAAGGGGAAAGTTTTTGTCGCGGGCAGGATATCGGCGATCCGCGATCAGGATCTCGTGAGCTTCAAACGCAAACGGCGGACCGAAGAGATCCGCCGCCAGGGTTCATGTATGCCAGCCTACTACCAGAGATCGTAGCGTAGCCCGAGCTTAACCTGATGATTGCTGATTCCCTTGTGGACCGGAAACGAGGTCAGGCTCTCGGCCGTCACATATTCGGCGTCGGGCGCCGAGAAATACTGATAGCCGAGATCGACGGAAACATTCTTCGACACCTGATAGGCAAGGCCGGCATTCAGCGTGTAAGCGAAGGAATACTTGGTCTTGTCGTCACTCAGTCCGAAGTCGTCGGTTGGATCGCCATTGTCGGTGAAATAGCTCGCCGAGAGCTTGTGCGTGCTCCTGACGATGCCGATGCCGGCGCCGAGATAGGGTGTTATGCCGACATAGGTTCCAAGGTCGACATAGCCGTTGAGCATGCCTGAAAAGGCATAGTTCTTCAGGGACGCCGACGCCAGGGTCGCCTCTGCCGCGGTCGCTGAATCGTCATAGCCAATGCCGATCTTGTTGCCGGGCAGGTAACCCAGATTGAGATCGGCACGCAGATAATCGTTGAAGTGGTAGCCGAAGCCGATGCTGGCGAAGACCGGGTCTTCCTCGTTGTCGAAGCTCGCCGGCGTGAAGGCGAAATCCTCATTCTTGAAGCTCTTCTCTACCAGGTAGGAGACATCGCCGCGCAGATACCAGCCCGAGCCGACCTCGACCGGCACGTAGTCGGGCGCCTGGTCGACATAGACCGGGGGATCATAGTCGGCGGCCAGCGCAGGCGTCAGCGGCATGATGGCGAATGTGGCAAGCACCGGCGCCATACGCGATGTGAGTTTCATGATCCCCTGCTCCCGATTTCGGCGCCACCAGACGGCAGCCATCGTTTCAGGAAGCATTGTTAACCATAGTGGTTAAGTCGGGGTTAAGGCTAACAGAGCGTTAGCGAATGATTTTCGGGCAGCCAGACAAGCGAAAACCGCCCGGCTGATGCCGGGCGGTTTCGGACCGTTGGATGGTCGGATGTTACTTGGTGTAGATCGGCTCGGGTTCGGGCTGATAGGCCACCGTCGGCGCGGCGCAACCGTTGTTGCCGCCGAACTGGTACCGCAGGCCGCCGCGCACCTCATGCGTGTCGATGCCGCGGTCGAAGCCCGGCCCGGCGCTGCTGATATCCCACTCGAACATGCGGCCACCCTGGATGTGGCTGTAGCGATAGCCCGCGTCCAGGATCAGCTTGTCGGTCAGGCAGTAGGAAGCGCCGGCCATGAGCGCGTAGGCAAAGCGCCAGCTTTTCGCACCGGGGTTGAACTCGGTGGTGTTCGGGTCCCTGACATCGTCCCATCTGACATGCGCGCCGCCGATGCCGGCGCCGACATAGGGCGTGATGCCGTGATAAGTGCCGAGATCGACATAGGCGTTGGCCAGCAGCAGCAAGGCGCTCATTTTCGACACTTCGGTCGACGTCGAGAAAGCGTCCGAGGTTCCGCCGTCGAAGTTCGATTTGAACCAGTAATCGGCGGTCAAATCCGTACGAAAATGATCGTTGATCTTGTAGCCGACGCCGGCGCCGAGCGAGAAGCCGCCCTTGAGCTTGCCGAAATCGAAGCTCCTGTCGCCGGGAATGACGTTACAATTACAGGGATCGATGGTGTAGGTCGTGTAATCGATGCCGCGCACTTTCGACTTGTGGTAGTCGAGATCGCCGCGAATGTACCAGCCGCCGACATCGACTGGCTGCTCGTATACCGGCGGCGGCGCCTCTTCGACCACCGGCTCCGGAAGGTCGGCCGCGAACACCGGCCATGCCAGGCCCGCGAACAGCGCGGCGAACAGGGCCTTTCTTGCTGTATTGAACATGCTTGTCACCCCTAGAAACCCTCGGAACAGCGGTCGCGTCCGAATGAGATTGGCTTTCAGGCGTGGATAATGAATTGCAAAGGTTAAAAGGCATTTAACCCTGTCTATTAACCACGAATCTCGAGCATTTGAGGAATTCGGATGGTTCCACATGTCTCGAGCCAGTTTCGCAGGCAAACAAAAGCCCGCCGGACGGGCGGGCTTCTAAGCAATCAGAGCGGCGTCGGCCCTCCGAATGCACCTGAGATCAGGCGGCGCTGCGTGTTTCCGAGATGACCTCGACGATGTCGTTGACGACGGCCTCGACCAGCTGCGGGTCGTCGCCCTCGGCCATGACACGGATCAGCGGCTCGGTGCCGGACGGCCGGATGACGAGCCGCCCCGCCTTGCCGAGGCGTTGACGGGCGTCCTCGATCGCAGCCTTGACCGGAGCTTCCTCGAGCGGCTTGCCGCCGGCGATGCGGACGTTCTTGAGGAGTTGCGGCACCGGCTCGAACTTCTTCGACAATTCGCTGACCGGCCGGCCCTGCCGCTTGATGCAGGCCAGCACCTGCAGCGCCGAAACCAGGCCGTCGCCCGTGGTCGAGAAGTCCGACAGCACGATGTGGCCCGACTGCTCGCCGCCGACATTGAGCCCGTGCGCGCGCATATGCTCGACGACGTAGCGGTCGCCGACCTTGGTGCGGTGCAATTGCAGCTTCATGTCGCCGAGGAAGCGTTCGAGGCCGAGATTGGACATGACCGTCGAAACGACGCCACCGCCGGCAAGCCGCCCGCTCTGGTGCCAGGACTCGGCGATCATTGCCATGATCTGGTCGCCGTCGACGATCGCGCCGTTCTCGTCAACGATGACGACACGGTCGGCATCGCCGTCGAGCGCGATGCCGATGTCGGCGCGCACCTCGTGCACTTTCTTCTGCAGGCCTGCCGGATGGGTCGAGCCGCATTCCTTGTTGATGTTGAAGCCGTTGGGCTCGACATTGATGGCCACCACTTCGGCGCCCAGTTCCCAAAGCGCCTCGGGGGCAACCTTGTAGGCGGCGCCATTGGCGCAATCGACGACGATCCTCAAACCTGAAAGCGACATCGAACGCGGCAAGGTGCGCTTTGCAAACTCGATGTAGCGGTCATGCACGCCATCGACGCGCTTGGCGCGACCAAGTCCGTCGGAATCGGCGAGTGCCAGTTCGATATCCTTGTCCAGCATGCTCTCGATGCGCTCTTCGATCTCGTCGGAGAGCTTGTAGCCGTCGGGACCGAACAGCTTGATGCCATTGTCGTAATAAGGATTGTGCGAGGCCGAGATCATGACGCCGATATCGGCGCGCAGCGAACGCACCAACATGGCGACCGCCGGCGTCGGGATGGGGCCGAGCAGGAACACGTCCATGCCGGCGGCGCAGAGGCCCGCCACCATGGCGTTCTCGATCATGTAGCCGGAAAGTCTGGTGTCCTTGCCGAGCACCACACGGTGACGATGGCTGCCGCGCTGGAAGGACAGGCCGGCCGCCATGCCGACCCTCATCGCGATTTCCGCCGTCATTGGAAACTTGTTGGCGCGCCCGCGAATACCGTCCGTGCCGAAATAATTTCCTGCCATGCTAGTCAGTGTCCCCGGTGGTTCTTGCCCGGTACGTCATGCCATAATTGGCCGGCGCACTACGATCACATTTCGTGATTATCTGTTACCAATCCTTTAGAAAACCCTTGTTGTGCATTGCACAGAGACTGGCGCAACCTAGCGTGATGGCGCTGCCTCGCCACAATATACCATGCCTGTGGACCATTCGACATGGATTTACCCACAAATTCTTGTCTTCCAGCCGGCAACAGGCAACGATTTCATCACCTTGCCGGCAGAAGCCGGGTTTCGGCGATGTATACGCCACTTAGCATCTGGCGCAACCGACCGTTGAGCGTTATTGATTCGCTGGGACGTATAATGGGCTGCTGCAACGGAGAAACGCTATGCTCATCCACCGACTTGCCACTTTGACCGGCCTTGCGGTCGCGACGTTATTCCTGGCCGCGCCAGCCAACGCGCTGACGATGGCCGAGTGCAGCACGAAGTATAACGCGGCCAAGGACGCGGGGACACTTGCCGGCCAGACCTGGAACCAGTTCCGCAAGGCGCAGTGCGGCACTGATGCCGCCGCGACAGCCAAGCCCGACGCCAAGGCAGCGGACACCAAGGCGGCCGATACGAAGCCGGCCAAGGCGACCAAGGCTGCGGCCGCCGCCGACGACGGAGCCAAAGGCCTGACCGCAAAGGAATGCAGCACCAAGTACCAGGCGGCCAAGGCCGCCGGCACGCTCAACGGCATGAAGTGGAACGACTTCCGCAAGAGCGAATGCGCCACCGGCGCGTCCGCTGCCGCCGGCGCATCCGCTGCCGCCGCCACCAAACCGGCGACCACCAAGGCGGCGACCACGGCTGCGGCGACCGACAGCTCGGGCAAGGGCCTGAGCATGGCCGACTGCAGCAGCAAGTACCAGGCTGCCAAGACCGCCAATACGCTCAACGGCATGAAGTGGAACGACTTCCGGAAGGCCGAATGCGGCGCCAGCGCCTCGGACGATGACACCGTCCCGGCTCCAACAGAGGCGACCTACACCAAGGAGCCGGCAAAGCCGACTGTCGCTGCGCCGAAGGGCGTGAGTTTCCCGACCGCAATCTCGCCGAAATTCGCCACCGAAACCCCGGCCAAGGCCCGCATGCATACCTGCCTCCAGCAGTACTATGCCAACAAGGACGCCAACACGCTTGGCGGCTTGAAGTGGATCCAGAAGGGCGGCGGCTTCTACAGCCTGTGCAATGCCAAGCTGAAGAGCTGAGCGACAGCACTATTTGAGGAAAGTAAGGCCCGCGAGCCGCAGGGTTCGCGGGCTTTTTTGCCCGCAGCTTCAGCAGGAATCCCCGCTGACGAGAGGCGCGTTGCCGGCGACGCTGCAAACTCCCCTCGTGGGGGAGATGGCCGGCAGGCCAGAGGGGGGGCACGAAGGATCGTTGCCTGCTCCGGCCAGGTTGCCTCGCATTCACGAAAAGCTGGGCGAGGGTGGCTCGAGGAATCGTCGAACGGCAAGAGAGATCCTCCCCCGCAGCCCGGAAGGCCTAACTCGATTTGTCGGCGGACGCTGCCCCCGCTGAGCTGCCCGTCATCTTCCACAAAGTGGGAAGATTGGCTGCTGCCACGCCGGCTTCCGCCAATCGCCTAGCCAACCTTGCAGGCGCAGGCCACGGAGAAACTCAGCAGCCTGCCCCAAACAAAAACGCCGCGGTCGAACCGCGGCGTTTCTCAATTTGTTCTTGGCCGAGTTCAGCTCGACGGCTGCGGTTCCATGCCGCCCTCGGGCTCGGGACCCTTTTTGCGGCGGCCCGACTTCGGCACGGCCGAACCACGGCTCGGCGGCGTGTCGTCGCCGAGATCGCGCGCGGGCTTCTCGCCGGCGATCAGCTGCTTGATCTCGTCGCCCGACAGCGTCTCGTATTCGAGCAGGCCCTGCGCCAGCGCGATCCATTCCTTCTTCTTCTTAGTCAGCACCGACCTCGCGGTCGAATAGGCCTCGTCGATCAGGCGCCGCACCTCGGCGTCGATGATCTGCGCGGTTTCTTCCGAGATGTTCTGCGTGCGCGCCACCGAATGGCCGAGGAACACTTCCTCCTGGTTGTCGCCATAAGCGACATGGCCGAGCTTGTCGGAAAAGCCCCAGCGCGTGACCATGGCGCGCGCCAGCTTGGTCGCCTGCTCGATATCGGAGGAAGCGCCCGACGTGATGTTCTCCTTGCCGAACTTGAACTCCTCGGCGACGCGGCCGCCCATCATGATGGCAAGCCGTGAGATCATGTACTTGTAGCTCATCGAATAGCGGTCGCCTTCCGGCAACTGCATGACCATGCCGAGCGCGCGGCCGCGCGGAATGATTGTCGCCTTGTGCAGCGGATCGGCCGACGGCACGTTGAGCGCCAGTATGGCGTGACCGGCCTCGTGATAGGCGGTCAACTCCTTCTCGGCCTGGGTCATGGCCGAGGAGCGGCGCTCGGCGCCCATCATGATCTTGTCCTTGGCGTCCTCGAACTCGGCCATGGTCACGAGGCGCTTGTTACGCCGCGCCGCCATCAGGGCGGCCTCGTTGACGAGGTTCATCAGATCGGCGCCGGAGAAGCCCGGCGTGCCGCGGGAGACGACCTTGAGGTCGACATTGGGCGCCAGCGGCACGTTGCGCACATGCACTTTCAGGATCTTCTCGCGTCCGACGATGTCGGGGTTCGGCACCACCACCTGGCGGTCGAAACGGCCGGGCCTCAGCAGCGCCGGGTCGAGCACGTCGGGCCGGTTGGTGGCGGCGATCAGGATGATGCTTTCGTTGGACTCGAAGCCGTCCATCTCGACCAGCAGCTGATTCAGCGTCTGCTCGCGCTCATCATTACCGCCGCCGAGACCCGCGCCGCGGTGACGGCCGACCGCGTCGATTTCGTCGATGAAGATGATGCAGGGCGCGTTCTTCTTGGCCTGGTCGAACATGTCGCGCACGCGGCTGGCGCCGACGCCGACGAACATCTCGACGAAGTCCGAACCCGAAATGGTGAAGAACGGCACGTTTGCCTCGCCGGCGACCGAGCGGGCGAGCAGCGTCTTGCCGGTTCCCGGAGGGCCGACCAAGAGCACGCCGCGCGGGATCTTGCCGCCGAGCCGCTGGAATTTCTGCGGATCGCGCAGGAACTCGACGATCTCCTCCAGGTCTTCCTTGGCCTCGTCGACGCCGGCGACGTCCTGGAAGGTGACGCGGCCATGCGCCTCGGTCAGAAGCTTGGCCTTCGACTTGCCGAAGCCCATGGCACGACCGGAGCCGGACTGCATCTGGCGCATGAAGAATATCCATACGCCGAGGATCAGGATCATCGGCAGCCACGAGATCAGGTAGCCGAACAGCGAGTTTGAACCGTCGGTCTCCGGCCGCGCATTGATGGTGACGTTCTTGTCCTGCAGCCGCGAGACCAGCGACGGATCGCCGGGCGAATAGGTCTGGAAGCCGCTCGAATTGTCGGTGTAGGTGCCGGAGATGCGGGCGCCGGCGATGGTCACCGTCTTGACCCGGCCCGCCGCGACATCCTGCAGGAACTGCGAATAAGGTACATCGCTCGAAGCCCCACGCGTCTGCGGCGTCTGGAACAGATTGAAGAGGGCGATGAGCAGGACCGCTATGATCGCCCAGAGCGCGAGGTTGCGATAGTTCGGATTCATCAATTGTCCCGTTGGCGTCCGCGGGCGGACACGCGTCGTGAGAGGAAACTTGAGCCTAACATAGGGAGAGCGCCCCCCCTTGCCAAGCAGAACAGCACGTCTGGGTTAAGCTTTCGCCCATGACCGACCGGCGCTATGGCCGCTTGAAAGGCAGGGCGGGAGGCAACGGTGCGCCGATCAATTCGGCGACGACCCGCGCCGGCGCCAGGTCGAAGGACGGCAGGAAACGGACAAAAGGGGCGACGACGGCCTGTGCCGTGAACCCCGGCGACGCCTGCCCACCCTGAGGCAGGCCAGGGTTCTCAACGGCTTGCCGCGATGCCGGCTCGCAGGCCAGCGCGGCGCGCACGAGGCTGCGTGGCGTTTCGCCTTCCGCGATCGCCAGACGCTTCGCCGCCGCTGCCCCGAACGGCGCGATCAACAATGCACTGCCGCCGTCGTCCAACGTGATGTTCCGGCGGCCGTCCCAGAGCAGCCCGCCGGTGGCCGCGACCACACGCGGCAAGCCTCGCGTCTCGCGGCGCAGAAAGATGCCGGCGCGCCTGGAATCGACCACCGTCCGCGACAATGTGGCGCAAAGAAATCCAGCCTTCAGCCTACCGAACAGCGCCTCGCATCGCGCCTTGTCCGGCAGAAACGCAACGCCCCCGCTTGTGGCGAGGAGGATGCGCAGCGCATAGACGGCCGCCGGATCGTCGCCGGCCGAAAGCAGGGTCGGATCGAGGCGGACAAGACCCGGCGCCGGCTGGCTGGCGAAGCGCGCGATTAAATCCGCGGCGCGGATGCCAAGCCGGCTGCGCGCCTCGCTCTCGCGCGCCGCCAGCGTCAATGCGTCATCAATGCGCTGCGCACCGTCAGCGCCGGCCAGTGCCGCGCGCATGCGCGGTCGCTCGAAGGCCGCGTCGGCATTGGTCGGATCCTCGGCCCAGCCGACATGCTCGCGCCGCAGGAAGTTGCGCAAAGCCGCGCGCCGAATGCCAAGGAGCGGCCGCACGATCCATTCGTGCCAGTCGTGCAAGGTGACCGGCGCCATGCCGGCAAAGCCGCGCCCTTCCTCGCGGGCGCCCTTGCCTCGGACTAGCCGCATCAGCACCGTCTCGGCCTGGTCGTCCGCCGTATGACCGGTCACGATCAGACCGAGGCCTTCCTCCCGCGCCGCCTCGGCCAGCAGCCGGTAGCGAGCCTCCCGCGCGGCGGCCGGCAGCCCGGTCGACGGCTTGCGTCCGGACCAGGCGACGATGCGGTGCGCGATGGCGTGCGCGGCGCAAAGCCTGGCCACCGCTTCCGCTTCGGCCGCCGCGCCCTGCCGCAAACCGTGGTCGATCGTCACCGCCAGCAGCTTCGCGGACGGCGCGGTTCGGTCGAGATGTCGTTTGAGAAGGAGAAGTAGGGCGGTCGAGTCGCTGCCGCCGGATACGGCCGCAACGGCGCCGCTGGTAAAGTCGATGTGCGAAAAAAGGTCTTTCGAAAGATCAGGCTCGGTGTCGAGCATCAATGCATGTCGCCCGAACACGGCTCCGAGGGCAAGGCAACGGCAGGCAGGAGAAGGGCTAGCACGCCGCCAGGGCCTTTTCCTGCTTCACGCGCTCCTTGAGCGTGTTGGAAATGTCGGGGTAGCGCTTGCCGACCTCGCTGAAGGTGGCGCAGGCCACGTCGTGCTGCTTCAGGCCGACCAGCGACACGCCGAGCTTCAGCAGCATGTCGGGGGCCTTCTTGGCCTTGGGATAGTCCTTGCTGGCGGCGAGGAAGACCTCCGCGGCATCGCGGTATTTCTGCTGGCCAAGCAGCGATTCGCCCAGCCAATAGTGCGCATCCGCCGTTTTCGCGTCACGGGGAAAACGCGCGATGTGGTCGCGAAAACCCTGTTCGGCGGTGCCGTAGTCGCCCGAAAGGATGAACTGGTAGGAGTTGCGGTAGAGCTCCTCGGGATCGTTCGTGGAAGGCAGCGCCGCAACCACCGTGCCGTCGGACTTGCCGCTCTTGGCCGGAGCGCCGGCGGCTGGAGCGACATCCTGCGCCGGTGCGGTCGCCTGCGTGCTGCCGCCGGCATCGACCACATTGCCGTTCTTGTCGACGGTGATGCTGCCGAAGGTCTTTTCGGGCGCTCCCGTTCCGGGGATCACCTTGCCCGGATCACCGTCAGAGGATTCGACGATGACGTCCTCGACGCTCTGGCCGGCCGCTGCCCGATTGTCGGCCTCCGCGGGCGGTTGCGTGGCCGGCGCCTCGGCCACGCTGTCATCGCTGTCGGCGGGCGCGGCCTGTGACTTCTTCTGCCCGGCCGGCTGCTGCGCACCCTGCGTACCGCCTTCGAGCTGCTGGAAGCGGAACTCGTTGTCTTCCTGCTGTTTGCGGATCTGCTCCTGCATTTGCAGGATCTGGAAGTTCAGTTCCTCGATCTTGCCGTTCATCTGGCGCAGTTGGTCCTCGAGCCCGGTGGCGCCTGTGCCAGTCGACTGCTGCGCGAACTGAACCTGGTCCGACTTCTTCTTTTCGCCGAAAACGCCAGGCAACTCGATGCTGGGCAGATGGAACGAGAAGCCGCTGTCGGCTGGCTGTCCCGTGCCATCAGTCCCTAAGCCACCCGCCATCGCGGTGACGCCTGAAAGGAGCAGCAGCGCAAGCGTGCCGCTCAGAACTGATCTTAAATGCATATGCCTCTCGCCGTGTCGTTAGCTTGTTCGCGCCTTCCAATCGGTATGGGACCAGCCAAGCGCCCTCGGCTCATAGCAGGACGCGAGACTTCGGCCAAATTTTGTTTGAAGGGACCAAACATGAAAAAGGCGGCCTTTCAGCCGCCTTTCGCAAACCTGTGTTGCATTTTTGTCGTCGTGTTTTTCGCGCGTCGCTCGACGCGCGAAAAATGTCAGGAACCGGCGCCGCTGAGCGTGGTGACCGCGCGGCGGTTCTGCGACCAGCAGGAGATGTCGTCGCAAACCGCGACCGGCCGTTCCTTGCCGTAGGAAATGGTCTTCAGGCGGTTGGCGGAGACGCCCTTGGAGACCAGGAAGTCGCGCGTGGCGGCGGCGCGGCGGGCACCGAGCGCCAAATTGTATTCGCGCGTGCCGCGTTCGTCGGCATGGCCTTCAACGACGATCGCATACTGCTTGTACTGGTTCAGCCACTGCGCCTGGCGCGACAGCGTCGTCTGGGCGTCGGCGCGGATCGAGGAGGAGTCCGTGTCGAAGAAGATGCGGTCGCCGATATTGACGGTGAAGTCCTGCGCCGATCCGGGCGTTGCGGCACCGGCGCCGTTGAGGCCGAGATCGGCGGCGCTGTTGGGCGTCTTCTTCGAAGCGCAACCGGCAATGGCGAGCATCGCCACCAGCGCGATCATGACGGGATTTCTGGTAAGTGCTGCGATACGGCTCATGCCGCCTCTCCTTCGCATTCGAGTGATTTCGTTGATCACCCAGTAACCACGTTTGGGTTAACCGGCATTCAAGAAACACGGTTAAAATTTGGTTTAGGCTGCCGTCCGCAGCCATTGCGCCCAACGCTTGACCAAGGGCGACATTGAGCGCGGACCGTAGGCGGAAATGCGGCTAAAACGCGACCAATGCATGGAAAAGGGGCCGAAACCGGCCCCTTTTCAGCATGTGTGGCAATTTCAGCCGAGCCTATTCCAGCAGCGGCGACCAGGCCGGATCGGAGGCAAAGTTCGCGGTCGGGATCGACTGCTCGTTGCGGCCGGTGAGATCGACAGAAACCAGTTTCGGGCCGCCGGCGGAATCGCGGAAGAACATCAGCACGCGGCCGTTCGGCGCCCAGGTCGGTCCTTCCTGCTGGAAGCCGGATGACAGGATGCGCTCGCCCGAACCGTCGGTCTTCATAACGCCGATCTGGAATTCGCCGCCGGTCTGCTTGGTGAAGGCGATGAGATCGCCGCGCGGCGACCACACCGGCGTCGAATAGACCCCGTCGCCGAAGGAGATGCGGGTCTGGCCCGAACCGTCGGCGCCCATCACATAGATCTGCGCGCGGCCGCCGCGGTCGGAGGTGAACACTACCTTGCTGCCGTCGGGCGAATAGGAAGGCGAAGTGTCGATGGCGGTCGAGTTGGTGAGCCGGGTCGTCGAGCGGCTCCTGAGGTCCATGGCGAAGATGTTGGAATTGCCGTCGTCGCGCAGCAGGCTCATGATCACCTTCTGGCCATCCGGCGAAAAGCGCGGCGCAAACGTCATGCCCGGAAAATTGCCGACCAGTTCGCGCTGGCCGGTCTCGATCTGCAGGAGATACACCCGCGGCTGGCCGCTCTCATAGGACATGTAGGTGATTTCCTGCCGGTTCGGCGAGAAGCGCGGCGTCAAGACGATCGCCCTGCCGTCCGAGAGATAGCGCACATTGGCGCCGTCCTGGTCCATGATGGCGAGGCGCTTCTTGCGCGCATTCTTGGCGCCGGACTCGTCGATGAAAACGACGCGCGTGTCGAAATAGCCCTTCTCGCCGGTCAGCCGCTCGTAGATGGCGTCGGCGATGATGTGAGCGACGCGTCGCTGATTGGCGTCGTTGGCGAAGAATTGTTCGCCCGACATCTGCTGTCCAGCGAACGTGTCCCACAGCCGATACTGCGCGCGGATGCGCCCGTCGGCCTCCTTGCTGACGCTGCCGGTGACCAGAGCCTGGGCATTGATCACCTTCCAGTCGTCGAAGCGAGGCGCTGCGTCAGGATTGGCGATCTTCTCGATGAAGGCGCTTTTGTCGATCGGTGCGAACAGGCCCGAGCGCTTCAGGTCGGCGGTGACGATGCCGGAAATCTGCGCGCCAAGCCCATCGCCCGACTGGAAATCGGTGATAGCGATCGGCAGCGGCTCGACATTGCCCTTGTTGACGTTGATCTCGACGAGCGCCCACGCAGGCATGACGGCGCCGGCCATCGAGCCCAGCGCCATTGTCGCGACCATCAGGAGCGGCTTGAGGATGAATTTCATGTCTTCTCGCTTCTCTTCACTGATTCTGCGGAGGGCAGGCCTCAAAGGCCAAGCATTTCCCTCGGATCGAAAGTGACACGGACCTGGGCCCAGATGTCCTGTTTGCCCGCCGGAACCTGAAGGCCGGCCATGTTGCATTTCTGAACCGCACGCACGGCGCTTTCATCGAATTGGCGATTCCCGCTCGATTTCTCGACGGTGGGCCGGCCATCCAGCTTGCCCGAGGGGTCGAGGTTGAACATGACCACGGCGACGAAATTCTCCGAGCCCTCCAGCCCCGCCGGCAATGTCCAGCAACCGCCAAGCTGATCCGACAGGGCGCCCAGTTCTGATCTCGACAGCTTCTGGCCCTGGTCCTTCTCGCCGCCGAGCGAAGCCTGCTGTGTCGAACGCTTGGCGCCGCCGCCGGAGGGCTTCTGCTTGTCCAGCAGGGCCGAGATCTCGTCGGAATTGAACTGCTTGTCCTCCGATTTCGGCTTGGATGAAGCCTCCTTGACCGGTTTGTCGGCGTCCTTGCGCTCCGGCGCCTTGGCGCTTTCGGCCTGTGCCGGCTGCGGCTTCGGCCGCGCCTGAGGCGCGGGCGCGGAGTCCGGCAGTTGGGCATCGTCAGGCTGGTCCTTGGCGATCGCCTGGGCGACCGCGTCCGGCTTCACCTCGGGCGTCGGCTCGATGGCCGCGGTCTTGTCCTGTGGCGGTGCGGGCGTCGGCTCCTTGGCCGGCGCCGGCTTCGGCTCGGTCTGCTTGACCGGCTCGGGCTTGACCTCTTCCTTGGGCTGCGGCGCGGGAGCCACTTCCGTGGCCGGCGTCGGCTTGGGCTTTTCCTGCGGCTTCGGCACGTCCTCGGTCTTCGGCTTTTCGATCGGCGTTGGCGCCGGCGGCGGAGCCGACGTCATGTCGACCGGCTTCGGCTTGGCCTCGGGCGTTATCGGCTTGTCGGTATCGACGCTGTTCTCGCCGACCTTCTGCGCGTCCGGCACCACATCGGGACGCTGCGTGGGCAAGGGCGCCGGCTTTTCATGCACCACCGATTTCTTGTCGCCCTGCAGCACCTGGGCAGTGGCTTCGATCGGCACGATGTCGACAGCGACCGACTCGACGTCGGCCGACGGAAGCGCGGCCGGTGCCGACAGCGTGAACAGGCCGAAGCCAATCAGCGCCGCATGCATGATCACCGATGTGGTGAGGCCGGTCCTCATAGTGGGTCTATTGATCCTGTTCCTGCAGTGAAACCAGGCCGATATTCTTGTAGCCGGCGGCCGAAATGCGGGCCATCACCTTCATCGCCGTGCCGTAGTCGGTGGACTTGTCGCCGCGGATGAAGATGCGCTCGTCATAGCCGGTCTTCGAGATCGCCTGCAGCTTCGCCACCAATTCCTCGATCGGGATTTCGGTTTCCTGGAGATAGATCTGGCCGGCGGCATTGATCGAAACGGTGATCGGCTGGGTGTCGGCATTCATCGCCTTGGCCTGCGTATCCGGCAGATCGATCGGCACGCCGACCGTCAAAAGCGGCGCGGCGACCATGAAGATGATCAACAGCACCAGCATCACGTCGACCATCGGCGTAACGTTGATCTCGGCGATGAGGCCATGATGGCGGCCGCGCCGCCTATGGCCGCGTCCGCCGCGTCCAGCCATGCCTACGGACATTCCCATCGGCTTACTCCTCAGGCCTTCGGCACTACTTTTTCATCGATTTGGCGCGAGAGTATGGCGGAGAACTCGTCGGAGAACCCTTCCATGCGCACCGCGATCTTGCTCGCATCCGATGACAGCTTGTTGTAGGCGATGACGGCCGGAATGGCGGCGAGCAGGCCGATGGCGGTCGCCAGCAGCGCCTCGGCGATGCCGGGCGCGACCACCGACAGGCTGGTGTTCTTGGAGCCGGCGATCGCCTGGAACGACGTCATGATGCCAATGACGGTGCCGAACAGGCCGATAAACGGGGCCGCCGAGCCCGTGGTTGCGAGGAAGCCGAGGCGGCCTTCGAGCTTCTCCATCTCGCGGGTCAGCGCCAGGTCCATCGCCTTATCGATGCGGGTTTGCAAGCCGAGCGGCGTCTTGGCGCCTTTTTCGAAACTCTTCTTCCACTCGCGCATGGCGGCGACGAAGATGGCGCCCATGCCCGATGTCTTGCGGTCGGCCAACGTTCGGTAAAGCTCCTCCAGCGACTGCCCCGACCAGAACACCTGCTCGAACCGGTTCAGCGCCAGCCGCATGCGGGCATAGGATACGAGCTTGTCGACGATAATCGCCCAGGTCCAGACCGAGGCGCAGAGCAGCCCGATCATGACCAGCTTGACCACCCAGCTGGCCTGCATGAACAGCGCCCAAATCGACAATTGCGCGCCCGGTTCGGCGAGTGCGATATTTTCCATCGTAACGTCCTTAAGATTTCCGAGCGAAGCTGGCGGCTGGCCCCTGGCATCCCTTGTGGTCGGTTCGCGCGAAGCTACCGGAACAACCCCAAAACGTGCCTTTCGCGGCCTTTTCGGGGCAAATGTTGGTGAAAGGAAGGCGCTGGATAGCGCCAATCTTCACCAATCTCTTCATGAACCGTTATGGTTAAGGATGGGTTAGTCCACCAGACGCGGCGCATTGCCGCGCTTCAAGCCGGCGCCGGCGATACCAACGACGTCGGCCTTTTAGCCCGCCTTGGGTATGAACGCTGCTATCCACTCCCTGGGGAAGCGGCGTGGCCGGCCATTCTCGCCTATGATCGCCGCCTCCACCCTGGCCTCGACCAGCACCTCGTCGCCGCGCTTGAGCTGCTGGGCCATGAAGATGCGCGCGCCGGAGATTTCCTCGGTCCGGGTGTCGATCGTCAGGATGTCGTCCATGCGGGCCGGCATGCGGAAGTCGATCTCCATGCGACGCACCACCCAGACTATTCTTTCGCCATGCTTGCCATCGGCAAGTTCGGTGTGGTGGACGCCGCTCAGCCTCAGATAGTCGGAGCGGCCGCGCTCGAGGAATTCGAGATAGCGGGCGTGGTAGACGACGCCGGAGAAATCGGTGTCGGCATAGTAGACCCGCGCCATCAGCCGATGGCCGAACGCCGTCAGCGCACCGGAAATCCCCGCCAGCAAGGTCGCGGATTCACCATGATCGTCCATTGCGCTTCCTTTTTCAGTCGCGGCAAGGCACCTGTGCCGCGCGTGACATGGCATCGGATGGCACTGTTGACGGCGATGATCAAGACCTTGGCGGCGGCGCTGTTCGTGGTGATGGCTCTGTTCGTCGTGATGGCTCTGGCCGGGCCGAGCCAGGCCGCGACCTTCTCCATCAAGCGCGGGCTCAATCTCGACCAGTGGGTGACCTGGCCGGGCGAAGACCAATGGGGCAACGCCAAGGCCATCCTGCCCTACCCGGAATGGCGCAAATTTCTCAAGGACGACGATCTCGAGGCTTTGAAGCATGCAGGCTTCGATTTCCTGCGCATGCCGGTCGATCCTTCGCCCTTCCTTTCCGAAAACACGATGGCCTTGCGCGAGGATCTCTATGCCAGCGTGCTGGACTCTGTCCGCATGATCAACCGCGCCGGCCTGAAGGTTGTCGTCGACATGCATCTGATCCCCGCCGGCAGTGGGCGCAAGATCGGCATGGCCGAGGTGATGAACAACCCGGTGACATTCGATGCCTATGTCGAGGTGGTGCGCAAGATGGCGCACACGCTCGCCGGGGAAGATCCGGGGCAAGTGGCCTTCGAACCGATGAACGAACCGATCGTCGACTGCGACGCCGACGGCACCAGCCTGTGGCCGCAACGCCAGCAGAGGTTGTTCGCCGCGGCGCGTTCTTCGGCGACGAGATTGACGCTTGTGCTGACCGGGGCCTGCTATTCCGCGGCGTCGTCGCTGGAAAAAATCGATCCGATGGCGATCCCGGACGACAACGTCATCTGGACCTTCCATTCCTACGATCCGTTCCTGCTTACCCATCAGGGCGCGACCTGGGCCGGCGATTTCATTCCCTATGTGATCGGCCTGCCCTACCCGCTGACCGCGGTGCCGCCGGCTGAGCTCGACGTCACGCTCGACGCCATCCGCGCCAGGATCAAGACCGAGGCACCTTGGGCGCGGCAGGGCGGGCTGCTTGCCTATCTCGACGAGCAGGTAGCCAGCATGGACACCGACGCCAAGCTGCTTGGTCTCATGGACGCCCCATTCAAGGCCGTCGATGCCTGGGCGAAGGCCAACCGCATCAGGCCGGAAAACGTCACGCTGGGCGAGTTCGGCATGATCCGCCAGGAATACGGCAATCCCTATGTGATGCCGGCCGGCTATCGTGCCGCCTATGTCCGGGACATGATCGCGCGCGCCGAGGCGCATGGCTTCTCCTGGTCGGTCTGGAGTTACGGCGGCGCTTTCGGCATCGTCGATGCTTTCAACGGCGAAAAGGCCGAGCACGATGTGCTGGACGTGATCCGGTCGCTTCACTGAGCGCCGTTGCTCCACACCGCCGGGATCGATCAGCAAGATCTCCGGTCGCACGCCGCAAAGCGGTTGCGAACGCTTGATCGCCGGCCCGAACGCCGCCGCCGGGGGCCGCTATTCTTCCTGAAACAAATTGATCTGCTGTTGCGCCAGGTCCTTCGGCGCGTCGAGGCCGAGATGGCGCCAGGCATTGGCCGTCAGCACGCGGCCGCGCGGCGTGCGCTGGATGAAACCCTGCTGGATGAGATAGGGCTCGATGATGTCCTCGATGGCATCGCGCGGCTCGGACAGGCCGGCGGCGATCGTCTCGATGCCGACCGGCCCGCCGCCGAAATTGCGCGCGATCATCGAAAGATACCGGCGGTCGAGCGCATCGAGGCCGAGCGCGTCGACCTCCAGCCGGGTCAAGGCCTCGTCGGCGATCAAGCGGTTCACATGACCATCGCCGGCGACCGAAGCGAAATCGCGCACGCGCCGCAACAGCCGGCCGGCGATGCGCGGCGTGCCTCGCGCGCGCCGCGCGATCTCCAGCGCGCCGTCATCGCCGAGCGGCATTTGCAGGATGCGTGCGCCGCGCCGCACGATCTGCTCCAGTTCCTCGACCGTGTAGAAGTTGAGCCGCACCGGGATGCCGAAGCGGTCGCGCAGCGGATTGGTGAGCAGGCCGAGCCGCGTGGTGGCGGCGACCAGGGTGAAACGGGCAAGGTCGATCTTGACCGAGCGCGCCGCCGGCCCCTCGCCGATGATCAGGTCGAGCTGGAAATCCTCCATCGCCGGATAGAGGATCTCTTCCACCGCAGGATTCAGCCTGTGGATCTCGTCGATGAACAGGACGTCGCCTTCTTCGAGATTGGTCAAGAGTGCGGCGAGATCGCCGGCTTTGGCGATGACCGGTCCGGAGGTTGAGCGGAAGTTGACGCCGAGCTCGCGCGCCATGATCTGCGCCAGCGTCGTCTTGCCTAGACCTGGCGGCCCGACGAACAGCACATGATCGAGCGCTTCCTTGCGCCCCTTGGCGGCCTCGATGAACACTTTGAGGTTGGCCCGCACCGCCGCCTGGCCGACGAAATCGTCAAGCGTCTGCGGCCGCAAACTCTGGTCGGCATCCTCGCCACGTTTTTCCGGAGCGATCAGACGGGGGGCAAGGCTCATGCCGCCTTCCTTGCATATGGCCGGGAACCGGACAAGCGTGCGCTCATCGCGCCAGTTCCTTGAGCCCGAAGCGAATCAGCTTCGACGCGTCCGCCTCCTCGCCCGCCGTCTTCAGTGCCGCCGCCACCGCATTGGCGGCGGTGTCGCGGGAATAGCCGAGATTGACTAGGGCCGAGACCGCGTCTGTGATCGGCGCGGCTGCCACGCCTTCGCCGAGCTCCTGCTTCAAGCCGATCGTGCCCGACGCGGCACCGGCATAGGCCGGCGCCTTGTTTTTCAATTCGGTAACGATGCGCTCGGCCACCTTCTTGCCGACGCCCGGCGCCCGGGAAACCATGGCGATGTCGCGCAACGCGATCGCGTTGGCAAGGTCGGCCGGCGCCAGTGTCGACAGGATGGCCAGCGCCACCTTGGCGCCGACGCCCTGCACATTGCTCATCAACAGCCGGAACCATTCGCGCTCCAGCACCGACTGGAAGCCGTAGAGCCGGATCATGTCCTCGCGCACATAGGTCTCGATGAACAGCACCACCGCTTCGCCGGGCGAAGGCAGCGCGGCAAGCGTGCGCGCCGAGCAGTAGGCGACGTAGCCGACGCCATGCACGTCGACCAGGCAATGATCCTCGTCGATCTCGTCGAGCATACCCTTGAGCTTGCCGATCATGCCAAATCTTTCATGGAAGATAGGCCCTCATGGGTGCGTTTCAGGAGAAATGATGTCAAGGTCCGGGAAATAACTGCGATAACGCGCGGCGTCGCGCGTCAAAAGACGATGTCCGGCAACGGTCGCATGAGCGCCAATAAAGAAGTCCGGCAAGGTTCGTTCGCGGATTCCACCAGCACGGCGATAACGGGAATGCGTCACACCTGCAAGGAAGGCCGCATCCCAGGGCAGAAACTCGCGATCGATCTCGAGCATGTCGACCGCTTTTCGAAGCGCTGCCTCCGAGGCGATCAGCGGCGCCAGTTCAGACCAGATGATCGTATTGACCACCAAGTCGCCGTCGCGGCGGCATGAGGCGGTTGCAGACGCCGACCATTTTGTCAGCGGTCCGGCCGGCCCCCAAACGTCGATCAGGACATTTGTGTCAATCAACGTCGAGATCTTCACGCGGCCCCCTCAGCCACTCCATATACTCGTCGGTCGTCATGCCACCCAGATCCAACGTCCCCTCCATCCGGTCAAGGACATTACTGAACCTGCGCAATTTCTCCTCCTCGGGGAGATTCTCGTTGACGGCCACAAGCCGAGCACCCTCATCGGTGGCCACGAATTCCACCTCGGAGCCCGGGCGGATACCCAGGTGATCCCTTATCTGTTTGGGGATCGTGACTTGGCCTTTGGTGGTGACGCGCATGGTAATACCTCAAAGTATTACCTACGACAGACAAGGGAACAAGTCAAGAACATCGTCAACCGGCAAGTGCCATCCGATAGGCGACGCTTTGCCGGTGATGCGCATGGCAAATGGCTATGGCGAGCGCGTCGGCGGCATGTTCGGTGTCGAAGGTCGCTTTCGGCAGCAGCACCTTCACCATCATGTGGATCTGCTTCTTGTCGCCATGGCCGACGCCGATCACCGCCTTCTTGACGGCATTGGGTGCATATTCGGCAACGACCAGGCCGGCGCGTGCCGGCACCAGCATGGCTATGCCGCGCGCCTGGCCAAGCTTCAGCGTCGCCACCGCATCCTTGTTGACGAAGGTCTGTTCGACGGCCGCCTCATGCGGCATGGCCGTATGCAGGATTTCAGCCAACCCGTCATGCAGCTGGCACAGCCGCGTCGCCAGCGCCGCCTTGTCTTCGGAACGCACCGTGCCGGACGCGACGAAGCGCAGCGAATTGCCGAGGCTTTCGACAATGCCCCAGCCGGTGCGCCTGAGCCCCGGATCGATACCGATGATGCGAATCGCGTCCCCCATCCGGTTACTCTACCTCCCGGAGACAGCGATGCCAGCGAAATGTGAACAAACCGGAAACAGCAGCCCGCCGAGCCAGAAATGCTCCGAACCCCCTAGTTGCGGGCGAAAGCCGTGTTGAGCAGGCTGATCTGGTCCGAGACCGGATTGGGCCGGCGGCTCAAGGGCTGCATGTCGACCACCGCACCGGCGCCGTAGATCTCCTCGTCCATGCGGCGCACCAGTGCCTGCAGGCGCAGCGACCGGTTGACGAGGTCGAGGAAATCCTTGGGCAGTTCGGCCCAGCCGGCCGCCTCGTCATGGGCGGAGGCGGTGTCGAGGCGCACCTTGGACTTTTCCGACGCGACCTGGTCGCGGGTCATCTCGCCGGAATTCGCGGCGCGCTGCAGAAGCAGCCACGAGGCGACCTGCATCAGCCTTGTGGTCAGCCGCATCGATTCGGCCGCATAAAGCGTGGCCGCCAGCCGCGACAGCTTCTTGGCCTCGGCCCGGCCCTTGCCGTCGAGATACTCCGCCGCCTGTTCGACTAGCCCCATGCCTTCCTGGTAGAGCGGTTTGAAGGAGTGCGAAAAGACCCGACGTTCCGCCAGCTTGACGGTTTTCGCGCTGCCCTTCGAAGGCTCGTTCATCGATACGCCCCTGCACTTGCAACCGGCCGATTCGGCTTACTGCCGATACACCCGGAACCCTACATAACTGAAGCTTGAAAATGCGCCTCGTCCGGGGTGAAGGCAAGCACATGTTTAACAGAAGGTTAACGTGATCCGGTGCGGACCGTGTCGCTGGAAAGCGGACAAAAAAAGAGCCGCGGATAAGGCGGCTCTCAGGAGTTTAACAGGGAGGCGTCAAACAAAGTGGCTCCAACCACTCGGTAAGAATCCAGATCACTGGATGCGCATAGTAAACGCCTGTAAAGCTTAATGAACCCTTAACGGCGCCGATGTTTTTTGAGCGAACCCCGCGCCACTGTGCCGTAACAGCACAGTTCCTGAAGGATGTGCCGAGCCTCGGCTCAGGCCGTTTTCCAAACCGCCGGCAAGGCAATGAAGGCAAACAGCAGCAAGGCCGCGTAGAAACCCATCGAAGACGCCGCCACCAGCGGTTCGATCGCGGCATCGCCGCCAAGCAGGAAGTAGAGCCCGATCAAAAGGCCGATGCCGCTGATTGCGGTCAGCCAGAAGTGAACGACGGCAGCCGTCTTCTGTCCGACCGCCGGAAACAGGTGATAGAAGAAGGCGAAGACCGCCGACATCAGCCAGCCAGCGACCATCGTATGGGCGTGGGTCGGCATCTGGCCATGGTCCTGGCTGATCGCCATGTACAGGCCGAGCGCCATGCCGCACAGCGCATAGATAACGGCCAGCGTGAAGAAATTCCGTGCTACCCCTTGCATATCTTTCCCCCGAGTTGCCTTTCCCGTGTTCGGGAAAGGGTTGATCGTCAGGCGATTGCTCTCGCCACCGGGCTCCCGGCGCGGGCGCACTAGCATCGGCACTGTTTCTGGACGATGTCGCGCCCCCGGACGCCCCTCATAATAGCAGAAAACCGAATGGCGCGCTCGCAATATCAGTGGCTCCTTACGTTAGCCGGCACTTGAAACAGAACTGGTTTTTTCACGACATCGTTCCGAAACAGGCGCGGCGATAAACGCTTGGCCATCGAAGCGGCAGGCGAGGATTCGCTCCTTCCGCTACATCAGGCGCCGGGGAGAAGCATGGACTGGTATTCGATCGTTAAATTGCTGCACATTCTTTCGGCGACCCTATGGGTCGGCGGCGGTTTCGCGCTGATGGTGCTGGCGACGCTCGCCGATCGGTCGGGAAACATCCAGGGAACGCTGCAGGCAATGCGGGCTACGGGCGAATTGGGAAACCGCTTCTTCGCGCCGATGTCGATGCTGACATTGGCCTTCGGGCTAATCATGTGCTGGTTCTGGGTCGGCTTCTCGCAACTGTGGATCCTGATCGGCCTTGCCGGCTACGCCACCACCTTTTCAATCGGCATGTTCGTCTTCAAGCCGAGCGCCGACCACATGGGCGCGATGATCGCCAGGGATGGCGTGACGCCGGCCGCCCTTGCCTCTGGCCAGCGCATCTTGCGGGCGGCGCGCTTCGACTATGCGGTAATGCTGATCATCATCGCCGACATGGTGCTGAAGCCGACCATCGACGACTTCACGGTCCTTGCCGCCATGGGGCTTGTGTTGGCGGCTGGTGCCACCCTGGCGCTCGGCCGAACAAGGCGCATGGTGCCGAGCGTCGCCTGAGGCAGGCGAAAACGGTCCCGGCTACATCAGGCCGGCGATCCCGTCCCACAGAAGCTTCACCGCGACGACGGCCACCGTCGCATAGGTGAAGGGATAGAAGATCTCCGGACGCATGCGGCGCACCAGCCAGGCGCCGGCGATGGTGGATAGCGGCGCCAGCGGCATCAGCACCGCCGACGCGGTCAGATTGGTGCTGTCGAACTGGCCGAGCGCGAAATAGGGAACGAGCTTCAGCGCGTTGGTGGCGGCAAAGAAGATCGCCGCCGTGCCGGACAACACCTTCGGGTCGAGCCGGATCGGCAGCGCGTAAACCTGAAAGGGCGGGCCGCCGACATGGGCGACGAAGCTGGTGAAGCCGGCGACCGTGCCCCAGAGGGCCGCGGTGACGCGGTTGGGCTGCGCCGCATGGTCGGCGCCGTGGCGGTACTTCAGATAGAGCCAGCGCAGCACGAAAATGATGGCGACGGCGCCGACGATCAGCCGCACGGCCTCCTCGGTGACCAGTGCGGCCGTCAGCCAACCGAGACCGATGCCGATCATCGCGCCGGGCATCATGTCGACCAGCATCTTCCTGTTATAGACGCCCCACCATGTCCATACCGAAACGATGTCCATCAGGCACAGGATGGGCAGCAGGATGGCCGCCGCCTGCACCGGCGGCATGGTCAGCGCCATCAGCGGCACCCCGACGAAACCGACGGCGCCGCCAAATCCGCCCTTGGACAGGCCGACCAGAATGACCGCCGGGGCGGCGGCCGCATAGAACCACGGATCGGAAAGCAGGCCTGACATGGAGGAGGGACTGGTCTGGAGGGAAAGCGCGTCAACGCCTGAATAGCCCAGATTCCCGAGCGGAGCGACAGCAATGTGGGCGTCGCCACAGCAAGCCCTGCCCATTCTGCTCTGATCTATCGCCGGGCCGAGACCAGCAGGAACATCGGCCGCTCGAGCTCTTCCGCCAGTTCGGGCTTGGCCGCGATCTGCGCGTCCGTCGGACGGAATTCCTCGACATGCTCGATGGTGAAGCCGCACCGGATGAGCGTGTTGAGCGTGGTGCCGATGGTGCGGTGATGTTTCACAACTCCCTTGGCCAGCCAGTCCGTCTTGCGCGGTCCTTCCACCAGATACCGGTCGACGGGCCATGTCTTGCGACCTTCGGCATCGACAGACCAGCCGGGATCGGTCGGCGCCATATAGATCGGATGCTCCGTCGAGAAGACGAAATGCCCGCCGGGGACCAGGGACTGGTGCACGGTCTGGAACAGCCGCGCGGCATCGCTGACATAGTGCAGGGCAAGCGAGCTGTAGGCGAGATCGAAAGCCGTCCGCGGCAGGCTGAGTTCATCGAGATCGGCGCGTTCGTAGACGATGCCGGCATTCGGGCCGGCGGCACGCGCCCGGGCGAGCATCTTTTCCGACAGGTCGAGACCCAGAACCTCCTTGGCCCCGTGTTCAAGAGCCCAGCGGCAGAACCAGCCGAAACCGCAACCGAGATCGACGATTCGCAAGCCGCTGACGTCGGGAAGCATCGCGCGCAGCGCCGGCCACTCGGCGGCGCCGTCCAGCCCTTCGACGGACCGGCCGAGTTGGCTGTAGCCTGCGAAGAAATCCGGCTGATCATAGACATTCTGCGCCATGTTCTTTCCTCGTTGTTCATATGCCTGACTGGCGGAGCCGCCACGCATTTCCACCACCGCCAAGCAGAGTCAAGAAACGCGGACCGGTCATGCGCCGAGCGGTGGCGGCCGCCGCCGGATCGGCTGCGCCTTGATGATGGCGGTGCTGGTCTCGGCCTTGTCGGCGATGCGATCAAGGATACCGTCGAGGTCGGCGATCGAACGCACGAACAGCCTGGCGACGAAGCAGTCGTCCCCCGTCACCTTGTCGCATTCGCCGAATTCGGCGATCTCCTCGATCAGCTTCTGGACGATGTGCAGCTTGCCCGGCAGCGGCTTGATGCGCACGATCGCCTGCAATGTATAGCCGAGCGCCAGCGGGTCGATCTCGACGGTGAAAGCCCTGATAACCCCGCGCTCCTCGAGCCGCCTCAGCCGCTCCGAAACGCTCGGCGATGACAGCCCGACCTGGCCGGCCAGCTCCTTCAGTGAAGTCCGCGCATCCTTCACCAGGATTTCGAGGAGACGTCGGTCGAGATCGTCAAGCATTTCACATTCTCAGGATTTCCGGGTATTTGCCTATTTTTAATAGGCAAAACCAGCATGTCACCTTTCTCGCTGGGTGGAAAGCTCAGGATCAGCATGAGATTATGCACAAGCAACGATCTGGAGATTTGTCGTGAGCGATACAGCACGTGGGACGATCGAAATGTCCGCCGCAATGGCGATTCTGGGAACGATCGGATGGTTCGTCGTCCTGTCCGGCCAGCCTATCATGGATGTGGTGTTCTGGCGCTGCGCTTTCGGCGCGGTGACGCTGCTCTTCATCTGCGTCGGCCTCGGCCTGTTGCGCAACAGGCTGTCGCTTCGCGTTTTCGCCATCGCGGCCCTCGGTGGCGCCGCCATCGTCGTCAACTGGCTGCTGCTGTTCAGCGCATTCTCGCGCGCGTCGATCTCGATCGCCACCGCTGTCTACAATACCCAGCCTTTCATGCTGGTCGGCTTCGGCGCGCTCTTCTTCGGCGAGCGGCTGACCCTGACGAAATTGACTTGGCTGGCAATCGCCTTCGCCGGCATGGTGCTGATCGTCGAGGCCGCCCCTGACGCCGGCGATATCGGCACCAACTATTTCGCCGGCATCGTCATGGCGCTGGCCGCTGCCTTCTTCTGGGCCGTCGCCGCCATCGTCACCAAAAAGCTCAAGGGCACGCCGCCGCATCTCATCGCGCTCGTCCAGGTCTGCGTCGGCGTGTTGATGCTGGCGCCCTTCGCCAATCTCTCGCATCTTCCGACCGACGCAAGGAGCTGGGCCATGCTGGCGACGCTCGGCATCGTCCACACCGGTCTGATGTACATCCTGATGTACGGCGCCATCCAGAAGCTGCCGACGCACCTGCAGGGGTCGCTGTCCTTCATCTACCCGATCGTTGCGATCCTGGTCGACGTCACGGCATTCGGCCATCGCCTGCATCTCAGCCAACTCGTCGGCGCCGCCGCCATCCTGATCGCGGCCGCCGGCATGAATCTCGGCTGGACATTGTGGAAGCCAAGGCCTGCCGCGGCAGGTGCGCAACCGATCGAGTAACGCCAATCGCCGGCGCTTCGGCGCTCAAAAATAGTGATCCCGCCTGCCCGCCTGTTCAAAGCGGGCACTTTGCTCTATGCCGCAATCCAACCATCTTCGCCCGGCATAGGCGAAACCCGGGATCGAAGACCATGAACGACGCAACGCCCCCCAATCGCTGCCGCATCGTGCTGATCGCGCCATCTGGCGTGCCGGCCGCCCGTATCGTCTCGGCCTTCGAGGGCGGCGACGTCGCCTCGCTCATCCTGCCGCAGAACGACATGGACGAAGCTTCCTTCCAGGCCTTCGCCGCCGAAATCGTACCGGCGGCACAGGCGGCCGGCATCGCGTTCGTCATTGCCGGCGATACGCGCATCGCCGGGCGTGTCCAGGCCGACGGCATTCATGTCGAGGTCTCCAAGGCCGAGCTCGCCGAGACGGTCGAGCATTTCCAGGCAAAAATGATGGTCGGCGCCGGCGGCGCCAAGACACGTGATGACGCGCTCGAACTCGGCGAAGTCAGGCCCGACTATATTTTCTTCGGCCGCTTCGGCTACGACAACAAGCCCGATCCGCATCCGCGCAACCTGGCGCTGGGACAATGGTGGGCGCAGATGATTCAGATCCCCTGCATTGTCATGGCCGGATCGGAGCTCGCTTCGATCGAAACCGTCGCAGATACGGGCGCCGAGTTCGTCGCCCTGTCGAGTGCGGTGTTCGCCGACGGCGTCGATCCCAAGGCGGCGATCGCGCGGGCCAATGCGCTGCTCGACGAAACCGCACCGCGTTTCGAGGACTGACGTGTCTTCGGCAAGGCTTCCCCTTCAGGCCCTGCTTGCTGCGGTCATGATCCAGGCCGCTGCCGCCGAAACGATTCCTTCGCCGCACCCTAAGCCGGATGCCGGCGTGCATACCGACAAGCCGATCGAAAAGCAGTTGCCGCAGCCCGCCACCACCGCCGAGCCAGCGCCATTGCCTTCGGCCGACGCGATCAATCCCGACCGCTTCGGCGCCAAGCCGGCGGATGCGGCCTACGGGGCTTTCCAGCGCGGACTCTACAAGACCGCCTACAACCTCGCGCTGGTGCGGGCGCAAAACGGCGACCCGGCGGCGCAGACGCTGGTGGCCGAGATCCTGTCGCGCGGACTGGGCGTGCCCCTCAATGCGGCCGAAGCGGCGAAATGGTACGCAGCCGCCGCCGAGCAAGGGGTGCCGGAATCGCAGTTCCAATATGCGCTGATGCTGCTCGACGGCCGCTACGTCAAAAAGGACGAAAAGGAAGCCTATGCGCTGATGCAGGCCGCCGCCGAAGCGGGCAACCGGCTGGCACAATTCAATTTCGCGCAGATGCTGGTCCAGCAGGACCCCGGCGACGCCGGCATCGCCAAGGCCGTGACCTATTACGAGCGCGCCGCGGCGACCGGCCTCGCCGACGCCCAGTATGCGATGTCACAGATCTATGCCAACGGCGTCGGCGGCAAATCGCGCGACGACGCCCAGGCCCGGCGCCTGCTGGCTCAGGCCGCGCGGCAAAACTATGACACCGCGCAACTCGACCTCGCCACCTGGATGATCGAGGGCCGCGGCGGCGGGCGTGATTTGAAATCCGCCTTCGGCTGGATGAAGCAGGCCGCCGAAGGCGGCAATGTCGCCGCCCAGAACCGCCTGGCGAAACTCTATATGCAAGGCATCGGCACCGAGCCGGACCTCGTGCTTGCCGGCGCCTGGTACATCGTCGCCCGCCGCGCCGGCCTCATCGACCCCGAGATGGACGATTTCCTGCAAGGATTGAGCGACGACCAGACCAAGCAGGCACTGCAGAAGGCAAACCGCCTGCCCTGACGCGATCAGCGGAAATCCAGCGGAAGTCATCGCGCGATGCTCGTCGAGGCAAGTGACCTCGATCTTTCCATGCAGATGGCTATCATGCGGTCGTCGCAGATCCGTCGGCTGGCAAAAGTCTTCGATATCATTACCGAAGCGGTCGCCGCGGTTTCGATGAGAGCGGTTGAGGGTTTATATCGCGGCATCGCTTCTCCAAGGAGGCAATGAAATGGCTTCGCCCGACAAACGATGCACGCATGGCAGCTTCATCCTCGAGGTAACGCCAAGCGCCGAAGGTTGCGAGGAGTGCCTGAAGACGGGTTCCTGGTGGGTGCATCTGCGGCTGTGCCGCACCTGCGGCCATGTCGGCTGCTGCGACAGTTCTCCGAACCGTCACGCCACCGGCCACTACCGGGCGACCGGCCATCCGGTCATCGAGGCCTACGACCCGCCCGAGACGTGGGGCTGGTGCTATGTCGACGAGGTCATGCTCGATCTCTCGCAGGACAAGACGCCGCAACGCGGCACCATCGTGCGCTTCGATTGAGCCGCCGCCACGGGACACCCGATCAGCGCCAGCTTGCCTCTTCGGGCGATTTGTGGTCTTGGAGGCCCGAAATCGCTGTCTTGCGAACATCTCATTCCCGGATCACATCATCATGGCCAAGATCAACGGCAACGAAATCCGTCCCGGCTACGTCATCGAGCACGATGGCGGCCTGTGGGTGGCCGTCAAGACCAACACGGTCAAGCCGGGCAAGGGCGGCGCCTATAACCAGGTCGAACTGAAGAACCTCATCAACGGCACAAAGCTGAACGAGCGCTTCCGTTCGGCAGAGACGGTCGAGCAGATCCGGCTCGATCTCAAGGATTTTTCCTTCCTCTACGAGCAGGGCGACGCCCTGGTGTTCATGGACACCGAGAGCTACGAGCAGCTCGAGCTGGCGAAGGACTTCGTCGGAGACCGCGCCGCTTTCCTGCAGGACGGCATGATGGTGACGGTCCAGCTCTACGAGGAAAGGCCTATCGGCATTTCGCTCCCCGACCAGGTAACGCTGACCATCACCGAAGCGGACCCAGTGGTAAGGGGCCAGACGGCGGCCTCTTCCTACAAGCCGGCGGTGCTGGAAAACGGCATTCGCGTGCTGGTGCCGCCCTTCATCGGCGCGGGGGAACGCATCGTCGTCGACACCAATGAAATCACTTATATGCGCCGCGCCGACTGATGCATGTCGCCCAGAGGTGGCCCAGGTTTCGGGTCACCGACATGCATCAGGACAAAGGTTAAAGCGCGGGCAGCAGGAAGAGTTACGATGGCACGCTCAGCCCTTCTCAACGTCATGGTCCAGGCCGCAATGAAGGCCGGCCGCTCGCTGTCGCGCGATTTCGGCGAGGTCCAGAACCTGCAGGTCTCGATGAAGGGACCGGGCGACTATGTCAGCCAGGCCGACCGCAAGGCCGAGGATATTGTCTTTGCCGAACTGTCGAAGGCGCGGCCCGGTTACGGCTTCCTGATGGAAGAGCGCGGCACGATCGCCGGCGATGACAGCCAGCACCGCTGGATCGTCGATCCGCTCGACGGCACCACCAATTTCCTGCACGGCATTCCGCTTTTCGCTGTCTCGATCGCGCTCGAGCGCCAGGGCCAGATCGTGGCCGGCGTGATCTACAATCCGGCCATGGACGAGCTCTATACGACCGAGCGCGGCGGCGGCGCCTTCATGAACGACCGCCGCCTGCGTGTCGCCGGCCGCACCAAGCTCATCGACACCGTCATCGGCTGCGGGGTGCCGCATCTGGGGCGTGGCCAGCATGGCAATTTCCTGATCGAATTACGCAATGTCATGGCCGAGGTTTCCGGCGTCCGGCGCCTGGGTTCGGCCTCGCTCGATCTCGCTTACGTCGCCGCCGGCCGCATGGACGGATTCTGGGAAGTCGGCCTGTCGCCCTGGGACATCGCAGCCGGCCTGTTGCTGATCCGTGAAGCAGGAGGGTTCGCCTCCGACATGGACGGCGGCCAGGACATGCTCGACAACGGTTCGGTCGTCGCCGGCAACGAGATCATCCAGCGCGCCCTCCTGAAGGCCGTGAAAAAGCCGCTCGCTGCCCGCTGAAGCAGGAATAAGCGCGGAGTAATATCAAATCCCCGCCGCGCTGAAGCGCCGCAGTCGCAAAACGGCAAACAAAGCTTGAAATACTGTCCGGCGCTTGCCCAGATAGGGTTGACGCAGGACGATGATGATCAAGACGCCGCCGCAGATCGAGATCCCCTTTGTCGGACGATGGCACTATTCGCGTGCCGAGATGATCGCCGACGGCATCGTCCATGCCGTCGGCATCGTGCTGGCGATCGCGGCCGGTTCGGCGCTGCTGGCGCTGGCCGCCTTTCGGGTCGGACCGGGCGAATACATCGCCGCCGCCTTCTATGTCGTGTCGCTGCTCACCGTGCTCTCGGTGTCGCTGACCTACAATCTATGGCCGGTGACTTCGCCGGTGAAATGGATTTTGCGGCGTTTCGACCACGCTGCGATCTATCTGCTCATCGCCGCCACCTACACGCCCTTTCTCGCGCAGCTCGACGGCTCGGCGCTGGCCGGCTGGATGATCGTCCTGGTCTGGACCGCGGCCATTATCGGCATCGCCATAAAGGTGTTTTTCCCCGGCCGCTTCGACCGGCTGGCGATCGTCTTCTATCTCGCCATCGGCTGGAGCGGCATCGTCCTGGTCGAGCCGCTCGTCGCTACCTTGCCGACGACGGCGATCGTGCTCATCGTCGCCGGCGGCGTCGTCTATTCCTGCGGCGTGATCTTCTTCGCCTGGAAGGGGCTGCGCTTCCACAACGCGCTGTGGCATGGTTTCGTGGTCACCGGCGCAGGCCTGCATCTGGCGGCGATGGTCGATTGCCTGGTCATCAACCGTCTCTGAAACTGCTGGCGGCAATATTGCCAAGCACCATTCAATTTGGTCACAATTCCGTTTAGAGTCGCCGACGACGTGATCGGCGGCAGCGGCATCGGAAACGGGGCACGGATGGCTTTTCTCAGATCCTTCGGCATGGGCAGGCGCTCCGACGTGCTGATCTACGATCCACACAAATTGTCGAGCCCGCAGGTCTTTCTCCTGACCATGGTCATCTTCCTGGCCATCGTCGCCTTCATCGCAGCGATCCTGACACGGCAGATCTCGACCGCCTTCGTCACCAATCCCGGGCTCAACGGCCTGATCATCGGCGTGCTTGCCGTCGGCATCCTTTTGGCCTTCGTCCAGGTCGGGCGGCTGTTTCGCGAAGTGCGCTGGGTCAACTCCTTCCGCGCCGGTTCCGAGATCACCGAACCGGTGCTGCTGGCGCCGATGAAGGCGATGATCGGCCGCTCGTCGAGCATGGCGTTTTCGACCAGCTCGATGCGCACCATGCTCGACTCCATCGCCACGCGGCTCGATGAAAGCCGCGACACCTCGCGCTACCTCGTCGGCCTCCTGGTGTTCCTTGGCCTGCTCGGCACCTTCTGGGGCCTGCTGAACACGATCGGCTCCATCCGCGAGACCATCGAGTCGCTCGATCCCGGCACGGGCGATGCCGCCGCTGTGCTGGATTCGCTGAAGCAAGGGCTGTCGGCGCCGCTCGCCGGCATGGGCACGGCCTTCTCGTCCTCGCTGTTCGGCCTGTCCGGCTCGCTCGTTCTCGGTTTCCTCGACCTGCAGGCCGGCCGCGCGCAGACGCGCTTCTACACCGAACTGGAGAACTGGCTGTCCTCGGTCACCGACCTGTCGTCCGACATCGTCGTCTCCGACGCGGTCCGGACCGAGCCTTCCGATGAAATCCGCCTGCTGTCGGAGCGGCTGCGCAGCATGCAGGAGAATGGCGGCGGCTCCAATCCGCGCGTCGCCACCGCCATGGCCAATCTCGCCGACGGCATTTCCGGCCTGGTCAAGAACATGCGCTCCGAGCAGCAGATCATGCGCGACTGGGTCGAAGCACAGTCGGATGAACAAAAGGCGATGCGCAACACGCTGGAAAAGATCGCCGACGCCCTGAAGAAGACCGGGGTGCACTAGCATGGCGCTCGCCAGGAGCCGGCGCGCCGACCGCCGCATCGACTATTGGCCGGGCTTCGTCGACGCGTTGTCGACGCTGCTTCTGGCCATCATGTTCCTGCTCACCGTCTTCGTGCTGGCGCAGTTCCTGCTCGGCCGCGAAATCTCCGGCAAGGACGCCGTGCTGTCGCGTCTCAATTCGCAGATCAACGAACTGACGCAGCTTCTGGCGCTGGAGCGTTCCACGACACAGGACAAGGAGGATTCGCTCGCCAATCTGCAGGCATCGCTGTCGGCGGCCGAAGCGGAGAAGAGCCGGCTCCAGCAGCTGCTGGCGCAAGGTGCGGGCGCCGGTGATGCGGCCAACCAGCGCGCGGCGGCGCTGACGGGCGAGCTCGACAGCCAGCGCCAGATCAGCCAGCAGGCGCTGAGCCAGGTCGAGATCCTCAATCAGCAGATCGCGGCCTTGCGCAAGCAGATCGGCGCGCTCGAGGACGCGCTCAACGTCTCCGAGGCCCGCGACCGGGATTCCAACACCAAGATCGCCGACCTTGGCCGCCGCCTCAACGTGGCGCTGGCGCAGCGCGTGCAGGAACTCAACCGCTACCGCTCCGACTTCTTCGGCCGCCTGCGCGAAATCCTCGCCGACCGCGAGAACATCCGCATAGTCGGCGACCGCTTCGTCTTCCAGTCGGAAGTGTTGTTTCCGACCGGCTCGGAGGTGATCAACGATGCCGGCAAGGTCGAGATGAAGAAACTTGCCGACGCCATCATCGAGTTGCAGAAGGAGATTCCCCCGGAGATCAACTGGGTGCTGCGCGTCGACGGCCATACCGACAACAAGCCGCTGTCCGGCACCGGTCGGTATCGCGACAATTGGGAGCTGTCGACGGCGCGCTCCACTTCCGTGGTGAAGTTCCTGATCGAGAACGGCGTGCCGGCCAACCGGCTGGTCG
Organism: Mesorhizobium sp. B2-5-11; assembly: GCF_006440835.1. Lineage (NCBI taxonomy): Bacteria > Pseudomonadati > Pseudomonadota > Alphaproteobacteria > Hyphomicrobiales > Phyllobacteriaceae > Mesorhizobium > Mesorhizobium sp. B2-5-11. The sequence goes on from NZ_VFUK01000002.1 coordinate 111,727, forward strand.
CCGCCGGCTTCGGCGAGTTCCAGCCGCTCGATCCCGCCGACACCGAAGAGGCGCGCAACAAGAACCGCCGGATCGAACTGAAGCTCACCGAACGGTGATCCATCATCACGCGATCTCACGCGAATTTGTTCGCCGGCTCAACTCTAGGGCGCAGTTGTGCACCGGCAAGGCCTGAAAAGATTATCTTTTTTTAATTACACTTCGCCGCAAAGCGCTCCTAGCGTGCTGCGCAGGGCCGAGAACCGCCGGCGATGCCTCCCATCGCGACGCGACGGAACTGGACGGCCCGCATCGTCCGGAAGCGGAACGGCAGAGCCGTTCTTTTCCGCAGCAAAAGGAGGCGCCGTCATGCGCTCTTCAGCATCTCTCAAGACTGCAACCCTTGCCGCGATTCTTGTCGCCGCCCCGCTTGCCGGCGCCTACGCCGCGGGTCACCACAAGGGCGCGCTCGACGCGACCGACCCAACCGACATGACCGGCCCGCGTGTCGAGGCTCTCATTGAACAGGTTCAAGGCGTGCATCAGGGCATAATCACCGCCAGACAGGCCAACAACATCACCCCGGCCGCGGCGGAGCGCCTGGAGATGCGCACCGCTCGCATAGGTCAGGCGGCGGAGAAGATAGCCTCGTCGGATCACGGCAGGATACCGGCCGCACAATATCATGACCTGCTGCGCCGTCTCGACAATGTCGACCAGCGGCTGAGGGTCGACATCGGTAGCGGTTTCCTGATGGGCGACGGCGCCGACGGCGGGAACTATCCGAACGGCTGAGGCCATTCTGATCGCGGCCCAAAAGGAAGGGACCACCTGGCGTCTACGGGACCCAATCCCGCAGGCGCCTCTTTTCCTCACCAGCCGAGCCAGACCGCTACCAAGGCAGCCGCTGCCGGCGCGGCCTGCACGAACAGGATCTTGCGACCGACCGTTGCCGCCCCGTAGAGCCCGGCAACGGCCACGCAGAGCAGGAAGAAAACCTTGACCTGGAAACCGGCCGTGCCGAGGTAGAGGGCCCAGATCAGGCCGGCGGCGAGAAAGCCGTTATAGAGACCCTGATTGGCGGCAAGCACCTTCGAGGCGCTGGCGAATTCCGGCGTCAGCCGGAATGCCTTGTGCCCGCGCGGCGTATCCCAGAGCACCATCTCCAGATAGACGATATAGACATGGATCAAAGCCACCAGCCCGACCAGGATGTTGCCGATCATCGTATTCCCTCGTGATGTATCGTCGGGCAGCATTTCACGCGTCGGCTCGCCAGCGCAAGGCGCATCTGCCGGACGGCGCGTGAGGGTTGCAAACGCGCCGGCGTTGGTATCTTTTTCGCCCTTCCCAATCACGGAAGCCGCCATGTCCTTTCAAAAACTCGATGACCTCGGCCACAAGCTCGAAGCCCTGGAGCACGCGCTGGCCATCCTCGGCGCCGATGAAGCGACCCACATGGCCGTCGGTGGCGGCGAGAAGCGCGCCGAGGCCATGGCGGCACTTGCCGGCATGTACCACACCAGGGCGACCGCGCCGGAAATAGCGGACTGGATCGCCGCCGCCGAAGGCGAGGCGCTTGACGATGAACAGCGGGCGGCGCTGGCCGAACTGCGGCGGCAATACACCAACCTGACCTGCCTGCCGGTCGAATTCGTCGAACGCCAGACGACCGCCCGCATGCGCTGCGAGCAGCTGTGGCGCGACCTGCGGGCCAAGAACGACTGGGCGGGCTTCCTGCCGGCGCTTGAAGGCGTGGTGGCGCTGGTGCGCGAAGAGGCGGCCCTGCGCGCCGACATCCTCGGCCTCGCCCCCTACGACGCGCTGATGGAGCAATACGACCCCGGCAACCGCACCGCCGACATCACCCCGGTGTTCGCCGACTTGAAGGCTTTCCTCAAGGGGTTCGTGCCGGAAGCGCTGGCGGCGCAGGAAGCGCGGCTGCGCAAGCATCCGCTGAAGCCGCTTGCGGGCAGCTACGCGATCGACAGGCAGCGTGAACTCGGCCTTGCCATGATGGCGGCGGTCGGCTTCGACCTGACGCACGGCTCGCTGTCGGTGTCGCACCATCCGTTCTGTGGCGGTGTGCCGAGCGACGTGCGCATCACCACCCGCTACAAGACTTCCGATTTCTTGTCGGCGCTGATGGGCGTGCTGCACGAGACCGGCCACGCACTCTACGAGCAGAACCTGCCGAAGGCCTGGTCGCACTGGCCGCTCGGCAAGGCGCGCGGCATGGCCGTGCATGAAAGCCAGAGTCTGTTCGTTGAAAAGCAGATCGGGCGCAATCCCGCCTTCTGGCGTTGGGCATTGCCGGTCGTGGAAAAGCATCTCGGCGAAATCTGGTCGCTCGACGACATCCTGCCGCATGTCCACCATGTCGAGCGCGGCCTGATCCGTGTCGATGCCGACGAGGTGACGTATCCGCTGCATGTCATCCTGCGCTATGAACTGGAGCAGGAGCTCGTCTCCGGCAGGCTCGAGGTGGCCGAACTGCCCGAGGCCTGGGACGCCAGGATGCGCGACTATCTCGGCCTCTCAACCATCGACAACCCCGCGGACGGGCCGATGCAGGACGTGCATTGGCCTGCTGCCGCCTTTGGCTACTTTCCCTCCTACACGCTGGGCGCGATAATGGCGGCGCAGCAATGGGCGGCGCTGACGCGGGAGCATCCGTCGGCCGATGACGATCTTGCCATGGGGAATTTCGGTGCCATCAACGATTGGCGCCGCAAGAACATATGGTCGCACGGATCGCGCTGGTCGACGCCCGACCTGCTCGAACGCGCCACCGGTGAAAAGCTCAATGCCGTCTATTTCACCGACCACCTGCGCAAACGGTATGGAGCCGCGTGAGCACGCCCAGCGTCGCCGCTACTCAGCCGCGCCCCTGAAGGCGCTGGCGCCGGTCTCGAACTGCAGCTTGGCCAGCCGGGCATAGATGCCGCCCTTGGTCACCAGGCTCTGATGCGTGCCTTCCTCGACGATGCGGCCGCCATCCATCACCAGGATGCGGTCGGCCTTCAGCACCGTCGCCAGGCGGTGCGCGATGACGATCGTGGTGCGGCCCCGCATCAGCCGCTCCAGCGCCATTTGCACCAGCGTCTCGCTTTCGGCGTCGAGTGCCGAGGTCGCCTCGTCGAGCAACAGAATCGGCGCGTCGCGCAGGATGGCGCGGGCGATCGCCACCCGCTGGCGTTGCCCGCCCGACAGCGTCACGCCGCGCTCGCCGACCTGGCTGTCATAGCCCTTCTCGAGCTTGAGGATGAATTCGTCGGCCAGCGCGTCCTTTGCCGCCGCTTCGATCTCTGACTCGCTGGCGCCCGGCCGGCCGAAGCCGATATTGTCGCGCGCGCTGGCCGCGAAGATGGTGACGTCCTGCGGCACGATGGCGATGCGCTGCCGTATCGAAAGGGGGTCGGCTTCGCGGATGTCGACGCCGTCGATCAGGATCCTGCCGGTCTCCGGATCGTAGAAGCGCAGGATCAGCGAGAACACCGTGCTCTTGCCCGCTCCCGAGGGACCGACGATCGCCACCGTCTCGCCAGGCTTGACCGAGAAGCTCAGGCCGTGGACGGCGGCGCGGTCGGGCCGGGCCGGGTAGGAAAAGGACACGGCCTCGAAGCTGATCGCTCCCTTGCTCGCCACCGGCAGCGGCCTGGGATTGGCAGGCGCCACGATCGCCGGCTCCTCGGCGAGGATTTCGGTCAGCCGTTCGGCGGCACCTGCTGCCTGGGCCAATTCGCCCCAGACCTCCGATAGCGCGCCGAGCGCACCGGCGGCGAATACCGAATAGAGCAGGAACTGGCCTAGCGTGCCCGGCGACAGATTGCCGTCGAGCACGTCGCGCGAGCCGAACCACAGCACCGCCACGACCGAGGAGAAAATCGTGAAGATGGCGAAGAAGGTGAGGAACGAGCGCGCGAAGATCGAGGCGCGCGCGGCCTCGAAGGCGGCCTCGACGGCACCCGAAAAACGCCCGGTGACCAGCGTCTCATTGGTGAAGGCCTGCAATGTGCGCACCGCGCCGATCTGCTCGCTGGCATAGGCGGTGGCATCGGCCAGCGTGTCCTGCGCCTGCCTTGACTTGCGCCGCACCGAGCGGCCGAAGGCGACCAGCGGCAGCACGATGATTGGAATGGCTGCGATGACCAGCCCGGACAGTTTCGGGCTGGTGAAAACCATCATCGCGACCGCGCCGAGGCCAAGGATGACATTGCGCAGCGCCACCGAAGCGGTCGCCCCGACCGCCGATTTGACCTGCGTGGTATCGGCGGCGAGCCGCGACACGATCTCGCCCGACTGGGCAGTGTCGAAGAAGGCCGGCGACAGTTTCGTCACATGGGCAAAGACATCGCGCCTGATATCGGCGACGACGCGCTCGCCGAGCGTGATGACGAAATAGTAGCGGCCCGCCGATGCCGCCGCCAGCAGCGCGGCCATCGCCACCAGCGCGGCGAAATATTCGGCGATGAAGGAGGAACCGGACGGCGTGAAACCATGATCGATCATGCGCCGTACCGCCAGCGGCAGCGCCAGCGTCGTCACCGCCGCGACGATCAGCGAGATGACGGCGCCCGCCACCAATGTGCGGTAGCGGCCGATGTAGGGAAACAGGCGCCTGAGCGGCTTGAGCGAGCGCCGGCGCTCGTCTGCGCTGCTGGTTTGCGCCATCCTGGTCTTTCCTCTTGGCCGCCTTCAGCTATGCGCCTCAATATGCGCTTGCCGCGGCCTTGTGATTCAATTCCGGCTGATGTATAGGCTCGCCGACCGTTTTAGAAGCCGTGGCTCCTCAATAGCTGCGGCTTCGAGTTTTAAAAAGGGGCGCATCGACGCAGGCTTTCAGCCCGTCAGCCGCACCCGGCAAACCAGGAACCGAGCCATGAAGACCGATATCCATCCCGACTACCACACCATCAAGGTCGTCATGACCGACGGCACCGAGTACATGACCCGTTCGACCTGGGGCAAGGAAGGCGATACGATGAACCTCGACATCGACCCGACCACGCACCCGGCCTGGACCGGCGGCCAGCAGACCCTGCTCGACCGCGGCGGCCGCCTGTCGAAGTTCAAGAAGCGCTTCGAAGGTTTCGGCCTCTAGGCCCCATCAGCTTTTCGCTGACCAGAGAACCCGTCCTCGTGGCGGGTTTTTTGTTGGCCAATGCACGTCCCTTCACGCTGGCGCTTGCCTCCACCTCCCCCTTGTCGGTCCCGTGTGGGAGGTCGGACCGAAGGTCGGGTGGGTCGGCGCTGCCCCCACCCCGCTGCTTCGCAGCGACCCTCCCCACGAGGGGAGGGTGAGAGCATCCTATTCCGCAAGCAATTCCCTGAGCGCCATGCGCTTGTAGGCGGCGACCAGCCTGTCGCCCTCCTTCCGCTCGACCGAGATCGCCAGCCGCATGGCGGCCTCGCCCATCTGCCAGACGAGAAACGCCGTCGTTTCCAGCGCGACGGCATCGGCATCGGGCCGCAGGCGTTTGAGCGTCGCAGTGAGAAATTCGGCGTTCGCACGGCTGTCGGCGAGCTCCAGTTCGCGCAGCGCTTTGTCGGCCTGCGTGCCCGACCAGATATCGCGCATCACCGGCTCCGCCAGGAACAGGTGGTAATAAATGCCCACCAGTTCCGAGAACGCCCGCCGAAGGCCCTCGGCGTCGCCGACGTCCTTGAGCGCGGCTGAAATGCAGGCCTGGCTTTCGGCGGTGTAGCGCTCGGCCAGCGCCCAGACGATCGCCCGCTTGTCGGGGAAGAACTGGTAGAGCGAGCCGATCGACACCCCAGCCCGCTCCGCCACCTCGCCCATGCGCATGGCATCGCTGCCTTGCTCCGCAATCAGCGCCGAGGCGGCGGCGAGCATGCGCTCGACCCGTTCACGGCTGCGCTGCTGGCTCGGCGCGCGGCGTGGCGTGGCGACCTGTTCCGGTGGGGACGTGGCGGTTTTTTCCATGGCTCTTCAACAGACGCCGGGCGGCAATGCCACCCAGAAATGACTTGACTCGCAAAATACGAGGGTTTATCACGTTTTGCAAATATGAGGATTTCTCATGTTTTGAAAGAAGCAGACGGGATAATTGATTTGAAGGCGTCGAACAGGTGCCCGGCCACCCCCCAAAACTTTTCTGCCCATTGCGACTGAAACCGCCGCAACCGGCATCTGGAGCAACTGACATGATCCCGAAATTACTTCCCACCCTCATCTTCATCGCCGCTATCGGCTCGGGCGTTGTTGGCGGCGTGTTCTTCGCCTTTTCCAACTTCGTCATGCCGGCAATGGCTCGCCTGCCTGCCGCGGGCGGTATCGCCGCCATGAACTCGATCAACATCACCGTCATCACGCCGATGTTCATGACCGCCTTGTTCGGCACCGGCCTGATCTGCCTTGTCTTGATCGCCGGCGCCATCATCGGCTGGCAGCAGCCAGGCTCCTTCTGGCTGCTGGCCGGCGCAGTCATCTATCTCGTCGGCAACCCCATCGTGACGATGGTTTTCAACGTGCCGCTCAACGACGCGCTGGCCGCCGTCGATCCGGCCAGCAGCAACGGCGCTGCTGTATGGACCACCTATCTCAGGGACTGGGTGATGTGGAACCACGTGCGCGCCATCACCGCCATCGCCGCGCTGGCATCCTTCTGGTTCGCCGCGCGTTGACGTGTCTCGGTCCGCCGCGTTCGGCATCGCGGCGACCGAGGCGTGTTTATCGGGAGAAGCGCCGTGAACGACCCGTATTCCACCATGGCCTTGGGCATTGCCGCGGGGATCGGCCTCGGCGCTGTCTGTGGCGCAGCGATGGATGACCCTGCCGTCGGCATCGGCATGGGCATAGCAATCGGCGCCGGGATCGGCGCGATTTTCGGGCAGAGGCGAGGAAAATGACGTCCGGCTTCTGCGGGAAGTCTCAGCTCTTCGCCTTGCGGTCGGAATGACCGAGATCGCGGTCCGGGTCGATGACGTCGCGCACCAGTTGCTTGAGTTTTGCCGCATCCGGAAAGCCGCCGTCGCGCTTGCGGTCCCAGACCAGCACCTCGTTGCACGATATGGTGAAGACGCCGCCGGTGCCGGGCACCAGCGTCACCTCGCCCAGATCGGTGCCGAATGTCGATAGCAGTTCCTGCGCCATCCAGCCGGCACGCAGCAGCCACTGGCACTGCGTGCAATAGGTGATGCGGATGGTGGGCAGCGGTTTTTCGATCATGTCAGGCTTTGCTCACGCAGCGCTGAGCTTGGCCATGGTCTCCTCGTCGACCTCGAAATTGGCGTAGACGCTTTGAACGTCATCGTCGTCCTCGAGCGTGGCGACCAGCTTCATCAGCGACTGGGCGCGTTCTTCATCGACCGGAATATTGTTCTGCGGTTTCCAGATCGGCTTCACCGATTCCGCCTCGCCGAGAGAGGCTTCGAGTGCCTTCGACACCTCGCCGAGGTTTTCGAAGGCGCAATAGATGGTGTGGCCTTCCTCGTCCGACTCCACGTCATCGGCGCCGGCTTCGATTGCCGCGTCCATGACCTTGTCGGCGCTGCCGGCCGATGCCGGATAATAGATTTCGCCGACCCGATCCCACATGAACGACACCGAGCCGGTTTCGCCCATCGCCCCACCGGCCTTGGTGAAGGCGGCGCGCACATTCGAAGCCGAGCGGTTGCGATTGTCGGTCAGCGCCTCGACGATCACGGCGACGCCGCCGGGACCGTAGCCCTCGTAACGCACGGCTTCGTAATTTTCGGCGTCGCCCATCGACGCCTTGTTGATGGCGCGCTGGATATTGTCCTTCGGCATCGACACCGCCTTGGCGTTCTGCACGGCAAGGCGCAGGCGCGGATTCATCGACGGATCGGGGGTCCCGCTCTTGGCCGCGACGGTGATTTCGCGCGCCAGCTTGGAAAACATTTTCGACCGCACCGCGTCCTGACGGCCCTTGCGGTGCATGATGTTCTTGAACTGTGAATGGCCAGCCATGGCACCCCTGTCGTGTTCGGCTAGAGCATCGCGCGGCGAGATGCATGACCGCCTTCCGCAATGCTCGAATTCAAAATGTCAGAACGTCCCTGCTGCGTCCGAATGGACGTATGGCGCTCTTTGTCGGAATGGCCGGCTTATAGATAAATCGGCTCAATTCGTCCAGCCGCGCCGCGCTTTACCACGCACGGCAAAGCCGTGACGGCCGTTCACCCCTCCAGATCGGATTTCAGCCGGTCTATGATGCTAAGCGCATGGCCGGCGTACTGGCTGATCCAGCGGTCGTGAATCTGCTTGATCGGCAGCGCGTTGAGATGGTTCCAGCGCTCGCGCCCCTCGCGCCGCGCCACGATGAGATCGGCCTCTTCCAGCACTTTGAGATGCAGCATGACGGTGCAGCGGTCGACATCGGAAAACGCCTCGCACAGCATGCCGGTCGTCTTTGGCGCGTCCTTCAGCAGATCCAGCATCTCGCGCCGGCGCGGATGCGCCAGCGCCTTGAAAACATTGTCGTCTTGCGATCGGCTTGACATGTTATTTTTTTATAACATAAACTCCTATCAATCAAGGAAGGAGCTGTGGATATGTCTCTTGGATTCAGGGTTTCAGGACGCATCGGCAAACCGGTCGCCGACGTCTTCGACGCGGTCGTCAATCCGAAGAAGCTCAGCTCCTATTTCACCACCATCGGCGGTGCCAGCGCGCCCTTGGTGTCGGGCGCCAATGTCGTGTGGTGGGGCAAGGTGCCGGTCGAAGTAGACGAAATCGTCAGGGACAGCCGCATCGTGCTGCGCTGGGATGCCACCGACGAAGAGGGAAAGCCGGCCTACAAGACCCGCATCGAGATGAATTTCGAGCCGCTCGACGACGGCGGCACTTTCGTCACCATCGCCGAGGCCGGCTGGCACGAGGACGCGGTCGGCCTGAAGAAGTCCTATCTCAATTGCGAGGGCTGGTCGCAGATGCTGGCCTGCATGAAGGCCTATGTCGAACACGGCATCAATTTGCGCGAAGGCTACTACCGCAGCGAGATGAAGGGCGAGCCTGCCAACGAGACCAACATTTGAGCGAAGGGAGGCCTGCCGTGAAAGTAACCCCGTTCCTGATGTTCGAAGGCAAGGCCGAGCAAGCAATGGCCTTCTATTGTGAGACCATTCCGGATAGCCGCGTCCTCGACCTCACGCGCTACGGTGCAGGCGAGGACGGACCCGAAGGGGCAGTCAAGCTGGCTCGCGCATCCATCGGCGGCACGGAGGTCATGATCTTCAACAGCCCGGTACAGCACGCCTTCACCTTCACGCCGTCGGTCTCGCTCTTCGTCGACTGTTCCACCGAAGAAGAGCTGGAGCGCATCGTCGAGGCCTTGTCCAAAGACGGCACGTTTCTGATGCCGACCGGCAATTACGGTTTCAGCCGCCGTTTCGCCTGGCTGAACGACAGGTTCGGCGTTTCCTGGCAGATCAATCTGCCATAGCAGGACCGGGCCAGGCCGAGATCTGGCTGGGACTGTTCACCGGGGATTTCCCGGGCGCCGCCGATCATCTCGCCAAGGTCGGCGTCGAGCGATGCGACGCCATCGAGCCGCTGGGAGAAGGCTTCCGCGGTTTCTGGATCACCAGCCCCGCCAACATCGTTCACATGGTGCGGGAGCCCGACGCCTGGTGAAGGCGTATTCGGCAGGGGAGAACGCTATGGAAATCCGCGAGACACCGACGGCCGAAGCCGCCATGATGATCCGGCGGCCGGTCTCCGACGTTTTCGAGGCCATCGTCAACCCGGAGATCACCACGAAATTCTGGTTCACCCATTCCAGCGGCAGGTTGGACGGCCGCAAGCCGGTTCAATGGGAGTGGCGCATGTATGGCGTCTCGACGACCGTGGTCGTCAGCGAGATCGTCGCCAACGAAAAGATCGTCATGCAATGGAGCGATCCGCCGACCACGGTGATCTGGACCTTCACCGAAATGCCAGGTGACGCGACCTTCCTGGAGGTCCACAATTTCGGCTTTGCCGGCAATGGCGACGAACAGGTGAAACAGGCGGTCGATTCAACCGGCGGCTTCACGCTCGTTCTGGCCGGCGCCAAGGCCTGGCTCGAACAAGGCCTGACACTAGGCCTGATCGGCGACCGTCACCCGAAGGGCGCGCCGGGGAGTTGAACCGGCTCAGGTTCTACGCTTTTCCTGCTCGATCACGTGATGGCGGAGCACACGATTGATTTCGGTCTGGTAACCACCACCCCCGACATGCTCCTTGAACCACGATAGCACGTCGGCATCGAGTCTGATTGTCACTGGCTGCTTGAGTGGTCTGTAAAGATGTCCACGACGAGCATGAATCCAATTCTCCGCCGGAACTTCTGGGATGTCGGAAGTATTAATTTCGCTGTCAGGCAAACCAGCCAGCTTGGCGAGCTGGTTGCGCTGATCCTGACTAAGGTCCTTCTTGCTCATAGCGCCTCCTTTCATGCGCTGTCGCTTCCGGGCACCAACAATCCTAACTCGTTCCTCATCTTCGCGATCAGGATATGTGTGTACAACCAGCATGACCACTACGGCATCGATCGTCCCGATAGCGTGCCAACGCTGCTCACCATCTTCAAACCGGTCGGGCACGATGAGATAAAGCGGATCATCGAACACCTTCTGCGCGAGATCGAATCCGATGTCGTGCTTGGCAAGGTTGCGCCTGGCTTTTTCAGCATCCCATTCGAATCGCAAAGCAGCACCGTCGATTACGACAATGTACGTACAATTTCGTAAGAGTCAGCCTGAACTCGGCATTGGCCATGTCGTCAGGCTCAATGCCCGCCGCCGGACTTCGCCTTCTTGCGGTTCCGCGCCAGCATGTTGAGGCCTTCGACGAGCGCCGAAAAACCCATCGCCGCGTAGATATAACCCTTGGGCACATGGTAGCCCATGCCGTCGGCGATCAGCGTCATGCCGATCATCAACAGGAAGCCCAGCGCCAGCATGACGATGCTCGGGTTCTTGGCGATGAAGTTCGCCAGCGGCGTAGCCGCCAGCATCATCACCGTAACCGCCACGATGACGGCGATGTACATGATGGCGATCTCGTCGGTCATGCCGACGGCGGTAATGATGGAATCGATGGAGAAGACAAGGTCGAGAAGCAGTATCTGGAAGATGGCGCCGGCAAGGCTCATCTGCACGGTCTCGCCCAGCATCGTGTCCTGGTGGTCGTCGGGGTCGACCGTGTGATGGATCTCCTTGGTCGCCTTCCACACCAGGAACAGGCCACCGGCGATCAGGATCAGGTCGCGCCAGGAAAAGCCGTGGCCAAGGGCGGTGAAGACCGGCGCCGTCAGTTGGACGATGATCGAGATGGTGGCGAGCAGCACCAGCCGCATGACGAGCGCCGCCGAGATGCCGAGCCGGCGGGCGCGGGCTCGCTGTGCTTCCGGCAGCTTGTTGGTCAGGATCGAGATAAAGATCAGGTTGTCGATGCCGAGCACGATCTCGAGCACCACCAGGGTCAACAGCGCGACCCAGGCGGTGGGATCGGACACGAAGGCGAAGTGCGGCGCCAGGAACTCGATAAGCTGCATGGAGGTCGTCCCCTCTACGATCTAGAGCAGTGTCGCCGGCAGTTAGGTATTGAGAGCCCCTATATCAATGTCACGTCCAGAAGGACGGCGCCGTTTCCTCGAGCCGCGGCCCGCGGCGAAACGGCGCGATCTTCTCGGTCAGCCCCGTGCGGTCGGAAATATCAACGCCGACGCCGCACAAGGTCGCGGGTCCGGTCGCCGCCTCGAAACGCCCCTTCGGCACTTTCGACAGGAACCGGTTGAGCGGCTCCTCCTTGTCCATGCCGAGCGACGAATCATAATCGCCGCACATGCCCACGTCGGAAATGTAGCCGGTGCCGCCATTGAGGATATGGTGATCGGCGGTCGGCTGGTGGGTGTGAGTGCCGACCACGAGGCTGGCGCGACCGTCGACGAAATGCGCGAAGCACATTTTTTCGGAGGTCGCCTCGGCGTGGAAGTCGATGACCACGGCATCCGCCTGCTCGCCGAGCGGACAGGCGGCAAGCTCGCGCTCGCCAGCCTGGAAGGGATCGTCGAGCTCGGGATGCATGAACACCCGGCCCATGATGTTGGCGACCAGCACGCGCGCGCCGCTCCTGGCGATGTAGACGCCCGAGCCGCGCCCTGGCGTACCCTTGGGAAAATTGGAGGGGCGCAGGAAGCGCTCTTCGCGCGGCGCGAAGGCGAGCGCATCGCGCTGGTCCCAAACATGGTTGCCGGTGGTGACGACATCGGCGCCGGCCGCGATGGTCTCGCGAAAAATCTCCTCGGTGATGCCGAAGCCGCCGGCCGCGTTTTCGCCGTTGACGATGACGAAATCGAGCTTGAAGTCCGAGATCAGGCCCGGCAATTGCTCCCACACCGCCGTGCGGCCTGTCTTGCCGACCATGTCGCCGAGGAAGAGAAGTCTCATCACGCTTGACCCCGAAAAGTGGCATGACTTTCGGCAAAGATCATGCGTTCCAAAGAACTATCTACAATTCTGGCTCGAACCGGCGCAACCCGCTCTCGGTGAGTATTTCCGGGATGATGACGTCATGGTCCTCATTGGGAACCATCGTCACTTCCTGGCAGTCGAAAGCAATGCCGATCAGCCGGGGCGCATGCCCCTTGTCGACAAGCTTGGCGATCGCACGGTCATAATAGCCCGCGCCGTAACCGATGCGGTGGCCGCGCGCGTCGAAGCCGGCGAGCGGCACCAGCATGACGGAGGGGTCAAGAACTTCGGCCTCCTCATGCGGCCCGACGGTGCCAAATCCCATATCGATCATCGGCGCGCCGCCTACCAATTCGCGAAAGACCATGGTCGTCTTGTCGAGGATCGCCGGAAGGCAGAGCCGTGCGCCCTTTTCGCGCAAGGCGAACATCAGCGGCCGGACATCGACTTCCGAGCGCATTGGCCAGAAGCCGGACACGATTTGGCCTGGCTCGATGGCAAGCTGGTCGCGCGCGGTTTCGGCCATGTCGAGCGCGACTTCCACCCGCCAGAATTCATCGAGCGCGTCGCGGCGGCCAAGTGCTTCCTTGCGCAGCTGTTTTTTCAGGTCTTTTGAGGATGCCATGCGCAGACGCTAGAAAAAGCCAGACCTGAATGGACGTTTTGGGAGCGACGTTTTCCATCGCATGATCCACGAAATACGTGGATGTGGCGAATAAGTGACGATCCACACAACCGGTGGAGAAGTCGATCCCGGGTGCCTACAAAGTAGGTGGGCGCCGTGTGAGAAAACCCACGGGTCTTCCCAGGGACAGCTCCCTAAGGATCGTTAAGGCCCCGGGGAAAAGTGTCTCCTGCCGGGAAGCGCAGACCGTCAGCCCCAATATAGGCCGATGCCCTCCCAAGCGCCAGAGACTTGGCGCCAGAGAGTTGGCGCTCTTTCCCTGCCGGCTTCACATTTCGCCGCCGCCAACCCACCCTTGCATGGGCCAAGCCGTCTCCTTACGGTCGTCCGTACTGAACCAAGGAGCAAAAATGCGTTTCGAAGGCACTGCGGCCTACGTCGCCGACAAGGATCTGATGGTGGCGGTCAACGCGGCGATCGCGCTGGAACGGCCCTTGCTGGTCAAAGGTGAGCCCGGCACCGGCAAGACGGAGCTTGCCAGGCAAGTGGCGGCGGCACTCGGGCTGGAACTCATCGAATGGCACGTCAAATCGACGACGCGGGCGCAGCAAGGCCTCTACGAGTATGATGCCGTGTCGCGGCTGCGCGACAGTCAGCTTGGCGATACCAGGTTCAACGATATCAAGAACTACATCAAGCGCGGCAAATTGTGGGAAGCCTTCGCCGCCGGCAAGAAAGTCGTCCTCCTAATCGACGAGATCGACAAGGCCGATATCGAATTTCCCAACGACCTCTTGCAGGAACTCGACCGGATGGAGTTCTTCGTCTACGAGACCGGCGAGACGATCCGCGCCGCGGTGAGGCCGATCGTCATCATCACCTCCAACAACGAGAAGGAACTGCCCGACGCCTTCCTGCGTCGCTGCTTTTTCCACTACATCCGCTTTCCCGACGTCGAGACACTGCACAGGATCGTCGATGTGCATTATCCCGGCATCAAGCAGAATCTGGTGCGGGCGGCGCTCACTCAGTTCTACGAAATCCGCGACGTGCCGGGACTGAAGAAGAAGCCGTCGACTTCCGAGGCGCTCGACTGGATAAGGCTGCTGGTCGCCGACGACATCGCGCCCGAGGATCTGCGCGCCGACCCGAAGAACGCGCTGCCCAAGCTGCACGGCGCGTTGCTGAAGAACGAGCAGGACGTGCATCTGTTCGAGCGGCTGGCCTTCATGGCGAGGCGGCAAGGGTGAACGAGCGCATCGGCACCCTGAGGCCGAGCCGCACAAGGCATGCTACGAGCGCATCTCGCCAGCACCCTGCGCAGGACGCCCGCTTCGCTGCTGCGGCGCGACATATTTTGGGCCGAAGATAGCAAAGCTGATGACGGCAAGAGCCAGAACGCCGATCCCGCTATAGAGCATGACCCAACCAAAACCGTTGATCAGGGCGGCATGAACGATGGCGCCCGTCGGGTCGAGGGTCGTGAGCTTGGGCGAGTATTGCGCCAGGCCGTCGAGATTGCCGGCTGCGATCTTCTCCGCCAGGGCGCGCAGTTCGTTCGGGTCGATAGCCGTGCCGAATGCGTTGCGCAGATAAGAAACGATCCCTTGCGTCAGCAGCAGTCCCAGCACCGCGATGTTGATGGCAAGCGTGATCAGCCGCGCACTGATATCGATGCCGGACGCCATGCCGGCACGATCGGGCGACACCGAGCCGGTCGTGGTGTTGGTGGTCGGCGAATTGGTCAGGCCGATGCCGATGCCGGCGATCAGCGTGCCGGGCAGCATGGTCAGCCAGCAGGCGCCCTCGAGCCCGGACCCTATCCACATGGCGATGAAACCGACCCCCAATGTCAACAAGCCGAGCGGGATCGCCACCCGCGCCTGATAGCGCGCCCGCAGGCGCTCGGCGATCGACGGCATCAGCATGAAAGGGAGCGTATAGACGAGCAGCAACAGGCCGGTCGTGGTGCTGTCGTAACCGAGGACCCCCGAAAAATAGATCGGCAGATAGATGATGAACGGCCAGTAGCTGAAATTCATGCCGATGCCGCCCATGATCGCTCCCGAGAATTGGCGGATGCGGAAAACGGAGAAATCGAACATCGGATAGGGATTGATCTTCTCGGCTACGAGGAACGCGACGAAGGCCAGCACGGCCGCGCTTGCCACGCCGATGCGCGCGCCAGCGCCCAGATCGGCCCCTTGCGTGATCAGATAGGAGAAGCCGAACACCGCGAACGACAGTGTCAGTATGCCGGCCCGGTCAAGCTTCTGCGCGTTGCGATCGCGCGATTCGGTGACACCGGCGCCGATGAAAGCCAAGGCAAGAACGGCAAGCGGCACATGGATGAGGAACACCCATTGCCAACTCGACAGCGTCACAATCAATCCGCCAATGGCGGGGCCGAAGCCAAGCCCGATGCCCGAGACGACGCTCCAGGCGACGAAGGCTTTGCCGCGTTCACTGCCGTCTTGAAACTGGTGGGACAACACCGCCACGCTGCAGGTAAACATCGCTCCGCCCGCCAGGCCCTGAAGAAACCGGGCGATGATCAGCAGCGGAGCGCTCGTTGCGAGACCGCATAGCAGGGAGGCGAGGCCAAAGGCGACGGTGGTGCCCACCATCACGCGTTTGCGGCCGAGACGGTCGGCCAATGTCCCCGTCGCCATCAACACCGTGGTGCAGGCAATGGTGTAGGCATTCATGATCCATTGCAGATCCTTGAAATCAGCGCCAAGCACGGTTTCCAGTTTCGGCAGGATCACCGGGACGCTGGAGATTTCGAGGCCGAACAGCAGCGAGGCGAGGCAGACCCCCGCAAGAGCAACGGTGTTTCGGTCGATTGGAAACGTCATGTCGGTCACTTTCAGTCGGAGCATTCGGAAGTGGCTGCGAGCGTCGCTCTTCACACAGCGGTCGACATGACTTAAATGACCCCCCATCATGAAAAAAGACTATGCGTTTCTATTTCAGAAATGACAAAATGGAATGATTAGAGATGACCAGTCTTGACGTCGATGCCGTGCGGACCTTCGTCATGGTGGCCGACCTGCAGAGCTTCACGCGTGCGGCTGCCGCGCTGGGCAGCACCCAGGCGACGATCAGCGTTAAGCTGCGTCGGCTGGAAGAGAAGCTCGGCGCGCGTCTGATCGAACGAACGCCGCGCCGCGTGGCCCTCTCGGCAAGGGGAGCGGCTTTTCTCCCGGCGGCGCGTGAATTCCTTGCCGCCCACGAACGAGCCGTTACGGAATTTTCCGACGCGCCGTGTCGGCTTGCTCTCGGCTTTGTCGATCACGTCGCCGGGCCTGAGCTGTCCATATTGATAGCCCAGTTGCATGCCCATGATCCGTCGCTCGCGCTCAACATCAGGATCGATACGAGCTCCATGCTGGAGGAGGCTTTCGATCGCGGTGAGCTCGATGCGGTGATTGTCCATCAGGAAGACGACAGCCGCCGCGGCGAAGCCTTGTCGCGCACTCAATATGGCTGGTTCGCCGCCCCGGCCTTCGAATGGCGGCCGGGAACGCCATTGCGCCTGGCGCTGCTAAGCACCGTATGCAATTGCCCTGACCGCGTGAGAGCTGTCGAGACGCTGGATAAGGCAGGCATTGCCTGGAACGAGGCTTTCGTGGGCGGCGGCGGCGCAGCCGTCAATATCGCGGTGTCGGCCGGCTTCGCCGTCGCTGCGCTCGCCTACCGTGTCGCGCCGCCCGGCCTGGTCGAGGTGGGCCGCAAACTCGGCCTGCCGCCAATTCCCCCTTCCGAGATCGTTTTGCATTCGCACAGCTTGGCGCCAAGGGCACGAGAGGCGCTGCACATGCTCGCGACCGCTTTTCGCGAGTATAATTTGCCGGCGGGATAGGCAAGGGTGTTCCTGATCCCGATTCTGTTGGTATGGATTGAGTTCCAGACCTCAGAGGGAACGAAATGGCCGAGATCACTATCCGCCCGCTCGCAGAATCCGACCACGCCGACTGGCGCAGGCTTTGGACCGCTTACCTTGCTTTCTACGAGACGAAACTGCCGCAAGAGGTCTACGAGGTCACCTGGAAGCGCCTGTTCACGCAAGGCGAGTTCGAACCTAAGGGCTTTATCGCCGTCCTCGACGGCAAGGCTGTCGGCCTCACCCATTACCTGTACCATCGCTCTTGCTGGTCCGAGAAAAACAACTGCTACTTGCAAGATCTGTTCGCCGACCCCGAAGTGCGCGGCAAGGGGATTGGCGCTGCGCTGATCGAAGCCGTGAAGCAGGAAGCCGGCAAGATCGGCGTCAGGAATGTCTACTGGATGACGCACGAAACCAACGCCACGGCGCGCAAGCTCTATGACCATGTCGCGCGCCGCACCGGCTTCATCGAGTACGACCTCTTATAGACAGAAAATGTTCATCCCTTTCTTCCTCGAACTGAAGGCTGCACGCGTTCCCGTCTCTTTGCGGGAATACCTGTTGCTGCTGGAGGGGTTGGAAGCCGGGCTGGTCGACTATGACGTCGAAGGTTTTTACTACCTCGCTCGCGCCGCGCTGGTGAAGGACGAACGCCATATCGACCGCTTCGACCAGGTGTTCGCGCATGTCTTCAAGGGTGTTGAGGCGCTCAGCGGTCCGAATGCCGTCAACGTCGCTGATATCCCCGAGGAATGGCTGCGCCGGCTGGCCGAAAAGCACCTGACCGAGGAAGAGAAAAAGCTGGTCGCGGCGCTCGGCGGTTTCGAGAAGCTGATGGAGACGCTGAAGCAGCGGCTCGAGGAGCAGAAAGGCCGCCACCAAGGCGGCTCGAAATGGATCGGCACTGGCGGCACCTCGCCTTTCGGCGCCTATGGCTACAATCCCGAAGGCGTGCGCATCGGCCAGCATGAGAGCCGCAACCGCCGGGCCGTGAAGGTCTGGGACAGGCGCGAGTTCAGGAATTTCGACGACGCCGTCGAGCTCGGCACCCGCAACATCAAGATCGCGCTCAAGCGGCTGCGCCGCTGGGTGCGTGAAGGCGCCGAGGAGGAGTTCGACCTGCCCGGCACCATCCACGCCACCGCCGAGCACGGTTATCTCGACGTCAAGACGCGGCCAGAGCGGCGCAACGCGGTGAAGCTTTTGATGTTCTTCGATGTCGGCGGCTCGATGGACGACCACATCAGAAGCGTCGAGGAATTGTTCTCGGCCGCCCGCGCCGAATTCCGCCAGCTCGAATATTTTTATTTCCACAACTGCCTCTACGAGGGCGTGTGGAAGGACAATCGCCGCCGCCATGCCGAGACGATCCCGACCTTCGATCTCCTCCACAAATATGGGCCTGACTACAAGGTGATCGTGGTCGGCGATGCCTCGATGAGCCCTTACGAGATCGCGCATCCCGGTGGCTCGGTCGAGCACTGGAACCCGGAGGCGGGCGCCGTCTGGCTCGGCCGTCTGCTGCGGCAGTGGCCGAACGCGGTATGGCTGAACCCCGAGAGCCAGAAGAACTGGGGGTTCACCCATTCGATCGCTATGATCCGCGACATGTTCGGCGGCCGCATGTTTCCGCTGACGCTCGCCGGACTGGAAAGCGCCACCAAGCAATTGTCGCGCAAGCATTGAGCCGGGAAAATGACGGGAGGTTCCATGACCTGTTTCCTCTGCCTGCAATGCGGTGTCCAGTTCGCGCAGAGCGAAGCGCCCCCACAGCACTGTCCGATCTGCGAGGACGAGCGGCAATATGTGCGCTGGGAAGGCCAGGCCTGGACCACACCGGAAGAGCTCGCGGCCGGGCATCGGCTTGTGATGAAGGGCGATGCCGGCGTTCTCGCCTTCGGCATCGAGCCGCGCTTCGCCATCGGTCAGCGGGCGCTGCTGACGCAGACGCCGCACGGCAACGTTCTGTGGGACTGCATCTCGATGGTGACCGACGAGGCGGTGGCCGAGATCAATCGCCGCGGCGGCCTTGCCGGGATCGCCATCTCGCACTGCCACTACTATTCGGTGATGGTCGAATGGAGCGAGGCGTTTGGCGGCGTGCCGATCTATCTCCATGACGACGACCGGCAGTGGATCATGCGGCCACACCCGTCGATCGTCAGCTGGCAAGGCGAGACACTGGACCTGACGCTCATCCGCTGCGGCGGCCACTTTGCCGGCGGCCAGGTGCTGCACTGGAAGCGCGAAGGCGGCAATGCTCTCCTGGCCGGCGATATCTTGCAGGTGACGCCGACCCGCCGCCACGTCAGCTTCATGTACAGCTATCCCAACTACATCCCGCTCAATGCGGCCGCCGTGCGCCGCATCGCGGCCGCGCTGGAGCCTTTCACATTCGATGACATCTACGGCGCGTGGTGGAACCAGAACATTATCGGTGGCGCGAAACAGGCGCTGGCGGCCTCCGTTGCGCGCTATCTCACGGCGATCGCATGAGGATTGCAGAAGGCACGCTCGAAAATGCGGGCAAATCTCGTAACAAACGCCTATCTTGTTGCGAATAGACATTGCGATCAACAACGAGCCGTCAAGGCCGAGGAGTTTTCTGCATGGACACCCACGCCTATCCCGTCACCCGCACCGACGCCGAATGGCGCGCCCGGCTGACGCCTGAGCAATATGCCGTCATGCGCAACCATGGCACCGAACGCCCGGGCAGCTGTGCGCTGCTTCACGAAAAGCGCGCCGGCACCTTCTTTTGCGTCGGCTGCGACCAGCCGCTGTTCGAATCCAAGCTGAAGTTCGAGAGCGGCACCGGCTGGCCGAGCTTCAACGACCCCGTTCCCGGTTCCATCGAGACCACGACCGACCGCAGCTACGGCATGGTCCGCACGGAATGCCATTGCGCTCGCTGCGGCAGCCATCTCGGCCACGTCTTCGAGGACGGCCCGCCGCCGACCGGACTGCGCTACTGCATCAACGGCGTGGCGCTGAGATTCGAGCCGGCGGCCTGAGCGCGGCCTCGCCAACGCTTCCTGCGAAGGGCGGCCTCGGCCGCCTTTTTCGTGCAGCATTGTCAGACGACGACTGTTGCGATCAGCCAGAGCGCCGAACCCAGCATAGCAAGGGAGGCCTTGGCGCCCCCGGTTCGCTCCGCCGTCCGCCAGACGGCCGAGGTCAGGAAGATGTTGTAGGGCACCGGCGCGAAATGCACCGCCAGCACAAGACCGAGCGGCGTCTTCACCCCCAGCAGAATGAGCGCCGCCACGGACGATGCAATGTTGATCGCCGTGCCGACGAGCACCATATCGCGCCAGAACAGCCGGTCGAGCCGCACCTGGCCGAGCCAGCGTGAGCGAAAGAAGGATCTGGCGACCCCCGGCAACACCGGATACCTATCCCTGCCCCAGAACATCGATGACGGCGCGCTCGAAACGCGAGCATTCGGTCACCAGCCAGTCGGACATGGCCGGCCAATTGTCCTCGGCAAAGCAGTTGACTCGCCACTGTGAATTGATGCCGAGGTTTTGTGCGCTCTGCTCCGGCCTGAGCTTCAGCCGTTCCTCGATCGCCGGCTGAAACGGCTTGAGGCGCACCCAGACGTCGGTTGCGCCAAGCTTCTCGTTACGGCCGAAGAAGACGCCGACCACATTCTCGCTGGGCGCCACATACATGGAGAGCACCAGCGCGAATTCCGGCAGCCCGCGCTGCCAGAACCAGGGCCCTCGCCTCGCCAGCCGGGTTCTTTCTTCCGGGTGACGCTCGGCAAACAGCGTCCAGAAGCCGCGTTGGCGGAACTCCGAGGCCCTTCGGCCACCGAAGTCGAACTCACTCATCGCCGACCCCGGACGTCACGAGATGCCTCGCCTTACACCATGCCGAGGGCGGCCTTGTAGAGGTCCAGGATGGACTCCTCCTCCTGGCGCTCGGCCTGGTCCTTCTTGCGCAGCCGGATGATCGCGCGCATCGCCTTGGTGTCGAAACCGGTGCCCTTGGCCTCGGCGAACACTTCCTTGATGTCGTCGGAAATGGTCTTCTTCTCCTCCTCGAGCCGCTCGATGCGCTCGATGAAGGCACGCAACTGGCCGGCGGCAACAGTCTGGCTGGTCTCTGTGATATCGTCGGCCATGTTTTTCTCCAAAAAAATCGATGCTTCGCCGCGACTCGGCAACCGTGCCGCCGCAAATTTCTGCGGTTCGATGCCCGACCGGGGACGGCGGGTCAAGCGGTTATCGAACAGGCTGGCAGGGCTGCCGACAGAAGCCGACAGTCTGTGGCTCTCTCTTGCGAGCTCTCAACTGAAGGCGATCAGCAGGTCCTTGGCATCGATCTGGTCGCCGGCCTTGACCAGCACCTCGGCGACCGTGCCGTCACGCTCGGCATGCAGCGCCGTTTCCATCTTCATTGCTTCGATGGAAAGCAGCACGTCGCCGGCCTTGACGGCCTGGCCGGCGGCCACAGCGAGCGCCGAGACGACGCCCGGCATCGGCGCTCCGACATGCGCCTCGTTGCCGGGTTCGGCCTTGCGCCTTGCCTTGGCGGCGGACGCGCCATGCGCCCGGTCGGGCACCTTGACGCGGCGCGGCTGGCCGTTGAGTTCGAAGAACACGGTGACCATGCCCTTGTCGTCCACGTCGCCGATCGCTTGGCAGCGCACGACCAGCGTCTTGCCCTTCTCGATGTCCACGAACACCTCGTCTTCGGGCTTCATGCCGTAGAAATAGGTCGGCGTCGGCAGCACGCTGACGGGACCGTAGGTTTCCTGCGCGGCCGCGAAGTCCGAGAAGACCTTCGGATACATCAGCCAGGAAGCGAACTCGTATTCGCTGAGCTTGCGCTCGAGCTTCCGTTCGATCTCCTTGCGGCTGGCCTTGAGGTCTGCCGGCTTGAGCAGCGAGCCCGGCCGCGCCGTGATCGGCCTGTCGCCCTTCAGCACTTTCTTCTGCAGCGCCTGCGGCCAGCCGCCAGGCGACTGGCCGAGATCGCCGCGCAGCATTGAGACGACCGAGTCCGGGAAGGCGATGTCCCTCGCCGGGTTCTCGACGTCGGCGACGGTGAGGTCCTGGCTGACCATCATAAGCGCCATGTCGCCGACCACCTTGGACGACGGGGTCACCTTGACGATGTCGCCGAACATCAGATTGACGTCATGATAGGTCTGCGCCACCTCGTGCCAGCGCGTCTCCAGCCCAAGCGAACGCGCCTGTTCCTTGAGGTTCGTGAACTGTCCGCCCGGCATCTCGTGCAGGTAAACTTCGGACGCCGGCCCCTTGAGGTCGCTTTCGAAGGCGGCATACTGGTTGCGCACCGCTTCCCAATAGAAGGAGATCCTCCGGATCCATTGCGGGTCGAGCCCGGGATCGCGCTCGGTGCCCTTCAGCGCCTCGACGATAGAGCCGAGGCAGGGCTGCGAGGTGTTGCCGGAGAACGCATCCATCGCCGCGTCGATGGCGTCGACGCCGCTCTCTACCGCCGCCAGAACCGTTGCCGCTGAGAGCCCCGATGTATCGTGTGTGTGGAAATGGATGGGCAGGTCTGTCGCTTCGCGCAGCGCCTTGAACAGCACGCGCGCGGCGCTCGGCTTCAACAGCCCGGCCATGTCCTTGACCGCTATGATATGGGCGCCGGCCGCCTCGAGCTCTTTCGCCAGCCCGACATAATATTTCAGGTCGTACTTCGCCCGCGTGGGATCGAGAATATCGCCGGTGTAGCAGATCGCGGCCTCGATCAGCTTCCCCTCGGCGCCGACCGCGTCCATGGCGACGCGCATGTTCTCGACCCAGTTCAGGCAGTCGAACACCCGGAACAGGTCGATGCCGCCTGATGCCGCCTGTTTGACGAAATGCTGCACGACATTGTCGGGATAGTTGGTGTAGCCGACGCC
This sequence comes from Mesorhizobium sp. B2-5-11, assembly GCF_006440835.1. Taxonomy (NCBI): domain Bacteria; kingdom Pseudomonadati; phylum Pseudomonadota; class Alphaproteobacteria; order Hyphomicrobiales; family Phyllobacteriaceae; genus Mesorhizobium; species Mesorhizobium sp. B2-5-11. Next base: position 134,545 of record NZ_VFUK01000002.1, read on the forward strand.
GTTGGCGCCCCGCAGAAGCATCTGCAGCAGGAGGTTGGGCGCCGCCTCGCGTACCAGCGAGAGCCGCTCCCAGGGATCCTCGGTGAGAAAGCGCATGGCGACGTCGAAAGTGGCGCCGCCCCAGCATTCAAGCGAAAGCAACTGCGGCAGGGCACGCGCATAGGTGCCCGCTATGCCGGCGATGTCGTGCGTGCGCACACGCGTCGCCAGCAGGGATTGATGGCCGTCGCGCATCGTCGTGTCGGTGACCAGCACCTCTTTTTGCGTGCGCATCCAGGCGGCGAATTTTTCCGGACCGAGCACGTCAAGCTTCTGCTTGCTGCCGCCGGGCACATTGCCGTTGAGGTAGGGCACCACGGGTGCGGCGGCATCGGCTTTCGGCTGCGGCCGGCCGCGCGTCTCGGGATGGCCGTTGACGCTGACGTCGGCAAGATAGTTGAGCAGCTTCGTGGCGCGGTCCTGGCGCTTGACCTGCTCGAACAGCTCCGGCGTCGTGTCGATGAACTTGGTCGTGTAGGAATTGTCGGCGAAGTTCGGGTGATTGATGATCGCTTCGAGGAAAGTCAGGTTTGTGGCCACGCCGCGGATGCGGAATTCGCGCAGCGCCCGGTTCATGCGTGCGATGGTCTCGGCCGGCGTCGGCGCCCATGCGGTCACCTTTTCCAGCAACGGGTCATAGAAGCGGGTAATGACCGCGCCCGAATAGGCGGTGCCGCCATCGAGGCGGATGCCGAAGCCGGTGGCGCCACGATAGGCGGTGATGCGGCCATAGTCCGGGATGAAATTGTGCTCGGGATCCTCGGTGGTGATGCGGCACTGCAGCGCGTGGCCGTTCAGCCTGATGTCCTTTTGTGCTGGAACGCCCGATTCCGGCGTGCCGATGGCGAAGCCGTCGAGAATGTGGATCTGCGCCTTGACGATGTCGATGCCCGTCACCTGTTCGGTGACGGTGTGCTCGACCTGGATGCGCGGATTGACCTCGATGAAATAGAACTTGCCGGTGTCGGCGTCCTGCAGGAACTCGACCGTGCCGGCGCCGATATAGCTGGTTTCGCGCGCGATCTTCAGCGCATGGCCGCACAGCTCCTGGCGCAGCTCCTCGCTGAGATAGGGCGCGGGCGCCCGCTCGACGACCTTCTGGTTGCGGCGCTGGATCGAGCAGTCGCGCTCGAACAGATGCACCGCATTGCCACTGGTATCGCCCAGGATCTGCACTTCGACATGGCGGGCGCGCTCGATCAGCTTTTCGAGATAGACCTCGTCCTTGCCGAAGGCGGCTTTCGCCTCGCGCTTGCCCTCGGTGACCTCGCGGGCGAGATCGGCCTCGGCACGGATGGCGCGCATGCCGCGGCCGCCGCCGCCCCACGAAGCCTTCAGCATCAGGGGATAGCCGATCTCCGTGGCAAGTTTCTTGACCGCCTCCATGTCGTCCGGCAACGGATCGGTGGCAGGAATGACAGGCACGCCGACCTCGATGGCCAGATTGCGCGCCGCGACCTTGTTGCCAAGCCGGCGCATCGTCTCCGGCTTGGGCCCGATGAAGGTGATCCCGGCTTCGGCACAGGCCTCGGCGAATTCGGGGCTTTCCGAAAGCAGTCCATAGCCGGGGTGGATCGCATCGGCGCCCGACAGCCTGGCGACGCGGATCACCTCCTCGATCGAGAGATAGCTTTCGATCGGCCCCATATCCTTGTTGAGGTGCGGCCCGCGCCCGACCTGGTAACTCTCGTCGGCCTTGAAGCGATGCAGCGAATATTTGTCCTCCTCGGCCCAGATCGCCACCGTTTTGAGGCCGAGTTCATTGGCCGCGCGAAACACGCGGATGGCGATTTCGGACCGGTTGGCGACGAGGATCTTCGTGATGGCCAAGGACTGGGCTCCAGCAGCGGAAGGGAAGAGCAAGCGGCGCCATGATTAGCGTGAAAATGCTGCAGTGCAAACAAAATTTGACGCGCGTTTAAACCGATTTAAAATGGATTCTCCGCCTTGAGCGTGGCCCCAAACGGCTGAACATCAGCGGAAAGCCTCTGCTGACCTCAAAACGAGAATTCTCGCCCGCCAATAAACGCGCGATCGCTGCTTCCGTAAAGAAAATGCCCGGCGCGAGGCGCCGGGCATTCCGTGAAGTCAATGCGGACAGGCTTACATCTTCTGGACGTAGGTGTACTTGCCGTCGTCGCCCTTCTTCCACTCGTACATGACGTAGCCGGGCAGCGTCGGGTCACCCTTGGCGTCGTAGGAGAGGTCGCCGAGCACGGTCTTGAACGGACCCTTCTCATGCAGCGCCTTGGCAACTTCCTGCGGGTCGTTGGACTTGGCAGAGGTGGCTGCCTCGGCGATCGCCTGCATGGCTGCGTAGGCGTAGAGCGTATAGGCCTCCGGCTCGAAGCCCTGCGCGCGGAACTTCTCGACCAGTTCCTTGTTGGCCGGGATCAGGCGAGGGTCCGGGCCGAACGTGTTGAGTGTGCCCGCGACCGCGTCGCCAGCGATCGAAGCCAGTTCGTTCGACACGATGCCGTCGCCGGAAACCAGCGTCGCCTTGAGGCCCTGGTCGGCCGCCTGGCGGATGATCAGGCCGGCTTCAGTGTGCAGGCCGCCCCAGTAGATGATGGAGACGCCGGCTTCCTTCATCTTGGCGATCAGCGCCGAGAAGTCCTTGTCGCCGACATTGACGCCTTCATACATGACTTCCTTCACGCCCTTGGCGTTCATAGCCTTCTTGGTCTCGTCGGCAAGGCCCTGGCCGTAGGTGGTCTTGTCGTGCACGACGGCGATCTTGGCGTCCTTGAAATTGGCCGCCAGATAACCGCCGGCGATGCCGCCCTGCTGGTCATCGCGTCCGCAGGTGCGGAACACGTTCCACAGGCCGCGCTCGGTGAACTGGGGGTTGGTCGCGGCAGGCGTAATCTCGACGATGCCGTTTTCCGCGTAGACTTCCGACGCCGGAATGGAGACGCCCGAGTTGAAGTGGCCGACCACGAACTTGACGCCGTCGCCGACGAACTTGTTGGCGACCGAGATGCCTTGCTTCGGATCGGAGACGTCGTCGCCGACTTCGAGCTTGATCTGCTCGCCGTTGATGCCGCCCGCCGCATTGATGTCGGCGACCGCCTGCTCCGCGCCCTTCTGCAACTGTGCGCCGAAGGCGGCATTCGGACCCGTGATCGGGCCAGCAACGCCGACCATTAGATCAGCCCACGCATTGCCGCTGAACGCGATCAGCGCGGTCAGGGCGACGGCGGACAAAAGTGATTTTTTCATTTAAACGCTCCCATTAACGGAGTGGGCGTGGATGAAGCTTTCATGCGATGCCCACCCTTATCGCAGAAAGCATAGTTTGCCGATTTTCAGGCACTTGTCACGCCGATTCATCCCCGAAACGGCGTTAATGATGAACGTCAACCTTTCGGTTTCCAGCTCAAGATTGAAGCTCTTTCGTAGAGCCAATTATACTGTGTCACCATCTGGTTGGTTCGTGTGTATTGATAGCCGACGAAGCCGAGGATCATCAGTACGATGGTGTCGACGACATAGTAATGCAGCGAGAACATCGTGCCGTTGAACAGCGCATGATGGATGAAGCGGATGCCGATGCCGAGACCCAGCAGATAGGCGAACAGCTGGACGAAGCTGCGCCAGGTCTGGGCACTGGCCTTGCCGGTCATCCATGCCGCCCAGCCGCCGAGCAGGCAGGTGACGAAGAAGAACTGCCAGATGGACGGTTCCTCGTAGAGAATGCCTTGCATGGTAAGGACTCCTGAACTCAGTGATGGCCGCCTTCGAGATAGGCGGCGCGCACTTCCGGATTGGCGAGCAGTTCCTTGCCGGTGCCGCTCATGGTCACATTGCCGTTGACCATGACATAGCCGCGCGTCGCCAGCTTCAGCGCGCCGAAGGCGTTCTGCTCGACCAGGAACACGGTCAGCCCCTGCGTGCGGTTCAGCTCGCGAATGGCATCGAAGATCTGTTTGACGATCAGCGGCGCAAGACCGAGCGACGGCTCGTCGAGCAGAAGCAGCTTCGGCCGCGCCATCAGCGCGCGCCCGATCGACAGCATCTGCTGCTCGCCGCCCGACAGCGTGCCGCCGCGCTGGGCGATGCGCTCCTTCAGGCGCGGGAACAGTGCGAACACCTTCTCGACGTCCTCGTCATAGTGCTTGAGGTTGTCGAGGCTGGCGCCCATCTGCAGATTTTCCATCACCGTCATGCGCGGGAAGATGCGCCGGCCTTCCGGCGACTGGGCAATGCGCAAGCGCGCGATCTCGTGCGTCGGCAATTGGGTGATGTCGGCGCCGGCGAAGGTGATGGTGCCCGCGCGGGCGCGCGGCGCTCCAAAAATGGTCATCATCAGCGTCGATTTGCCGGCGCCGTTGGCGCCGATCAGCGCCACGATCTCGCCCTCGTTGACGGTGACGTCGACGCCGTTCAGCGCACGGATGTTGCCGTAATAGGTCTGCACGCCCTTGATATCGAGCAGCGTCTTCCCGGCCATCACTTGCCCCCTCCGCGCTTGGCCCGAACGGGCTTGCCCGCTCCTGTCGCGGGCTTTGCTGCCTGCTTACCGGAAGCATGGCTCGTCGCCACCTTGCCGGCGTCGACGCGGCGCGAGAATTCCGTGTCCTTGCCCTGGCTAAGCAGCCTGGCCTGCTTGACCCATTCTTCGCGGGCGATGCGTCCGTCAAAGGCGAGATACGCTTCGACGGCCTCGACATCGGCCTTCTTCCAGGCGCCGATCTGGTCGAAGTGGAAGATGCCGTGTTCGTTGAGCTTCTTCTCGTTGACCGCGCCGATCCCCTTGATGCGGGTGAGATTGTCGGCTTTGCCGCCGCGGGGCGCCGTGAGGCGGTTCGAGATGCCCGCGGCCTTCGCGGCCGGCGTCTTGGCCCCTGTCTTGACACTCGCCTTGGTGGCCGGCTTCGCCGCCGGCTTGGTCCGCGAAGCAGGTGCTGGCGCGACAGCCTTGGCCGCAACGCTCGCCGCCCGCGCATCGACCTGCGCCGCCTTCGAGGCGCCCTTCGACACCGTGATGCGCTCGCCTTCGCTGTGGCCGACCGTGTCGCTCACCGGGCCGGCGAGATAGGACGACGATGTTCCCGGACCATGCGCGGCATCGGGACCGGTATCGAGTTGCTCGATGACGTCCTCGTCGCCGACTTCGGTCAGCACGGTCTCGACCTCCTCGTCGTCGACGCCGAGATAGGCGGCGATGACGCGCGGATCGGTGCGCACCGACTGCGGATTGCCGTCGGAGATCTTGCGGCCGTATTCCAGAACCACGACGTGATCGGAGATCTGCATGACCACCGACATGTCGTGCTCGATCAGCAGGATCGAGGTGCCGGTGTTGTTCTTGATGTCCATCAGCAGGTCGTTGAGCGCGGCCGATTCCTTTGGATTGAGACCGGCGGCGGGCTCGTCGAGGCACAAAAGCTCCGGGCCGGTGCACATGGCGCGCGCGATCTCGAGGCGCCGCTGCGCGCCATAGGGCAGGTCGCCGGCCGGATCGTCGGCGCGGTCGACCAGATCGGCTTTCTCAAGCCAGTGCTTGGCAAGTTCGACGGATTCGGCCGAGGCCTTGCGGTAACCGCTGAAGCCGAACAGGCCGAGCACCGTATAGCCCGAAGCCTTCATCAGCTTGTTGTGCTGGGCAACGAGCAGGTTCTCGAGCACCGTCATGCCCGAGAACAGGCGGATGTTCTGGAAGGTGCGCGCCACCTTGGCGCGCGCCGGGATCTCATGGTTGGGCAGCCGTTCGAGCAGGTAGATCGAGCCGTCCTGCCGGGTGAGAGTGATCATGCCTTCCGACGGCTTGTAGAAGCCGGTGATGCAGTTGAACACGGTGGTCTTGCCGGCGCCGTTGGGCCCGATCAGCGCGGTGATCTCGCCGCGCCTGGCGGTGAAGGACAGGTCGCCGATCGCGACCAGGCCGCCGAACTTCATCGACAGGTGTTCGACGTTCAGGATGGCGTCGTTCATGGAGGGGTTCGCGTTCATCAGCCGTGCCCCTCCTTGGTGAAGGAACTGGAGACAGCCCTTCGCACCTTGAGGAAGGCGGTCGGCTCACGGCTGCCGACAAAGCCGCGCGGCTTCCACAGCATGACGATCACCATGGCCATGCCGAACAGCAGCATACGGTAGAGTTCCGGCGTGAAGTCGGGTCCGAAGACCTGCTTGAGGAAGTCGAGTTCGCGCAGCACCTCGGTGCCGCCGATCATGACCAGAGCCGCGACGGCAATGCCGACCAGTGATCCCATGCCGCCAAGCACGACGATGGCCAGGATGATGGCCGATTCCAGGAAGACGAAGGATTCGGGGCTGACGAAGCCTTGCCGGGCGGCGAAGAACGAGCCGGCAAAACCGCCGAACATGGCGCCGGTGGCAAAGGCGGTCAGCTTGGTGGTCGTGGTGTTGATGCCGAGCGAGCGGCAGGCGATCTCGTCCTCGCGCAAGGCTTCCCAGGCGCGGCCGACCGGCATGCGCCTCAGCCTGACCGTGACGAAGGCGGTGAGCAGCGCCAGCCCCAGGATGAGGTAATAGAGGAAGATCTTGTAATAGGCGCTCGATGTGGCGATGTTCAGCACCTTGCCGATGTAGTTCGGATCCGAGACGTTGAAGCTCATCAGGCCGAAGAAGGTGACCTTCGGGATGCCGGAAATGCCGGCCGAGCCATTGGTCACCTCGCGCCAGTTGATGATCACCAGCCGGATGATCTCGCCGAAGGCAAGCGTCACGATGGCCAGGTAGTCGCCGCGCAGGCGCAGCACCGGAAAGCCGAGCAGCACGCCCCAGAAGGCGGCCATGGCGCCTGCGGCCGGCAGGAGGATCCAGAAGGAGAGGCCGTAATGCGTGCCGAGCAGCGCATAGGCATAGGCGCCGACGGCATAGAAGGCGACATAGCCGAGGTCGAGCAGGCCGGCCAGACCGACGACGATGTTCAGCCCCCAGGCCAGCATGACATAGATCAGGATCTGGATGCCGAAATTATCGACCCATTTCAGCGACCCTTGCAGCCCGCCGACGAGCGACCACGACATCAGCGACAGCATGCCCACGACAATGATCGGATAGAGCACCAGTGCGGCGATGCCGAGTTTTGTGAAGTTGGCATGGATGAAGCCGCGGAAATAGTAGATCACGCAGGCCAGCGCGTAGATGACCGCAAGGGCGCGCAGGAATTGCAGATAGCCGGCCGGCTCCGCCCCTACCCAGCCGGCGAGAGACCTGCTGAAGACGAACAGCAGCGCCGCGACGATGACGGCCACGATGAAGGCTGGAAAGAGGAAGAAGCGCGACGCCACACTGGCCGGCAGCAAACCGGTGGCGACGTCGGCGATCTTCTGGTTGGCCAAAAAGGGCTGGCCGTAGGCGACATAGAGGAAGCGGCCGACGGCCGTGGCGATAACCACTGCGGCGAGCAGGCCCCAGCGCTGCACCAGGATCAGCTCGTTTGAGATGTTCTGGTCGGTCTTGAGCCCGATGAACAGCACGAACAGGCCGAGCGCGATGGCACCGGCATAGAAGGCCTCGCGCAAGGCGCGCTGCATGGGCGTGGCTGCGACGGTGTCGCGCTCGGGAGATACGGTGACGGCCATGATCTCAGACCTTTTCGACTTCTGGCCGGCCGAGAATGCCGGAAGGCAGGAAGATCAGCACGATAGCCAGGATCGAGAAGGCGGCGACATCCTTGTAGTCGATCGAGAAATAGGCCGACCACATGCTCTCGATGAAGCCGATCAAAAGACCGCCCAGCACCGCGCCCGGCAACGAACCGATGCCGCCCAGCACCGCTGCGGTGAATGCCTTCACGCCGGGCACGAAGCCGTCCGAGAAGGCGATGACGCCGTAATACATCAGGAACAGCGTGCCGGCGACGGCGGCAAGTGCCGCGCCCATGATGAAGGTGATCGAGATGGTGCGGTCGACATCGATGCCGAGCAGCGCCGCCATCTTGCGGTCCTGCTCGCAGGCGCGCTGCGCCCGGCCAAGCGAGGTCTTGTTGACCAGGTACCAGAACAACACCAAGAGCAACGCGGTGACGACGACGATGATGATCTGCTTCAGCGACACGCTGATGCCTTCGATGTTGTAGACCTTCGACACCATCGGCGGGATCGGCTTGTTGCGCGGGCCTTGCGTCACCTGCACGAAATTCGACAGCGCGATCGACATGCCGATGGCGGTGATCAGCGGCGCCAGCCGGAACGAGCCGCGCAGCGGCCGGTAGGCCACCTTCTCGATCGTCCAGTTGTAGAGGCTGGTCAGCAGCATCGCCACGATCATCATCACCAACAGCGCGATGACCACGGGAACCGAATAGAACAGAGCGCCCAGGATGAGGAAAACGATCAGCGCCGTGAAAGCGCCCACCATGAAGATATCGCCATGAGCAAAGTTGATCATGCCGATGATGCCGTAGACCATCGTGTAGCCGATCGCGATCAGCCCATAGATCGATCCCAGCGTCAGCCCATTGATAAGCTGCTGGACAAAATACTGCATGTGTACATGGCTCCCCTGGAATGTCGCCCATGCAGACGCATTCCTTTTCGTATTTCCCCTAGTCGTAAGGTTTCGAGACGGGATTGCAACGTCATTTTTTGATCGTCATGCGTGTTTCCGACTGCACGCCGTTCGATTGCCCGTTTTTTCGCACCCGCCCCCTGGACTATCGCGGACCCTATCATTGGCATAACGCAATGTCTTTGACGATTAAGCGTCATCATGCGCTCCATTTCGAAGAAATCGCCGTCAAAATAAGTTGATGAGACGATTTGTTGCGCTCGTGACAGCAATCCTTTTTGTCCTTCCCGACCTTCCGCAGCGTGATGAATCGCCTATTTGACGACGAAGCCGTGCGCGAACGGATCGCGGTCATCGATGAAGATCGTGTTGAGCCCGGTCATGCGCGCCCAGCCGCCGATCGAGGGAATGATCGCCGGCTTGCCTGCGACCGTGACGTCTTTTTCAACCTTGCCCTTGAACAGCGAGCCGATGATCGATTCATGGACGAACGCATCGCCGGCCTTGAGCTTGCCCTTGGCATGGAGCTGCGCCATGCGCGCCGAGGTGCCCGTGCCGCACGGTGAGCGGTCGATCGCCTTGTCGCCGTAGAAGACCGCATTGCGCGCGTCCGCACCCGCCACCGTCGGCTCGCCGGTCCACAGCATGTGCGACAGCCGGTTGATGCCCGGATTCTCCGGATGCACGAAAGAGTATTTCTCGTTGAGGCGCTGCCGCACCACCGGGCTCCAGGCGATGAGGTCGCCCGCCGAATGGTCTGCCATGTCGCGATAGTTTTTCTGCGGCTCGACGATGGCGTAGAAATTGCCGCCATAGGCGACGTCGACGACGATCTCGCCGAGCCCGGGGCATTCGACCGTCAGGCCCTCGGCATGGAGGAAGGAGGGCACGTTGGTGATGCGCACCTCTTCGACATATTCGCCGACCTGTTTGTATTCGGCGATGACCAGGCCGGCCGGTGTGTCGAGCCTGAGCACGCCGGGCGTCGTCGGCTTGATCAGCCCGTGCTCGATGGCCATCGTCACCGTGCCGATGGTGCCGTGGCCGCACATTGGCAGGCAGCCCGAGGTCTCGATGAACAGGATGGCGATGTCGCAATCCTCACGCGTCGGCGGGTAGAGGATCGAGCCGGACATGACATCGTGGCCGCGCGGCTCGAACATCAGGCCGGTGCGGATCCAGTCATATTCGGCCAGGAAATGTGCGCGCCGCTCCATCATCGTCGAACCCTGGAGCAGCGGGCCGCCGCCGGCGACCAGCCGCACCGGGTTGCCGCAGGTGTGGCCGTCGATGCAGAAGAAGGATTTCCTGGCCATGACGCTCCTCGAAAAATCAAAACCGTTGTGGACTGAAGGGGGCCACGTCGATCGGCGGAGTCTGCCCCAGGACAAGCTCGCGGATCAACCGTCCCGTCGCAGCAGCCTGGGTCAGGCCAAGATGGCCGTGGCCGAAAGCGTAGACCACCGGCCGGCTTCCCGATGCGCGGCCGACGACAGGCAATGAATCCGGCAGCGAGGGACGAAACCCCATCCATTCGCGTCCGCCCGAAGGATCGAGGCCCGGCAGGAAGTCTTGCGCCTTGCGCAGCAGCGCCTTCGAGCGCGCGTAGTTGGGCGGCCGCTCGATGCCGCCGAGCTCAACCGCGCCGCCGATGCGCAGGCCCGTGTCGAGCGGCGTGATCACGAAGCCTTGGCCGGAGAAGATCAGCATCCGCTTCACGTCGAAGGCGGCCTTTGGCAACGTCGTGTTGTAGCCGCGCTCGGTTTCGAGCGGAATGCGGTCGCCGAGCTGCCGCGCCAGCAGATGCGACCAGGCGCCGGCGGTGACGACCAGGTGCCGGGCTTGCCGCGTCGTGCCGTCGGCCAGCGTCAACGTCGCGCCGTTCCCGTCCGCGGCGACGCCGGCGATGCGGGCCTTCTCGAACCGCGCGCCCTTGGATTGCGCATAGTCCCAGATCGCCTTGCCGAGCAGTTTTGGATCGGCGATTGTCTTCCAGCCCGGCACGAACGTGCCTTTGCCGAAGCGCGGCGACAGGCCGGGCTGCAGCTCCGCCAGCTCCTCGCCGCCGACATGGCGGAAGCCGATGCCGAAGCGCTGGCGCGCCGCCCAGCCGGACAGCGAGGCCTGGAATTCGGCCTCGCTTTCGTAGAGTTCGAGCGAGCCATCCTCGCGCAGCATCCGCCTCGTGCCGGAGCGGTCGAGCAGGCCCATCCATTCGGCCTCGGCGAGCGCCATCATTGCGGCCTGCGCCACCAGGCCAGCCTCGTAGTGCTTCGCCGAGCCGGCACGCCAGAAGCGGATCAGCCAGGGCAGCAGCTTCGGCAGGTAGGCGGGCGGGATGGCGAGTGGGCCGAGCGGATCGGCCAGCCATTTCGGCAATTGCCGGAGCATGCCCTTGTGCGCCAGTGGCAGCACGTCGGAAAAGGCGAAGGCGGCGGCATTGCCGGAGCTCGTCTCCTCGCAGATGCCGGTGCGGTCGTAGACCGTGACGTTTCGCCCCGCCTCGGCAAGAAACGCCGCCGCGCAGATGCCGATGATGCCGCCGCCGACGATGGCGATATCTATTTCTTCTCCCTGTTCACGGGGAGAAGACGCCCGCAGGGCGGGGCGCCGCCGCGCTTCCATCGATTTGGAACTTCCTGTCACCTGGGCGCCGCCTCTCGGAAGAAAGCCTCAGAACGCCGGTAGTGTCGGCCGCACCGCCAGTGCGTCCTTGATGATCTTCTCGACCGCCTTGCGGCGCTCGCCCGACAGCGGCTGGCGCGGCATGCGGACGCGGTCGTTGGTTTGAATGGCGAACACCTCGGCAAGCTTGATGTTCTGCACCAGATAGGTCGAGACGTCGAGATCAAGCAGCGGCCGGAACCAGCGATAGATGGCGAGCGCCTCTTCGCGGCGGCCCCGCTGCATCAGCTGGTAGATCGCCACCGTCTCGCGCGGGAAGGCGGTGACGAGACCGGCCACCCAGCCGATGGCGCCCACCGACAGCGCCTCGAAAGCGAGATTGTCGACGCCGGTAAACAGGTCGTAGCGGCTGCCCAGGCGATTGATGATCTCGGTCGAGCGCCTGATGTCGTCGGAGGATTCCTTGATGGCGACGAAGCGCTCGTCCGACGCCAGCTCCTCCATCTGGTCGACGGTGACATCCACGCGGTAGGCGAGCCGGTTGGAATAGATCATGACCGGCAAGTCGCCGGCCTCCGCGACGGCGCGCAGCGCCGCCACCGTCTCTTCCGCATTGGTATGGTAGATCGGGCTGGGCACCACCATCAGGCCGTTGGCGCCTTCCTTGGCGGCGCGGCGGGCGATGCTGGCGGCCTCGCGTGTCCCGGCCTCGTTCACCGTCAGCAGCACCGGTTTCTTGCCAGCCACCTTCTGCGCGGTTTTCAGCACTTCAATCTTTTCGTCATGGGACAGCATCGGCCCTTCGCCGAGCGATCCGCAGACGATGATGCCGTCGCAGCCGGCCTCGATCTGCAAGCCGAAGCAGCGCTCCATCTCGGCATGGTCGAGGCGGTCGTCCGTGGTGAATTTAGTCGTGACGGCTGGGAAAACTCCGGTCCACATGGTCATCGCTCCTCTGATATATCAGCCGTATATCTACTAAGAAAGCCGCTGTCAACACGGATTCTCCTATGATATATGCAAAATATATCAGGAGACCGCCTTTGATATCCATGCAGAGGAGCGCTGCGTTCGAGCCAGCTGCGACCAAGGCCTACCGCATGCTCGAGCATATGATTGTCACGCTCGAACTGGCGCCGGCGAGTTTCGTCACTGAAGGCGGCCTGATCGAGAAGCTGGCGCTCGGCCGTACGCCGGTGCGCGAGGCGATCCAGAGGCTGGCCTGGGAAGGACTGCTCGACGTGCGGCCGCGCGCAGGCATCGCCATCGCGCCGCTGCACCCCGGCGACTGGCTGCGCGTCCTCGACGCGCGCCGCGGCGTCGAGGTGGTGCTGGCCCGCTCCGCGGCGCGCTTCGTCACCCGCGACGCAGCCGACCTCTTCCACGATGCCGCGCTTGCCATGCAGAAGGCTGTCATCTCCGGCAACGTGCTTGCCTTCATCCAGGCCGACAAGACGCTGGACGAGGCGCTGGCGCGGGCTGCCGACAACCCGTTCGCGGCCAGGCTGGCTGCCCCGCTGCAGACCCACAGCCGCCGCTTCTGGTTCCGCTACAAGGCCGATACCGGCCTGGCGGAATCGGCCGAGCATCACGTCGCGCTGATCCGCTCGATTGTCGACGGTGACGAGGAAGCCGCCGCGAAGGATGCCAAGCGGCTGATGGCATTGCTGCGCGCCCATGCCGAGGCGGCCGCCACACGTTGAAGCATACCGCCCGACACCGACCTCGGTTCAGGACAGTGCATGCCCAAGACTACGCGTCGCCTGAACCGCTTCGACGCGATGAGGCTCAGGCTCCTGACAAGGCCGCCTTGATCGTCGGGCTGTCCCAGCCCTCGCCGACGGACAGGATGCAACTCTGGCCCTTGGTGTCGGAGGCGAGGACGGTCCAACTGCCCTGTTCGGAAACGAACACCTCAAGCACCACGTTGGGATTGATCAGGCCACGCCCGGCCTCACTTTCGTGGAAATTCTCGCCGAGCGCCTTGACGATGTCGGCGCGTGCCGCACATTGGCCGGCTGCATTCGCCGACCCTATCGATAGCGCCGCCGCGGCGCATAGCAGCATGGACATAAGACGTTGTGCCATCGGACACCTCCTTGCGCCCGACGATGCGATGCTAACGGTCAGCCGTCGGCGCTCTGGTTGCCTGCCATGCCTCCTCCAAGGCAGGATCGTAGCTCTAAGTCCTGGCGCCCTCGCCGGTTCCATCACATTAGCGTTTGCAAAATAAACGGCCCGAGCCAGGGGACTCGGGCCGTAGATTTTTGGGTGGTCCTGCCGGCCCGCGCGGCCGCAGCCGAAGGCGAGGACGCGCAAGCGGACAAGCGTCCGGCTAGTTCATCGTCGGGATGACGAAATCGGCCCCGTCCTTGATGCCGGCCCGCGCGCCCCGCAGCCGAAGGCGAGGACGCGCAAGCGGACAAGCGTCCGGCTAGTTCATCGTCGGGATGACGAACTCGGCCCCGTCCTTGATGCCGGCCCGCGCGCCCCGCAGCCGAAGGCGAGGACGCGCAAGCAGACAAGCGTCCGGCTAGTTCATCGTCGGGATGACGAACTCGGCCCCGTCCTTGATGCCGGCCCGCGCGCCCCGCAGCCGAAGGCGAGGACGCGCAAGCAGACAAGCGTCCGGCTAGTTCATCGTCGGGATGACGAACTCGGCCCCGTCCTTGATGCCGGACGGCCAGCGCGAGGTGACCGTCTTGGTCTTGGTGTAGAAGCGGAACGCGTCCGGACCGTGCTGGTTGAGATCGCCGAAGGACGACGCCTTCCAGCCACCGAACGTGTAGTAGGCGATCGGCACCGGGATCGGCACGTTGACGCCGACCATGCCGACCTGCACCCTGGAAGCAAAGTCGCGCGCGGCGTCGCCGTCGCGCGTGTAGATGGCGACGCCATTGCCCATCTCGTGGTCGTTGGCGAGCTTGATGGCGTTCTCGTAAGTCGGCGCGCGCACCACCGACAGCACCGGTCCGAAGATCTCTTCCTTGTAGATGCGCATGTCCGACGTGACGTTGTCGAACAGGCAGCCGCCCATATAGTAGCCGTTCTCGTAGCCCTGCATCTTGAAGCCGCGGCCGTCGACGACCAGCTTGGCGCCTTCCTTGACGCCGATATCGACATAGCCCTTGACCCGCTCCAGCGCCTGAGCGGTGACCAGCGGACCGAAATCGGCGGCGGAATCCGTCGAGGGGCCGACCTTCAGGCTTTCGACGCGCGGCACCAGTTTTTCCATCAGCCGGTTGGCGGTGTCGTGGCCGACCGGGACCGCCACCGAGATCGCCATGCAGCGCTCGCCGGCCGAGCCGTAGCCAGCGCCGATCAGTGCATCGACGGTCTGGTCCATGTCGGCGTCGGGCATGATGATCATGTGGTTCTTGGCGCCGCCGAAGCACTGCACGCGCTTGCCTGACGCAGTGCCGCGCGAATAGATGTAATGAGCGATCGGCGTCGAGCCGACGAAGCCGATAGCCTTGATATCGGGGTCGTCAAGGATGGCGTCGACGACTTCCTTGTCGCCGTTGACGACATTGAGGATACCGGCAGGCAGGCCCGCCTCGATGAACAGTTCGGCGATGCGGATCGGCACGCCCGGGTCGCGTTCGGAGGGCTTCAGGATGAAGGCGTTGCCGCAGGCGATCGCCGGCGCGATCTTCCACAGCGGGATCATCGCCGGAAAGTTGAACGGCGTGATGCCGGCGACGACGCCGAGCGGCTGGCGCATCGAATAGACGTCGATGCCGGGGCCGGCACCGTCGGTGAATTCGCCCTTCATCATGTGCGGCGCGCCGATGCAGACCTCGACCACTTCGAGGCCGCGCTGGATGTCGCCCCTGGCATCGGCGATGGTCTTGCCGTGCTCGCGCGCCAGGATGTCGGCCAGTTCGTCATAGTCGCGGGCGACCAGTTCAAGGAACTTCATAAGGACGCGCACGCGGCGCTGCGGGTTGGTCGCGGCCCATTTCGGCTGCGCCGCCTTGGCGTTCTCGACCGCCGCGCGCAGTTCCGCCTGCGAGGCCAGCGCCACCGTGCCGCGCACGGAGCCGTCCATCGGCTGCATCACGTCCTGCTTGCGGCCGCTGGTGCCGGCGACACGCTTGCCGCCGATGAAATGACCGTATTCGATCATGATGTCTCTCCCTGTGTTTATGATGGTGCATTGTCCGCCTTTGGCACGCCGATGGCAACGCGAGGGAGAACGCAACCGTTGTGCAGAAAATAGACAGCGGTTGACGGGAGAGCATCAATTCTCGCAAATGAGAAGGGTCACAAAGATGACGTTCACGGATTGATAGATTGAGTTCCTTCACGCCCCTCTGTCCTGCCGGACATCTCCCCTGCCTTCACCCTCCCCCTTGTGGGGAGGTCGGCGAGCGGTCGGAGCGGAGCGGAGATCGTTCGACGGGGTGGGGATCAAGCGCCGGCGTCGCCCCTACCCCGCTCCGCTACGCGGATCGACCTCCCACAAAGGGAGGGTAAAATGAACTGGGATGACGTCCGCATCTTTCTCGCCGTGGCGCGCGCCGGGCAAATCCTTGGCGCCGCCAGGCGGCTGGAACTCAACCACGCCACCGTCTCGCGCCGCATCGCCGCACTTGAAGACGCGCTGCGCACGAAACTCTTTCGCCGGCTGACCACCGGCAGCGAGCTGACGCCCGCCGGCGAGCGTTTCCTCGATATTGCCGAGCGCATGGAGGGCGACATGATCGCCGCCCGCTCGACAATATCGGGCGAAGGCGACGACGTTTCGGGCACGGTGCGGATCGGTGCGCCGGACGGGTTTGGCGTCGCATTCCTCGCCCGGCGCCTCGGCGCACTGACCGCGCTGCACCGTGAATTGACGATTCAGCTCGTACCGGTGCCGCGCTCCTTCTCCCTGTCTCGCCGCGAGGCCGACATTGCCATCACCGTCGAGCGCCCGACCGAGGGCCGGCTGGTAGCGGGCAAGCTGGTCGACTACTCGCTCGGCCTGTTTGCCTCGCGTGCCTATGCTGAAGCCCACGGCCTGCCCCAGACCGCTGCCGAGCTGGGACGGCATAAATTGATCGGCTATGTGCCGGACCTCATCGTCAGCCCGTCGCTCGACTACGCCGCCGAATTCAGCGCTGACTGGCGCACCAGCTTCGCCATTTCCTCCGCGCTCGGGCAGGCCGAAGCGGTGCGGTCGGGCGCCGGCATCGGCATCCTGCACACTTTCGTCGCCCGCTCGATGCCGGAACTGGTGGCCGTCGACGTGGTGGCGCCCATCCGCCGTGCCTACTGGCTGGTCTATCACGAATCGGTCAGGCCGCTGCGCCGCGTCCAGATCGTTGCCTCCTTCATCACAAAGGCGGTGGAGCGGGAGAGAAATCTTTTCGTCTGACGCATGTCGGCCATCGCAGCTTCTTCCGCGACACGGAGAACGGCATGATGGTGCTCGACCCCGCCTTCTTCGCCAGATGACGAGTATCTCGCCCATTCCAATCGGTCGCCACCGAAGTGACCATCCGGTGGGCTTACCGGCTGCTGTTCGACGAGGGCTGGGTGAAACAGGCGTTCTGACGCGATATCCCCCGGCCGCGCCCGCCGATGGCGAGCGGGCGGCGTCTATTTCAGATAGCGCTCCTGCGCCAGCGCGCGGGCGTCGATATCGGGCACTTTGTTCGAGATGATGTCGGCCAGCACCTTGGCCGAGCCGCAGGCCATGGTCCAGCCGAGCGTTCCATGGCCGGTGTTGAGGTAGAGATTGGAAAGCTCCGTGCGCCCGATCAGCGGCGGCCCGTCCGGCGTCATCGGCCGCAGGCCGCACCAGAACGTCGCCTCCCGCATGGCGCCGGCTCCCGGGAACAGGTCGCCGACCGAGTGTTCGAGCGTGCGCCGTCGCGATTCGTGCAGCCGGAGGTCGAACCCGGAAATCTCGGCCGTGCCGCCGACGCGGATGCGGTCGCCGAGCCTCGTGATCGCGACCTTGTAGGTTTCGTCCATCACCGTCGACACCGGCGCGGCGGCGGCATCCTTGATCGGCACCGTGATCGAATAGCCCTTGACCGGATAGACCGGGATCGGCCGCTTCATCCGGCGCATGAAGTCCGACGAATAACTGCCCAGCGCCATCACATAGGCGTCGGCGGTTAGCCAGCCCTTGCTGGTGCTCATATTGTTGACGCGGTTGCGGCTGCGGATGACGCGCCATATCGTCGTGTCGTATTCGAACTTGACCCCGCGTGCCACGCAAAGCTCGGCCAGCCTGTCGGTGAACATCTTGCAGTCACCGGTCTCGTCGCCCGGCAGCCTCAGGCCGCCGACGAATTTTTCGCGCACTGCGGCCAGAGCCGGTTCCGCCGCGATGCAGCCGTCCTGGTCGAGGACTTCGTAGGGCACGCCATATCTCTTCAGCACCTCGACATCGCCTGATGTGCCGTCGAGCTGCTTTTGCGTGCGAAACAGCTGCAGCGTGCCCTGCGTCCGCTCGTCATAGGCTATGCCGGTTGCCTCGCGCAGCGCCTTCAGCGTGTCGCGGCTGTATTCGGCCAGCGGCACCATGCGCGATTTGTTGACCGCGTAGCGTTCGGCGGTGCAGTTGCGCAGCATTTTGACCAGCCACGTCCACATATGTGGATCGAAGGCCGGCCGCACCACCAGCGGACCATGCTTCATCAGCAGCCATTTGATCGCCTTGAGGGGGATACCGGGCCCGGCCCAAGGCGAGGCATAGCCGGGCGAAATCTCGCCGGCATTGGCGAAGCTGGTTTCCAGTCCCGGCCCTTTCTGGCGGTCGATCACGGTCACCTCGTGGCCAGCCTCGGCGAGATAATAGGCCGTGGTCACCCCGATCACGCCACTGCCCAGCACCATGATTTTCATTCATTCACTCCTTGCCGCGCCGAGCGTCCTCAGGACGCCCGTGGACGCGGCCGTATTTTCGATTTGCGCATGATCCCGAGCGAAAATCGATGTCGATCTTCGAGACCACGCGCCGTTGCCCATTCACGCCGCCGAGGGACCGGGGTCGTCTTCTTCTGTCTGCCGCATTCCGGCCGTCTCGCCAAGAGGCCGCCAATCGGCTGCGGCACTGTAGACGAGCCTGGGCCCGTGCGGTCGCCGCGCGTCAGCCTGGTCTTTCTGCCTGACCGTGCGCCGGGCAGCTTCGGGCTGGTAGAGCACGGCCTTGATCAGGATCGACTCCCGCCTGCCGTCGGCGTGTTCGACCGTTGCCGTCTGGCCTTGCGCCATGCCAAGCATGCAGAGCCCGCGCCTCGTTGCGACCGACAGGCTCGAGCCGACCGGCCCGCGCACCTCGTGCTGCACCAGGGTTCGCGTCTCGGCGGGACCGGCATCGACGCCGAACACCACCCTGCTGTTCAGCGTAACGATGTCGGGGCCGACCGAATCGATCGGCACGACATCGGCGCCTGAAAGCTTGTGTTCGAGCATGCGCACGATCGGATCCGCGAATGCCCGCCGGCGCTCCAGCATGACTTCGAGGACGGCGAAGTCCTTCGTCGTCAGGCAGCAATTCGTGCTCGTCATCACCGCCTCCGCCATCAAGCTCGTCGCGGGCCGGAAGCCGGCGCATCGACGGCCTCGACGGTCACTGACAGTTCCCGGCCGCCACGACCGTTCCAGCAAACCGTCTGCCCGACGCTCGCGCCAATGAGCGCGGTTCCCATCGGCGTCAGCACCGAGATCCGGTTCTCGGCTATGTCGGCCTCACCCGGGTAGACCAGCATGATGCGCTGGGCGTCGCCGCTTTCGCCGCGCACGATCACCGTCGAACCCATTCGCACCACACCGGCCGGCATCGCCGCCGCGTTCGTGACGACGGCCCTGTCCATTTCCGAAAGCAGCTCCTCGGCCGTCTCGGGCGCGCGATCGAGCAAAGCCCTGGCCAGGCCCGTCAGCCTGTCATGGTCGGCGTCGCTGATCAGAAGATGGCTGTTTGGACGCAGTTCTTTCGCGTGTTGCATGGCAAACCTCATGGACCGGCGCATCGAGCGGATGCGCGCCTGCCGGCGCGCTGGCGGCGGCGTGATGAAAGGCCGGCAGCCGCGAAGGGCTGTTCGGCTTGATGGCGATTGTGGATGTATGGATGCCCCGGTACGGACGGACGCCGGAAGGCGGCCGCGCCGGGGCTACGATCCCGCGATCGGGCAGACCCTGAAGAAGGTTTTGATATAAGCGAGCTTGCTCATGTGCCAAAGCTTGCCGAATGGCGCCCGCTTGTCAAGCGCGGCCAAACCGCTCAACCGCCCAGATAGCGCCGGTGAAAACGCGTTCCGAGGCTGGCCAGGATTTCATACCCGATGGTGCCGGCATGGTCGGCAGCATCGTCGACGCTCTGTGAGGGCCCTAGCAACTCCACCAGGTCGCCCTCTCCGAGCCGGCCGGGCGGCAAGGCGGAAATGTCGAGAATGATCGAGTCCATCGACACGCGCCCGAGGAAAGGCAGGCGCACCGCCTCGAACCATGCGGCCGAAGCGGAGCGGCGCAGCCAGCCGTCCGCATAGCCGAATGAAATCGTCGCCAGGCTGAGCGGGCCCTGCGCATGGTAGCTGTGGCCATAGCCGACGCCAGTGCCCTTTTGGACACTGCGCGTCTGCGCCACCTTGGCCTGCAGCCCGACCACGGGCAGCATCGGGTTGGCTTCGCCAGGCGTCGGGTTGATGCCGTAGAGGGCGGCACCGGGCCGGGCGAGATCGCAATGATAAAGCGGGCCTAGAAAGATGCCGGAGGAGTTGGCAAGCGAGGCCGGCGCCACGGGTAGCATGGCACGCAACCGCGCGAATGCCAGCCTCTGCTGTTCATTGGCCGGGTGGCGCGGTTCATCGGCGCAGGCCAGGTGGCTCATCACATATCTGACGTCGATGCCATCGAAAGCGCCGACATCCCCGGCCACCGCCTCGACCTCGGCTGGCGCCATCCCAAGCCGCGACATGCCGCTGTCGACCTGGACGGCAGCCGGGAGCCGGCGCCCGGCGCGGTGTGCCGCTGCGCGCCAGGCTTGCAACTGTGCGCCACTGTTGATGACAGCGCACAAGCCAGCCGCCACCGCTTCCGGCTCGGAACCCGGCGGCAGCCCGTTCAGCACGTAGATGTCCGGTCCGGCCCCCACCGCCTTGCGCAGCGCGATGCCTTCGGACAGCAGCGCGACGAAGAAGATGTCGCAGCCTTCCTTCATCAGCGCCGATGCCACTTGCGCGGCGCCGAGACCGTAGCCGTCGGCCTTGACCACGCCCGCGCAGCGCACGCCGCCCAGCCGCGCCTTCAGCCGCCGGTAATTTTCGCGGATCGCGCCGAGGTCGATGGTGAGGATGGCCCCGGCAGCAGCCTCGCTTGTGGCGTCGGCTTCCTCGGGCAGCGATCTTTTGGGGGCGTCGTGCATGGCGGCCCTTCTTGTGGCGGATGGACATCAATAAGACGGTCGAACCGGCGCGGCAACCGCTGGCGTTTGAACCGCGGCCGCGGCCCGTCCGGCTATGGCACAAGGTGACGGAACGCCGTCACCACGTCTTCATAGACCTTGCGCTTGAACGGCACGATCAGGTCGGGCAGCTCCTGCATCGGCCGCCACGACCATTTGTCGAATTCGGCGGTGTGGCCGCCGGGCGGCGGATTGATCTGGATCTCGCTGGTATCGCCATGGAAGCGGAAAGCGAACCATCGCTGCGTCTGACCCCGATAGCGCCCCTTGAAGGCGACGCCGACCAGGTTGTCCGGCAGATCATAGTTGATCCAGTCCGGCGCCTCGGCGAGCAGCGAGACGCTGCGCATGCCGGTCTCCTCATAGAGCTCCCGCTCCGCCGCCTGCAGCGGCTCCTCGCCCTTGTCGATGCCGCCTTGCGGCATCTGCCAGAGCTGCGTGGTGCCGGCGAATTCGCTGTCCGGCTCGGCGATACGATGGCCGACCCAGACCAGGCCCTCGGCGTTGAGGATCATCAGCCCGACACAGGGACGGTAGGGCAGCGTCTCGCGGTCGACCTTCTTCGTCTTCGGCATCATTCAGTCTTTCAAGCTGTTTCCCGGTGGCTAGCCCTTTTGCGGATCGATCGCCACCGCTGAAATCGGCACGATCTCGATGCCGCGTTTCTTGGCCTCGGCCGCCCATGACGACACCGTGTCGACCGTCAGGTCGAAAGCGGAGCCGATGCCGACCGCAGTGCCCTTGGCACGGGCGGTCGCCTCCAGGCTGTCCAGTTTCTTCAGGATGGCGCCGCGATCCTGCACGGCGTCGATCGCCGTGTCGCCGGCGACGAAGGGCACGCCGTCCTTCAGCGCCAGATCCGGCGCCAGGCTGCGCGCCGACGAGCCGTCGTCGATATAGGCGAGCCCGCGCTTGCCGAGCTCGGCCATGAAGGGTTCCATTGCCGCCGGGTCGGCGGAAAACCGCGCGCCCATATAGTTCATGACACCGGTATAGTTCGTCGTCCGCGACAGTGCCCATCGCAGGTTCTTCAGGTTCTCTTCCGCGCTCGCCGCCACCGTCAGCGTGTTGCGCCCAGGGTTGACATTGGGATAGTCGAACGGTTCGAGCGGCACCTGCATGACGATCTCGTGGCCGCTCTGCCGGGCGGCCTGCATCCAGCGGCCGATGCTGTTGCCTTGCGGCGCGAACGCCAGCGTCACTTCCGCCGGCAGCTTGGCGATGGCCGCCTGGGTGCCGGTCTGTGAGACCGCGAGCCCGCCGATGACGATCGCCACGCGGGCGCCGCGCGCGCCTGACCACGGCCGCGCATAGACATCGAAGGGCCGCCGGCCGTCTGCGGCGCGCACCGGCAAGGGGCCGGCATCGCTGGCCTCGATCAGCGCCCTGTCGGGAATATGCGCGATCTTCAGGTTTTGGCCGATGGTCGACGGATCGCGGATGACGATTGCCGCCTTGGGCGGACCATCGCCTTCCTCTGTCTGCACATGGATGATCTGCGGGCCTCCAGCCTTGGCCGGCATTTCCGCCTTTGGCGTCGTGACCGGCGCTAGAGCGGACGGCGCAGCGGTCGGCTCCGGCACCACTTTCGGCGTCGAAACCGCGACTTCCTGCGGCTTGCGAAACGGCTTGTCCCTGAGCGCGATCGCGCCGGAGACGCCGACAACGGCCAACACGACGAACGCAGCCACGAGCGCACCCACGCTGACCTTGCCGGCGGCGCGCGGCGGACGGACAGTCAGTCCGAGCGGTCGTTCGATGTCCTTGCCGATATCAGCCAAGCCCTGTCCCCGTCCGCATGGCTTCGAACATGGAACCTTTCGAAGAGACATGCGCGAATTCTTCAACCCCGGCGCACCCCTGGCGCCCTGTATCGAGGGATTCGCGTTACCCCCGAATCAAACTGCCGGAACCTTTCGGTCCCGGCAGCATCGCATTGCTTCCATCGGGCGGCCAGACCCGTTGTTGGCCGCCACCTGTTACTGGTTGAGGACAGCCTTCTGCGGATTGGGCGGGAAGGACGGATCGGTCTTCTGGCCGCGCAGAAGCTGCTCGGCATAGATGAGCTGGAGGTCGTTCTTCGGATCCGGCGGCACATAGGCTGCCGAGCCCGAACCGGTCGAGCTCTCGTCGGCACCCTTGATGTGGCCCTTGAGGTCGGATTCGCCGCGCGTCAGGTCCCTGCCCTGCAGTTCCGGCGGCAGCGGCTGGTCGACCTTGATGTCGGGCGTGATGCCCTTGCCCTGGATCGACTTGCCGGACGGCGTGTAATAGAGCGCCGTCGTCAGCCTGAGCGCGCCGTTCTCGCCAAGCGGGATGATGGTCTGCACCGAACCCTTGCCGAAGGACTGCGTTCCGACCACCGTGGCGCGGCGTAGGTCCTGCAGCGCGCCGGCGACGATTTCGGACGCGCTCGCCGATCCGCCATTGACCAGCACGATCAGCGGCTTGCCGCCGATATCGTCGACCTGCTTGGACTTGGCGTCGAAGCGGGTAACGTCCTTGGGATCGCGGCCGCGCGTCGAAACGATCTCGCCACGGTTGAGGAAGGCGTCCGATACGCTTACCGCCTGATCGAGCAGACCGCCGGGATTGAGGCGCAGATCGAGCACATAGCCCTTGAGCTTGTCGTTCGGCACCTGCTTCTTGATGGTGTCGATGGCATTCTCGAGGTCGTCATAGGTCTTTTCGGTGAAGGAGGTGATCTTCATGTAGCCGATGTCGTTCTCGACCCGGAACTTGACCGCCTTGACCTTGATGATGTCGCGCACCACCGTCAGCTCGATCGGCTTGTCGGCGCCCTGGCGCAGGATGGTGAGCTTGATCGGCGTGTTGACCAGGCCGCGCATCTTGTCGACCGCGTCGTTCAGGGTCAGGCCGCGAACCTCCTCGCCATCGATCTTGGCGATGTAATCGCCTGCCAGCACGCCCGCCTTGGCGGCCGGCGTATCGTCGATCGGCGTAATCACCTTGACCAGATCGTTCTCCATAGTGACCTCGATGCCGAGGCCGCCGAATTCACCCTTGGTCTGCACGCGCATGTCCTGCGCCTGCTCGGCGTTCATGTACGAGGAGTGCGGGTCGAGCGAGGCAAGCATGCCGTTGATGGCGTTCTCGACCAGCGATTTGTCGTCGGGGGGCGTCACATACTGCGCCCGCACGCGCTCGAAGATATCGCCGAAGATCGCCAGTTGCTTGTAGGTCTCCGACCCCGCAGCGTTCGCTGCCGAACCGGGCGCGCCATAGACCAGGCTCATGGCGGACGCGCCCATCAGCGCACCGGCAAACAGAAGCGACAGTTTCCGCATCATTTCACGTCCTTCCAGAAAAACGGTCCGCCCACCATGGGGCCGGATCGACGGGTTTTCCATCCTTGCGGAACTCGACATAGAGCTCCGGCGTGGCATTTCCATTCTTCGAAGCCGAGGTGCTTGCCACCCGGGCCTCTCCCATCGCACCGACCGGCTCTCCTGCGAGCACTGATTGGCCGGTTGCGACGCTGATTCTGCTCATCCCCGCCAAGACGACATGATAACCGTCGCCGGCATTCAGGATCAAGAGTTGACCGTAGGAGCGAAACGGCCCCGCATAAAGCACATTCCCATCCGCCGGTGCGGTGACGATGGCGCCCGATTGTGTCGCAACCATGTCCCCAAGCATCACCGCGCCGTTACCGTCTTCGGCGCCGAACCGGCGTTTAATGCGGCCGATGACCGGCAGCGCGATCTGTCCTTGCAGCGCCGAGAAGGGTGCCGCAGCGGCAAGCCGGTTGGCCTCGGGAACCGGCAGCGACGCCGTCATATCGCCGCCCGCCTTGTCGCCGCCGGCTTGGCCGGCCTCCGCGGCCTTTGCGGCATCCGCGGCCTTGCGGTTGCGTTCGGCCTGGGCTTCGAGCGAGGCGATCAATTCCTTCAGGCTGCTGGCCTTGGCCGCGAGCGCCTCGGAATGCTGTCGCTCGGCCGACAACTGCGCCTGCGTGTCGGCTTCGAGCTTCTGCTTGGCTTCCAGCAGCATGCCGAGCCGCTTCTTTTCCGCAGTCTGCTCGCCGACTGCCGCCGTCAGCCGTGCCCGCTCGGCCTCGATCGAGGCCGTCACTCTTGTCTGCTCCTTGAGGTCGGCCAGGAGCCTGTCGGTCTGCTGGCGCAATTCAGGCACCACGGCGCCAAGCAAGATGGCGCTGCGCACCGACGACAGCGCGTCCTCCGGCTTGACCAGGATCGCCGGCGGCGGGTTCAGCCCCATGCGCTGCAATGCGCCCAGCACCTCCGCCAGCACGTCGCGCCGCGCCATCAGCGAGGCGCGGATCTTCTGCTGCTGGGTCTTCAGCCCCTCCAGCTTGGCGCCGATGTCCTCGATGTCCTGCCCAAGCTTTTGCTCGGTCATTGCCGACTGGATCAGCGCGGCGGTGATCGAGGCGTGGTCCTTCTTGACTGCGGCGATGTCGGCGGCCAGCTTGGCCAGCCGCTCGGACGACAGGCTTATCTCCTTGGAGATCTGTTCGTATTCGGCGCGGCTCTGGTCCGGATCGGGGGCCATGTCGAGCGTGTTCTCGGCCCATGCGGCATTGAGCGAAAGGATGACCACCGCCGCCGCGATGCCGCAGCGCGCGCGCCAGGAGCCCGCTGTCGATGAGCCCGTCGTCGATTTCCAGCCTTCAGCCATGCGGGATGGACTCTATCTGCGGCTTCGTTAACGAACCATCAACCATATTAATGCGCATCGCCCAAAACTGTGCAGCGGTTTCGCACACCGGTGAGCAAAATAGGGAAAGCCGGCCCGAAGCCGTGATCTTGCGCGGCATTGGGGCGGAATTCGGTGCGATGCGACCTTCAGGTTCTGTGATAGGGGTGGCCGGACAGGATCGTCGAGACCCTGTAGAGCTGCTCTGCCAGCATCACCCGCACCAATTGGTGCGGCCATGTCAGCGCACCGAAAGACATCACCAGCTCGGCCTGGGCGCGCAACGACGGATCGTGGCCATCGGCGCCGCCTATGGCCAGCGCCAGCGCCTTGCGGCCAGCGTCGCGCAATTGGCCGATGCGGCCGGCGAAATCTTCCGAGGACAGGTTCTTGCCGCGCTCGTCGAGCAGGATCAGCGCCGAGCCGGGCTGCAACTGCGCCTGCAGCCTTGCGCCTTCATCGCGCCGGCGTTCATCGGCGTTCTGGGCGCGGCCTTCGGCGATCTCGGCGATGCCGGAGAATTCGAGGCCGACAGCCGGGCCGCTCTTGGAGAAACGCTCGAAATAGCGGTCGGCGAGTTCTCTCTCGGGGCCGCTTTTCATCCGGCCCACGGCATGAACGGTAATCTTCATCCTCGCCTCAGAGGGCCGCCGATGCGTGTCGCCCGAAAATCGTCAATGGGCCAGGAACCACGGCACGCATCCAACCAACCGGCTCAGTGCAAGGTCTCTTCCTCGAGGTCCGGCGCCTGCCACATCTTTTCGAGATTGTAGAATTCGCGGACTTCGGGGCGGAAGACATGGACGATGATGTCGCCTGAATCGATCAGGACCCAGTCGGCGCCGGACAGCCCCTCGACGCGCGCCGTGCCGAGGCCGGCATCCTTCAACGCCTTGAGGAGATGATCGGCAACAGCCGAGACATGACGGTGCGATCGGCCCGACGCGACTACCATGTAGTCGCCGAGGCTCGATTTTCCCTGGATGTCGATTGAGACGATGTTTTCGGCCTTGGAGTCTTCCAGACTGGCAAGGACTGTCTTGATGGCGCGGGACACGGCGTCGTTTACGCTGATCCCGGCCGGCGAAGGCACGATGTCGGCCTTCTTCCGCAGTGCTGTTCTCAGTGTATTTCCTTTCGCAGCAAGAACAACCAAATCACCCCTGAAAGCGGGTGACACCGCTTAGATAGGCAGAGTTCCGTTGCAGTTTCAAGACGGAGCCCCGCTTCCATGCGAACTCATTGAGGCTCCGCTTGTTCCGCGCGACACGCAAAAGATCGGAACCCAGGCGTTCCGCAGGGGTTATCGGCTGATTGATCAACCGGAATCCCATTATGCCGATCGACCCGCAAAATGCCCTCCTGACCGTGCAGGCGGGGCTCTCTCAGCTCAGCGCGCTCATTGTCTCCTATT
This sequence comes from Mesorhizobium sp. B2-5-11, assembly GCF_006440835.1. Lineage (NCBI taxonomy): Bacteria > Pseudomonadati > Pseudomonadota > Alphaproteobacteria > Hyphomicrobiales > Phyllobacteriaceae > Mesorhizobium > Mesorhizobium sp. B2-5-11. Next base: position 161,184 of record NZ_VFUK01000002.1, read on the forward strand.
CCCTTTCGGCGGTCGGCGCCGTCATCCTTCTGGTTGTCGGCTACATCGTCGCCGGCTTAGCCGAGCGCTCGATCTTTGCCGGCCTGGGCCACATCCACGGCTTTGACCAGACGCTGCGGCACTTCTTTTCCAAGATCGTCCGCTACGCCATTCTCGTTCTCGTCGTCATCATGGTGCTCGGCCAGTTCGGTGTGCAGACGGCCTCGATCATCGCCGCGATCGGCGCCATCGGCCTGGCCATCGGCCTGGCGCTGCAAGGCACGCTGCAGAACATTGCCGCCGGGATCATGCTTTTGGCATTGCGGCCGTTCCGCATCGGCGAATCCGTCGAAGTCGGGTCCATTGCCGGCTCGATCGAGGAAATCGGCCTTTTCGCCACCAAGCTCCGGAGCGCCGAAGGCGTCTACATCCTGGCGCCCAACTCGACGCTGTGGAACCAGCCGGTGCGCAATTTTTCGCGCAACGGCGTGCGGCGTGGCGACATCACCCTCTCGATCGGCTCCTGGAACGACATCGACCGCGCCCAGAAGACGCTGCTTGCGATCGCCGCCGCCGAGCGCCGCATCAGGCGTGAGCCGGCGCCGACCGCCTTTGTCGCGGCATTGGGCGAAAGCACCGTCTCGATCACCTTGCGTTACTGGACATCATCGGCGGATTTCTTCGCCGCCCAGGCCGATCTCACCAAGCGGGCCAAGCAGGAATTCGACCGCGAACGCATATCGATCCCGCTGCCGCCACCGCAGGCTCCGGCCCCGGAAACCCGCCGGCAATAGTCAATCGCTCCCGTGCCGGTGCTGTTCGTCCGGCGCGAAGGCCAGTTCCACCGGCAGTGGCGCTTGCGCCGTCATCGGCGCGAAGCTGCCGGTTTCGGTTGCCGGCACCGGCCGCGTGGTGAACACGCGCAAAAGCACGAACAGGCAGAAGACGCAGGCGATGACCACAGTCACATAGATGAAGGCCTGCGTGCCGAAGACGGCCGACAACGCGGTCACGATGCCCGGCACGATGAAGCCGGACAGCGACCAGGCAAATAACAGCGAACTCGACAGCGCCACCATGTCGTCCTTGCCGGCGCGGTCGGCGGCGTGGGCACTGGCCAACGAGTAGATCGATTCCGAGGCGCCGTCCCACATCACATAAATCACCAGCAGCACCGCCAGCGTACCGCCGTCGAAGCCGAGCGCAAACATCCCTGCCGCCGCGGCGATCGCGGATGCCGCGACCAGCACATAGCGGCGATCGGTGCGGTCGGAAATCCAGCCGAGCGGAACCTGCAGGATCAGCGTGCCGAGCGGCATCACCGAAAGCAGCAGCGCCACGTCGGCCTGGCTGTACCCCTTCGCGGTGGCGTGGATCGGCGCGAAGCCGGAAATCGACATCGACAGGCCACCGACCGCCAGCATGCCGGCGACGCCGACCGGCGAAATCCGCCAGGCCCGGCGCAGCGCCACCGATGCCGCCTGCGGCGCCGGCGGCTGGGCCAGCCGGGTCATCCCGACGGGCAGGATGGATAGCGCGGTGAAGGCTATGCCGATCAGCGATGCATCCGCCGTCCTGATGTCGACCAGCGCCAGCGTCGCATAGCCGATGCCGAGCCCGCCGACATAGGCGACGTAGAAGACGGCCATTACCCTGCCGCGTATGGCGTTGGCCACGGCATCGTTGAGCCAGCTCTGCGCGACGATGAAAAGCCCGCATATGGCAAAGCCGTAGAGAGCGCGCGCCGCGATCCACAACAGGGGGTGCGGCCCGGCGCCGATTGCGGCATTCGACAGCGCGATCAGCGCCGACAGCACCATGAAGGCACGGGCATGGCCAACCCTGCGCACCAGCGGTCCGGTCAGGATGCAGCCGGCGAGACCACCCGCCGACAGACCGGTGACGATCAGACCGGCCCAGGTCGGATCGAAGCCTTCCACGCCGAGCCGGACGGGGATGTAAGCGAACATCAGCCCGTTGCCGATGGCGATCAGCGCCATCGACACCACGACGCTGGCAATCGCGATCAGCGGCGTGGGCGTGTCGCCGTGCCTCGGTTCCGTTTCGGTTTGGCTTTTCACGAGAGTGGTCATATCAGCGCAAGATCATCCATTCGATGACGAAAGGCCGCCGCAAAAGCGACATTGCCGGACTTGCCTTCCTCCTTGCGAAGAAAGGGCGCTGTGCCGATCAGCCCTTCGCCTGCTCGCGGATAGCCGTCGACGACAGCGACGAGCGCGGGCCGTGGATGAAGGTCCACGCGGGCGCCTTCATGCGGGCGAGCCTTGGCGCATCGCCTTCGTCGATGCGGGCATAGTCGAAGGTCTTGGCCACGACCGACGACAGGAACGACAGCGTCGCGCCCGGACGATCGATGACCGCGATCGGGAAGGTCATGACGATTTCGCGCCAGCGCTGCCAGCGGTGGAAATCGCGCAAGCTGTCGGCGCCCATGATCCAGACGAAGTCGACGCCGGGATTGCGCGCCTTGACCAGCGCCAGCGCGTCGGCGGTGTAGCGCACATGATGCGCCGCTTCGAAGGCGGTGACCTTGATCTTCGGGTTCTTGGCGATCTTCTCGGACAGGCACAGCCGTTCGGCCAGCGGCGCCAGCTCGTGCGTGTTCTTCAGCGGATTGCCCGGGGTGACCATCCACCACAACTGATCGAGCGCCAGCCGCCTGAGCGCGATCTCGGCGACCAGCGCGTGGCCGGCATGCGGCGGATTGAACGAGCCGCCGAACAGGCCGACGGCAAGGCCTTTGCCGGCATGCGGCATTTTGAGGTAGCTGGACGGGATAGGTTGCTCAAGCAGGGAAAGCATTCGCTAGGCACCCCCCTCTGTCCTGCCGGACATCTCCCCCGCAAGGGGGGAGATTAGCAGCTTCGGTGAAGGCACAAATCTTGGAGCATTGAAGATCGGCGAAACCAAAAATGTCAGCCGATCTCCCCCCTTGCGGGGGAGATGTCCGGCAGGACAGAGGGGGGTGGCTGGGCGCAAGCTTCAGGCCCTTTGGACGAAAAGCGTCAAGGCCTCACCTGTCCCGAGCCGCGCACGCGGTATTTGAACGAGGTCAGTTGCTCGACGCCAACGGGCCCGCGCGCGTGCATCTTGCCGGTGGCGATGCCGATCTCGGCGCCCATGCCGAACTCGCCGCCATCGGCGAACTGCGTTGAGGCATTGTGCAGCAGGATCGCCGAGTCGATCTCGTTGAAGAACCGTTCCACCGCCTGCGGGTCCTCGGCGACGATCGCCTCGGTGTGATGGGAGGAGAAAGTCTCGATATGCTCGATTGCGTTATCGATGCCGTCGACCAGCTTCACCGCGATGATGGCATCGAGATATTCGGTGACCCAGTCGGCATCGGTCGCCGGCTTGGCGTCGAAGAACAGCTTCATCACCTCGGCATCGGCATGGATCTCGCAGCCGGCGGCGCGCAAGGCGTCGAGGATCGGCACCAGGTGGGTGGAGGCAACCGCACGGTCGACCAGCAGCGTTTCGGCCGCGCCGCAGACGCCGGTGCGCCGCATCTTGGCGTTGACGGCGATGCCGACCGCCATGTCGAGCTTGGCCGAGCGGTCGATATAGAGATGGCAGATGCCTTCCAGATGCGCGAAGACCGGCACCCGCGCCTCGGTCTGCACCCGCTCGACCAGGCTCTTGCCGCCGCGCGGGATGATGACGTCGAGATTGCCGCCGAGGCCCTTCAGCATTTCGCCGACGGCGGCGCGGTCGGCGGTCGGCACAAGCTGGATGGCGTCCTGAGGCAGGCCGGCTGCCTTCAAGCCGTCGACCAGGCAGGCGTGGATCACCGACGACGAGTTCAGCGAATCCGAGCCGCCGCGCAGGATCACCGGGTTGCCGGCCTTGAGGCAGAGCGCGCCGGCATCCGCCGTGACGTTCGGCCGGCTCTCATAGATGACGCCGATGACGCCGAGCGGCGTGCGCACGCGCTCGATCCTGAGGCCGTTCGGCCGCTCCCAACTGGCGATCACGTCGCCGACGGGATCGCCGAGTTCGGCAATTTCGCGAATGCCGTCGGCCATGGCGCGGATGCGGGCTGGATTGAGCTTCAGCCGGTCCATGGGGGACGCCGACAGACCGGCTTCATGCCCGTTCGCGATGTCGATGGCATTGGCGTCAAGTATGGCTCGCTCGCGGGCGATGATCGCCTCCGCCATGGCGGCAAGTGCCGCGTTCTTGGCGGCTGTCGTGGCGATGGCCAGCGGTCGTGCGGCGGCGCGGGCACGGCGGCCGAGGTCGGCCATCGTCGCCACTGTATCGTTCCGGGATTTTTCATGCAGCTTCAGCATGGCTCATCCTCCGCCCGTTACTTGGCCGCTCGCGAGGCTGACCACAAGGTCGTCGCGATGGATCATCGCCGAACGCGCCTCGTAGCCGAGCACGGTCTCGATTTCGGTTGTCTTCAGGCCTGCGATCCTTACGGCATCCGCGGCATCATAGGCAACCAGCCCGCGGGCGATCTCGCGACCCTCGGGCGACAGGATCGCCACCGTATCGCCGCGCGAGAAATTGCCGCTGACCAGCTTGACACCGGCCGGCAGCAGCGACTTGCCCGATGTCAGCGCCCCGACGGCGCCGGCATCGACGGTGAGCCTTCCCGCCGGTTCGAGCTGGCCGGCGATCCAGCTCTTGTAGCCTTTCACCGGGTTGGCGCTCGGCCGGAAGAAGGTGGCGCGCTCGCCGCGCTCGATCGCCATCAGCGGCGAAAGCCGCGTGCCGGCGGTAATGATCATGGCCGTGCCGGCCGCAGTGGCGATCTTGCCGGCGTCGAGCTTCGTGCGCATGCCGCCGCGCGACAGTTCGGAAGCCGCGGCACCCGCCATCGCTTCGATCTCAGGCGTGATGCGATCGACCACCGCGACGAATTTGGCCTCCGGGTCACGCGCCGGCGGCGCGGTGTAGAGACCGTCTATATCCGAGAGCAGCACCAAAAGGTCGGCGCCCATCATCGTCGCCACCCGCGCGGCCAGCCGGTCATTGTCGCCATAGCGGATCTCGGAGGTCGCCACGGTGTCGTTCTCGTTGATGACCGGCACCGCCTTCATCTTCAAGAGCGTCGAGATCGTCGCCCGGGCGTTGAGGTAGCGGCGGCGCTCCTCGGTGTCGCCAAGCGTGAGCAGGATCTGGCCCGATTTCAACCCGCCCTTGCCAAGCGCATCCGACCAGGCGCCGGCCAGCGCGATCTGGCCGACGGCTGCGGCCGCCTGGCTCTCCTCGAGCTTCAGCGCCCTTTTTCCAAGATCCAGAATGGTACGGCCCAGCGCGATGGCGCCCGACGACACGACCAGGATTTCCGCGCCGCCTTGAGCCAGCACGGCAATGTCGTCGGCCAGCGACGCCAGCCAGTCGCGCTTCAGCCCGGCGGTGCGGTCGACCAGAAGCGCCGAACCGATCTTGACGGTGATGCGCCGGTATTTCTTCAGCGACTGCACGGTCATGCTATTTTTCCCAGCGCGTGTCGACCGGCGCCGCGATCGCGTCGCGTGCTTCGGCCACGACCGCCATCAGCGCGCGCAGCACCGCTTCGACCCCTTCGCCGGTGACCGCCGACAGAAGCATCGGCGCACGGCCGGCGGCGCGCTTCAGCGACGCGACCTTCTTCTTGCGCTCATCCGCATCAAGCGTGTCGACCTGCGAAAGGGCCAGTATCTCGGCCTTGTCGGTCAAGCCATGGCCATAGGCTTCGAGTTCGGCGCGCACGGTCTTGTAGGCCTTGCCGGGGTTCTCCTCCTGCGCCGACACCAGGTGCAGCAGCACACGCGTGCGCTCGACATGGCCAAGGAAGCGATCGCCGATGCCGACGCCCTCATGCGCGCCTTCGATGAGGCCGGGAATGTCGGCGATGACGAATTCGCGCGCATCGATGCGTGCCACCCCCAGGCCGGGATGGAGCGTGGTGAAGGGATAGTCGGCGATCTTCGGCTTGGCGGCGGTGACGGAGGCGAGAAAGGTCGATTTGCCGGCATTGGGCAGCCCGACCAGCCCGGCATCGGCGATCAGCTTCAGCCTGAGCCAGATGTTGAGCTCCTCGCCGGGCTGACCCGGATTGGCGCGGCGCGGCGCCTGGTTGGTCGAGGTCTTGAAGTGCTGGTTGCCGAAGCCGCCATTGCCGCCCTTGGCCAGCAGGAAGCGCTGGCCGACCACGGTGAGGTCGCAGATCAGCGTCTCGTTGTCCTCTTCGAACACCTGCGTTCCAGCCGGCACTTTCAGCGTGACGTCGGCGCCCTTGGCGCCGGTCATGTTGCGGCCCATGCCATGAGTGCCGGTCTTGGCCTTGAAATGCTGCTGGTAGCGGTAGTCGATCAGCGTGTTCAGCCCGTCGACCGCTTCCAGCCAGACGTCGCCGCCGCGGCCGCCATCGCCGCCGTCCGGTCCGCCGAACTCGATGAATTTCTCGCGCCGGAACGACACGGAACCCGCGCCCCCGTCGCCGGAGCGGACATAGACCTTGGCTTGATCGAGAAATTTCATCGGACAGCAGTTTCTTTATTGGCCTTGCGGCATTGCTCTAAACCTTGCGCCTTGCTCTAAACCAAGGCGCGGCGAAGGGCGAGGCCGTTTTGTGACAGTGGCCGCGTGGGGTTGGCCGGAGATGTCGGCATGAAGCTTGTAACCTACAACATCCAGTACGGCATCGGCCTCGATGGGCAGTACGATGTCGGGCGTATCGCCGACGCCGTGCGCGGCGCCGATGTCATCGCGCTGCAGGAGGTCACCCGCAACAATCCCAGGAACGGCGGACGCGACATGGTCGCCGAGATCGGCGAAGCGCTGCCCGACTATTTCGCCGTCTATGGCAGCAATTTCGAGGCCAATATCGGCTCGCGCATCGAGAACGGCCGCGCCATCACCACCACCTTCCAGCTCGGCAACATGGTGTTGTCGAAGACGCCCATTCATCTGTCGCGCAACCTGCTCCTGCCGCGCAGCCGCAGCTTCGAGATGATGAACTTCCAGCGCGGCGCGCTGGAGGCGCTGATCGAGACGCCGCTTGGTTTCATCCGCTTCTATTCCATCCATCTCGATCACCGCAGCCCGGTCGAGCGCGCCAGCCAGATCCAGTTCCTGCGCCGGCGCCTGTTGAACTATGCGCTTGAAGGCGGCGCGCTGTCCGGCGTCGCCGAGATCGGCCTGCCGGAACTGCCGCACCCCGAGGCCTTCGTCGGCATGGGCGACTTCAACATGCTGGCCGGATCGCCCGAATATGTCGAACTCGCCGGCCGGCCGGACCACGAATTCGGCATGCCGCTGACCGCCGACTTCGCCGTCGATGCCGCCCTGCGCCTCAATGTCGCCGGCGACGATCTCGTCAGCTGGGTCGACCCCAAGGACCCCGGCAATACCGACCGCCACAAGCGTATCGACTATATCTTCACCAGCGCCTCGCTTGCCCGGTCGCTGAAGCGCCTGTGGGTCGACCGAAAGGCTGTTGGCTCGGACCATCTGCCGGTATGGGCCGAACTGGGCTGAGCCCAAATCGATGCACGATTCTTTCCGAACCTTTGACCAGAGGCCCAGCGCCGATGTGTGCTGAGATTCAGGTCAGGCCGAGCCGAAAACGTTGGTTTTCGAGAACCGGAGCGGAGCGTACTTAAAGTACGCGAGCACCGGAAGCGCAGAAAATCAGCGTTTGCAGGCCGGCCTCACCTGAATATCGGCACACATCAAAAATGCACCCAGTTGCGCAGGCTGGTCCATGTCTTCCGGTCGAGGCGGTAACGTTCGACCGGCACCTGGCCGGCGACGATCGAGTTCAGCATGCCCTGGCCGGCGTACTGGAACCCGCATTTGTGGATCACCCGGCGCGAGGCCGGATTGATGACCCGCGTCGAGGCATGAAGCACCTGGATGTTTGTCCGCTGGAACGCGAGATCGACCAGGGCGTGCGACGCCTCGGTGGCGAAGCCGCGCTTCCAGTAGGGTTCTCCGATCCAGTAGCCGAGCTCCAGTCCGCGGTCGGTGGTATTCAATCCGGCGCAGCCAACGAAGGTTTCGGTGCCCGCCAGCGTCAGCGCATAGGCGATGCCGGCGCGGCGCGACTTGGTCATGGCCAGGAAAGCGCGTGCCTCGGCCTCGCCATAGGGATGCGGCATGCGGGCCAGCATCTCGGCGACATGACGGTTGTCGGCGAGCTCGACCAGTTGCGCGATGTCGCTTTCGCGCGGAGCCCGCATCACCAGCCGCTCGGTCACCAGCACCGGGCAATCGATCGCATAACTTTCGTCTTCTGAGTCTTCCGCTTCGGCAACCATGTCAAAGTCCTCCAGGCACAAGAAAAAGGGAGATGGAAACCCATCTCCCCTGATCCTTTTCCTGGCTTTGCCAAACCTTCTGGCTTCCAGACACCGGTTCCCGAGATGGGCTGCCGGTGTTGTGGTGCGGAACCGGCTACTCCGCTGCTTTGGTAATCGGGTTGACCGATACGTAGGTTCGGCCGTTGGCTTTTTTGTTGAACGTCACGGCGCCGGCTTCGAGCGCGAAAAGGGTGTGATCCGTGCCCATGCCGACATTGACGCCGGGATGCCAGGTGGTGCCGCGTTGACGAATGATGATGTTGCCCGGGATGACGGCTTCGCCGCCGAACTTCTTCACGCCCAGACGCTTGGAATGCGAGTCGCGACCGTTGCGCGACGAGCCGCCAGCTTTCTTGTGTGCCATCTAACTAACTCCGATGCGCCCAGGGGCGCTTGAATGGTCTTATGAACGCGTTCGCGTTCCGTTTCAAGTCCGATCCGGCGACGTTTCGCGCCGGTTCGCCCTACTTCTTCGCCAGTTCCTTGGCCTGCTCGCGCCAGTCCTTGATCTGGTCGGCGCTGAACGGCATGTTCTCGTCGATCTTGGCCACATCCTTCTCGGTCAGCTTGGCGAGCTGCGCGAAGGTGATGATGCCCTGTTCGTTGAGATCCTTGGCGGCGACCGGGCCAATGCCCTTGATCACGGTCAGATCGTCCGGCTCGCCCTTCGGCGCCTTGAACAGCGGCGCTGCCGCGGTCTCGGCCTTTGCCTCTTCCTTCGGGGCGTCCTTCTTGGCCTTGGCTTCCTTCGGCGCCGCGTCGGCGGCTACCTCGGCCTTGGCTTCCGCCTTGGCAGCGGCCTTCTTGGCCGGCTTGGCGCCACCCAGCAGGATCTCGGAGATCCTGACCGTGGTCAGCAACTGGCGATGGCCGATCTTGCGGCGCGAATTCTGGCGGCGGCGCTTCTTGAAGGCGATGACCGTGCGGTTCTTGCCCTGCTCGACGACTTCGGCGGTGACAACCGCGCCGTCGACGAACGGTGTGCCGAACGTGACATTCTCGCCCTCGCCATGCGCGAGCACGTGGCCGATCTCGACGATATCGCCGACATGGGCTTCGACTTTTTCGATCTTCAGGAGATCGTTGGCGGCGACGCGATACTGCTTGCCGCCCGTTTTGATGACTGCGAACATTTTTTGCCTTTCGCTGTTCGGTCGGCCTCGATGAACCGCCTGTGGCGGTTCGGCCGTCTTTTTGTCAGTCTGCGGGTTCAAAAAACAAGCGGCGCGGAAGAACCCTCCACGCCGATTGCGCGCTGTCCCTAACCGAAGGTTTGTTGCGAGTCAAGGCAAACGGCCAGATTCTCAGGGCAACGAATCCGGGCTAACGGGTTCCTTCGGAGCTTCGTCGGCGCGCTGGTGATGGAGCCTTGAACGGAAAAACCCGCCTGTGCGGCGGGTCCCTGGCGCAACTCAGCACCATAACCAGATATCTACCATAATTGCCTTCACCCCGTCAAGAAAAAATTCCTATTAGGAGGTCGCCGGCACTGCCGGACTGGCGTCCTCAGGTCTCGTTCACCCGAGTTCGAAATCTTGGCCCGATTGCTGGCCGGCGAAGTGGCTGGCATCGTCTACCGCGGTCGGGACCGCGTCGCTCCGGGCCAGCCTCTAACGCAAGCTGACTTTCCGGCGGATTTGGCCTTGTAACCTGCCCGTTCAGCCGTTATCTAGTGCGCCGCGCCGGCAACGGCCGACCATGACCGCGGAGAGGTGGCAGAGTGGTCGAATGCACCGCACTCGAAATGCGGCATGGGTGCAAGCCCATCGGGGGTTCGAATCCCTCCCTCTCCGCCATCCTGCTTCGCTCTTCGAGCTTCGCAGGAGCGGTTCAGTCAGCGGAGCGAAGCAGGGCGGGTTCGAATTTCTGCTTTGTAGGTCCGGAGACATGGGTAACAGTTTACCCGCTGCAGCCTGGGCGTGACGCGCCAACCGGTTCAGCTCAATTCGGATGATGTCCCGCGATTGCGCCCAGAAAAATCTCCCCGAATTCCCTAAGCTTTGCCGCTCCCACGCCATTCACCTCGGCGAACGCGTCGAGATCGCGCGGGCGGCGTTCGGCCATGTCGATCAGCGTGCGGTCGGAGAACACGACATAGGCCGGCACCTGCCGCTCCTTGGCCAGCCGTAGCCGCAGCGCCTTGAGCGCGCCCAGCAGCGATGCATCCACACCCTCGGCGCCGGCGGCGGAGCCTTCCCCGGATCGCTTCCTGCCGCGCGCGAGAGGGTCCCGCATCTCGACGCGATAATGGAACGCAACCTCGCCGCGCCCGAGGGCGCGGCCGCTTTCGGAAATGGCGAGGCCGCCATGGCCGTCCGGATCCGGCACAAGGAATCCGCCGGCGACCAGTTGCCGGATAAGCGACAGCCAGACCGTTTTCCTATGCGCCGCGCCGGCCCGGAAACTGGTCAGCGTTTGATGGCCTCTCGCCAGTACTTTCTCCGTCTCGTGGCCGAGCAGTATGTCGATGATATGGGCGGCGCCGAAGCGCTCGCCGGTCTGCGCGACGGCCGTCAGGATGATCCGCGCTTCCGCTCCGCCATCGGCGCGCGGCGCCTGGTCGAGGCAGTTGTCGCAATTGCCGCAGGGCGCTGCCTGTTCGCCGAAATAGCCGAGCAGGATCTGCCGACGGCACTGTACCGCCTCGCAATAGCCGATCAACGTATCGAGCCGGCGATGCCCGCGCCTCTTGTGCTCAGGTGATGATTCTTCGTCGTCGATGAACAGGCGCCGCATGCGGATATCGCCGAGCCCGTAGAGCATATGCGCCTCGGCTGCCCGCCCGTCGCGGCCGGCGCGGCCGATCTCCTGATAGTAGGCTTCGAGGCTGCCCGGCAGGTCGGTGTGGAAGACATAGGCGACGTCGGGCTTGTCGATGCCCATGCCGAAGGCGATGGTCGCCACCATGACGACGCCGGAGAGCGTCATGAAGGCGTTTTGATTCGCCTCGCGCGCTTCCTTGCTCATCCCGGCGTGATAGGCGAGCGCGGTGACGCCGTTCTTCTCGAGGAAGGCCGCCATCTCCTCGGTCTTCTTGCGCGACAGGCAATAGACGATGCCGCTTTTGCCTGCGTGACGCTCGACGAAGCGCAGCAACTGGCGCTTGCTGTCCTGCTTGGCCTCAAGGGCAAGCTTGATGTTCGGCCGGTCGAAACCCAGCACCACGGTTTCGGCGCGCCCGGCGAACAGACGCGCTTCGATATCGATGCGGGTAGCCTCGTCCGCCGTCGCCGTCAGCGCGATGATCGGCACTTGCGGGAAAATGGAGCGCAGCCGCGACAGATCCTCATATTCGCGCCGGAACGCCGGACCCCATTGCGAGATGCAATGCGCCTCGTCGATGGCGATCAGGCTGACGTCGAGCCTGGCCAGCGCGTCGAGCATCCGCTCCGTCATCAGCCGCTCCGGCGCGAGGTAGAGCAGGCGCGTCTGGCCGGAGGCGACACGGCGCCATGCCGCGACATTGGCCTCGCGCTCGATCGAGGAGTTGATCGTATCGGCTGCCACGCCGGCAAGGCGCAACGCCGCGACCTGATCCTGCATCAGCGCAACCAGCGGCGAGACAACGATGGCAAGGCCGCCCAGGACCAGCGCCGGAACCTGGTAGCAGAGCGATTTGCCCGCACCCGTCGGCATGACGGCCAGCACATGGCGTCCGCCCAGCAGCGCGTCCATGATTTCGGCCTGGCCGGGACGAAAATCGTCGAAGCCGAACACGTCCTTCAACACGCGTTGCTTGGGGTCTGGTGCATCCGGCGGAACGCTCGCCGTCGATATTGGCATCTCGCAATGGTCCCCGTTTGGCTGAGGCAACGTTCTTAAAGCGAAGATCGCCGGAACGCTATCCGCGGATGCGCGGGGCTGCCTTCCCTTGCGACATCAGCACCCCTGCTGGATTCTCTCACGTGCTGCGATGTAAGCTTGCCCGGGACGACCAGGGAGAGAGCGATGCTGCAGACCAGACAGGATGCTCTCGGCGAACGCTTCAAGCAGCAGCGCGCCGCCTTCGAGGCGCAGCCCTTTCCGGGCCTCGATGTCCGCAAGGATCGCCTCGCCCGGCTGCTGGCGCTCACGGAGAGGCATGAGGCCGACATCTGCGCGGCAATCGACACCGACTTCGGCGGCCGCTCGGCGCATGAGACCCGCCTTGCCGAACTGTTCGTGGTGCGGGCCGGCATCCGCCACGCACTGTCCCACCTGAAAGGCTGGATTCAGGAACGCCGCGTCGCCACCACCTTGCCGTTCCTACCGGGCAGGAACCGGCTCGTCGCGCAGCCGCTCGGTGTCGTCGGCATCGTATCGCCCTGGAATTACCCTTTCCAGCTCGCCGTCGCGCCGGTCATTGCGGCGCTCGCCGCCGGCAATCGCGTGCTGGTCAAACCATCCGAATTGACGCCCGCCTTTTCAGCACTGCTGGCGCGCCTGGCCGCCGAGCATTTCGCACCGGACGAACTCGGCGTCATCACCGGCGACGCGGAGGTCGGCAAGGCTTTCGTGTCGATGCCTTTCGATCACCTGCTGTTCACCGGTTCGACGGCCGTCGGCCGCCAGGTCGCACTGGCCGCCGCGGCCAACCTGACCCCGGTCACGCTGGAACTCGGCGGCAAGTCGCCGGCGATCTTCGACCCCTCATGCGACCTCGATGCGGCGGCGGCCAGCGTCGCCTATGGCAAGCTCCTCAATGCCGGGCAGACCTGCATCGCGCCGGACTACCTGCTGGTGCCCAAGGGACAGTCAGGCATCGTGGCAGAGAAACTCGCGGCGGCTATGGCGAAGCTCTACCCCAGCCTGCGCGACAATCCGGACTATACCGCCATCGTCAGCGACCGACATTATCAGCGCCTGCGGGCCATGATCGCGGAAGCCCGCGACGCCGGCGCCGATGTCACCGAAATCAACCCGGCCGGCGAGGCGTTCGGCGCCACAGGCCGCAAATTGCCGCCGACCCTGGTCAGGAACGCCGATCCCGACCTGCGGCTGATGCGCGAGGAGATTTTCGGGCCGGTGCTGCCGATCCTCGAATATGCCGGGATCGACGACGCCATCGCCCATGTCAACCGGGCCGACCGGCCGCTGGCGCTCTACTGGTTCGGGCGAGACGGCGGCAACCGGCAACGCATTCTGCACGAGACCATCGCCGGCGGCGTCACCATCAACGATTGCATGCTGCATCTGGTGCAGGAGAACCAACCCTTCGGCGGCGTCGGCGCCAGCGGCATGGGCGCCTATCACGGGGAATGGGGCTTTCGCACCTTCAGCAAGGAGAAGCCGGTTTTCCTGCAGTCGCGCTTGAGCGCGGGAAGCCTTCTGCGTCCGCCCTACGGCAAGACCTTCGAACGGCTTTTCGGCCTGCTCAGGCACATGACTTGAACGCCGTGCACCGCCCGCCGCCAGCGACGCGATCACATGCGGGCGCAATCACATGGTCCGCGCGTTAAGCCTATCTTCACCATGATTCGGCAGGCTCCATCTCCTGCGGCCACGTTTCGAGTACCGCGGCGCGCAAGCGCCCAGGCAACAGACCCGCGCCTCTCCGGAGGCGCGGGTTTTTCATTTGGAAACAGCGCGCCGAAACGAGCGCCTGTCGCTCATCGCAGGTCGGCCCTCAGGCGAGGAAATCGGCGCGGTGCGGCGTAAAGCTGTCGACGAGCCGGCCCGCCTCGAGCGCCTTGACACCGTGCACCAGGCCGGACGGCACGATGAAGCTGCCGCCCGTCTCGAGGATTTCGGTCCGGCCGTCGATGGTCACTTCGAAGCGGCCCTCGGCGACGTAGCTTGCCTGTACATGCGGATGCGAATGCAGGACGCCGACGCCGCCCTTGTCGAAGGCGAACTCGACCATCATCAGTTCATCCGTGTGCAGGAGAACGCGCCGCCTGTTGCCGTCCGGCGTCGCCGTCCAGGCGCCCGCGCCGGCCTGGGAGAAGATTTTCGTTTCGCTCATCCCAATATCCTCATCGCGCCAGCCAGCCGCCGTCCACCGGCACCACCGCGCCATGCATATAGTCCGACGCCGACGCCAGCAGGAAGGCCGCCGCATCGCCAATGTCTTCCGGCCGGCCCCAGCGGCCGGCCGGAATGCGCGCCAGGATCGAGGCGCTGCGGTCGGGATCGGCGCGCAGCGCCTGCGTATTGTTGGTTTCGATATAGCCCGGCGCGATGCCGTTGACGTTGATGCCTTTCGCTGCCCATTCGCAGGCGAGCAGCCGGGTGATGCCGAGCACGCCGTGCTTCGAGGCGGTGTAGGACGCGACGCGGATGCCGCCCTGGAAGCTCAGCACCGAGGCGATGTTGACGATCTTGCCTTTGCGTCCGCCGGCAAGGACGCGCCTGGCAAAGCCTTGGCAGAGCAGAAAAGCCGTCTTCAGGTTGAGGTCGAGCACCTCGTCCCAATCGGCCTCAGAAAGGTCGATTGCATCGGCGCGCCGGATGATGCCGGCATTGTTGACCAGCCCGTCGAGCGGCCCGCTTTCGTCCCAGACGCGCTCCAGCATCGGACCTGCGGCGGATGTGTCGGCAAGGTCGGCCGCGACCGCCTCGAACCGACCGCCCGCCGCGGCGATCCTTGCGGCCGTCTCATCCATCGAGGAGCGGCCGACGCCGACGACCATGCCGCCGGCGCGCGCGATCGAGACGGCAATGCCTTGGCCGATTCCGGTGTTGGCGCCGGTGACGAGGATGCGCCGACCGGTCAGGCTGAAGGCGGAGAAATCGCTCACCGCAGGTCTTCCATCGCAACCGGATCGACATCGGTGTAGTCGACATTGTCGCCGGCCATCGCCCAGATGAAGGCATAGCTGGAGGTGCCGGCGCCTGAATGGATCGACCAGCCGGGCGACAGCACGGCCTCCTCGTTGCGCATGACGATATGGCGGGTCTCGTCCGGCTCGCCCATGAAATGGAAGACGCGCGCCGCCTCCGGCAGGTCGAAATAGAGATAGGCCTCCATGCGCCGGTCGTGCACATGGCACGGCATGGTGTTCCAGATGGAGCCCGGCGCGAGTTGCGTCATCCCGACGACGAGCTGGCAGGTCCTGGCCCCGTCGGCATGGATGAACTGGAAGATCGAGCGTTCATTGCAGGCCTCCTTGCTGCCGAGATCGAGACGCCTGGCGTCACCGATGCGGATCAGCCGGCTGGGAAAGGTTTGATGCGCCGGCGCGCTGAGCAGATAAAACTTTGCCGGCGCCGCCTTGTCGACTGAGGCGAATGACACATCCTGCGTGCCCATGCCGAGATAGAGCATGTCGCGCGCCTGCAGCTCATGGAGCTGGCCTCCGGCTTCGATCGTGCCGGCGCCGCCGATATTGACGGCGATCAACTCGCGGCGCTCGAGAAAGCCTTTCGTTCCAGTCGGCTTGATTGCCTCCAGCCGAAGCGGCGCGCCGGCCGGCATCGCGCCGCCCACGATCATGCGGTCGTAATGTGTGTAGGTCAGGCTGACGCGGCCGGGCTGGAACAGGTCTTCGATGTGGAAATTGTGGCGCAACTCGTCGGTCCCCATGGCCGCGGCGGCGGCGGGGTCGATGGCAAAGCGCGATGTGTAGTCGGTATGGTTCTGGCTCATTGCTGTCCTGACTTGAGATGGATCATTCGCCGCCGGCCGCCTTGACCGAGTCGGAATAATAGACCTGCCGCGCATGCAGGCGCTCGCGATAGCGCTGCTGGCTGGCCGAGAGGTGCGTGCGCATCGCCTCGCGCGCGGCTTCGGCATCGCCCGATGTGATCGCGTTCAGGATCACCAGGTGCTCACGCTGCAGCCCGCGCTGATAGCTGTCGGACTGCACAAGCTCGGTCGACCAGGGCGAGGTCACATCGCACGGAATGGCGCGCCGGCCGAGCACGTCGAGCATCTCGACATAGAACGGGTTATTGGTGGCGCTGGCGATGGCGCGATGGAAGGCGAGATCGGCCGGACCGGTCGGCTCGCTGGCGAGCAACAGCCGCTCGAACTCGAAGAAGGCTTCCTGGATCGCCGCTTCCTGGGCCGCGTTGCGGCGGATAGCGGCGAGCCCGGCCGATTCGATCTCGATGGCGAGCCGCACTTCGAGCACGTTGAGTGCGATCGAATCCTTGCTGCCCATATCGGCCGCGAGCGCGCCGAACATCGTCGAGATGTGCTCTGTGACGAAGACGCCGGCGCCCTGCCGCGGCTCGACCAGGCCATCGGCGGCGAGCTTGGCCAGGGCTTCGCGGATGACGGTGCGGCTGACGCCGAAGGTTTCGGTCAGCTGGCCCTCGGTCGGCAGTTTGTGGCCGGGCAGGATCTCGCCGGCCTGAAGCTGCCTGCGGATTGCCGCGACGACGGTCTCCGACAGTTTGGGTTTTCTCTCGACCCTGAGGTCGGTTGCGCTATCCAATGCCATGTCGTCCTCTATTTGAACACGCTCGGCAACCAGAGCGAGATGGCCGGAATATACGTCACCAGCCCGAGAACCACGATACCGGCGCCATAGAACGGCCAGATCGAGCGCATCGCTTCCCAGACCGTGATCTTGCCGACGGCGCAGGCGACGAACTGCACCGTGCCGACCGGCGGCGTGTTCAGCCCGATGCCGAGATTGAGGATGGTGATGACGCCGAAATGCACGGGATCCACGCCATAATGCGTGACCAGCGGCAGGAAGATCGGCGTGCAGATGATGATCATCGGTCCCATGTCCATGAAGGTGCCGAGCACCAGCATCAGGACATTGAGCAGCAGCAGCACGACGAGCGGATCGGTGGAGATCGCATTCATGCCGGCGATCAGCAGCACCGGCACTTTGAGATAGGCCATCAGCCAGCTGAAAGAAGCCGCCGTACCGATGATCAACAGCACCATCGAAGTGGTGCGCACGGCGCCCTTGGTGGCGTGGACGAAATCGCTCCAGCCCATCGAACGGTAAACGAGGACGGTAACAAGCAAGGCGTAGAGAATGGCGATGCACGAACTCTCCGTCGCTGTGAAGATTCCGGAGCGGACGCCGCCAAAGATGATGCCGATCAGGAGCAGTCCCGGAATAGCGATGAGCGCCAGCTGCCCGACACGCGAAAAACCGGGGAAGGCCTCGACCGGATAGCCGCGGCTGCGGGCGACGAAATAGGCGGTGACCATCAGCGAGGCGGCGAACAAAAGGCCCGGTAGTATGCCGGCGGTGAACAGGTCGGCGATCGAAATCTTGCCGCCCCCGGCGATCGAATAGATGATCATGTTCTGCGATGGCGGCAAAAGCAGCGCGATCAGCGCCGCCATCGAGGTGACGTTGACGGCATAGTCGGCGCCATAGCCGCGTGCCTTCATCTGCGGGATCATCAGCCCGCCGACGGCCGCGGCCTCGGCCACGGCCGAGCCGGAAATGCCGCCGAACAGCGTGCCGGCGATGATGTTGACCTGGCCGAGACCGCCTCGGACATGGCCGACCAGGGAGCCGGCAAAGGAAACGATGCGCTGCGCGATGCCGCCGCGCACCATCAGATCGCCGGCATAGATGAAGAACGGGATCGCCATCAGGGAGAACGCGCTCATGCCCGACTTCATTTGCTGGAACACGACCAGGGGCGGCAGGCCGAGATAGAGCACGGTGGCGAAGGAGGCCGCACCGAGGCAGAACGCGATCGGCGTGCCGCCGAACATCAGCAGCGTGAAGACGCCGAACAGGATCCAGAGCTCCATCTAGGCCTCCTGCACCGCCGGCATCTCCGGCACGTCCTCGAGATTGATGTCCTTGTCGATATCGACGCCCGACCAGCGCAGCGCGATGCGCTCGGCCGAGAACAGGCAGATCAGCACGCCGCCGGCGACCAGCGGCAGATAGTCGAAGCCGCCCGGCAGCTCGAGCGCCGGGATGATGGTGTGCCAGGTCAGGCCGACAAGCTTGCAGCCGTACCAGACCATGCCGAATCCGAAGCCGAGCACGATCAGGTCGGACAGCGTGCGCAACGCTCCTTTGCTGCCTTTCGGCAGGACATAAAGCAGCACGTCGAACCCCATATGGTAGTTCTCCCGCACGCCGACGGCGGCGCCGAGGAAGATGAACCAGTTCATCAGCATGATGGCGCTGGTTTCGGTCCAGCTCGGCGACGAATTGAGCACGAAGCGGAAGAAGACCTGATAGGCGACGAGCGCGGTCATGGCGACCAAGCCGATGCCGGCCAGGTAGAGTGCCCCGTCGCAGATCCTCGAAAGCACGACGCTGAACCGTGGCGGCGCCGCGCTGCTTGTCATTGTCGCCATCTGATCCTCCCGATCGCCGGCCGGTCACGAAGGCGCGGGACGGCGTGCATTGCCCGCCCCGCGGCCGACTTCACTTGGTTGCCTGGACGCGGGCGGCGAGGTCCTTCAGCGCCGGCGTCGACAGGTATTTGTCGTAGACCGGCTTCATCGCGTCGATCAGCGGCTGCTTGTCGATCTCGCTGACCTTGACGCCTGCCTTTTCGACGATGTCGCGGGATTTCTTCTCCTGCGCGTCCCACAGTTCGCGCATCTTGACGACGCTGTCCTTGGCCGCCTGGCGCACGATCGTCTGGTCTTCCGGCGAGAGCTTGTCCCAGCTCGCCTTCGCCATCACCAGCACTTCCGGAACGATCTGGTGCTGGTCGAGCGTGTAGTGCTTGGCGACCTCATAGTGCTTGGCGGATTCGAAGCTCGGCCAGTTGTTTTCCGCGCCGTCGATGACGCCGGTCTCAAGTGCCGAATAGACTTCGCCATAAGCCATTGGCGTGGCGTTGGCGCCCAGTGCGTTGACCATGTCGACGAACACGTCCGACTGGATGACGCGGAATTTCATGCCCTTCAGATCGGCGATCGAGGCGATGTCCTTCTTGGTGTTGTAGAAGGAGCGCGCGCCGGAATCGTAGAAGGCCAGACCGACCAGGTCATGTGCCTCGAAGGCTTTCAGTATGTCGTCGCCGATCGGCCCGTCCATGACATGGCGCATATGTTCGACCGAGCGGAATATGTAGGGCAGCGACGGCACCGCGGTTTCCGGCACGATGCCGTTGAACGGCCCCATCGAGACACGGTTGAGGTCGATGACGCCGGTCTGGGTCTGCTCGATCGTGTCCTTCTCCTCGCCGAGCTGCGCCGAATGATAGACCTCGACCGAATAGCGGCCATCGGTGCGCTGCTTGATCAACTCGCCCATGTATTTCACCGCCTCGACCGTCGGATAGCCGTCGGGGTGCGTGTCGGCCGACCGCAGCACGGTTTGCGCGTTGGCGATGCCAATCAGCAGCGAGCCGAACGCGAATGTAGCCGCCGTCAATTTCGAAAAATGCAACATGACTTTCCTCCCTTTTTCAAAAATCAAGGCGCCGGCTCAGAGCCGGCGCATCACCAGCCCGTCATCCCTGCTCAATCTTGGCCATTTCGGTCAGCATCCGGTGCGGGCGAGCGAGCGTGGACGCGCGTCGGTGCTAAGCAGCAAATCCGCATCTGTCACTGCCACGGTGATCCTCCCATGAGGCGTTATCGGTAGGGTCGCAAGGAAATAATGTCAACATACAAAAAATAGATTGTTGTATGATGACTTTGACCCGGGAACCGGCCATTGTGCCGGACGGCAGTGGATGTTACGCCGCTGCCGTTTTCCTTCGCCGACCCTACGGGGCGGCTCCCAAAGGCCAATCGGGGACTTCGCACAGCAATGAACAGGCGTCTTTCGAAGGATACGATCGCGACGTTGCCGGCCAGGATCGCCGTGCCGCGTTTTGATCGCGCATCGGTCACGCAAGGCATCGTGCATCTGGGGGTCGGCGCCTTTCATCGCGCCCACCAGGCAGCCTATGTCGACGATTGCCTGGCTGCCGGAGAGACGGATTGGGGCATCGTCGGCGTGTCGCTGCGCAGTGCCGACACGCGCGATGCGCTTGCGCCGCAGGACGGGCTCTACACGCTGGCGATCCGCAGCGGGGGCGAGGAAAGTCTTCATGTCATCGGCTCCATCGGCGCGATGCTGGTGGCGCCGGAAGATCCCGCCGCCGTGCTGGCCGCGCTGACCGATCCGCGCACCCGCATCGTGACGCTGACCATCACCGAGAAAGCCTATCTGCGAGCCGCCGGCGGCGGGCTCGACGCAGCCCACCCTGACATCGCCCACGATCTGGCGAACCCGCATCTGCCGAAGACCGCGCACGGTTTTCTGGCCGAGGCGCTTGCACGCCGTCGCGCGGCCGGCTTGCAGCCCTTCACCGTGCTCTGCTGCGACAACCTGCCTGCCAACGGGGCGACCTTGCACAGGCTGCTGGTGGAATTCGCCGCGCTGCGCGATGCCAGCCTCGGTGAGAAGGGCGCTACCAGGCTTGCCGGCCATATCGCCGACGAGGTCGCGTTTCCCTCGAGCATGGTCGATCGCATCGTGCCGGCCACGACCGATGCCGACCGGGCGCGGATCGCTCTCGAGCTCGGCGTCGACGACGCCTGGCCGGTCATGACCGAGCCGTTCCGCCAGTGGGTGGTCGAGGACAATTTTCCGGCAGGCCGCCCGGCCTGGGAAAAGTTCGGCGTCACCATGGTCGGGGATGTCAGGCCCTTCGAGGACATGAAGCTGAGACTGCTCAACGGTGCGCATTCGGCCATTGCCTATCTCGGCCTGCTCAGCGGACACGCCACCGTCGACCGCGCCTTCGCCGATCCGGCGATCAGGCGCTTTGTCGATGCGCTGTGGGCCGAGGCAATCCCGACGCTGCCCACCGATGCCGGGCTGGATACCGCGAGCTATACGGCAGAGCTTGCCCAGCGTTTCTCCAATACAGCACTTGCCCACCGCACCGCGCAGATCGCCAATGACGGCAGCCAGAAACTGCCGCAGCGCATCATGGCCTCCGCGATCGAGCGCCTCCATTCAGGCGCCGCGCCCGGACATCTCATGCTGGCGGTTGCCGCCTGGATCGCCGCCTGCGAAGCGCGCGGCAAATCCCTGCCCGACGGCCATTTTACCGACCCGCTCGACATGCCGATGACGGCGATCATTGACCGGAATCTGCCCGCTGCCGAAACCGTCGCGGCAGTGTTCGATCTCGCCGGCTTCGCGACCGGGGCGCCTGAGCGGCCAGGATTGATGGGCCTTGCGGCCGTCCATCTCGAGCAGTTGCGCCGTGGCGGACCGGCTCAGGCCTTCGCGGCATTGGGCATTTAAAAACAAAAAAGCGAGGCAAGGCCCCGCTTTTCCGTCGAGTACTGGTGCCAGCCTCAAGCCGGCAGGATGGCGCCTTCCAGCGTGGTGAGCTGGCTGAGGAATTGTTCGGCCTTCGTGCGCGACCGGTCGTCCTTAGCGTCGGCGGCGTCTTCCCTGGCTTCCTGGATGCGGCGCGCGAGATCGGCGCGGTCGACATCCTTCACCGCGACAGCCGATTCCGCCAGCAGCGTGCAGCCGGCCGGAACGATGTCGGCGAAACCGCCGAAGACGACGTAACGCTCTTCACCGCCCGATGCAGCCTTCACCGTGACGACGCCCGGCTTGATCGTGGTCATGACCGGTGCGTGATGCGCCATCACGGTCATCTCGCCTTCCGCACCCGGAATAACGACTGCCTCGACCTCTGCGGAAACCAGCAGGCGCTCCGGCGAGACCAGTTCGAACTTGAAAGCTTCTGCCATGATCAATTTAGCGAGTAGGGAATAGTGAGTAGGGAAGTAGGGGAAAGGGCAATTGCGCCCGGTCACCTGCCTGCCATTCACTACCGACTACTGACTACTCCCTATTCCCTTGATTAAGCCGCTTCAGCCGCGAGACGCTGTGCCTTCTCGACCGCTTCCTCGATGCCGCCGACCATGTAGAAGGCGGCTTCCGGCAGGTGGTCGTAGTCACCGTTGCAGAGGCCCTTGAAGCCCTTGATGGTGTCGGCGAGGTCGACCAGCTTGCCCGGCGCGCCGGTGAACACTTCGGCGACGAAGAAGGGTTGCGACAGGAAGCGCTCGATCTTGCGGGCGCGAGCCACCGTCTGCTTGTCCTCTTCCGACAACTCGTCCATGCCCAGGATGGCGATGATGTCCTGCAGCGACTTGTAGCGCTGGAGGATCGACTGCACCTGGCGCGCGACGGCATAATGCTCTTCGCCGACCACCAGCGGGTCGAGCATGCGCGAGGTCGAGTCCAGCGGATCGACGGCCGGATAGATGCCCTTTTCGGCGATCGAGCGGTTGAGCGTCGTCGTCGCATCAAGGTGGGCGAACGAGGTCGCCGGCGCCGGGTCGGTCAAGTCGTCGGCCGGCACGTAGATGGCCTGCACCGAGGTGATCGAGCCCTTGGTGGTGGTGGTGATGCGTTCCTGCAGGGCGCCCATGTCGGTGGCGAGCGTGGGCTGGTAGCCCACGGCCGACGGGATACGGCCAAGCAGCGCCGACACTTCCGAACCGGCCTGCGTGAAGCGGAAGATGTTATCGACGAAGAACAGCACGTCCTGGCCCTGATCGCGGAAATATTCGGCGACCGTCAGGCCGGTCAGGCCGACGCGGGCACGCGCGCCCGGCGGTTCGTTCATCTGGCCATAGACCAGCGCCGCCTTGGAGCCTTCGCCGCCGCCCTTCTTGTTGACGCCGGATTCGATGAACTCGTGATAGAGGTCGTTGCCCTCGCGAGTGCGCTCGCCGACGCCGGCGAACACCGAATAGCCGCCGTGCGCCTTGGCGATGTTGTTGATCAGTTCCTGGATCAGCACCGTCTTGCCGACGCCGGCGCCGCCGAACAGGCCGATCTTGCCGCCCTTGGCGTAAGGTGCGAGCAGGTCGAGCACCTTGATACCGGTGATCAGGATCTGTGCTTCCGTCGATTGTTCGATATAGGCCGGGGCCGGCTGGTGGATCGAGCGCAACTCGACCGCGTCGACCGGGCCTGCTTCGTCGACCGGCTCGCCGATGACGTTGATGATGCGGCCGAGCATGCCCGGACCGACCGGCACGGCGATCGGGCCGCCGGTGTCGCGCACTTCCTGGCCGCGCACCAGGCCTTCGGTGGAATCCATGGCGATGCAGCGCACGGTGTTTTCACCCAGATGCTGGGCAACTTCGAGAACCAGGCGGTTGCCGACATTGGTGGTCTCGAGCGCATTCAGGATCGGCGGCAGGTGATCGCCGAACTGCACGTCGACCACGGCGCCGATGACCTGCCGGACCTTGCCGACGATGCCGGTGGCTTTGCTGGCCACGGCCGGGGTTTTTACCGCGGCGGCCCTGGTCGGCGCTGCCGCTTTCTTGGCCGGAGCCGCCTTAGCTGCTGCGGCCGGAGCCTTTGCCGGTGCCGCCTTGGCCGGGGCTGCTGCCTTGGGAGCCGCCGTCTTGGGGGTCGCTGCTTTCGCCATCGTCTTTACCCTTTTCGTCCTTTGTTTCTCGCGCGGTCGGATCGAGGTCGTTGACCCCGGGAAACCGTGCCTAGAGCGCCTCGGCGCCCGAAATGATTTCGATCAGTTCCTTGGTGATCTGCGCCTGGCGCTGGCGGTTGTAGGTGATCGACAGCTTGTTGATCATCTCGCCGGCGTTGCGCGTGGCGTTGTCCATCGCGCTCATCTTGGCGCCCATTTCGCCAGCCGCGTTTTCGAGCAGCGCGCGGAAAATCTGCACCGCGATGTTGCGCGGAATGAGCTCGGACAGGATTTCACCCGGCTCGGGTTCGTATTCGTAGACGGCGCTGGCGCCGTCAGCAGCCTCGGCCGGAGCTGACGAAGCAGCGGCCGGAATGATCTGCTGCGCGGTCGGAACCTGGCTGATCACCGACTTGAACTGCGAATAGAACAGCGTGCAGATGTCGAAGCCGCCCTCGTTGAACAGGTGGATGACCTTGCGGGCGATCGTGTCGGCATTGACGAAGCCGAGCGTCTTGACCTCGCGCAGGTCGATCCGGTCGAGGATCATCGACGCATAGTCGCGGCGCAGGATATCGAAACCCTTCTTGCCGACGCAGATGATCTTGACCTGCTTGCCGTCGGCCAGGAGCCTGCGGATGTGGTCACGGGCAAGACGGGCGATCTGCGAATTGAAGCCGCCGCACAGGCCGCGCTCGGCCGTGCAGACAACAAGCAGGTGCACGTCGTCCTTGCCGGTGCCGGTCATCAGCGCCGGGGCATCGCCGCCACCGCCGATTGCCTGGGTGATGTTGGCCAGCACGGAACCCATGCGCTCCGAATAGGGGCGCGCCGCTTCCGCGGCCTCCTGTGCACGGCGCAGCTTCGCCGCGGCGACCATCTGCATCGCCTTGGTGATCTTCTGCGTCGCCTTGACCGAGGCGATACGGTTACGAAGGTCTTTTAATGAAGGCATGCTTCAAACCTGATCCCGTCTTGTCTCATCCGGACTGGCGCTTCGCTCAGGCGAAGGTCTTGGCGAAAGCGTCGATCTCGGCCTTCAGCTTGCCGCGCAGATCGTCCGACAGCGCCTTTTCCTTGCGGATGGCGTCGAGGACGTCCTTGCCGGCCGAACGCATGTGGCTGAGCAGGCCATGCTCGAACTTGCCGACCTGGTTGACCGGCAGCTTGTCAAGATAGCCGTTGACGCCGGCGAAGATCACCGCGACCTGCTCTTCCGTCTTCAGTGGCGAGAACTGCGGCTGCTTCAGGAGCTCGGTCAGGCGCGAACCGCGGTTGAGCAGGCGCTGCGTGGCGGCATCGAGATCCGAGCCGAACTGCGCGAAGGCCGCCATTTCGCGGTACTGCGCGAGCTCGCCCTTGATCGAGCCGGCAACCTGCTTCATCGCCTTGATCTGCGCCGAGGAGCCGACGCGCGACACCGACAGGCCGACATTGACGGCTGGACGGATGCCCTGGAAGAACAGGTTGGTTTCGAGGAAGATCTGGCCGTCGGTGATCGAGATCACGTTGGTCGGGATATAGGCCGACACGTCGTTGGCTTGGGTTTCGATGACCGGCAACGCCGTCAGCGAACCGTTGCCCATGTCGTCATTGAGCTTGGCGGCGCGCTCGAGCAGGCGCGAGTGCAGGTAGAAAACGTCGCCCGGATAGGCTTCGCGGCCCGGCGGGCGGCGCAACAGCAGCGACATCTGGCGATAGGCGACGGCCTGCTTCGACAGATCGTCGTAGCTGATCAGCGCATGCATGCCGTTGTCGCGGAAATACTCGCCCATGGTGCAGCCGGCGAACGGCGCCAGGAACTGCATCGGCGCCGGATCGGAAGCGGTGGCGGCGACGATGATCGAATATTCGAGCGCGCCGCGCTCTTCCAGCACCTTGACGAACTGGGCCACGGTCGAGCGCTTCTGGCCGACGGCGACGTAGACGCAGTAGAGCTTTTCCTTCTCGGGGCCGTTGTCGTGCACCGATTTCTGGTTGAGCATCGTGTCGAGGATGATGGCGGTCTTGCCGGTCTGGCGATCGCCGATGACCAGCTCGCGCTGGCCGCGGCCAACCGGGATCAGCGCGTCGATGGCCTTGAGGCCCGTCGACATCGGCTCATGCACCGACTTGCGCGGAATGATGCCGGGCGCCTTGACGTCGACGCGCTTGCGTTCGGTCGCCTTGATCGGGCCCTTGCCGTCGATCGGGTTGCCGAGCGCGTCGACGACGCGGCCGAGCAGGCCAGGACCGACCGGAACGTCGACGATGGCGCCGGTGCGCTTGACGGTGTCGCCTTCCTTGATGTCGCGGTCGGCGCCGAAGATGACGACGCCGACATTGTCGGCTTCGAGATTGAGCGCCATGCCGCGGATGCCGCCGGGGAATTCGACCATCTCGCCGGCCTGGACATTGTCGAGGCCGTAGACGCGGGCGATACCGTCACCGACGGACAGCACCTGTCCGACTTCGGAGACCTCGGCCTCCTTGCCGAAATTCTTGATCTGGTCTTTCAGAATTGCGGAAATTTCCGCGGCGCGGATGTCCATCAGCCGACCTCTTTCAGTGCAAGCTTGAGCGAATTGAGTTTGGTTTTGAGCGACGTATCGATCTGGCGCGAGCCCATCCTGACCACCAGACCGCCGAGCAGCGACGGATCGACGGTGACGGAGATGGAAACGTCCTTGCCGGCAACGCTCTTCAGCGCCGCCTTGAGTTCAGTCTGCTGGGCAGCGCTCAATTGGTGAGCCGATGTTACCTCGGCGGTCGTCTCGCCACGATGCTCGGCGGCGATCTGGCGGAATGCCGTGATCATGCCGGGCACGGCGAACAGCCGGCGGTTCTTGGCGACGACGCGCAGGAAATTGCCGGTCAGGCCGGTGATCCCGGCCTTGTCGGCGATCGCCGCGATGGCCTTGGCCTGGTCCTCGCTGGAGAACACCGGGCTGTTGATCAGCCGGGTCAAGTCGGCGCTGCCCGCGAGCATCGCCTCGAAACTGTTGAGGTCGGCTTCGACCTTGGCGACGGAATTCGCCTGCGATGCCAGTTCGAACAGCGAACCCGCATAGCGTTCTGCGACACCTGAGATTGGCGATGACGATTGGGCCACGGACCGTCTTTTCTCTTGTCTGACAGGCCGCAGATTGTTGGCGCGAGCGAAAACTCTGGCTAAATCTTTGACCTTACTGCATTTTTTCAAGCACGGAGGCGCGGCTTCCGCTATCCCCGGCCGAAAGTCGATTGCCGTCTAGCACAGGCCTTTTAAGACCGCAATGCGTCGTTCCGCATGGTTTTCAGGCACTATTGTCGCATCCGGGGACAAAGTCCCTGGATTGCCTGCGGATTCAGGGCAGGAAGCCGAAGGCAAAGGCAAGCGGCAACGCCGCCAGCGCCAGTTCCACGACGATGGAAACCCAGTTGAAGGGCGTGTTGGCGCCATCCGACATCATCGACAGCAACCGGCCGAAGGCGGTGAACAGCCAGGAGAAGCCGAGCGCCATGTAGATCAGCGGCTGCGCCAGCAGGATGCAGCACAGGCCGACGCCGAGATAGAAGCCCGACATGCGGCCGCGCCCTTCGGCGATCGCCGCCGCCTTCTCCGGCTTGACCTGCAAGCGCAGAATGCGGAAGGCAAGCCCCGGCGCCAGGAAAAGCACCAGGCCGAGCAGCACCGTGACGACGGCGCTCGACCAGGCCAGCCATTCGCCCTGGCTCACCGGCCATGGAAACGCAAAATCCATAGTGTCCCCTCGTAAATGCCGCTCTGAAATCGCGGGCATTCTAGCGGAGGAAAAGCCGCGCGCCAGATGGCGGCCGGCACTTTAGGCCAAACGCATCAGGAGAGCGCGAAGGCGACCGCCGCTTCAGCATGGATGCGCGTCGTGTCGAAGACCGGAATGTCGAAATCCTGCTGGCCGATCAACATCGTGATTTCGGTGCAGCCCATGATCACGCTGTCGACATTTTCATCGCGCCGCAGGCGGTTGATCTCGGCGATATAGGCGGTTTTCGATGGCTCGGTGACGATGCCCTGGCAGAGCTCGTCATAGATGATGCGATGGACCATGTCGCGTCCTGCCTGGTCCGGCACGATCGGCTGCAATCCATATGTGTCGGCAAGCCGGCGCTTGTAGAAATCCTGCTCCATGGTGAACCGTGTTGCCAGCAGCGCCGGGCGCCGCATGCCGGCTGCCTTGACAGCGGCTGCGGTGGCGTCGGCGATGTGGGTCAGCGGGACCGATACCGAGGCCTGCACCTGGTCGGCGAGCTTGTGCATGGTGTTGGTGCACAAAAGCAGGCCTTCCGCGCCAGCTGACTCGAGCTTGCGCGCGGCATCGACCAGAAGCGCGCCGGCGCCGTCCCAGTCCCCGTGATGCTGCAGCTCGGCGATCTCGGCGAAGTCGAAGGACCACAGCAGCAATTTCGCCGAATGCAGCCCGCCGAGACGCTGCCTCACGAGATCGTTGAGCAGGCGATAATAGATCGCCGTCGATTCCCAGCTCATGCCGCCCAGAAGGCCAAGGGTTTTCAAAACGGTTTCCTTTCCTTGCAGCGACTTATGATACAGTCCAAGGCGATGTTGAGGGCTACTCGATGAAAACAAAATCCAGCAGCAAAGCACGCAGCGAACTGTGCGCCGTGGTCGCTGAAGCCAGCAAAGGCAGCCCGACAACAATCACCAAGCGGGGACGCCCCGTGGCCATAGTGATATCGATCGAGGACGCCCGTCGACTCTATCCTGAAGAGTTTAGGCAACGTCCCGAACTGAAGGACACGACCAGCAATCCGCGCGAACGCTGAGCGACCTTACAAAAAGCTCTGCGGATCGATGTCGACCTGCACCCGGACCGAGCCGCGCTGCTTCGGCCCGTTGGCGAGCATGGTCCGGATAAACCTTTGCATGTCGGCGCGGCGCTCGCCCTGGATCAGCAGGCGGAAACGGTGACGGCCGCCGAGCAGCGACAGCGGCGCTTCGGCCGGCCCGAGCACGAACAGGTCGGATGCCTCGGGCGCGGCACGGCGCAGGCCGCGTGCATGGCCCTCGGCTTCCGCCCGCGTCACCGCGCTGACGATGACGCCGGCCAGCCGGCCGAAGGGTGGCAGAGCCGCCCGCTCGCGCTCGGAAATCTCGCGCTCGTAGAACGCGTCGGCATCGCCGGAGACGATCGCCCGCATCACCGGATGGTCGGGCTGGAAGGTCTGCAACAGGCCGAGGCTCTTCTTGCCGGTGCGCCCGGCGCGGCCGGTCACCTGGCTAAGCAGCTGGAAGGTGCGCTCGGCGGCGCGCGGATCGCCATTGGCAAGGCCGAGATCGGCATCGACGACACCAACCAAGGTCATGTTCGGGAAATTGTGGCCCTTGGCGACGAGTTGCGTGCCGATGACGATATCGGCCTCGCCATTGGCGATGGCTTCCAGCTCCAGCCGCAGCCGCCGCACGCCGCCCATCAGATCCGACGACAAAACGATGGTGCGCGCATTCGGGAAATGCGTGACGACTTCCTCGGCGATGCGCTCGACGCCCGGCCCGCAGGCGACCAGATGATCGAGCGTGCCGCATTCCGGACAGGCTTCCGGACGGCGCTCATTGTGCCCGCAATGGTGGCAGACCAGTTGGCCGCGAAAGCGGTGCTCGACGAGCCAGGCCGAGCAGACCGGGCAACCAAAGCGATGGCCGCAGACGCGGCACAGCGTCAGCGGCGCATAGCCGCGCCGGTTGAGGAACAAGAGCGATTGTTCCCTCTTCTCCATCGTCCGGCGCATGTGGTCGAGCAGCACCGGCGACAGGAAGCCGCCGCGCGCCGGCGGCGCGCGGCGCATGTCGATCGCTTTCAGATCGGGAAGTGCCGCCTCGGCGAAGCGGGCGGACAGCACCGCCCTGGCGTAGCGGCCCTGGCTGGCATTGACGCGACTCTCGACCGATGGCGTCGCCGATGCCAGCACCACGGGGAAGCCACCTATATGGCCGCGCACGACAGCCATGTCGCGGGCATTGTAGAAGACGCGGTCTTCCTGCTTGTAGGCGGGGTCGTGCTCCTCGTCGACGACGATCAGGCCAAGCTCCTTGAACGGCAGGAACAGCGCCGAGCGCGCGCCGGCCACAACCCGCACGCCGCCTTCCGCCACCTGCCGCCAGACGCGTTCGCGCATCCTCGGCGGCAGGTCGGAGTGCCATTCGGCGGGCTTGGCGCCAAAACGCTGCTGAAAACGTTCGAGGAAAGCGTGGGTCAATGCGATTTCGGGCAGCAGGATCAGCACCTGCTTGGCGCGGTCCAGTGCCGCCGCCACCGCCTCGAAATAAACCTCCGTCTTGCCCGAACCGGTGACGCCGTCGAGCAGTGCGACGTTGAAGCCGCCGCCCGCGACATTGGCGCGCAGCAGCCGTGCGGCTTCGTTCTGGTCGGGCATCAATTCCGGCGCGGCGTAGGCTGGGTCAGGCTCCGCCACCACGGGCCGCGGCGGGATCATCACCGTTTCGAACACGCCTTGCGCCTTCAGCCCCTCGATTACCGTCGACGACACGCCGGCCGCATGGGCAAGGCCGGATCGCGTCCAGGCCAGTCCGCCCTCGGCCGTCTCCAGCACGCGGGCCCGCGCATCCGTCATCCGGTCCGGAACGGCCGCGGTTCGCTGCAATCCCTCGATCCACGGTTCCGGATCGAAGGCCTCCGGCGCCCTCAGCAGCATGCGCGCCACCATGCCCGGCGCCGACAGCGTATACTGCGCCACCCAGTCGACGAAACGGCGCATCGCCCGATCGATCGGCGGGCAATCGAAGACCTGTTCAATCGGGCGCAGCTTTTTCGCGTCTACCGTCTCGACCGCGCCGTCCCAGACGATGCCGGCGACCTGGCGAGGCCCGAGCGGCACGCGTACGATCGAGCCCGGCACCACCCGCATGCCGGCGGGCACGGCATAGGTGTAGGGGCGTTCGGCCGGCATCGGCACCAGCACCGGTGCGGCTGCGACAAAGGGCGAATCTTCGATCATGAGGCGTGACCTTGCCCCGACTTTGCTCTAGATCAAAGGGCAACGCTGAACGCGCCTTCCCAAGCACGACGAAATCGTCAGGAGACCGCCATGAAATTTTTTGCCGACACAGCCGACATCAAGGAAATCCGCGAACTGATCGATCTGGGGCTGCTCGATGGCGTCACCACCAATCCTTCTCTGATTCTCAAATCGGGCGGCAAGATCTCCGAGGTTACCAAGCAGATCTGCGACATCGTCGAAGGCCCGGTCTCCGCGGAGGTCGTGGCGACCGAATACAAGCAGATGATGGCGGAGGCCGAGGTGCTGGCCAAGATCGCGCCGAATGTCGCCATCAAGGTGCCGTTGACGCTGGATGGATTGAAGGCCTGCAAGACGATCCGCACCCAGATGAACCGCATGGTCAATGTCACGCTGTGCTTCTCGGCCAACCAGGCGCTGCTCGCCGCCAAGGCAGGCGCCTCCTTCATCTCGCCCTTCGTCGGCCGGATCGACGATACCGGCTCGGACGGCATGGAAGTGATCCAGGAGATCCGTCAGATCTACGACAATTACGATTTCCAGACCGAGATCCTGACGGCTTCCGTGCGCACCGTGAACCACGTCAAGCAGGCGGCGCTCATCGGCGCCGATATCGTCACCGCGCCGCCCGCGACACTGAAGGCGCTGGTCAACCACCCGCTGACTGACAAGGGCCTTGCCGCCTTCCTCGCCGACTGGGCCAAGACCGGCCAGAAAATCGGCTGAGCGAGCTTACATCCGACACGAAAAAAGGCCGGGCAACCGGCCTTTTTCATGCGCTGCGGATCAAGAGGCCCGGTCAATCCGTGCCGTCATCCTCAGCTGCGGTTACCGGCGGGCGCCGGCCCATGATGATCTCGCGCTTGCCGACATGGTTTGGTGCACCGACCAGACCCTCCTTCTCCATGCGCTCGACCAGGGACGCGGCGCGGTTATAGCCGATGCCGAGGCGACGCTGAATGTAGGACGTCGAACACTTCTTGTCGCGCAACACCACCTTGACCGCCTCGTCATAGCTGGAATCGCCGTCCTCCGCCGCAACGGCGCCCTTGTCGAAGACCGCGCCCTCATCGCCTTCGTCTTCTTCTTCATCCGCGTCGGCCGTCACGGTTTCCAGGTATTCGGGGCGACCCTGCGCCTTCAGATGCGCCACGACATGCTCGACCTCCACGTCGGAGACGAAGGGGCCGTGCACGCGGGCGATGCGCCCGCCGCCCATCATGTGCAGCATGTCGCCCTGGCCGAGCAGCTGCTCGGCGCCCTGCTCGCCAAGGATGGTGCGGCTGTCGATCTTGGAGGTGACCTGGAAAGAAATCCGGGTCGGGAAGTTGGCCTTGATCGTGCCCGTGATGACATCGACCGAGGGGCGCTGCGTCGCCATGATCAGGTGGATGCCGGCCGCGCGCGCCATCTGCGCCAGGCGCTGGATGGCGCCTTCGATCTCCTTGCCGGCGACCATCATCAGGTCGGCCATCTCGTCGACGATGACGACGATGTAAGGCATTGGCGCGAGGTCGATTTCCTGCTGCTCGAAGAGCGGCTCGCCGGTGCCTTTTTCGAAGCCCGCCTGCACGGTCATGACGACCGTCTCGCCGTTTTCGCGGGCAGCGGCGGCGCGCTGATTGTAGCCGTCGATATTGCGCACGCCGAGCCGCGCCATCTTGCGATAGCGGTCCTCCATCTCGCGCACCGCCCATTTGAGCGCGGTAACGGCCTTTTTTGGATCGGTGACGACCGGGGTCAGAAGATGCGGGATGCCGTCATAGACGGAGAGTTCGAGCATCTTGGGATCGACCATGATCAGCCGGCATTCCTCCGGCTTCAGCCGGTAGAGCAGCGACAGGATCATCGTGTTGATGGCAACCGACTTGCCGGAACCGGTGGTGCCGGCAACGAGCAAGTGGGGCATCTTTGCCAGTTCGGCGATGACAGGCTCACCGCCGATCGTCTTGCCGAGGCAGAGCGCCAGCTTGCAGCCGGTCTTGCGGAAGCCCTCCGATTCGATCAGCTCGCGGAAATAGACGGTTTCGCGCGCCTCGTTCGGAAGCTCGATGCCGATGACGTTGCGGCCCGGCACGACGGCGACGCGCGCCGAGATCGCCGACATGGAGCGGGCGATGTCGTCGGCGAGACCGATAACGCGGGAGGATTTGACGCCCGGCGCCGGCTCGAATTCATAGAGAGTGACGACCGGACCGGGGCGAACATGGATGATCTCGCCGCGCACGCCGAAATCCTCGAGCACGCTTTCCAGAAGATCGGCATTCTGCTCGAGCCGCTCCTGCGACATGTAGAAGCCTTGTCCCTCCGGCGGCTGCTGCAACAATTCTTCTGAGGGGAGTTCGTACGTCTCGCCCGTCGCGGTCGGCACGATCCTGCCGACCAGTGGCGCTCGCGACGATGCGCGCGCAGCCGGAGCCGGTACGGCTTGCTCCAAACTTTGCGTGACCAGTGCCGGAACGGCATTGCTTGCGACGGCGGGAATTGCGGCCGGAGCCCGGGCTTGCTGCGGCACGCGGTTCGCCGCCGGCTGAACCGCGGCCTGGTTGGAGTTGGCCGGACGGACATCCGGCACGGCGGACGGAGCTGGCGACCCGGGAAGGCATTCGATGACACGGAACAACGCGGTCGGATCGGCCGTTGGCGCGGGGCGGTTGTCGATCCGCTCGGTGACCACAGGCGCGGTCGTGCGTGCAACCGAAACGGCCCGAGGCGCGGGTGACGGGCCTTCGACCAAATAGGGCGCCATGATCTCGAAAAAGACGTGATCCGACAGATAGGGCCAGCGCACATTTTCGCGCCCCGTCGTCTTGACCGGGGCTGTCGCTGCTTGGGCGGACGCTGCCGGTGCGGATGCCCGCGCCGCCGCAGTCATCCTGTGGCCCGCAGGCGTAGCGGCGGCCCGCGCCTTTTCGCCGGCATGCCCTGACGGAACCGGCGCCGGGGCCGGTTGCACCACGGCTCTGTTGCCGACGGGCGGCCTGGCGGCGCCCGAAGAAAGGTTTCGGCTTGGTATTGGCACCGATGAAGACGTCCCAGCCGCGGTGGATTGGCCAGGTGCCTGCGGTACTGGTGATTCGCTTTGCTCGACGGCAATCGCCTCGTCCCGCGGACGGCGCGTGCTGGCTTCATAGTCCGGCGTGCGCGTAAACCGCACATTGGGCGCCAGGAAGAAATAGTCTTGCCAGGCAGGGCTTTCGTTGCCGCCGAGATCGACAGGGGATGGGGAAGGGCCGGCTCCTGCTGCTCTCGCCCGCTGGCTGTCCGCCTTGTTGTCCACACCCGTGAAACGCTTCACCCCAGGGTCATCGGGCGACGCTGCCTTCAATGAACTGACCCGAGGAAAACGCTTGGATTCCATGCTCAAGACTCACGCTGAAATGTCTGCTGAGCAATAGAGAGCGAGTGGTTAACAGTTGCTTCCCGTCGGCCCCCCAAGAGCGGCGAAGCGTGACTTTCACAGCGGTGTCGGACGATCGGACCCGTGCGGCCGATCGTCATCCCACGATCGTCAACACACCCGCGTGCTTCGGCTAAAGGCGAACGGAGAACCGGCTCCGGAGCCGTGGCAAAGGCGGCCTTCAGGCACCAGATTGTTATGCCACCATGAAACGGAGAGCGGCGCTAACCGGCCGTCTTGCCGTGCCGTGCGAGATCCTGGGCGATGGACAGTTGCAGCGCGTTGGCAAGCTCGCGCGCGGCGCGGTTCTCGGCATCGATCTGTGCCCGGTACGCGGCGAATTCCTGGCGCGGCCTGTCGAAGGACGAAGTGATCGCCCGCTTGCCGGTCGCGATCACCGCCCCGGTTTTGGCATCGGTCAGCCTGTAGCCGGCGGTCAGCGTCACCGAACCGGCGGTCGGCTCGTCCTGGTCGGTTCCGACCTGCACGAGCGCCGAGGATTCAACGGCTTCGGTCACGCCGAGGTCGAGCGAGTAGGCCGGCGATGCCGGTTCGCCGGCGCCGCGCCCAAATCCGAAGATCAAATTGTTGCGCACCTGCTGGCCGTAACGCGTCCTGACCGGTTTGATGGCGATCGACGCCAGTTCGGCATTGGCGCTCGAGCCGGTCGACAGCGGCGCGCTCGAGTAGAGCGGCCGCACCTGGCAGGCCGAAACGAGCGCAAGCGAGCCGACAAGGCCGGCAAGCGCGACACGGCGCAGCAAACGGCTCAGCTCTGTCTTCTCCCGATCAGGCAACGACATTGACGATCCTCTGCGGCACGATGATCACCTTGCGCGGAGCCTTGCCTTCGAGCGCCTTCTGCACGAAGTCGAGAGCGAGCACGGCTTTTTCGACCGCACCTTGGTCCGCGTCGCGGGCAATTGTCAAATCCCCGCGCTTCTTGCCGTTGACCTGGACCGGGTAGGTGACCTCATTGTCGACGACCAGCGCCGGGTCGAAGATCGGCCACGGCCGTTCGGCGACCAGATCGGCACCGCCGAGCGCCTCCCAGCATTCCTCGGCCAGATGCGGCATGATCGGCGCGATCAGGTGCACGAGCACCTCCACGGCCTCCCGGCAGGCGCCTTTGAGCGCGGCATCGGCCTTGCCTTCGGCCACCTCATTGAGCGGCGTGGTCAGCGCGTTGGCGAGTTCGTAGATGCGGGCGATGGCGCGGTTGAATGCGAGTTTCTCGATGTCCTCGCCGACCGCTTTCAGGATCTTGTGCGTGGCCTTGGAAACCGCCCCGGCTTCACCGCCACCGCCCGCTATGGGTGCGATGCCGGCCAGCGATTCGGCCGCGGTCGAGACCAGGCGCCAGATGCGCTGCATGAAGCGATGCGCGCCGGCGGCGCCATCGTCGGTCCATTCGACGTCGCGTTCGGGCGGCGAATCCGACAGCATGAACCAGCGCGCGGTGTCGGCGCCGTAGCCGTCGGTGATGTCTTCCGGGCTGACCGTGTTCTTCTTCGACTTCGACATCTTTTCCAGGGAGCCGATCTCCGCCGTCTCGCCCGTGGCGATTTCGACGGCGCGGCGCTTGCCGTCGACGTCCTCCAGCCGCACCTCGGTCGGCGCCAGCCAGCGCCCGTTCGATGCCGATCCCACGCGATAGGTCTCGTGCACCACCATGCCTTGCGTGAACAGGCCCTTGAACGGCTCGGCTAGGTCGAGATGGCCGGTCTCGCGCATGGCCCGGGTGAAGAAGCGCGAATAGAGCAGATGCAGGATCGCGTGCTCGATGCCGCCGATATACTGGTCGACGGCCAGCCACTCGTTCGCCGCCTTCGGGTCGGTCGGCTCGTTCGCCCAGGGCGCGGTGAAGCGGGCGAAATACCAGGACGAATCGACGAACGTGTCCATCGTGTCGGTTTCGCGCCGCGCATCCTTGCCGCATTGCGGGCATTTGACATGCCGCCAGGTCGGGTGGCGGTCCAGCGGGTTGCCTGGGCGGTCGAACTCGACATCGTCGGGCAGCTTCACCGGCAGGTCTGCCTTCGGCACCGGCACCACGCCGCAATCCTCGCAATGGATCATCGGGATCGGGCAGCCCCAGTAGCGCTGGCGCGAAATGCCCCAGTCGCGCAGGCGGA
Source organism: Mesorhizobium sp. B2-5-11 (assembly GCF_006440835.1). Taxonomy (NCBI): domain Bacteria; kingdom Pseudomonadati; phylum Pseudomonadota; class Alphaproteobacteria; order Hyphomicrobiales; family Phyllobacteriaceae; genus Mesorhizobium; species Mesorhizobium sp. B2-5-11. Next base: position 197,288 of record NZ_VFUK01000002.1, read on the forward strand.
AGTTGACCTTGCGCTCGGCCATCGGCCGGTTGCCGATCGTCTTCTGCTCCAGCAGCTTCGCCACCTCGTCGAACGCCCGCTCTGGCTTCATGCCATCGAGGAAGCGCGAATTGATCATCACGCCGTCGTCGACATAGGCTTCGTCGATGACCTGGAAGGTCTTGGGATCAGCACCTTCCGGCATCACCACCGGGATCACCGGCAGGCCGTATTTGTTGGCGAAGTCGAGGTCGCGCTGGTCGCCGGACGGGCAGCCGAAGATGGCGCCGGTGCCGTAGTCCATCAGCACGAAATTGGCGACGTAGACCGGCAGCGTCCAGTTCTCGTCGAACGGATGCACGACACGGATGCCGGTGTCGAAGCCCTTCTTCTCGGCCGTCTCCAGCGCCGCCACCGAAGTGCCCATATGGCGGACTTCGTCGATGAAGCTCGCCAGCGCCGGATTGGTCTCGGCGGCCTTCCTGGCCAGCGGATGGTCGGCGGCGACCGCCATGAAGGAGGCGCCGAAGATGGTGTCGGGCCTGGTCGTATAGACTTCCAGCTCCTGCTCGCCGGCGACGGGAGCCGCCAGCGGCCAGCGGATCAGCAGACCTTCCGAACGGCCGATCCAATTGTGCTGCATCAGCTTGACCTTCTCGGGCCATTCGTCGAGGCGATCGAGCGAATCCAGGAGATCCTGCGCAAAATCGGTTATCCTGAAGAACCATTGCGTCAGCTCGCGTTGTTCGACCAGCGCGCCCGAGCGCCAGCCGCGCCCGTCGATGACCTGCTCGTTGGCGAGCACCGTCATGTCCTCCGGATCCCAATTGACCTTCGAGGATTTGCGCGTCACCAGGCCTTTCTCGACAAAGTCGAGGAACAGCATCTGCTGGCGGTGGTAGTAGTCGACATCGCAGGTCGCGAATTCGCGCGCCCAGTCCAGCGACAGGCCCATGACCTTGAGCTGCTCGCGCATGGTGGCGATGTTCTGGTAGGTCCATTCCTTGGGATGGACCTTGTTCTGCATCGCCGCGTTCTCGGCCGGCATGCCGAAGGCGTCCCAGCCCATCGGATGCAGCACGTTGAAACCCTTGGCCCGCTTGTAGCGCGCCACCACATCGCCCATCGTGTAGTTGCGCGTATGCCCGATATGGATGCGTCCCGATGGATAGGGGAACATCTCCAGCACGTAGTATTTCGGGCGCGGATCATCGTTGTGCGCCTCGAACAGCTTCCTGTCGGCCCAGGCCTTCTGCCATTTGGGCTCTGACGCGCGCGGATTGTATCGTTCGGTTGCCATGGGACGTTTTTCACTTAAAAGCATGCGGACTGCGGGCGACAGCTCGGCAGTCCATTGGATGTGGTCCGGGTGTTCACCATGGTTTGGCAAACCCGTCAACCATATGGGTATCGCGTCTGGAAAAAACGCGGTCAAAACAGCGGGATTTGGACATGGGCGACGCCGTTCAGCAGTTTTTAGCGGTCAAGGCGAAGATCGCCGCCGCCGAGCGCGAAGCCCGGCGCGACGCTGGCGCGGTGACGCTGGTCGCGGTTTCCAAGACCTTTGACGCCGCCGACATCAGGCCCGTCATCGAGGCAGGCCAGCGCGTCTTCGGCGAGAACCGGGTGCAGGAAGCGCAGGGCAAGTGGCCAGCGCTGAAAGAGGCTTTCCCCGATGTCGAACTGCATCTGATCGGCCCGCTGCAATCGAACAAGGCCAGGGAAGCCGTGGCGCTGTTCGACGTCATCGAGACGGTCGATCGTGAGAAGATTTCCGCCGAACTCGCCAGGGAGATCGCCCGGCAAGGCCGGGCACCGAAACTCTACGTCCAGGTCAACACCGGCTCCGAGCCGCAGAAGGCCGGCATCGAGCCGCGCGAGGCCGTGACCTTCGTCGCCCGCTGCCGCGATGTCCACGGCCTCGCCATCGAAGGCCTGATGTGCATTCCGCCGGCGGACGAGAACCCCGGCCCGCATTTCGCCCTGCTGGAAAAATTGGCGCGGGAGGCAGGCGTCGCCAAACTGTCGATGGGCATGTCCGGCGATTACGAGACGGCCATCGCCTTCGGCGCCACCAGTGTCAGGGTCGGTTCGGCGATCTTCGGCAGTCGATAAAACCGTCCGCCCTGGGTTGGCCCTGTCGTCTGTGAGTTCTAAGCCTGTGATACACAGACGGACTGAACACATCTTGCGAGTCAAGCGAGGAGTAGTCTTCTTGAGCTGGCAGCTGCGGGACGCAAGAAACAACCTCTCGAAGCTGGTAAGACAGTCGCGCGAAAAAGGGCCGCAAACCATTACGGTGCGAGGGCAGCCATCTGCCGTGGTGCTAGCGGTTGAGGACTACGAACGGTGGGTTGGCGCAAAGCCCTCCCTTGCGCAATATCTTCTCTCCGTCCTCGTCTGGGATGACGAATTTGTCGAGGAGGTCAATCGCCGCCCGAACACAATGATCCGAGCGGTCCATCTCTGACAAGTTTCTGTCACCGGCAAGATGGTCCAGTTCTACCGGCTGATTACGCCAGCGCTGGAAACGAAACGTACCGTTCCTATTTGATCTGTGTCATCACAAATCTCTGGAGCTTTCGCCATGCATTACAACCAGCTTGGAAATACGGGGATGTTCGTCTCCGAACTCTGCCTCGGCACCATGACCTTCGGTGCAGCCGGCCAGAATGCCCAATGGGGCCTGATCGCCAGTCTCGACCAGAAAGGCGTCAACGAGATCGTCGGCCGCTCGCTCGCCGCCGGGGTCAATTTCTTCGACACGGCCGATGTCTATTCCTTCGGCGAATCCGAGCGCCTGCTCGGCCAGTCGCTCAGGGATCTCGGCGTTGACAGGTCGAGCGTGGTCGTCGCCACCAAGGTTCACGGCGCCATGGGCGAAGGCCCGAACCAGCGCGGCTCCTCGCGCGGCCACATCATGGACTCGGTCGATGCCAGCCTGGAACGGCTGCAGCTCGATCATATCGATCTCTATCAGTTGCACGGAACCGACGCGGTGACGCCGATCGATGAGACGCTCAGGGCACTGGACGATCTCGTCGCCAGCGGCAAGGTCCGCTATGTCGGCGTATCCAACTGGCAGGCCTGGCGCATCGCCAAGGCGCTTGGCATAGCCGACCGCAAGGGCTTTGCCCGCTTCGAGACCATCCAGTCCTATTACTCGATCGCCGGTCGTGATCTCGAGCGCGAGATCGTGCCGCTGATCAACGAGGAGAAGCTCGGTCTTATGGTCTGGTCGCCGATGGCCGGCGGACTGCTGTCCGGCAAATACGGCCCTGGTGCGCCCGGCAATGGCGAGGGCCGCCGCGCCTCCTTCAACTTCCCACCGGTCAACGAGGACCGCGCCTGGGCGGCGGTCGCGGTCATGCGCGAGATCGCCAAAAAGCATGACGTCAGCGTCGCTACCGTGGCACTAGGCTATGTCCTGGCCAAGCCCTTCGTGATGAGCGTGATCATCGGCGCCAGCCGCATGGATCAGCTCGAACAGAACCTTGCCGCCACGAACCTCAAACTTGATACCGATGATCTCGCCAGACTGGACGAGGTGAGCGCGCTGCCGGCCGAATATCCCGGCTGGATGCTGGAGCGGCAGGCGGCCGGCCGGCGGCCGGCGCCGTTCGTGCCGAAGGCCTGATCGCTTTTCGAGCTTGCTTCGAAGCCGCGTGCCTTAGGTACGCGGCTTCTCAGTTAGAGCAATTCCAAGAAAAGTGTGTGCGGTTTTCTGTCCAGAATTGCGTCAAAACAAAGAGTTAGAGCGGTTCGCCGTTTCCACGAAACGGTGAACTGCTCTAGAGGCGAACGGCCTCCGAGAGAAAATCGAGAAAAGCCCGCACCCGCGCAGGCAGATGCTTGCCCTGGCCGACATAGACGGCATGGGTGGCCTCCTCGTCGCCTGGGTTGAATTCCTCCAGCAACGGGACGAATGCCCCGGCGTCGATGTCCGGCTGGACATGCCAGCGCGCCAGCCTAGCGATTCCGCCTCCCGCCAGCGCGATCCGCCGCATCGCCTCGCCGTCGGTCAGCGTTGCGTTTCCGACAACCGGGACGATGACCGGCGCACCTGCCGCATCGACAAAAGGCCAGCCGTCTATATGCCGCGCAAAGCCGAAGGCCAGCATATTGTGACGCCCGAGATCGGCCAGCGTGCGCGGCGTCCCACGCGCTTCGACATAGGAGGGTGCCGCGACCAGCACCATCCGGCTCTGCCCCAGTTTGCGCGCTACCAGCCGTGACTCGCGCAAGGGCCCGGCGCGTATCGCCACATCGGCGCGCTCCTCCAGAAGGTCGATCACGCTGTCTGTCAGCACGGCGTCGACGGAAATCTCGGGATAACGCTCCAGAAACCGAGGCAGCAGCGACATCAGCCGGTGGTGGCCGAACGGCACGTAGCTGTTGACCCTCAACCGGCCGCGCGGCGCCGCCCCGGCGGCCGCCTCGCGCTCGGCCGCGTCCATGTCGGCGAGGATGCGCATGCCGCTGTCGTAGAAAGCAGTGCCTTCCGGCGTCAGTTGCAGCTTGCGCGTCGAGCGGGTGAGCAGCCGCGCGCCGAGCCTGGCCTCCAGCCGCGCGATCAATTTGCTCACCGCGGACGGGGTCATGCGCAAGGCACGTGCCGCCGCCGAAAAGCTGCCCGCCTCGACGACGCGTACAAACACTTCGATCTCGCCGGAACGGTTGATGTCGGATCTCGCCATCTGTGAATCTATTTCACAGAAAGTATGCCTGAAGCAAGTCTGGTTCACATCGCATGGCCACACGATCTTCCCGTTCGGGGCGCGGCCTGGACAGGGCGCCCGTCACCGCCGAAGTGGAAACATCATGCCTCTCGCTCTCTATGCTCTCGCCGCCGGCGCCTTCGGCATCGGCGTCACCGAATTCGTCATCATGGGCCTGCTCATCGACGTCAGCAAAGATCTCGGCGTCTCGATCTCGGCCGCCGGCCAACTGATTTCCGGCTATGCGCTGGGCGTCGTCATCGGAGCACCTCTGCTGACGGTCGCCACCGGCAACTGGCCGCGCAAGACGGTGCTTCTGGCGCTGATGGCGATCTTCACCATTGGCAATCTGGCCTGTGCGCTGGCGCCTGATTATTGGACGTTGATGGGCGCGCGCGTCATCACCGCCTTTGCCCATGGCACCTTCTTCGGCGTCGGCTCGGTGGTCGCCACCGGATTGGTCGCGCCCAACAAGAAGGCGTCGGCGATCGCGCTCATGTTCACCGGCCTGACCATCGCCAACATTCTCGGCGTTCCCTTCGGCACCTGGCTGGGCCAGGCTTTTGGCTGGCGCGCCACCTTCTGGGCGGTGACCGCGGTCGGTCTCGCGGCCTTTGCCGTCATCCTGGCACTGGTGCCGCGCAATCGGACAGCTCCCGAGAAGAGCGACCTGCGCGCCGATCTCGCCGTGCTGCGCCGTACGCCCGTCCTGCTCGGCTTCGCCACCACCGTTCTCGGCTATGCCGGCGTCTTCGCCGTCTTCACCTATATCGCCCCGTTGCTGACCGAGATCAGCGGCTTCAAGGAAGCGGCCGTTTCGCCGATCCTGCTCGTCTTCGGCGGCGGCCTCATCGCCGGCAATATCGCCGGCGGCAAGATCGCCGACCGCTGGCTGGTGCCGGCGGTGCTCGGCAGCCTCGTGGTGCTCGCCCTGGTTCTGGCGACCATGAGCTTTGCTATCCACAGCCAGGTGTTGGCCGTGATCTATGTCGGCCTGCTGGGCGCCGCCGCCTTCGCCACCGTGGCGCCTTTGCAGATGTGGGTGCTGGAAAAGGCCCAAGGTGCTGGCCAGAGCCTCGCCTCGTCCTTCAACATCGCCGCCTTCAACCTCGGCAACGCCGCCGGCGCCTGGCTCGGCGGCGCGGTCATTGCCCAAGGTCTTGGCTTGGGTTCGCTCACCTGGATCGCCGCGCTGCTGCCGGTCGCGGCACTCGCCGTGGCGGGACTGGCCCTGCGTCTCGACCGCGGCACCGCGCTCGGCGCGCCCGTCTGCGTGCGGTCGTGAAGCTCGCCGGCAAAGCCGGATCGATTCGACTTCTTTCAAAATCACAAGGAGCAAGAAAATGGACTATCGAAATCTTGGCGCATCGGGCCTGAAGGTGCCGGTGCTCTCGTTCGGAGCGGGAACCTTCGGCGGTTCCGGCCCGCTGTTCGGCGCATGGGGCAACAGCGACGCCAGGGAAGCGCGGAGCCTGATCGACATCTGCCTCGAGGCCGGCGTCAATCTGTTCGACACCGCCGATGTCTATTCGAACGGCGCCTCGGAAGAGGTGCTCGGCGAGGCGATCAAGGGCCGGCGCGATGCCGTGCTGATCTCGACCAAGACCTCGCTGCCGATGGGCGACGGGCCGGCCGACTATGGTTCCTCGCGTTCGCGGCTGATCAAGGCCGTCGACGCCGCGCTGAAGCGGCTCGGCACCGATTACATCGACCTGTTGCAGTTGCATGCCTTCGATGCCGGCACGCCGATCGAGGAGGTGCTGTCGACGCTGGACGGCCTCGTGCGCGCCGGCAAATTGCGCTATGTCGGCGTCTCCAATTTCTCCGGCTGGCAGGTGATGAAGTCGCTCGGGCTGGCCGACAGGCACGGCTATCCGCGCTATGTCGCGCATCAGGTCTACTATTCGCTGGTCGGCCGCGACTATGAATGGGAGTTGATGCCGCTCGGCCTCGACCAGGGCGTCGGCGCGCTGGTCTGGAGTCCGCTCGGCTGGGGCCGCCTGACCGGCAAGATCCGTCGCGGCCAGCCCGTGCCGGAAAAGAGCCGGCTGCACGACACCGCGAGCTTCGGACCGCCGGTCGAGGACGAGCATCTCTACCGGGTCATGGAGGCCCTCGATGCGGTGGCGCAGGAGACCGGCAGGACCGTGCCGCAGATCGCCATCAACTGGCTGTTGCAGCGCCCGACCGTGTCGTCCGTCATCATCGGCGCCCGCAACGAGGAGCAGTTGCGCCAGAACCTCGGCGCCGTCGGCTGGACGTTGACGCCGGAGCAGATCGGGAAGCTCGATGCGGCAAGCGAGGTCACCGCGCCCTACCCTTATTTTCCCTACCGCCGCCAGGAGGGCTTTGCCCGGCTGAGCCCGCCGGCGGTTTGAGCGTGTCCGACCGCTAGAGCCGAAGGTTAGCGGGGCAGCGCCCCCCTCTGTCCTGCCGGACATCTCCCCCACGGGGGAGATTGGATGTCACCTCGGCTTTCGCCAATTTCCAACGTGAAGGGATGGCGCTGTTAGCAAAGCTGCCGATCTCCCCCCACGTGGGGGAGATGTCCGGCAGGACAGAGGGGGGCGCCGTAGAGTGCCGACCTTACGACCTCGAAGCAGCGGCCCCTAATGCAGCACGAATTCGCCGTCGACCTTGCGCCACTCGTTGGGCGCGATGAGCTTCTGGTGCGTGTAGCTGACCGAATGCAGCGGCCCCTCGAGCTTGGTCTTCCAGAACTCGATGAAGCGGATCAGCACCGGAAACTTCGGCGCGATGTCGTAGTCCTGCCATATGAAGCTCTGCAACAGATGCGGATGGTCTGGGAAATGATAAAGGATATTGGCCGTAGTCAGGCCATAGCCCCGCAGCATCAGGTCCATTTCAAGCTGGTCGCGCATTTTTGCTCCCCGGGTTGATTCTCCTTCCTCCCAACAATGGATTGTGCGCGCGGTTGCTTAACCGTCTATTGATTTTTTCTTGATCGAAACCGGCTTTAGCACGCGAAAACATGAAGTTAGCAGCGGTCCGGTGCAAGTGCTGACAGCAGCCGCGGACCCATGTGCGGCATCCCGCCGCGCAAACCCAACGTCTAATGTTGCCGTCATCGCGGAACTGTTAATAATGCGCGCGAATTCGCGGCCGCGTCGCCGCGATCCCGCTGGCGGTTCAAGCCGGCGTTAGTTTCGGGAGGAAAAGCAGGAAATGTCCGAGGTTCATGTCCACCGCGTTCAGCCGGCCTGGAAGAAGAATGCGCTGATCGACAACGACACCTATCTCAAATGGTACGCCGACAGCGTGAAGAATCCGGACAGGTTCTGGGGCAAGCACGGCAAGCGCATCGACTGGTTCAAACCCTTCTCTAAGGTCAGCAACGCCTCCTTCGACGGCAAGGTCTCCATCAAATGGTTCGAGGACGGCCAGACCAATGTTTCCTACAACTGCATCGACCGCCACCTGAAGAAGCGCGGCAACCAGACCGCCATCATCTGGGAAGGCGACAACCCCTACGACGACCGCAAGATCACCTACAATGAGCTCTATGCGCATGTCTGCCGCTTCGCCAACGTGCTGAAGAAGCACGGCGTCAAGAAGGGCGACCGCGTCACCCTCTATATGCCCATGATCCCGGAAGCGGCCTATGCGATGCTCGCCTGCACGCGTATCGGCGCCATCCACTCGGTCGTCTTCGGCGGCTTTTCGCCCGACGCGCTCGCCGGCCGCATCGACGATTGCAAGTCAACCATCGTCATCACCGCTGACGAGGGCCTGCGCGGCGGCAAGCCGATCCCATTGAAGGAGAACACCGACAAGGCGATCGAGATCGCGGCAAAAGCCGGTACCAGGGTCGAAAAGGTGGTGGTGGTCCGCCGCACCGGCGGCAAGATCGGCTGGGCGCCGGGCCGCGACGTCTGGTACCACGAAGAGGCCGCGACCGTTAAGGCTGAGTGCAAGCCGGAGAAGATGAAGGCTGAGGATCCGCTGTTCATCCTCTATACGTCGGGTTCGACCGGCAAGCCGAAAGGCGTGCTGCACACCACGGCGGGTTATCTCGTCTACGTCTCGATGACGCACCAATATGTCTTCGACTATCATGATGGCGACATCTACTGGTGCACCGCCGATGTCGGCTGGGTCACCGGCCACAGCTACATCGTCTACGGGCCGCTCGCCAACGGCGCCACCACGCTGATGTTCGAGGGCGTGCCCAACTACCCCTCGCAGTCGCGCTTCTGGGAAGTCATCGACAAGCATCAGGTCAACATCTTCTACACCGCGCCGACGGCGCTGCGCGCCCTGATGGGCGCCGGCGACAATCATGTGAAAAAGGCGTCGCGCAAATCGCTGCGCGTGCTGGGCTCGGTCGGCGAACCGATCAATCCGGAGGCCTGGGAGTGGTATTTCAACGTCGTCGGCAACGCCAAGGTGCCGATCGTCGACACCTGGTGGCAGACCGAGACCGGCGGCATCATGATCACGCCGTTGCCGGGCGCCACCGACCTCAAGGCCGGCTCGGCCACGCGGCCCTTCTTCGGTGTCAAGCCGCAACTGGTCGACGGCGAGGGCAAGGTGCTTGAAGGAGCCGCCGACGGCAATCTGTGCATCACCGAGTCATGGCCCGGCCAGATGCGCACCGTCTATGGCGATCACGACCGCTTCGTGCAGACCTATTTTTCGACTTACAAGGGCAAGTACTTCACCGGCGACGGCTGCCGCCGCGATGCCGACGGCTATTACTGGATCACCGGCCGCGTCGACGACGTCATCAACGTCTCCGGCCACCGCATGGGCACGGCCGAGGTCGAATCCGCATTGGTCAGCCACGACAAGGTTTCGGAAGCCGCCGTCGTCGGTTATCCCCACGACATCAAAGGCCAGGGCATCTACTGCTACGTCACGCTGATGGCCGGCGAGACGCCGAGCGAGGACTTGCGCAAGGAACTCCTCGCCCATGTCCGCAAGGAGATCGGCGCCATTGCCACGCCCGACAAGATCCAGTTCGCACCCGGCCTGCCCAAGACCCGCTCGGGCAAGATCATGCGGCGCATCCTGCGCAAGATTGCCGAGGACGATTTCGGCGCCCTTGGCGATACCTCGACGCTCGCCGATCCGGCCGTCGTCGACGACCTCGTCGCCAACCGCCAGAACAAGAAAGGCTGACACCGGCCATGGCCGCGATAGGCAGCGTTGCCGAACTCTGGCGCTATCCGGCGAGTTCGCTCGCCGGCGAACGCCTGGAGACGATCGCGGTCGGCACCGAGAGCATCGAGGGCGACCGCATGTTCGGCCTGGTCGATGCCTCCGACAATGAGATCGCCCGGCCCGATCGCGAGCCGAAGTGGCACAAGGTGCCGCGCATCCGCACCCGGCTGACGGGCGACCGCAGGCTCGAGATCGCGATTCCCGGCGCGGATTGGCTGGCAGCGCCCGGCGTCGAAAGCGACCGTGCCGTTTCCGACTATCTAGGCTTTCCGGCCTCGATCCGTCCGTTCGGCCTGGAGAACGCCCCGCCGGCCTATGCCGGCCCGTTGACCGAGGCGCGCTACCGCAAGGCGCCGATCCATCTGTTGACCACCGCCTCCCTGGCGCGCCTGAAGGCGCTGCATCCGCAAGGCACTCCTGATCCACGCCGCTTCCGTCCCAACATCGTCATCGACATGGCGGCGGTCGAAGGCACTTTCCCCGAAACCGAATGGATCGGCAGGAAGCTCGCCGTCGGCGACCTGCTGTTGACCATCTCCGAGCCGTGCCGCCGCTGCGGCTTCACCATCATCGCCCAGGACGGTTTCGACGACGACCCGGCGATCCTGCGCAATCTGGTGCGTCATAACGCGCACAATCTCGGCGTCTACTGCACCGTCGACCGCGCGGCCAGCGTCAAGGTCGGCGACGGGATGCGATTCGCCTGAATTACCGGTAAAGGTCCGCCCGCGTCGGCGGCAGGCCGCTCGGGCCCCGCGTCCGCTTGGTGGCGACCGTCTGGAAAATCTGCGCCGAGGCGCGATCGAAAGCGATCGAACAGCCGGTCAGGTAAAGCAGCCACAGCCGCGCCTTGGCTTCTCCCACTTCGGCGATGGCCTCGTCGAAGCGCGCATGCAGGCGCTCTGCCCACAGCCGGCAGGTGCGGGCGTAGTGCTCGCGCAGATTCTCGACGTCGTGGACGAGGAAGCCATGTGCTTCCAGATTGCCGCACGTCATGCCGATCGTGTCGATCTCGCCACCCGGGAAGATGTATTTGATCAGCGCCTTGTATTCCGAGCCCTTGCGCAAGGTCTTCTTCATGCTGCCCTTGCTGCGCCTGGTGATGGCATGATGCAGATAGATGCCGCCCGGCTTGAGCAGGCGATGGACGGTCGAGAAGTAGGCGGCGTGGTTGGCCAGCCCCAGATGCTCGAACATGCCTATCGAGGATATCTTGTCGAAGCTTCCGGTGAGCTCGGCATAGGATTTTATCTCGATGGTGATCCGGTCCTCCAGCCCCTCGGCCCGAATGCGTTCGCGGGCGAGTCCGGTCTGGGCCTCCGACAACGAGACGCCATGGCCGACGACGCCATGATGCTTCACCGCATGGATCAGCATCGCGCCCCAGCCGCAGCCGATATCGAGCAGGCGGTCGCCAGGCTTCAGCCGGAGCTTGCGGCAGATATGCTCGAGCTTGTCGGCCTGGGCCTGGTCGATGTCATTGGCGAAATCCTTGAAATACCCGCAGCTGTAGACCATGCGCTCGTCGAGGAAGAGCCGGTAGAAGGCGTTCGATATGTCGTAATGATGCTGGATCGCCTGCTTGTTGGAGCCGCTGACAAAGGGATTTTGCCCGGCGAGGTCGGCGCGTTGCGTCATCTGCCTTCGCGAGAACAGCACGGCCGGCAGGTCGCGCATGATCGCGAGCTTCGGCAGCGCCTTGAACCGCAGCTTGCCTCGTGAAGGCAGCGCGTAGAGGTCAAACAGCGACCCCTCCTCCACATCGACCGCCTTGGAAATCCACATCTCGACCAGCGTCGAGAAATTTGGCCGGCGGGCCAGTTGCCAGACGATGTCCTGGTCGTTGATGGCAAGCACCGGGCCGCCGGCCGGACCGATGCGCTCGCCGGTCCAAAGCCTGACGGCAAAGCCCGGCTTCAGCGCCTGGACGACCGTGCGAACGATGCGTGCTGCTCTTTCGGTAGCGTCCATGCCGTCCCCCACTACATTCGGTAGGCCGATCTTGTCCGCTTGAACCCCTGGCCGCAACCCGATTGCACGAAAGGACGCGGCCAAGCCGGAAAAACGTCTTTTTCCATCTGGCGTCTTGTCTTTTGCTGCAACGCACCCCATCATCAGTGCGTGTTCAACAAACTGAAAGGAGGTGATCCGATGTCGAGTGATTTCGTTTTCCAGAACGTGGCCTCAGCGGATTGCACTTTCGGGAAGCAGTCTTCCCGTTAAGGCGCGAGATGCGCGGCGGGCGACCCATCGGGTTGCCGCCAGGAGCCGCGCCATGGACGGAAACACGGAAGGCCGCCGGCTTCGAAAGAAGCGGCGGCCTTTTCCTTGTGCGGCCTACTGCGTCAGCGCGACCTTTTCGGTGTTGCGGATGATTTCCTGAAAGGCGGCGTCCAATTCCACCCCGGTCGACACCTCGAAATAGTGTTTTTGAGCGGTGGAGGCATCTTTCGACGAACAGTCCTTCAGCACCGCCTTTGCCTGATCCCGCTCGGTTGCCGACATGTCCTTGTTGTTCAGGTCGAAGCCGATGGTGAAAATTTCGATGCCGTCATTTTTCATGTTGCCGCACAGCGTTTCGGCGTTGCCGCGCGCAAGATTGCCCTGGCTGTTGTAGCGGCCCCCGGCACCGGCGAAGGCGGTATTGAACTGGCCATCGGTCATCAGGATCGCGACCTTGGCGATCTTCTTCGCGTTGACGTCCGAGGCGCCGTTGCCGAGGCCGGCATTCTTGATCGCTGCGCGCCATTGCGGCGACAGCATATAGTAGGTCCACTGAATGGCGATCGCGCCGGCGGTATAACCGTCAGCCTGGAAGTCGTCGATCGAACCAAGCAATGCGCCGGAATCGGCGGTCAGCGGGATCACTTCCGCATCGGGACACTTGTTCATTCCGCCGCCATTGAGATGATCATCCCGGTTGACCAGGGCATAGTACTTCTTGCCGTTCTTATCCATGCGAACAGCATCTGGGCCGTCGGCGCTTAAATCCGCGTCGCCATTTTTGTCCTTGCGCTCCGTGGCGCAATTATCGGGGCGTGGCATCGCCGCGCCGACAATGGAGATGTAGTCGCTGAAGGACGGCAGCAAATTTTTGCCCGTCTTGGCGACGAGAAGCGAACTGCCGGCGACGGGTGGCAGCTCAGAGCTCCCTGGCTTCTCGGCATAGACGTTTTCGGCCAGCTTGCCGGCGTTCACGCCGGATGCGTAAGGCACAATCGCGACGCGGATGCGGGGGTTCTTCGGATCCTGGTTCCGGAGCATCGTCCGAACGGCGTTTTTCGCTGCTGCTTTCAGATCGCCGATCTTGTCGACCTTGCCCCGCTTCGCCATCGAGCCTGTTATGTCGAGCATCATGGCCACCTCGATCTGCTTGTCCGAATAGAGCGCTGTCGTCGAGGCGGGAACGCGCTGCATGTCGCGCGTGCCGAACAGCGGGAAATAGAAGGCGACGTCGGCATGGGCCTCCGCCTGCACCGTCCTGGCGGTCCTGTCGACCGTCAGCCTGTCGAGCACGATCTGGTTGGCCTGCAGGATGCCGGCCGTGCTGTTGGCGTTGAGGAAGGCCTGCACCGATTTGTTGGCATCGGCCTCCTTGATGACGCCGGTCGTCAGGTCCCGCGCCGTCGACGTCACCGCGGCGTCGACCACGCTCTGCAGGCTCGATTTGGCGTTGTAGAGCTGGGTGATGTTGACGGCGAAGCCGACGCCCAGCACCAAGACCGAGGCGGCGAATCCGAACAGGATGGCGAAATTCCCGCCGCGATGCCTGGCAAAGTCGCCGGCCGCGTCCACAAGACCCCCGAAAATCCGCATCGTTCTCTCTCCGCTCGCCCCGGCCTCGTCGCCGGGCGGATCGATGCAGGATTCCGGCCGGGCGCGGCCAGCGGCCGCGCACCAGGGACTAGACTCTTGTTTTTACTTCGCTTTCAAGGATGGAAAGGTGAATGGCCGGTAAACGCCAATGCTGCGTTCGCGCGGCATTTACGAAGCGCTTACCAAGATCCTGCATGTCGCGGCACAGGGCGCGCGGCCGTGTCCCGCCGCGGCACAGCGGCACCTGTGCCAGAGCGAGGCAGTATGGGGATGCATGGAAACCCGGCTCAGGCCAGCATCTGCGCGGTGACCGTCCTGTCGATGGCGTGGTAGGGCGGGTTGAACAGATTGTTCTCCTGTTCGTAGGTCCATACCTTGAACAGGCTGAGCCGGTGCGGGCCGAAACTGTGCAGCAACGGCACGTCGGTGGCATCGCGTCCGCGCGCGATGACGATGCGGCCGATCCTCGGAACATTGTGGCGGGGGTCGAACGTGTGCCACTTGCCGTCGAGAAACACTTCCATCCAGGCCGAGAAATCCATCGGCGCCGGATCGGCCGGCACGCCGATGTCGCCGAGATAGCCATTCACATAGCGTGCCGGAATGTTCATGCAGCGGCAGAGCGTGATCGCCAGATGGGCGAAGTCTCGGCAGACGCCGACCTGCTCCTCATGCGCCTGCGCCGCGGTGCGGGTCGAGCGGGCATAGCCATAGCCGAAGGACAGCCGGTTGTGGACGTAATCGACGATCGCCTGCACCCTCGCCCAGCCGGACGGCAAACGGCCGAAAAGCTCCCAGGCGAGCTGGCTCAGGTGATCGGTCTCGCAATAGCGGCTGCCCAGCAGATAAAACAGCACCTCGTCGGGCAGCTCGGCCACCGGCACCTCGCGTGCCAGCGTGTTGACCTCGTCCGTCTCGCCGCTGTCCTCGACCACGGCATCGTAGAGGATGCGAAAAGTGCCGGCGGGTGCGGTAAAGCGGCGGCACGAATTGCCATGCAAATCGCTGTAGAGCCTGGTCGGAACCGCGGGCGACGTCAGCATGCGCGTCTGCCGCTTGATGTCGGCCTGCCTGTCCCTGTGGATCTCGAGCATTGAAATCACCGGCCTGGCTCCAGCGCATTCAATGGCCATTTCGTAGCCGAGCCGAATCAGCATCGCGTCCCCCTTCGATGGTCGTGGAAAAGCAGCGAAGTTGAAACGCCGGAGGCGGATCACGGTTCCCTGACTTGCGGAAAGGGGGACTGGCCGAAAAGGAGGCCGCGCGGCTTCCAATGCCGGCGCAGGGACGTTACCATCGGCGCTCCCTCGAAAGACCTCCCCGAAATCAAGGAAAATCATGTACGCAGGCAGAAAATTCGCCGCCTTCCTCTTCGATATGGACGGCACGCTCATCAATTCCATTGCCTCGGCCGAACGGGTGTGGAGCGACTGGGCGCGGCGGCAAGGGCTCGACGTCGCCGCCTTCCTGCCGACGATCCATGGCGTGCGGGCGATCGAGACGATCGCCGGTCTGGCGCTCCCCGGCGTCGATCCGGCGCATGAGGCCGACCTCTTGCTCAAGGCCGAAGCCGCCGATCTGGAGGGCATTGTTCAGATCGCCAGCGCCGCCGCGTTTCTCAACGCGCTCCCGCCGGAGCGCTGGGCGATCGTAACCTCGGCGCCGCGGGAACTGGCGCTCTTGCGCATGAAGGCTGCCGGCATCCCCGTCCCGGCCGTGCTGATCGCGGCGGAAGATGTTTCACGCGGCAAGCCGGCGCCCGACTGCTTTCAGCTCGGCGCGACGCGGCTCGGCGTCGATGCGCGCGATTGCCTCGTGTTCGAGGATGCCCCGGCGGGCATCACGGCGGCCGAGGCGGCGGGCGCAGCGGTCATGGTCATAAACGCCACGCACCGACATCCCCTGGCGACGCGGCATGCCGCGATCGCTGGCTACGACGCCATCGGCGTCACCGTCGACGAGCGGGGCTGGATCGCGCTCGAGCCGCAGCGGGCGGCGGCGGCGGCCTTCTAGGCTGTGGCGACACTCAAACACCCGATTGCCGGCAAATGAGCTGTTTGCTGGGCCGGCATATTAGAAATCGCTGGTCAGGCCCTTGATCTCCCAGTCGCCGTAGCGGCCGGGCTCCTTGCCGCCGCGGCCGCCGACTTCCTTCGGCACCGCGGCTTCCTTGCGGCGGTAGTCCTCGCGCCGCGCCGCGGCCTCTTCAAGCGCGCGGCGGGCGGCGGGCGTCAGCGTCTTCAGCCGCGCTTCGTCATCAGTGGCAGGTGTTTTACTGGTCTCGTCGTTCATGCGATATTCCGGCGGATTGAAACAGGCCGATTGAAACGGGTACCGGCGTTTCCCATCATATAGCGATGAGCCCACGAGGATCGACCCCCTTACATCACGACCAGGACGGGAGCAGACGATGAACACACTTCGCACCGCCATGCTTCTTGCCGCGATGACCGCGCTGTTCATGGGCGTCGGCTTCCTGATCGGCGGCACGGGCGGCATGATGATCGCCTTCCTGATCGCCGCCGCCACCAATCTGTTCAGCTACTGGAACGCCGACAAGATGGTGCTGTCGATGAACCGCGCCGTCGAGGTCGACGAGAAGAACGCGCCCGAATATTACGCCATCGTGCAGGCACTGGCCAAGCAGGCAGGCCTGCCGATGCCCAGGACCTACCTGATCGACAATCCGCAGCCCAACGCCTTCGCCACCGGCCGCAACCCGCAGAACGCGGCGGTCGCCGCTTCCACCGGCCTTTTGCAACGGCTGACGCATGAGGAAGTGGCCGCGGTGATGGCGCACGAGCTCGCCCACGTCCAGCACCGCGACACCTTGACCATGACGATCGTCGCCACCTTCGCCGGCGCCATCTCGATGCTTGGCAATTTCGCCTTCTTCCTCGGCGGCAACCGCGACAACAACAGCCCGTTCGGTTTTGTCGGCGTGCTGGCGGCGATGATCGTGGCGCCCTTTGCGGCGATGATCGTGCAGATGGCGGTCAGCCGCACCCGCGAATACGAGGCCGACCGGCGTGGCGCTGAAATCTGTGGACACCCGCTGTGGCTGGCCTCGGCGCTTGACAAGATCGCCCGGGGCGCCGAACGCATACCCAATCCGGATGCCGAGCGTAACCCGGCGATGGCTCATCTCTTCATCATCAACCCGCTGCACGGCGAGCGCATGGACAGTCTGTTCTCCACCCACCCGAGCACCGAGAACCGCATCGCCGCGCTGCAAGCGATGGCGCAGCGCATGGACGGTGGTGTATCGCGGTCCCCGCAGCGCCAGGCGCCAGTGCCGCCGCAGGCCGACGAGCCGCAATCGGCAGGACCGTGGGGCAAGCCGGCCGCGCCGGAACCGCCGGCAGAGCCCAAATCCAATCCATGGGGTCGCAATCCGACCGGGCCCAAGGGCCCGTGGTCGTGAGCGTGGCGGGCAGAGCACCTCGACGCACAGGTGGTCAGGAAGACAAAAAGGACGGCGAGTTCGTTGCCGGCCTTGCCGCCCGCAAGGCGGCTGCGCGGCTGCTGGCCGCCGTCATCGATGCCAGGACGCCGCTCGACGGCCTGACCGACCATGAAAACGGCCATCCGCAGTACAAGGCGCTGGACCTGCGCGATCGCGGTCTCGTGCGCGCCATTCTGGTCACCGCGCTGCGCTATCGCATGACCATTGCCGGGCTGCTGGCGCGGCGTTTGGAAAAACCGCTGCCGGCCAATGCCACCGCGCTGTCGCATATTTTGCATGTGGCGGCCGCGCAGATCCTGTTCCTCGACATTCCCGACAGCGCCGCGGTCGACCTCGCCGTCACCCATGCCAAGTCCGATCCCCGCACATTGCGCTTTGCCGGCCTGGTCAACGGTGTGCTGCGCACGCTCGCGCGGATCAAGGAGGCTGAACTTCCAGAGGCCCTTGCTACCACCGACGAAGCGCCGAAATGGTTTTCCGACCGTTTGAAGGCCGCCTATGGCGTGGACGAGGCCGGACGGATACTCGCCGCCCACCGCCAGGAGGCCCCGGTCGATTTCTCGGTCAAGGCCGATCCGGAGCACTGGGCCGAAAGGCTCGGCGGCATTGCCCTGCCGACCGGCACGATTCGGGTGGAGAAGCTTGCCGGCCCGGTCACCGAACTGCCTGGCTTCGCCGAAGGCGCCTGGTGGGTCCAGGATGCCGCAGCCGGCCTGCCTGCCCGGTTGCTCGGTGATGTCGGCGGGCTTCGCGTCGCCGATCTCTGCGCCGCGCCCGGCGGCAAGACCGCCCAATTGATCGTGGCCGGCGCACGCGTCACCGCGATCGACACCTCGAAGAACCGGCTGGCGCGGCTGGCGCAGAATCTCGAACGCCTCCGCCTGTCGGCGGATATCGTGCAGGCCGACCTCCTCCAGTACGAGCCGGACGAGCTGTTCGACGCCGTCCTCCTCGACGCGCCCTGCTCCTCGACCGGCACGGTGCGGCGGCATCCCGACGTGCCATGGACCAAGACTGTGGCTGATGTCGAGAAGCTCGCCGATCTCCAGCGCCGGCTGCTCGCGCGCGCCGTCACCCTGGTTAAGCCGGGCGGAAGGATCGTCTTTTCGAACTGTTCGCTCGACCCACTCGAAGGCGAGGAGCTTTATCGTGGCTTCCTCGCCGCGACGCCTGGCGTCGTTGCCGACCCGCTTCGCGCCGGCGAGATCATCGGCATCGATCCCTTCCTGACGCAGGAAGGCACGCTGCGCACCACACCTGCCGACCTCGATCTCGGCTCGCCGCAACGTTCCGGTCTCGACGGCTTTTTCGCCGCGCGCATGCGTCGCGCCGGCTAAGGCAAGTCCACGAAAGCTGCGTGACGATTCTCCGTCCGGAATTGCGTGGAACAAGGATCTGGAGCGGAGTATGGATGCCCATCGGGCGCTGAACCGCTCAGGGGTTTAAGCATAGGAAGTTGCTGACTTTTTTGGGGAGCATCCGCGGCCAAGCCAGGCGCAGCGTCACCGCTCGCGGGAATTCGCCTTCGCATGAATCGTTGAATCAGATAAGCTTGCCCTTGGGATAGAGGACGATCAGGAGGGGTTTTGGCACTTGCTGCCGGCAACACGACGCGTCTGTGGGCGCTTGTCGCGAAGGAGTTTTGGCGCAAAACGCGCCGGCGCCTGCGTGCCGGACCGGTTTATCGCTGGCGCTATTCCGGCCGCACGCCCGAACGGGTGCTGATCGCGCCGCCGGACCTGCGGCTGGCCGACCCGCAGATCGCGCTTGAGATCTACTATGGCCGCTATCCCTTGTCGGGACATATGGTCGAGACCGGCGGCAAGTCGCCCTTCCAGATCAGCGTTCCCAATTACGGCTGGCAGAAGACGCTGCATGGCTTTCGCTGGCTGCGTCACATGCGCGCCGCCGGCACCGAGCTTGCCGCCGCCAATGCGCGTGCGCTGGTGTCCGACTGGATCGCCACGCATGGAAACAACATTTCCGGCATTGCCTGGGAGCCCGGCACGGCCGCCAAGCGCATTATCGCCTGGCTGCAGCATTCCTCGATCGTGCTGCAAGGCGCTGAATTCCCGTTCTACCGCGCCTTCCTGAAATCGCTGGCCGTCCAGATCCGCTACCTCAGGTCGATGGCGCGCGAAATGCCTGACGGCAAGGACAGGCTGCGCGCCCGCATCGCCCTCGCCTTCGCCGCCCTGTCGCTGCCGGCGCCCGCATCGGCGCTGCGCGGCGCCACCCGCAACCTCGCCGAGGAATTGGACCGCCAGATCCTTCCTGATGGCGGCCACATCTCGCGCAACCCAATGGCGGTGCTGGAAATCCTCGCCGACCTTTTGCCGCTGCGGCAGACCTACGCCAACCAGGCGGAAGCGCCGCCACAGGCCCTGATCGGCGCCATCGACAGGATGCTGCCGGCGCTGCGCTTCTTTCGCCACCAGGACGGCAGCCTCGCCCGCTTCAACGGCATGGGCGCCACCATCCATGACCGCATTGCCAGCATCCTGCGCCACGACGACACCGCCGGCTCGCCGCTGCTGCATGCACCGCATTCGGGTTATGAGCGGCTGTCCATGGGTGGCGTCACCGTCATCGCCGACACCGGCCTGCCGCCGCCCGTCCACGTCTCCAATGCCGCCCATGCCAGCTGCCTTGCGTTCGAGCTGTCGTCGGGCCGCCAGCATTACATCGTCAATGCCGGCATCGACACCTATGGCGCCGCCGAATTCCGGCCCCTGGCCCGTGCCACCGCCGCGCACTCGACCGCCACCATCAACGACACCTCGTCGGCGCGGTTCAGCCATTCGCTGCGCATCAACGATCTTCTGGGTTCGCCTTTGATCGGCGGCCCGCAGCATGTACAGTGCAAGCGTATCGACCAGAAGGGCGTTCAAGGCTTCATCGCCCGCCATGACGGCTATATCCAGCGCTTCGGTTTCCTGCACGAGCGCGAGCTGAAACTGTCCTCGAACGGCAATGTGCTGACCGGCAGGGACCGCTTCCAGCGTCCTGGAGGTGCGGCGATCCGCAACAATGCCCGCGATTTCGTCACCGTGCGCTTCCACGTCCATCCCGACATCAACCTTTTGCAGGACGAGCATGACCGCCTGGTACTGACCGCCGAGCAGGCCGATAGCTGGGTGTTCACCTGCACCGAGATGGTGCCGGAGGTCGAGGAATCGATCTACTTCGCCGGTCTCGGCGGCCCGCGCCGCAGCCGGCAGATCGTGCTTGCCTTCAAGCCGTCCGACATCGCCGAAGTCCACTGGCAGCTCACCCGCACCTCTATCGCCGGCTATCCCGAAAACAACTGACCGCGCCTGCGCTGACCGAGCTTGCGCCTTGATTTCCTGATCTCATATGATACGGCGCGGGCCTGCCCCTCCAGCCGTGAAAGCACGCCCATGGCCGTCGCCGCCAAGAACATTCCCGCTCCCGACCTCGTTCCCGTGCGTCGAGCGCTGCTCTCCGTCTTCGACAAGACCGGCCTCATCGATCTCGCCAGGGCGCTCGCCGCTTCCGGCGTCGAGCTGGTGTCGACCGGCGGCACGGCAAAAGCGATCGCCGATGCGGGCCTGGCGGTCCGCGACGTCTCCGAGCTCACCGGCTTTCCCGAGATCATGGATGGCCGCGTCAAGACCCTGCACCCGTCGGTGCATGGCGCCCTGCTCGGCGTTCGCGATGATCCCGATCACGCCGCGGCGATGCACAAATATGGCATCGAGCCGATCGACCTGGTCGTCTGCAATCTCTATCCGTTCGAGGAAGTCCGCCGCTCCGGCGCCGACTACGCTGCGATCGTCGAGAACATCGACATTGGCGGCCCGGCGATGATCCGCGCCTCGGCCAAGAACCACGCCTATGTCGCCATCGTCACCGATCCCGGCGACTATGCCTCCGTGCTCAATGCGCTGGAGATGAATATCGGCTCGCTTTCGCTGGATTTCCGCAAGAAGCTCGCGGCCAAGGCTTTTGCCCGCACCGCCAGCTACGACGCGGCAATCTCGGGCTGGTTCGCCGAGGCGCTGGAGATCGAGCACCCGACCTGGCGCGCCTTCGGCGGCAGGCTGGAGACCGTGATGCGCTATGGCGAGAACCCGCACCAGGGCGCCGGCTTCTATGTCAATGGCGACAAGCGGCCGGGCGTGGCCACCGCGCGCCAGCTCCAGGGCAAGCAGCTTTCCTACAACAACATCAACGATACTGACGCCGCCTTCGAGCTGGCCGGCGAGTTCGACCCGGCGCGCTCGGCCGCCGTCGCCATCATCAAGCATGCCAACCCGTGCGGCGTCGCCGAGGGTTCGACGCTGAAGGCGGCCTACGCCAGGGCGCTGGCCTGCGACCCGGTCTCGGCCTATGGCGGCATTGTCGCTGTCAATCGCATCCTTGACGCCGAGGCGGCCGAAGAGATCGTGAAGACCTTCACCGAGGTCATTATCGCGCCCGGCGCCACCGACGAGGCGGCAGCGATCGTGGCCGCGAAGAAGAACCTGCGCCTGCTGGCCGCGGGCGGCCTGCCGGATCCGCGCGCGATCGGCACAACCGTCAAATCCGTCGCCGGCGGCCTGCTGGTGCAGGGCAGGGACAACGCCGTCGTCGACGACCTCGAGCTGAAGGTGGTGACGAAACGGGCGCCGACGCCGGCCGAACTGGCCGACCTGAAATTCGCCTTCCGCGTCGCCAAGCACGTCAAGTCGAACGCCATCGTCTACGCAAGGGACAGCGCCACGGTAGGCATCGGCGCCGGGCAGATGAGCCGCGTCGATTCCTCGCGCATCGCTGCCCGCAAGGCACTCGACGCTGCGGAAGCGGCGGGCTGGGCCGAGCCGCTGACCAAAGGCTCTGTCGTCGCCTCCGACGCCTTCTTCCCCTTCGCCGACGGCCTGCTGTCGGCCATCGAGGCCGGCGCCACGGCGGTGATCCAGCCCGGCGGCTCGATGCGCGACGACGATGTGGTTGCCGCCGCCGACGAGCATGGCATCGCCATGGTGTTCACGGGCGTGAGACACTTCAGACATTGAGCGCCTCACCCTCCCCCTTGTGGGGAGGGTCGGCGAGCGATGTTTGCGAAGCAAAGCTCGTGAGACGGGGTGGGGCCAGCGCCGTCCCCCACCCCGCTCCGCTTCGCGGATCGACCCTCCCCACAAGGGGGAGGGTAAATCACTCCGCCGCCCGGTCCGCCGGATACGGCGTCCTGATCAGGATCGCCATGCCTATGGCCAGGAACAGGATGATAACCGCCATGCCGAGCCGCGCCGAATCGCTCACCGCCGTGATGGTCGCCACCAGGAACGGCGCCAGGAAACTGGTCGCGCGCCCGGCCAGCGCATAGATGCCGAAATAGCGGCCGGATTCCGACGCCGTAACGCTGCGCGCCATATAGGACCGCGATGACGCCTGCACCGGCCCGAAGGCGAGCCCGATCAGCAATCCATAGAGGATGTAGGCCTTTTCCGCGGCGGTGCCGAACAGGCCCCCGGAATCGGTGGTCGAGAGCTGGATAAGCCCGAGCAGCGTGAAGCCGGGGCCGGTCGAGACGACGCCGATGGTGGCGACCGAAAGCATGACCAGCGCGATCATCACCACCGCCTTGGAGCCGAGCGCGGTGTCGAGCCGCGCAGCGATCCAGCAGCCGAAGATGGCGACGACGTTGAGGATGATGCCGAACATGCCGATCTCGGTGATCGACCACTGGAACATGCCGGCCGCGAAGGTGCCGCCGAGCGCCAGCAGCGCATTGACGCCGTCCTGATAGATCATGCGGGCGACGAGGAAGCGGAAGATGCCGCCGCGCCTGCGCACCTCGACCAAGGTCGACTTCAGCTCCGACAGGCCTTCGCGCACCGCAGGCTTGATCGGGATGCCTTTGATGGCATCGGGAGTGAAGAGGAACATCGGCAGGATGAACAGGAAATACCAGCCGGCCGACAGCGGCCCGGTGGCGCGGGCATCCTCGCCGAGCTTCGGGTCCAGCCCGAACAGCGGGTCGAGGCCGATGATGGTCTTGCCGGTCTCCTGCGATCCGGCCAGGAACAGCACGACGAAGATCAGCGCGATCATACCGCCGAGATAGCCAAGCCCCCAGGCCATGTTGGAGATGCGGCCGATCTCGCTCTTCGGCACCAGGCGCGGCATCATGGAATCGTTGAAGACGGTGGAGAATTCAGCCGCCACCGAGGCCAGCGAGAACAATGCCACGATCAGGAACAGGTTCGAGCCGGGCGCGGCGAGCCACAGCAGCGCCAGGCTGGCGATCTTGATCGCCGCGAAGAAGGCGATCCACGGCTTGCGCGGCCCGGTCTGGTCGGCGATCGAACCGAGGATCGGCGATAGCACGGCGATGACCAGTCCGGCCGCGGCGATGCCGTAGCCCCAGACGGCCTGGCCGGTGGTCGGATCGCTGGCCATGCGCGAAACGAAATAGGGGCCGAAGATGAAGGTGGTGACGACCGTGAAGAAGGGCTGCGCCGCCCAGTCGAACAACATCCACCCCCAGATGCCGCGCCCGGACGCCCGCTGCACTGCTACTTCGGCCATGTCCCCTCCGGTCGCCTTCGTTTCGTTGGCGGTTCACCCATGTCTGCATGTTTTCCGCGGGTCATGCAAACGAACACGCGCCGCGCCGCCGTTCTTTGGCCTACCCGCCTTCATTCAGATCAACGGAGCAAGGGCGCCACCCCTATGCCCCTTGTGCGACGGTCGGACCGAAGGTCCGGGTGAGGGCCGGCGCCGCCTCCCCGCCTAGGCGAGGGTAAGTCAGGCGATGGCTCACATCCCCGTCAGATCGCTCATCAGGCCCGATGCCACCGACAGCCGCGACACGGTGATGTCGCCGCCCTCGGTCAGCGCCTGCAGCCGTTCGCGGGTGCGGCCGATCCTCTCCCCGCCGGCCTCCAGCCACGCCGCCACCGGGTCGGCTGCCCCGGCGTGGTTCACGAGTGCCGCCACCGCGATGCCGCGCCGCGCGGTCCCGATCGTGTCGGTGGCGCGCGACAGGGCGAGCTGGTCGTAATAGTCCGCCGGTGTGATGGAGCGGGCCGCCTCCTCGACGCGCGGAATACGGAAGGCGTCGCTGACCGCGAAGAAGGCCTTCGCCGCGGCGACGATGTCGGCGCCTGCCGTTCGCGCCGTCAGCGCGATGTCGGGGATCAGCTCCGCCACATCGGCCAGCGCCAGTTGCGCTGCCAGCCTGTCCGGCGCCCCGGCCTTGAACAGTCCATGCCGCTTCTCGTCGATCCGTTCGCGCGAATAATCGGGGAGCAGCGAAACGAGTTTCGGCTCCAGCGCCTTGCGGGCCTCCTGCAATTCGGCGATGCGCTGGGCAAGCGGCGCCGTGCCGGCGTCGTTCTTCAAGTACCAGCCGCTGGTCACGTAGATCAGCCGGCTGACCGCCTGGTAGAGATCGAGCTGCATCTGGCCGTCGATCTGATTGTCGAGCGCGTCGATCTCGCGGTAAAGCGCCGGCAAGGCAAAGCCGTCGCGCACCACGGCGAAGGTGCGCACCACGTCGGCGGCGGTGCGCCCCGTCGCTTCCCGCAACCGGTTGACGAAGGAGGGACCGCCGCGGTTGACCAGCTCATTGGCGACGACGCGGGCGATGATCTCGCGGCGCAGGCGATGGCCGTGTATCTCGGCGGCATATTTCTTCGCCATCCGGTCGGGGAAATAGCCCATCAGGTCGCGGTCGAAATGCGGCTCGTCAGGCACGTCGCTTGCGACGATGTCGGAAAACAGCACGATCTTGGCATAGGCGAGCAGCACGCCGAGCTCGGCCCTGGTCAGCGGCTCGCCGCGCGTCTCGCGCTCGGCAAGGGCCGCCGGCGAGGGCAGCGTCTCGACCGTGCGGTCGAGCAGGCCGCGTGCTTCCAGCGCCGACATGAAGCGGGCCTGGTGGGCGATGTCGGCGAGGCCGCGCTTGCGGGCGATGGAGAGCGCCAGCGTCTGCTGGTAGTTGTTGGACAGGACCAGCTCGCCGACCTCGCCGGTCATCTCGGCGAGAAGCTTGTCGCGCGCAGGCCGGGTCAACGACCCTTTGCGCATGGCGGACGCCAGCGCGATCTTGATATTGACCTCGACGTCGGAACAGTTGACCCCGCCCGAATTGTCGATGGCGTCGGAATTGCAACGCCCGCCATTCATGCCGAATTCGATGCGCGCGCGCTGCGTCACCCCGAGATTGGCCCCCTCGCCGATCACCTTGGCGCGCACGTCGAGCGCGGTGATGCGGACGGCGTCGTTGGCGCGATCACCGACCTCGGCGTTGGTCTCGGTCGAGGCCCGCAAATACGTGCCGATGCCGCCGAACCACAAGAGGTCGACGGGCGCCTTGAGGATGGCGCTCATGATCTCGACCGGCGTGGCGGTCGTCTTGTTGAGGCCGATCGCAGCAGCAGCAGCGGCCGGCAAGGTGATCGATTTCTGGCCGCGCGAGACGATGACGCCGCCCTCGGAGAGCTTGCTCTTGTCGTAGTCCTGCCAGCTCGAACGGGGAAGAGCGAACATGCGCTGGCGCTCGGCCATCGATGCCGCCATGTCGGGATCGGGATCGATGAAGATGTCGCGGTGGTCGAAGGCTGCGATCAGCCTTGTCTTCGGTGACAACAGCATGCCGTTGCCGAACACGTCGCCCGACATGTCGCCCACCCCGACGACGGAGAAGGGCGTGGTCTGGATGTCGCGGTTCATCTCGCGGAAATGCCGCTTGACCGCCTCCCACGCGCCCTTGGCGGTGATGCCCATCTTCTTATGGTCGTACCCGGCCGAACCGCCGCTGGCGAAGGCATCGTCAAGCCAGAAGCCATGGCTTTCACTGATGGCGTTGGCGGTGTCCGAGAAAGTTGCCGTGCCCTTGTCGGCGGCAACGACGAAATAGGGATCGTCCTGGTCGCGCCTGACAACGCCGGCCGGCGGGATGACGCCGTCGAGGCCGATATTGTCGGTGATCGACAAAAGGCTGGAAACGAAGTTCTTGTAGGCCGATGTGCCGGCTTCGAAGATGGCGTCGCGGCCGGCGCTCATCGGCAGCTTCTTCGGATAGAACCCGCCCTTGGCGCCGACCGGCACGATGACCGCGTTCTTGACCTGCTGTGCCTTGACCAGGCCGAGCACCTCGGTGCGGTAATCCTGGGCGCGGTCCGACCAGCGCAGGCCGCCGCGCGCCACCGGACCGAAGCGCAGATGCAGGCCCTCGACCTCAGAGCCGTAGACGAAGATTTCCCGCCACGGTCGCGGCTCGGGCAATCCGTCGACCGAACGCGAATCGAGTTTGATCGCCAGCGACTGGCCCTTGGCTTTCGTATCGGCAACGAAATGATTGGTGCGCAGCGAGGCTTCGATGAGATTGAGGTAGCGGCGGATGATGGCGTCGTCATCGATGTTGGGAACGTCTTCCAGTGCGTCCCTGATCTTGGCCTTGAGATGCTTTGCCGCCACCACGCCTTCCGTCTCGGCCGTCGGCCCGAGCCGGGCGATGAACAGCGCGTGCAGGCCGCGTGCGATCTCGGGATAGCGGTTGAGGGCCGCGGCGATGAAATCCTGGCTCTGCGGGATTCCGGCCTGCTGCAAATAGCGACCATAGGCGCGCAGGATGGTGATTTCGCCCGACCACAGGCCTGCGGTCTGGGCAAGGCCGTTGTAGCCGTCATTGTCGACGTCGCCGCGCCACACCGACAGGAATGCGTCCTCGAACAGCGCGCCGCCATTGCTGAGGTCGATCGGCTTTCCGTAGCCGTTCTCCAGCTCCATGTCGTGGATGAACACGGTGCCGGGCTGATCACTATCGATCATGCCGGGCTGGCCGCTATTCCCGGCCTTGTCGTCACCGACCTCGAAGGTGCGCTCGCTGATGACGCGGAAACCGATGTTTTCCAGCACCGGCACGCGCCGCGACAGCGCCACCGGGCTGCCATGGTGATAGATTTTCAGCGCCGCCTGATGCGGCTTCTGCTCGGCATGGCGATAGTAATCGATGGCGATCGGATTGCTGGCGCTGATCTTGGCGATACGCCCGGCATCGACCAGCGCCACACCGGCGCTGAAGGAGTCCCGGTAGCTTTCCGGAAATCGTGCCGCGATCCTCTTCAGCGCCGGGTCGCTGCCGCTGGTTTCCGCCGCCTCGGAAAGGGCATCCTCCCAGGTGCGCACGATGTCGCGGATCGCCGCCTCGATCGTCGCCTGTTCGACCTTCGGCGTCTTGCCGCCGGAGCGGCCGATGATGAAATGCACACGCGCCAGCCCGCCTTCCGGGAAGGCCGGGTAGTAGGCCGACAGCCGGCCTTCGAACACCGTCTTGAGGTAGGTGCCGACCTTCTCGCGCACGACGCTGTCGTAACGGTCGCGCGGCACGAAGACGAGAATGGAGACGAAGCGGTCGAACTGGTCGGCGCGCACCAGTGCCCGCACGCGCGGCCTCTCGACGAGGCCCAGAATGGCCGCGGCATGCTTCCTCAGGATGGGCACCGGCACCTGGAACAGCTCGTCGCGCGGATAGCTCTCCAGCACGTTGATCAGCGCCTTGCCGGAATGGTCGTGCCGGTCGAAACCGGATTTGGCGATGACGGTTTCGGCCTTCGACCTGAGATAGGGGATCTTCATCACCGAGCGCGTGTAGGCGGTCGACGTGAACAGGCCGACAATGCGCAGTTCGCCCGCCAGCGCGCCCTTGGCGGTGTAGGTCTTGATGCCGATATAATCGAGATAGATGCGCCGGTGCACGGAAGACTTGGCATTGGCCTTGGTGACGATCAGCGGCTCCGGCCCATGCAGGAAGGCTCGAATCTCCGGCGTTGTCGTCACCGCTTCGGTGCCGCGCCGCAGCACCAGCACGTCCAGGTCGGACAATATGCCCAGGCCAGGCTTGTCGGCACGCTCCAGCGTGCCGCTTTCCTCGCCGCCGACATATGTGAATTCGCGCATGCCGAGGAAAGTGAAATTGTCGTCGCGCAGCCACTCCAGGAAGGCGATCGCCTCGGCCACGCTCTTCTTGTCCAGCGGCACCGCCGAATAGCGGAACTCCGAGATCGCCTGGTCGAGGCGGGCCAGCATCGGCTTCCAGTCGCTGACGGCTGAATGGACCTGGCCGAGGATCTTGCGCAGCCGCTCTGCCAAGCCGTTCGCCTGCTCCGGGGTCAGCCGGGGAATATGGACATGGATGACGCTCAGCCGGTCGTGGCTGCCGTCGTCCCTGGCGAAATTGCCGTCGCCGAGAATTTCCTCGACGCCGTCCTTGCCATGGCGGACGGTGATGACGGGATGGGTGACCAGGGTCGGCTCGCCGGCACTCTCGGTGATCTCGCCGAGTATGGAATCGAACAGGAAAGGCATATTGTCGTTGACGACGGTGACGATCGTGACGGGTCGGCCCTCGCGAACGACGCCGGAATCGGTGTCGACGGCGACGGCGCACGCGCCCTTCTTGTGACCGGCGACCGCGCGGCCGGCGAGATCCGCGGCGCGTTCGAGGTCGGCCACCTCATAGGCGGCAATGTCTTCCGCCGGCGCGCGGGCGAGCAGGTAGTCGGCAAGCCTGGCCGGCCTTTCCTGCGTCTTCGGCATCGCCGTGGCTTTCTTCTTCGACCTGCTCGCCGATTTCACGCTGGCCATGACGCTTCTTTCCTCCAGTCGTATGCTTTTGCGGACTATGTAGCAGATGACCGCTATTTGGCGACAAAGGTTTGACGGCGTGCCAAGAATTATCGCAATTCGGCGGCAGCCGGCGACAAACGAGGAGGAATGCCCATGACCGACAGGATCACCGCGCTCGATCTCGCCGCCGCTGAGCTGAGCGATGCGACCAGGACCTATTTCACCAAATGCGAGGAGAAGCTCGGCCTGGTCCCCAACGTGTTGCGCGCCTATGCCTTCGACGACAAGAAGCTGCGTGCCTTCACCGACATGTACAATGATCTGATGCTGGGTGATTCAGGCCTGTCGAAGCTGGAGCGCGAGATGATCGCGGTCGCTGTCTCCTCCATCAACCATTGCTACTACTGCTTGACGGCGCATGGCGCCGCCGTGCGGCAGCTGTCGGGCGACCCTTCGCTCGGCGAGATGATGGTAATGAATTTCCGCGCCGCCGATCTTTCATCGAAGCAGCTCGCGATGCTGGAATTCGCGGTCAAGCTGACAGAGGAGCCGGCCAAGATCGTCGAAGCCGACCGCGCGGCCCTGCGTATGGCCGGCTTCACCGACCGCGACATTTGGGACATCGCCTCCACGGCCGCCTTCTTCAACATGTCGAACCGGGTGGCGGCGGCAATCGATATGCGCCCGAACTCCGAGTACCACGCCATGGCAAGGTGACGAGCAGGCTACCTGCTCATATATTAGCCACCTCTCATTCTCATTGCTTGTTTGCCGGTTTGGTCCGATGATCGCCGGGCGGCATGACCGCATGCCGGTTCGATGCCGCCGACAAGGGAGGAGAACATGGCGAAATTTCTCTATGTCTATCACGGCTCCGGCAAGATGCCGACCGAGGAGGCCGAACGCAAAGCGGCGATGGATGCCTGGAACGGCTGGTACGGCAAGCTCGGCTCGGCCGTGGTCGACGGCGGCAATCCGGTCGGCATGTCGAAGACGGTGCTGCCCGACGGCAAGGTCGAGAACAATGGCGGCAGCAACCCGACCGCCGGCTACACGATCGTGGAAGCCAGGGACATCGACGATGCCGTCGCCAAGGCCAGGGATTGCCCGATCCTGATGAACCCGGCCTTCAGCGTCGAGATCGCGCCGATCGTCGAAATGATGTGACGGTCACGAGCGCGCCGCGATCGCCGCGGCTGCACTGGCCATGGTGGTGGCGCTGACGCGGTTGGCAATTCTCATGGCGCGCTTGCTCTTCAGGAGCTTGCGCGCCTGGGCGGCGGCCAGCACCCAGGCAAGGTCGATGATAACAAGCACCACCGCCATGGTCGCCGTCAGCTCGATCCAGCCAACCACCGTCACCGAAGCAAGGTCGATGATGGTCGGCAGCAAGGCCAGGTAGAACATCATGATCTTGGGGTTGCCGAGCGTCACGGCCATGCCGGCGAAGAACAGTTTGCCGGGCGAGTCCTCGCGCGGCATCTCGCCTTCATTCGCTTCGACAGGCGCGGTCCACATCTTCCAGGCGAGGTAAGCGAGATAGGCGACGCCGACCCATTTGACGATGACGAAAGCGAAATGGAAAGTCTGCGCCACCACCGCCAGCCCGAACACGGCCAGCGACAGCCAGATGCCCTCGCCGATCCACATGGCGAGCAGGAACGGGAACACGTCGCGAAACCCCTTGGCGATGACGCGGGCGACGAGTGCCGCGATCGAAGGACCCGGCGAACCGGCGGCCACGAAGAGCGCGCCGGCGAAGATCAGGAGCGAGGTGAGATGCATGGTGAGGATCTCGGCTTGAAAACCTTCAATGCCAGACAATAGCGCAAGCGATCGAGTTTCGGTAGCATCAACATGCTTGCCGGCCCGGCATCTCGCGGCTAGATAGATCGCCGCGAAACAATTTCGAGCTTCACTTTGCCTACGTAACCGCCGGTCTCGTCAACTCCCCCGACACAATGCATGGCGCCGCCACAACGGTGCCTTTTTCCATTTCATGTGTTCCTCTGGGCGGCGGTTCGAGACCGGTTTGGCACTGCTGAACCGCTGTCGCATGCGCCGCGACGCCTGATCCCAAGAACCGCAGCCTACCGCCACGCCGTGCCCGCCTGGGCATCTCGACATTGCCGACCTGATGAACTTCCCGACGGGAAGGGCTTATCGGCATGTCTTCCGCCTTGCGCATCCGCTGGACGATCGCGCCTCAAACCGCACCACGTCCCCTGATCACCTGCAATCGCTGCGGCGGCGTCAAAGCCTATCGCAGCAGCGGAAAGTTCCGCGTCAACGCCAACGGCAAGCGCATTGACGTCTGGCTGATCTATCGTTGTATCAACTGCGACAATTCCTGGAATTTCGGCATTTTCGAGCGCCGCAACCGCCGCGAAATCGAGCCGGCGCTGCTGCGGGCGCTGGAGAGCAACGATGCAGCACTTGCCCGGCGCCATGCATTCGATGTGACCGCACTGCGCGGCCAGGTGGGGCGTGTCGAGGAGTTTCCCGACGTCGACGTGCACAAGACGGCGCTTGGCGGGACAAGCGAAGCTGCAAGCGTGCTGGAGCTCCGGCTCGGGCTCAAAATGCCGATATCGCTGCGGCTCGATCGTTTGCTCGCCAACGAACTCGGCATCTCACGGTCGCGACTTCAAGCCCTGGAGGAGAAAGGCCTGTTGGTTGTCGATTGCGACGGGGCCAAGGCTTTGCGCAAGCCGGCACGCGACGGGACGACGGTCCGCGTCGATCTGGCCGGCGAACCCGACCGGCAGGCCATCATATCTGCCGCTAGGGGATGAACGGCAGAGGGGCGAAGCACCTGTGCTCCGCCCCTCCCGGATACGATCAGAAAGCAGAAATTACGCGGCGCCGACGGCCTTGGACGATTTCTCGAAGCGCTTGCGCTCGTTGGGATCCAGATAAAGCTTGCGCAGGCGGATGGTCTTCGGTGTCACCTCGACCAGCTCGTCGTCCTGGATCCAGGCCAGCGCGCGCTCCAACGTCATGCGGATCGGCGGTGTCAGCTTGACCGCCTCGTCCTTGCCGGCGGCGCGGATGTTGGTCAGCTTCTTGCCCTTCAGCACGTTCACTTCCAGGTCGTTGTCGCGGGAGTGGATGCCGATGATCATGCCCTGATAGACCTTGACGCCCGGATCGATGACCATCGGGCCACGATCCTCCAGGTTCCACATGGCGTAGGCGACGGACTCGCCCTGCTCGTTGGAGATCAGCACGCCGTTGGTGCGGCCGGGCAGTTCGCCCTTATAGGGCTCATAGGCATGGAACAGCCGGTTCATCACGGCGGTGCCGCGCGTGTCGGTCAAGAGTTCCGACTGGTAGCCGATCAGGCCGCGCGTCGGCGCGTGGAAGACGAGGCGCTGGCGGTTGCCGCCGGAGGGGCGCAATTCGACCATCTCGGCCTTGCGCTCGGACATTTTCTGCACGACGACGCCGGCATGCTCCTCGTCGACGTCGATGACGACTTCCTCGACCGGCTCCAGCAATTCGCCGTTCTCGCCCTTCTGCATGACCACGCGCGGCCGCGACACGGCGATTTCAAAGCCCTCGCGGCGCATGGTCTCGATCAGCACGGCAAGCTGCAATTCGCCACGGCCCGACACGAAGAAGGAATCCTTGTCAGGCGATTCCTCGATCTTGAGCGCGACATTGCCCTCGGCTTCGCGCAGCAGGCGGTCGCGGATGACGCGGCTGGTCACCTTGTCGCCTTCCGTGCCGGCCAGCGGCGAATCGTTGACGAGGAAAGACATGGTCACGGTCGGCGGATCGATCGGCTGCGCGTGCAGCGGCTCGCTCACGCTCAGGTCGCAGAACGTGTCGGCGACGGTGCCTTTGGACAGGCCGGCAATGGCGACGATGTCGCCCGCCTGCGCTTCCTCGATCGGCTGGCGCTCGAGGCCGCGGAAGGCCAGTATCTTGGAAATGCGGCCGGTTTCGATCTGGGTACCGTCATGGTGCAGCACCTTGACCGCCTGGTTGGCCTTCAGCGTTCCGCTCTCGATGCGGCCGGTGATGATACGGCCGAGGAACGGATTGGCTTCCAGGATAGTGCCGATCATGCGGAACGGGCCGGGATGCACGGTCGGCGCGGGCACATGCTTGAGGACGAGGTCGAACAGCGGCGACAGGCCCTGGTCCTTGGGACCTTCCGGATTTTCCGAGACCCAGCCGTCGCGCCCCGAACCATAAAGGATCGGGAAGTCGAGCTGCTCGTCGGTGGCGTCGAGCGCGGCAAACAGGTCGAACACCTCGTTGACCACCTCGACATGGCGGGCGTCCGGCCGGTCGATCTTGTTGATGACGACGATGGGCTTCAAGCCGACCTTGAGCGCCTTGCCGACGACGAACTTGGTCTGCGGCATCGGGCCTTCGGCGGCGTCGACCAGCACGATCGCCGAATCCACCATCGACAGGATGCGCTCGACCTCGCCGCCGAAATCGGCGTGGCCGGGGGTGTCGACGATGTTGACGCGGGTACCCTTCCAGTCGACCGAGGTCGCCTTGGCCAGGATGGTGATGCCGCGTTCCTTTTCGAGGTCGTTGGAATCCATGGCGCGTTCGGCGACGCGCTGATTGTCGCGGAAGGCGCCGGATTGTTTCAGAAGCTGGTCGACAAGGGTGGTCTTTCCATGGTCGACGTGCGCGATGATCGCGATATTGCGGAGGTTCATGATCTGGTCTCGGGAGCGTTGCAGGCAGCAGGCCAAAAGGCGCCGCCTCTTTCGTGTTGCGCGGCTCATACAGGGTTTTTCGCATTTGCGAAAGAGGAAGCGCGACACCAAATAATCATCAAATCTTAAGCATCGCCATGTGAAATGGTTTTGTTAACCAAGGCGGGAACCTTTTGCGGGCCCGGGCAGTTCGAACACCATGACCAACGCAGTCGTCAAATTTCGGCCGATTCTCGCAACTGCGGCTTTCGCCGTGCTGCTGGCTGCCGGCGCCGCTCAATCCGCGGCGACGCTCAAGGAAGCGCGGCCCGCTCTGCCGAGCGATATCCCGAGCGCCGAACAGGTCTTTGCGGGTGCGCCCGATGGCGTCGATCCGGTGGTGACGGGGCCGGTCAGCGCGGCCTTCAAGCAAAGGCAGCAAAGCGCCAACTGCGATAGCGCGGTTTGGCCCAACGTTCCGATAGTCTGCTATCCCGACTGATCGGCTGCGCGCCGTTGGCGAAGCTGCCGATCTCCCCCTTATTGAAAGATCGCCAATCTGACCGACGGCCCCTCGTCCGAAGGCGCACTACGCCGCCTGCGGCTCCGGGTCGAACGCCGGCCGGCTGGTGTTGATCAGGAGCGAGATACAGGCGGCGGCAATCGCGGTCATGCCGGCGATCAGGAAGGCCAGTTCGTAATTGCCTTGCAGTTCGCGCATGGTGCCGCCGAAGAAGGCGGCGGTTGCCGCGCCCACCTGATGGCCCGCGACGATCCAGCCGAACACGATCGGGCCGCTGCGGTCGCCGAAGGCTTCATTGGCGAGCCGCAGCGTCGGCGGCACGGTGGCGATCCAGTCGAGACCGTAAAGCACGGCGAAGATGATCAGACTGGTCGCCGAAAAGCCGGAATAGGGCAGATAGATCAGCGAAAGGCCGCGGATCGCATAATAGACGCCGAGCAGCTTGCGCGGATCGAAACGGTCGGTGAGCCAGCCCGACAGCGTGGTGCCGATCAGGTCGAAAATGCCCATCATCGACAACAGGCCAGCCGCCTGCACCTCGTTGATGCCCATATCGCCGCAAAATGCGATGAGATGCGTGCCGACCAGCCCGTTGGTGGTGAAACCGCAGACGAAGAAGGTGGCGAACAGGTACCAGAAGACGCGCGTGCCGGCGGCGCGACGCAGCGTGGTCAGCGTGTGGGTCAGGAAATTGCCTTGTGCCGCCGGCGGTACCGGCGGCACGTCGTCGGCTTCCGCGCCATAGCGCACCATGCCGATCGATGCCGGGCGTTCCGGCACCAGCAGCAGCACCAGCGGCACCAGACAGGCCGTTGCGACGGAGATGGCGGTGACGACCGGCTTCCAGCCGCCTGACTGCGCCAGCGAGGCCAGCAGCGGCAGGAAGACCAGCAGACCGGTGGCGCTGGAGGCCGACATCAAGCCCATGACGAGACCGCGGTTGGTCTTGAACCAGCGGTTGACGATGGTGGCGCCGAGCACGGTGGCGACCGCGCCGGAGCCGACGCCGGAAAACACGCCCCAGGTGATCAGCAGATGCCATGGCTTGGTCATCAGCAGGCTGAGCGCGGTGGAGGCCGACATCACCACAAGCGCGGCAAGCAGCGTGCGCCGCAGCCCGATCCGCTCCATCAGCGCAGCGGCAAACGGTCCGGTCAGGCCGTAGAGGAAGATGCCGACCGCGGCAGCCAGCGACACCACGTCGCGCCGCCAGCCAAAACTTTCCTCCAGCGGCAGCATCATGACGGCTGGCGCGGAGCGCAGGCCGGCCGCGATCAGCAGGCAGAGAAAGATGACGGCGACCACGACGAAAGCGTAGCGCTGGCCAAATGGACGGGATTGAGCTAGCATGTTACTGACCGGTACGTTGCAGGATGGAAACATGTATACGTACCGATCGGTAACAGTGTCAACCGAGACCGCGAATGCCACCAGACAATAAAATTGAACCGTCCATCAGCAGCGCTCACGCGTCGGCTCCGCCAAAGGCGGCGGAAAAGATACTCGGCGTGGCGCGCGATCTGTTTTACCGGCGAGGCATCAGGGCGATCGGCGTCGACGAGATCGTCAGGCGCGCCGGAGTCACCAAGCCCAGCCTCTATCGCAGCTTTCCCTCCAAGGACGAATTGGCCGCCTCTTATCTGCGCCGATACGACCTCGAATTCTGGGAACGCTTCGACGAGGCGGTGAACGCCCATCCTGGCGATCCGCGCGCGCAAATCCGAGCCTTCCTGACCCGCGTCGGCAAGCGCACGCAGAAGCCTGACTATCGCGGCTGCGGCATGACCAATGCGGCCGTAGAGTATCCCGAGCGCGGCCATCCGGCGCGCGTGGTGAGCGAGGACAACAAGCAGGAACTGCGCCGCCGCCTGCGCGCCATGGCCGCCGCAATGAATGCCGCCGACGCCGACACGCTGGGCGACGGTCTGCTGCTTCTGATCGAAGGCGCCTATATCAGCGGCCAGTTGTTCGGCGCCGGCGGCCCGGCGGCGTCGGTGGCGATCAACGCCGATCTGCTGATCGAGGCGAGCTTGAAGAAATAGCATTTGGCGGTAGGCTGTTGCGACCTCCAACGGAGATGTCCGCGATGCGCAGCCTGGTTCTTCCGCTCGTTCTCGCCAGCGTCTGCCAGGCAGCGCATGCCGGCGAGATATCGAGCGCCTACACCGATCTCGACTGGAAGAACGACTGCGTCACCTATGCGCAGGCCGGGGACGGTGATGGCGAATGGGCCGACCTCGCCTGTTCGGGCTATCGTGGCTATCCGGTGCTGATCGCCTATGACGATGCGCGCGAATCGCTGTTTTATGGTTTCCCGCCCGGCGGCGACATGACATCGGTCTGGGAAAGTTTCTCCGGCTTCAATTCCTCAGGCGCCAGGATCGAGTGGCGCATCGAGACCGACGGCGACAAGGCGGTGCCGTTCGCGGTCATTCACCGCCGCTCGATCAGCAATCCGGAAGACGAGAAGAAACCCACCGACGTGCTGCTCGTCTCCAAGGTCGCGCAAATGGATGCGCGCGACAGCTGCACGGTCGCACTGGTGCTGGCTACAGGAAATCCTGCCGCCAACGATCAGGCGCGCAAGCTTGCCGACGAGAAAGCACGGTCCTTCGCCTGCGGCAAGGACCGGCGCACCGTCATCGGCGAGGTGCCGGCTTTCGGGCGCGTCGACAATTGAAGGACAAGCGTTCGCCGCTCGCCGACGTGTCAAATGCTTCTGTTTTCACGCGCCCTCGTCATCACCGTTGAGGACAGCAATGTCTCGGAGCGCGCTGGTCTGCTTGTTGTGGGCTCAGCCGTAGATCTGCTTGTGGACCTGATAAAGCATTTCCGAGCGGTCGGCGCGCATGTCGGCCAGATCGCGGCTGGAGAAGCTGTCGATTTCAGCGACGAGGCGGTTGTAGTTCTTGCGCTTGGCGATGCTGCTGCGGGCGCGGGTCAAGAGGCTGTCGAGGATCATAGCGAGTTTCCTTCTGGGCCGCATTTGGCGGCCGGTTTCTTCCTCCCTTGATCGATACGGAGCATGACATAGGAATGGTGCATCGCAAAAAGAAGATGTTGCAATGCACCATTGCGCTATGTGCATAGCCGGTTAATGGCGCCTGAACGCCACCCCCGGCGCCGGCGCATTGCCCTTCCGTGATGGGAATGCCCGTTCCTGTCGTTTTGTCTTACAAATTGCGGAAATGTCATCGCCGCCGACCTTGCCATATCGATCTCCTGCTGGCTTGATCGCCGCCGGATTGCCAACGTTACCGGGAGGAAAGAATGGCCGCCGCCGACTACGAAATTCTCGATCCGCGTTTTGCGCGGCTGTTCAACGGCAATGCGCAAGTGGATAAGCTCTTCACCGGCTGCCGATGGGCGGAAGGGCCGGCCTGGTTCGCCGCCGGCCGCTATGTCGTCTGGTCCGACATCCCGAACAACCGCATGATGCGTTACGACGAGACCGACGGCAGCGTCAGCGTGTTTCGGCAGCCATGCGGCAATTCCAACGGCAACACCGTCGACCGGCAGGGCCGGCTGGTGACCTGCGAGCATTCGGGGCGCCGCGTCAGCCGCACCGAGTTCGACGGTTCGGTCACCACCATTGCCGCCAAATGGAAGGGCAAGCGGCTGAATTCGCCCAATGACGTAGTGGTCAAGTCGGACGGCTCGATCTGGTTCACCGATCCAACCTACGGCATCGACACCGATTACGAGGGCGACAGGGCCGAGAGCGAGATCGGCGCCTGCCATGTCTACCGGGTCGATCCCGGTACCGGCGATGTCGAGGCTGTCATCACCGACATGGTCAGGCCGAACGGGCTGGCTTTCTCGCTCGACGAGAGCAAGCTCTATGTCGTCGACACCGGCCGCACGCATGGCGCGCAGAACCCGGCGCATATGCGGGTATTCAATGTCGGCGAGGGCGGCAAGAAGGTCTCGGGTGAAAAAGTCTTCGCCGACTGCACCGCAGGCCTGTTCGACGGCTTCAGGCTCGACGATGCCGGGCGCATCTGGACCAGCGCCGCCGATGGCATCCATTGCTACGATCCGGACGGAACGCTGATCGG
Organism: Mesorhizobium sp. B2-5-11; assembly: GCF_006440835.1. Taxonomy (NCBI): domain Bacteria; kingdom Pseudomonadati; phylum Pseudomonadota; class Alphaproteobacteria; order Hyphomicrobiales; family Phyllobacteriaceae; genus Mesorhizobium; species Mesorhizobium sp. B2-5-11. The sequence goes on from NZ_VFUK01000002.1 coordinate 235,276, forward strand.
CAAGGTCAAGGTGCCCGAGGTGACGGCCAATTGCGTGTTCGGCGGCGCCAAGCTGAACTGTCTCTACATTGCCGGCACCACCTCGCTCTACATGGTCCGGCTGATGGTGAACGGCGCCAAGACCTACTGAGCTGAATTAAAGGGGAGGACGTCATGCCATTCGTCAACATCCGCATCGTCAAGGAAGTGATCGCCGCCGATCCGGCCGGCAAGAAAGCCGACATCGCCAAAAAAGTCACGGCGGCGATCATGGACGCCACCGGGCTCGGCAATGACGATGTCTGGGTGGTCTTCGAGGAGGTCAACGCCCGCGACTGGTACGTCGGCAAGACCGATGTCGAGACGCTGAGAAAAGGGTAGGCGCTAACGCGCGCGAATGAAATCCGCGAAAGCGGACAACGCATCGCGCATTGCCAACGCGTTCGCCTGCTCCCCCAGGACGGCCTCCACCTCAGCTGGCTTCTTGCCGAGCAGCCCGATCTCCAGCCCGCCGTCATAAAGCGCGAAGGACATGGTGCGCATGATCTCCGCCAATGCGGCGCGGGCATAGAGCGAGCGCGGCGAGGCGTGCACCAGCATGGCCGGCTTGTCGACGGCGGCATCGCGCGACACCAGCCAGTCGAGCGCATTCTTTAGGCCGCCCGGCACGCCATGCGCATATTCCGGGCATGAGATGATGACGCCGTCGGCGGCGGTGACGGCATCGATCAGCCTGGACGCTTCGGACGGCGTCCGCTCACTCTCGTCGTCGGGGTTGAAGATCGGCAGCAGGCCGAGTCCTTCATGGATGGCGACGCGGCAGCCCTCTGGCGCGTTCCACGCCAGTGCCGCGACCAGGGCCGAGTTGGTGGAGGCCGCCCGCAGGCTGCCGGAAATGGCAAGGAGGTTCAGCAAGGCGACGCTCTGACGAATCTTCCGCGCACGCTACCACATCGTCTGCTTGTATTCGTCGTCCAGCCAGCGGTCGGTCGCCTCGGCCGAATCGGCGAGCGCCAGTTGGTCGCGCAGGATCTGACCGAGCGTCGGCAGCGTGGCGCGATCGTGCCAGCTCTCCGGCTTCCAAAGCTCGGAGCGCATGAAGGCCTTGGCGCAATGCATGTAGGCGGCCTTGACGGCGACCACGACGACGCTCTGCGGCTCCTTGCCGTCGACGGCCAGCCGTTCGCGCAAAGCGGCGTCGACGGTGATGCGGGCGTCGCCATTGACGCGCAGCGTCTCGTTCATGCCGGGAATGAGGAACAGCAGCCCGACCGACGGATTGAGCAGGATGTTCTCCAGCGTATCCAGCCGGTTGTTGCCGGGCCGGTCGGGGATGGCGATGGTCCTGTCGTCAAGCACGGCGGCGAATCCTGGCTTGTCGCCTTTGGGCGTCACATCGGCATTGCCTTCGCCGTCGGAGGAGCCGATCAGCACGAAGGGGCTCTTGCCTATGAAGGAGCGGCAATGGCCGTCCAGCGCCTTCAATTCTTTGCGGATCGAACCATCCATCGGACGCGGCGTCTTGTAGATCGTCCGCAGCTCTTCGCGCGTGGTGACGAATTCCATGGCACTCCCCCAATTGCAGGCCTTATTTGCGGGCCTTCTCTTCGCCGCCGGTCTTGTCGTCCAGCGAATGGCGCAGGATCAGCGGCATCTGGCTGAAGGTGAACAGAAGCGTGATCGGCATGATGCCCCAGACCTTGAAGGTAACCCAGGCATCGGTCGAAAAATTCCGCCACACCACCTCGTTGACGAGGGCCAGGAACAGGAAGAACAGACCCCAGCGGAAGGTGAGTTTCCTCCAGCCCTCGGCATCAAGCCTGAAGGCGGAATCGAAGACGTAGCCAAGCAGCGATCTGCCGAAGAACAACCCTCCGAGCAGCACGCCGCCGAACAGCGTGTTGACGATGGTCGGCTTCATCTTGATGAAGATGTCGTCCTGCAGGTAGAGCGTCAACGCGCCGAAGATGAAAACGACGACGCCCGACACCATCGGCATGATCGGCAGGGTGCGGGTGAGTAGCCACGACGCGACCAGCGCGATCGCGGTGGCGGCCATGAACAGGCCGGTGGCGACGAAGATCGGGCCGCCGAATTCAGCCAGCGCCGGGAATTTCTGCGTCAGCCATTCGCCTCGCGCATTGGCGAAAAAGAACACCAGCAGCGGCCCTAGCTCGAGAACGAGCTTGAGCAGCGGGTTGACGCCTTCCTTCTTCTCTTTCTGCGGGTCGGACGGATCGCGTTCGAGAATGGGTGGGTTCATATCTTCCTTCTTACGCACGATCCGGTTGAAGCAATCTTCCCCGGGATCATGCCGTTACGCAACGCCAGCGATCGCCCTGGCGAATTCGCTTGCCGAGAACGGTTCGAGGTCGTCGACCTGTTCGCCGACGCCGATGAAATAGACCGGCAATCTGTGTTTTGCCGCGATCGCCACCAGAATACCGCCACGCGCCGTGCCGTCCAGCTTGGTCATCACCAGGCCGTTGACCCCGGCGACATTGCGGAAGATCTCGACCTGGTTGAGCGCGTTCTGGCCGGTGGTGGCGTCGACCGTCTGCAGCACGGTGTGCGGCGCTTCCGGATCAAGCTTGCCCAGCACGCGCACGATCTTCTCGAGTTCCGCCATCAGCTCGGCCTTGTTCTGCAGGCGGCCGGCGGTATCGATGATCAGCACGTCGGAGCCTGCTTCCTTCGCCTTCTCGAAGGCATCGTAGGCGAGGCCGGCGGCATCGGCGCCGAGCTTGGAGGCGATGACCGGCGATTTCGTCCGCTCGCCCCAGATCTTGAGCTGCTCGATGGCGGCGGCTCGGAAGGTGTCGCCGGCGGCCAGCATCACCGACAGGCCGCCATCGGTCAGTTTGGCCGCCAGCTTGCCGATGGTCGTGGTCTTGCCGGTGCCGTTGACGCCGACCACCAGGATGACATGCGGTTTGTGGCTGAGGTCGAGTTCCAGCGGCAGGGCGACGGGGGTCAGCACCTTCTCGACCTCCTGCGCCATCACGGTGCGGACCTCGGCGTCGGAGACATCCTTGCCGTAGCGGCTGGCGGCCAGCGAATCGGTGACGCGCAAGGCGGTCTCCAGCCCGAGATCGGCGCGGATCAGCACGTCTTCCAGGTCCTGCAGCGTGTCGTCGTCGAGCTTGCGCTTGGTGAAGACGCCGGCAATGTTGCCCGACAATTCGCGCGAGGAACGGGCAAGCCCGTCCCGCATGCGCTGGAACCAGGAGCGCCGCGGCGCCGGCTCCGGCGCCTTCTGCGGCTCGGCCTTCTGCTCCACCTTTCTGGCGACCGTTACCTTTCCGGGGGCGGGCGCAGGCTTCGGCGGGACGGGAACTGCCTCAGGTTCCGGCGCGATTTCGGCGCGCACAGGCTGCGGCTCGATCGGCGCAGGCTGGCGAATTGGCGGCGAGATTTCGGCGGCAGTTTCGGCACTGGGTGCCAGGTTCTCGACAGGCTGGCGCCCCTCCCCCTTACCCTCTCCCCATGAAGGACGGAGAGAGGGAGGCGTTGGCGATGGAACTTCTTCCTTCTCCCCGTCACTATACGGGGAGAAGGCGCCGGCAGGCGGATGAGGGGGGGCGCCGGCCTGTGACGGCTGCGCCGAAGACGGTGTCGTAGGAATCTCGATTGGCGCCGGCGTCTCGACCGGAACTTCGGCGGGCGTCGGTACTTCGGCGGGTGCCGGTTCCGGCAGCTGCTCCGGGCGCGACGGGACAATTTCCGGCTCGGCGGGCGCTGGCGGCGGTACCTCCTGCGGCCGCGGTTCGGGCGCAGGCTCCGGAATGGCCGGAGGTGTCGGAACTTCCTCAGGTGCCGGCGGCTCCGGGCGCTCGGGCGTCGGTGCCGGTTCCTCCTCCGGCCGCGGCTCCGGCAGCGGTTCCGGCTCGGGCGGAACAGTCGGCTCCGGCACCGGCGGAATGGCCGGGGCAGGCTCGGGTGTCGGCTCCTCGGGCGGCGCGGGCTCGACGGGAGGCTGAGCCTGGGTCTCCTCCCGCTTCAGGAATTCCGGAACGGCCTGCTCGGCCGCCGGCTTCAGCGTGTCGAGCTGATCCCATTTGATCGGCGGCAGCGGGGCGGTCTCGTCGACGCGCTCCTCGACGACCTCCTTCTTGCCGAACGAAAATATCTTCTTGAAGAACCCGGCCATCTCTTGCGTTTCTCAGGCGGCGCGGGCGGCAAGCGGGGCCGCGATCAGCCGGGCGCCGTCATGACCGGTGACTGTTGCTTCGACGATCTCGCCCGGCGCGCCGGTGGCGAGCGCGGCGAGCGTAAACCCTTCGGTGCGGCCGAGCCCGTCGCGCTCGATCAGGATCGACTGGCGCGTTCCGGAGAGCGACGACAGATGGCGGCGATATGCGGTCTCGCCGGCGGCGCGCAGGCGGGCTGCCCGCTGCTTGACCACTTCGCGGCGGACCTGCGGCATGCGCGCGGCGGGCGTGCCTTCGCGCGGCGAAAACGGAAAGACGTGCAGGTGGGTCAGCCCGCATTCCTCGACGATCTTTGCCGAATTTTCGAACATCGCCTCCGTCTCGGTCGGGAAGCCGGCGATGATGTCGGCGCCGAAGACGACGTCAGGGCGCAGCTTGCGCACGTCTTCGCAGAAGCGGATCGACTGATCGCGCAGATGCCGACGCTTCATGCGCTTCAAAATCATGTCATCGCCGGATTGCAGCGACAGATGCAGATGCGGCATCAGCCGCGGCTCGGTGGCGATGGCGTCGAGCAAATCGTCGTCGGCCTCGATGGAATCGATGGAGGAGAGGCGCAGGCGCTTCACGTCCGGCACCTGGCGCAGGATGGTCTTCACCAGCCTGCCGAGTTTCGGTGCGCCCGGCAGGTCGGCGCCGAAACTCGTCATGTCGACGCCGGTCAGCACGATCTCGGCATAGCCGTTGCCGGTGAGCCGCTTGACCTGCTCGACCACGGCGCCCATCGGCACCGAGCGTGAATTGCCGCGGCCATAGGGGATGATGCAGAAGGTGCAGCGGTGGTCGCAGCCATTCTGCACCTGCACGAAGGCGCGTGCCCTGCCCTCGATGGCATCGACCATATGGCCGGCGGTCTCGCGTACGGAGAAGATGTCGTTGACGCGCGCCTTCTCGCTGTCGTTGACGCCGAAATCCGGCAGCGCGCGATAGGAATTGGCCTTCAGCTTCTCCTCATTGCCAAGGACGAGATCGACCTCGTCCATGGCCGCGAAATTCTGCGGCTCGGTCTGCGCCGCGCAGCCGGTGACGATGATGCGAGCTTCGGGGTTGTCGCGGCGCGCCTTGCGGATCGCCTGTTTGGCCTGGCGGACCGCTTCGCCGGTGACGGCGCAGGTGTTGAAGATGACGGCGCCGCCAGCCAGCCCACCGAGGCCCGCAGTTTCGGCCTCGCGCCGCATCACCTCGGATTCATAAGTGTTCAGCCGGCAGCCGAAGGTCACCAGTTCGATGCGATTGGGGCCCTTCCCCACATCGCCATCCTTGAAAGGAGCGGGCATCAGGCCGCGCTTTCGGTGTCGCGCGCCCAGGCGCCGCTCGAGGGATCGAAGCTGCCGGAAAACTCCCATTCGGCCGCACCGGTCAGGATGACATGGTCGTTTTCAAGCCATTCGACGTGCAGCGAGCCGCCGCCGGGGGTCAGTAGATTGACGCTGCGCCCGGTGCGCCGGGTGCGGGCCGCAGCCACGACGGCGGCGCAGGATGCCGTGCCGCAAGCCTTGGTCAGGCCGGCGCCGCGTTCCCAGGTGCGGATGATCATGCTGTCGGGCGAGGTCACCTGCGCGATGGTGATGTTGGCGCGCTCGGGGAAGATCGGATGGTTTTCGAGCAGCGGTCCGAAGCGGTCGAGTTCGTAGGACCAGACGTCGCGGTCGACCCAGAAGATGGCATGCGGATTGCCCATGGAGACGACCGAGGGCGAATGCAGCACCGGGGCGTCGATCGGGCCGACCTGCAATTCGATCATGCGGGTATCGCGAAACTCCTCAGCGAGCGGAATGTCCCGCCAGCCGAAGCGCGGCGTGCCCATGTCGACCGAGATCGAGCCGTCGGCATGTTCCTGCGCGTTGAGGATTCCGGCGACGGTCTCGAAGGTGAATGTCTTTTGTCCGGTCTCGGCCGCCAGCGCCTGGACGACGCAGCGCATGCCGTTGCCGCAGGCCTGCGCGCCCGAGCCGTCCGAATTCAATATGTCGATGAAATAGGCCGTACCCGGCGTCCGCGCCTCATGGATCGCCATGATCTGGTCGAACCGCGTCGAGGCATCGGCGTTGAGCGCGATCGCCGCTGTCGGCGTCACCCGGTCGGCACGGCCGCGCATGTCGGCAACGATGATCTCGTTGCCGATGCCGTTCATCTTGGCGAAAGGGGCGGTGCCTGCCATTTCTTCCGGTCATTCCGTACTGTTTGCCGCTATATGGCGGAAAAGGGCGGGAATTACCAGTGCATCGCGCCTTCAGGTGACGGCGAAGACGCCGAGCACGATCAGCAGGAATATGATCAGCACGATACCGATCAGGATGCGCGCGCCGGTGGCCGCCGCACCCGCTAATGCAGGCATGCCGAGCAGGCTCGCAGCGGCGGCGATAATCAGGAGAATGATGATCCATCTGAGCATGGAAATGCCTCGCAAAGCGATAGAAATCGAAGCCCCTTCAACAAACGCGCCGGTGGCGCTCGGGTTCCGCCGGCCGCAGCCGGCCCCGGTCAAAGCGCCGCTTCCTGCGGCACGTCCCAGACCTCACCTGGCCGCAAGGCGCGAAAACGTTCGCGCGGCAGGCCCTCGGCCTCCAGCGCCTCGTCGAGCTTGCGTGCCGGCTCGTCGATCGGTTCGTCGGTGAGCTGGAACGTGCCCCAATGGCAGCCGGCCGCATAGGCGGCGTTGCACAATGTCATGCCTTGCACCGCCTCCTCCGGGTTTTGATGCTGCGAGGCCATGAACCAGCGCGGCTCATAGGCGCCGATCGGCAGGATGGCGAAGCGGAAGCCGCCGTGCTTGTGAGCTATGAGCCGGTAGTTGATGCCATCATGGAAGCCGGTATCGCCCGCGAAATAGATCCGGCCGGCCCGCGTCTCGATGACGAAGCCGGCCCACAGCGCCATGCGCCGGTCGCGTGTGCCGCGCGCCGACCAGTGATGCGCCGGCTCGACATGGACGGCCACGCCATCGCCGATGTCGACCCTGTCGCCCCAGTCATGCGCCGAGAGCCGCATGCCGGGAACCGCCCCGCCAATCAGGACGTCATTGCCGAACGGGGTCACCACCAGCGGGTCGTGCCTGGCCTTGAGCTGCTTCAGCGTCGCGATGTCGAGATGGTCGTAGTGATTGTGACTGATCAGCACGAGATCGATCGGCGGCAGGTCGGCCAGGGCGATGCCCGGCGCGTTGACGCGTTTCGGCCCGACGAAGGAGAACGGCGAGGCCCGCAGCGACCATACCGGATCGGTGAGGATGTTCAGGCCCGCGGTCTGGACCAGCAGCGTGGAATGACCGACCATGGTCACGGTCAGGCCGGCGCCCTCGACACGTGCGGGCGGCTTTGCCTGCGGAAAGGGGCTCGGATTGGTGGCCGGCCATTTCGAGCGTTGGCCATTGAACTGCCATTTCAGCAGATCGGCGAAACGCGCCGGCGGCTGGCCGCCGGGATTGAAGAACAAGGTTCCGTCGAAATGATCGCTGGGCGGGCCGTTATAGTAGCGATTGGCGGCTTTCGGTCTCGCAGCCAATTTGCGACTCCAGTGAATTTCGGTCTGCCAGACATAGCCCTTGTGCCGGCTGGCGCAAGCGTTTGCCGGCCGAATGCCAACGGCCCGGGCGGCCGGCTTGAGTAGGATCGGATTGGGGAGGACGATGCCATGGCGATGAAGCGGACCAGGACACCATGGATGAAGGCCGGGGATTTCGGCCGCTCGCTGGCGCGCGGCATCGGCGTCAACCTGCTGGTGAGCGACATGGCGGCCATGGAAGCCTTCTGCCGCGACGTGCTCGGCGCCGATATCATCTATGCCGACGAGGATTTCGCGGCGATCGAGCTGCTGGGCTCGGTGTTCATGCTGCACGCCGACCATTCCTATCTCGACAATGCCATGACAGGGACGATCGCCGGCGCCGAGACACGCGGCGCCGGCGTCGAGCTGCGTCTTTACGGCGCCAACCCGGATGCGGTCGAGGCCGCCGCGCGCGATCATGGCCACATCGTGCTGGCCGGGGCGATCGACAAGCCGCACGGCCTGCGCGAGAGCTATGTCGTCGGACCGGACGGCTATATATTCGTGCCGAGCGCTCCGCTGGCCGGATGATTGCGACAAATTTGCAACAATTCTTGGCGCAAACCCTATTTTAACCATATCGGGTTGAAATTTCGCCACCTTCTCCATCTTGGTGGAGGGCGACATTGTGCGGACGGCAGCCCCGCCGGATCCGACGGAGGTTGGAATGACTTTTTCGAAAACCGGCCTGGTGGCCGTATCGCTGGCGGCGCTCGTTGCGAGCGGCTGCTCAACCTCACGGTTTTCCTCGATGGACGACCAGCAGCCGGCGCCGCTGCAGCCGGCGCCGTCCGGTCAGGTGACGGCCAACCAGTTGCCGCCCCCGGCCTCCCCCGGCACCACGGATCCGTCGCAATTCCCGACCGCCCCGCAGAACAGCCAGGTCGCCTCCTTGCCGCCGGACGGTTCGGCGCCGGCGGGTGCGCCGGACCTGACCGCGGCCAGTGTCGCCGGCGTATGGAATGCCAGCGTTTCCGGCCAGAGCTGCAAGGTGGCGACGCCGCAGACCAAATTCGGCGCCGGTTTCCGCGCCGGACCGCTGCATTGCCCGGCGCCGATCGACGGCATCAAGTCATGGAACGTCGCCGGCAAGCAGTTGACGCTTTACGATGAGAATGGCGGCACGCTGGCACGGCTCTATTCCTCGGGCGGCTCGAAATTCGACGGCCAGACTTCCAATGGCCTGCCGATCTCGCTTACAAGGTAGCCAAGCCCCTCGACAACGACGTGACCTATGCATCTGCGTGACGGCCTCCAGACCCATGTGACCGTCAGGCAGCGTTACGACCATCTGGTCGACACCGGTGCCATCGAGCGCGATCCGGCGCAGGAGCGGATCGTCACCGCTCTCGACCGGCTGGTATCAGAGATTTCGGTGAAGCGGCTGGCGCACAAATCGAGCGCGCTTGGCTGGCTCTTCGCCCGAAGGCGCGAGACGCACGAGGCGGTCAAGGGCCTCTACATCCATGGCGGCGTCGGCCGCGGCAAGACCATGTTGATGGACTTGTTCTTCGAGCTGCTGCCGGTGCGGCGCAAGCGCCGCGTGCATTTCAACGACTTCATGGCCGAGGTGCAGGACCGCATCCAGAAGCACCGGCAGGAGCGCAAGGACGGCACGGTGAGGGAAGACGATCCGATTCCGCCGGTGGCGCGGGCGCTTGCCGAACAGGCCTGGGTACTGTGTTTCGACGAGTTCTCGGTCACCGACATCGCCGATGCGATGATCCTGTCCCGGCTGTTTTCGGCGCTGTTCGCCAGCGGCGTGGTGCTGGTGGCGACGTCGAACGTAGCGCCGGAGAACCTCTATCGCGACGGGCTGAACCGTCAGCTTTTCCTGCCCTTCATCGGCATATTGGAACGGCATGCGCAGGTGCTCTCGCTCGATGCCGACAAGGACTATCGGCTGGAGAAGCTTGCCCGTACGCCAGTCTATGTGACGCCCGCCGATGCGGCGGCCGATGAGGCGCTGGACGCGGCTTGGCAAACGATGACGCGCGGCGCGCCGACGGCCGAGGCGTCGCTTGCCGTCAAGGGCCGGCAGCTGGCCGTTCCGCGCGCCGCCGGCGACGCGGCGCGTTTTTCCTTCGCCGATCTGTGCGAGAAACCGCTCGGCGCGCGCGACTATCTGGCCCTTGCCGACCGCTTCTCGACCATCTTTATCGACCACATTCCGGTGCTGGGTGAAGGCCGGCGCAACGAGGCCAAGCGCTTCATCCTGCTGGTCGACACGCTCTACGACCATCACATCAGGCTGGTGGTAAGCGCGGAAGCGCCGCCGCAGCAACTCTATGTGGCCAAGCGCGGCGTCGAGGTGTTCGAGTTCGAGCGCACGGCGTCGCGGCTGATCGAGATGCAGAGCCGCGACTGGCTGGAGGATTGGGCGGAGCGGCGGAAGGCGAAGGCGACGCCGACCGAAGCGCAGGCGCAAGCCTAGAACCAGCCGACGGGGGCCTTCAAAGGCTGATCCGTACGGCTCCTGCTATGAGAGCCCTACAAGTCGTATACATACATCACAAAATCTTCCGCTGGACCGTGCGTCTCCTTGCGCGACTCGTAAAGCGCGGGCGGCACGGTTGTCCGGCTCGGTGCCGACCCAGGCTTCTTCGCAGCCATTCTCCCTGCCGATCGCAAACATCGCGTCGAGCATCTTTCGCGCGATGCCCTGGCGCTGGAAGGCCGGCGATACGCCGACCTCGTCGATGTAGAGCTCCGTCGCCTTGTCGGGATGACGGTGGATGATGGCGGCGCATTGACCGACGGTCACGCCGTCGGCGAGCGCACGACCATGAAGTGGCCGGGTTCCCTGAGATAGACTGCCAATCGATCTGGCCTGACCGGTTCGTCGAACACATCCTCGGCTCCCCGCATCACAAGGGCGTCATCGCCGGCATCAAGTCTTACGACCTCCATCTTCATCGTGTAGATTTTCCCAGTCGAGTTTCAAACTTTTACGTTTACGTAATTCCCAGTCACTCTAACCGATTGAAAACGCTCGCTCCAAAATAATCGTTTGAATTTACGCGGCGCCGGGGCTATTGGGTGCGGCGAAATCTCGCGGGATCCCCGCAGCATTCCGGTCTCTTCCTCGACGCCGTCATCAGATCGTCAGCGATTTGAGCGACGTCACGAACAAAGGGAAACTATCCTGACATGGCACGCAACAAGATAGCGCTTATCGGCTCTGGCATGATCGGCGGCACGCTCGCTCACATGATCGGCCTCAAGGACCTCGGCGACGTGGTTCTGTTCGATATTGCCGAAGGCATCCCGCAGGGCAAGGGGCTCGATATCGCGCAATCGTCGCCGGTCGACGGGTTCGATTCCAGGCTGACCGGCGTCAACGACTATGCCGGGATCGAAGGGGCGGACGTCTGCATCGTCACCGCCGGCGTGCCGCGCAAGCCGGGCATGAGCCGCGACGATCTGCTCGGCATCAACCTCAAGGTCATGGAACAGGTCGGCGCCGGCCTGAAGAAGTACGCGCCGAAGGCCTTCGTCATCTGCATCACCAATCCGCTGGATGCGATGGTCTGGGCGCTGCAGAAGTTTTCCGGCCTGCCCAACACCCATGTCGTGGGCATGGCCGGCGTGCTCGACAGCGCTCGCTTCCGCTATTTCCTGGCCGAGGAGTTCAAGGTCTCGGTCGAGGACGTCACCGCCTTCGTGCTCGGCGGCCATGGCGATTCCATGGTGCCGATGATCCGCTATTCGACGGTTGCAGGCATTCCTCTGCCCGATCTCGTCAAGATGGGCTGGACCTCGAAAGAGAAGCTCGACCAGATCGTGCAGCGCACCCGCGATGGCGGCGCCGAAATCGTCGGCCTGTTGAAGACCGGCTCGGCCTATTATGCGCCGGCCGCATCGGCGATCTCGATGGCCGAAGCCTATCTCAAGGACAAGAAGCGTGTGCTGCCTTGCGCGGCTCATCTTTCCGGCCAGTATGGCGTGAAGAACACCTATGTCGGCGTTCCCGTGGTGATCGGCGCCGGTGGCGTCGAGCGCGTGATCGAGATCGAGCTTTCCAAGCCAGAGCAGAAGATGTTCGATAGCTCGGTGGCGGCGGTGCAGGGCCTGACCGAGGCCTGCGTCAAGATCGCGCCGCAACTCGCCTCGAAGTGAACCCCAGCAGCTGATCCGGAGACGATCCAGATGAACATCCATGAATATCAGGGCAAGGCGCTGCTGAAGGGCTTTGGCGCGCCGGTGGCCCAAGGCGTGCCGGTGTTCAAGGCGGATGAGGCGGAAGCCGCCGCCAAGGCGCTGCCCGGCCCGCTCTATGTGGTGAAGAGCCAGATCCATGCCGGCGGCCGCGGCAAGGGCAAGTTCAAGGAGCTCGGGCCTGACGCCAAGGGCGGCGTGCGACTGGCCAAGTCGGTCGCCGACGTCGTCGCCAACGCCAACGAGATGCTCGGCCACACGCTGGTGACCAAGCAAACCGGCCCGGCCGGCAAGCAGGTCAACCGGCTCTATATCGAGGATGGCGCCGACATCGAGCGCGAGCTCTATCTGTCTGTTCTGGTCGACCGTTCGGTCGGCCGCATCGCCTTCGTCGTCTCGACCGAAGGCGGCATGGACATCGAGGCGGTCGCCCACGACACGCCGGAAAAGATTATCACCGTCGCCGTCGATCCGGAAAAGGGCGTTACCGCGGATGACGTGAAGAAACTCAATGGCGCGCTGAAGCTCGACGGCGATGCTGCCAGGGACGGCGGCACGCTGTTCCCGATCCTCTACAAGGCCTTCGTCGAGAAGGACATGAGCCTGCTCGAGGTCAATCCCCTGATCGTCATGAAGAACGGCCGGCTGCGCGTCCTCGACGCCAAGGTGTCGTTCGACAACAACGCGCTGTTTCGCCATCCGGATGTGCTCGAGCTGCGCGACACCACCGAAGAGGACGAGAAGGAGATCGAGGCGTCGAAATACGACCTCGCCTATGTCGCGCTCGACGGCAATATCGGCTGCATGGTCAATGGCGCCGGCCTCGCCATGGCGACGATGGACATCATCAAACTCTACGGCGCCGAGCCGGCCAACTTTCTCGATGTCGGCGGCGGCGCGTCGAAAGAAAAGGTGACGGCGGCCTTCAAGATCATCACCAGGGATCCGGCGGTCAAGGGCATCCTGATCAACATCTTCGGCGGCATCATGAAATGCGACATCATCGCCGAGGGCGTCATCGCCGCGGTCAAGGAAGTCGGCCTGAAAGTGCCGCTGGTCGTGCGCCTGGAAGGCACCAATGCCGAACTCGGCAAGAAGATCATCAACGACAGCGGCCTCAACGTCGTGTCAGCCGACGATCTTGACGACGCGGCCAAGAAGATCGTGGCGGCGGTGAAGGGCTGATCAAGTGCCTCCACGCAAGATAAACCTCGTCGAGGCTGCGGATGCGAAGATCGCGGATGTCTTCGATCCGCATATCGCCGGCGATGTCAATGACAGCCAGGCGAAGGTCGCCAAGTTCGGCGCGGTTTTCGACTGGCACGCCCATGACAACGAAGACGAAGCCTTCCTCGTGCTGCGCGGCCGCATCGCCATCGATTTCCGCGACGGTCCGGTCGAGCTCGGCGAAGGCGACTTCATCGTCGTGCCGCGCGGCGTCGAGCACCGGCCGCGTTCGCTGACACCGGAACCGGTGGTGCTGATGTTCGAGCCGGCGACGACGCTCAACACCGGCAACGCCAAGAGCGATCTCACCGTCACCGACCTGAAGCGGCTCTGAACCATGAACGCGGCCTCCTTCTCCTCGCTCTCGCCCGATCACCAGCGCCTGCAGGCGCTGGTCGGCGCGTGGCGTGGCGAGGAAGAGGTCGCGGACACACAATGGGCCGATGGGGGCTCAGCGACTTCGGAAGTACTGGCAGAGGCACAGTTCGGCGGCCTGTTCGTAGTGCAACGCTATCGCCAGCGCCGCGACGGGACGATTTCGTTCGGCGCGCACAGCGTGTTCGGCTTCGACCGGCAAAACAGCCTTGTCACCATGCATCAGTTCGATTCGATGGGCTTTGTGCCGGCCTCGCCGGCCTCCGGCACGTGGGAGGGCAACACACTGACGCTGTTGCGCTCGTCGCCGCGCGGGGCCGCACGCGTGACCTACGCTTTCGACGGCAGCGACAGCTATCGCATGCGACTGCAATTCCAGCCCGTCGGCAGCGACGGCTGGCAAGACATGATGAGCGGCCTTTACCGGCGCGTCCCGCCTTCCGTTTTGGGGGATGGCTGAGCGATGGAAATCCTGGGCAAAGCGGTTGAAGAAAGACACATAATCACACATATATTGGCTGTGTGTTTATGTGGAGACGAGCGATGAAGAACGTCACCCTGGCCATGGACGAGGCACTGCTTGAGAAAGCGCGAGGCCTTGCCGGACGTCGCAAGACGACGCTCAACGCCCTCATTCGTTCACTGCTTGCGCATGAAGTCGAGCAGGAAGATCGGATTGCCTGGGCCAAGGCGGGAATGAAGCGGCTTATGGACGAGGCTGCGAAACGGAGCGACAGCGCCGACACCCCCTACAAGTGGGATCGAAGGGACGCCTATGCCGACCGGGAAGATCGACTGCTTTCTCGACACGAACGTCCTGATCTACGCGGCTTCGGAGAAGAATCGTGACCCACGTCGCGCGCCAATCGCAGAAGACCTGGTATCGAGCACTGTCTTTGGCGTGTCGGGGCAAACCTTGGCCGAATTCACAGCGGTGGCGCGAGGAAAATCCCTTCTGGGGGATGATCTGCTCGACCAATGGCTGGTCCTCCTCGGCACTTGTCCGCTGGTGCCTGTCGACGAAAGCTATGTTCGCGCAGGACTGGACCTCGCACGCCGCTACGGAATTCACTACTACGACGCCGCGCTTCTTGCCGCAGCCGGATATCTCGGCGCGCCGATTTTCTACACCGAAGATCTCAACCACAACCAGGTTTATGGCTCGGTGCGAGCCGTCAATCCTTTCTTGTAATCGCTGAATTCAGAGGCGTTCTCACCATGTCCATTCTCGTCGACAAGAACACCAAGGTGCTCGTGCAGGGCCTGACCGGCAAGACCGGCACCTTCCACACCGAACAGGCGCTGGCCTATCACGGGACCAAGATGGTCGGCGGCATCCATCCCAAGAAGGGCGGCGAGACCTGGACCGGCGCCAAGGGCGAGAACCTGCCGATCTTCGCCACCGTCGCCGAGGGCAAGGCCAAGACCGGCGCCAACGCTTCCGTCGTCTATGTGCCGCCGGCGGGTGCTGCCGAAGCCATCATCGAGGCCATCGAGGCCGAAATCCCGCTCATCGTCTGCATCACCGAAGGCATTCCCGTCATGGACATGATCAAGGTCAAGGCGCGGCTCGACCGTTCGACGTCGCGGCTGATCGGCCCGAACTGTCCCGGCGTGCTCACCCCCGACGAATGCAAGATCGGCATCATGCCCGGGAACATCTTCCGCAAGGGTTCGGTCGGTGTTGTTTCGCGCTCGGGAACGCTTACCTATGAAGCCGTGTTCCAGACCACCAATGTCGGCCTCGGCCAGACCACCGCTGTCGGCATCGGTGGCGATCCCGTCAAAGGCACCGAATTCATCGACGTGCTCGAAATGTTCCTCGCCGACGACGAGACCAAGTCGATCATCATGATCGGCGAGATCGGCGGCTCGGCCGAGGAAGACGCCGCGCAGTTTCTCAAGGACGAGGCCAAACGCGGCCGCCGCAAGCCGATGGCGGGCTTCATCGCCGGACGCACGGCGCCGGCCGGCCGCACCATGGGCCATGCGGGCGCGGTTATCTCGGGCGGCAAGGGCGGCGCCGAAGACAAGATCGCGGCAATGGAATCGGCCGGGATAAAAGTTTCGCCATCGCCGGCCCGGCTGGGCACGACGCTGGTCGAGGCAATTAAGGGCTAGTGAGTAGTCAATAGTGAGTAGTGAAAAGGGAAGAACGGGTGAGTAGCAGCTGAACGGGAAAGTCTTCATTTTTCCTACTCCTTACTGACTACTCACTATTCCCCTCGAAAGGAGACGGAGCCAGGCTCCGCAGACAAAATGGCACGACAAGATCAGGCCAACGACCAATTTTCGCTCACCTCTTTCCTCTATGGCGGCAATGCCGATTATATCGACGCGCTCTATGCGGCGTATGAGGACGATCCAGCCTCGGTCAATCCCGAATGGCAGGAGTTCTTCGCCGGCCTGAAGGACGATGCCGGGGATGTCCGCAAGAACGCCAAGGGCGCCTCGTGGGCCAAGCCCTCCTGGCCGCTGCAGGCCAATGGCGAGCTGGTGTCGGCGCTCGACGGCAATTGGGGCCTGGTCGAGAAGCACATCGAAAAGAAGGTCAAGGAGAAGGCAGCCGTCAACGGCGCCGTCCCCTCCGACGCCGACGTGCACCAGGCGACGCGCGATTCCGTGCGCGCCATCATGATGATCCGCGCCTATCGCATGCGCGGCCATCTGCACGCCAATCTCGACCCGCTCGGCATCGCCACGCTCGAGGATTACAACGAGCTGTCGCCAGAGAATTACGGCTTCACCGAAGCCGACTACGACCGGCCGATCTTCCTCGACAATGTGCTCGGGCTCGAATTCGGCACCATCCGCCAGATGCTCGACATCCTGACCCGCACCTATTGCTCGACGCTGGGCGTCGAGTTCATGCATATCTCCGATCCGGAAGAGAAAGCGTGGATCCAGGCGCGCATCGAGGGCGCCGACAAGGAGATCTCCTTCACCGCGACCGGCAAGAAGGCGATCCTGCAGAAACTGATCGAGGCCGAGGGCTTCGAGCAGTTCGCCGACGTCAAGTTCAAAGGCACCAAGCGCTTCGGCCTCGACGGCGGCGAAGCGCTGATCCCGGCGCTGGAGCAGATCGTCAAGCGCGGCGGTCAGCTCGGGCTGAAGGAGATCGTGCTCGGCATGGCGCATCGCGGCCGCCTCAACGTACTCTCCCAGGTGATGGCCAAGCCGCACCGCGCCATCTTTCACGAATTCAAGGGCGGCTCGGCCGCACCCGACGACGTCGAGGGCTCCGGCGATGTCAAATACCATCTTGGCGCCTCCTCGGACCGCGAGTTCGACGGCAACAAGGTGCACCTGTCGCTGACCGCCAATCCCTCGCATCTGGAAATCGTCGACCCTGTGGTGATGGGCAAGGCGCGCGCCAAGCAGGATTATCTGTTCGGCCGCGGTCGCGAGGAGATCGTGCCGCTGGAAGAGCGGGCCAAGGTGCTGCCGCTTTTGCTGCATGGCGACGCAGCCTTTGCCGGCCAGGGTGTCATTGCCGAAATCCTCGGCCTATCGGGCCTGCGCGGCCACCGCGTTGCCGGCACATTGCATTTCATCATCAACAACCAGATCGGCTTCACCACCAATCCGCGCTTCTCGCGCTCGTCGCCCTACCCGTCCGACGTCGCCAAGATGATCGAGGCGCCGATCTTCCACGTCAATGGCGACGATCCGGAAGCCGTGGTGCACGCCACCAAGGTGGCGATCGAATTCCGCATGAAATTCCACAAGCCTGTCGTGGTCGACATGTTCTGCTACCGCCGCTTCGGCCACAATGAGGGCGACGAGCCGGCCTTCACGCAGCCGATCATGTACCGCAACATCCGCAACCATAAGACAACGGTGCAGATCTATGCCGACCGGCTGATCGCCGAAGGCCACTTGACGCAGGCCGAGTTCGACAAGCTCAAGGCCGACTGGCGGGAGCATCTGGAATCCGAGTGGGAAGTCGGCCAGCGTTACAAGCCCAACAAGGCCGATTGGCTGGATGGCGCCTGGTCGGGCCTGCGTACGGCCGACAACCAGGATGAACAGCGGCGCGGCAAGACCGCGGTGCCGGCCAAGACACTGAAGGAGATCGGCAAGAAGCTGACCGAGGTGCCGAAGAATTTCGAGGCGCACAAGACGATCATCCGCTTCCTCGAAAACCGCCGCCAGGCCATCGAATCCGGCGAAGGCATCGACTGGTCGACGGCCGAGGCGCTGGCTTTTGGCGCCATCCTGCTCGACGGCAACCCGATCCGCCTCTCCGGGCAGGATTCGGAGCGGGGTACCTTCTCGCAGCGCCATTCCGTGCTCTACGACCAGCGCGACGAGACCCGCTACATCCCGCTCAACAATCTGTCGGCGGCGCAGGCCGGCTATGAGGTCATCAACTCAATGCTGTCCGAAGAAGCCGTGCTCGGCTTCGAATATGGCTACAGCCTGGCCGAGCCTAAGGCGCTGACGTTGTGGGAAGCTCAGTTCGGCGACTTCGCCAACGGCGCCCAGGTGGTGTTCGACCAGTTCATATCCAGCGGAGAGCGCAAGTGGCTCCGGATGTCGGGCCTCGTCTGCCTGCTGCCGCATGGTTATGAAGGCCAGGGACCGGAACATTCGTCTGCCCGGCTCGAGCGTTTCCTGCAGCTCTGCGCCGAGGACAACATGCAAGTGGCCAACTGCACGACGCCGGCCAACTACTTCCATATATTGCGCCGGCAGTTGAAGCGCGACTTCCGCAAGCCGCTGATCCTGATGACGCCGAAGTCGCTGCTGCGCCACAAGCGGGCGGTGTCGACGCTGCCGGAAATGTCGGGCGAAAGCTCGTTCCACCGGCTGCTGTGGGACGATGCCCAGCTCTTGCCCAACCAGGCCATCAAGCTGACCAAGGATTCCAAGATCCGGCGTGTCGTGCTGTGCTCGGGCAAGGTCTATTACGACCTCTACGAGGAGCGTGAGAAGCGTGGCATCAACGACATCTATCTGCTGCGCGTCGAACAGCTCTACCCGTTCCCGGCCAAGGCGTTGATCACCGAATTGTCGCGCTTCCGCAATGCCGAAATGGTGTGGTGCCAGGAGGAACCCAAGAACATGGGCGCCTGGTCGTTCATCGACCCGTATCTGGAATGGGTGCTGGCGCATATCGACGCCAAGCACCAGCGGGTGCGCTACACCGGCCGGCCGGCATCCGCCTCGCCGGCGACCGGGCTTATGTCCAAGCATCTCGCCCAGCTCGCCGCCTTGCTCGAAGACGCGCTCGGCGAGTAGGCAGAGTTGAGCGAATAGAACAGACAGACAACAAACGGACAGGCACAATGGCTACCGAAATCCGCGTTCCCACTCTCGGCGAATCCGTCACCGAGGCAACCATCGGCAAATGGTTCAAGAAGGTGGGCGATGCCATTGCCGCCGACGAGCCGCTGGTCGAGCTCGAAACCGACAAGGTGACGGTCGAGGTTCCCTCGCCGGGCGCTGGAACCTTGGGCGAGATCGCGGCCAAGGAAGGCGAGACGGTCGGGGTCGGCGCGCTTCTGGGCTCCATTTCGGCCGGCGGCGCCGCCGCACCAGTGACCAAGCCGCAAGCCGTGGCGCAGGCATCGAGCCCCGACGCCGCGCAGACCACCAAACAGGCCGCCGCCGAGACCGCCAAGGTCGCCGGCGACGCCGGTCCGGTCGAGCCGCGCACCATGCCGCCGGCGCCGGCAGCGGCGAAACTGATCGCCGAGAACAATCTGTCGGTCGACCAGCTTTCCGGCTCCGGCAAGCGCGGCCAGGTGCTGAAGGGCGACGTGCTCGACGCCATCTCCAAGGGTGCGCCGTCGCAGCCGGCCGAGACGCCGAAGGCGGCCCCGGCCCCGGCAGCGCCGGTTGCTGCCCGTGCGCCGTCCTCAGGCAACGACGCGGCGCGCGAGGAGCGCGTGCGCATGACCAAGCTGCGCCAGACCATCGCGCGCCGGCTCAAGGAAGCGCAGTCGACCGCCGCCATGCTCACCACCTTCAACGAGGTGGACATGTCAGCGGTGATGGCGCTCAGGACCAAGTACAAGGACGTGTTCGAGAAGAAGCACGGCGTGAAGCTCGGCTTCATGGGTTTCTTCACCAAGGCCGTCACGCACGCGCTGAAGGAAATCCCCTCGGTCAACGCCGAGATCGATGCCACCGATATCATCTTCAAGAACTACGCCCATATCGGCGTCGCCGTCGGCACCGAGAAGGGTCTGGTCGTTCCGGTGGTGCGCGATGCCGACCAGATGTCTATCGCCGAGATCGAGAAGGAGATCGGCCGGCTCGGCATCGCCGCGCGCGACGGCAAGCTGTCGGTCGCCGACATGCAGGGCGGCACGTTCACGATTTCCAATGGCGGCGTCTACGGGTCGCTGATGTCCACGCCGATCCTCAACGCGCCGCAGTCGGGTATTCTGGGCATGCACAAGATCCAGGACCGGCCCGTGGTGGTCGGCGGCCAGATCGTGATCCGGCCGATGATGTATCTGGCGCTGAGCTACGATCACCGCATCGTCGACGGCAAGGAAGCGGTGACCTTCCTGGTGCGCGTCAAGGAAAGTCTGGAGGATCCGGAACGGCTGGTGCTTGATCTGTGAGGCGGTCGGATGGCGGCTCGCGGTCGGAGTAGCCAATAATGGCCCTGTTCCCTGGGCCTGCCAGACCGATAGCGCTGGCGGCCGGTATGGCATTCGCCGCTGTCCACGCTAATGCCGCATGCCCGGCCGAACTCGCCGTCTACGGCGATGCCCAGAGCGGCAGTGAGATCAATTTTACGCCGACCGGCACGTCGGCGACCGTCACCAACACGTTCCGCTTGATCCTCGACAACGATGTGGTGCTGAACGGCATCGTCCAATGGAACGAAGGTGTTTCGCGGCCGAACGGGGCGCTGATGTACAAATGCCCGGGAGGCGACGTTACCGGCACCGAGCTTGCCGCCTGCACCTTGTGGAACGGCGTCATCTATACGTCGGATGAAAAGGGCAGCATCGGCCTGTTGCCGGCCGAAGGCGTCGAAGCACCGAAGACGCTGATCCTGCCCGATCTCGGTCCGGTGTTGCATCAATCCACCGCCTATGGCGGCGCCGGGTTTTCGAAAGTGCCGTCGGACGTGTTTGCCTTGAAGGGATGCCAGGAATGAGCGGGACGCAAAAGGTGCTGCTGGTCACCGGTGGCAGCCGCGGCATCGGCGCCGCGATCTGCCGGCTCGGGTCGAAGGCTGGCTATCGCGTAGCGGTCAACTACACCTCCAACCAGACCGCCGCCGAGGCACTGGTCGGCGAAATCAAGGCCGCAGGCGGCGAGGCCTTTGCGGTCAGGGGCGATGTCGGCGTCGAATCCGATATCGTTGCCATGTTTGAAGCCGTCGACCGCGGCTATGGCCGGCTCGATGCTTTCGTCAACAATGCCGGCATCGTCGACGTCAAGGCGCGGGTCGATGAGATGGATGTTTCACGGCTGGAGCGCATGATGCGCATCAACGTCGTGGGGTCGCTCCTCTGCGCCCGCGAAGCGGTGAAGCGGATGTCGAGCCGTCACGGTGGGTCGGGTGGATCCATCGTCAACATCTCGTCGGCTGCGGCAGTTCTGGGCTCGCCGGGCGAATATGTCGACTACGCCGCGTCCAAGGGCGCGATCGACACCTTCACCATGGGGCTCGCCCGCGAGGTGGCGCTGGAAGGCATCCGCGTCAATGCGGTGCGGCCGGGCATCATCGATACCGAAATCCATGCCTCGGGCGGGCAGCCGGACCGGATAGAGCGGTTCCGCGATCTTCTGCCAATGAAAAGAGCCGGCACCGCGGATGAAGTCGCGGGCGCGGTTCTCTACCTGTTGTCCGATGCCGCGTCCTATACGACCGGCGCGATCCTGAATGTCAGCGGCGGCCGCTGAGCGCCCCAAGAAAAAGGGAAACAAACATGGCTTATGACGTCGTAATCATCGGCTCGGGACCGGGCGGCTATGTCTGCGCCATCAAGGCGGCGCAGCTCGGGCTGAAGGTCGCGGTGGTCGAGAAGAACTCGACCTTCGGCGGCACCTGCCTCAACATCGGCTGCATTCCGTCCAAGGCGTTGCTGCATGCCTCTGAGATGTTCGCCGAAGCCGGCCACTCCTTCGACACACTGGGTGTCGAAGTGACACCGAAGCTCAATTTGAAGAAGATGATGGCGCACAAGGACGCCACGGTGACGGCGAACGTCAACGGCGTCGCCTTCCTGTTCAAGAAGAACAAGATCGATAGTTTTCGCGGCATCGGCACGGTGGTCGCGGCGGGCAAGGTGTCGGTGACGAGCGAGGACGGCAAGGTCGAGGAAATCGAGACGAAGAACATCGTCATCGCCACCGGCTCGGATGTCGCCGGCATTCCTGGCGTCACGGTCGACTTCGACGAAAAAGTCATCGTGTCCTCGACCGGCGCGCTGTCGCTGGACAAGGTGCCTGGCCATCTCGTCGTGGTCGGCGGCGGCGTCATCGGGCTCGAGCTCGGCTCGGTCTGGGCGCGGCTCGGCGCCAAGGTCACCGTGGTCGAATTCCTCGACACCATCCTCGGCGGTATGGACGGTGAGGTCTCCAAGCAATTCCAGCGACTGCTCTCCAAGCAGGGCTTCGAATTCAGGCTCGGCGCCAAGGTCACCGGCGTCGCCAAGGCCAAGAAGGGCGCCAGCGTCACTTTCGAGCCTGTGAAAGGCGGCGCGGCCGAGACGATCGAGGCCGACATGGTGCTGATCGCCACCGGCCGCCGCGCTTTCGCCGACAGCCTGGGCCTGAAGGAAGCGGGCGTCGAGGTCGATGAGCGCGGCCGGGTCAAGACGGACGCGCACCTGAGGACCAACGTACCAGGCATCTATGCCATCGGCGATGTCATCGCCGGGCCGATGCTGGCGCACAAGGCCGAGGATGAGGGCGTAGCGGTCGCCGAGACGATTGCCGGCCAGGCCGGCCATGTGAACTACGACGTCATTCCGAGCGTCGTCTACACCAGCCCGGAGATCGCTTCGGTCGGCAAGACCGAGGAGGAATTGAAGAAGGCCGGCATCGACTACAAGGTCGGGAAATTCCCGTTCACCGCCAATGGCCGGGCGCGCGCCATGCTGCACACCGACGGCTTCGTCAAGATCCTGGCCGACAAGGCCACCGACCGCGTGCTCGGCGTTCACATCGTCGGCTTCGGCGCCGGCGAGATGATCCACGAGGCGGCGGTGCTGATGGAATTCGGCGGCTCGTCGGAAGATCTCGCCCGCACCTGTCATGCCCATCCGACCATGTCGGAAGCAGTGAAGGAAGCGGCATTGGCGACGTTCTTCAAGCCGATCCATATTTAGAACGATCCAGGAAAACCGTGAAACGGTTTTCCCGGGCAAGCGCGTAGCGCTTCCCTTGAGGGAATTGCCTCCTTGCCTGCCTCAAACAGAACGGCCCACCGGAAGGCGGGCCGTTCTTCGTTGAAAGCCGTGGCCCGATTACTGGGCCGGTGCGGGAGCTGGGGCCGGCGCAGGAGCCGGTGTCGCCGGTGCAGGGGCCGGCGCGGGTGCTGGGGCAGGGGCAGGGGCAGGAGCCGGTTCGGCGGGCTTCATCGGCTCCGCGGGCGCTGGCGCCGGGGCCGGTGTGCTTGCGGCGGGCGGTTCGGTCGCCGGATGCTCACCACTTCTTCCGAAAACATAATACGCGACAATCGCCAGAATAACGACGACCAATGCAATCAGCCAAGGGCTGCCGCCGCCACCTGATCTGGGCGTGTCGTTTGATGGATTCGCCATAAAAGTGTCCTCCGTGGATGAAAATGATCAATCAACAGCCATCAACGCGCAACCGTTGATGGGGTTTCACGCTAGGGAAGGAAAGCGCCGAAAACGCGGCGCCTGATTCCTCCGCTGCCCACGCGACTCAATCGACAGCGGTGACAGTATAGCCGGCTTTGCGGAAATCCTCGACCAGGCCCTCGGGACCGGGCAGATGCAGCGCGCCGACGGCGATGAAGGCACTGCCTTTGGCGAGGAATGGTCCGGCATGATCGACCATCGCCTTGTTGCGGCTGGTGATCATGGTCTGCTCGAACGCCGCGTAGCCTGTCGCGTCGCCCGTCTCGCCGGGCAGCACGGCGCGAAACAGCGGCCAGAACATGCCGGTCTCGCCGCGCTGGTAGAGCACGATCATGGTTTCGTTGACGTCGTTCATCTTGTCGCCGAGCTTCAGTGTGTCGACCAGTCCCTTCATGTGGAACGCCATCGGCAGCGAAGCCATGGCGCGCAGCTGGTCGGCGACGGTCTCCAGCCCTTCGACGGATTTTCCGGAGGCCTTGGCATCCTCGGCAAGCTTGACGTCGAGCACCGGCGCGCCGCCGGCCTTGCGGGCGAGCTCGCAGGCTGGAAGCGCCACCATGGCCGACAGCATCCACGGCTTCATCTTGGCGACGGTTGCCGGCGGGATGCCGCGTTCGTCGAGCGCCTTGTCGACCGCCGCGGCGTCGTCGGGCGACAGCAGCGACGACAGCGTGGTGCTGTCGGTGAACATCATCAGCTCCGGCTGCTTGAGCAGGGCCGCCATCATCTTCTGCTGGTCGAGCACTTCGGTGGTCTCGATGACGATGGTGCCGGCGCCGTCATAGGCCTTCTGCGCGGCCGGCGGCAGCGCGGTGACGCGCGGGTCGGTCATATGCATGGTGCCGAACAGGAAGGACGGCTGTTCGCCCGTCTTCTCCAGCTTCCACAGCAGGCCCTTGCCGTTCGGCGTTGCGGCGGCTTCCGCCTCGATCTTGCGGTAGGTGGACGGGTCACTTTTCTGCAACGCCGACAGCATGTCGGCGCCGGTGCAGGACGGGATTTCGGCATGCGCCTTGCCCGCCGCAAACAACAGCACGGCGAGCAGAGACAGGAAGAACAGCACATGGAACGCCAGGAGCAGCTTCAGCGAGAAGAGCGCAGCGCGGTCGGCGATGACGATGACCCGTTTCATGGTCCTTTCCTAAGCTGGAAAAACGGCAAAACGGTTAACCCGGAGAACGAAATTGTCTTCGGTTCAATCAGTTTTGACTATCGCTCGAATTACTGAACGGCTTGCGGTTGGTTGAGCCGCCCACCCCTCATCATCCCGTGGCGAAGTCCGGAAGCCTCGCGCAACCCCAATACTTCACGCCCTCGGGTGAGCCGATTCATAGATCTCCAACAGCCTCGACGTATCGACGCCGGTGTAGATCTGCGTGGTCGACAGGCTGGCATGGCCGAGCAGTTCCTGGATGGTGCGCAGGTCGCCGCCGCGGCCGAGCAGATGCGTGGCGAAGGAATGGCGCAAGGCGTGCGGCGTTGCGGTGTCCGGCAGGTTGAGCGCCGAGCGCAGCTTGGCCATCTCGCGCTGGACGATGGCCGGGTTGAGCGGGCCGCCGCGCGCGCCGCGAAACAACCGGCCCTTGGGGTCGAGATGGTAGGGGCACAGCCGGCGGTATTCGGCAACCGCCCTGAGCGCCACCGGCAGCACCGGCACCAGCCGCGTCTTGCCGCCCTTGCCGGTGACGCGCAGCACCGTGTCGGCCTCCGACGCCAGTTCGGCGCCGGCAAGGCCGAGCGCCTCGGAAATGCGCAGGCCCGAGCCGTAGAGCAGCGTCAGCACGGCGGCGTTGCGGGCGGCGATCCAGGGTTCCTCCGCCAATTGACCCTCGACGGAAACGACATGTTTTGCGTCACTGGCCGTCAGCGGTTTCGGCAGTGACTTTGGTTGGCGAGGCGCGCGCAGGGCCGCCGCGCCCGCTGCGTTGGCGAGACCACGCCGTTCCAGAAAGCGCAAGAGTGAGCGAATGCCGGCCAGCCCCCGGCCGAGCGTGCGGGCGCCTGCGCCTTCATTGCGGCGGGCGGCCAGAAAGCCGCGCAGGTCGGCCGGGCGCAGATCGGCGATGTCGGCTATGCCGGGCGGGCCGCCATTATGACCCGTCAGGAAATGCAGGAACTGCCTGGTGTCGCGCTCGTAGGCTTCCACCGTCTCGGGCGACAGCCGACGTTCTCGCGCGAGCATCTTGAGCCAGCTTTCGCGCGCCGCCTGGAGGTCGGGCTTTGCCGGGATAAGGAATTCCTGCATGGCGTCGTTCCGGTTCGCCGTCATTTTCCGGCAGCCGGGTTAGGAAGCGGTGAAGAGGCGTCATTGAAATGACAATCCGGTGGGGCTAGGAGTCGACCGGCGGCAAGTCAAAACCGTGGTGATTGGCCAAACGGGGTATCCGCAAATAGAGAGTTGCAGGGACGAGACCCGTGAGCCTTTCTGAACTGCCGTCGGTTTTGATCACAGTAACGGAAGGGATCCACGGGTCTGCGCAGTCGCTTCGTGCCTGCTCCGCCCATGGATGACGAAGGTAAAAGCGCGCCATGAGCAAGCCCCAGAACCCCGTCCAGATGGCCGTGATCGGCGCCGCCCACGGCATCAAGGGCGAATTGCGCGTCAAAACCTTCACCGGCGATCCGCTGGCGCTCGCCGATTACGGGCCGCTTTATGCGAAGGACGGCCGCGCCTTCCAGATCATCGACATAAGGCCCGCCAACACCGTGGTCGTGGTGCGCTTCAAGGGCGTCAGCGACCGCAACGCGGCCGAGGCGCTGGCCGGCACGGAGCTGTTCGTCGATCGCTCCATGCTGCCCGATGACGGCGAGGAAGACGAATTCTATCATGCCGACCTGATCGGTCTGGAGGTTCGGGACGATACGGGAGCCGTCCTTGGTAAGGTCGTCGCCGTGCACAATTTCGGCGGCGGCGACATCCTCGATGTGACGCTGGCCGGACGCAAGGGCGTGTTGATCCCGTTCACGCAGGCCGCGGTGCCCGAAGTGTCCATCGCCGAGGGTTTTGTGCGCGTCAACCAGGCGGCGGCCGGACTGGTCGAGGACGAGGACGGCGAAGCGCCGCGCGAGGAAGGCTTCGACCCGAAGGGCAGGCCGCGCGGCCCGAGGGACGCCGGGGGCAACCGGTGAGCTTCTCCGCCTCCGTGCTTACGCTCTACCCGGAAATGTTTCCGGGTCTGCTTGGCCTGTCGCTGGCCGGGCGGGCGCTGGAGGCCGGTACATGGTCGCTGCAGGCGATCCAGATCCGCGACTTCGCAACCGACCGCCACCGCACTGTCGACGACACGCCGGCCGGCGGCGGCGCCGGCATGGTCATGCGCGCCGATGTCTTGGCCAGGGCGATCGACCATGCCTCGCCCGAAGGCGATTTGCGGCCACGGCTGCTGATGAGCCCGCGTGGAAAGCCGCTGACGCAGGCGCGCGTGCGCGAACTGGCCGCCGGGCCGGGCGCCGTCATCCTGTGCGGCCGCTTCGAAGGCATCGACCAGCGGGTGATCGACGCGCGAGGATTGGAGGAAGTCTCGGTCGGAGACTTCATTCTGTCCGGTGGCGAGCCGGCGGCGCTTGTGCTGCTCGACGCGGTCGTGCGGCTGCTGCCCGGCGTCATGGGCAATGCCGTGTCGGGTGAAGAAGAGAGCTTTGAAAACGGCCTGCTCGAACACCCGCACTACACGCGGCCGCAGGATTTCGAGGGCCGGCCTATTCCCGAGGTGCTGACCTCGGGCAACCACGGCAAGATCGCGGCGTGGCGGCGGGCACAGTCGGAGAAGCTGACTCGAGAACGGCGGCCGGACTTGCTCGGCTCTCCTCAGCCCTTGGCGAAATAGTAGAAAGCCAGGAACAGCCCGACCGCGACGACGAAGCCACGCACCACGTTCTGCGGCACGCGCTTGGCGATCCACACGCCGGCATAGCCGCCCAACGCGCCGCCGGGGATCATGATGATCGCTTGCGGCCAGGCGACGACGCCACCCGAGACGAAGACGACGATGGCGACCGCTGCGATGACCATGGCCAGCATGTTTTTCAGCGCGTTCAGGCGGTGGTAGTCGCCGGCCTGGGTCAGGCCGAGCGTCGCCAGCATCATCACGCCCATGCCGGCCCCGAAGAAGCCGCCATAGATGGCGGTGACGAACTGCGCCAGCGAGCCGGCCAACGAGCCCACAGAAGCCTCATGCCCCGGCTTGGGTGCGGGCTTCAGCCACGGCCCGGCGGCGAACAGCGCCGTCGCGGCCAGCAGCAGCCACGGCACCAGGACGCGAAATGACGGATTGTCCAGCGCCAGCAGGATGAGTGCGCCGGCCAGTGCGCCGAGCGCCGATATCAGGCAGAGCAGCAGGGCGCCACGCCAGAAATGGCGGATGTCGTCCCGGTAGGCCAGCGTCGAGGTGATGTAGCCGGGAAATTGCGTCACCGAGGAGGTCGCGTTGGCGACGATCGGCGGCAGGCCGACCAAGGTCATGGCACCGAAGGTGATGAAGGTGCCGCCGCCCGCGACCGCATTGGCGGCGCCGGAAAGAAAACCCGCCATGAATAGCAGGACCGCGTCGAAAAAGGACATGAGGATGCCGCCGGAGAACTATGGTTGCCCCGCCTTAGGCAGCTTGAAGGGCCCTTGCAACCCGGTAGTGGACAGATACGATGGTGCACGCGAGCAAAAAAGACGCGGCCAAGACGTGACAAAGCGTCGAAATAGCTGTATGTGCCCGCCGAACCGGGAGAAATCTGCCGGACCCGTCAACAATGGCGGTGTAGTCGCCCCTGCCCGATGTTTTCGAACAAAGGGCATAGCCGAGCGGTCATTGGAACTGCAAGGCGAGCGCCGGGCGCTCTGACTGTCGGAAGAACAAGAAGTGGATTATTGAGATGGATCTCATCCGTCAGCTCGAGGCCGAACAGGCCGCCAAGATCGAAGCCAAGCGCAAGCTTCCCGAATTTCAGCCCGGCGACACCGTGCGCGTCCAGGTCCGCGTAACCGAGGGCACCCGCACCCGCGTCCAGGCCTATGAAGGCGTCGTCATCGCCCGCGCCGGTTCGGGCTTCCAGGAAAATTTCACCGTCCGCAAGATCTCCTACGGCGAAGGCGTCGAGCGCGTCTTCCCGGTGTTTTCGCCAATGGTCGAAGGCGTCGAGATCGTGCGTCGCGGCAAGGTGCGTCGTGCCAAGCTCTATTACCTGCGCGACCGTCGCGGCAAGTCGGCCCGTATTTCGGAGAACACCGGCGTGCGCGCCCGCAAGCTCAACGATGAGGAGCGCGATGCGCTGAACGCCGAGAAGGCGCGCATCGAGGCCGAGAAGGTTGCCGCCGCGCAGGCGCTGGCCGCCGAGACGGCCGCCAAGGAAGCCGCCGAGAAGAAGGCCGCCGACGAAGCCGCCAAGGCTGCGGAAGCCGCTGCCGCCGAATAAGGCTTTCGACAGAGACTTCTGAAAAAGGCGGCTTCGGCCGCCTTTTTTTCGTTTCGGAGCCCGCCCTTTGCCACATGCGGGCTTCCAAAGCGGGATTGACTCCTATAATACGGTATACTAATTAATCGTGTACAAATTAATTTTGGAGACTTGATATGCCCGCACTCTATTCGACCCAGGCTCGTGCCGTCGGCGGCCGCGCCGGCCACGTCCAGACCAATGACGGCCTGCTCAGCGTCGACCTCGCAATGCCGAAGGAGCTTGGCGGCAAGGGTGGCGCCACCAATCCCGAACAGCTTTTCGCCGCCGGCTATGCCGCTTGCTTCGAAAGCGCCATGCGGTTTCTCGCCGGCAAGCAGAAACTGCCGCTGCGCGATGCCTCGGTGACGGCCACTGTCAGCCTCCATCCCAACGGTCAGGGCGGTTTCCTGCTCGGCGTTTCCCTGGCGGCCGAGACGAAAGGTCTTGATCAGGCGGCCGCCGAAGCGCTTGTATCGGCAGCGCACCAGATCTGCCCCTACTCCAACGCAACCAGGGGCAATATCGAGGTGGCGATTTCGGCAAAGGCGACATGACGGCGAAAACCAAAGACACGGCCAACCAGGTCCCGGCGGGTGACGCCGGGACAAGCGCGGTCCCAAGGCTCAGCGACCAGCTCTGCTTCGCGCTCTATTCGGCGAGCGGATTGATGACGAAGCTCTACCGGCCGTTGCTCGATCCGCTTGGCCTGACCTATCCGCAATATCTGGCCATGCTGGCGCTGTGGGAGCGCGCGCCGAGCACGGTGGGCGAGCTCGGCGAGGCGCTGGGCCTCGATTCGGCGACGCTGACGCCGCTGCTCAAGCGGCTCGAGGCCGGCGGCCTGGTTACGCGCCGGCGCGATCCTGCCGACGAGCGCCGCGTGCTGGTCGAGCCGACAGCCAAGGGCCAAGCCTTGCGCGAGCGCGCCAGGGACATCCCCGCCGCCATGCTCTGCAGCATGCCGCTCGACCCAGCCGAGTTGAAGTCGCTGCATGGCACGCTGACCCGCTTCGTCGCCGGGCTGCGCGAGGCCGATGCCGGAGCGCCGCAGCGCGGCTGATCGGCCACGGCAAGGATCGTTCCCCAAAATCCCGGCCGAAAGTATCTATTTGCGTTTTTCGCCGGCCGTGGCGCAGCGGAGCGTCTTGCATGGCGCTTGCGGAGAGCTAAAGTCGGCGCCGGATTTCCTTTGCAAGCCCGGCCCGTGTCCGGGCGCTTTCACTTCCGGGGAGTGTGTCATGACAAAATCGAAACTGCTGCTGGCCGGCCTGCTTGCCGTCATGCTTGCGCCCGTTGCCGCCTTCGCCCAGGCGCTGCCCGATCTCGGCGGCAAGAAAGTGGTGGTGGTGACGGAAAACGCCTATCCGCCGCTACAGTTCATCGACGCCAAGACCGGAAAACAGATCGGCTGGGAATATGACGCGATGAACGAGATCGCCAAGCGGCTGAATTTCACCGTCGAGTATCAGAACACCTCCTGGGACGCGATGATCCAGGCGGTTTCCGACAACCAGTACAACATCGGCATGACCGGCATCACCATCAAGGACGACCGCAAGCAGAAGGTGGATTTCTCTGACCCCTATATGCGCTCGGAACAGTTCATGTTGGTGCGCGGCGACGAGAGCCGCTTCACCGACGCCAAGACCTTCGGCGCCTTCAAGGACGGGCTGATCGGCGCGCAGGCCGGCACGACGCCCTTCTACACCGCTGTCTACAGCGTGCTGGACGGCAATGAGCAGAACCCGCGCATAAAGCTGTTCGAGACGTTCGGTGCCACCGTGCAGGCGCTGAAGACTGGCGACGTCGATGTGGTGCTCACGGACGGCACTGCGGGCAAGGGCTATGTCGACGCTTCCGAGGGCAAGCTGAAGCTGATCGGCGGCCCGCTGGGCACCGAGGATTTCGGCTTCATCTTTCCCAAGGGCTCCGACCTGGTGAAGCCTGTCAACGCCGCGATCGCCGCGCTCAAGACCGACGGCACGTTCGATGCGCTGAACAAGAAATGGTTTCTTGATTACAAGATGGGGCAGTAGTTCGTCTTGATGCGGGCGGTGCGCGTGCGGGAACTCGCGCTGAGTTTGCGCTTGAACGCCCCCCTCTGCCCTGCCGGGCATCTCCCCCTCAAGGGGGGAGATTGGCAGCTTGGCCTTCGTCCCACATGCAGCATCGATGAAGATTGGCGAAGGCCGATGAGACATCTGATCTCCCCCCTTGAGGGGGAGATGTCCGGCAGGACAGAGGGGGGCGCCTTGGCGCCTGCCTTGCGCACTATGCACCTCGCCGGCCACGCCTGATGGCCCCCCCACCATCCTCCGTCAAACCTGAATTCCCCTGGTGGCTGGCCGCCGCCCTTGTCCTTGCCTTGGCCGCCGCGCTCGCCATCGCCGCCAGCGATCTTTATGCCCAGGTCTTCGCCACTGTTGCCAAGGGCATCGGCGTCACCGTCTTCGTCACCATTGTCGCCTTCGCGCTGGCCTCGATCATCGGCCTCGGCATCGCGCTGATGGGATTGTCGGGTTCGCAGTGGCTGCGGCAGATCGCGCGTTTCTATGTCGAGATCATCCGTGGCGTACCGATCCTGGTGCTTTTGTTCTGGATCGCGTTTGCCGGCGCACCGGCTTTCGTCGCCGCCTGGAACGCGCTGACCGCGCCGCTGCAGAGCACCGGCTATCTCGGCGAGTTGCAGGTGCGCGACGTCTCGCTCTTGTGGCGCGCCGTCATGGCGCTGACCATCGGCTATTCCGCCTTCATCTCCGAAGTGTTCCGGGCCGGCATCCAGGCGGTCGAGAAGGGCCAGATCGAAGCGGCCAAGGCGCTCGGGCTCACGCGGGCGCAACGTTTCCGGCTCATCGTCTTTCCGCAGGCGATCCGTACCATCCTGCCGCCGCTCGGCAATGACTTCGTCGCCCTGGTCAAGGATTCCTCGCTGGTCTCGGTGCTCGGTGTCGCCGACATCACGCAGATGGGCAAGGTCTATGCCGCCGGTTCCTTCCGCTTCTTCGAGACCTATTCGATAACAGCCTACATCTATCTCATCCTGACCGTCGGCTTGTCTTTGGCGCTCCGGGCGCTGGAACGGCGGTTGCGCCGCCAGCATCAGGAATAGTGTTTCGGCAAGGACGGCGTTACGCTCCGGTTGCGCACTGGAGGAGGAGCATGCCCATGAACGTCGACAAGGCCAATGCTGCGCTGGATTCGGTCTATACGGCCGATACGCCCGAAACCCTGGCGCAGGCCTATGCCGCATGGGCCGCGACTTATGACAGCGAGACCGCCTCGCTCGGCTATCTCCTGCCGTTCCTCATCACCGCCTGGGTGGCGCGCCACGTGCCTGCGGGCGAAGGGCCGCTGCTCGACGCCGGCTGCGGCACTGGCCTGTCCGGGCCGTCGCTGAAGGCGCTGGGCTACGGCGATATCGCCGGGCTCGACCTGTCGGACGACATGCTGAAGATCGCCGGCAGCCGCAACGCCTATGGCGAGCTGAAGCAGGCAATGCTGGGCGGCCCGCTGCCCTGGCCCGACGGCCATTTCCGCGCCTTCTTCTCGACCGGCGTGTTCACCATCAGCCATGCGCCGGCTTCCGGCCTGCACGAACTGGTGCGCATCACGAAGAAAGGCGGCCACGCCATCTTCACCGTGCGCGACCAGGTGTTCGAGAGCGGTGGTTTCCAGGCCGTCTTCGACGAGCTGGAACGCACGGGAAAATGGCGGCTGATGGAGCAAAGCCCGTGGTTCCGCTGCTATGCGATTGCCGAGCCGGATGCGCTGGTGAAGACGTTTGTCTTCGAGGTGCTTTGAACCGCGGGTCCGCCAAGCTTGGTGCGCATCCCCCGGAGGCGTGGACGCGAGGACGAGGAACCCAGGTCCCGCGCAGCCACCGCCAATTGCCGAAAAGCCAAAACATTGCTATCTACCCCGCCATGGAAGAGCTTTTTGGCGATCCGGCCTACAAGGGGTTCGTGCTGCAGGACAGAAAACGCCTGCCGTCGCGCTTCTCCGCGCGCGTCTGTGGCGCGCCGACCAGCCGACTTACGCGGGCCGACTGATCAACTCGTTTCGCCTGACATCTCGGCGTCTGCCCTTCCCTTTCTCATATCGACGGATTTACGCACATGAGCGCACCGCGCACCCTCTATGACAAGATTTTCGACGACCACGTCGTCGACCGCCAGGACGACGGCACCTGCCTGCTCTATATCGACCGCCACCTCGTCCATGAGGTGACCAGCCCGCAGGCCTTCGAGGGCCTGCGCATGAGTGGCCGCAAAGTCCGTCATCCCGAAAAGACGCTGGCCGTGGTCGACCACAACGTCTCGACCTCGCCCGAGCGCAAGTTCGGCATCAAGAACGAGGAAAGCCGCATCCAGGTCGAGGCTCTGGCCAAGAACGCCAAGGATTTCGGCGTCGAATATTATTCCGAGAATGACATCCGCCAGGGCATCGTCCACATCATCGGGCCGGAGCAGGGTTTCACCTTGCCCGGCATGACCATCGTCTGCGGCGACAGCCACACCTCCACCCACGGCGCCTTCGGCGCGCTGGCGCACGGCATCGGCACGTCGGAGGTCGAGCACGTGCTGGCGACGCAGACGCTGATCCAGCGTAAGGCCAAGAACATGCTGGTGCGCGTCGACGGCCAGTTGCCGGAAGGCGTCACCGCCAAGGACATTATCCTCGCCATCATCGGGGAGATCGGCACCGCCGGCGGCACCGGCCATGTCATCGAATATGCCGGCGAGGCGATCCGCTCGCTGTCGATGGAAGGCCGCATGACGATCTGCAACATGTCGATCGAGGGCGGCGCGCGCGCCGGCCTGATCGCACCTGACGAGACGACCTTCGCCTATGTCAAGGACAAGCCGCGCGCGCCCAAGGGCGCCGCCTGGGACGCCGCGCTCGCCTACTGGAAGACACTGCAATCCGACGAAGGCGCGCATTTCGACAAGGTGATCGTGCTCGATGCGGCCAAACTGCCGCCGATCGTCTCCTGGGGCTCTTCCCCGGAGGATGTTGTCTCGGTGCAAGGGATTGTGCCGAACCCGGAAGACATCACCGACGAAAACAAGCGCACCTCAAAGCAGCGCGCGCTCGACTATATGGGCCTGACGCCGGGAACGAAGATCACCGACATCGCCCTCGACCGTGTCTTCATCGGCTCCTGCACCAACGGCCGCATCGAGGATCTGCGCGCCGCCGCCAAGGTGGTCGAGGGCAGAAAAGTCAATCCGCGCGTCAACGCCATGATCGTGCCGGGCTCCGGCCTGGTCAAGGAACAGGCCGAGGCCGAAGGGCTGGACAAGATCTTCCTCGCCGCCGGCTTCGACTGGCGCGAGCCGGGCTGCTCGATGTGCCTTGCCATGAACGACGACCGGCTGAAGCCGCATGAGCGCTGCGCCTCGACCTCGAACCGCAATTTCGAGGGCCGGCAGGGCTTCAAGGGGCGCACCCATCTGGTGTCGCCGGCCATGGCTGCGGCGGCGGCGATCGCCGGCCACTTCGTCGATATTCGCGACTGGAAGTAAATCGCGGCTGGTTCGATCGAAACGCAAGGGCCCGGATCGCGATGCGATTCGGGCCTTCTGCTTAAGCGTTCAGAGCATGTTTGGAGCTTCACCGGTCGTCGCGGCGGATGATCTCGTGGAACTGCTCGCGGCGCCCGGGTTCTTCGGCGGCGACCACCAGGGCCAGCCCGCGTTCATCGAAGAGTTTGAACCATTCGTCCCACTCGACCAGCTCATAACCTCCGGCATTGATCGGGCGCTCCGGCTGGTCTTCGTCCTCATAGGCGTGCTGGCCGAATACCAGCCGCAGCATCGCCTGCGTGCCGGCCTCGGGCGACACGTCGACAATGGCCGGAAAGCCGGCGCGTGAAGCGGCCCATGAACGGATTGCCTCGTGATCGGTCAGGGTGATTGTATCGGCCATTATCGGTTCCTCTTCTGCGCTGGACAAACGCAGGTCCGGCGCGCCGGTTCCACGTCACGCTCCGCACCAGCGTGACGCATATTCGCTTTCGCTTAACCGCTTGTTTGGGCTTGCAGCCTAAGGTCTTCCCCGACGTCAAGCGAGGGGAAGTCACGGTCCTTTGGACACCGGCCTGCTGATAGCGTTGCTAAACCCGACGATCGCGCTGGCCCTCGGCGCGGCGTTCCTCGTGCTTTGGTTCTATCAGCGCCACCGTCCCTATCTGGCCGTGCTGGCGGTAAGCTATTCGCTTGCGGCGGCCGGGTTCCTGTTCCAGCATTTCACGCTGCCCGTTGGCCTGGCACCGTCGAAGCTGCTCTCCAACCTATGCTTCTGCGTTGCCGGATCCTGCCTGGCCGGCGCGATCGTGGCGCGGCATGGCCGGCGAGTGCCCTATGCCGGGCTTTGCGTCTTGGCGAGCGGCGGCATGGCCGCCTTTTGCTGGTTCCTGTTCGTCCAGCCGGACCTGACATGGCGGGTCCTCGTCATCAATTTCGCGCTCGGCGGCATCAGCCTGGTGGCGGCCGCCGAATTGCGCAAGGTGCGTGGCAATGGCCCGACGGAAAATATCCTGTTCGTCCTGGCGTTGCTCGCGGGGCTGAATTTCTTCGTGCGCACGCTTGCCGTCATCGTCGCGCACGGGCCTTTCGCGACCTATGACGAGCTCTATACATCATCCTATTGGACGACGGCGTTGCTGTCGCATGCGCTGCTGTCGCTGCTGATCGCGCTTTGCCTGTTCTCCGCCGCCGCGCTCGACGTGATGAAGGCGTTGAAGGTCGAAACCTACACAGATCCGCTGTCTCGCCTCCTCAACCGGCGCGGCTTCGAGCAACGGGCGGCACTGCTCTTGCAACGCTGCGCGGCGGCGAAATTGCCGGTGGCCCTTGTGCTGGCCGATCTCGACCACTTCAAGGCGCTCAACGACCTGCATGGGCATGCCGCGGGCGACCGGGTGATCGCCGACTTCGCCGCCAAGCTTCGCGCCGCCGCCGGTACGCGCGGTGAGGCCGGACGTATCGGCGGCGAGGAATTCGCGGTGCTCCTGCCCTTGACCGATCTTGCCGCCGCGCGGCTGCTCGCAGAGGCCGTGCGCGTGGCCTACTCGGCCGGCGGCGTCGACGGACTTCCGCCCGGCACCAAGGTCACCGCCAGTTTCGGCGTGGCGGCGCGCAGCGGCGACGAAGCGCTGGAGCCGTTGATGCGCCGCGCCGACGAGGCCCTCTACAAGGCCAAGAAGAACGGCCGCGACAGCGTGCGCCTGTCCTATGAGCGGCCGGAAACGCTGTTCGTGCCGGAGCCGCTCAAAGCCGGCTGAAGGCGATCGGCCTGACGTCTTCACCATCCAGGACCGCGCCGCACCGCTTCGTTCCTTGCTTCGCCCTGAAAGGCGATGGCAAACATCCTTCGGCCAATCCCCGAGGCGTGCGCGAGCCTCCGATATGACCTGACGTTAACTTCTTTTTCGCCCGTCGATGGTTTGCTGCCGTCAGGGGCTTTGGGAAATCATGGGCGGCGCGGACTTCATCCTTGTCATCAATCTGTTCGTTGCCGGGCTGCTGGCGGCGGCCTTCATGGCGATTGCCGTCTATGACATCGGACGCGTCTCGGCACGCTGGCTGGCGTTCGGTTATGTGCTGGGCATGGCCTATTTCGTCGTGGAATTCAGCATCCCCGCCTTCGACAATGCGCGGCTGGTGGTCGTCGCAGCCTTTGCCGTTTTCCTTGGCGCCACCATCGCCTTCAACGGCGGGCTTGCGCATAGATACGGCGTGACGCCGCCCTGGTCGGCGATGCTCCTGATCCTGGCCGTTGCGTCTGTCGCGGTCTATTTCGCCCAGGATCTGCCGCGCCAGTCCCTAGTCAGCAAGATGGCCTACCAACTGCCCTACGCCGTCATGCAGCTTACCGGGTTCGGCATTGTCTGGTCGTCCAGGCAAAGGCGTGACCGGCTCGATCGGATGCTGATGGCGGTGCTGGCGGCCAGCGCCATGCAGTTCGCCAGCAAGCCATTCATCGCCGATGCGCTTGGCGGCCGCGGCGCCGCCCCGCAATCCTATCTGCAGACCAGCTATGCCCTGGTATCGCAATCGCTCGGCACCGTGTTCGGCGTGGCGCTGGCCTTGCTGGCGCTGGCCATACTGGTGCGCGACGTGCTCGCCGAGGCGACGTCGAAATCGGAAACGGACACGCTGTCGCGGCTCCTCAACCGCGGCGGCTTCGAGCATCACGCCGAGAGGGCGCTGGGGGACGCGGCGCGCCGGGGCGTCCCAGTCGCGCTGGTCATCGCCGATCTCGACCACTTCAAGTCCATCAACGACAATTACGGCCATGCCTCGGGCGACCGGGTCATCGAGGCCTTTGCCCGCTTCCTGCGCGAGGCCGCGGCCGACCACCATGTCGCCGGTCGTATAGGCGGCGAGGAGTTCGCCATCATCCTGCCAGGCACCAACCTTGCCGCCGCGCGGCTGTTCGCCGAAAGCGCGCGCAGCGCCTTCGGGACGCTGCCCATCGACGGGCTCCCCGCCGACAATCGCTGCACGGCAAGCTTCGGCGTCGCCGAGCTTCGTGCCGGCGAGCATTTTTCCGGTCTGATGCGGCGTGCCGATGAAGCGCTCTATCGGGCCAAGGATGCCGGGCGCGACTGCGTGCGCGTTTCCGCCGGGCCAGCCAGGCCAGAGGCCGTGGCGCTGTTCAGCGGCAGGGGCTGAGCTCGGGCATTTCGCCGTCGGAGAGGCCATACATATAACTGCGCCCCTTCACGAACACCGGCGGCCGATAGCAGTCGCCATAGCCCGACATCTCCTCAGCGCCGTTCTCGTAGATCACCTTGGGCTGGCCGGCGCTGGTATAGTCGGACAGCTGCTTGGCGAGATTGCCTTCGCCGACGAGGATGCGCTTGTAGCCGGCGGCACTGTCGATGACGAGATTGCCGAAGGAATCGGCGTAGACCCGATCCTGGTGGCGTCCGTCCGCCAGCGCCGGCGCGGCGAAGCCGACGGCCAATACCGCCACTGTGAACGCCGCAAGGCGCGATCTGCCCGAATTCGAACGCATGGCGTCCTCCATGTTGGAGACAAAGCCTCCTCGAATCGGAAATTAACCTTTTCTTAACCTTTGTTAAGAGGCTGGCGTGGTTCTCACCCATGTCTTGATAAACATGGTTAACGAGGCACATGACGCGATCGTGATCGACGGTCGCGAGGCGCTGGTGATGAAAGCGGGCTCGGCGCCGCTGACCCGCACCCGCTGAGCCGAAGCCCGCGCCCGCCACATATATGCTGCACCGCAGCGAGAACGGGCCGGCTTGGCATCGTCGACGCCTAATCGATTGAAGCCCGGACCTGCCTTTTAATAAGACTAAATTACGTTTTCGAAACGGTTTTCTGGCTTTGACGCGGTGCAAAAAGAGCATTAGAAACCGGCTGTCCGAAGTCGCAACCGGAAGCGGCAATGCCGCATTTCCACCTGAGGCTCCAGGAACGCCGAACTGGGGGAGCCATGAGCAAATCACCAGCCACCCGCGAATTCGCCAGACGTGAACGGCCGCTTTCGCCGCACCTCAGCGTGTACCGGCCGCCGATCACCATGACGATGTCGATCATCCATCGCATCACCGGCGGCGCGCTCTATTTCGGCACGCTCCTGGTCGCGATATGGCTGATGGCGGCAGCGAGCTCGCAAGCCACTTTCGATTGGGTGAGCTGGGCCTTCGGAACCTGGCTCGGGCGGCTGATCCTGTTCGGCTACACCTGGGCGCTCATGCACCACATGCTGGGCGGCGTGCGCCACCTGATCTGGGATACCGGCGCCGGTCTCGAAAAGCATACCGCCTCCAAGATCGCCTGGGCGACCCTGGCCGGCTCGGTCCTGCTCACGCTGCTGATCTGGATCGCCGGCTATATGGCGCGAGGAGCCTGACCATGAGCACTGGAAAGACCGACATGCGCACGCCGCTGGCGAAAGTCCGCGGCCTGGGCTCGGCCCGCGAAGGCACCGGGCATTTCTGGCGCCAGCGCCTCACGGCAATCGCCAACATCCCGCTGATCCTGTTCTTCACCGGGTTCCTGGTCGCGCTCAACGGCGCCGGTTATGCGGAGGTGCGGGCAGCGCTCGCCAACCCGCTCGTGGCGCTGATGATGGCCCTTGTGCTCATCTCGCCGCTTTATCACATGCGGATCGGCATGCAGGTGATCATCGAGGATTACGTGCATGGCGAAGGCATGAAGCTGGCGCTGATCGCCCTCAACACTTTCTTCACCGTAGCGGTCGGCGTGGCTTCGCTCTTCGCCCTGCTCAAACTGGCATTCGGAGGCTGACGTTTTGGCCAAGGACGCGAAAGAAGCCAATACGGCAGGCTATACCTATGTCGACCACAAATTCGACGTCGTGGTCGTCGGTGCCGGAGGTGCGGGACTGCGCGCTACGCTGGGCATGGCCGAACAGGGCCTGCGCACCGCCTGCATCACCAAGGTTTTCCCGACCCGCTCGCACACGGTGGCGGCGCAGGGCGGCATTGCCGCTTCGCTTTCCAACATGGGCCCGGACTCCTGGCAGTGGCACATGTACGACACCGTCAAGGGTTCGGACTGGCTGGGCGATGTCGACGCCATGGAATATCTGGTGCGTGAAGCGCCGGCCGCCGTCTACGAACTCGAGCACTACGGCGTGCCGTTCTCGCGCACGGAAGAGGGCAAGATCTACCAGCGGCCGTTCGGCGGCCACATGATGAATTACGGCGATGGCCCGCCCGTGCAGCGCACTTGCGCGGCCGCCGACCGCACCGGCCACGCCATCCTGCACACGCTCTACGGCCAGTCGCTGAAGAACAACGCGCAGTTCTTCATCGAGTATTTCGCGCTCGACCTGATCATGGAGCCGGACGGTACATGCACCGGCGTCGTCGCCTGGAACCTCGACGACGGCACCATCCACCGTTTCTCGGCCAAGATGGTTGTGCTGGCGACAGGCGGCTATGGCCGCGCTTATTTCTCGGCGACGTCGGCCCACACCTGCACCGGCGACGGCGGCGGCATGGCCGCGCGGGCGGGGTTCCCTTTACAGGACATGGAGTTCGTGCAGTTCCACCCGACCGGCATCTACGGGGCCGGCTGCCTGATCACCGAAGGCGCGCGCGGCGAGGGCGGCTATCTCGTCAATTCCGAGGGCGAGCGGTTCATGGAGCGCTACGCGCCGTCGGCCAAGGACCTTGCCTCGCGCGATGTCGTCTCGCGCTGCATGACGCTGGAAATCCGGGAGGGCCGCGGCGTCGGCAAGAACAAGGACCATATCTTCCTGCACCTCGATCATCTCGATCCGGCGGTGCTGCACGAGCGGCTGCCCGGCATCTCGGAATCGGCAAAGATCTTCGCCGGCGTCGACCTCACCAAGGAGCCGATTCCGGTGCTGCCGACGGTGCACTACAATATGGGCGGCGTGCCGACCAATTACTGGGGCGAGGTGCTCAACCCGACGATCCTTAATCCCGATCGGGTCTCGCCCGGCCTGATGGCGGTAGGCGAGGCCGGCTGCGCCTCGGTGCACGGCGCCAACCGGCTGGGATCGAACTCGCTGATCGACCTGGTCGTGTTCGGACGCGCGGCGGCGATCCGCGCTGGCCAGGTCATCGATCGCAAGTCGGCGATCCCGTCGCCCAACCAGGCCTCGGTCGACAAGATCATGGATCGCTTCGACCGGCTGCGCCACGCCAACGGCTCGACGCCGACGGCGGTTCTGCGCGAAAAGATGCAGCGTGCCATGCAGGAAGACGCGGCGGTGTTCCGCACGCAGGAATCGCTGGAGAACGGTTGCAAGCGCATTTCGCAGATCTGGGGCGAGCTCAAGGACATAAAGGTTTTCGATCGCTCGATGATCTGGAACTCCGACCTGGTGGAGACGCTGGAGCTGGAAAACCTGATGGCCAACGCCATCACCACGGTCTACGGCGCCGAGGCCCGCAAGGAGAGCCGTGGCGCGCACGCGCGGGAGGATTTCTCGGCCCGCGACGACGCCAACTGGCGCAAGCACACGCTCGCCCATCTGAGCGAGACCGGTGAGGTGACGCTCTCCTACCGCCCGGTGCACACCGAACCGCTGCTGGCCGAAAAGGACGGCGGCATCAGTCTCGCCAAGATCGCGCCCAAGGCCAGGGTGTATTGAAATGACGTCCAGCCGCGTCATCCGAAAGGACCTGAGGTAATGGTCGAACTCACGCTCCCCAAGAACTCGAAGATCCAGCAGGGCAAGACCTGGCCGAAGCCGGAAGGCGCGACCAATCTCAGGGAATACCGCATCTACCGCTGGTCGCCGGATGATGACGAGAACCCGCGCATGGACACCTATTTCGTCGACATGGACGATTGCGGGCCGATGGTGCTGGATGCGCTGCTCTGGATCAAGAACAAGATCGACCCGACGCTGACCTTGCGCCGCTCCTGCCGGGAAG
Organism: Mesorhizobium sp. B2-5-11; assembly: GCF_006440835.1. Classification (NCBI taxonomy): domain Bacteria; kingdom Pseudomonadati; phylum Pseudomonadota; class Alphaproteobacteria; order Hyphomicrobiales; family Phyllobacteriaceae; genus Mesorhizobium; species Mesorhizobium sp. B2-5-11. Next base: position 276,414 of record NZ_VFUK01000002.1, read on the forward strand.
GCATCTGCGGCTCCTGCGCCATGAATATCGACGGCTCCAACACGCTCGCCTGCACCAAGGGCTGCGACGACATATCGGGTGCTGTCAAGATCTACCCGCTGCCGCATATGCCCGTCATCAAGGACCTGGTGCCCGATCTCACCAATTTCTACGCCCAGCACGCCTCGATCGAACCGTGGCTGAAGACGGTCTCGCCGCAGCCGGCCAAGGAATGGCTGCAGAGCCATGAGGAGCGCGAGAAGCTCGACGGGCTCTACGAATGCATATTATGCGCCTGTTGCTCGACCTCTTGCCCGAGCTATTGGTGGAACGGCGACCGTTATCTCGGCCCGGCAACCCTGCTGCAGGCGTATCGCTGGCTGATCGACAGCCGCGACGAGGCCACGGGCGAGCGGCTCGACAATCTCGAGGACCCCTTCCGGCTCTATCGCTGCCACACCATCATGAACTGCGCGCAGACCTGCCCCAAGGGCTTGAATCCGGCCAAGGCGATCGCGGAAATCAAGAAGATGATGGTGGAGAGAAGGGTTTAGGCGCTCGCTCGCGGCAATCTTGAACGCAGCGATCCTTCGCGCCCCCTTTCTCCGGCAGGACAAAAGGGGCGCTGTCTTGCCAGCTTCAAAAAGGATTGCAATCCAATGACGGACCTCCCCATCCTGTCTCCTCCCGAAGCGCGTGTGCTCGGCTGCCTCATCGAGAAGAAGGAGCTGACGCCGGACGTCTATCCGTTGACCCTCAACGCAGCGCTTGCCGCCGCCAACCAGAAGACGGCGCGCGAGCCCGTCATGGCGCTGGAGCAGACAGAGGTGCACCGGGCGCTGAAGCTGCTCGAGCAGAAGGGGCTGGTGCGGCAGATGTTCGGCTCCCGCGTCGAGCGCTACGAGCACCAGATGGCGCAGCGCTTCTCGCTGACCACGCCTCAGACCGCCTTGGTCGGTCTGCTTTTGCTGCGCGGGCCGCAGACGGCGCATGAATTGTTGGCACGCAGCGAGCGCATGGCAAGGTTTTCATCGATCGAGGATTTGCGCGGTGAACTCGATATGCTGATCGGCCGTCGACCGCCGCTCGTTCAGGAAATCCCGCGCGGTCCAGGCCAACGCGAGGACCGCTATGTGCATCTCCTCGCCGGGCCGGTTGACGTTGCCGCCCTGTCGGCGCAGCGCACTGCATCGGCCGTGCCCGCTTCCGACCTCGAAGCGAGAGTGGAGGCGCTGGAGCAGGAAGTCGCAGCCCTTCGCGCCCGGCTCGACGCGCTGGGCGCCTGAGCGGTCGGGCGTGTCCGGCGCGACCATGCGCGCCGGGATGCCGTGGTCTCAGCCGAGCCTGGCGTCGAGCGATACGTTGATGGCGCCCAGCGCTTTGGAAACAGGGCATTCGGCCTTGGCCTTCTCGGCCAATTCCTTGAACTTCGCGGCGTCGATGCCGGGCACCTTGCCGACAAGGGTGATCGCGCTGCCCGTGATGCCGGTGCCGGGAACCAGCGTCACCACGGCCTTGGCGTCGAGCTCGGCTGCCGGGGTGCCGTTCTCGGCCAGGAAATGCGACAGCTGCATGGCGTAGCAGCCGGCGTGCGCGGCCGCGATCAGCTCTTCCGGATTGGTGCCGGATTTGCCGCTCTCGTCCTCGAAGCGTGCCTTGAACGAATAGGGCGTGCCGTTCAGGGTCCCGCTCTGGCTGTCGAGCGTGCCTTTGCCGTCCTTCAGATTGCCCTTCCAGACGGCGGTTGCGGTGCGGTCCATGAATTCCTCCTTGGTTGTCGTGAACTTGTCCAGGTGAGCCCAGCGTCCGGCCAACTATAACGCGGGCATGCGCGAAGACCACTGCGCTGTTTGGACCACGGCGTGATGACGGTTCATTCCTTTAGAAAAAAAACCGCGTGCAAAAATGTCGGCTTCCATTCGGCCCGGCCGTCCTGCGGGCGACCACGGGATTGTGGCCGGATGGAGGTTCACATGGACAATCTGTTTTTCGCAATATGGAAGACCCCGGGCCGCAAGGCTCAACGACGGCAGGACTTCTGGCTGGAGCCACCGCCGTCCGGTGTCCGCAGGCTGCTGGCGGCTGTCGCCATCATCGCGGTCGCGGCATGCCTTCTCGACCATGCGGCAGCGGTCGAAGGCAAGGCTGACACGCTCGTCACCGCATCCTATGATTCATCGCAGCAAGGGAGCGCGAAATGAAATATGTCTGCCTGGTCTATGGTGAGGAGAAAGACCTCTACGCGCTCACCCCGGAAGGATCGGCCAAGCTCGACGCCGATTCGCTGGCCTATGACCGGTCCTTGGACCAACAAGGCAAGCTCATCGTCGCGCAGGCGCTGCAATCGGTGAAGACCTCGAAAACCGTGCGCCGTCGCAAGGGCAAGCGGCTGGTCACCGACGGCCCGTTCGCCGAAACCAAGGAGCAGTTGCTCGGCTTCGTCATGATCGAGGCGAAGGACCTCCAGGAGGCACTGGACATCGCCGGCGGCATTCCGCTGGCCGAACTCGGCACGATCGAGGTCCGGGCGATCTATGACGTGCCCGGGTCATAGATGGCGCGGCGGGTCAGATCGCCTCGCCCTTCAAAAGGCGCGGCGTGCCGGCTGAAAGCCCCGACGCCTGGCGGATGAAGAATTCCTTCAGCCGCGGCATGCGCTCGACCAGGCCGAGGCCGATATCGCGCACTGCGCGCAGCGGACCGATGTCGTTGGAAAACAGCCGGTTCAGCACATCTGTCGTGACGCCCATCTGCACCGTGTCGAAACGACGCCATTGCTGGTAGCGCTCGAGCACGTCGAGCGCGCCGATATCCTGGCCCAGCCGGTCGGCCTCGACGATCACCTCGGCCAGGGCGGCGACATCCTTGAAGCCGAGATTGAGGCCCTGGCCGGCAATCGGATGGATGCCGTGGGCGGCATCGCCGGCAAGCGCCACGCGCGGCGCGACGAAGGCGCGCGCGATGGTAAGACCCAGCGGCCAGGCGCGCGGCTTGTCGGCGACGCGGATCTCGCCAAGCTTGAGGCCGAAACGCTGTTCCAGCTCATGCTCGAAGAGGAGGTCGTCGCCGGCGACCAGCGTCTGAGCATCTTCCGACCGCTCGACCCAGACGATCGACGAGCGGTTGGAGCCGTCCTCGCCCGGCTTCAGCGGCAGCGTGGCGAAGGGGCCGGCGGGCAGGAAATGCTCTTCGGCACGGCCGTTGTGGGGCCGTTCATGTGCCACGGTGCAGACGATGCCGGACTGGCCGTATTCCCACTTCACCGTCTTGATGCCGGCCATGTCACGCAGCTTCGAATTGACGCCGTCGGCGGCGACCAGCAGCCGCGCCTTCAGCGTCGCGCCGTCGGCCAAATGCACGGTGATGCCTGCACCATTGGTTTCGAACCCTTGCACGGCAACGCCTTCGATGATGTCGACGCCGAGCTTTTCGGCGCTGCGGCGCAAGGCGCCGTTCAGCACCCGGTTGGCCACCATATGTGCGAAGGGCTCGCCCGACGCCACCTCGCCGTCGAAAGTGAGGAAGACCGGGCGCACAGGATCGGCGGCACGCGAATCGGTGATGATCATCTCGGTGATTGCCTGCGCTTCCGGCGCGATCTCGGCCCAGACGCCGAGCCGCTCGAGCATGCGGCAGGCGGCCGCCGCAATGGCCGAGGCGCGCCCGTCCCTTTGCCAGGAGCCGGCGGGTGCGGCATCGACCAGGGCCACGGCAAGCTCCGGTTGCGCCTGTTTCAGCGACACGGCGGCAGCCAGGCCGACATAGCCGGCGCCGGCGACCAGAACATCGAGCCCGGACCTGGTTTTCGCCTCTGCCTTGCCTTCCATGGTCTTCGCTCCTTGCAAGCCAGCCTGCCATCCGCCCTTGACGGCCCGTCCTTCCTGTCGGAAACCCGCCGAGGAAATCTTGAGGCGAGGTCACGACACATGACGGCGGCCATGGACGAGCTTCTGCGCATTCTCGACCTCGAGAGGCTGGAACACAATCTGTATCGTGGTCGCAGCCCCCAGGTGGAGTGGCAGCGCGTGTTCGGCGGCCAGACCATCGCCCAGGCGCTGGTGGCGGCGCAGCGGACCGTGGAGCCCGACCGCTACGTGCATTCGCTGCACGGCTATTTTATGCGGCCGGGCGACATCAAGGTGCCGATCATCTACGAGGTCGACCGCATCCGCGACGGCGGCTCCTTCACCACCCGCCGGGTGCTGGCGATCCAGCACGGGCAGGCGATCTTCTCGCTGGAGGCCTCGTTCCAGGTCGATGAGAAGGGGCTGGAGCACCAGTTCGCTTTGCCCGACGACGTGCCGCCGCCGGAAGGGCTGAAGACGCAGCGCCAATTGCTCGAAAGGGCCGACCGGGTGCCGGAAGCGGTGCGACGCTTCTGGGCGCGCGAGCGGCCGCTGGAGCTCAGGCCGGTCAATCTCCAGCACTATGAAAGCCGTGACAAGCTGCCGCCCCGGCAGAATGTCTGGATCCGCCTCGCCGGTCCCGTCCCAGACGACCGCGCGCTGCAATCGGTGTTGCTCGCCTACCTTTCCGACATGACGCTGCTCGACACCTCGACCTTCGCGCATGGGCGCGGGCTGTTCGATCCCGACATCCAGGCGGCCAGCCTCGACCATTCGATGTGGTTCCACCGCCCGCATTCGCTTGACGGCTGGCTGCTCTACGCGCAGGACAGCCCCTCGAGCTCGGGATCACGCGGATTCAGCCGCGGCACGCTCTATGCCCGCGACGGCACGCTGATCGCCTCGATGGCCCAGGAAGGCTTGATCCGGCTCAAGCGTTGAGCAGTCCTTTCGCCCAAAGCCTTCCAAATAGGCGTTTTCAGAAAATTGCTTAATTATTGAGCAGAAGCTGTGCCGCGCCCATCGGCACGGTGCGGTTGCGGGCGCGTCAATTCCTTTATTTACAACAGGTTAACACGCTGCTTCGGCAATTGGCACGGAGCTTGAATCCTCGTCGGCACTCTCCGGCTCCTCGGGATCGGTGAAGGTGTGCAAACGCGGGGGACCGCAACAGCAAAAGGGTGAAACCTTATGAAAATCGTGATGGCAATCATCAAGCCGTTCAAGCTCGACGAGGTACGCGAAGCGCTTACCGCCGTCGGCATCCAGGGCCTGACCGTCACCGAAGTCAAAGGCTACGGGCGTCAGAAGGGGCACACGGAAATCTATCGCGGGGCGGAATACGCGGTCAGTTTCCTGCCGAAGATCAAGATCGAGGTCGCGGTCAGCGCCGACGTGGTCGACAAGGCCGTGGAGGCCATCACCGCAGCCGCCAAGACCGGTCAGATCGGCGACGGCAAGATCTTCGTTTTCGGCATCGACCAGGCGGTGCGCATCCGCACCGGCGAAACAGACACCGACGCGCTCTGAAGCGGCGAACACGTATTCCAATGGAGAGTTCAATGAATATTCCTTCCACCTTGAAGAAGACGGGACGCGCCGCCCTTTTTGGCTCGCTCGCTCTCGCAGCGTTGGGCAGCGTCGCCGCCCTCGCGCAGGAAGCGGCTCCGGCCGCGGCTGCCGCCGCCCCGGCCGCTCCCACCCCGGTGCTCGACACCGGCAACACCGCCTGGATGCTGACTTCGACGGCGCTGGTGCTGATGATGACCATCCCCGGCCTGGCACTGTTCTACGGCGGCATGGTGCGCAAGAAGAACGTGCTTGCCACCGTCATGCAGAGCTTCGCCATCACCTGCCTGGTGACGGTGCTGTGGTTCATGTTCGGCTATTCGCTGGCCTTTTCCGACGGCGGCGGCATGAATGCCTATCTCGGGGGCTTCTCGAAGTTCTTCCATCACGGCATCACCACCTCGACGCTGTGGGCGCCGGGCGTGGCCAACATTCCTGAATTCGTCTTTTCGATGTTCCAGATGACCTTCGCCATCATCACCCCGGCCCTGATCGCCGGCGCCTTTGCCGAGCGCATGAAGTTCTCGGCCCTGCTGATCTTCATGGCGCTGTGGCTGCTGGTCGTCTATGCGCCGATCGCGCATTGGGTCTGGGGCGGCGGCTTCCTCGGCGCTGCCGGCGTGCTCGACTTCGCCGGCGGCACGGTCGTCCATATCAATGCCGGTGTCGCGGGTCTCGTCTGCGCCCTGGTCCTTGGCAAGCGCGAAGGCTACGGCACCACCAACATGGCGCCGCATAACCTGGTCTATTCCGTGATCGGCGCTTCGCTGCTGTGGGTCGGCTGGTTCGGCTTCAACGCCGGTTCGGAACTCGCCGCCGACGGCCTCGCCGGTGCCGCGATGCTCAACACCCAGGTTGCCACCGCGGCAGCGGCGCTGGCCTGGATGTTCGCCGAATGGATCGTCGCCAAGAAGCCCTCGGTGCTCGGCATCATCTCCGGCGCCGTCGCCGGCCTTGTCGCGGTGACGCCGGCTTCCGGCTTCGTCAACCCGACGGGCGCCTTCATCGTCGGCATCGTCGCCGGCGTCGTCTGCTACATCTCGGCGGTCAAGGTAAAGCACATGTTCGGCTATGACGACTCGCTCGATGCCTTCGGCGTCCATGGCGTCGGCGGCGTGGTCGGCGCATTGCTGACCGGCGTGCTCGCCGACCCGGCAATCAACAGCCTGTCCTCGGGCGCGTCGATCGGCAAGCAGCTCTACGGCATCGTCTTCACCATCCTGTGGACGGCAATCGCCACCTTCGTCATCCTCTACATCGTCAAGGCGCTCGTCGGCCTGCGTCCATCGACCCAGGAAGAGGTCGAGGGTCTCGACATCAGCCAGCACGGCGAAGTGGTGCCGTAAGGCCTCTTTGCCATGGGACCGGCGGACCTCCTCCCGCCGGTCCCATCTCTTTCTGTAATCGCGTACGGAAAACCGCTGCACGTCTTCTGGAACTTGAAATCCCGTCGTGACGCTCCGCAAGGTGCTCACGCCTTGAGGCCCGGATCGCTCCGGGCCTCTTTTTTGGAGCCCGTTTGATTGAACGAGCGCAATCACGTTCGCGTGATTGAGATTTTCGAGGAAACATCGGACGTCTTGGCATCGAACTCCCGGGCACGACCACTGTTCGGCGGTCGTTGCAAACAATAGGGAAGGAAACTATCCAATGAACGTCAAGAATATCTGTCTCGGCGCGCTCGCTCTTTCCATGGTCAGCGGCATGGCATTTGCCGGGGCTCTCGACGAACCCGACAATATGGCCCCGTTCTTCACCGATTCCAGCATGAAAACCATGAAGCCGATGGCGGAATTCAAGACCGCTTTCATGGCCATGCCAATGGAAAAACAGGATACGATGAAGAAGGAATGCCAGGACGCGGCGATGAGCAAGCCGCACGCCGAGTTCTGCGCCAACGTCCAGGCGCTCGGCGGAGCCAACTGAGACCGCAGCGGATCAGGCCCACCGAGCCTGATCACCCTGCCGTTGCCGATGCAGAAATGGCGGGCCGTGAGGCTCGCCATTGTTATTTGCGGCAGGCGGGTGGGGCCCTTGCCATGGTTAATGCGGCCTTAACCTTCCCACGCATAGTCTGGCAGCCAAATCTGCCGAAGTGCGTCACGCGCTCGGGCCAGGCAATCACTGACGGGGAAGAGCATGCGTTCAGGGGCTTCAGCACCGCTCGCGCTGACCGATACGGGGCACGGCATCCAGGCATTCGCGCGACGCCAGGTCGGCCGGCTTGTCGGCGCCGGCATGTTCGCGTTCACCGCTTTCGGCGTCGCCAGCCTGGCCACCTGGAATGTCGCCGACCCGAGCTTCTCGCACGCCACAGCCAACACCGTCACCAATGCCATGGGCTATGCGGGTGCTGTCTTCTCCGACATCGCCATGCAGTTCTTCGGCCTTGCCGCCGTGGCGGCGCTGGTTCCGGCCGTGATCTGGGGATATCTCCTGTTTTCGGCGCGTGGCGTCGACAGGCTGCCCAGGCGCGGTCTGTTCTGGTTCGGCTTTGCCCTGCTGGCCGCTGCGATCGCCGGCTGCGTGGTGCCGCCCAAGACCTGGCCGCTGCCGACCGGGCTCGGCGGCGTGTTCGGCGACATGGTACTGAAGATTCCGGGCGTCGTCATCGGTGGCTATCCGACCGGGCTGGTGGCCAGCGTGCTCGCCATTCTGATGGCCGGTCCGGCGCTATGGCTGTTCGCCTACGGTTCGGCGCTGATCGCACGCAAGAACGGTTTCGCCGTCATGGAGGAACCGGCCGCCGCCGATCCGCGTGAGGATGAGCTGCTGTTCGACAATGACGAGGATGAAGGCGACGAAGGCATGCTGGCGCTCGGCGCAATGACCCATTGGTGGCTTTCGTTCCGCGCGTGGATGCACCGCCGCGCCGTGCGCCGCAGGCAGCGGCGGGACGAATTCGAGCCGGGAATGGAGCCGCGCGCCAGCGCCTGGCGGCGTGCCGCCGAACGGGTCGAATCGGCCGAGTTCGCCGAGCAGCGGATGAGCCCGGATGGCCGTGCCCGCGTCGAACCGGAATTCTTCGCCGCCATGGTCAACGACCGCAGCGTTTCCGTCGATCCGGACGATGACGTCTTCGACGATCGCTTCGACACCGGCGATGACGATGTCGATTTCGACGATGAACCCCTCGTCCAGCGTCGCGCGGCTTCCACCGCAAAGGTCCAGCCGTTCCGCTCGGATGCCGCCACGCGCGTTGAAGCGCCGGCGCCGCGCCCGGCTCCGGGTGCGCGCGTCCAGCGCGAGGCGCAGGCCTCGTTGATCGGCTCGGAAAAATTCGAGATGCCGTCGCTGCATTTCCTGTCCGAACCGAAGAACGTCGCGCGCGACCCGAGCCTCTCGAAAGACGCGCTGGAACAGAACGCCCGCCTGCTCGAAGGCGTGCTGGAGGATTTCGGCGTCAAGGGCGAGATCATCCATGTCCGCCCCGGCCCCGTCGTCACGCTCTATGAGCTGGAGCCTGCGCCAGGCATCAAATCATCGCGCGTCATCGGCCTCTCCGACGACATCGCCCGCTCGATGAGCGCCATCGCCTGCCGCGTCGCCGTGGTGCCGGGCCGCAACGCCATCGGCATCGAATTGCCGAACGCCAAGCGCGAGACGGTGTATCTCAGGGAAATCATGGCCAGCCGCGATTTCGAGACCACCAAGGCCAAGCTGGCGCTGGCGCTGGGCAAGACCATCAACGGCGAGGCGGTCATCGTCGATATCGCCAAGATGCCGCACGTCTTGGTCGCCGGCACCACCGGCTCGGGCAAGTCGGTCGCCATCAACACCATGATCCTGTCGCTGCTCTACCGGCTGACGCCGCAGGAATGCCGGCTGATCATGATCGATCCCAAGATGCTGGAGCTCTCGGTCTATGACGGCATCCCGCACCTTTTGACGCCTGTCGTCACCGACCCGAAGAAGGCGGTGGTTGCGCTGAAATGGACCGTGCGGGAGATGGAAGACCGCTACCGCAAGATGTCGAAGGTCGGCGTGCGCAATATCGACGGTTTCAACGCACGCGTCCAACAGGCGGAGAAGAAGGGCGAAAAGATCTCGCGCACGGTGCAGACCGGCTTCGACCGCCAGACCGGCGAGGCGATCTACGAGACCGAGAATCTCGACCTCGAGCCGATGCCCTACATCGTCGTCATCATCGACGAAATGGCCGATCTGATGATGGTTGCCGGCAAGGACATCGAGGGTGCCGTCCAGCGCCTGGCGCAGATGGCGCGCGCCGCCGGCATCCATGTCATCATGGCGACGCAACGTCCGTCTGTCGACGTGATCACCGGTACCATCAAGGCCAACTTCCCCACCCGCATCTCCTTCCAGGTGACGTCGAAGATCGACAGCCGCACCATCCTGGGCGAGCAAGGCGCCGAGCAGCTGCTCGGCATGGGCGACATGCTCTACATGGCCGGCGGCGGCCGCATCCAGCGCGTGCACGGCCCGTTCGTCTCCGACGACGAGGTCGAGAAGATCGTCGCGCATCTGAAACTGCAGGGCGTGCCGGAATATCTCGACGCCATCACCGAGGACGATGATGAGGACGAGGACGAGCCCTCCGGCAAGGGCGGCTCGGGCGGCGGCGGCGGCAATTTCGAGGATTCCGACGATCCTTACGACCAGGCGGTGTCCGTGGTGTTGCGCGACGGCAAGGCCTCGACCAGCTACATCCAGCGGCGTCTGGGCATCGGCTACAACCGCGCCGCTTCGATCATCGAGAAGATGGAAAAAGAAGGCATTGTCGGCCCCGCCAACCATGCCGGAAAACGCGAGATCCTGGTGCCGACCGAAGAGGACAAATTCTGATCGCGACAAATACCGGCGGCAACTTTGAACCTTCTGGCGCGTTCAAGCGGTCAAGCAGTGTTCGCGCCGTCAAACTTCAGCCCAACTGGGGGTTCAGGACAACAACAAATCAGGACTCAAGATGAGAGTGACCGACATGAAAAACGATCTTTCCGCGCTCGGCGATCTTGCCCCGACGCGCCGTCAGTTGCTTGGCCTCGGCCTGGTGCTCGCGGGCGCTGCCGCCCTCAACGTGGTGCCCGGATTCGAGCTGCTGGCATCCGCGCAGGCGGCCGTGCCGGCGGCCGCGCAGAAGATCGCCGATCATTTTTCCTCGGTTAAGTCGATGAGCGGCGAATTCGTGCAGTTCGGCCCCAAGGGCGAACAGACCGGCGGCAAGTTCTTCCTGGAAAGACCGGGCAAGATCCGTTTCAATTATGACGGATCCTCGAATTTCCGGGTGATTTCGGACGGCAAGTCGGTGGTCATCCTCAACAAGAAACTGAACACGTCCGATCTTTATCCCTTGTCGAAGACGCCGCTGAAACTGTTGCTCGACGACCGGATCGATCTCTCCGGAAACCGCGTCAAGAGCGTCAAGGAAGAGGACGACCTCACCACCATCCAGCTCTCGGACAAGTCGGTGTTCGGCAATGCGCGGATCACCATGATGTTCGATCCGAAGACCTATGATCTGCGCCAGTGGACGATCACCGATGCGCAGGGCAAGGACACCACGGTGATGATCTTCAACACCAAGGAAGGCGTCAGCTTCGCTCCCGACACGTTTGCCATCGACTATACGGCCAATCGCGAGCTGAATACGAAAACCAGATAGCTTTCCTCGCGCTGGCGAAGCCTTTCGTGCAGTTTCGGCGGCGCGGCGCCGACCTCCGCAACTGTTGCAATGCTTGTCTTTATGGCGCGGGGCTGGCAGTAGTTCGGCGATCTTTCGCCGGACCCGCCAAATGCCCTTTTCCATCGCCACCTGGAACATAAATTCCGTTCGCCTGCGCATGCCGATCATCGAGCGCCTGCTCGATGAATACGCGCCCGATGTGCTTTGCCTGCAGGAAACAAAAGTTCCCGACGAGCTGTTCCCCGAAAAGGCCTTCCGCAGGCTCGGCTACGGGCACATCGCCTTTCACGGTCAGAAGGGCTATCACGGCGTGGCGACGGTCGCGCGCCGGCCGATCGCGGTGGTCGAGAAGCGCCGCTTCTGCGACATCGACGACAGCCGGCATTTGTCGGTGACCGTGCGGGCCGGCGGCAAGACGATCCTGCTGCACAATTTCTACGTTCCAGCGGGCGGTGACGAACCGGACCCGGAAGTCAACCGCAAATTCAGGCACAAGCTCGATTTCGTCGCCGAGATGAACGCAATCCGCGCCGAACACAGCGAAGTGTCCGCCTCGGTCCTGGTCGGCGACCTCAACATCGCGCCGCTCGAACACGATGTCTGGTCGCATAAGCAACTGCTCAACGTGGTCAGCCATACACCGGTCGAGACGGAGAGTTTCGAGGCCATGCGGCTGGCCGGCGACTGGGTCGACCTGATGCGGCTCAACGTGCCATCAGAACAGAAGCTCTACACCTGGTGGAGCTACCGCGCGCAGGACTGGGAGGCATCCAACCGCGGCCGGCGGCTCGACCATGTCTGGTCGTCACCGAACCTGGTGCCTGATTTCACCGGCTACGAAATCCTGCGGGCGGCGCGTGGCTGGGAACGTCCCTCGGATCATGTTCCGGTCATCGCGCGGTTCAACCTGGACTGATCAGCCGGGCCGGCGCTTTTCCCACTCCGGCGACAATTGCGTCAAGCCGCTCGGTCGCCATGATGAAGGGCAGGTCATTTTCGGTGGCGCGAACCAGCCGGAACTCCACCTGTCTCTCCCGTTCACTCGGAAAAGCGCGGCGCCAGCTTCTCGATGCGGTGGATCATTGCCTGAAAGTCTTCCAGGATGCGCTGGTGGAGCTGTGCCGCCAAATCCGGATATTCCTCCAGGATGCGGCGGAACATCTTTCGGCTGAGCCGGATCACCTCCGAATCGACCGCGGCCGATGCACTGGTCAGCCGGTTAGTGTCGGCGATCAGCGCCAGTTCGCTCAGCATGGTGCCGGGGCTGGCCGTGCCGATAGGGATGCGTCCGCCTGCCTGTTCGCGGTAGAGCACGATCTCTCCGCTGACCACGATATAGGCCGAATCAGCCATATCGTCCTCGCGATAGAGCTTGTGGTCTGCCTGCAGCAGCATGGTCTCGGCGCCGAAGGCGAGCAGGCGCAATTGTTCCTGCGTGAAGCCCTCGAAAAGCCTCACGGCTGACAGGATGCGGATGTCGTCATCCAGCGCCATCTAGCTGTGTCCCCGAACGGTCAGTCCAATCCCTCCTCTGCGGTGCGATCCAGAATCCCGCTCCAACAGGATCGCACCCAAAAGCAGCCCCGCCCAGACCGCTTATTGGATAATAAAATGTTTAAGGAACCAGCTTGTAGCCACCGCTTTCTGTCACAAGAATTTCCGCATTGGAAGGATCGCGCTCGATCTTCTGGCGCAGGCGATACACATGGGTTTCCAGCGTGTGCGTGGTAACGCCGGAATTGTAGCCCCACACCTCCTCGAGCAGCACGTCGCGCGTCACCACCTTCTGGTCGGCGCGGTAGAGATATTTGATGATCGAGGCCTCCTTCTCCGTCAGCCGCACTTTTGCGCCGCGCGGGTCGATCAGCAGCTTCTGGCTTGGCTTGAAGGTGTAGGGGCCGACCGAGAAGGTGGCGTCCTCGCTTTGCTCGTGCTGGCGCAGCTGCGCGCGGATGCGCGCCAAAAGCACCGCGAAGCGGAACGGCTTCGTCACGTAGTCGTTGGCGCCGGCTTCGAGGCCAAGGATCGTGTCCGAATCGGTGTCGTGGCCGGTCAGCATGATGATGGGCGCCTTGTAGCCACCCTTGCGCAGGATCTTCACCGCTTCGCGGCCGTCCATGTCGGGCAGGCCGACATCCATGATCAGCAGGTCGATGAGGCCGCCACGCGCCGCGGCGACGCCTTTTGCCGCAGTGGACTCCTGCAGCACGTCGAATTCCTCATAAAGAGACAATTGCTCGACCAACGTGCCGCGCAGGTCGTCATCGTCGTCGACGATCAGGATGGTTCGTGAAGTCATGGATCAATCCGTTGTTTTGAAAAGAAAATTCAGTTGACCGCTGCCTGTTTATGCGGAAGCTGACCGGCACAACAGCCGATCACAGTGATTTGTTCCGTGGCACGATCATACAAGAAAAAACACGATCGCAATGCAGCCGGCGCAATTTTGCGAAAAGGACTGCGGGTGCTGACCGTGCGGGCAAGGCCCGGCCGTCCCAGCCAGGGGCTGCTGCAGGCGGGCAGAACGGTGTTTGCCTGCGCGCTGGGGCGTGGCGGCATCTCGGCGGGCAAGCGCGAAGGCGACGGCGCCACGCCGCTTGGCCAAATGCGGATCCTGTCGGGTTATTTCCGTGGAGACCACTTCTCCAGCGGCCGCATCACCCGGCTGGCGATGACGCCGATCGGGCCTGATCTCGGCTGGTGCGAAGTGCCCGACGACCGAAACTATAACAGGCCGGTCAAGATCCCCTACGGCGCCAGCCACGAACGCATGCGGCGCGACGACAGGCTCTATGATGCCTGCCTTGTGCTCGACTGGAATATAACGCCGCGCCGCCGCGGACGCGGCAGCGCCATCTTCTTCCACCTGGCGCGCCCGGGCTTCACGCCCACGCAAGGCTGCGTCGCGGTGACCGCACGCACGATGGCGCGCCTTTTGCCGCTGCTGTCGGACCGGACGGTGGTGAGGGTGGTAAGGTAGGGAATGGTGTAGGGAATAGGCAGTAGGCAGTAGGGTTCTCTTTCTATTGCCTACTCCTAATTCCTATTCCCTTTCCTTACCTGCCAGCCGATGTCGAGCAGGCCCAGCCGGCCGAGTTCGCGGTCCATGGCGCGGGAGACGTCTTTGCGCGTGGCGCCAACATCGCGCAACTGGCGATCCGACAGGTCCTCGATGTCGTCCTGCGGCAGGCTTGCCGCGACCTTGGCCTGGCGGAGCCAGTCGAACGCGGCGGTCAGCCAGTTCAACCGGCTCGCGGGAGCTCTCAAAGCTATGTGAGACATGATGCGGTTCCTTCCATCCGGACATAAAATCCGGTTTGATATTGGTTCGATGGTTGCATCATGCCCGATTGAAAGATTGGAGAGAAACGAGTAGTTCTTTCCGGATTATCAAGTTTTCTTTGAGGATCAGGGCGCCATGACCGCGTCTGTTCTGGGGCCGCGCTGATGGCCCGCCTGGTGCCGGGAACCCGGGCGCTGAGGACGCTGGAGGCAGCGGCCCGGCATCTCAATTTCACCCGGGCCGCCGACGAACTCGGCCTGACACCAGCCGCCGTCAGCCACCAGATCAAGGAGATCGAAGACCAGCTCGGCATCGTCCTGTTCACGCGCTCCAGCCGCAGCATCCGGCTGACGGAGGCCGGAACGGTGCTGTTCGAGGCCTCTGCCGATGCCCTCGACCTGCTTGGCAAGGCCGTCTCGCGGGCACAGAAGATGACGCGCGGCACGACGCTGCTGAAAGTGACGCTCGACGCCCAATTCGCGACGAAATGGCTGATGCGGCGGGTCGAGGATTTTCGAAAAAAACATGAAGGCATCGAACTCAGGTTCGACATCGCCTACGGATTGCGGGATTTCGACCTCGACGATGTCGATGTCGGCATCCGCTTCGGCGCCGGCAGATATCCGGGACTTTGCGCGCATCGGCTGTTCGACAACGTCATCATCCCGGTATGCAGCCCGAGCCTGCTGGCGTCAGGTCCGCCGCTGCGCGAACCGCGCGATCTCTTCCATCACACGCTTGCCCATATCGAATGGGCGCGTCAGGGCGTGACCTGGCCGAACTGGCGCATGTGGATGGCGGCAGCCGGCGTCGACGATTTCGACGACAGCCGCACCATCGTTTTCGGCACCTCGGCCGACGCGGTCCAGGCGGCGATGGAGGGCAGCGCCGTGGCGCTCGCCGATTTCGCCATGGTGGCCAACGACCTTTCCGAAGGCAGGTTGGTGCGGCCTTTCGAACTCGGCATCAAGGTCGCGCCGGAATTCGCCTATTTCCTGGTCTATCCCAAGGAACTGGTGAACGATCCGCGCATCGTTGCCTTTCGCACGTGGATTCTGGAGGAAATGGCAAAATCCCAAACCGCGGACCGGGTGTAGCGGAGGCCTTCAACTCGCTGCGGCGCCGAACCAGCCGACCACGGCGCCGACGATCAACAGCACGCCAAGCCAGTGGCCGCCGTCGATGATGGTCAGGTCCCAGCCGAAATTCTCGTAGCGATGATTGACCGACAGCGTGGTTGCGACGAAGCCGAGCCAAAGCACGAAACCGAAGACCAGTCCCGCCAGCAATGTCGGCTCGCCGCCAGTCACCGCGCCGACGACCAGGGCCATCACAAGCGCCATGACCAACTCGGCGATGAAAGAGATGAGAAACGGCAGCAACGATTTCTTCATGGTCGCCGGATCGAGTTTTGCAGCCTTCAGCCATGGCTTACTCAAACCGGTGTACCAGCCGGCGCCGAACAGCCACGCCAGGATTGCGGCGACGATCACCGCCAGCCAGTTAACCGCTGAAAAATCCATGATATTCCCCTCTGATACGGAGCTCATGGAAACGCCTGTTCAGTGGCGGCGTCAAGCCGGGCGCGCGGTGCTCCACCGCCAGACGGTGGTGCGTTTGATCTCGGCATCCTCGAGCGCCCGCGTCACCGGCACCTGGTAGACGCCAAGCGGTTCCAACCCCGACCGCGGCAGATAGGAGCGGCCGGGATCGCCGATCAGGATATCGGCGCCGCGCCGCTTCAGAGCCGCGAACCAGGGCGTCAGCCGGTCTGCGAACGGCTTGTCGTAGAAGACATCGCCGGCAAGAACCACGTCCCAGTCCGCATCCGTTCCGACGCAGTCATTCTGGACGAATTCGACCGCGACGCCATTGGCTTGCGCATTGAGGCGGACCGCCGTGGCGCAGAACGGGTCGATGTCGGCGGCCGTCACCCCTGCCGCGCCGGCTTTGGCTGCGGCGATGGCGACGAGACCGGAGCCGGAGGCGAAGTCGAGCACGCGCTTGCCCCGCACCATGGCCGGATTGTCGATGATATGGCGGGCAAGCCCCTGGCCGCCGGCCCAGGCAAAGGCCCAGAAAGGCGGCGGCAGCCCGATCTCGACCAGCTCGTCCTCCGTCCGCTGCCACAGATCATGCGCCTCGTCGGCAAGATACAGCACAATCTCGGGCACATGCGGCGGCGCCATCAGCGCCGTATTGTCGAGGATGAAGCGTTCGGCGCTATGGCTCGTGAGAACCGTCACGGAGCCGGCGTCAGGCCACCCATGCGGCAGACTTCCTTCCATTCGGCCGGCGTCACCGGCTGCACGGAAAGCCGTCCGAGCCGCACCAGCGCCATGTCGGCGAGCTTGGGATTGGCCTTGACCTGCTCCAGCGTCGGCGGGTTCGGCACATCCTTGAAGGCGCGGATGTCGACGCATTCCCAGCGCGGATCGTCCGATGTGGTGTCGGGATGAGCCAGTGCGCACACTTCGGCGATGCCGACCACGTTCAGCCCCTCGTTGGAGTGGTAGAAGAAGCCGAGATCACCGATCTGCATGGCCTTCATGTTGTTGCGCGCCGCATAGTTGCGCACGCCGTCCCATTGCGTGCCTGCCTTGCCCTTGGCCTTCAACGCCTCGAACGAGAAGACCGAGGGTTCGGATTTGAACAGCCAGTAGTTCATTCGTATTGCTCCTCCAGCCTTGTGCCGACTAATTAGCCGCCGGCTTGTTGAAGGTCCAGTTCCACTGGCGGACCTCGACGCTTTCGAACAGTCCCGCCTTGGCATAGGGATCGGCTGCCGACAGCGCCTGCGCGCCTGCCATGTCAGGCGCTTCGACGACGACGAGGCTGCCGTTGGACTTGCCGTCGGCGTCGAGGAACGGACCGGCGAAGGCCAGCTTCTTGTCGCTGTTCAGCCCTTCGAGAAAAGCGAGGTGCTCCGGCCGCGTATCGATGCGCACTTGCATGCTTCCGGGCTTGTCCTTGCAAATCAACGCGAACAACATGTCTCTGTCTCCTGATGCTGGAATCAATCGTCGGTTTCGGTCTTCAGCGGCCGGGTCATCAAGGCCGCCACAGCCTGCCGGATGGTGATGGTGCCGTCCAGTATGGCGGCGACGGCGGCGATGATAGGCGCGTCGATGCCGCGCTCGGTGGCGATGCGGGCGGCGATCGCCGCCGTCGGCACGCCTTCCGCCAGCGGCAGCCCGCCAAGCGGCTTGCCCTGGCCGAGCGCCAGTCCGTAGGCGAAGTTGCGCGATTGCGTGGACGAGCAGGTGAGCAGCAGGTCGCCAAGGCCGGAAAGCCCCATCAACGTCTCGGGCCTGGCGCCGAAGGCGGCACCGATGCGGCGCAGTTCGACGAAGCCGCGCGTCACCATGGCAGCCTGGGCACTGGCGCCAAGCCCGGCGCCGGTGACGGCACCGGCGGCGATGGCGAAGACGTTCTTCAAGGCGCCTCCGATCTCGACCCCGATCAAATCATCATTCGAATAGCAGCGCAGATTTTCCGCCGAGAAGCGCGCGGCAAGCTTGGCCGCCAGCCCCTCGTCGCGGGCGGCAACCACCACCGCCGTGGGCAAGCCCCGGGCGACATCGCTAGCGAAGCTCGGGCCGGACAGAGCGGCGACCGGGTTGCGCGGCAGGATTTCCCCGACGATCGCCGACAGCAAGGCGCCGGTATCGCGCTCGATGCCCTTGGCGCATAGCACCAGCGGGACGCCGGCCGGCATATGGCCGTTGGCGTGAGTCAGCATCGCCCGCAACGATTGCGCCGGCGTCACCGCCAGCACGCAATCGGCACCGTCGAGCGCGGCTTGGATGTTGCTCGTCGCCACGATGCCGGCCTGGAGCGCGATGCCAGGCAGATAGCGTCGATTTTCGCCGTGGTCGATTGCGGCGACGGTCTCCGGGTCGCGCGCATAAAGGCGGACGAAATGGCCGGCGCGCAGCATGGCCAGCGCCAAAGCGGTACCCCAGGCCCCGCCACCGAGCACGGCAACGCGCCAGCCGGTTGGCGCGGCCTCGATGCCGCTCATGCCTTCCTCGCTCATGCCCTCCTTGCTCATGCCCTCCTTGCTCATGCTTTGGCCCCGCGCCGGCCCGAGCCGATCATCGGCGCGGAGATGCTGTCCAGCGGCCAGCGCGAGCGCGGCACGAAGTCGAAGCCGTTTTCCTGGGCCAGGCCTTCGCGCATCCGCTCGATGCCGGCCCAGGCGATCATTGCCGCATTGTCGGTGCAAAGTTTCAGGGGTGGCGCGACGAAGGCGAAGCTCGCCTCGGCGCACAGCCGTTCCAGCGTCGCCTTGATCGTGTGGTTGGCGGCGACTCCTCCGGCGACGACCAGCGCCGGCGCGGCCGTGTCAGGGAATTCCCGGCGGAACCGGGCGAGCGCGCGCGAGACACGGTCGCCCAGCGCGTCGGCCACCGCCGCCTGGAAGGACGCGCAGATGTCGGCGACGTCCCGGTCGCTCAAGGGCTCGATCGCGCTCGCCGCCTGGCGCACAGCGGTCTTCAGGCCGGAGAACGAAAAATCGGGCTGCGCCGATCCCTTCATCGGACGCGGGAAGGCAAAACGACCCGCATCGCCCGATGCCGCCGCCTTCTCGACATTGGGACCGCCGGGATAGGGTAGGCCAAGCATCTTGGCCGTCTTGTCGAATGCTTCGCCGAGCGCGTCGTCGATGGTCGTCGCCCAGCGCTGGTAGTCGCCGACGCCGCGCACGGCCAGGATCTGTGTGTGGCCGCCGGAGACCAGCAGCAGGAGATAGGGAAAGTCGAGCCCATCGGTCAGCCGCGCCGTCAAGGCATGGCCTTCGAGATGGTTGACGGCGATCAGCGGCTTGCCGGTTGCGGCCGCGATCGCCTTGGCCGTCATCAACCCGACGATGAGGCCGCCGACGAGGCCCGGACCTGCGGTCGCGGCGATGGCATCGATGTCGGCCAGCGCCACGCCCGAATCGGCAAGGGCTGCCTCGACAATGCCGTCCAGCGCCTCGACATGAGCGCGCGCGGCGATCTCCGGCACAACCCCGCCGAAGGCGGCATGCTCCTCGATCTGCGACAGCACGATATTGGACAGGATTTTGGGCGCGGCATTGCCTTCCAGCGCCACGACGCTGGCGGCGGTCTCGTCACAACTCGTTTCAATGCCCAGAACGCGGATCAATTGGTCGCTGTCCCCAAGGATTGTGTATCGGGGCATTCCCCGGTAGGAGACGCCCGGAAAAGGCGACTTCGCCTGCCGGGGGTTATCACGGACCGCGCGCCATGCAAACAATCTTGAAGATCGGAACACGCGGCAGCCCGCTGGCGCTGGCGCAGGCGCAGGAAACCCAGGCGCGGCTTATGGCGGCGCATGGTTTGCCGCAAGAAGTGTTCGAAATCGTCGTCATCTCGACCAGCGGCGACCGCATCCAGGACCGGCCGCTGTCGGAAGCTGGCGGCAAGGGCCTGTTCACCAAGGAGATCGAGGAGGCGCTGCTCGCCCGCGCGATCGACATTGCCGTGCATTCCTCGAAGGACATGCCGACGCAGTTGCCCGATGGGCTGGAGCTGTCTGCTTTCCTGCCGCGCGAGGACGCGCGCGATGCTTTCGTCGGCAAGGCGGCTAAGACGATTGCAGACCTGCCGCGTGGCGCCAAAGTCGGCTCGTCGTCGCTCAGGCGGCAGGCGCTGATCCGCCGCATGCGGCCGGATCTCGACGTGGTGATGTTTCGTGGCAATGTGCAGACGCGGCTGCGCAAGCTCGAGGAAGGCGTCGCCGCCGGCACCATCCTCGCCCATGCCGGGCTGAAGCGGCTCGGGCTCGGCCAAGTGGTCACCGATCTGATCCCGCTCGACATCTTTCCGCCGGCGCCGGGCCAAGGCGCGATCGGCATCGAAACCCGCATAGGCGATGGCGACGTCGAACAGATGCTGGCGGCCATCCACGACCTGCCGACCGGACAGGCGCTGGCTTGCGAGCGCGCTTTCCTGGCGGCCCTCGACGGCTCTTGCCGCACGCCGATTGCCGGTCATGCCGTGATAGACGGCGCGGACCTTTCTTTCGCGGGATTGATCATCTCGCCTGATGGCACGCAGTCGCACATGGTCGAGATGAAAGGCCCGGCGCTGGATGCCGCCCGCATCGGTGAAGAGGCGGCAAGGACGGTGCGGGCCAGGGCCGGCGAGACATTCTTCGACGGCTGGGCCTGATGGTGCAGCGCGTTCTGGTGACGCGGCCTCAACCGGGCGCCTCCCGCACCGCGCGACTGCTCAAGGACATGGGGTTTCTACCGCTGCTTTTGCCGCTGACCGAGACGGTGACCTTGCCGATCGATACGGACCTCGTCATCGGCAATGCCGTGGCCGTTGCGGTGACCAGCGCCAATGGCGTGCGCTTTGCGCCTAAGGAGGTCGTCGCCCGGCTTTCGGACTTGCCTTGCCATGCCGTCGGCAAGAGGACCGCGCAAGCCGCGCGTGAAGCAGGATTTTTGTCCGTCAGCGAAGGTCCCGGCAATGCCGAAGGTCTTGCCGGCAGTCTTGCCGGCGAATTCCAGGGCAAGACCATTGTCTATCTCTGCGGACGCGTGCGCTTCCCGGCATTCGAGCAGCGGCTGCAAGCTGCCGACGTCGGGGTCCGCCCCGTCGAGACATACGACACGCTCGCCGTGACCTATTCGGACGAGGCCGTGCTTGCCCGTCTGTCGGGGCAAACCGCGGATGCGGTGCTGCTCTATTCCGCCAGGGCGGCTACCGCGCTGCAGGCCCTGGTCAGGCGGCCTGCGCTGCATGAAGCCTTTGACAAGACGCGGGTTTTTGCCCTGTCGCATCGCATCGCCGCCGTCCTTGGCGACGTCGCTGGCGACCGTATCCACATAGCCGCGCGGCCCGACGAGGGTGCGCTGCTTTCGCTTTTGCGGCCCGGGTCCTGAGCCGCGTCATCACACCGCCCCTTTTCACCGCTTGGTGATGTGCTAGACCCTCTTTGAACCATCCCCAAGCGAATTTGCGGAGCCCAAGCATGGTCAAGACGCCGAAGATGCGACATTCGAAAAGCCGCCGCGAGCCGGTGACCATCGAACTTGAGCCCGGCGCCGTTTCCCGCATCGCCGACGAGAATGCCGCCAGGGCCGGGGCGCAAACCGACGAGGCCAAGGCGGAGGAAGCCGCGAACGCCTCGCAGCCGGAGGCGCCCGAAGAGCCTGTGCACGCCGACCAGACCGATCTAGAACCATGGGAGCACGCCGAGGCGACAGCGCCCCGATCGGAACGATCCGCGGAAAGCGCCGCCAAGGCGGACGAACCGGCGGCAGCCTACCCCGGTTCCCCGGACGACGCCGCTGGCAAGGCCGGCGCCTTCGACTACAGTTTCGAGGACACATCGGCGAAGCGCGCCGAACCTGAACCGGCCGGGCCAGTGACCGGCGCCTCGGCGGGGAACGGGAAAACCGCATCCGCACCCCCACCGCCGAAGCGGGTCAACGGCATCGCGGCCGGCATCATCGGCGGTGTCATCGCACTGGTCGGCGCCGGCGGATTGCAGTTCGCCGGCCTGCTCGGCGCGCCGGGGTCCGCTCCCAGCGTCTCGCTCGAAGGCGTCAACGGCGAAATCGCCGCGCTCAGAGCGGAGATCGCGGATCTGAGGCAAGCCGGCGCCGGCGGTGCGTCGGCCAAGGTCGACGGGTTGTCCGCGGCGTTGGATCAGGTCAGGACGGATGTCGCAGCGCTCAAATCGGCGGTCGAGCAAGGCGGAGCGGGCGACAATGCCGGGCTGGCCGCGCTTGGCGACAAGGTCAGGCAGATCGAGACGGCGGTTACGGCGCTCGGTAAGGCCGGCAACTCGGCCCCAGTCGATCTCGGTCCGCTCAATGAAAGGCTGGCCGGCCTCGATGCGCTGGTCAAATCGGCCGGCGAGGCGGCGGCGAAGCAGGACAGTCGGCTCACCGCGCTGGAACAGTCGGTGTCGCAGCTTTCTGGGAAAGTCGAGGCGCAGGCCGGACAGCCGAAGGTCGCGCTCGCCATCGCCGCTTCGGCACTGAAGGCGGCGCTCGACCGTGGCGCGCCGTTCGGTGCCGAACTTGAGACCTTCGCCGCGATCGCGCCGGACGCGCCGCAGCTTGCGGCTCTGCGCGCCTACGCGCAAAAGGGCGTCCAGACTCGCGCCGAGATCGCATCGCAGATGGATGCCGCCGCCAACGCCATGGTCGCGGCGGCCACGCCCGTCGACGAAAATGCCGGGCTCCTGCAGAACCTTCTGTCGAGCGCCGAATCGTTGGTCAAGGTCCGGCCGATCGGCGCTGTCCAGGGCGCCGGCGCGCCGGAAACCATTGCGCGCATGGAGGTGGCGGTCAATCAGGGCGACTATGCCAAGGCGCTTACCGAATATGAGACGCTGCCCGCGCCTGCAAAGGCGGCCGGCGCCGATTTTGCCGGCAAGCTGAAGGCACGCATCGAGGTCGAGACGCTGATCGATGCGCTGATATCAGGCGCGATGAAGGCGTGAGGAACTGGCGATGATCCGAATCCTGCTTTTCCTCGCCGTCGTCTTCGCGCTGGGCTTAGGCTTTGCCTGGCTGGCGGACCGGCCGGGCGACATGGTCATCACCTTCAACGGCTACCAGTATCAGGTCAGCCTGATGGTGGCGGCGGTGGCGGTGGTCGCCGTCGTCGCGGCGGTGATGATCCTGTGGTGGCTGATCAAGTCGGTCTGGAACAGCCCCTACACCATTTCGCGCTATTTCCGGGTGCGGCGCCGCGACCGCGGCTATCAGGCGCTGTCGACCGGCATGATCGCCGCCGGCGCCGGCGACGGCGCGCTGGCCCGCAAGAAGACCAAGGAAGCGGCCAAGCTGATCCGCTCCGACCAGGAGCCATTGATCCATCTGCTCGAGGCCCAGGCTTCGCTGCTCGAAGGCGACCACGAAGGCGCGCGCCAGAAATTCGAGAGCATGCTCGACGATCCCGAAATGCGGCTGCTCGGCCTGCGCGGGCTTTATCTCGAAGCCGAGCGCCTGGGGGACCGCAATGCCGCCAGGCACTATGCCGGGCGCGCCGCCGGCATGGCGCCGCAACTGGCCTGGGCGGCCGAATCGACGCTTGAAGAGCTGACCGGGCGTGGCGACTGGGACGGCGCGCTGAAGTTGGTCGAGGCGCAGAAGGCGACCCGCCAGATCGAACGTGACGCCGCCAACCGCCGACGCGCCGTGCTGTTGACCGCCAAGGCGCAGTCACTCGCCGACAGCGATCCCGCAGCCGCCCGCACGGCGGCGATAGAGGCCAATCGGCTGCAGCCGGAGTTCGCCCCGGCCGCGGTCGCGGCTGCGACGCTGCTGTTTCGCCAGAACGACGTGCGCAAGGGCTCGAAGATCCTCGAGACGGCCTGGAGGGCCGAACCGCATCCGGAGATAGCGGAGCTCTATACCCATGCCAGGCCGGGTGACGCCGTGCTCGATCGCCTCAACCGGGCGAGGAAATTGCAGGAGATGAAGAAGAACCACGCCGAATCCTCGATGACGATGGCGCGCGCCGCGCTCGATGCACAGGATTTTGCGACTGCCCGCCGCGAAGCCGAGGCGGCGATCCGGATGGACCGCCGCGAGGGCGCCTATCTGCTTTTGGCCGACATCGAAGAAGCCGAGACGGGCGACCAAGGCAAGGTGCGACAGCTCTTGTCCAAGGCGGTGCGGGCGCCGCGCGACCCGGCCTGGGTCGCCGACGGCGTCGTCTCGGAGCGCTGGGCGCCGGTATCGCCGGTCACCGGCCGGCTTGACGCCTTCGAGTGGCGCGCCCCGATGGAGCGTCTCGGCCAGCTGATCGACAGCCGTGACGATGCGCCGGACGCCCCGGCGGTGGCTATCGAGGCGCCGGGCAGGCCGGCGCAGGAAGAGTCGGTCAAGGTGATCGATCACGCTGGCCCGGGCGGCGAGACGGCCGGCAAGCAGGCCGAGAACGATCAGGACCACGTCAGGCCGGTGACGGCGCAGGCTTTCGCCGCGGTGCCCGCCGATGCCGAGGCCGTCGAACCGGCACAGGAATTGGCACGCCTGCCGGACGATCCCGGCGTCGACCCGGCCGATGCGGCGGAAAAGTCGCCGCGCCGGTTCCGGTTGTTTTGAGTTGGCCGGATGGTCCGGCCGTTTGGGAATGGATCGATGTTCGAACGCGTCCTGTCGTTTCTGAGGGATTTGCCGACCGGTACCGGCGCCCGCGCCAGCGCCGATGATCCGCGCGTGGCGGCTTCGGCGCTGCTCTACCACGTGATGAGCGCCGACGGCGTGCGCCAGGACGTCGAGTGGGAACGGTTCAAGGCAGTGCTGGCGCAGGCCTATTCGGTCAGCGGCAACGAGCTCGACGCGCTGGCCGCCGCCGGCGAGCGCGCCGACAACGAGGCGATCGACCTCTATGCCTTCACCAGCGTGCTGAAGCGCCACCTCGATGCCGAAGGCCGCAAGGCTTTCATCGGCCTGATGTGGGAGATCGTCTATGCCGATGGCGAGCTGCACGAGTTGGAAGACAACACGGTCTGGCGCGTTGCCGAGCTGATCGGCGTCGAACGCCAGGATCGCATCGAGGCGCGCCGCAAGGCGGCGGCCGCGGCGCCGGGGGCCCGTGGAACGTCGAGCGACGAATAGGATCCATCCGCCGATGCCGCCGATGCCGCCGCGTTCGAAGCCGAGAATCTTGATCGTGCTGCATCAGGAGAATTCGAGCCCCGGGCGCGTCGGCCACATGCTTCTCGAAGAGGGCTTCGATCTCGACATCCGCCGCCCGCCGCTTGGCGATCCCTTGCCAGAGACGCTCGACGGCCATGCCGGGGCCGTGGTGTTCGGCGGGCCGATGAGCGCCAATGACGAGGACGAGTTCGTCCGCCGCGAGACCGAGTGGCTTGAGGTTCCGCTGCGCGAGAACCGGCCGCTGCTGGGCATCTGCCTTGGCGCGCAGATGCTGGTCAACCATTTGGGCGGCAAGGTCGAGGGGCATGGCGAAGGGCTTGTCGAGATCGGCTGGTATCCGTTGAAGGCGACGGAAGCGGGCCAGAAACTGATGCGCTGGCCGGAAATGGTCTATCAGTTCCACCGCGAAGGTTTTTCGCTGCCGAGCGACGCGACCTTGCTGGCGACCGCCGAGACCTATCCCAACCAGGCTTTCCGCTACCGCGACAATGCCTGGGGCATCCAGTTCCACGGCGAATTGACCAGGCTGATGATGCAGCGCTGGGTGGTGCGCGGCGCGCACCGCTTCGAATTGCCGGGCGCCCAGCCCGGCCGCGACCATCTCGGCGGCAGGCTGATCTGGGACATGCACCTCAAGCGCTGGCTGGACGAGTTCCTGGTGCTGATTTTCGGCGGCCGACGGCGCGGTCGCGGCACAACCATCCCCTGATGGCGGGTCGTTTAACGCCTGCTAGTTCGAAAACGTCACGCTCACGCCGCGCTGGCGAAAATAAGCCTGCATCAATTTGCGGCCCGAGCGGTTGTTCTGCGCCAGTTTGGTGGGATCGAACACCGCCTGCTTCATCCCCTCTCGTGCCAGCGCTGCCTTAAGCGTCGCGATATGGGCATCGAGATCGGCATTGTCGGCCCGCAGCGACACATAGATACTCTCGGTTGCCTCAGCCACGGTCGGTTCGCTCACAGTTATCGTCCTTTGATTGGTCGGGCGGCGGCTTAGCACAGATTCGCAGCCCGCCGATACCGGTGGACCTGAATTCGATGCCCGTCAGTTTCGTCCACTGAGGTGCCGCACCCTTCGGAGCGCCGGGAACAGATAGGCCCACAGGCCGGCAACGGCAATGGCGCCGACGCCGCCGATGACGACGGCAGGCACCGTGCCGATCAGCGCCGCCATGGTGCCGGCGCGGAATTCGCCGAGCTCGTTGGAGGCGCCGACGAAGACCTGATTGACGGCGTTGACGCGGCCGCGGACATGATCGGGGGTCCAGAGCTGGATCAACGTTTCCCTGATGTAGACGCTGAACATGTCGGTGGCGCCGAGGAAGGCCAATGCCAGGATCGACAGCCAGGTGAAGGTCGACAGGCCGAACAGCACCGTAAAGGCGCCGAACGCGGCCACGAAGCCGAGCATGATCAGGCCCGCGTGGTTTCGGATAGGATGACCAGCGAGCCAGATGGCGACACAGATGGCACCCACCCCTGGCGCCGAGCGCAGCAAACCAAGTCCCCAGGGACCGAGTTGCAATATGTCGCGGGCATAGATCGGTAGCAGCGCCGAGGCGCCGGACAGGAGCACGGCGAAGAGATCGAGCGAGATGGCGCCAAGCACGATCTTCTCGCCCCAGATGTAACCGAAGCCGGCGAACAGGGTCTGCATGGTCGGCTTGTCGGTCTCACTGCGCTGTGCCGGCCTCGGTATGGTGAAGATCAGCAGCCCGGCGACGAGCATCAGCGCCGTGGCCGTGCCATAGGCCACCTCGGCCGATACGCCGTAGAGAAGGCCGCCGGCGACCGGCCCGACGATGGTCGCCGTCTGCCAGGCCGACGAGTTCCAGGCAATGGCGTTGGCGAAATCCCGGGGCGGCACCAGATTGGCGAACAGCGACGACGAGGCCGGTCCGAAGAAGGCGCGGGCGATGCCGAACATGGCGAGCACGATGAAGATTGGCAGCGGGCCGCTGATGCCGCGCAGGGTCAGGATGAGCAGCGCGAGCGCGCAGATCGCCTCGAGCAGCACCGCCAGCGCCATGATCAGCCGGCGGCCGAAACGGTCGGCAACGACCCCTGTGACCAGCACCAGGAGCAGCGCAGGCAGGAACTGGACGATGCCGACAAGCCCGAGATCGAGCGGGTCGCGGGTCAGATCGTACATCTGCCAGCCGACCGCGACGGACACGATCATGGTGGCGAATGTGGTGAGGAAGCGCGCCGCCCAATAGCTCAGGAAGGAGCGATGGCGGAACGCGGCATAGCGCTGGTCCGGTGATATCTGTTCGGCGGTCATGGAACGAGGCCCCGTTAGAAGGATGGAGGTCAGCGGGGCACTTCCACGATGGACGCTGGTCCGGCCGGGGAACCCTTTAGCCCAGTTCGACGTATGACGCGCGCAAAAAAACAGGTTCTGGATCAAGGATTTTGTGACGTGTTCCATCGAACGCACACGAAACTCACCCGCCAAGACCCAGCGGGACAGGAAAGCCTATCGGGTGTCTCGAAGGCCGCATGTCTCCCCCATCGTGCACGCGATAACCTTGAAAGCCGATCCGTGAGCAGCATTCTTTCGGCCTGCCCACTGGCATGGCCGAAACCTACCGATACATTGGGTTTTGGCGATAATGTCGAGCGTAACTTCACCCTTATATATCGTCGTCCCTTGTGAATTGGAACAATAGACCATTCCATATTGGAATAATGCGAAAAGCGTACGCGTAACCAGCAATCTTTTTGCTGGCGCCTTTCTGTCATTGCATTTAAGTATTTGCTAAATCAAGCAGGGTGCTTACTGGATTATTAAGCATTTTCAAAACAGAACTCAAGACCGGGCAATTTTTCCTTGCTAGCCGGGGACATCGGTTACAACCTATGGATACATCAACCGCGCCGGCGGATCGCTGGCATGCTTGGGCGGATGGGCGCTAGGCATGAAGAGGGAAATGGACATTCGCCAAGACGGCTCCCGCTGGGAGCGCTCCCCTCGACTTGAGGAATTGCGACGGCCGGCCGCAAAGTCGTCGAATGCATGGGCCACAGCCCGGCAATCCAAGCTTCGATACGCAGGGCAACTATCAGGGGTGCAATGGCATCGGCTGCCAGGTCGATGCGCCTGACGATGACAATTCATCGGGTGACGACGATTCCGACTGACAGCCACACTCCGCAAAGGAAGAGGAAAACCACCTATGTCTGAATTCGGCGACTTGGTTCGACGGCACGCCAAAATCGTCATGATCGGGCTGGCGGGGTTGATACCGACATCTGCTTTCGCGAACGATGCCTGCGACGGCGTCAAGGTCGAAGTGACGAAGGCGCGCAAACAGGAATATGCACCGCTCGTCGCTTCGGCGATGGACAATAAGTTCAAGCCCGCCCGCGCCAAGTTCATCACCATCTTGGAAAGCGGCAACTGGAGCGCCGCTTATGTCTCCACGCCTGTGAGCGATGACGGCGTGATGTTCTTCCAGACCGTCGACGGAAAGAAGCAGTTTCGTGACGTCTGGGGCGGCTATGCCGATCCATCGGAAAAGCCTGAACTGGTATCCTGGGCGAAGAAGCTCGGAGCGCCGGAAAAGCTGGCCAGGTGCTTCGCCGAAACCGTTACGGAATGACGATGCCGCTCACCTGCAAAGAGGACGAGAACCAATGAAAACCGCAATTCTGACCACCGCCGTAGTTCTGGCCATGCCGGCTTTCGCTTTTGCCAAGGACAAGTGCGCCGACGCCAAGGATCAGGCCACCATGAACCAATGCGCCGATGCTTCGTTCAGGAAATCCGACAAGAAGCTCAACGAGCTTTACAAGCAGATCGAAACCCGCCTGAAGGACGACGCGGATACCAAGAAGCTTCTTGTCCAAGCGCAGCAGAATTGGATCAAGTTCCGCGACGCCGAGTGCAATTTCCAGATCGCGGGAGCGGCCGGAGGCAGCGTGGTCCCCATGCTCCTCTCGATGTGCATGGATGGCCTGACGCAATCCCGGGTCAAGGATTTCGAGGGTTACCTGAATTGCAAGGAAGGCGATCTGAGCTGTTCCGTTCCGGCAGCGAACTGAGGTTTCCTGCCAGTCTGCAGACGGGGTGGAAAATCATTCCCTCAGCGCGCCGGAGATGGCATCGAGCCCGCCCTGCAATTGCGCGCTCGCCATGGAAGAGCGTAAGATCGGGCAGCCTGCCAAGACGGAACCGCCGGCAGGCCTCAATCAAACCATTGGCTCAGCGCCGGAATGCGCGCTCAGGCCGAGACCTTGGCTTTCCTGCCCCTGGCCGGCGCTTTCGGAGCGACGGCCTTGCGGCCGAGACCGATCGACTTCGCCAGTTCCGAACGCGAGGCCGCGTAATTGGGAGCGACCATCGGATAGTCCGACGGCAAGCCCCATTTGGCGCGGTAGGCGTCCGGCGTCAGGCCGAAATGCACGCCCAGATGACGCTTCAGCGATTTGAACTTCTTGCCGTCCTCCAGGCAGATGATGAAATCCGGCGTCACCGACTTCTTGGGATTGACCGCCGGCACGAGCGGCGCCGCCACGGGTACGGCCGGCTGGCCGAGCCCGCTGATCGAAGCGCTGACGCTGGCGATGAGGTCGGCCAGACCGGAGGCGGGCAGGCGGTTCTTCTCGACGTAAGCCGACACGATATGGGCGGTCAGCTCGAGAAGGTCGATATCCTTGCGAGCGTCGTTGCTGTCGTCGGTCAATCTATTTTCCTCCGTCTATGGCGTATGGGGCCCGAAATCGGCACAGTTTCGGATGGGATGATGCGCAAAGTTAAAGTGCGGCGGCGTCTTTGCACGTCCCTCGCGGTTCGTCGCGATGTAGTGCGCCGGAATTCCTAGTCGGCAAATCTGCGCAATGCAACGACTTGGCCCCGCGTCACACATTATTTTGAATAACTATACTGAACTGTAATACTATCAGACGATCAGGGCCTTGTCTCGCCACAGACGAAATCCGCCTTCGAAGGCGCGTGTGTTGTCGCCGCGCCTGCTGTCGGCGGGCAAATCGCCGAGCTTGTCGACATTGCCGCCGCCGATGACGACATAATCGGGCTGCATGGCGGCGCGCAGCCGGTCGACGACGTCGAAAACGGATTTTCGCCATTTCTTCTTGCCGCGTTTTATCAGGCCGCGCTCACCGACATAGTCCTCGAAGCTCTTGCCCTTCTTATAGGGAAGATGGGCGAGTTCCATCGGTTGGGCGACGTTGTCGACGATCATCGTCGCACCCATGCCGGTTCCCAACCCCAGGAACAGCATGCGACCGCCTTCATAGCTGCCGATGGCCTGCATCAGCGCGTCGTTGACCACCTTGACCGGTTTGCCGAACTGCGCGGCGAAGTCGAAGCCGGCCCAGCCCTTGCCGAGATTGGCGGGATCGAACAAGGGCCTGTTGTGATGCACCGGGCCGGGATAGCCCATCGAGATGACGTCGTAGGACAGTCCGTCGGCCAGCGCCTTCACCGCATCGATCATCTGCTGGGGCCTCAGGTCCGGCCCGGAATCGGCGCGGCGCTCAGCACCGCCTGAGCTGGTGAGGATCTTGACGTGCGAGCCGCCTATGTCGATCGACAGCACGATCGGATCGCCGCTCGCCGCTTTCGGCCTTGCCGTCCTGGCCATGCTGCCCTCTCCCAGCCTATTTCGATGGATTGATCCAGCCGTTCGGCGGCCCGAAGCCGTTCATGGCGGCTGCCGGCCCCCAGGTCTTCGGTTCATAAAGATGCGGCGGCGTGGTGTCGCCGAGGACCGGCCCGACGATGCGCCAGGCAAGTTCGCTGGCGTCCTGGCGGGTAAAAAGCTGGCCATTGCCGTTCATGGCATCGCCGATCAGCCGTTCATAGGGCGGCATATCGCCCTTGCTGTCGTCGAGCGCCGTCAGTTCGACCTGTTCGCCGACCATGTCGTCGCCCGCTGCCTTGCGCTGGGCGCCGATCGAGATCGCCACCTGCGGGTCGATGCGGAAGCGCACATAGTTGGCGTCGTTCGGCTTGATCGGGTCGAAGACATCGAGCGGCGGCCGCTTCAGCCGCACGATCACCTCCGTGGCATGCACCGGCATGTTCTTGCCGGCGCGGATGAAGAACGGCACGTCCCGCCAGCGCCAGGTGTCGACGAGGAAGCGCACCGCCGCGAAGGTTTCGACCGGCGAGTTGGGCGCCACGCCGGGCTCGGCGAGATAGCCGTCGAATTGGCCACGCACGATATCGTCCTTGGTCAGGGTGCGGATCGCGCGCAGCACCTGCACCTTCTCGTCGATCAGGTCGTCGGCGGAACGGCCGACCGGCGGTTCCATCGCCAGCAGCAGGAGGATGTTGAGCAGATGGTTCTCGATGACGTCCCTGACGCAGCCGACCTCGTCATAGAAGCGGCCGCGCCCATCGATGCCGAAATCCTCGGCCATGGTGATCTGCACGCTCTCGACGAAATTGCGGTTCCAGATCGGTTCCAGGAAGGAATTGGCGAAGCGGAAATAGAGCAGGTTCTGGATCGCCTCCTTGCCGAGATAGTGATCGATGCGGAAGATCGACTGTTCGTCGAACACCAGATGCAGCACTCGGTTCAGCCAGCGCGCCGATTGCAGGTCATGGCCGAAGGGCTTTTCCACCATCAGCCGCGCGCCGCGCGCCGTGCCCGATTGCTCCAGGCCCTGGACCACCGTCTCGAACATGGTCGGCGGCACCGCCATGTAGTGCAGCGGCCGCTGGGCGGTGCCCAGCGCGCTCTTCAGTTTCTCGAACGTGGCCGGGTCGCGATAGTCGCCGCTGACATAGCGCAGCAGCGAAGCGAGCTTGGCGAACACCTTCTCGTCGATCTTGCCGAGCGTATTGACGATGCCGTCGCGCGCGCGGTCCTGCAATTTCCTCAAATCCCAGGCGTCGAAGGCGACGCCGATCACCGGTTCGGTAAGCGTTCCCTTGGCGACCATGGCATAGAGGGAAGGAAATATCTTCTTGTGGGCGAGGTCGCCGGTCGCCCCGAAGAGCACCAGCGTATCGGACCGTTCCGGGCTCATGAGCGCGTCTCCCCTGCCGCCGTCACTTGCCGGCCTTCGGTTTTTCGACATGGCCGCCGAATGCATAGCGCATGGCCGACAAGAGCTTGTCGGCGAATTCGGATTCGCCTTGCGAGGAGAAGCGGTCGAAGAGGGCCGAGGACAGCACCGGCGCCGGCACGCCGGTGTCGATGGCCGCTTTCAGGGTCCAGCGGCCTTCGCCGGAATCGGACACCCGGCCGCCAAACTGGGTCAGGCCGGGATCGCTCTTCAACGCGCCGGCGGTGAGATCAAGCAGCCACGAGCCGATGACGCTGCCGTGCCGCCAGACCTCGGCCACTTCGGCAAGGTCGATGTCAAACTGGTAGTATTCGGGGTTCTGCAACGGGCTGGTCTCGGCATCGGCCTCGCGCTTGACCTTGCCGGCATTGCCGGCCTTGAGAATATTCATGCCTTCGGCATAGGCGGCCATGACGCCGTACTCGATGCCGTTATGGACCATCTTGACGAAGTGGCCGGCGCCACTCGGGCCACAATGCAGATAGCCGAAGGGCGCCGTGCCGGCCGTCTTGTCGGGAGCGGGCGCACCCGCATCCGCGCCGGGCGCCAGCGTGGCGAAGACCGAATCGAGATGCCGGACCGCGTCATCGGGCCCGCCGATCATCAGGCAGTAGCCGCGATCCAGGCCCCAGACGCCGCCGCTGGTGCCGACATCGACATAGTTGAGGCCTTTGGCGGCGAGCTTGGCGGCCCGGTCGACGTCGTCGTGATAGTAGGAATTGCCGCCGTCGATGATGATGTCGCCGGGTTCCATCAGCGCCGCCACCTGATCGACGATCTTGCCGGTGATGGCCGCAGGCAGCATCAGCCACACGCAGCGCGGCTTGGCGAGCTTGCCGACGAATTCCGCCATCGATGCAGCCCCCGAGGCGCCGTCGCCGACCAGGGCCGCGACGCTTGCCGGGTTGATGTCGTAGACGACGCATTCGTGGCCGTCACGCATCAGGCGCCGGACCATGTTGGCGCCCATTCGGCCCAGTCCCATCATTCCGATCTGCATGGTCTCATCCTTGTGTCTTGAAGAGGATCTGTCGGGAAGGATCTACAGTCTGTCCTGTTCACCAATGATGACGGAGAAGTCGACATTCTCCCAATCGCCGCTGCCGGGCCAGAAAAAAGTGAAGATCAGCGTGCTCCCCTCGGGCAGGCCGGCGACCGGCAGATCAGCGAGGTGGATGCCGAAAGCATTCTCGCTGGTCGCGCTGTCATGCACGGCCGCCCAATTGTCGACGCTCCAATGGACGGTCGCCTTCGCCAAAAGCTCGAGGCGCATTGTCTTGCCGGCCGGCATGGAACGGATTTTGTTGTTGAAGCGCCATGTCCTGAACATCGAGACGATCTTTTTGTCGATGTAGCGTTCGACGCCTTGCGGCGGCATGTCGAACACCACGCCGTCGCGCAACGAGCGCAACAGCTTGATGTGCTCGGAATGCGCCCAGACCAGTGGCATGGCGCTGCCCGAGGGCTTGCCATGCAGCAGTTCGCGGTCGGGCAGGTCGGCACCGTCCCAGACCTGCTCCGGCAACAGGCCGCCCGGCCCGGCCGAGCCCTCCATTGCCGCAAGCAGCAAGGTCGCCTTGTCCTTGCGCCCAGCCGCCAACTCGTAATGGGCCCGTTCGCCGGCGAGCAGCGGCCAGGGGCGGCCTCGGCCGGTGCCGTCGAATGGCCCGCCGTCCTCGTGCTCGCCATAGCCGTCGCCGGTGTAGCGATACCAGAGCGGCCCCTGTGGCAGTTGGCGGCGCAGCTGCGCGTCGATGACCTTGACCGTGTCGACGATGCGCGGATCGTCGGCTGCCCTGAGGCCAAAGCGCACCAGCGCCAAGGCGTCCGGGCTGACGATTTCCTGCGCCGGCCGGTCGGCCTCGCCGGGCGGGCAGTTCTTGATCGGCACATAGCCGTCCTTCGGCGAACCGGCCTCGGCGCTGTCGGGCGGTGCGATGCGGACATAGTAACCCGCGACGCCGGCCGCCTCGCAACTTGCCGTGCCGGTGACATAGGTCCAGCGCTCGACCTGGTCATTCCAGCCGTCGGCGGTCTCGCGCAGATAGCTTGCTGCGTCCTGCTTGCCGCAGGCCTCCAGCATATCCGCGGCGGCAAGCAGCGCCGCGATCTCAACGGCGAGCGTGAACGGGCTGTAACCGGAATCCTCCTCCCAACGGTCCTCGCCGGTGACGGGTCCATTGCGCACGACATAGGCTGCGGCGCGCTCGATCATCGGCAGGAAGCCAGAGAGCATGGCGCGCGGCAAATGACCCTGCCGCCGCAGCGCATCTGCCAGCAGCAGCGGAAAGGCGCATTCGTCCATCTGGATGCCCGGCCAATAGGCTGTTCCATCGAGCCAGGCGTTCTGCGGCCAGTGGCCGTCCGGCTGCTGGATGGAGCAGAGATAGTCGAGGGTTTGCAGAGCCGAGGCGGCATCGCCGGCGGCGAGAAAGCCGCCCGCCGTCTCGACCAGATCGCGCGGCCAGACCAGATGGTAGCCGCCGAGATCGTCGTCGCCCTTGTCGAAGCCCCATGGGATGGACAGGCTGGCGACCGCCGCGCCTGGCATGAGGGATGACCGGTGCGTCGCCAGGACGGCGGTGGAGATCCTGTAGCTGTTCACTCCGGACGCGTCATGGCGATCCAGTCGCAGCAGGCCCGCCTGCCATTCGCGCCATTGTTCGGCGTAGGACATTGCCGCCGCCGCGAAACCCTGCCTGAGGCTGGCGAAGGCATTTCGAGCAGCCTCTTTGGGCGTCGCTCCGAAGCCCAGCGCCAGCACGGCTTTGGCGTCGTTGGCGGAAAACCCGATTTCGCCGGTCAGTGCGACATTGCCGTCCTCGGCTCGCTGAAAGGCTGGATCGAGCCGACCGGTGTTGCGCAGTTGCTGCCAGCCGTCGGAGACGCCGACATAGCCGGCCGAGCCGTTCCGCCAGGGCAGCGATGAGGCCAGCGCAAGGCAGGTGCCGCAGCCCGAGGCGAACAGCACAGGCTCTCCCTCATGGTCGCCGACCCAGGCGGTGTTGCCCATGCCGGCATTGACCAGATGCGGCGCCAGCAAGGCGTGGACGCGGTAGTCGCCCGGCGCGCCCTTGAGCGGCGTGAAGGTGATCTCCTGCAGCAAGGTGGGTCGTGCAGGGTCGGCCAGGATACGCTTCTCGATCCGGTAGGCGCCGTCATCAGCGGTGTTGATCAGCCTGTAGGCTGGCACGCCTTCTTCGAACGGTTCGATGCCATGCGCGGCATCACGTTTTTCTTCCGAGAAATATCCGTTCGGGCCGGTGACGATCAGGCCGAGGTCGCGGGTGCAGGCACTGTCGACACCGGGATAGTAGATCTCGTTCAGGATGCCATGGCTGACCGTGAACCAGACGCGGCTCGACGGCGAAAGCGCCGCGCCGACGCCGCTTTTGGCGCTTGACGTCCAGCGCGCCGGAATTCCCGGAGCCCCCGGGGGAACGATCGGCGTCACTGCCATGCGTCTGCGGCCTCCTGCCCGCATGCCTAGCCCATCCACCGAAGCCTTTTCAATCGTCGCACCGCAATGTGATCAGCGGCATCTTATGGATTGCAGTTGACAGCTCGCCGGCCTTCTGCACTTTTGTCTGACAATAGATAAAAAACAGGTACGCAAGCGCGATAGTCACCAGCAGCCATCAAGACCAGCAACTCGGGAGGAGTATGACATGAAGAAACTGTTCGTCCTGGGCACCCTTGCAGCGGTGCTCGCAGCCGGTACGGCGTTTGCCGACACCAGCGGCAAGAAGATCGCTTTCTCCAACAATTACGCCGGCAATTCGTGGCGGCAGGCGATGCTCGACAGCTACAACGCCGTCACCAAGAAGGCGGTGGCCGACAAGGTGGTCGGGGCCGCCGATGTCTTCACGACGGCCGACAAGGAAGTGCCGACCCAGGCAGCCCAGGTGCAAAACCTGATTCTACAGGGCTATGACGCCATCGTCATCAACGCCGCCTCGCCCGACGCGCTGAACGGTGCCGTCAAGCAGGCCTGCGACGCCGGCATCGTGGTCGTTTCCTTCGACGGCATCGTCACCGAACCCTGCGCCTACCGCGTCGTCGTCGACTATAAGGACATGGGCAAGCAGGAAGTCGAGCATATGGCCAAGTTCCAGCCCAAGGGCGGCAACCTGCTCGAGATCCGTGGCCTCGCCGGCACCTCGATCGACGACGCCATCCATGCCGGCATCCTCGAAGGCGTGGCCGCCCATCCCGAGTTCAAGATCGTCGGCTCGGTGACCGGCGACTGGGACCAGACGACGGCGCAGAAGGCGGTGGCGACCATCCTGCCCTCGCTGCCCGAAATCGTCGGCATCGTCGACCAGGGCGGTGACGGCTATGGCGCCGCGCAAGCCTTCGCCGCCGCCGGCAAGCCGCGCCCGACCATCATCATGGGCAACCGCCAGGACGAGCTGAAATGGTGGAAGGAACAGAAGGAAAAGGACGGCTACCAGACCTGGTCGGCCTCGATCGCGCCCGGTGTCTCGACGCTCGCCTTCTGGGTGGCGCAGCAAGTGCTCGACGGCCGCAAGGACATTCCCCACGACCTGCTGGTGCCGTATCTCGCCTTCACTCAGGACGATTTCGAGGCCGCTCTGCCGAAGATCAAGGAGGGCGGTGTCGCCACGCACGAATACACACAGGAAGATGCCATCGCGGCCATCAAAGCCAATATCAAGTGAATGTCGCACACGCGTTGCCGTGCACATCGCCGACCGGATATCGTTGAGCATGCCTGAAGGGAACGCGGACATCATCAGACTGAGCGGCGCCGAAAAACACTTCGGCGCCGTTCGCGCGCTTGGCGGCGTCGACTTCACTGTCGGGCCCGGCGAGTGCGTCGGCCTCGTCGGCCACAACGGCGCCGGCAAATCGACGCTCATGCACATGGTGGCGGGCACGCTGACACCCGACAGCGGAACGATCGGCGTGCATGGTGAGGCCGAGGAGAACTACTCGGTGTCGCGGGCACAGCAGCTCGGCATACGCTGCGTGTTCCAGGAATTGTCGCTGTGCCCCAATCTCAGCGTCGCCGAGAACACGCGCATCAACCACGCCTCGCTCACCGGCTTCGGCTGGCGGCGCAAGGCGGCCGAACTGATCACGGCCAAGCTGGACGAAATCTTTCCCGACCATGGCATCTCGGCGGCCGACATCGCCGGTGACCTTTCCATCGGACGGCGACAGATGGTGGAGGTGGCGCGCGCGTTCACGCTGAGCCGCGAGCCGCTGCACCTGGTTATCCTCGACGAGCCGACGTCCTCGCTCGACGCGCACACGGCGGGTCAGCTGCTTGCCTTCGTGCGCCGCTTCGTCGCGTCGGGCGGCAGCTGCATTCTCATCTCGCATGTGCTGGGCGAAGTGCTGCAGAACGCCGATCGCATCGTCGTGATGCGCGACGGCAAGGTTGTCGCCGCCGACGCGGCGAACGCTTTCGACCGCGATAGGCTGGTCGCCACCATGGGCGGCGCCGAAGGACATCGGAGGACCGCCACCGAAATCCGGAAAGCCGAGGCCGGCCCGTTGCGGGTGCGCGCACGGCCGGCGCGGCAGCAGGACGGCAAGGAGCTGGTGGCCCGCGCCGGCGAGATCATCGGACTTGCCGGCCTGGCCGGCCATGGCCAGACCGATCTGCTGCTGGCGATCTTCGCCGCGGCATCGCGCGCCAAGGCCGGCGTCGAGGTCACCGCACCGGTGGCGCTTGTGGCCGGCGACCGCCAGGCGGACGGCATCTTCCCGCAGTGGTCGATCGCTGAAAATATCGGCATCCGCTCGCTGGCTCGGCTGCGCAACGGGCTGTTGATCTCGCCTCGGCGCGAGGCCGAACTGGCCGGGTTCTGGCAAAAGAAGATCGGCATCCGCACGCCGGATATGAACAACAACATCTTTTCGCTGTCGGGCGGCAACCAGCAGAAGGCCTTGTTCGCCCGGGCTCTCGGCTCCGATGCCGGGATCGTGCTCATGGACGACCCGATGCGCGGCGTCGACATCGGCACCAAGCTCGAGGTTTACGATCTCGTGCGCGAGGAGGCCGGCAAAGGTCGCACCTTCCTCTGGTACACCACGGAAACGGAAGAACTCGACAATTGCGACCATGTCTATGTCTTCAAGAACGGCCGCATCGTCGCCAATCTGACGCGCGACGAGCTGACGGAAGAAAAGATCATCCAGTCCTCCTTCGGCGACGCGGCCTGAGATGACGGCCGTCTCTGTTCAAAACGGTTCGAAGACTTTTGGGAGCGGAGCGGCACGCGCCCGCCTGCTGCGCGGGCTGCTGCCGGCGCTGTCGCTGGTGCTGGTGCTGCTCGCCATCGCCTGGCTCAATCCGCGCGCCATCAGCTATTTCGGCTTCGGCCTGATGCTCAACCTGGCGATCCCGATCGCGCTGGCGACGATCGCGCAGATGTTCGTCATATCGGGCAACGAGCTGGACCTGTCGATCGGCACCTTTGTCGGTTTCGTCGGCTGCGTAACCGCGACCTGGTTGAAGGACGCACCGCTCATCGGCGTCCTCGTCCTGCTCGGATCGATCGGCGTCTATGCGCTGCTCGGCGCGCTGATCCACCTGCGCAATTTGCCATCGATCGTGGTGACGCTGGGCATGAGTTTCGTCTGGCAGGGGCTGGCCATCCTGGTGCTGCCCAAGCCGGGCGGCAAGGCGCCGGACTGGCTGCTGGCGATCATGGCGTTCAAGCCGCCCTTTGTGCCCTTCCCCATCATCGCG
The DNA here is from genome assembly GCF_006440835.1 of Mesorhizobium sp. B2-5-11. Taxonomy (NCBI): domain Bacteria; kingdom Pseudomonadati; phylum Pseudomonadota; class Alphaproteobacteria; order Hyphomicrobiales; family Phyllobacteriaceae; genus Mesorhizobium; species Mesorhizobium sp. B2-5-11. The sequence goes on from NZ_VFUK01000002.1 coordinate 315,141, forward strand.
GCGCTGCTGATTGGCCTCATCGTCCATTTCGGCCTGATGCGCACCTCCTATGGCGTGATCCTGCGCGGCTCGGGCGGCAACCCGGCTGCGCTCAAACGTGCCGGCTGGTCGCTGCTCAAGACCAAGGTCGTGTTGTTCGCGCTGACGGGTCTGTTCGGCGTGCTGTCCGGCATGGCGCTGATCGGCATCACCACTTCGGCCGATGCCAATATCGGCAATGGCTACACGCTGCTTTCGATCGCCGGCGTCATCCTCGGCGGCGGCGAATTCGTCGGCGGACGCGTGTCGCCGATCGGCGCGGTAATCGGCGCGCTGACCTTGGCGCTGGCGGCATCGCCGCTGCTCACCTTCATGCACATCCCGCCCGACTGGCAGGTGGCGGCCAATGGCGCCATCCTGATCATCGTGCTGGCGGCGCGGGTGCTGATCAGCCGCAAGGAGAGGTGAGCGATGACGCTGGTTAGATCGCTGGCTGCCAAACCCTGGATCTGGTCGTTCGTCGGCGCGCTTGTGGTGTGGCTGGCGACGATCGCCTTCACCGGCGGCTATGGCGCCGGCGGCATGGTAACCGCTGCCCTTTCGCTCGCGGTGTTCACCGTTATCGTCGGCGTCGGCCAGATGTTCGTCATCACGCTTGGGCCGGGCAATGTCGACCTGTCGCTACCGGCCAATATCGGGCTCGCCAGCGCGGTGGCCATGAAGGTGATGGGCGGCAGCGATGCCATGATCGTGGTCGGGCTGCTGGCCGCGCTTGCCTGTGGTGCCGCGATCGGTGCCGTCAACTATCTGCTGATCTGGGCGCTGCGAATACCGCCGATCATCGCCACTTTGTCGGCGAGCTTCATCATCCAGTCGGTCGACATCAGCTATGGGCGCGGATTGCAGATCAAGCCGCCGCCGGGCTTTGCCGATTTCGCCAACCGGCAGGTTCTTGGCATTCCGGTGCTGGCGGTTCTCACCGTGCTGTTTACCATCGGTGCGGCCATCGCCTTGCAGCGCATGATCTATGGTCGCTCGGTGCTGGCGATAGGCCAGAACATCCGCGCCGCCTGGCTCGCCGGCGTCAATGTCGGCCGCGTCCGTTTCCTCACCTACACGCTGTCGGGCGCGCTCGGCGGCATCGACGGCGCGCTGCTCGCCGGTTATTTCCGCGGCGCCAATGTCGATATCGGCAACGAGTATTTGCTGGCTTCGATCGCCGTGGTGGTCATCGGCGGCACCTCGGTGGCCGGCGGCAAGGCCAATGTCCCCGGCGTCTGGGGCGCGGCGCTGTTCCTGGTGCTGCTTTTGACCATGCTCAACACATTCGGCGTCAGCGCCGGCGTGCGCCTGCTCTTGACCGGGCTGATCATCGTCGGCGTCATCACGGCGGCAGGCGGGGAGAAGGCGGTGCGGTGATATTCGCTTCTCTTCAACCGCAACTCGCCAGCGTGCCGTCTTACAGCCTGTCCTGACAAGTCCTGTGCCAGTGCGGCACGCGGTTCCCATTCGCGGCGCAGCCTAGTAAACCCTCCGGATCGCAGCCGGTGTCGGGAGGGTCAACTTGTCCAATTTTGTCAGCGTCGCCAGGGACAGCGACGTCGCCATCGTCACCATCGACAACCCGCCGGTCAACGCGCTGAGCTTTCATGTCCGCGAACCACTGATGCACGCGCTGGCTGCCTTGCGTGACGACGCATCGGTCGGAGCCATCGTCGTCGCGTGCGCGGGCCGGACCTTCGTCGCCGGCGCCGACATCACCGAATTCGGCAAGCCGGTGCAACAGCCCGAGCTGCGTGCCATCATTGGGACGCTGGAAACCATCGCCAAACCTACGGTCACCGCCATCCACGGCACCGCGCTGGGCGGCGGGCTGGAGCTGGCGCTCGGCTGTCACTTCCGCGTTGCCGATGCCGACGCCAGGCTCGGCCTGCCCGAGGTGAAGCTTGGACTGCTGCCGGGCGGCGGCGGCACGGTGCGGCTGCCGCGCCTCGTCGGCGCGATCAAAGCGCTCAGGATGATCGTTTCCGGTGCGCTGGTCGGTGCTGATGAGGCGCATGAAGCCGGACTGGTCGATGCTGTGTTCGAGAGTAACGTGATCACGCATGCCGTGAACTTCGCCAGGGAGATCGCTCGCAAGGGCGGGCCGTTCACGCCGGTGCGCGATCGCGATGACGAGATCAAGAAAACCGAGCTGGCCGCTTTCGATGCCGAGGCGGCGGATCTCGCCAGGAAGGCGCGCGGCCTCGACGCACCGATCGCTTGCGCGCAAGCGGTGCGCAACACCGTCACGATGTCGTTCGAGGAAGCTCTGGCTGCCGAACGCGCGCTGTTCATGAAGCTGGTTGCCGGCGATCAGTCGCGGGCGCAGCGGCATCTGTTCTTCGCCGAGCGTGAAGCCGCAAAGATCCCGGGCAAGGACCTTGTCCGGCGCAGGATCGCCCGCGTCGGCGTCATCGGCGCCGGCACGATGGGCGGCGGCATCGCCATGGCCTTCGTCAATGGCGGTTTTCCAGTCACCTTATTGGAGACCAGCGAGGAAGCCTTGCAGCGCGGGCTCGGCATGATCGACAAGAACTATGCCGTCTCGGTCTCGCGTGGCTCCTTGACCGAAGACGCCAAGCGCCAACGCCTCGCTCAATTCAAGGGCTCCACCGACTATTCCGACCTCGCCGATTGCGACCTGATCATCGAGGCGGTGTTCGAGGACATGGCGGTCAAGAAAGAGGTGTTCGGCAAGCTCGATGCCATGGCCAAGCCGGGAGCGATACTCGCCACCAACACCTCCTATCTCGACATCGACGAAATCGCCGCCTCGATCTCGCGCCCGCAAGACGTGCTCGGCCTGCACTTCTTCTCGCCGGCCAACGTCATGAAGCTGTTGGAAATCGTGCGCGCCGACAAGACCGCGCCCGACGCGCTGGCAACCGTAGTCGACTTGGCGCGGCGGATCGGCAAGGTGGCCGTCGTCGTCGGCGTCTGCCACGGCTTCGTCGGCAACCGCATGCTGGCTGCGCGCGGCTCCGAATCGGAAGCCTTGCTGCTGGAAGGCGCGACGCCCAGCCAGATCGACAAGGCCTTCACCGATTTCGGCTGGCCGATGGGGCCGTTCCAGATGGGCGATCTCGCCGGCCTCGACATTGGCTGGCGCAACCGCAAGGCGCGAGGCCAGACGGCCGTGATCGCCGACATGTTGTGCGAACAGGGGCGTTTCGGCCAGAAAACCGGTCGAGGATTTTATCTTTACGAGAACGGGTCACGTATGCCGGTCCGGGACCCGCAGGTCGAGGCGCTGATCCGCGGTAAGGCAGCCGAGAAGGGCATCGCGCCGCGCGAAATCAGCGCGGAAGAAATCATCGAGCGCACGCACTACCCACTGATCAATGAAGGAGCGAAAATCCTCGAAGAAGGGATAGCCGCCCGCGCCTCCGACATCGATGTCATCTGGGTCAACGGCTATGGCTTTCCCATCGGCAAGGGCGGTCCGATGTTCTGGGCCGGCCTCGAAGGCGCGCCCAGGATCGTCGAGCGGCTCGAATATTGGCACCAGCGGACGGGCAAGGATGTTTTCAAGCCGGCGCGGCTGCTGAAACGGATGGCCGAGACCGGCTCCTGGGAGGCTGGCGCAAGACCTTGATCGAAAGGCGGTTGAAGGCCGTCGGAATTATCTTATCCGCGCGTCGATGATTTCGACAAAGCGGGCAAAAAGGCCGGCCTGCGACTTGATCTTGAGCTTGCGATAGATGTTGCGGCGATGGACCTTCACCGTCCCCGGCACGATGCGCATGGCCCGGGCGATCGATTCGGTGGAATGCCCTTGCAGCACCAGGTCGACGACATGCTTTTCGCGCGGCGTCAGCGACAGGCTCTTCCAGATATGGGCGCGGTCGAACTCGTTGACCGCCGCCAACGCCTCGTCTTTTCTGGCCTCGGCCGGCTCGTCTGCGGGAAGGGCGGGCCAGCGCAATCGGGCGAAGGCGACCACCGCCGGCGCCATGTCGCGCAGCAGTCTGGCGTCGGCGGTTCCGAATGGACCCGAAGCGCTGAGCCGCATCAGCGACAGCACCAGCGCGTCCTTGCCCGGCAGCGGCACGAAGAAGCCGACCTCCTCGGCCAGCCTGGTCTGGCTGTAGTAGGAGCGAAAATATTCGCTGGCGTAGAAGCGGTCGGGCGCCAGCTCGCGCATGCGCCAGAACCCTTCCTTGCGCTCGACCGCCGCATGGTGGAACGGATCCAGCAGGTATGGGCCTTCCTGGTAAAGCGCAACGAAGACATGGCTCTCGGCCGACGAGAAGGTCTCGAACAGCAGCGGCGGGCGTGCAGCGCCGCGATAGCCGAAGACCACGCAGTGGTCGAAGCCGACATGCTGCCGCAGCCAAGCGACCATCGCCTTGCCGAAGACGTCGCCGCTAGTCTCCCGCGTCGCCGCGACCAGCGCGGCGAGCTGGCTGTAGTCGTCGCTGCGGGACATACAATACCCCCTTAAACGAGAAAATAGGTCAGATATACCACCTGCGAGGTATATACTAGCTGCCATTAGCTCTGGTAGCGTCCCGAAATCGCATCGTCCTGCCGCTGGAGCCCGCAGCCTTGACCGCAGTGCCCGACATCGAGTTTCGCGGCGTCACCAAGCGCTATGGCGCGGTGACCGCGGTCAGCGGCATCGATCTGGCCGTGCCGCCCTCCGCCTTCGTCGCCCTGCTCGGACCATCGGGCTGCGGCAAGACGACCTGCCTGCGCATGATCGGTGGCTTCGAACAGCCGAGCGAGGGCAAGGTGTCCATCCGCGGCCAGGACATGGCCGGCACGCCGCCTTACAGGCGGCCTGTCAACATGGTGTTCCAGCAATATGCGCTGTTCCCGCATCTGGATGTGAACGACAATGTCGCCTACGGGTTGCGCCAGGCACGACCGCGGCTGTCGTCGCGCGAGATCGGCCTGCGGGCAGGCAAGGCGCTGGAAATGGTGCGGCTCGCCGGTTATGGCGGCCGCAAGGTCCACGAACTGTCCGGCGGCCAGCAGCAGCGCGTCGCTCTCGCCCGCGCGCTGGTCAACAAACCGGCGGTGCTGCTGCTCGACGAACCGCTGGCGGCGCTCGACAAGAAGCTGCGCACCGACATGCAGATCGAATTGCAGAACCTGCAGCGTGAGATCGGCATCACCTTCGTTCTGGTCACCCACGACCAGGAGGAGGCGCTGTCGATGAGCGATTTCGTCTGCGTCATGAATGGCGGCCGCATCGTGCAGCTCGGGCAGCCGAGCGAGATTTATGACGAGCCGGCCGACCTGTTCGTCGCCGATTTCGTCGGCAAGACCAATCTCTTGAGCGGCACCGTCGCAGGGCAGTCGGGCGATCTGGTGGATGTGAAGCTGGCCGATGGCACCGTCATCGCGGCGCGCAAGCGGGTGGATTTGCGGCAGGGCGAAACCGTTTCGGTCAGCCTGCGTCCTGAATCGCTCAGCCTTGGTGGTCCGACTAGCGGCCCGCTCAAGGGCATCGTCCGCAACCGGATCTTTCTGGGCTCCACGGCGGAATACGCAGTCGAGGTCCAGGGCATCGGAACGCTGCTGGCCAAGGCCGACCACATGATCGGCCAGGGCAATCTCTTCAAGCCGGGTGAACCCGTCGCCATCGGCTTTGCCGCCGGAACGCCGTTGGCGTTCGCGGATCCAAAGAACAACGGGACCAACCAGAGGGTAGAAAAACATGTCGAAATCATATCGTGACGGACTGCCGATAAGCCCCGAGAATTTCGTCGACCAGCTGATGCGCCTCAAGCGCGGCTCGATCGGCCGCCGCGACTTCCTTGGCCTCACCGGCCTCGGCATCGCGACGGCGGTGATGGCGCGCGAGATCGGCATCATGCCGACGTCGGCCTTTGCCGCCGAGAACCTCGGCGACCGCATGTCGATTGCCACCTGGCCCAACTATCACGACCCGCAGACCTTCGAGAATTTCAAGAAGGACACAGGCGTGGCCGTCGAGGTCAACGTGTTCGGCTCGAATGAGGAGATGCTGGCCAAATTGCAGGCCGGGGCGTCGGGCTGGAGCCTGTTCGTGCCGACCAACTACACGATCTCGACCTACAAGAAGCTCGGCATCATCGAGCCGCTCGACATGGCCAAGCTGCCGAATTTCGACGGCACGCAGGAAGATCCGCGCTTCACCTCGGAAGGCACGATCGACAGCACCATCTATGCGGTGCCGAAGAACTGGGGCACCACTGGCTTTGCCGTCAACACCAAGAAGCTGACCAAGCCGATGACGAGCTGGAAGGAGTTCTGGGACACGGCCATGGCGGAAGGCGATGGCCGCACTATGGTGCACGACTATCAGCTGACCACGATCGGCAATGCGCTGAAATATTATGGCTACTCCTTCAACTCGCTGAAGCAGGACGAGCTCGCCAAGGCCGAGGAATTGCTGCTCAAGGTCAAGCCGCATCTGTTCGCGGTGTCTTCCGACTACCAGCCGGGCATGCGCGCGGGCGATGCCTGGATGACAATGTGCTGGACCAATGACGGTGCGCAGCTCCATCGCGACATTCCGGAGATCGCCTATGTGCTGGGCAAGGAAGGCGGCGAGATCTGGACCGACTTCTACGCCATCCCGAAGGACGCGCCGAACAAGCCGGCCGGCTACGCCCTGCTCAACTATCTGATGAACCCGCAGGTCGCGGTCAAGGAGCACCTCGCCAACGGCGCGCCTTCCACCGACGCCCGCGTCAACAAGCTGCTGCCGAAGGAGGTGCTGGACAATCCGATCCTCTATCCGGCGGCCGACCTGTTGACGCCGCTGGAATTTGGCGCTGCGGCAACGCTGACCGATCCGGGTCGCGCCGAGCTGATGGCGCGCTTCAAGTCTGCTTGAGCCAGGCGGGGCGACAAATCCCATTCGAGACAAACTTGACCGGCGGGCCCAGACCCGCCGGCACCGGGGCAATCCTTCGATGCGCGGCATTCGCAAAAATCTGCTGACGGCCATGCTGCTCGGGCCGGCGGCCGCGTGGCTCGTCGTGTTCCTGGTGCTGCCGTTCATGGCCATCGCCGTCTTCAGCGTCGGCGAGCGGGCGCCGGAGGGCGGCTATCAGGCGGCCTTCACGCTGGCGCAATATGCCAATCTTCCGGCGCGGGCGACCGCGTTCTGGAACACGATGGTGCTGGCTCCGGTGGGCGCGCTCGCCTGTCTGCTCGTGGCCTATCCCGTCGCCTATTACCTCGCCCTGCGGGCGCCGCAGCGCTGGCGGTTGATCCTGCTCGCGCTGGTCGTCATACCGTTCTGGACCAGCCTTTTGATGCGTACCTATGCCTGGATGTACATTTTGGGTGGACGCGGCATCCCGGCGCTGCTCGCCTTTGTCGGCATCGAGGACGTCAGGCTGATCAACACGCCGGGCGCCGTCCTGCTCGGCATCGTCTATGGCTATCTGCCGCTGATGATCCTGCCGATCTATGTCAGCCTCGAGCGGCTCGATCGCCGCCTGCTGGAGGCCTCCGCCGATCTCGGCGCGACGCCGCTCTCCACTTTCTTGGGCGTGACCTTGAAACTGTCGCTGCCCGGCGTGATGACCGGCTTCTCGCTGGTGATGATCCTGCTGCTCGGCGAATACCTGATCCCGACGCTGCTTGGCGGCGGCAAGGTGTTCTTCATCGGCAATGCGCTGGTCGACCTGTTCCTGCAGTCGCGCAACTGGCCGTTCGGATCGGCCATCGCGATCACGCTGGTGCTGGTTTCGGTTGTAGTGCTGATTGCCGCCAACCGCATCTCGACCCGCGTCTCGGGCGCCCGCCGGGTGGATCTGATCTGATGCGCGTCTTCGTCGTAGCCGTCTTCGCCTTCCTCTATCTGCCGATCGCGTTGGTCGTGCTGTTCTCCTTCAACGCCGGCCATCATGCCAGCGAGTTCACCGGTTTTTCGGTGCAATGGTACGGCAAGGCGCTGGCGAACCCATTCCTGGTCGAGGCGCTGAAGAACAGCCTGTTCATCGCCACCACCAGCGCCTTGCTGGCGGCGGTGTTCGGCACCGCGGCCGCGCTCGGCCTGGCACGCGTCGGGGTGCGGACCCGCGCCGTCTTCGACGCCTTGCTTGGAGCCGCAATCGTCGTTCCCGGCGTCGTCATCGGCATTTCGACACTGGTCGCACTCGTCCAGCTGTTCGCCGTCGTCAATCCGTTCCTCGCCTCGATCTGGCCGGACGATCAGCCGCCGCGCCTGTCGCTCGGCTATGGTTCGATCATCGCCGCGCACGGCCTGTTTTCGATGGCGCTGGTGACGATGATCGTCGGCACGCGGCTGGGCAGCCTTGATCGCAACTTGGTCGAGGCATCCAGCGATCTCTACGCCACGCCGCTGACGACGTTCCGTTCCATCGTCCTGCCGCAGATCTTGCCGGCGGTGGTCGCCGGCTTCCTGCTCGCCTTCACCTTCTCCTTCGACGATTTCATCGTCGCCTTCTTCGTCGCCGGCGCGCAGACGACGCTGCCGATCTATGTCTTTGCGTCGATCCGGCGCGGGGTGACGCCGGAGATCAATGCCATCGCGACGATCGTGCTCGTCGCCTCCGTCCTGCTCGTGGTGCTTGCCCAATGGCAGCTGCGCCAGCGCAAGCCGTCAAACTAAAGGTCGCATCATGATCCTCGAAGACCGCATCGCCGTGGTGACAGGCGCCGGTTCCGGCATCGGGCGCGCCGGCGCCATGATCATGGCCAGAGAAGGCGCGGTGGTCGTCATCGCGGACAGGGATCGGACCAGCGGCGAGGCGACGGCTTCGGATATACGCGCCGCGGGCGGCCGGGCGGAGGCGGTCGCCACCGACGTCTCGGACGACAATGCGGTCGAGCAGCTCCTTGCCGGCACGCTCAACCGGCATGGGCGCATCGACATCCTGCACAATCATGCCGGCATCCAGGTCGGCGGCACGCTGACCGAGGTCGAGGTCGGCGGCATGGATGCCTCCTGGCGGGTCAATGTGCGGGCGCAGTTCCTGGCGGCAAGGATCGTCATGCCATCGATGGTCGCGCAGGGCGGCGGCGTCATCCTTAATACGGCTTCGAATTCAGGCGTGTTCTACGACCGCGAGATGATCGCCTATGCGACCTCGAAACATGCCGTGGTGGCGATGACCAGGCAGATGTCGCTCGACTATGCCCGCCACAATGTGCGCGTCAACGCGCTCTGCCCCGGCTGGGTCGACACGCCGTTCAATGGACCGTTCATCGCCCAGATGGGCGGACGCGAGGCAATCGAAGCCTATGTCCGCACCAAGATCCCGATGGGCCGCTGGGCCAGCGCCGAGGAGATCGCCGAGGCGATCCTCTTCCTCGTGTCCGATCGGTCATCCTTCATGACCGGCCAGGCGTTGGTGATCGACGGTGGCGAAAGCATCGGCTGAATCAGCCGTCTGGGCCTTCGGCCGATTGGTGAAAAGCGCCGTCGCCTGCGCGTTCTGGGCCAGAGCCGCGGCGCCGGCCGGCAGCGCCGAAATCAACTCTGACCGACAGTTCGGACCATGGTCTGACCGGCATGGGACTTCAGTACCACAGCCGTTCAAAAACGTCGATTTCTGTTGGATATCAATCAGTTGCCGTACCGACAGGTTGCCCCTGCTCTCTTATTGAGACAGTCTTTGTCTAAAGTTTACTGCGCATAATTAGCGGCTTCTCATACGAACTTACGATAGCAGCGGGCGCAGAGCGGCGTTTCCCCAGGAGACTGACATGACAAACCGGAAAACTGTGTTGGCGGCGCTAGCCGCACTGGCGCTTCTGGCGTCTCCGGCACTGGCCGGCAATGGACACGGCGGAGGCCATGGTGGTGGTCACAGCGGCGGCAATGGCAATGGTGGCGCCCACGGCAACAGCGGCGCTACGCACGGTAAGTCCTCGTCGGCCCGCGGGCAGGTAGCCAAGGCGACAAGGGACGCAACGATCACGGTCGATACGAAGACAAAGGTTTCGTCCCTGCCCAAGGAAAAGAACCTCCACGCCAAGCTCGGCCGGCTGAACTCGCTCCAGCGCAACGTCAACGCCTATATGAATTCCAAGAGCAGGAAATTCGCTGCGCTTCAGGCCTTCGTGGCGCAGTCGGCAAAAGCCAAGGTCGCACAAACCCAGCTGGATGCCCTGAATTCACAGCTGGACGCACTGACATCTCTGACGCCGGACCAGATCGCCGCCATGACCCCCGAGGAGCAGGCGGCCCTGCCTGGACAGATATCGGCTCTGCAGGACCAGATCGCCGCACAGCAGGAAGCGGTCGATGAGGCGGCGGTCGGCACCGACCCGGCCGCACTCGACGCGGCGTTGACCGATATGGCCAACAAGCCCGTCGACGCCGAGGTCACCGCTTGGGCCCAAGGCGTCCTTGCCGGCAAGATCGACGAGACGGCCGCTGCAATGCAACCGACGCCCTAGCATCGCCAAGAACGACGGGGCATCCGGCCTCACATGTGTTTGCGGCCAACCGCTTCGTGGCCGATGTCTTGTCCGATCACCTCAAGCTGCGGCGGCTGCTGGCATGGATGCCGCGGCCGCCAACGTCTTCGGCTGCGGCAATCGTTGCGCGAATATCTGAAAATACTCGACCAGTTCGAAAGCCGGCAGTATTAGATTACTGCCGATCTGCTTCGCGTCCATCTGCGGCTCTCGCAAACTGCGACCGCAAGCGGCCGGCCGCGGCGCTCCCGCGCCGTTCGGCATGATCAGCCGGCCGGAATGAAGAGGAAATAATTGACGCGTAAAGCCAGCCCGACCATCGCGCTGTTCCCCGAAGCAGGCTTCGGCGCGGCGCTGAATTGCGTCGGCATCGCGCGGGCCGTGCGGGGCCCCGCCTTCATCTTCCATGCCGGCCTTTCCGGCGTCTTTGCCGACAAGCTGCCGGCGCGCTTCATCGTCAATGTCGGCGGCCTGCGCGACGCTTACCGAGCGGTGCCCGACAATGTCTATCTCGGCGCCTGGTTTCCGCAGTCCTCGGCGGTGGCGAAGTTGGATTTGTTCATCCACCACGGCGGCAACACCGGCTTTTGCGAGGCGCTGCGCTTCTGTGTGGCGTCGCTGATCATGCCCTATTGCCGGGACGGCCACGACAATGCACCTCGCGCCGAAGAGACCGGCACCGGCGATCATATTGGCCGGGACGGCTGGACCGAAGGAGGATTGGAGAGAGCCATTCCCGGCCTGCTGGCCGACGACGCCATGCGCGCCCGCCTCAAGGGAAATGCAGCCAGATGGCGCTGACACCCAGAACGTGGCCGCGCAAGCCATACTCTCTCTGATACGGACTTGAACGAAATGCTTGAGAAGAACACGAATACCGCGCCCTTCAGCGATCCCAAGGCATGGTTGGCGCAGCACGGCATCAACGAGGTCGAATGCCTGGTGCCCGACATGAACGGCGTGCTGCGCGGCAAGGCGCTGCCGACGGCAAAATTCCTCGCGGCGCTGGAAGACCGCGCGCTTTATCTGCCGAGCAGCGCCTTCCTGGTCAGCATAGACGGGCGCTATTCCGGTTCCATCGACGAGGGTTTTGCGTATTCGGACCCCGACATGCGCATGGTGCCCGATGTCTCGACGCTTTGCCTGGCGCCGGGCGCCGGCGCTGGCAAGGCCTACGTCTTCGCCGACGCCTTCCACATGGACGGCCGGCCATGGATGGGCTCGCCGCGCCATGTTCTGCGCGCCGTGCTCGATCTCTACCGGCAGCGCGGCTGGCGGGCGGTAGTGGCGCCGGAGCTCGAATTCTACCTGACCGCGCCCAATCCCGATCCCGACAAGCCGCTGACCGCGCCGACCGGCGGCAATGGCCGCGCCGAGGCCGTGCAGCATCCCTATGACATGGCGGCGCTCGAGGAATATGAACCGGTGGTCCGTCGCGTCTATGACTATGCGGAGGCGGCCGGACTGCCGCTCGATACGCTGATTCATGAATCGGGACCGGGGCAGTTGGAGATCAACTTCCTGCATGGCGACGCGCTGCCGCTGGCCGACAAGGTGCTGCTGTTCAAACGGCTGACGCGCCAAGCCGCCCAGCAAGACGGCATGTATGCGACCTTCATGGCCAAGCCGATCGCCGCACAGGCCGGCAGCTCGATGCATCTGCACATGTCAGTCATCGACGAGGCCGGCAACACGTTGTTTGCCGGCAGCGATGATGCCGATACCGCGATGTTCGGTTATTTCATCGGCGGCCTGCAAAAATACATTCCCGAAATCATGCCGCTGTTCGCGCCCAACGTGAATTCGTTCCGACGCGTTAGACCAAACCACAGCGCGCCGGCCAACATCGAATGGTCGCATGACAACCGTTCCTGCGGCCTGCGCGTGCCGGCCGGCGGGCGCGCCGCGCGGCGGGTGGAGAACCGGCTGCCGGGTGCCGATTGCAATCCGTATCTGGCGATCGCCGGCTCGCTTCTGGCCGGCTATCTGGGCGTCGAACAGAAGCTGGCGCGCTCGGCGGAAGCATCCGGAAATGCCTACAAGATCAAGAGCACGCTGCCGAAAACGATGGAGGAGGCGCTGGATCGTTTCGAGGCCTGTGAACCGGTGCGCAAACTGCTCGGCGAGGACTTCTTCCAGACCTATCTGCGCGTGAAATGCGTCGAGCTCGACCTGTTCCAGAGCGTGGTGACGAGCTGGGAACGCGACCACCTGCTCTTGAAGGTGTGATCATGGCATCTTCAACGGGTTTCAATTCCGGTCTCGACATCGGCAAGTCCTACTATGTCGCCACCGCCAATCCGGCGCCGGACCATCCGGCACTTATCGGCGATGTCGAGGCCGACCTGGTGGTCGTCGGCGGCGGCTGCACCGGTCTGTCGGCCGCTCTTCACGCCGCCGAACGCGGCTTGAAGGTGGTGCTGCTGGAAGGCGGCAAGATTGGCTGGGGCGCTTCGGGCCGCAATGGCGGCCAGATGATCCCCGGCCTGCGCAAGGGCGCCAAGGGCCTGGTCAAGCTTTATGGGCCTGAACGGGCAAAGGCGCTGTTCGATCTCGCCTTCGAGGCGCGCAGCCTGGTGCTCGACATTATCGAGCGCCATACGATCGACTGCGATCTCAGGCTGACCGGCCATCTGGTCGGCGCGGTCAACGGCTCCGATCTCAGGGATTTGGAGGAAGAGGCGAAATGCCTCGAGAGCGTGATGAAATTCCGCGACCTCGAGATCCTGTCGGCGGCGCAGGCCCGGGCCAAGGTCGACACGCCCTATCACGGCGCGATGTACGAGCCGCTCGGCGGCCACATGCATCCCTTGAATTACACGCTCGGGCTTGCCCGCGCTGCAAGCGCGGCCGGCGTCGTCATCCACGAGAATTCGGTGGCCGTGCGGCTTGAGCGCGAGCCTTCGATCCGGGTCTCGACGTCAAAAGGATCGGTGCGCGCAAAGCATGTCGTGCTGGCTGGCGACGCGCTGCTCAATGGGCTGGAGCCGCGCGTCAACAGCCGCATCATGCCGGTCGGCAACTACATCGTCGCCACCGAGCCGCTGGAGGGCTCCCGCAACGTCATTCCTGCCAATGTCGCGGTGTCGGACACGCGCTTCGTCGTCAACTATTACCGCATGTCGGCCGACGGTCGCCTGCTGTTCGGCGGCGGCGAGCGCTACACGCCGTCGCCGCCGGCCGATATTGCCGGTTTCGTGCGGCCGCACATGGAAGGCACCTTCCCGCAGCTCAAGGGCTGCCGGATCGACCATGCCTGGGGTGGGCTGGTGTCGGTGACGACGTCGCGACTGCCGCATGTCGGGCACTATGGCGAGGTCTATTACGCGCACGGCTATTCCGGCAAGGGCGTCATCCTGTCGACCCTGTCGGGCAAGCTGCTCGCCGAAGCCATCACCGGCGACGCCTCGCGGCTGGACCTGTTCTCGACGCTGACCCCGATGCCCTTCCCCGGAGGCACGGCGCTGCGCGGGCCGCTCTATGTGCTGGGAATGCTGTGGTATGCGATGAGGGATCGGATGAAGCATTGAGCTCGCGGCCAACCCGCTGATCGTGGCGCTGCATCCAAGCGTGATTCGCCAGCAGGGGCAGGAGAGCTGTGGCTGGGTGGTTAAGTTCGCGCAGGCGCTTGACGAAATGTCGGCGCCAAGCGAACCGAGCTACGACATTGCGCGACCTGCACGCGTCGCACCAAGGCGGCGCATGAGGGAAACGGGAGAGCTGACTGACATGGCCGAAGCCTATATCTGCGACTATATCCGTACGCCGATCGGCCGCTTTGGCGGCTCGCTGTCCTCGGTACGCGCCGACGACCTCGGCGCCATTCCGCTGAAGGCACTGATCGAGCGCAATGCCGGCGTCGACTGGCAGGCGGTCGACGACGTTGTCTACGGTTGCGCCAACCAGGCCGGCGAGGACAACCGCAACGTGGCGCGCATGGCGCTGCTGCTGGCCGGCCTGCCGAAGGAAATCCCCGGCTCGACCGTCAACCGCCTGTGCGGCTCGGGCATGGATGCGCTGACCATCGCCGCCCGTGCAATCAAGGCCGGCGAGGCCGAGCTGATGATCGCGGGCGGCGTCGAATCGATGAGCCGGGCGCCCTTCGTCATGCCCAAGGCCGAGACGGCGTTTTCACGCAATGCCGAGATCTACGACACCACGATCGGCTGGCGCTTCGTCAACCCGCTGATGAAGAGTCAGTATGGCGTCAATTCCATGCCGGAGACGGGCGAAAATGTCGCCGAGGATTTTTCGGTTTCCCGCGCGGACCAGGACGCTTTCGCGGTGCGCAGCCAGGACAAGGCCGTCGCCGCGCAGTCCAATGGCCGGCTGGCCAAGGAAATAACCGCGGTGACCATTCCGCAGCGCAAGGGCGATCCGGTTGTCGTCTCGAAGGACGAGCACCCCCGCGCTGGCACCACGATAGAGGCCTTGGCCAAGCTGCCGACGCCGTTCCGGCAAGGCGGCACGGTGACCGCCGGCAATGCCTCGGGCGTCAATGACGGGGCGGCGGCGCTGATCGTCGCTTCGGAAGCGGCGGCCAGGAAATACGGCCTGACGCCGATCGCCCGCATCCTCGGCGGGGCCGCCGTCGGCGTCGCGCCGCGCATCATGGGCATCGGCCCGGCGCCGGCGACGCAAAAACTGTGCGCGCGGCTTGGCCTGACGCCAAAACAGTTCGATGTCATCGAGCTCAACGAAGCCTTCGCCTCGCAAGGCATCGCAGTGCTGCGCCAGCTCGGCATCGCGGTGGATGCGCCGCACGTCAACCCGAATGGCGGCGCCATAGCGCTCGGCCACCCCTTGGGCATGTCGGGCGCGCGCATCTCCGGCACGGCGGCGCTGGAGCTGCGCGAACGCGGCGGCCGCTATGCGCTGGCGACCATGTGCATCGGCGTCGGCCAAGGCATCGCCATCGCGCTCGAACGGGTCTGAACAACCGCTCTCCCGGCTAGTCCAGGAGAGTGGATATGATCGATCTGCCAAATTTGACCATGTGGACAAAAGTCCGGACCCGTTCCATAGTTCCTCGTCTGATTTTTAGAACGGCCGGCTCGACACGGCTGTCGAACAGAGGGGACTGCAATGGAAAACCGGAAGAACAAATCTCATTCAACGCGCGAAGGCCTTTCGCGGCGCAACGTGCTGGAACTGGGCGCGCTTGGCCTGGCCGCGGCGATGCTGCCGGGCGCCGCCTTCGCCAAGGACAAGAAGCTGAAAGTAGCGGCGATCTTCGCCACGCCCATCGAGGAGCCGTGGGACAACCAGATCCATGTCGCTTTGCAGAAGGCCGAGAAGGAACTCGGCATCGAGTATAAATGGTCGGAGAAGGTGCAGACCGCCGACTTCAGCCGCGTCATGCGCGAATATGCACAGGGCGGCTATGAACTGGTGCTGGGCGATGCCTTCGCCGCCGAGCGTGAATCGCGCCGCACCGCCAAGCAGTTCCCGAAGACTGCCTGGCTGTTCGGCTCCGGCGCCGGGCCGGCGGAGCCCAATTTCGGCGTCTTCGACAATTGGATCCACGAGCCCGCCTATCTCTCCGGCATGATCGCCGGCAAGATGTCGAAGTCGGGCACGGTCGGCGCCGTCGCGGCGATGGGCATTCCGGAAGTGAACCGGCTGGTCAACGCCTTCTTCGCCGGCGCCAAGGAGGTCAATCCGAACATCAAGAAGAAGGTCGCCTTCATCGGTTCCTTCTTTGATCCTCCCAAGGCCAAGGAGGCGGCCGTCGCTCAGATCGACGCCGGCGTCGACGTCATCTATGCCGAGCGCTTCGGTGTCATCGAAGCGGCGGTGGAGAAAAAGATCTACGCCATCTCCAATATGTCCGACCAGTCGAGCCTTGGCCCCGACACCGTCATTACCGGCCCGGTCTGGGATATGTATCCCACCGTCGAACAAGCCATAAAACTGGTCAAGGCCGGCGTCTTCACGGCGCAGGACTATGGCGATTTCTCGCGCATGGCCAAGGGCGGTTCTCACCTGGCGCCTTACCATAAGTTCGACAAGACGCTGCCGGCCGAGGTCAAGGACATGGTCGAGAAGAAGAAGGCCGAAATCCTCGAAGGCAATTTCCGCGTCGACGTGGACGAGAACACACCGGTTTCGGATTGAGTTCTGGTCTTTAGGAGTTGGTGCTAAGCGCCCCCCTCTGGCCTGCCGGCCATCTCCCCCTCAAGGGGGAGATTGGCAGCTTCGCCGGCTAGTCAAATTGGGAATTGGCGAAAGCCGAGGGGTGACATCCGATCTCCCCGGTTGAGGGGGAGATGGCCGGCAGGCCAGAGGGGGGTGCAGCGCATCCCTATCGGTCAAGCCGAATCGTAAGCCCATCCGATCAGGAGTACTCTTGCCGACGCCCGCCCCGCTCATCGAAATGCACGGCATCACCAAGAGCTTCGGCGCCGTCAAGGCGAACGAAGCCGTCGACCTCAGCGTGGCGCCCGGCGAGATCCTCGGCTTGCTGGGCGAGAACGGCGCCGGCAAGACGACGCTGATGAACGTGCTGTTCGGCGCCTATGCGCCCGACGCCGGCGAGATCCTCATCCAGGGCCGGAAGGTGCGGATCACCAGTTCGGCCGATGCGCTGGCCGCCGGCATCGGCATGGTGCACCAGCATTTTCACCTGGCGCCACGGCTCACGGTACTGGAAAACCTGCTTATCGGCATACCAGGCAAATCCGGGCGGATCGACCGCGCCGGCGGACTGGCGCGGTTGGTTGAAATCAGCCGCCAGCACGGGCTGACACTCGATCCCAGCCTGCCGGTCTCGGCGCTGTCTGTCGGAGAGCAGCAACGTCTCGAGATCGTCAAGGCGCTGTTTCGCGGCGCAAAACTGCTGATTCTCGACGAGCCGACCGCGGTGCTGGCGCCGAGCGAAGTCGACGGGCTGTTTTCGGCCTTGCGGTCGATGGCGGCGCAGGGTCTGGGCATCATCTTCATCTCGCACAAGCTCAACGAGGTGCGCGCGCTCACCCATCGCTGCACGGTGCTGCGGCATGGCCGCGTCGCCGGCCGCGTCGACGATCCGGCCAACACCACGTCGGCGGAAATGGCGCGACTGATGTGCGGCCACGAGATCGTGCCGCCGGCCAAGGGGCCGTCGACACCGGGGGCAGCGGTGCTCACTCTCGACGGCATTTCCACCTCGAGCCATTCGGGCACGGCGCTGCGCGATGTGTCGCTTTCCGTGCGCGCCGGCGAGATCCTCGGCATTGCCGGTGTCTCCGGCAATGGCCAGCGGGCACTGGCGGAGGTGATCTCGGGCGTGCGCGCCCCCGATGCCGGTCGGATGACGATTGCGGGACAGAAAGTGTCTCGCTTCTCGCCGCGCGAGGTGCAGGCGCTGGGCCTTGGCCGCATCCCGGAAGACCGCATGACGACGGGACTGGTCACCAATTTGCCGCTCGCCGATTCCATGGTGCTGCCGCGCATCGGCACCGCCGCTTTCAGCAGCAAGGGCCTGCTCAAGCCGGATGCGATCCGCGCCTTCGCCGAGGCGCAGATCAAGGCCTATGATATCAGATGCCCCGGGCCGATGACGCGCGCCGGCGCCCTGTCCGGCGGCAATCTGCAGAAGGCGCTTTTGGCGCGCGAGCTCGCCTTCGATCCGAAGGTGCTTATCGTCTCGCAGCCGACGCGCGGCCTCGACATCGGAGCCGCCCGCTTCATCCATGAAAAATTCCTCGACATGCGCGCCAAGGGCTGCGGCATCATCGTCATCGGCGAGGATCTGGAAGAGTTGCTCGTGCTCTGCGACCGCATCGCGGTGATGTATGAGGGCCGCATCGCCGGCACGCTTCCCAGCGCCGAGGCGACGATCGCACGGCTGGGGCTGCTGATGACCGGGGCGGAGGGCCATAGCTGATGTTTCGACTCGAAGTCCGCAGCTCGACGCCAGCCTGGTTCAACCTCGCATTGCCGCTGCTGGCGATCGGTGCCGCGCTGGTGCTGTGCAGCGGCCTGATCGCGCTGGCCGGCGCCGGCGTGCTCGAATCCTACGGCGTTATGTTCACGGCTTCGCTCGGCGACAGCTATGCGATCACCGAAACGCTGGTGCGCGCCGCGCCCATGATCTTCACCGGGCTGGCGGTGGCTGTCGCCTTCCGCGCCAAATTCTGGAATATCGGCGCCGAAGGGCAACTGCTTGCCGGCGCGGTGGCGAGCTGCTTCGTCGGCGCGATCCCGATGCCGGGACCGCTCGCCATGCTTTTGATGGCAGTGGCAGGCGCCGCGGCCGGTGCAGCCGTCGCGCTCGTGCCGGCAACGCTGCGGGTGAAATTCAAGGTCGACGACGTCGTCAGTTCGCTGCTGCTCAATTCGGTCATCTATTACGCGCTGATGGCGCTGATCGAAGGGCCATGGAAGGATAGTTTCAGTGGCTATCCGATCTCGCCTCCGATTGAGGATTCGGCCAATTTTCCGGTGCTGATCGAGGGCACGCGGCTGCATCTCGGCGTCATCGTGGCGCTTATCGCGGCACCGCTGATCTGGTTCCTGATCGTGCGCACCACGCTCGGCTTCCAGATCCGGGTCACCGGCGAAAATCCGGAAGCGGCCAGATATGGCGGCATCAATGTCCAGCGGGTGCTGCTCTCGACGGCGTTGCTGTCCGGGGCGCTAGCCGGGCTCGCCGGCGTCGGCGAGGTTGGCGGCGTGCATTTTCAGGTGATGAGCGACATCTCGCCGGGCTACGGTTATTCCGGCATCGTCGTTGCAATGCTGGCGCGGCTCAACCCGCTCGGCGTGGTGCCGGCGGCAATCTTCCTGGCTGCCGTGATGACCGGCGCCGAGGCGATGTCGCGCGCGACCGGCGTGCCGGCCTTCCTCAGCGATGTCATCCAGGGCACGGCACTGCTTGCCATGCTGGTGGCGCTGCTGTTCACCGCCTATCGCATCCGCCGCGTCGGAGCCGCCCAATGAGCGCGGTGTTCGAACAGATCTTCCAGGTCGGCTTCTTGGCCGCCATCATCCGCATCGCCACGCCCTTGGCTTTCGCCACGCTTGGCGAAATGTTCTCCGAGCGCGCCGGCGTGCTCAATCTCGGCATCGAAGGCATCATGCTGTTGTCGGCAATGGCCGGCTTCACCGCCGCCAGCCTCAGCGGTAACCTATGGCTGGGCGTCCTGGCGGCGGTGCTGACCGGCATGCTGATGGGGGCGCTGCATGCGCTGTTCACGGTGGCGCTGGGCTTAAGCCAGCATGTCTGCGGCATCGGCGTGACGCTGCTTGCGTCGGGTCTGGCCTATTTCCTCTACCGGCTGATCTTCGGCCAGCAATCGGTGCCGCCGAGCATCAAGGGTTTTCAGACGCTGCCGATCCCGGTCCTCTCCGAGATTCCCGTGCTTGGGCCGGCGGTGTTCAACCAGTTCGCGCTGGTCTACATGGCGATCCTGGCCATCCCGATCGCCGCCTTCGTGCTCTACCGCACGCCATGGGGGCTGTCGGTGCGCATGGTCGGCGAAAACCCGCGCGCCGCCGACTCCGCCGGCGTCAGCGTCATTGTCACCCGCTTCCAGGCGGTCATTCTCGGCGGGGCGCTGATGGGGCTGGCCGGCGCCTTTCTGTCGATGGCGCAGTTCAACGCCTTCACCTTCGGGGTCGTCTCGGGGCGCGGCTGGGTGGCGATCGCCCTGGTCGTGTTCGGCCGCTGGGATCCGTGGCGCTCGGCGGGAGCGGCGTTGCTGTTCGCCTTTGTCGATGCCTTGCAGTTGCGCATGCAGGCGAGCGGTCTCGGGCATATTCCCTACGAGGCGTTCCTGATGCTGCCTTTCATCTTCACCATCGTCGCCATGGCGGTGATGTCGCGCAACGCGGTGGCGCCGTCGGCGCTGCTGAAGCCGTTTCGACGGGAAGAACGATAGACGAGTAGGGCTTGGGACGAAGACCCTGGACCTTGGGACACCTCACATCGCGGTAAAACCATTGTCGACGAACAGATGGGCCCCGTTGACGAAGCTCGATTCGTCGCTGGCGAGGTACAGCGCCGCCTTCGCCACCTCTTCCGGTTCGCCGATCCGCCCCTGCTGTGCGGCCAACGCCGCGTCGGAGACATCGACGCCGAGCTTACCCAGATCGGCGACCTCGCGCAGCCCATGCGGTGTGCGGATGAAGCCGGGGCAGACGGCGTTGCAGCGGATGTTGCGGTCGCGGAATTCCACGGCGATGGCGCGCGCGAACATGTGACAGGCGCCCTTGGTGGTGTCATAGAGCACTTCGTTCGGCGTCGCCGCCACCGCCGAGATCGACGAGGTGCAGACGATCGAGCCGCCGCCGGCCGCGATCATGCCGGGCAGCACGGCGCGGGTCATCAGGAACATCGAGCGCACGTTGACGGCATGCAGCCCGTCCCATTCCTGCACGCTGGTCTCCAGGAACGGCTTTATCACGATGGTGCCGGCATGATTGAACAGGACGGTAACCGCGCCGAACTTCTCGGCCGCGCCCTTCACGGCCGCCTCGACCTGCGCCTCGTCGGAAACGTCGGCGACAAAATGCTCCGCGATTTGGCCGCGCGCCCGGATCGCCGCGGCGGTGGCTGCCGCCGCTTCGCCATTGCGGTCGATGATCGCCACCTTTGCGCCTTCCGCCGCGAACAGTTCCGAGGCCGCCCCGCCCATTCCCGTCGCGCCGCCCGAAACGATGGCGACCTTGCCGGCCAGTCTTGCTCCCATTTCCTTGCTCCTCCCAAATGTCCTTTGGACGATCTCGCATTGTCGCTCTGCCGCGATGCTATCCTGCCCGCGCGGGGCGGCCAATGCACGAATGGATCGGCAAGTGAAGTGCCGTCGAGCGCCGGAAGTGAAACCGACGCTGCCATGTCCGTCGATCACGCCGATGCCGCTCTGCAGCAACTCAGCGCCAGTTCTCACGGCGCTGTTAGAAAAAAATTCTGCGCATGGCCGAAAAATAGCAATCGACAAAGTCTACAACTTTTATAGATTAATCGGCGAGACGGAGGTCGACATGTCCTATATGCAGAACACCGAGACCCGCAGCAGCGGCCAGAGGCTGGCCAATGCCCAGAGCTTCCGCCCGGCCTATGCCGGTGCTTTCGCCTATGTCGTCTTTGCCCTTGCGTTCGTGTTCACCGGGGCTGTTGTTCTGGGCCTCATTCCCTGAGCCGTGGTCCGGCCAGGCTGACGACCCACCGCCTTCAGGCAATCGGAGTTGAATGAACCGGATCCCGGTGCGCTTTCGCGTGCGCCATTGATTCGTATCTGACCGCATCCGTGATTCCAGAGATGGAGGAGATGGCAATGCCGATCGAATTCACGCATGTGCCCGGCAAGACCTATCCTGCCGATAGCGCAGTTTCCTTTTTCTACGACTTTGCCGAGACGGCGACCAGGCTGGCGCTGATCGAGGATGGCGGTTTCCGCAACCTCGTCGTCGACGATCCGGCCGGCCTGCTGACCAATATGGATCTTGCCGCCCAGGTGCTGGACCGCAGCTCGTCGCTGGAAGTGGTCCTCACCCATTGGGCCGGCGTGGTCGAACCGACCGTGGCGGCGCGGCAGCTTGCCTCGATCGACGCCCGCAGCGGCGGCCGCCTGGCGCTCAGGATGATCAGCGAGCCGTTAAGCGACGACGATGCCGAAGCGCGTCCGGTCGGACACGGTGTCCTCTGGCAGCGCATCGACGAGTATCTGGTTCTGTTGAAGCGGCTATGGTCGAACGAGCGGCCTTTCGACCACGAAGGCGCGTTCTACAGCATCAAGGGCGGCTATGTTCCGCGCAAGGGGCCTCATGGTGCCGACCTCGTCATCCGCATGGGCGGGCAGTCCGGCACGGCACTGAAAGTGGCCGGCCGGCATGCCGACGTCTTCGAACTGGCGCCCGGTTCGATCGACGATGTCAGGCAGTTGATGGAGCGTGTGCGCGGCGCCGCCGCCGAACATGGCCGGGCCGCCAGACTACGCTTCGCCCTTCCGGTCCGCATCCACCGGGGAATTTCCTCGGCAGGGCACAAGGCGGTCGATGTCTCCGGTCCGCCGGCCCAGGCCGCCCTGTCGCTGCTTGCTTACGCGGCTCTCGGCATCGATGAATTCATGATCGTCGGTGTCGACACGCCGCGCGAGATCGCGACAGTCGGCCGCGAGACGATCGCGCTGCTGCGCAATTCGCTGGCGCGGCGTGAAAGCGGCGAGTTCCAGCATGGGGCTTTCGCGCAGCGCACGGGACTGGAAACACGGGCAACGGGCTGAACTGCGGAGAAATTTTCCTTTCCAACCGCTCTGGCCTGCCGGAGGGTGCTATCCTGCCGTGTCTATGACGTGCGAGGCTGCTCTGCGGTACCTAATCCTTTAACGCGCCTTGTTACCCAGCCGTGACAGGCCTTCAATGACTGCACCAGAATCCGCCAGCACGCCGAAGACGCCGTCTTCGACCGTCACCATGTGAAGGGCCGCCTCATGCGCCCGTCTGTCGCCGCTGGCGCAGGCGTCAGAGATCGTCAAGCACTGGAAGTTGCGATCGCAGGCTTCGCGCAGCGTCGTGTGCACGCAGACATCCGTAGTGCATCCGCAAAACAGAAGATGCGTGATGCCTCGCGCGCGCAGCACGAGCTCGAAATCCGTATAGGTGAAGGCGCCGTTGCAGGTCTTGTCGACGATGATGTCCCGCGGCGCGACGTCGATCTCCGGAACGATCTGAAAACCCGGACCCGAACGAAGCAGGATTTCGGTGCCGTCGAGGCCGGCCCGCCTGCGGCGCCATTTCTCGTAAGGCGTCATGTCGGCCATGTCGGCCCGGTAGCCCTGCCTTGTATGGACGATGCTGACGCCCGCCTCGCGGGCAGCGGCGATCAGCCGGCTCACCGCGGGCAGGATCGCTCTCAACGGCGACGGATCATATCCCTTCCTGGCGAAGTAACCCGTCGTCGACAGGAAATCCTGCTGCAGGTCGATCACGACCAGCGCTGTGTTCTCGGCCACCAGCCTGCCGTCATAGGGAAAGTCGAAGGGTGTCGCCTTGATCATGCGCGGTTTCCTGTTTCAGCGAAGACCTTAGAGCGGTTCATCGCTTCACGGAAACGCTTCGTTGCCTGAAATTCGAAGCGGCATCAGGCGTCACGGTGTTTTGTTGATGCAAAAACTCAACTTAATTGTTGACTAGTAAAGTCATGTTTCATAGTCAACCGGGCACGGTTGCCGAAAACCGGATTGATGACATGCCCGCAGCCGTACTGGAGACGGACCTTGACCGGAACTGACACCCAGACTGCTTTCCACATAGACGCGGTGCGCTTTGCCGTGGGCGAGCGGACGCTGCTCGGTCCGGTTTCGCTCGAATTGCAGTGCGCGCGCGTCTACGGGCTGATCGGCCACAACGGGTCCGGCAAGTCGACGCTGGTCAAGCTTTTGGCGCGCCAGCAGCCGGCAAGCTCTGGCGCCATCACCTTCGCCAGGCGGCCTTTGGCCCAGTGGGGTGCGCGCGAACTGGCGCGGGCGCTTGCCTATCTGCCGCAGACGACGCCGGCGGCGACCGGCTTGACCGTGCGCGAGCTGGCGGCGCTCGGACGTTATCCCTGGCATGGCGCGCTCGGCCGCTTCGGCCAGGACGACAGACGGCATGTCGAGGAGGCGCTGGCCCTGACCGACATGGCCGGCTTTGCCGACCGGCTGGTCGACGAGCTGTCGGGCGGCGAGCGCCAGCGCGCCTGGCTCGCCATGCTGGTGGCGCAGGATGCCGGCGTCATGCTGCTCGATGAGCCTATCTCGGCGCTCGATATCGCCCATCAGGTCGAGGTGCTTGGGTCGGTCAGGGATCTCAGCCGCAAGCGCGACCTTTGCGTCGTCGTGGTGCTGCACGATCCCAACATGGCGGCGCGCTATTGCGACGAGCTGATTGCCCTGAAGGACGGCAGGCTGCTGACGCGCGGCACGCCCGGCGAAATCATGCAAGGCGATGTGCTCAAGGGCATTTTCGGGGTCGAGATGGGCGTGTTCGCGCACCCCGTCACAGGCCAGCCCGTCGGCTACGTCCAGTGACGCTTCAGCGCCACGGCGGGGGAGACCGGCGGCTGTGAGAACGAGGAAGAAGACGATGTCGAGAACCGGTTTGGTCGCAGCGCTGTTTGCATCCGCCATGCTGGCGGCCGCCAGCGCGCCGGCGCAGGAGCAGCCGGCAAGCGGCACGCCCGCCACCATTACGGCGCCAGCACCATCGCCGGCCGCGCCCGCCGCTCCCGTGGGAGCCCTAGCGCCTGCACAGCCGCAAGCCGGGGCCGGTACGGCGGCCGAGCCCTCGCCGGCGCTGAGCTTGCCGCACGATCTGTCGCCATGGGGCATGTTCATGGCTGCCGACATCATCGTCAAGGCGGTGATGATCGGGCTGGCCTTCGCCTCGCTCGTCACCTGGACGATATGGCTGGCCAAGTCGCTGGAAGTGCTTGCCGGCAAGCTTGGCGCTCGTCGCGCCGCGCGGGCCATCGGCAATGCCGCGACGCTGAAGCAGGCGAGCCGCGCGCTCGGCCGCAACGGCGGCACCGGCGCCCTGCTGGTGCGGGCGGCGGAGGAAGAATCGGCGCTTTCGGCCGGCGCGCTCGACCATGCCGGCGGCGACGGGCTGAAGGAGCGGGTCGCCTCGCGCCTGACACGCATCGAGGCGGCGGCGGCGCGACGCATGTCGCGCGGCACCGGCCTGCTGGCGACGATCGGCTCGACCGCGCCTTTCGTCGGTCTGTTCGGCACCGTATGGGGCATCATGAACGCCTTCATCGGCATTTCGCAGGCGCAGACCACCAATCTGGCGGTGGTGGCGCCGGGCATTGCCGAAGCCCTTCTCGCCACCGCAATGGGGCTCGTCGCCGCGATACCGGCCGTCGTCATCTACAACGTCTTTGCGCGCTCGATAGCCGGCTACCGGCAGATCCTCGCCGACGCCTCGGCTGGCGTCGAGCGGCTGGTCAGCCGCGACCTCGATTTCCGCACGGTGGCGCCGGCAACGGCGCTGGCGGCGCAGTAGCGGGGCAAGACCATGGGCAGCCGCATCCGTCAGGCCATGGACGACGATCTCGAGGAAAGCCACGAGATCAATGTCACGCCCTTCATCGACGTCATCCTGGTGCTGCTGATCATCTTCATGGTCGCAGCACCCCTGGCGACGGTTGATATCAATGTCGACCTGCCGGGCTCGACCGCGACGCCGGCGCCGCGGCCGGAGACGCCGCTGTTCCTGACGTTGAAGGATGACCTCTCGCTAGCGATCGGCAATGACACCGTGCCGCGCCAGGTTTTCGCCGCCACGCTGGACGGCAGGACCAAAGGCGACAAGCAGACGCGCATCTTCCTTCGCGCCGACAAGGCGGTTGCCTATGGCGACCTTATGGAGGCGATGAACCTGCTGCGCGGCGCCGGCTATCTGAAGATCGCCCTGGTCGGCCTGGAGGCTGCGCCCGCCGGCGGTGCTCCCGCAGCGGATCCAGGCGGAGCCGCTGGTCCATGACCGGGCAAGCGGCCGCCTCGCCCACGGTGGAGCTGTCGCGCCTCGGCTGGCGCGACCTCGGCCTGTGGGCGGTTGCGGCCGCGCTGGTGCTTGGGGCGCATGTTGCCGTCGCCTATGCGGTGCAGAGCTTCAGCCCGGTCGACCCGGCGGATGGCGGGGCGCCGCCGGCGCTGGCCATCGAGATGGCGCCGATGGTCGCGACGCCGGCCGTGCCCGAACAAGCCGCGATGTTGGACGCCGCTGTGCCCGACCAGGCCGAGCCGGTCGAGGACACCGAAAAGGCCGCCGAAGCCGAGCCCGAGAAAATGGTCGAGCAAGCGGAGCCCGTTGCCGAGCCGGATGCAACGCCGCCTGACACGACCGAACCGACTGAAACGACGCGGGCTGAGCCGGCCGACCAACCCCCGCTTGAAGAGATCGTCCCTGACATGGTCGAGACGGTCGCGCCTGACGTCGTCGTGCCGCTGCCGCAGCCGAAGCCGGTCGAGACGCCCAGGGAAAAGAAATCCGTCCAGGCCAAGGTGAAAAAGCCCGTCGAGAAGCCCAAGCCGAAGAAGGATAAGGCGCCGCCGCCGAAGACGGTAACCGCCGCGAGCGCGGAAGCAAAGCCCGCCGCCAGGACAGCGGCGCCGAAATCGGCGTCCGGGGCGTCCGGCGTCAGCCCGGCCAATTGGGAATCGCGGCTGCTGTCATGGATCAAGCGGCATACGCGCTATCCGAGCGCCGCGAAATCGCGACGCTCGCAAGGCAATGCGAACGTCACCTTCACGGTGGACGCCTCAGGCCGGGTGACGTCGGCGCGCGTCGTCCGCTCCTCGGGCGATCCCGACCTCGACCGCGCCGCGCTCGCCGTGCTGCAGGGCGCCACCGTGCCGCCGCCGCCGCCGGAGCTGGGTTCGCGCGTCAGCCGCACGGCGCCATTCGTATTCAGCCTTCGGAACTGATGCATGTCGCCCAAGACTGAACCCGGTTCAGGAGAAACGACATACACGGATCAAAGCAAGGTCGAACGGTCGGCCTACCGATAGCTCATCGACAGACACAGGGCCTCGACCTGCTCGAGGTAGAAGCGGCATCTCATGCGCAGGATCCTGAGGTTCGGATCGTCGGCGCCGTTGATCTCGATGGTCTGCATCATGAAGTCGAAATGGGCATGGAAGGCATCCACCGCGCCCCAGAGACTGTCGGCCTGCCAGGTCTCGGCTATCGCCGTGGAAACCAGTTGGCGCGCTTGCAGGCGCGCTGCATCCGGCGATGCCGGCCGGCTGGCGATCAGGGCATGGAGGCGGCTGAAGACATTTTCACCGACATCGGCGCTTTTGATGGCTGCGATCATGTTCATTTGTGGGTTCCCCTCAGGTCGTCGTGCATAAAGGCCGGTTCGGCGGGCTGCGGGCGATCATTGCAGGGATCGCGGCGGCATCGGCCGGCCGGCGTTGGATGATGTTGCCTCTGCGCCCGCGTGTTCCAACCAATCGGCCATCTCGATGCGGTCAAGCCGACGGCGGCCTTCCTCAAGGACGGCAGCAGGCCTTGCCGCGCACGTCCCGGGGCACGCCACAGAGATGATGGCTGCATCTGGCTATGCCCTCCTCGGCTGGACGCGATTGTCTTTCGCCTGCGTCCTGGGGTGCATCGAATTGCCGCTGAGCTGCGGATGCCTGGCCGGCCGGGCGCCGCGAAGGACGTCGAAGGCCTCGGCATAAGCCATGCCCAGCAGATAGGAGATCATGGGGAAACGGCTTGCTTCGGCCATCTGCACCAGCTCATTGGCCATCGACGCGATATATTGGAGACTATCGATCTCGGACTGGCGTAGGGATTGGTTGGCCACGTGCTGCTCCTGTGATGTGGTGGAATTCAGGGGACCCCCTCACCGGGCACTCTGAACATAATCAATCGGCTAATTGATTGACCGCGCTGCCAGGCGCGGATTGGTTTCCGGGATAGACAGGGTCAAGGCGTAGATGGGCGCGTCGGTGAGCCGGTCGAGGCCGAGCAAGCGCTTGATCGCCGAGTGGCTGAGCGCCGCGGTCGGGCAGGCCGACAGGCCGTGCCTGGTCGCTGCAAGCATCATGTTCTGGCCGATATGGCCAGCTTCGATCAGCACGACACGATAGGCGTTGGCGTCCTCATACTTCCACATGGTGCGGTCGAGCCTTGCGCAGAGCAGGACCAGGCAGGGCATGGGGTCGGCCCATTCCTGTCCGCCGACCAGCTCGGAGATTTTCGGCAGGTGGTTCGCCGAAATCCTTTCAAGATCGTGTCCGACAGCCGAGTAGTGATAGACGCCGGGTTCCAGCCCTTCCACCGCCGGCGCGACCACATAGGCTTCGTAGGGATTTCTCGCGCCGCCGGAAGGGGTCATGCCCAGCGGCAGGGCGCCAACGCAGTTGCTGGTCTCGCCGGTGATGCCCATGCCCGCGAACAGGCAGTCGGAAAGCTGTTTCGCGGTGACGGTGGGCGCCGCCGCTGTTCGGTTCGTGCGACGCTGGGCCATCAGGGCAATGAGTTCATTGTCGTCCAGCGCGTCCGGCAGCCGGATGGCCGCCGCGGAATTCCTGAGCACGAGGTCGGGCTGCACGGTGTGACCGGCGCGTTCGATCTGCCGTGCCTCCGCCTGTTCGATGGTCATGAACTCGCTGTCCTGGACGCAGAAATGCATCAGCGCGGTCGGAATGCCCCAGTTCCATTGTCCCGAGAATTGGCTCTCCTGTTCGGCCAGTTGCGACCCGGCGGTCACCAGTGCGGAAAAATCGAGCAATTGGGGGATGACGGCATCCAGCTCTGATCGCGACCATCCGTGGTCCCGCGCGATCTCCGCGGCGGATGCCCATTTGTCCCAGGATGCGAGAAGACCGATCACCTCGGAACTGCATTCGAAGACGCTTCTGGTCAGGAAATTGCACGCCGTGACCTTGTTGGCGCCGGGGTAGAAGACAAGCGTTTTTGCGGAGCGCATTTTCATGATGCCGAAAGCCGAATGCAGAAATGTCATTGCGAAGGCGAGGCGCCGACGAACAACCGCCGCCGGCGCCTCGGGCAGCTCAGCGCTTGTTGTAGTGCATGCCCTGCGAAAAGAAGACGGTCTGGGTGCCTGCGGCAATCGTCAACTTCGGAGCAGTGTTCACTTTCTTCGGCATTTTCATCCCTTCCTGACCCCAAATGGGATCTGTTGAAAAAATCCCCAAAACGGGATCCACGGGCGGAAGGTAAGATCGAAAGAGTTAATGGTTTGTTAAAATGGTAGTAAAGCTGCGTTAATCTAAATTATCTTTCTTAGCCTTAAAATACAAAAAATCGATTTTACTCATATACGGAGTAGATGACTGCCGGCATACGCTATTTCCGGATAGAGTTATTCTTATTTAGCGTAACAAGGGAAGATTCTGACGCGATCAGTCCAGCCCGTCCCGAGCGAGGCTGACCACGAGGTGGTCGAGGCTCGGGTCATCGAGCTTGACGACGTGCGCCATGCGGATCGCCTGCCGCGGGCCGATGGATACGTCCTGCCGCATGATGACCGACACGAAGGCCGGCCCGGCTTCCGTTAGAAGCATGGCCTTGCCAATCAGTACCGGTTCCGAGATGGGAGCCCACTGCACCGAGATCAGCGATGGTTCACCGGTCTGGCGGCGATTGACGCCGCTGAAGTAGATCCAGTTCAGGCGCGAGATCGCCACGCCGTAATGATTGCCGCGCGCCCGCGCCCATGTCGTTCCCCGGCGCTCCGACCATCCGGTAACCCTTCGGAACGTCACCAGCTCCGCGTCGCGCCGCACGAAGGTCACCGACCGCATCAACAGGTCGGGGCGGGCCGGGATCGAAAAATAGGTGAAGTAGGTGCCGCCCGCGATCGACGGGGCGGGCGGCCGGATCATTTGGTTGAACAGGCTTTCGGAAATCGGTGGCAGGCCGCGAACCGGAGGCTTCGGCGCGCCCGGTTCCCGGTACAATTCGGCTTCGTCGATGCGGAAATAGTCGCAGATCAGCTTGGCTGTCGCTTTGTTCGGAACAGTCTGTCCCTGAAGGTAGCGTTCGAACTGCGTGCGATTGATGCCCAGTTCCCGGCATACCGCGCTTACCGAGGCATGCTCCTTACAGAGCCGTCTGAGATTTGCAGCGAGATACTCGCGAATTGACACGTTTTGCTTCCGCGGGCGGGTTCTTCATATCGACTTCCAAATCCGTATAGCGCCTTCAGCCGCCCCCACCGAAACGCCTTGCTACAACACACAGAAAAAACTGATTTGGTAATGTCACTCTAATGGGGTGGATTCCAAAAAAAATAGCGCGATTCCATAGCGATCACCGCCATAAGTCCAATTGACAGGCGTTTGCCCCGGAAGGCTCTCGCAATCCTTCATGATGGACGGAAAAGGGCGTCAGTGTCGTGACATTTCGCACCGTAGCCACCGACGTGGCTTCGGCTGTTGCAATGCAGCGAAGAGAAGAAAACGACTATCCCGCTGGTGGAGCTGAGGGGGATCGAACCCCTGACCTCGTCATTGCGAACGACGCGCTCTCCCAGCTGAGCTACAGCCCCGTCCAGCGGATGGCGCATTTATCGGGCACGGCAGTTTTCTGTCAAGGCGACGTTTTGCCGAAATCCTGGCGGCCGAAGCCTGCCCTTGCCGGTTTCGCGCGCAATGGCTACATGTCGGCAACAATTGGAGACCGGCATGCTCGCCCTCATTCAAACAATCGTCATGGCGCTCGACCTCTATTGGTGGGTCATCATCATCTCGGCGATCTTTTCCTGGCTCTATGCCTTCAACGTCGTCAACTCGCGCAACCAGTTTGTCGGCAGCATCGGCAATATGCTCTACCGGCTGACCGAACCGGCGCTCAGGCCGATCCGACGTTTCATGCCGGACCTTGGCGGTATCGACATCTCGCCGATCATCCTGCTGCTGATCCTGTTCTTCCTCAGGCAGTTCCTGCTCACCACCGTGGCACCGCTGGTGCTGTGAACCCGATGCTCGCATGAGTGCCCCGTTCCGCATCCGCGAGAACGGCATCGAATTGTTCGTCCGGCTGACACCGAAGTCTTCCATGGACAGGTTCGAAGGCATCGAGACATCGGCTGATGGGCGAAGCCATTTGAAGGCACGGGTCCGCGCCGTACCCGAAAACGGCGCCGCCAATCAAGCGCTGGAGAAGCTGGCCGCCAAGACTCTTGGAGTGCCGGCCTCAGCCGTTTCGGTTGTCGCCGGCGGCACGGCACGGCTCAAGACGCTGCGCGTGACGGGTGAACCCCAGGTGCTGATGCAGCGCATCGAGGCGCTCAGTGCTTCGGCCTGAAGTTCAATCGCCCAGCGGCAAACGCGGATCGTCGACCTTCAGCGTGTTCACGCTCTGCTTGATGCGGCGCAAATTCTCCAGCACCTTCGGGCCGCGCGTCTCGGCCACCGACGTGACGATCATGTCGACGATCGCCAGCAGCGCATAGCGCGACGATGTCGGCTTGTAGATGTTGCCGTCCTCGAGCGGCTGCAAATGGATGACGGTGTCGGCGGCCCTGGCCAATGCCGAGTCCGGCGCGGTGACGGCGACCGTTGTGGCGCCATATTGCTGCGCGACCTGCACCGCCTCGATGACCGACCGTGCATAGCCGGAAACCGAGAAGGCGACCAGCGTGGTGTCGGGCGTGGCCACGGCGGCGTACATGCGCTGCAATTGCCCGTCGATCTGCGCCAGCACCGGCAGGCCCAGCCTGAACAGCCGGTTCTGCATTTCGGTCGCCATCATCGAGGAAATGCCGCCGGAGCCGACGCACAGCACGTTGCCTGACGTGGCAATGCGCGCGGCGACATCGACCAGCGTCGTCATGTCGAGGTTTTCGCTGGCGCGCTGGATGGCCGATATCGCCGCCTCGGTGATGGCCGATGCGATGCGCTGCTCGCGGGCGTCGCGGCTCAGCGGCTCGGGCGACAGATACTGGCCGCCGATGGCGATCGCCTGCGCCAAGTAGAACTTGAAGTCGCGCAGGCCTTCGCAGCCGAGATTGCGGCAGAAGCGGGTCACCGTCGGCTCGCTGACACCGACGCGCGCGGCGATCTCCGAGATCGCCGCCTTGGAGGCGAAATCGAGATCGGACAGGACCAGGCCCGCCAACCGGCGATCCGACTTGGTGCCGTCCTGCGACATCAGCTGCAACCGGGTGATGATGTCGGCCGGTGTCTTCATGCCGGTGTCTTCACGCTTGTGCTTTCATAGAGGCAGGCCCGTCGCCTTCTCGAAAAGATGGATGTTGCGCGGCTCGACCGAGACCGGCAGGCGGTCGCCGGGCTTCACCTGCATCCGGTCTCGGAAGACGACGCGCACCGTATCGTTGCCGATAGCGCCGTAGACATGGGTTTCGGAGCCCGTCGGCTCGACGACGTCCACTTTGATGGTCATCGCGTCGGCAGCTTCGCCGATGACAAAATGTTCGGGCCGGATGCCGGCCTCCACCGCACCGCCTGTCGGCACCTCTTTGCCGCCAAGCGCAAGCCTTCCGCCGCCGGTCGATTCGAACCAGCTGTTCGTGGCCGTCGTCTTGAGGGACCCGGAAACGAAACTCATCGAGGGCGAGCCGAGAAAGCCGGCGACGAACTTGTTGGCCGGCCGGTCATAGAGCTCCAGCGGCGACCCGACCTGCTGGATCCGGCCGCGATCCATCACCACGATGCGGTCGGCCATGGTCATGGCCTCGATCTGATCGTGAGTGACGTAGACGACCGTCGATTTCAGTCTCTGGTGCAGCGCCTTGATCTCGGTGCGCATCTGCACCCGCAACTGCGCGTCGAGGTTGGACAGAGGTTCGTCGAACAGGAAGACCGAGGGTTCGCGCACGATGGCGCGGCCCATGGCGACGCGCTGGCGCTGACCGCCCGACAATTGCCGGGGGTAACGGTCGAGATAGGAGAACAGGTTGAGGACGCCGGATGCCTTCTTGACCTTGTCCTCGACCGCGGCGCGGCTCTCGCCGCGGATTTTCGGTCCGAAGCCGATATTGTCGGAGGCCTTGAGATGCGGAAACAGCGCATACGACTGGAAGACCATGGCGATGTTGCGCTGCTGTGGCGGCAGGTCGTTGGCGCGCACGCCGCCAATGACGAGATCGCCCGAGCTTATCGTTTCCAGTCCAGCCAGCATGCGCAGCAAGGTCGACTTGCCGCACCCGGACGGGCCGACCAGCACGACGAATTCGCCGCTCTCGATGTCGAGGTCGATGTTCTCGAGGATGCTGTGCTGGCCGAAGGATTTCGAAAGATCGCGGAACTGGACGTCGGTCATGGTCACGCTCCCAATATGTCGTCGATGAACGGCAGGCAGCCGGCGGTCAGGCCGGCATCCACCGGCATCACCACGCCCGTTACGCCGGACGCCCGGTCGGAGGCAAGAAACGCCACGGCTTCCGCCACCTCCGAGGCATTGACGATGCGGCCGAGCGGATAGAGCCGTTGGAGCTTGCCGAGAATGTCGGGGTTCTTGGCCAGGCGATGATCCCAGGCGGCGGTACGGATCGATCCCGGACAGACGACATTGGCGCGAACGCCGCTGCGGCCGAGCTCGACGGCGATCGCCTTGGCATAGGCGTTGATGCCGGCCTTGGCGGCGGCATAGGCAGGATTGCCGAAATGGGCGATGGCGTTGACGGAAGAAATGAAGACGACGCTGCCCGAACCGCGCGCCGCCATCGCCTTCACCAGCGGGTCGGCAAAAGTCATCACGCCGGTCAGGTTGAGGTCGAGTTCCTGCTCTATCCTGTCGGCCGTCAATGCGCCGAGCGTCTCCGCGCGCGTCCAGCCGGCATTGTTGATCAGGATGTCGGGCACGCCGTCCTTGTCGAGCACGGCCGCGACGGCTGCCTCGACCGAAACCCGGTCGAGAAGGTTGAAGACATGGCGCGAGGCGAGGTGCGGGCTTGCCAACGCCTCCTCCGATTGATCGCAACCGACCACCCGCGCGCCTCTTCCGGCCAGCAACGCGACGATCGCCGAGCCGAGGCCACCGCCGGCGCCCGTGACAACGACAGTGCGGCCTTCGAACTCGGCTTTCGAAACCACGGCGCTTGCTCCTCCGGCAGTTCGAGCAATTCCAGGAAAGTGTATACGGTTTTCGGTCCGGAATTGCGTCAAAACAAAGAGTTAGAGTGGTTCTCCGTTTCCATGAAACGGTGAACTGCTCTAGGCAGATGTCGGCAGGCTAGTGAATGGAATGTAATTAAGCAACACGATAATCTGCTTGCGTGCGGCCAGATCCTCGATAATGTAGGAAAGTCACATAATCCTGCGCCAACATCGGCGTGAGGAGCGCAAAAGCGCGGAACAAAATGGGAGAGATCGGATGAGCATTGCGAAATGGACTGTCGGCTTGATGGCCGGAATGAGCATGCTGGCCTTCGCGGCACAGGCGCAAGCCGGCGAGGTGCGCGTCACGGTCGCCGAATACAGCGCCAAGACCGGCCCCTACTTCGAGGAGGTCAAGAAGGAGTTCGAGGCAAAGAACCCCGGCATCACGGTCAAGTTCGAAGTGGTGCCGTGGGATGTGCTCTTGCAGAAGCTGACCACCGACATCACCGCCGGCACCAATGCGGATCTCTCGATCATCGGCACGCGCTGGCTGATCGACTTCGTGCAGCAGGACGTCGCCGAGCCGCTCGACAGCTACATCACGCCAGACTTCAAGGGCCGTTTCATCGACACGTTCCTGTCGCCTTCGATCATGGACGGCAAGACCTACGGCCTGCCGATCGCAGCTTCGGCGCGCGCCATGTATTACAACAAGGAGCTGTTCGAGAAAGCAGGCATCGCCAAGCCGCCGGCCAATTGGACCGAGCTGCAGGAGGACGCCCGCAAGATCAAGGCGCTGGGGTCCGGCACATTCGGCTTCGGCCTGCAGGGCAAGGAGATCGAGACCGACGTTTATTATTATTATGCGATGTGGTCATACGGCACCGAGATCCTCAACAAGGACGGCACATCGGGCTTGAGCACGCCTGGCGCGCTCGAAGCCGCCAAGCTCTACAAGTCGATGATCGACGAGGGCCTGACGGAGCCCGGCGTCACCTCCAACAACCGTGAGGACGTTCAGAACCTGTTCAAGCAGGGCAAGGTCGGCATGATGATCACCGCACCCTTCCTGTCCAACCAGATCAAGGACGAGGCGCCGAGCCTCAAATACGGCGTGGCGGCTATACCCGCCGGCCCGACGGGCGCGCGCGGCACCTACGGCGTCACCGATTCCATCATCATGTTCAAGAACTCCAAGAACAAGGACGAGGCCTGGAAGCTGCTCGACTTCCTGTTCACCACGGAGCAGCGCGCCAAGTTCACGCAAGGCGAAGGCTTCCTGCCGGTGAACAAGGAAGAGGCCAAGATGGACTATTACGTCAACAATGCCGACCTCGCCGCCTTCACCGCGCTGTTGCCCGATGCGCGCTTCGCGCCGGTCATTCCGGGCTGGGAGGAGATCGCCCAGATCACGTCGGATGCGATCCAGAAGATATACCTCGGCGGCGACCCGGAGGCGGGTTTGAAGGATGCGGCGGCGAAGGCCAACGCCGTGCTGAAGAAATAGGGCGTATCTCCCTGCGCCCGTGGCGCGCCCCACTCAGGCGGGGCGCGCCACATCTTTGGTCTCCCGATCCGAAATCCGCATAAGCAGAACCTTCCGATCCCGTGCGCCGAGGTTACAGGCCAGCCGATGCAAAATCGTTTCCTGCCTTATCTGCTGACCTTGCCCAGCCTGTTCCTGGCGGCAATCGTGATCTTCTGGCCGGTCTGGGACCTGATCCAGATCGCCACGCATGACGTCAACCGCTTCGGCCAGCTGCGCGAATTCAGCGGCCTTGCCAATTTCGCCGCCCTCACCACCGATCCCGATTTCGTCGCGGCACTGTGGCGCACGGGGATATGGACCGTGCTGGTGGTTGGCGGCGCGCTGCTTCTGTCGATCCCGGTCGCGATCATCCTCAACACCGATTTTTACGGCCGCGGCCTTGCCCGCGTCATCATCATGCTGCCCTGGGCGGTGTCGCTGACCATGACGGCGGTGGTCTGGCGCTGGGCGCTGAGCGGCGAAAGCGGCATGCTGAATTCGGCGCTGCTCGGCCTCGGCCTGATCGATCACAATGTCCAATGGCTGGCCAGCGCCGAGACGGCGTTCCCGATGCAGGTGCTGATCGGCATATTGGTGACGGTGCCGTTCACCACGACGATCTTCCTCGGCGGCCTGTCTTCGATTCCGGACGATCTCTACGAGGCCGCCGCGCTCGAAGGAGCGACGCCGGCACAGCAGTTCCGCGAAATCACCTTTCCGCTCCTGAAGCCGTTCATCAACATCGCCATCGTGCTCAACACCATCTACGTCTTCAATTCCTTTCCGATCATCTGGGTAATGACGCAGGGCGGGCCGGCCAATTCGACCGACATCCTGGTCACCCACCTCTACAAGCTCGCCTTCCGCATCGGCAAACTGGGGGAGGCTTCCGCCGTGTCGCTGGTGATGTTCGCCATATTGCTGGTCTTCACCATGATCTATGTGCGCCTCGCCATGCGGGAGCAGCGCGCATGAGGAGCAAGCTGAAGCGTACCGTCATCGCCTGGCTGCTGCTGGCGCCTTTGATCGTGGTGACGATCTTTCCCTTCGCGGTGATGTTCCTGACCGCGGTCAAGCCGCGGCAGGAGGTGCTGTCGCCGACATGGTGGCCGAGCGAATTCCGCTGGTCGAATTTTTCCGACATGTGGGTGGCGACCGGCTTCGGCCGGGCGCTCGCCAATTCGCTCTATGTCTCGGTGATCGCCACCGTCGGCGCCATCCTGATCTCCGTGCCGGCGGCCTATGCCATGTCGCGCTTTCGTTTTGCCGGCTATGGCGCCTTCCGCCAGTTCCTGCTGATCTCGCAGATGATCTCGCCGATCGTGCTGGTGCTGGGCCTGTTCCGGTTGATGGCCGCCTGGGGGCTGGTC
Source organism: Mesorhizobium sp. B2-5-11 (assembly GCF_006440835.1). Classification (NCBI taxonomy): domain Bacteria; kingdom Pseudomonadati; phylum Pseudomonadota; class Alphaproteobacteria; order Hyphomicrobiales; family Phyllobacteriaceae; genus Mesorhizobium; species Mesorhizobium sp. B2-5-11. The sequence goes on from NZ_VFUK01000002.1 coordinate 351,959, forward strand.
GAATCGACAACCGCGCTCGGCTTCATCTACATGGCCTTCAACGTCGCCTTCACCGTGTGGATGCTGCAGAGTTATTTCGACACCATCCCGCGCGATCTCGAGGAGGCGGCCTGGATGGAAGGCGCCGGCCGCTGGCTGACGCTGCGCAAAGTGTTTCTGCCGCTCTGCCTGCCGGCCATTGCCGTCACCGCCATCTTCACCTTCATCAACGCCTGGAACGAATTCGTCGTGGCGCTCACCATGCTGCGCAGCCAGGAGAGCTACACGCTGCCGATCCAGGTGTTCTCGCTGGTCGCCGGGCGCTACACCATCGAATGGCACCACGTCATGGCCGCCACGCTGCTGGCGACGCTGCCGGTGGCGATCCTGTTCATCTGGCTGCAGCGCTACCTCGTGCGGGGGCTGGCGCTCGGAGCCGTCAAATAGCAATTCCATGAGAAAGTATATGGCGGTTTTCCGTCCGGAATTGCGAGAGCGAAGAGTAACCTGTCCACGGAGCTTTCATGCGCATCTTCACCGCCTCGCTGGCGACGGAAACCAACACCTTCTCGCCGGTGCCGACCGACAGGGCATCGTTCGAGATGGCCTTCTATGCCGGGCCGGGCAAGCATCCGGAGACGCCGACGCTGTGCTCCTCGCCGATCGTCGCGCTGCGCCGGCGCCCGGCCGCAGAGGGATTGACCGTCATCGAGGGCACCGCCACCTGGGCCGAGCCCGGCGGGCTGGTGCAGCGGCAGACCTACGAGGCGCTGCGCGACGAGATTCTGGGCCAGCTCAGGGCGGCGCTGCCGGTCGAGGCCGTCATTCTCGGCCTGCATGGCGCCATGGTGGCGCAAGGCTACGACGATTGCGAGGGCGACCTGCTCGAACGGGTGCGCGAGGTCGTCGGGCCTGGCGTGGTGATCGCTTGCGAGTTCGATCCGCACAGCCATCTCACGCCCAAACGCGTGGCGGCCTGTAATGTCATGGCCTACTTCCTCGAATTCCCGCACACCGACTTCTATGAGCGCGGCGAACATGTCGTCGAGCTTGGCCTCGCCGCGGCGCGCGGGGAGATCAAGCCCGTCATCTCGACCTTCGACTGCCGCATGATCCAGGTGCTGCCGACCAGCCGCGAACCGATGCGCTCCTTCGTCGACCGCATCAAGGCGCTGCACGGCAGGGACGGCGTGCTGTCGGTCTCGGTCATCCATGGCTTCATGGCGGCGGATGTGCCCGAAATGGGCACGCGCATCCTCGTCGTCACCGACAATGACAAGGCCAAGGGCGACGCGCTGGCCGAAACGCTGGGCCGCGAGCTCTACGCGATGCGCGAAAAGACGGCGATGACGATGCTGAGCGCCGGCGATGGCATCGATCGGGCGCTGGCGGTGCACGCTGAAAAGCGCGGCAGGCCGGTGGTCATCGCCGACATCTGGGACAATCCGGGCGGCGGCGTGCCGGGTGACGGCACCATCGTGCTGCGGGAGCTTTTGGCCCGCGGCATCGACAATGTCGGCGTGGCGACGATCTGGGATCCGGTCGCCGTGACCTTCTGCCGGGCCGCGGGCGAGGGCGCCGTCATCGACCTGCGTTTCGGCGGCAAGTCCGGGCCCCAGGCCGGCGAGCCGATCGACGCCCGTGTCACAGTGCTGAAAGTTCTCGCCGAAGGTTGGCAGAGCTTCGGGCCGAGCCGGGTGACGCTCGGGCCCGCCGCGTTGATCCGCATCGAGGGCACCGAGGTCGACATCATCCTCAACACCAACCGTACGCAGACCTTCGAGCCGGACATTTTTTCCAACATCGGCGTCGATCCGCTGGCCAAGGACATGCTGCTGATCAAATCGACCAACCATTTCTACGCCGGCTTCGAACCGATCGCCGCCGAGATCATCTATCTCTCGGCGCCGAGCGCGTATCCCAGCAATCCGGCGGTGACGGATTACAGGAAACTGAAGCGGGCGATCTGGCCAAGGGTGGCGGATCCCTGGAAGCAGCCGATCTCCCCTACAAGGGGGGAAATTGGCTGATCACACCAGCCCCCGCTTCACCATCATGGCTTCCGGCGACGGCATCTTGCCGCGAAACGCGGTGTAGAGTTCTTCCGGATCCTTCGAGCCGCCGGCGGCATAGATGTTCTTTCTCAGCCGCTCGGCCAGCGCGGGATTGAAGGGGTCGCCCGTCTCCTCGAAAGCGGCGAAGGCGTCGGCGTCGAGTACTTCCGACCACATGTAGGAATAGTAGCCGGCCGAATAGCCCTCGCCGGCAAAGACATGGCCGAAATGCGGCGTGCGGTGGCGCATCGCGATGGTGTCGGGCATGTCGAGTTTTTCGAGCGTTTCGGCCTCGAAACGAAGTGGCTGCTCAGGCGCGTCGGGCCTTGCATGGAAGGCCATGTCGATCAGCGCCGAGGCGGTGAATTCCACCGTGGCAAAGCCAGCCCCGAAAGTGCGCGCCGCCAGCATCTTGTCGAGCAGAGCCTTCGGCATCGGCTTGCCGGTCTTGACATGCAAAGCGTGCTTTTCCAGCACCGCCGGCACGGTCAGCCAGTGTTCGTAGAGCTGCGAGGGCAGTTCGACGAAATCGCGGCTGACGGAAGTGCCCGACACCGAAGGCCAGGTGACATCGGTCAGCATGCCGTGCAGGGCATGGCCGAATTCATGGAACAAGGTCTTCGCCTCGTCCACCGACAGCAGCGCCGGCTCGCCCACGGGCGGCTTGGCGAAATTCATGATGTTGTAGATGATCGGGCTCGCGCCGGGGCCCAGGCGGTAGCCTGATTTCAGTGCGCTCATCCAGGCCCCGGAGCGTTTCGACGGCCGCGCGAAATAGTCGGCCAGGAACAGGCCGCGCTCGCTGCCATCGGCATTCTTCACCACGAACACACGCGCGTCCGGATGCCAGGCGGCAATGCCTTTCCTCTCTTCGAAGGTGATGCCGAACAGTCTTGTCGCGACGTCGAAACAGGCATCGATGATCCGGTCGAGCTGGAGATAGGGCTTCAATTCCGCCTCGTCGAAGGCGAATTTCTCCGCGCGCAGCTTCTCCTGGTAGAAACGCCAATCCCAGGCGGCGAATTTTTCGTTGCTGCCGGCTTCCGCCGCCAGCCGTTCCAGCTCCTTTTGGTCGTCGGCGGCCTTTTCCAGCGCCTTTTCCCATACGGGATCGAGCAGGTCGTGCACCGCCTTGGGCGTCTTGGCCATGGTGTCGTCGAGCTTCAGCGCCGCGAAGGAGCCGTAGCCGAGCAGCTTCGCCTTCTCGGCGCGCAGCTTCAGCATGTCGCGCACGACGGCTGTATTGTCCGTCGCGCCGCCATTCTGGCCGCGCATGGTGAAGGCGCGAAAGGCGATCTCGCGCAAGTCGCGGCGCTCCGAGAAGGTCGAGAACGGCTCGTAGATCGAGCGCGACAAGGTGACGGCGTAGCGGCCTTTCTGGCCGCGCATCTCGGCGGCTTCGGCCATCGAGCTCTTCACGAAATCCGGCAGGCCGGCCAGGTCGGCCTCGTCGAGGAACAGCGCCCAGTCGCGTTCGTCGGCAAGCACGTTCTGGCCGAAGCTGGTGCCGAGCGACGACAGCTCCTCGTTGATCCCTGCCAGCCGCTTCTTGCCCTCGGCGTCGAGTTTCGCGCCCGAGCGGACAAAAGCCTTCCAGGTCTTTTCCAGAACCCGCAGCGTCTCGGCATCGAGCTTGAGCGTCTCGCGGCGCTGGTAAAGATCGTCGATGCGGGCAAAGAGCCTTTCATTCATCGAGATCGCCGAGAAATGCCTCGACATCCTTGGCGAGATGTCGCGCTCCAGCGCCTGGATGTCCTCGTTGGTGTGGGCCCCGGCACGGCACCAGAAGATCGACGAGACATGGTCGAGCGCTTCGCCGGCGAGCTCCAGGGCTTGAAGCGTGTTCTCGATGGTCGGCGTATCCTCGTTCGCGGCGATGGCCTCGATCTCGGCCTCATGCGCCTTCAGCGCCGCGTCGAAGACGGGTGCGAACTCATCGTCGCCAAATCGGGCGAAATCGGGCAGGCCGAGTGGCCCTTGCCACGTGGTCAGCGGATGGGCGGCGAGGTCGACGGCTTTCGTGGCGGGCATGGATTGTCTTTCGGGCTGGCAGGTCGGGAGGGGCTGAAATCACCGATGTAGGGCGCTCGTCAGGCGCGCGCAACAGCGCCGCCGGTCAGTAGGCTTCGCAGCTTTCCGCAAGCGCTTTCTGCGTGCTGGCCGTGATGCGGTCGCCCGCTATGGCGAAGGTCTCATGCATCAGCATGTCATTGTCGGGGAAGTCGTAGCAGGCGATCACCGTGGTGACGCCGCCTTCGTTCTTCTCGATCCGGTGTCGGATCGCGGCACCCGCAACCGCACCTTTCCATTCGTCGAGCGAGGCGATGAACTCCTGCTTTCCCTGCACGATGCCGAGGTCGTCGAGTTCGATGCGCACATTGTCGGCGAGCAGGTCGGAAAGTTCGGTACGGTCGGCGACCAGCAGGGCCGAATACCAGCGGCTGATGATGGCGCCGTCATCGGCGCGGGCGGCCATGATCGCCATCAGCAGTGCGGCGACGGTGAACATGACCGGCCGGATGTTCATTGCCTGGCGTGCCGTTTCGGTCACTCCAGCACCGGGCGCTCGAAATCGCCGGTTTCCTTGTTCATCACCCAGAGCTCGCCGGTCGAAATGTCGAACCAGGCACCGTGCAGCGACAGCCGCCCCTTGCCCTCAAGGATCGAGACGCAGGGAAAGGTCCTGAGATTGGCGAGGGAATAGCGGATCGAGATGCGCTCCAGCGCCGTCTGGCGCTCCGTCGCAGTCATGAAGGTGCTGGCCGACACGGTCTCGGCGGCCGGCGCGATCAGGCTCATCCATTTGCCGATGAAATCGCCCGGCGACAGTGGCGCGGAATTGGCGTCGAGCGCGGCACGGATACCGCCGCAGCGGCCATGGCCCATGACAACGATGTTCTTGACCTTGAGGCTCTGCACCGCGAATTCGAGCGCGGCCGAGGTCGAGTGGAACTCGCCGTCCGGCTCGTAAGGCGGCACCAGATTGCCGACATTGCGCAGCACGAAGAGTTCGCCGGGCCCTGCGTCGAAGATCGCCTCGGGAGCCGAGCGGGAATCGCAGCACGCGACGATCATGGTTTCCGGCGCTTGCCCCTCCCGGGCGAGCTCGCGATAGCGGCCGCTCTCGGTGAGATAGCGACCGTTCATGAAATTGCGGTAGCCGGCAAGAAGGTGGTCGGGAAGGTGAGGCATGGGCGGCTTTCCGGGTTGGAGGCGGCAGCTCGTTGCGGTCGAGAAAACGCTCTAGCGGTAAAAGCCCGTCGCGAGCAATGCAGAATTGTGGGGTTGGTGAGAAATGCCCTGCGTCAGGCGCAAAGCTGGGCAATGTTGTCACGCCCAGATGGCGACCGGTATGCCAAAGCCGTCGGTAAGTGGCGGGTCGGGAAACGGCCGTGCCGTGCAGGCGGCGATGCGGCCGGCGATCAGCATCATCGCCGCCGCATCGAGGAAATCGTCAGCGGCCGCACCGCGCGGCGGCGCCTGATCGAGGAAGTCTATGGCATAGCCGTGCCGGCTAAGCAGCGCCTTGCGTTCCGCCATGCCGGCCGGATTGATGCTGCCCTTGACCTTCTTCGGCAGCAGCATGGCCTGCCCGCCGTTGAGCCGACAGAAAGCCACTTCCGGATGCGATTCGAAGACGCGGCCACGCAGTTCGGGCCGCGAGATCAGCAACGTATCGATCTCGCGTATTTTGCCAAAGATGCCGAATGCCTGGATCGAAACGCCGCGCGGCGGATCGGATGTCGTCCTGGCCACGTCGCTCGCCCGGCGGTGCGCGGCGTACCAGGCTTCGATCGAAGTGAACTCGGCGGTATCGGCGTAGAGTGCCGCACGAGAGGGGATCGAGAAGACGCTGGATTGGCGTGGCCCGAGCAGCGACCTGACCTGCGCCTCCGGTCCGCGCCCGCCCTTGCTCGAAAATTCAGGCAGGCCGATCGGCATGTCGACGGCGACGATCGCGTCGTCGGGAACCGCAGCGAGCAGCATGGCGAAGCTGGCGAAAATTTCGACGGAGGGCAATGAGCCGGGTGCACGTCGAACGACGATCCAGCCGGCCTTGCAGCCGTCGACGCCGGCAACAACGACTTCGGCCGATGTCACGCGCGGCGGTCCCGCCCCGGATGCGTGAGACGGCGAAGCTGCACCATCGCCATCGGGTGCGACAGGCTCTGCGCATCGGTTTCGAGCTGCAATTCGTCGCCGCCGCGTTTGGCCGTGCGCGCCAGGATCTCGTAGACCGCCGCCGTCGTCGATTGCAGCGCCTTGATCGCCGGCTGGCCGGAGAGGATGCGCGCCAGGTAGACCGCCGCTGTCAGGTCGCCCAAACCGTTCGGCGGCTTGTCGATGACGCGGTGCTCGGCGAGCAGCGCCTGGCTGCCGTCGAGCAGAAGATTCCCGGTGCCGCCTGAAATCATCGACGGCGCCGAGGTGACCAGCATGGTTGAAGGCCCCGCATGGAGCGCCGCGGCCATCACCGACTTCAGGTCGGGCAACGGCACGCCGGCCATCCATTCCAGCTCATAGCGGTTAGGGGTAGCAATGTCGGCGATCGGCATCAGCCGGTCGCGCATGGCGATCGCCGTCGGCTCCGGCACATAGAGCCCGCCCGAATCGCCCATTACCGGATCGCAGATATAGACGGCGTCGGGCGTCCTCGCCTTGACCGCAGCGACCAGCGAGGCGACGGCTTCGGCCTGGCCGGCCTCGCCGAGATAGCCCGACAGCACCGCCCCGACCTCGCCCAGCCACGGCGCGCGCTCCAGATCGGCCATCAATGCCTTGAACTGATCGAGCGGCGGCACGATGCGGGTCGCGCGCCCATGGCCGGGATGCCAGGGCAGGATGATTGTCGGCACCGCCCATACCGGGAAACCCAGCGATTCCAGCGCAAAGACGGCGGCGCGATTGCCGACCGAGCCGCGTGCGACATGGCTGGAAATGACGATGACCGCGCGCGGCGCGTCGGCTTGCTCGGTGCTCATTGGAATCCTAACTGCCCCGGGTGAGGAAAAGCACGAGCCAGACCATCAGGCCCAGCGCCAGCAGCAGCCCAATTATCCGGCCAATGCGCGTGCCCCAGACTTCGATCGGATCCGCGCGGTCGGCATCGGCCGCCGCGACGTGGTCGCGAACGGCCTTCGCGGTCCGCGCCGCGAGCGAAGTGGCGGCCGGATCGGTTTCGCGCGCGACGCGCTCGAGGATGCGGCGCGATTCGGTGTCGCTGTCCTGGCGCTGCACCATGATGCTGTCCTGTTTCGTGGCGACCTTACCGCGTTCGCTCCGTCAATTACAGCGCCTTGCGACCGACCGTAACCCCATCGGTAACCGTCTGCGCCGAGGTCGTTTTCTTGCGCGCCGATTGTGGTAATGCTTCGCATGCAACTTCTACCGAGGGGACCGATCATGTTTGCCCAGCGCCTTGCTTTCCCGACATTCCGCACGCTGCCCGCCTTGCTGGTGATGGCCGTCATGCTGCCGCTGCTTGCCGGCTGCGGCTACAACACCATCCCGACGGCGGAGGAGAACGCCACGGCGGCGTGGAGTGAGGTGCTGAACCAGTATCAACGCCGCGCCGACCTCATCCCCAACCTGGTCGAGACGGTCAAGGGCTACGCCTCGCACGAAAAGGACACGCTTGACGCGGTGGTCGAGGCGCGCGCCAAGGCGACGCAGGTCACGGTAACGCCAGAAACGTTGAAGGATCCCGAAGCCCTCAAGAGGTTCCAGGATGCCCAGGCAGGGCTGACCAGCGCGCTGTCGCGGCTGCTTGCTGTGTCGGAGGCATACCCGGACCTGAAGGCCAACCAGAACTTCCTGGCGCTGCAGGCGCAGCTCGAAGGTACCGAGAACCGCATCGCGGTGGCGCGGCGTGACTACATCCAGGCGGTCAGGGACTACAATCTGACGCTGCGGACCTTCCCCTCGGTGCTGTGGGCGACGTTCTGGTTCCGCGGCAACGAGCCCTTCGCCAATTTCACGGTCGAGGAGGACAAATTGCAGACGCCGAAGGTCGATTTCGGCACGAAACAGGGCGGATGATTGCCGGATTCCGACGTGGTGATCCTGCTCGCCAATGAGGGACGACGCGCCATGTATCGCGTCGCTGTCCTGCTCCTCGTTCTCGTGGTGCCATTTGCGGCCCTCGCCGCCGAGCTCCCGGCGCTGACCGGCCGTGTCGTCGACAATGCAGGCATCATCGATGCGGCGACCAGGGCGGCACTGACGCAGAAGCTTGCCGATTTCGAGACGAAGGGCTCCGATCAGATCGTCGTCGCCACCATTCCCAGTCTCGGCGGCGAGGAGATCGAGCCCTATGCCAACCGGCTGTACCGGTTCTGGAAACTCGGCCAGGCGAAGGAGAACAACGGCGTGCTGCTTCTGGTCGCGCCGAACGACCGCAAGATGCGCATCGAGGTCGGCTACGGGCTGGAAGGCACGCTGACCGACCTGCACACCAAGCTGATCATCGAAAACGACATGGTGCCGGCCTTCCGTGCCGGCGATTTCTCCGGCGGCATCACCAAGGCCGTCGACGACATGATCATGGTGCTCAACGGCAATCCCGAGGAGCTGGAAGCACGCGGCAAGCGCAACCAGCAGGCGCCGTTCAATTCCGACGATTTGTTCTTCGCCATCTTCATCGGCATCTGGGCGCTCATCTTCTTCGGCAGCATAGCGGCCTCGGTGTTGCCGCCGATCTTCGGCCAGAAGATCGGTCCCGGCCGTTACCGCTGGCTCGGCATGACGTTCGAGCCGAGCCGGCGATCGTCGGGTGGCGGCTGGTCGTCAGGTGGCGGCGGCTGGTCGGGCGGCGGCGGCTGGTCCTCGGGCGGTAGCGGCGGTGGTTTCTCCGGCGGTGGGGGCTCTTCCGGCGGCGGCGGCTCTTCGGGAAGCTGGTGAGAGGGATCATGGCGATACGACCGATCAGCCCGCAGGACCATGAGCGCATCGCCGGGGCGATCCGCGCCGCCGAATCAAGGACCGACGGCGAAATCTACTGCGTGGTGGCGCATGCCAGCGGCAACTACTTCTTTCCGGCTGCCTTCGTGGCGGCTCTCGCCACGCTGCTGGTCAGCCTCGCCGTCGCCTATGGGCTCGAGGCCTGGTGGCTCACCATCCGTCTGCCGCACTTCGTCATTGCCCAGCTTCTGGCGCTGGCCTGCTTTCTTTTGCTGTTATGGGCCTTTCCGGGGCTGCGCATCCATATGGTGCCGAGACGGCTGCGCTATCAGACCGCGCATGACAACGCACTGAAGCAGTTCCTGGCCCGCAACGTCCACCGCACGACCGCGCGCACCGGCGTGCTGGTCTTCGTCTCGGTCACCGAGCGCTACGCCGAGGTGGTCGCCGATTCAGGCATCGACGCCAAGGTCGGCCAGCATGTCTGGGACGATGTGGTGCGCGAGCTTACCGCACATGCCGGCGACGACCGGCTTGCCGACGGCTTCGTCAAGGCGATCCGATCGGTTGGAGCGGTGCTCGCCGAGCACTTCCCGGTCACGTCGGGCGACACCAACGAGCTCGACGATCATCTGGTCGAGATTTGAGCTCCACCGACAGCCTCGAACGCGCATCGCGCAGGCGATGACGGCCTGTGAGAAAGCGTCCTCCGGACTGCCCGGACTCTTGCATTCGAGCGATGCGGGTTTATGGTTAACAAATCATGAATACGCTGAGCATCGATATCCGCAAAGCCGAATCGCGCGACGCCGCGGCGATCGCCGACGTGCATTTGCAGGCTTGGCGCGGCGCCTATAGCGGCATCATCCCGCACCGCACCCTGACATCGATGATCAACCGTCGCGGCGCCGACTGGTGGGCCAATGCCATCCGCCGCGCCGCCACCGTCCTGGTGATCGAGATTGGCGGCACGGTTGCCGGCTACGCCACGATCGGCAAGAACCGGGCCCGCGAACTCAAGCAGCAGGGCGAGATCTATGAATTGTACCTGCGGCCGGAATATCAGGGCATCGGGCTCGGCAGCCGGCTTTTCAAGGCGGCACGGGCGCGGCTTGCCGACCACGGATTGAAGGGCACGGTGGTGTGGGCGCTGGAAGACAATCAGAACGCGCTCGCCTTCTATTCCGGCGCCGGCGGCCGCGATATCGCCGAAGGCGTCGAGATATTCGAGCAGAAGGCGCTGAAGAAGGTTGCTTTCGTCTGGGAATGACCGGCGAGGAACGATCGCGTAAGCGGCGCGAAGCGCAACCTACGCAATCACGACACTGAAACATCTTCTGCTAATGATTGAACGCATTGAATGCCATTGCGTCTTGCTGGGCGTTCTTGAGCACCATTCGCCGCATTGCACCATTTTGCGCCGCCCGCTATCGGTCTGCCAATCGAGAGAGGGATAAGTCATGCGTATTGAAGCCATCGCCACCGGAAAGAATCCGCCCGAGGACGTCAACGTCATCATCGAGGTGCCGATCGGCGGCGAGCCGATCAAATACGAGATGGACAAGGAGGCCGGCACGCTGTTCGTCGACCGTTTCCTGCACACCTCGATGCGCTATCCCGGCAATTACGGCTTCGTTCCGCACACGCTGTCTGGCGACGGCGATCCGATCGACGTGCTGGTCTGCAACACGCGCGCGCTGGTGCCCGGCTGCGTCATCAATGTGCGGCCGATCGGCGTGCTGATCATGGAAGACAATGCCGGCCAGGACGAGAAGGTCATCGCCGTGCCGTCGCCGAAGCTGACGTTGCGTTACGAGAACGTCACCGAATACACGCAGCTGCCCGAGATCACCCGCGATCAGGTGCAGCACTTCTTCGAGCACTACAAGGATCTCGAACCCGGCAAATGGGTCAAGATCGAGGGCTGGTACGATTCCAAATACGCCAAGAAGATGATCGTCGACGCGATCGAGCGGGCCAAGGCAAGCAAGTAGGCCGGCCAGTCGCCTCAGTTCGGCGCGGCCAGCGCCTTCTCGATCTGCGGCAACAGCAGCGTCCGAGCCGTCTCGGCCGTCAGCGGGCCGACATGCTTGTAGGCTATTTTGCCGTCCTTGCCGATGACGAAGGTTTCCGGCACGCCATAGACGCCCCAGTCGATCGCCGTGCGGCCGGCCTCGTCGACGCCGATCGCCTGGAACGGATTGCCGAGATCGCCGAGGAATCGGCGGGCGTTTTCCGGCCGGTCCTTGTAGTTCAGCGCCGCCATGGTGAAGCGCCTGTCCTGCGCCAGCCCCAAAAGCACCGGGTGCTCTTCGCGGCAAGGCGCGCACCATGAGGCGAAGACGTTGACCAGCGTCACCTTGCCGGCAAACGATTTCGAATCGAGTCCCGGCAGGTTCGTGCCGTCCAGCGGGGGCAGGTTGGTCGGCGGCGCCGGCAGGCCGATCAGCGCCGACGGCACCTCCGAAGTGTCGCGCCCCGACAGGAGCTGCGCCAGGAACAGCCCCGCCAGCCCGAGGAAGACCAGCAGCGGCAACAGCACGAACAGGCGGCGCCGGGCCGGCGCCGGCGTTGGCATATCCGTGCTCATGACACGCGCTCCCCGCCCTTGTCGGAGCGTCGGCGCACGCCCGCCGCCTCGAGTTCGGCCAGTTCGCGCTTGCGGGCCCGTTGATCGAGCAGGATCCAGCCGATCAGCCCGGCCAGCGCAATCGCCGTGACGGCATAGGCGGCGGTGACGTAGAGCGCATGCGGGCTCATGCCGGCTGCCTCGTCGGCATGCCGCCCGCCAATTCGATCCTTCCGCCGTGCTCGATCATGCCTTCCCTTAGCCCCGCGCCGGTGACCGCGCAATTGGCCGCCGCGCCGCAGCCCTTGCCGGTCATGGCCGCCTCAATCCGTGCCATGGCGCAGCGCCAGCGCCGCCGCCAGCGGTCCGAGCACGGCAAGAAACAACGTCAGCGCGGCAAGAATGAGGAAAGGTTGCAGGAACGGATCGGGATTGGCCGTCGCGCCATAACTCGCCGAAACCCCGAAGATCAGCACCGGGATGGTCAGCGGCAGCACCAGCACCGAAATCAGGAGCCCGCCGCGCGGCAGCGCCACCGCCACCGCCGCGCCGACGGCGCCGATGAAGGTGATCGCCGGCGTGCCGACCAGCAGCGTAAGCGCCGTGGCGCCGATGGCGATCGGCTCCATGTTCATGAACAGGCCGAGCAGCGGCGCGGCGACCACCAGCGGCAGCACGCTGCCCGCCCAATGCGCCAGGCATTTGGTGAGCACCGTCAGCGCCAGCATGTGGCGGTCGTTGCCAAGCACCAGGAGATCGAGCGAGCCGTCCTCGCGGTCGGCCTGGAACAACCGGTCGAGGCCGAGCAGGCAAGAGAGCAGTGCTCCGATCCACAGGATCGCCGGGCCGATGCGGGCAAGCAGTCTCAGGTCCGGCCCGACGCCGAAGGGAATGGTGGCGATCACGGCGAGGAAGAAGATCACGCCCGTCAGCGCCCCGCCGCCGGCCCGAATCGAAAGGCGGATATCGCGGAGGAGGAGGGCTAGCATGATATGAGATACTCGCGCTTGAGCGCCCCCCTCTGTCCTGCCGGACATCTCCCCCTCGAGGGGGGAGATTGGCAGCTTCGGTGGCGCGCCAATCTTTCAACCGTTGTAATTGGCGAAAGCCAAGCTGGCAGCCGATCTCCCCCCTCGAGGGGGAGATGTCCGGCAGGACAGAGGGGGGCGCCGTAGAGTGCCGTCATCAAAAGGCCTGCCCCATCCTCAACGCCTGCGCCCCCTCGATCCCGAGCGGCAGATGCGTTGCCGCGACGACAATCCCACCATCCGCACAATGCCCCCTCATCAATCCCGCGAATCGCGCCTCCGAATCCCTGTCCAGCCCGGCGGTCGGCTCGTCGAGCAGCCAGATCGGCCGGTGGCTGACCAGCAGTTTCGCGATCGCCGCGCGTCGTCTTTGCCCGGTCGAGAGATAGCCGAACGGCAGATGGCCGATGCCGCCCAGTCCGACCGTCTCCAGCGCCTCCTCGACGCCGAAGGATCCACCGCCGTTGAAGTCGCGCCAGAAGCGCAGGTTTTCCGTCACGCTGAGCGCCGTTTTCATTGCGTTCTGATGGCCGAGATAGTGGCAGGCCGAAGCGATCGACGGAAATTCATCGCCGCCGCCCTCGATCAGCAAATTGCCTTCAGCCTTCGGCAGCAGTCCGGCGACGATCCTGAGCAAGGTCGATTTGCCTGATCCGTTCGGCCCGGTGACGACAAGCGCCTGGCCTTGATCGAGCTCAAAGCCAATGCCCGAAAACACCGTCTCGCCGCCGCGTTCGCCGCCCAGATTTTCGGCGATAAGCCGCATCCCTCGCCCGCCCTGAAACAATCCGCCTCGGCCCCTGCCGCATCGCACAAATTTGCTTTTTAACTGTCTAGAACTATTCCAGAAAATTCTCTATATGCGGTGCATCCGTGCCAGCGGTCGGCGCGGGAACAGAACTAGCGCCGAACCAGCGCACGCGCCGCCTTGAACGGCTCGGGTTGCTTGGGAGCGGACAGCGGAAATGGCCGTACCCGCACCTTTGCGCGTGATTGCATGCCATCGGCGTCCGTTCCCTTTCAGGCTGAACAGACAAGGACGGATCGCACGTGTCAAAATCCCTCGACAGTTTCAATTGCCGCCGCACGCTGAAAGCGGGCGACGCCGAATATACCTATTTCGACCTCGTCGAGGCCGAGAAGAACGGGCTCACCGGCATCGCCCAATTGCCTTATTCGATGAAGGTTCTGCTGGAGAACCTTCTGCGCAACGAGGACGGCCGCTCCGTCACCAAGGACTCGATCAAGGCCGTCGCCGGCTGGCTGACCGACAAGGGGACGGCCGGCGTCGAGATTGCCTATCGCCCTGCCCGCGTCCTGATGCAGGATTTCACCGGCGTTCCGGCGGTGGTCGACCTGGCGGCGATGCGCGACGCCATGGCCTCGCTCGGCGGCGACCCGCAAAAGATCAACCCGCTGGTGCCGGTCGACCTCGTCATCGACCATTCCGTCATTGTCGACGAGTTCGGCTCGCCGATGGCCTTCGCGCGCAATGTCGAGCTCGAATATGAGCGCAACGAGGAACGCTACAAGTTCCTGAAATGGGGCCAGCAGGCGTTCCGCAATTTCCGCGTCGTGCCACCCGGTACCGGCATCTGCCATCAGGTCAACCTCGAATATCTCGGCCAGGTGGTGTGGACCAACACCGAGGACGGCGAAACGACCGCTTATCCCGACACCTGCGTCGGTACCGATTCGCACACCACAATGATCAACGGCCTCGGCGTGCTCGGCTGGGGCGTCGGCGGCATCGAAGCCGAGGCGGCCATGCTCGGCCAGCCCGTCTCCATGCTTTTGCCCGAGGTCATCGGCTTCCGTCTCACCGGCAAGCTGAAGGAGGGCGTCACCGCCACCGACCTCGTGCTCACCGTCACCCAGATGCTGCGCAAGAAGGGCGTCGTCGGCAAGTTCGTCGAATTCTTCGGCCCCGGTCTCTCCAATATGACGCTGGCCGACCGCGCCACCATAGGCAATATGGCGCCTGAATATGGCGCCACCTGCGGCTTCTTCCCGGTCGATAGCGAGACCATCCGCTACCTCACAATGTCGGGCCGCGAGGAAAGCCGCATCGCGCTGGTCGAAGCCTACTCCAAGGCGCAAGGCATGTGGCGTGACGCAGGCTCCGCCGACCCGGTCTTCACCGACTTGCTGGAGCTCGATCTCGGCGACGTCGTGCCGTCGATGGCCGGCCCGAAGCGCCCAGAGGGCCGCGTCGCGCTGGAAGGCATCCCGGCCGGCTTCGTCAAGGCTATGGACACCGAATACAAGAAGGCGGCTGAAATCTCGAAGCGCTACGCCGTCGAAGGCACCGGCCATGATCTCGGCCATGGCGATGTCGTCATCGCCGCCATCACCTCCTGCACCAACACCTCGAACCCGAGCGTGCTGATCGGCGCCGGCCTGCTCGCCCGCAACGCCAATCGCCTCGGCCTCAAGCAGAAGCCCTGGGTGAAGACCTCGCTGGCGCCAGGCAGCCAGGTGGTCGCCGAATACCTCGAGAAATCCGGCCTGCAGAAGGAGCTCGACCAGATCGGCTTCAACCTGGTCGGCTTCGGCTGCACCACCTGCATCGGCAATTCCGGCCCGCTGCCGGCGCCGATCTCCAAGACCATCAACGATAAGGGTCTGATTGCCGCCGCGGTGCTTTCCGGCAACCGCAACTTCGAGGGCCGTGTCTCGCCCGACGTGCAGGCCAACTATCTCGCCTCGCCGCCGCTGGTCGTGGCGCACGCGCTGGCCGGCACGGTGACGAAGGACCTGACCACCGAGCCGCTCGGCGAGGACAGGAACGGCAAGCCGGTCTACCTCAAGGATATCTGGCCGAGCTCGGCGGAAATCCAGGAATTCATCGAGAAGAACGTGACGCGCGAGCTGTTCGCCCGCAAATATGCCGATGTATTCAAGGGCGATGAGAACTGGCAGAACGTCAAGGCGCCGGAAGGCCAGACCTATGCCTGGGACGACAATTCCACCTATGTGCAGAATCCGCCCTATTTCGCCGGCATGACCACGGGGTTCGGCAAGATCGGCGACATCAAGGGCGCCCGCGTGCTGGGCCTGTTCGGCGACAAGATCACCACCGACCACATCTCGCCAGCGGGCTCGATCAAGGCCGCCTCGCCGGCCGGCAAATACCTCACCGAGCATGGCGTCGGCGTTGCCGACTTCAACCAGTACGGCACGCGCCGCGGCAACCATGAGGTGATGATGCGCGGCACCTTCGCCAACATCCGCATCCGCAACCACATGCTGGGCGAGAACGGCAGGGAAGGCGGCTACACCATCCACTATCCCTCGAAGGAAGAGGAATCGATCTACGACGCGGCGATGCAATACAAGAAGGAAGGCGTGCCGCTGGTCATCTTCGCCGGCGTCGAATACGGCAACGGGTCGTCGCGCGACTGGGCGGCCAAGGGAACGAATCTCCTTGGTGTCCGCGCGGTCATCGCCCAATCCTTCGAGCGCATCCACCGCTCCAACCTGGTCGGCATGGGAGTGATCCCCTTCGTCTTCGAGGAAGGCACCTCATGGGCTTCGCTCAACCTGAAAGGGGATGAGCTGGTCGAGATCGACGGCCTGGACGCCCTCAAGCCGCGCCAGAAGATGGAAGCCAGGATCACCTATAGCGACGGCACGGTGAAGAAGGTGCCGATCATCTGCCGCATCGATACGCTTGACGAACTCGACTACTTCAAGAACGGCGGCATTTTGCAGTACGTGTTGCGCGATCTTGCCGCGTAGCGGCAAGGGAGTAGGGCTTGGGCAGTAGGGAATAGAACCTACTGCCTACTGCCTCGCTGTGGCGCGCCGTAGCGCGCCGCGGCGGCCAGCAGCACGCCCAGCATCAGCCCGTTGAGCAGGTGCCAGAGGAAGTGCGTGCCGAGCGGGAAGCTGGTGCAGACCAGCGGATCGACCATGCGGCAGATGACCGACAGCACGAAGATCGCCGATCCGGCCAGATTATACCAGCCGGCGCGATTGCCGCTGGCCGTCACCCAGACACCGAAGAAGGCGAGCGCCAGGAACGGCGGCAGGTAGCCTGTGGTGCCGTTCGACGCCTGGCGCAGCCAATCCGGCACGGCCAGAGTTATCGCTCCGACAACGGCATAGAAAACGACGAAGATCGCGATCGCCTTGCCCCATTCCAGGCGCAGGAAGCGGCGCAGGTTGAACAGCGTGTAGGCCAGCGTGAAGCCGGCGATCGGCACCACGTCGGCCCAGACCGTTCCCTTGGTGGCGAAGATGTGAAAGATCGTCGAGCCGACGCCGATCGCCACCACCCACCAGGCCAGGACCTCGGCGAAAATGCCGGTCCTGCATCGCCGCACTTCGCGGACGCCCCATAGTCCCGCGGCAATGAAAGCCAGGTTGGTCAAAGCATTCACCGGCTCGGCCCAAAGTTCAGGACCGGTTCGCTCGCAATAGAGATCGACTGGAGCCAGGAAACTTTGCCACATGATGATGATCCCGCCCCCGAATCGAACCGCCGGTTGAAATGCAGTGGGCTTCTCCTATTGCCGCCCTACCCAGGCTTGCAATGGCAAAATTTCACCGCAACGTGACTTCCCGTTGACTTCCGGTTCTGCCACATATTTCAGCCAATCAAAACAAAGCCGGCATCACCGGCGGGAATTGGAATGGTCATGGCCTCGCGTAGATCATTGTGGCTGGCAGCGTTCGCGCTGGCCTTCTCGGCGTTTGCCGGTGCCGGGCACGCCGGCGAGTCCGGCGGGCTCCCGGCCGACAAGCCCCAGGGCGACAGGCCCGTGGGCGTGGTCGAGCTGTTCACCAGCCAAGGCTGCAGTTCCTGCCCGCCTGCCGACGCCTTCTTCTCCGAACTTGCCGCCAGGCAGGATCTTGTCGCGCTCTCCTATCACGTCGGCTACTGGGATTATCTCGGCTGGCGGGACACGCTGAGCAGCAAGGAAAACACCGAGCGGCAATATGAGTATATGCGGGCCTTCGGCAACCGCTCAGTCTATACGCCGCAGGCGGTCATCAACGGCCGGGTCCATGTCAACGGCGCCAATCGCGGCGAGGTCGATGGCCAACTCGCCCGCATGGCAAGGATCGGCGAAGACATGCGGGTCGCCATCAAGGTCAGCCGGACCAGCGACCGCGTCATGATCGATACCGGCGATGGCGGGACCGGTCCCAGCGATGCCCATGTCGTCATCGTCTATTTCGAGCCGCCGCAGACGGTCACGATCGGCCAGGGCGAGAACACGGGCCGCAAGATGACCTATTGGAACGCGGTGACCGGCATCCAGACAGCGGGCATCTGGCACGGCAAGGCGCAGCGCTACGAATTGCCGATGAGTGAGATTTCCAAGAAGGGCGGCTGCGCCGTGCTTTTGCAGTCCGTCGGCAAGGACGGCCTGCCAGGGCCCATCCTGGGCGCCGCCTTCATTCACCGCCCCGGTTCCGATGCGCCGTTCGATCGAAGGCTCTGAAGCGCGCCGCCGAAAACGGAAATGATGCGACGCGCTGTCGGTCTCCATTCATGCCTGTCGACCAAACGGAATCGCGTTTGAGTGACCTGCCTCAATGGCCGGTCAGGCGATCAGCGAAAGCGGCGAGGCGCGACGTCCGCCCCAGGCCATTTGCCTCCCGCCGGTCGGCGATGCGGTAGAGCTGGTACATGGCGTGGACGCCGAGCCAGCGCAGCGGCTCCGGCTCCCATTTCTTCACCGTGCGGTTGACCCAAGGCAACCGGGTCAGCTCCGTGTCGTGTCCGAGCACCAGGTCGCGCAAGGTGCGGCCGGACAGGTTCGAACTGGAAACGCCGAGCCCGACATAGCCGCCGGCCCAGCCGATGCCGCTTTCGCGATCGAAGCCGCACGTCGTGCACCAGTCGCGCGGCACGCCGAGCGTGCCGCACCAGGCATGGTCGAGCCGCACGCCTTTGGTCTGCGGCAGCAGCCTGGTCAGGATCTCGTGCAGCTGGTCGATGGTCGCCTGTTGTGTCTTGCCGCGCGTGTCGGTGCGCGATCCGAAGCGGTAGGGCACGCCCCGGCCGCCCATGGCGATCCGGCCTTCCCGCGTGCGCTGCGCATAGCAGTAGGTATGCGCGGCATCGCCCAGCACCTCGTAGCCGCTCCAGCCGATTTCGTCCCAGAGCTTCTGCGGCAGCTTCTCGGTCACCACGATGGCGCTGTTCAGCGGCAGCCAGAGACGCTCGTAGCCGGCAATGCCGGCGGTGAAGCCCTCGGTGGCGCGCACGATCTTTTCGGCGCGCACGACGCCGCGGTCGGTGGTGACCTTGCCCTTCTCGAGCGCCAGCACCTGCGTCTGCTCGTAGATCGGAACACCGAGCCGAACGACCGCCGCCGCCAGACCCTGCACCAGCTTGGCCGGCTGCACGCGCGCGACGTCGCGCACGACGAAGGCGCCCAGTACATTGTCGATGGCGATGCGCTCGCGCGCTTCCTGCGCACCGAGGAAGGCCAACCGCTCCGGCGGCATTTCCCAGTGCCGGGCCTCTTCGTACTCGGCTTTGGCGCGCTCAAGCTGCGCGGCGTTTGTGGCGACGGTGATGTTGTCGACGCGGCGGATATCGGCGTCGATCCCTTCGGCAGCGGCAATCGCGATCACCTCGTCGACCGTGCCGGACATGGCGCGCTGCATGTCGATCACCGCCCCGCGCGAGGAGGTTTTTGCATATTTCTCGCGCGACCAGCTGAAGCCGCCGGACAGCCATCCGCCATTGCGGCCCGAGGCGCCGAAGCCGGCGAACTCCTTTTCGACGATGGCGATGCGCAGCGCGGGCTCCGCCTTCTTCAGATAGTAGGCCGTCCACAGTCCGGTATAGCCGGCGCCGACGATGCAGACATCGGCCTCGATGTCGCCGGGCAAGGGTGGGCGGCTGGCCGGCGGGCCACCTATGTCGGCATACCAGAACGACACGTCGCCATTGCGCTGGGCTTGCATCTTGTGATCCGTTCTCCGTGCGATTCCAGGAAAAGTGTGGAGCGGTTTCCCGTCCGGAACTGCGTTAAAAACCAAGAGAGGAGGCGGCCTCGTCGTTTTCCATGGAAAGGCGAGGCCGCTCTGTTTCAGGTAAGGGTCAGGTCGGCCTTGTCGTCATCGGCGAGCAGCTTCACGTCGCCGCCGGCGAAGAGCACGTCGACCTCGTCTCCAATGGCAAAAGTGTCCGCCTCGAGCGTCGAGCGCACGATGGCTTTCGAGCCGTCGGCGAGCTCCACCTCGTATTTGGAGCCGGAGCCGAGATAGATGGCCTCGCCGATACGCCCGGCGAGCCGGTTGCGGCCATCCCCGCCGCCGCGACGCGCAAGCGCCAGCTTTTCGGGACGCAGCAGCATCACCGGCTTGCCGCCATTGGCGAGACGCTTGGCGGTCGCCACTCTCTGGCCTGATATCTCGATCGCCGTCTCGTTGCCGGAAGTGGCGGCGGGGCCGCGCAGCACGGTAGAATCGCCAATGAACTTGCCGACGAAAAGCGTCGCCGGCTCGTCGTAGAGTTCGCGGCCGGTGCCGATCTGCTCGATGCCGCCGCGGTTGAACACGGCGATGCGGTCGGAGAGCACCAACGCCTCCTCCTGGTCGTGCGTCACATAGACGAAGGTGGTGCCGAGTTCGCGGTGGATGCGCTTGATCTCGAGCTGCAGCCATTCGCGCAGTTTCTTGTCCAGCGCGCCGAGCGGCTCGTCCATCAGCAGCAGCGGCGGATCGAAGACGATGGCGCGGGCCAGCGCCACGCGCTGCTGCTGGCCGCCCGAAAGCTCGCTCGGAAAGCGGTGGCCGAAATCGGCCATCTTGACCATGTCGAGCGCGTGGCGGACGCGGCGTTCGCGTTCTGCCCCGGTGACGCCGCGCAGCTTCAGCGGATAAGCGACATTGCGGCCGACCGTCATGTGCGGGAACAGTGCATAATGCTGGAAGACCACGCCGATGTTGCGCTTGTGCGCCGGCACGCCGACCACGCTCTTTTCCCCGACCAGCAGCTTGCCGCTGGTCAGGTCGGTAAAGCCGGCGATCACGTTCAGCGTCGTCGTCTTGCCTGAGCCGCTCGGGCCGAGCAGCGTCATGAATTCACCCGGCTCGATTCGCAGCGACACGCCGTCGAGCGCCTTGAAGGAACCATAGGCCTTGCTTACCGACTCCAGGTCGATCGCCGCACCATGATTTTCCGCCTTCCGATTCATAAGTCTCCCTTCCGCTCACGGCCAAGAAGCAGCATGCCGCCGCCGATCAGCAGTGTCGTTGCGCACAAGAGGATCGTGCCGACGGCCGCGACCGTCGGGTCGGCGTCGCGCGTGATGGAAGCGAAGATCTGCACCGGCAACGTCTTGAGATAGGGATTGGTGATGAACAGCGACACGACGATCTCGTCGAAGGAGGTGGCGAAGGCGAACAGCAGGCCTGACAGTACCCCGGGGGCAATCAGCGGCAGCGTCACCGTGCGGAACGTGGTGAGCGAACCTGCGCCCAGGCTCGCCGCGGCTGTCTCCAGCCGCTTGTCGAACACTTCGAGATTGGCCGAAACGGCGATCAACACGAAAGGCAGCGCAAGGATGGTGTGGGCCAGAACGAAGCCGAGCAGTGTGCCGACAAGCCGCGTGTCGAGATAGACGGCGTAGATGCCGATGGCCAGGACCACGCCCGGCACCACCATCGGCGTCAGCATCAGCATGCGCAGGAGGTTTGCCGGCCGCGCCTGCATGCGGTCGAGGCCGAAGGCGGCAAGGGTGCCGAGCACCGTTGCCAGAACCGCAACGATCGATGCGACCTTCAGTGAGTTGAGGAAGCTGGTCGACCAATCCGGATTGGTGACGAAATTTTCGTACCATTGCCAGGAGAAGCCCTGGGGTGGAAATGCCAGCGATTTGTTCTCGTTGAATGACATCGGCACCACGACGAGCGTCGGTGCCACCAACCATATGGCTACCAGCAGGCAGACAAGGCCCAGCACGACGCGGGTAAGCGGCTTCATCTCCATCAGGGCCGCCCCGCTTGCCGATGGCTGGACCGCATCACGGGCGCGGCAAGCGCCAGCAGCACGAAGGTCGTGACCAGCAGAACCACGCCCATGGCGCCGCCCCTGCCCCATTGCAGGAGGCTGAGCACCTGTGTCTGAACCAGCGTGGACAGCATCGTCGAGCGCGGTCCGCCGAGCAGGGCCGGCGTGATGTAGAAGCCGAGCGCCAGGATGAAGACGATGATCGCGCCGGCATAGACGCCAGGCAGCGACAGCGGCAGATACACCGTGAGGAACGCGCGCGAGGGTCTTGCCCCGAGGCTCCGCGCGGCTTGCACCAGCCTGAGGTCGATGCCTTTCATGACCGAATAGAGCGGCAGGATCATGAAAGGCAAAAGCACCTGCGCCATGCCAATGACCACGCCCGTCTGGGTGCGGATCAGCCTGATGCCGCCGAACCCGAGCGCCCGCAGGATCGAGTTGATGACCCCCGAATCCTGCAGCAGTATCACCCAGGACAAAGTGCGTACCACGCCGCTCACCCAAAACGGGATCAGCACACATAGCAGCAGCACCAAGCGCACGCGTGGTCGGACCGCGGTCATCAGATAGGCATAGGGATAGGCGCAAACCACGCAGACCAGCGTGACCCATGCTGAAATGAGGAAGGTCCGCCGGAGCACGGCTAGGTTGATGGGCGCGCCGAAGAACCAGATATAGTTCTGTAGGCCCCACTGCGGCTCCGACAGGCTGCGCACGACGATGGTGAGCAGCGGATAGCCAATCACCGCGAAGAGCAGGACCAGCGCCGGCAGCGCGAGCGCGAACGGCCGCCATGCCCGGCGCCTTTCGGCGGCCGGAATGGTTGGTTGGGACGCGCTCACGGCTTTTGGTCTCCCACAGCCGGTCAGTTGCCGGACATCAGCGCGGACCACTTCTCCTGCGCCACCGCGAAATTCGGGACCCAGAACTTGAAGTTCTGCTTATAGCCCTGCTTCTGGCGTTCGGGGGTGTTGGTCAGGAAAGCGGAGACGGAAGCGTCGACCTTGGGCTGCGCTTCACTGTTGATCGGCGTGTAAGACGTTTGCTCCGTCAACACCTCCTGCGCGTGCTTGCCAAGATAGGCGTTGAGCAGCGCGTAGGATGCCTCCGTGTCCTTGGCGCCGACGGGGATCGTCATCTGATCCATCACCACCAGCCAGTCCTGCCAGGCCGGTGCGTATTTGGCGCCGTTCTTGACGGCGGTCATGGCGCGGCCTGTCCACATCATCAGCATGTCGGCCTCGCCGGATTCGGCGAGTTGCTGCGATTCTGCACCCGTCTTCCAGAAGATGGTATCCGGGCCGAGCTTGCGAACCACATCGATGGCCTTGTCGATATCGGCCACCGTCATCGCCTTGGGGTCCCCGCCGGCAACCTTGAACGCCTGTTCCAGCAAGCCACCGGTCGGGCTGCCGGAGCCGTCGATTCCGCGCACGCCGGGGAATTTCTGCGTGTCGAAGAAGTCGGCCCAGCTCTTGGGCGGATTGTCCTTGTACTTTTCGGTGTTGTACATCAGCACGACGCCGTAGTTCATCGCCGGCACCGAGCACTCGCCGACCTGGCCCTCGGGAATTTTCGAGACGTCGAGTTTGGTGAAGTCCAGCTTCTGGAACAGTTTGCCGCAATAGACATAAGGCGGCAGATCGTCGGTATCGACAACGTCCCATGTCACATTGCCGGACTCGACCTGCGCCTGCAGCTTGGCGATCTCGGTCGGGCCGTCATTGAGCAGCTTGACGCCCGACTTGTCCACGAACTCCTTGAGCGCCGCCGCCTGGCCGTCCTGGTAGATGCCGCCATAGGACACGAAGGTTAGCGTCTTGCCCTTCAGCGAGCCTTCGGCCACCTCTCCGGCAACCGGCTTCGATTGCGCGAGCGCGGCCGTCGCCGCCAGAAGCACGCCCAGGCACGCCGCATGTGCAAATTTCACTCTCATGTTCAACTCTCCCATTCCAGAGCTCGCATTTGTTCTCATTCACCCGGATGCGAGCGGTTTCCGGGCCTGTACTGATCGAGTTCCAGCGCGCCGGCGGTCGGCGGCGCGATGATCCAGAGCACCTCCGCCGGCGTGTCGCCGACATTGACCGTGCGGTGCGGCACCGAAGTCGCGTATTCAACACTGTCGCCTTCGCGCATCAGATGGCGCTCGTCGGCAAGCGTCAGTTCGACGGTTCCCTTGAGCACCATGAACATCTCATGCTCGCCGCCATGCACATAGGCGTCGTCGCCGGTCGAGCCGCCGACCTCGAAATGCCCCGCATAAACCTCGAACTGATGGATCGGCCGCCGCGACAAAAGCATCTTGCGGCCTCGCACGCCGACGGGAACGACAGGCCGTTCCTCGCGCCTCAGCACCTTGTGCAACGGACGGCTGCTGCCCTCGAACAGGTCGTTGATGCCGAGATCGAGAGCGGCGGCGATCCTGAGCAGCGTGCCTGTGTTGGCGCCGCACAGATTGCGCTCGAGCTGGCTGATGAAGCTCGCCGTCGTGCCGGTCATATCGGCCAACCGGCGCAGCGAGACGCGCCTTGCCATGCGCAGCGCCTTGATGCGGGGACCGACGCCGCCGGCCTCAGGGGTGGCCGCGACCGTGCCATTCACCTCTTTCGCCGTGGAGTCCGATACGCGTGGCATTGCCGCTCCCGTTTCACTTAACACCTTATTAAGTGGCGATGGCGTTGGCAAGCGCGGACGGCATGCCAAGATTTCGGCCGCATCGATCCTGCCGGTCGCACCGGATCGGGCTGAAACCGTCCATATGGCGGGAAATCCACCTTAGCGGCGATCCAGGCATGAAAAAACCGACGTCAGCTTGCTTCTGACGTCGGTCATTTAGGTTTTGGGATCGTCGCACCCGGTCTTTCCGAGGAAAAACCGAGGTTGGTTCGATCCGACGCAGACCCGTGGGCGGGGGGCTTGGGGTTTACGAGCCGGTGCCGGACCGAACCGTCTCAGGCAACGCCGGTAAATTCGTCGGACATTGGGGCATGAGCGCGGATAAAAAATGGCGAGAATGTGGCGGAGCATCACCAATTCCAACATGTCGTTTGCAAACGTGACTGGACGCGACGGAAATGGCGCGGGTCCGCACCGCTTCGCCGGCACTTGCAATTCGATAGCGAAAGCGTCAACTTTGGTTGGCAAAGATTCATTTTTGAAGGATCGAGGCATGACCGATCACGGCGGCGGGACGGAGGATGGCGACGCATCCGCAATACTGATCCCGCTCCACGAGGCACGCCGTGCGCGCCTCGACCAGCCGGTGCGCTTCGAGCGGCGCGAACTGGACCAGATCCTGAAACTCTACGGGCGCATGGTCGCCGCCAATGAATGGCGCGACTACGCTATCGATCATCTCACCGACAGGGCCGTGTTTTCGGTGTTCCGCCGGGCCAGCGAGGTGCCGCTGTTCCAGATCGTCAAGGACCCGAAGCTGGCACGCAAACAAGGCGCCTTCGCCGTCATCGCCGCGGGCGGCCGCATCCTCAAGCGCGGGCAGGAGCTTGGCCGTGTGCTCGGCGTCTTCGACAGCAAGCTGAAGCTGGTCGAGGCCTGAACCGCGGCGCAATTGCTCGGTTGACCTCAGTCTTGGCGCTCATCTAAGCCCTTATTTTTCTTGGTGGAATTTCCGTTCCGGCAATGATTCCGGATCTGGCGGGGCGGATGCCCCGCCGTTCAGCGCCAGTTGCATGAACACCGTGTCCAGCCAGCGGCCGTGCTTGTAGCCGGAGCCTTCGAGGCGGCCGGAATGACGAAAGCCGAGCTTTTCGTGCAGCTTGACGGAAGCGCTGTCGGGATGGCCATCGCCGATCACCGCGACGATCTGGCGAAAGCCCGCAGCCTCGGCGGCCGCGATCAGGCTTTGCATCAGTTTGAGGCCGACACCCTGGCCCTTGGCATCAGGCGCGACATAGACGGAGTCCTCGACGACAAAGCGATAGGCCGGGCGCGGCCGGAAGGGACCGGCATAGGCATAGCCGAGCACGGCGCCATCCTTTTCCGCCACAAGGTAAGGGAAGCCGCCGGCCTGGAGCGTGTCGAATCGCGTGCCCATTTCGGCGCGACCTGGCGGCTCCAGCTCGTAGCTCGCCGTGCCGCGGGTCACAGCGTCGGCATAGATTTGCGTAATGGTGTCGAGGTCGGCCGCGCGCGCGGCCCGTATAACGATAGTGCTCATTCTTTATGCAGGCCTCTTTGTCTGCCTGCAATAACAGCAAAGGTCGGCGCAAAAGAAAAGGGCGGCCGTTGGGCCGCCCCTCCAAACCCGATGGTCCAGTCAGACCATGACGCGGACCAGCCCTTAGCGGCGGTCGCCCATGAACTGGAGCAGGAACATGAACAGGTTGATGAAGTCGAGATAGAGCGTCAGCGCGCCCATGATGGCCTTGCGGCCGGCAACGTCGGAGGCGTCGCCCTCGAAATACATCTCCTTGATCTTCTGCGTGTCGTAGGCGGTGAGGCCGGCGAAGACCAGCACGCCGATCGCCGAGACGGCGAAGGATAGCGCCGACGACTGCAGGAAGATGTTGATCACCATCGCGATGATGATGCCGAACACGCCCATGATCAGGAACGAGCCCATCGCCGTCAGGTCGCGCTTGGTCGTGTAACCGAACAGCGACAGCGCGCCGAAGGCCGCGGCGGTGGCGAAGAAGGTCTGCGAGATGCTGGCGGTGGTGTAGACCAGGAAGATCGACGACAGCGACAGGCCGACCAGGCCCGCATAGACCCAGAACGTCGTCTGCGCCGCCGACACGCTCATCGACTGGACGCGGAACGACAGGAACAGAACGGCGGCCAGCGGGGCCAGCATCACCAGCCAGCGCAGCGGCGAGCCGAAGATCGCGTAGCCGAACGAGGTCAGCATCTCACCGCTCGGCAGCGTCGCGACAGCCGAGGCCGGATCGGTGGTTGTGGCCAGCATGATCGTGCCGACGGCGGCAAGACCAGTGATGAGGAGACCAAGCCCCATCAAATTGTAGACCTTGATCATATAGGCGCGCAGGCCCTGATCGATGTCGACGGCGGCGCCGGGCACGGCGCGCGTCTGATAGTTGCGAATGGGTTCAGCCATTGTGGTCCTCTATTGCTTCTGCCCCGTCCGGTGTCGGGTCCACCCGGACCCAGGCGCCGCTGGCGGGACTCCAGCATGCCTGCGGCGAAATATGATGGTTATTCGCGTCAAGAACAAGACCGTAACCGGGTGTAATGCTTCGTGAGGCACGCATGGCGCGGTTTTCCAGCCCTTTGGCCGCGAAACATTACGTCGATTTAACCAAATGCCGGCCGTCGGCGGGGTGGAACCGATGCGGACTCAGAGGTTTCGCAGCACGGGCGCTGCCTTGTGGCCGAGCACCCGCCAGGTGCCGGCGAGACCGATGCCGACGGTGATGACCAGCGCAAAGAGAATGGTCGCCACCGCCACTTCCGGCATGAAATGCGACGGCAATGTCATGATGCGGGCGACGACGAACCATGCGGCGGCACTGCCGGCGGCGAGCGCGAAGACCGCCGTGGCGAGGCCGATCAGCATGTATTCGAGCGAGAAGGCCGATATCAGCGTCAGCCGCGTCGCACCGAGCGTCTTCAGCACCACCGCGTCATGGATGCGCGCCCGGTTGCCGGCGGCGAGTGCGCCGGCCAGCACAAGCACCGACGCGATCAGTGCCACGCCGGCCGCCGCCCTGATCGCCGCGCCGAGCTGTCCGACCAGACGGTTGACGATGTCGAGCGCGTCCTTGACGCGGACCGTAGTGACTGCCGGGAAGGCGCGGGTGACGGCATTGAGGATGCGGGCGTCATCAGCCGCGGTGGCGCTCTTTTCGGTCAGCGTCGCCACCCAGCCATGCGGCGCGCCGGCAAATGTGTTGGGCGAGAACACCATGACGAAGTTGATGCCCATCGTCTCCCATTCGACCTGGCGGAAATTGGCGATCCTGGCCGTGACATTGCGGCCGAGCACGTTGGCGGTGACGGTATCGCCGAGCTTCAGCCCGATTTCCTTGCCTTCCTTGTCGGAAAACGAGACGAGCGGCTCGCCGGTATAATCGGCCGGCCACCAGTTCCCCTCGGTCAGCGTCGCGTTGTCCGGCTGCTTGGCCTCATAAGTCAGGCCGCGGTCGCCGCGCAGCACCCAGGCGCCCTCCGCCGGCACCTTGACCTTGTCGACGGCGACGCCGTTGAGCGCCATCACCCGGCCGCGCAGCATCGGCACCTTGGCCAGCGTCCCCTGCGGGGCCTCCTTGCTGATCAGACTGGAGAAGCCGTCGACATCGCTGCTCTGGATATCGACGAAGAAGAAGTTCGGCGCCCGCTCAGGCAGGCTGCCGGAGATCTGCCGCCGCAGATTGCCGTCGATCAGCGCCAGCGTCACCAGCAGCGTCAGGCCAAGCCCCAGCGACAGCACCACCGACGGCGTCAGCGCGCCTGGCCGATGGATGTTGCCGACGGCGAGCCTGAGCGCCACGAAGCGCACGCGCGGGCTCTTCCTTGCCGCCCATTGCACCAGCGCACCGACCAGGCGCAGCACCAGGAAGGCGAAGATGGTGGCCCCGACGAAGATCGAAGCGATGCGCTGGTCGCCCGAAAACAGGATGGCGAGCGCTGCAAGAAGCACTGCGATGCCGAGCGCCGAAACGACATAGATAGCGCGTGGAAAACCGCGGCCTTCCAGTCCCATCTCGCGGAACAGCGCGGTCGCCGGCACATCGCGGGCGCGACCGAGCGGCAGCAGCGCGAAGGCCAGCGTCACCAGCAATCCGAACAGCGCCGCCATGCCGAGCGCGCCGGGATAAAAGCCGCCTTGCGCCGGCACCGGAATGACCGACTGAAGCGCGGCGCTCGCGGCGAAGGGCATCAGCGCACCGAGCACCAGACCGGCGGCGATGCCGAGGGCCGCGATCATCAGGATCTGCACGAGGTAAACGGCAAAGACGAAGCCGCCCGATGCGCCCAGGCTCTTGAAGGTGGCGATGACGCCGCGCTTGCCGTCGAGATAGGCGCGCACCGCGTTGGCGACGCCGACGCCGCCGACCACCAGCGCCGTCAGCCCGACCAAAGTCAGGAATTGCGAAAAGCGTTCGATGTTGGAAGAGAGCGCCGGGGCCGCATTGCTGCGCGTGCGGATCGACCAGCCGGACTCCGGGAAATCCTTGGCAGCCTTGTCCTGGATGGCCTTGAGCCGCGCCTCGTCGGCGTCGGGGGCCAGCCGGATCTTGTAGGAATTCTCGACGAGGCTGCCCGGCTGAACCAGCCCTGTCGCGACCAGGCCCTCGGTCGAGATCATCAGGCGCGGCGCGAAACCGAAACCTTCGGACACGGCATCGGGCTCGGTGACCAGCCTGGCGCGCAGTTCGAAGGTGGCGGTTCCGAGCTTCAGCCGATCGCCGAGCTTCACATGCAGCCGCTCGAACAGCAAGTCGGGCGCGGCCGCGCCGAAAACACCGAACTGCTCGCCGAACAGTTCCTGCTTCGTCAGCGCCGGCTCGGTTTCCAGCGCACCGTAAAGCGGATAGGCCTCGTCGACGGCCTTGGCCTCGACCAGCGCCTGATCGGAGCCGTCGGCAAGCCGCGCCATCGAGCGCATGCTGGCGGTTCTCGACACCGTGCCCAGCCCATCGAGGAAGCCGCGTTCGGCTTCGCTTGCGTCGCGCTGGTTAAGCTGGAAGCGCAGATCGCCGCCAAGCAGCGTCTGGCCCTGGTTGGCAACGCCGCCACTGATCGAGCGGGCCACGGAATTCACGCCGCCGATCGCCGCGACGCCGAGCGCGATGCAGGCAAGAAAAATCAGAAAACCGGACAGGCCGCCGCGCATCTCGCGCAAGGAGAAGCGGACGGCGAGCTTCAACGTCCGCGCCGGTGACATCAGGCGATGGCCTTGGTCGGCGCCGGTGCCTCGATCCTGCCGGAGCGCATGGAGACCTGGCGCGAACAGCGCGCCGCGAGCGCCTGATCATGCGTGACCAGCACCAGCGTCATGCCGCGCTCGGCCGCCTTGGCGAACAAAAGGTCGGCGACCTGCTTGCCGGTCGCCTGGTCGAGATTGCCGGTCGGCTCGTCGGCGATGAGGATGCGCGGCGACGGCGCCAGCGCCCGGGCCATCGCGACGCGCTGCTGCTCGCCGCCCGAAAGTTCGCCGGGATAGTGCGTGACGCGGTCGCTCAAACCCACGGCCGCCAGCTCGCGTTCCGCCACCGAGAACGGATCGGCATGGCCGGCCAGCTCCAGCGGCACGGCGACATTTTCGAGCGCCGTCATATTGGGGATGAGATGGAAGGACTGGAACACGATGCCGATGTTTCGCCCCCGAAACGATGCGATCTGATCCTCGCTCTTGCCGTTGAGCAGCTCGCCGGCGATTCGTACCGTGCCCGAATCGACCCTTTCCAGACCGGCGAGAACCATGAGCAGCGTCGACTTGCCCGACCCCGACGGCCCGACGATGCCGGTCGCCTCGCCGCGCGCCACATCGAGGCTGACGCCCTTCAGCACATGGACGGACGAGGCGCCTTCGCCCAATGTCAGCGATACGTCTTTCAGCTCGATGACGGCTTCTGTCAAAATGAAAGCGTCCTATATGGAGATGAGGGCTTCGCCTGCCGGGCCGTCGCCGGAAGAATTCTCTGTCATATGGGACCTGCCGCATGTCTTTCCAACGCAGAATTGCCGCAGGCCTGATCGTTTTCCTCGCCATTTGCGGCGCCATTTCGTCGGCACGCGCCGAGCCTTTCAAGATCGTCGGTTTCGGTGACAGCCTGATGGCCGGCTACGGCCTCGGACCCGACGAGGGTTTTACCGACAGGCTGCAGGCGGCGCTGCGCGCCAGGGGCAGGGATGTAACCGTCGCCAATGCCGGCGTTTCCGGCGACACCTCCAGCGGCGGGCTGGCGCGGCTCGACTGGTCGGTGCCGGACGGCACGCAGCTTGTCATCCTCGAACTCGGCGCCAACGACATGCTGCGCGGCGTTTCGCCCGACATCACCCGCAAGAACCTGGATACGATGCTGGCCAAGTTGAAAGAGCGCAAGGTCGCCGTTCTGCTGGCCGGCATGCGCGCAGCGCCCAATCTCGGCGCCGACTATCAGAACGCCTTCGACGCCATCTTCCCGGAACTGGCTGCAAAATACGGCGTTACCTTGTACCCGTTCTTTCTCGACGGCGTAGCCGGCCAGTCCGCCCTGCAGCTTGAGGATGGCTTGCATCCGAACGCCAAGGGGGTCGCCCAGATGGTCGAGCGCATCCTGCCTGCGGTCGAGAAGGCCATCGCGGCGGTGCCGGGAGGATCGTAAGACGGGATAGGCCCTTTCCGTTGGGGAAATCTTTTTGACGAGACCTGTGACCAACAAACCTCTTGCCCCGCTTGATTATCGATGATTCGCTGGGGGCACAGTTCGATTCGAGGAAGGGAGGCTCTTCATGCCGCGTCTTTTCACCGCCCTCGAAATTCCGCGTGACGCCGCCCTTTCGCTGTCCCTGCTCAGGGGCGGCCTGCCCGGGGCCCGCTGGATCGACGTCGAGAACTATCATCTGACGCTGCGCTTCATCGGCGATGTCGAAGGCCATGTCGCCGACGAGATCGCCAACGCGCTCGACCGCGTCCACCGCCCCTCCTTCCCGCTGACGCTGGCGGGCGTCGGCGCTTTCGGCCAGAGGAAACCCCATGCCGTATGGGCCGGGGTCTCTGCCTCGCCGGATCTCTCGGCGCTTCAGGCTGAAATCGAGCGCATCTGCCAGCGGCTCGGCATTCCGGCCGATCCGCGCAAGTTCATGCCGCATGTCACACTGGCCCGCCTGCGCAATTCGAGCCCGCTGGACGTCGCCCAATATCTTTCGGCGCGCGGCAATTTTTCGACATTGCCGTTCCGCATCAGCCGGTTCGTCTTGATGTCGTCGCGCGATTCGGTCGGCGGCGGCCCCTACATCGTCGAGGAAGCCTGGCCGCTGTCGGGCGCCGATACGCGCGCGGCAAGCCGCGTCGCCAGCGCCTCCGACGCTTCGCGGATCATGCGGTAGACCTCGGCGAAGGCTTCCTCGCCGTCGTGATAGGGATCCGGCACGTCTCGCGCCTTTCCCTGCGCAAATTCCAGGAACAGGTGGATGCGGTCGCGCACGCCGGCGGGCGCCAGCGTCTTCAGGTCGGCGACGTTCGACCTGTCCATGCCGAAGATCAGGTCGAAACGCGAGAAATCCTCGGGCGCGATCTTGCGTGCCCGCAGTTCCGATATGTCGATGCCGTGGCGCGACGCGATGGCGATCGAACGCCGATCGGGGGCGGAGCCCGCCTCCCAGTCGCTGGTTGCGGCTGAATCGAGCACTATGTCCCGGCCCAGTCCACGTTCCGTCAGCACGGAACGAAGCACGCCTTCCGCCAGCGGCGAGCGGCAGATGTTGCCCAGGCAGACGAACAGAATGGATTTTATGGGCTTCGTGCTCATCGATCCGGCGCTATGGTGAAAGTCATCTTCGAAATAGCACAGGAACCGGACATGACGAGAGAGAAACTTGGCAAGGAAGCCATCGTCGCGGCGCTGACAGACCTCGAAGGCTGGTCGCTGGCTGCGGATGGCGCTTCCATCAAACGGACGTTCACCTTCAGGAATTTCTCCGAAGCCTTCGCCTTCATGACCCGCGTCGCGCTTGCGGCCGAGAAGATGGACCATCATCCCGACTGGTCGAATGTCTACAAAACCGTCGACGTGACGCTGAACACGCACGATGCCGGCGGAGTCACGGCGCTTGACATCGAGTTGGCGAAGAAAATGGACCGCTTTGCTGGCTAGGGTAATTCATAGGTGCGGCAACCCCGGCTTCGTCAGCCACGGGCGGAGCGGGAGCGAAGCGGACGCGCAGACCCGAGGATCCATGCCGCGACGTTGACCAAGGGGTGCAGTCGAGCAGAATTCAGCACCGCTGCGTCGCTCTTGAGTCGCGGCATGGATTCTAGGGTCTGCGCCGCGTCGCTTCGCTCCTTGCTTCGCCCTAGAATGACGACGGGAGGGGCGTTTGCCGCCGAACTCCAAGGGAGGACGACTGCCAGCGGAGTGTCCGCTAGGCCGGCATCACCTGATCCGCAGGACAGCACGGTAAAGACTGATCCGATTTTCAGGCCAGCGATCTCCCAAGCTCTTGCAGCAAGCGTCGGGTTTCACCACATTTTGCCCCGCGGCCATGCGCAGGCAAGCGCATGAGCCCGCAAGGAGAAATTGATGGCGCAAAAATCCGGTTTTGATTTCTTCGGCTTTGGCGACAGGCTGGGCGGTGAGGGCGAGGTGCGCGAGAAATTCTGGCGCACGGCCAAGAGGGCCGCGCGGCAGATCCCGTTCATGGAAGATGTCGTCGCGGCCTATTACTGCGCCATGGACAAGAACACGCCGCTGCGCGCAAAAGGCATCCTGGTGGCGGCACTCGGTTATTTCGTCCTGCCGGTGGATATGGTCCCCGACTTCATCCTCGGCCTCGGCTTCACCGACGATATCGCCGTGCTCACCGCCGCGATCACCGCCGTCAGCGCCCATATCACGCCGGCGCACCGGCAGGCCGCCAAGGACGCCATATCGGACAAGGGCTGAGCCCTGGAACCGGCCTTCGCGCGCGCTGGACACCAGCGTTCAGAGGGCTTGTGGAAAAGTCAAACTCTTGCCGCTTTCATGCCCTCCAAGTCGCCGAAGGGACATCGCGCCAGCCGCTTGAAAGGCGGCGGCGCGAAGACGGCGGCGGTTTCCTGGGGTGAGCGTCCTTTTCTCAGAGGTAATTCACCGTTTGGTAACCCAGATTAAATCAAAATGAAGCGACGGCAGGACGCCACGCGGCCCGCCTCCGCACCATTTGGAATACGGGAAAAACGATGCGCGGATTGATTGCTACAGTTTCGAGCCTGGTCCTGGTGGCCTTCGCAGCGCCGGCGATGGCGCAGCAGGCGACCAAGATCGGCCAGCACAATGCCTGGGGCACCTACAGCTACCAGGCATCGGGCGGCAAGGTCTGCTATGTCCTCACCGTGCCGACCGACAAGCAGCCGCCGACGCTCGACCATGGCGACATGTTCTTCTTCGTCAGCCAGCGGCCCGGCCAGCAGGTGTCCTACGAGCCGCAATTCATCGCCGGCTACACCTTCCAGGAAAACTCCAAGGCCACCGTCACCATCGACAAGAAGACGTTTTCGATGTTCACGCGCGGCAAGTCGGCCTGGGTCGAGAACGCCGCCGAGGAGCCGGTGCTGATCGCCGCCATGAAATCCGGCACCGACATGAAGGTGCAGGCCAAGTCCGGCCGCGGCAACACCACCTCCTACGTCTTCTCGCTGAAAGGCATCTCGGCGGCGCTGTCGTCGATCGCCAACTGCAAATAGTCGAAATTTCGCTTTGAACAGAGAGGCCGGCCCCCTGGGTCCGGCCTTTGTTCTTCACGCCGGGCCTGGTTCCGGCGCCGCCTCCGCCCTGCGCCGGCGGATGGCTTCCGCGATGAAGACGCGCGACAGCGCGTGATAGAGCGGCTCGCGCGAGATCATGCGCGCCGTGCCGTAGCCCAGCATCGAGGCCAGCATCAGCGCGATGACATTGTCGTGATTGCCGGTCATCTCCAGGATGATGACGAAGGCCGTCATCGGCGCCTGCACGACGCCGGCGAAATAACCGGCCATGCCGAGCAACGCGGCCGCACCCGTGCTGGCGCCGAAGACGAGGCCGAGCGAGCTGCCGATGCCGGCGCCGACCGAAAGCGAAGGCGCAAAGATGCCGCCCGGAATGCCTGAGACCATTGACAGCAGCCCGGCAAGGAACTTCTCGGCGAAGAAGAACCAGGGCAGCGGCGTGCCTTCAACGGCGCCGCGCGCCTGCGCGTAGCCGGTGCCGAAGGTCAGGCCGCCCGAGGCGATGCCGATCGCCGCCACGCCGAGCCCG
The DNA here is from genome assembly GCF_006440835.1 of Mesorhizobium sp. B2-5-11. Classification (NCBI taxonomy): domain Bacteria; kingdom Pseudomonadati; phylum Pseudomonadota; class Alphaproteobacteria; order Hyphomicrobiales; family Phyllobacteriaceae; genus Mesorhizobium; species Mesorhizobium sp. B2-5-11. Next base: position 386,365 of record NZ_VFUK01000002.1, read on the forward strand.
CAGATGGCGGCGACCAGCAGGACGCGCCGCAAGGGCTGCCCCGTGTTCCAGCGCCGGATCCGGCGCGTCGCCTTCAGCGCCAGGAGCGAGAACAGCGCGCCGAAGCCGCCGCCGATAACGCCGCAGGCAATGACAAGCGGCCACTCGGCGGCAAACGAGATTGTCTCCTTCGAGACGCCGAAATAGGTGTAGTTGCCAAGCAGGCCGAGCGAGGCGATGCCGGCCAGGATCACCGCCGTCAGCACCAGTCCATTGGTCCGCGCTTCGTAGGTGCGGCCCATTTCCTCGATGGCGAAGACGATGCCGGCCAGCGGCGTGTTGAAGGCGGCTGCGATGCCTGCGGCGGAGCCGGCCAGGATCAGGCCGCGCGCCTGCGCCATGCCGCCCCAGCGTGCCGCCTGCAGCATCAACGACGCGCCGACCTGCACGGTCGGTCCCTCACGGCCGATCGAAGCGCCGCAGAACAGGCCGACCAGGGTGAGCGCGATCTTGCCCGCGACCAGCTTCAGCGACAGGATGTGGCCACGGTCGTCGTCGTCGCGCAGATGCCGCGCCGCGATCGCCTGCGGAATGCCGCTGCCTTGCGAGCCCGGGAAGAAGGCTTGCGCCAGCCAGGCACACAGCACGAAGCCGAGCGGCGTGATCGCCAGCGGCAGATAGAAACGCCAGCCGCCGTCATCGCCGGTCATGGCATGGAACAGCGCCTGCGCCTTGTCGGCGAGCACCGCGAACAGCACGCTGATCACGCCGATGCAGATCGCGCCGGCCCAGAACACCAGCCGCGGCTGCCACACCCGGCGAGAGCCCCACATCGCGCGCGAACGCCGCAGCAAGGGGTATTTTCGCACTGTACCGGCCATGTGTGTCCTCTCGACGGAGCCCCAGCCCTAACACAGGCATGGCCTCGATCAAGCGTTCGCATCAAACGTGAAATGGAAGACGGACGTGGAGCAAAAGTCCATGGCTGCGGTTTGGCACCATGAACAAGGAACCATGAGTTATGCCGGTTCGGCGCAATGATCGTCGTCTCCGCATTGATCATGAGACACCCTCAACACCGACAGGTGGATATCTCGACCTGCGTGTGCTGAGTGGTCTGCGGGAACAAGGCTCGGATGGGCTCCCGCCGACCTTCGAGCCGGCGGGAATATCGATCGACGGCAGGCCTCACATGGCCATTTTTTCGCATTCCGCCTGAGCCTTCTTGGTCGACGTGTCGATCATGAAGGCTTTGCCCTTGGAGTCGGTCATCATCATCATGCAATGCTTGATCGGCTTTGCCATCTTCATCATCTCGGCACTCATTTTCGCGTCCGGCGTTATGGTGCCCATATGCCCGTCCGGCATGATTGCCGTGACTTGCCCTGCCTTCATCATGGTCATTGTGCCCATCGCGTCTTCGGCAAATGCCTGCGAGGCTGAAAGGCCGACGAAGCCGGCAATGACGGCGAGCTTGATAGAGTTCATCGTGCGTACTCCCATTTGTCAGGGCATGGTTGCCCCATTCAGGGTTCGAACACGCGGTGAGAACCGTTACTTCAACACGATCAAGTGATCCGTTTTCGGGCGAAAAGCACGGACCGCAGGTCTGACCGGCCGGCGCATCTGTCAATCGGTCGGCACACGGATCGCCTCGCCATCGCATGACTCCGCCGCCAAGCTGTGCTATGGGCCGCGCTTCATATCCGGCCGATGGATGAAATCGGCAGCAAACCGCTTATATCAGTGCAACCATGACCCTTTCATTCGACCTCACCGCCGAAGGCGCCCGCGACGCGTTGCGCGCCCGCGCGATACAGCCGGAAAAGCCGTCGCTGATCGGCCTGACGCGCGCCGAACTGGGCGAGGCGCTCGTCGCGTCCGGCATCGTGCCGGAGCGCCAGGCAAAAATGCGTGCACAGCAGCTCTGGCACTGGATGTATGTGCGCGGCGTCTCCGATTTCGCCGGCATGTTCAACATCTCCAAGGATCTTCGCGCCGAACTCGACAAGCATTTCACCGTGGCGCGGCCCGAGATCGTCGAGGAGCAGGTCTCCGCCGACGGCACGCGCAAATGGCTGTTCCGCTTCCCGCCGCGCGGCGCCGGCCGCCCGGTCGAGATCGAGACTGTCTACATCCCCGAGGAAGGCCGCGGCACGCTCTGCATCTCCTCGCAGGTCGGCTGCACGCTGACCTGCTCCTTCTGCCACACCGGCACGCAGAAGCTGGTGCGCAACCTGACTGCCGAGGAAATCCTCGCCCAGTTGCTCACCGCGCGCGACCGGCTCGGCGATTTCCCCGACCGCGACACGCCCGACGGCGCCATCGTGCCGGCCGAGGGCCGCAAAGTGTCCAACATCGTCATGATGGGTATGGGCGAGCCGCTCTACAATTTCGAGGCGGTCAAGAAGGCGCTGCTGATTGCTTCCGACGGCGACGGCCTTTCGCTGTCGAAGCGCCGCATCACGCTGTCGACCTCAGGCGTGGTGCCGGAGATTTTCCGCACCGGCGAGGAGATCGGCGTCATGCTCGCCATCTCGCTGCACGCCACCAATGACGATCTGCGCGACCTTCTGGTGCCGATCAACAAGAAATATCCGCTCAAGGAGTTGATCGCAGCCTGCCGCGCCTATCCTGGCCTGTCGAACGCCAGGCGCATTACCTTCGAATATGTGATGCTGAAGGACGTCAACGATTCCCTCGACGACGCCAAGGCGCTGGTCAAGCTGCTCAGGGGCATTCCGGCCAAGATCAACCTGATCCCGTTCAACCCCTGGCCCGGCACCAACTACCAGTGCTCGGACTGGGAGACGATCGAGAAATTCGCCGACTACATAAACAGTGCCGGCTACGCCTCGCCGATCCGCACGCCGCGCGGCCGCGACATTCTCGCCGCCTGCGGCCAGCTCAAGTCGGAATCGGAGCGCATGCGCAAAGTCGACCGGCTGGCGCTGGAAGCCATGATGATCGCGGGGCACGGCGAGGCGTGAGGCGTCTCGTCGCCGGGCTCAAGCGCTTCGTCACCATGGCAGTCGGCTATATCGCCGCCGTGCTGACCTCGATCCTCGTGCCTGTGCTGCTGATCGCTCTTCTGGAAGGGCTCGAATATGGCAACTGGTCCATCGTTTTCGCGTTCGACTGGCTGGTTTCCTTCCCGCTCGCGGTAGTGACAGTGGCGGTCTGCGCGCTGTTGATCGTCGGCCCCGCGATCTTCATGGCCGAACGCTTGTCGCTTCGGGGGTGGTTCTACTTCGCGGCCACGGGCGCGATCACGTCCATCGCATTCGGGGTTCTTGTCCCGGGCTCGGCCGGAGGGTTTGTTTTCAACCCGGGCTTTCTCGGCTTCCTGGCCACCGCCGGCATTGCCGCCGGTTCGGTCTACTGGTTTCTGGCCGGGCGCAAGTCCGGCCATCCCTTACGCCGGGATCAGCAATGACCCGTCTCGTCGCCTATATCGTGCGCCTTGCCGTCATCCTGTTCGGCTATGCCGTCGCCGCGCTGGCGGCCAGCGCGTTCCTCAATGTCCTGTTCCTGGCCTCCCTCGGCTACACGCCGGCGCATGCGGAGCCGGCGGCGACCGCCTCGCTCTATTTCTCGATCCCCTTCGTCGCGCTGTTTGCCGCCTATTTCGCCTTCATGCCGGCGGCCCTCGTGATTCTGATCGCCGAGATTCTCGGCCGGCGCGATTGGCTGTTCTATGCGCTGGCCGGTGCGATCGTCGCCGCCATCTTCCTCGGCTTCGCCGACCAGATGGGCGATACGCCATTCGCCATCACCGAGCCGCGCGCCATGGCCGCCGTCATCGGCGGCGGCATGGTCGGGGGCATTTTCTATTGGCTCAGCGCCGGGCGCTGGGCCGGAACCTGGTGGAAAGCCGAACCCTGACCTCGAACCGAGCGCCCGCGTAAGCAGGGAGCTTTGCTGACCTCCGGTTCGGAAGAGATCAGCAGCGAACAGCAAAATCCTACTTCGCCTGGGCAGTCAGGATTTTGAGCGCGAACGCGGAAAACACGCCGGCGAAGAGATAGTCGACCACCCGCGTCACGCGCGGGCTGGCCTTCATCGCCGCCGAGAATTTCTCCGCCGCCAGCACCATCGGGGTCGTCACCGGGGTCGAGAGCACCACGAACATGGCGCCGAGGAAGAACAGCTTTCCCGGCGCGTGCGGATCATGCGCGGAGACGAATTGCGGCAGGAAGGTCATGAAGAACAGGATGATCTTCGGGTTGAGCAGGTTGACGCCCAGCCCCACCATCCAGCTCCGGAACAGCGAGATTTGCGGGCCCGTCTTCTTCTCCGGCGAGAAGGCCGAACCCTTGGTGATCGCCTGCCAGGCCAGGAAGACGAGATAGCCGGCGCCGAAGATCTTCAGCACGAAGAAGGCCATCGGCGAGGCGACGATCAGCGCCGAGACACCGACCACCACCAAGGTGGTGTGGATCAGCGTGCCGCACAGCGCCCCCGCCATCGAGGCGAAGCCGGCGGCGCGGCCCTGGCTCAGTGTGCGCGAGACGAACAGCGTCATGTCCGGTCCGGGCGTGATCGCCAGGATGAACGTGGCGATGGCGAACTGGATCAGCGTTGCGGTGTTGGGAATGAAGGACATGGGCAGTCCGTTGGCTCTAAAGACGCTGCTATAACGAATGGCTACTGCCGTTGCCAGCGGCTGTGCGACGGAAAGAATGATCCAGCTGTCCCGGATGCCTGTTTCTCCGCGCCTTGCCCCGTTCATCCCTTGCAGTGACCGGAAACGGCGTGATACCTCGCCGGCCGAGAACTCTTGTCGCGGAAACAGCAAATGTCGAAAACAAAAGACGTCAAGAAGGTCGTGCTCGCCTATTCCGGCGGCCTCGACACATCCATTATCCTGAAATGGCTGCAGACCGAACTCGGCGCCGAGGTCGTCACCTTCACCGCCGACCTCGGCCAAGGCGGCGAATTGGAGCCGGCGCGCCGCAAGGCCGAGATGATGGGCATCAAGGACATCCGCATCGTCGACGTGCGCGAGGAATTCGTCGCCGACTTCGTCTTCCCGATGTTCCGCGCCAACGCCGTCTACGAAGGGACCTATCTGCTCGGCACCTCGATCGCCCGGCCGCTGATCTCGAAACACCTCGTCGAGATCGCAAAGGAGACCGGCGCCGACGCGATCGCCCACGGCGCCACCGGCAAGGGCAATGACCAGGTGCGCTTCGAGCTTTCGGCCTATGCGCTCAACCCCGACATCAAGGTCATCGCGCCCTGGCGCGACTGGTCGTTCAAGTCGCGCACCGACCTCATCAACTTCGCCGAGCAGCACCAGATTCCGGTGCCGAAGGACAAGAAGGGTGACGCGCCGTTCTCGGTCGACGCCAATCTCCTGCATTCCTCTTCCGAGGGCAAGGTGCTTGAGGACCCGTGGAGCGAGCCGCCGGAATTCGTCCATCAGCGCACCGTCTCGCCCATGGACGCGCCGGACAAGGTCACCGAGATCGAGATCGAGTTCCTGAAGGGCGATCCGGTCGCGCTCGACGGCAAGAAGCTGTCGCCGGCAACCATGCTCGCCGCCCTCAACGATCTCGGCCGCGACAACGGCATCGGCCGGCTCGACCTCGTCGAGAACCGCTTCGTCGGCATGAAGTCGCGCGGCGTCTACGAGACCCCCGGCGGCACCATCCTTATCGCTGCCCACCGAGCCATCGAATCGATCACGCTCGACAGGGGAGCTGCCCACCTCAAGGACGAGTTCATGCCGCGCTACGCCGAACTCATCTACAACGGCTTCTGGTTCGCGCCCGAGCGGCTGATGCTGCAGACGATGATCGACAAGAGCCAGGAGGATGTCGAAGGTACGGTGCGTCTGAAGCTCTACAAGGGCAATGTCATCGTTACCGGCCGCAAGTCGAAGAAGACGCTCTATTCCGACGCGCTGGTGACCTTCGAGGACGACCGCGGCGCCTACGACCAGAAGGACGCCGCCGGCTTCATCCGCCTCAATGCGCTGAGGCTGCGCACGCTCGCCGCACGCAACCGCCGGGACTGACCACTCTGCCAGTCAGCGAACAGGAACCCCGGCAACGCGGCCGGGCTTTCTGCTGAAAAGCAATTCCAGGAAAAGTGTGTACGGTTTTCCCGGGAAAAGCGCGTAGCGCTTTCCCTTGGGAATCGCGCAAAAAACAAAGACATAGAGCGGTTCGCCGTCTCCGTGAAACGGTGAACTGCCCTAACGATTACTCGCCATCGATTGCGGTGGCGATACGGGCGATGGCCTGTTGATAGACACTCGCCGAGTTCCAGCCGGCAATTGCACCCATATTCGCCTGAGCGCTCGCGCCGGCCTGCCAGCCATGCGCCTTGAGGAAGTTGGCCGTGGAAGCCAGCGCGGTGCTCTTATCGCGCAGGTTTCCGCTGCCCACTCCATATTTCAGGACATTTCCGGGCAGGAACTGCGTATGGCCGATCTCGCCATGCATGGCCCCGACCGACGAGGCGGTCAACGTTCCGCGATCGACCAGCTTCAGGGCCGCAATGGCATGCGGCTGAAAATAGTCCGGACGGCGGCAGTCATAGGCAAGCGTCAAAATGGCGGACACCGTGTTCTGGTTGCCCATAGAGGCGCCGAAGCCCGTCTCCATGCCCCAGATGGCAAGCAGCACGCCCGGCGAGACGCCGTAGGTCCTTTCGATCTTGTCGAACAGCGCCGCATTCGATTTCTTCAGCGCCCGGCCCCTGGAAATGATCGCCGCCCCGCCGCGGCGCTTCATGAAGGCTTCCACCGAGCCGCTGAAAGCCTTGTGGATGGCGCGGTCCGCGGAAATGGTCCTGGTCGCGTAGGTCGCGCCGGCCAGGGCGGCCAGCCCCCTCGAACCCACGCCCTCGGCCCTGGCCTCCGCTGCGAAGTCCTGCTTCCAGGCATCGAAGCCGGCTCCGGTCTTGCCACAGCTGGCCGCCGCCTGCGCGCCCGTCGCCAGCGCAAGCATCGCCACCACAGTGGCCGCTGCAAACATCTTACCCTTGGCAAGAAACGCCATGTTGTTCTCTCCTGGTTGCCTGAATCACGTCCCGGCCGGAATTTGCCAGTGAAACGCGCACTTGTCACTGTCGCGCGCGCAAGCTGGCCAATGGAAGGGAATTTGCCTACGATCAAGCAAATATTGTGGCAAGAACCACCCATGGCCTGACGATCCTTGCGCCATGTTGCTCAATGACGTCACAGTGGGGAACGACGTCTGTCGGCCGGCGTTTTTTGCACGATGCGCCTTCCCCCTGTTCCGTGGTCCGAGACCGAGATGAAACTCTTCGACTGTCCTCATTGCGGCCATCGTCTCTATTTCGAGAACGCCCGGTGTCTGAACTGCTCCAGTGCCGTCCTCTACGATCCGCAGCGCGCCCGCTTTGCCCTGTCCGGTGCCGACGGCGGCTCCCCATGCGCCAATGCCGACGAATGCGCCTGCAACTGGATGGCCGAGCCGGGACAGCCCTTCTGCCGCGCCTGCGCCCTCAACCAGCTGATCCCGGACCTCTCCGTCGACGGCAACCGCCGCCGCTGGATACGCGTCGAGGCGGCGAAGAAGCGCGCGGTCTATTCGCTGCTGGCTTTCGGACTGCCGGTGACGCCCAAGCAGAACCCCGCCGACGAGGCCGGCCTTGCCTTCGACTTCCTTGCCGATCCGATCGGCGGCGGCCCGGGCGGCGAGCGTATCCTCACCGGCCACGACAATGGCCTGATCACCCTCAACGTCGCCGAAGCCGACTCCGCCGAGCGCGAAAGGCGGCGCGTTGAAATGGGCGAGAATTATCGCACCTTGCTCGGCCATTTCCGCCACGAGCTCGGCCACTATTACTGGGACCGGCTGATCCGCGACAATCCGCAAAGGCTTGACGCCTTCCGCGCGCTGTTCGGCGACGAGCGCACCGGCTACGAGCAGGCATTGAAGAACCACTACGCCAATGGTGCCCCACCCGACTGGCAGCAACGCCACATCTCGCCCTATGCCACCTCTCATCCCTGGGAGGACTGGGCCGAAAGCTGGGCCCACCACCTGCACATCACCGACACGCTGGAAATGGTCCATGCGTTGAACTTCCCGCTCGGCCGGCTGGAGACGGTGGAAGCCAACGAATTGCCCCAGGGCGACACCGGGGGCATGCTACAACCAGCGCCGTCCGAACCGACACCCGCTCCCGAACCGTTCGAAAAGATCCTGTCGCGCTGGCTGGTGCTGTCGGAAGCCTCCAATTCCATCAATCGCTGCATGGGTCTGCCCGACCTCTACCCCTTCGTCATCTCGGATGTCGCGGCGCGCAAACTGGCCTTCGTTCACGACCTTCTGACCGGCCTGCCGCAAGAAACGGGAACAAATCGTGAGTTGGCTTCAACATTTTAGCTGGAACGCATGCGCCGCTCTCCCGTTTTCGCTGCCGAGGGACCATGAAACGGAGAGAAACCATGAAATCCGTATTGTTTCCCGCGGTCGCCGGAATGCTCACGCTCTTCTCGGGCGCCGCCATGGCCGACACCCCCGTCTCCGCAATCACCGATCTCAATGTCCGCGCTGGCCCGGGCCCGCAATATCCTGTCATCGGCGTGCTCGCCGCCGGCCAGTCGGCGACGCTCAATGGCTGTATCGAAAACAGCAAATGGTGCACCATCGCCGAAGCCGGTGGCCAGGGCTGGGTCTATTCGGACTATGTGACGGCTGATTTCGGCGGCAACCGGGTCGTGTTGACGCGACGTCCGCTCGGCTCCAGCGTCGCCGTCGTGTCGCCGCCCGAGGGCTATTCCACCGACTACACCGGCTCGATCATCGCCGGCGAGCCGGTCGAGGACGCCATCCCGCAGCCTCCCGCCGAAGTCAGGACCTATGTCGACACGCATCGCGTCGACCCTGTCTATCTTGAGGGCGAGGTGGTCACCGGGGCCGTTTTGCCCGAGAGTGTCGAACTGCGCGAGATCCCCGATTACGACTACCGCTACGTCTATGTGAACGGCCAGCCGGCGCTGATCGACCCGCAGACGCGGCGCATCGTCTATGTGGTCCGCTGAGGCGGATAGGACACGGGGTTAATCATCGGAGCATGCCTTTCGCCTGCCGGCAGGCAGGCGAGGGCGGCGCGAATGCGCCGAAGGCTGGCGGGGCGTATCGAATAGGAATGATTGCGCAGAACCGCCCGATCCCATAGATCATGCGACGCGAAGCACCAGCTTGCGAGAGAGCGTGATATCGGACCCTGCCGCCTTCGAGCACTATCGAAACACAGCCAACGAAAAGACGACCCTGCCGCGCCTGCTTCTCGGGACCGGGATCGTCGTCCTGTTCTGGGCCGCGTCGACGGGGGTCGTGCTGCTGGGCGGCACCTATGCCTTTTTCGCCTGGCGGACAGCGCAAGGCGCGGCTGCGCCCGCCGGCGGCATGCAGGGTTTCCTTGCGTCGCCAATCGGCATTCTCACCGCGCTCGCGTCTTTCGCCGGCATCTGGATCGGCTTGTGGATCGCCATGCGCTGGGTGCATGGCGAGAAGCTGTCGGCGCTCCTCGGCAACAGCCGTCGCATTTCGCGCTCGGGTTTCATCAAGGGACTGGTCGCGGTGTTGGTCACGTCGCTCGTGTCCGAGGTCCTGCTCTACCTGATGCAGCCCGAGATCGCGCGCGGCTCGATCGCCCTGTCGTCCTGGCTGCTGTTCCTGATCCCGATCCTGGCGCTCACTTTTCTGCAGACGTCATCGGAAGAGGTGCTGTTCCGAGGTTACCTGCTGCGCGGTCTTGCCTACCGGTTCAGGAGCCCGTTCGTCTGGGCGCTGCTGCCGGGCCTGCTGTTCACCTCGCTGCACTGGAGCGCGAACGCCTCGGCCGCCATCAACGCCTGCGTGCTGGTCTCGATCGCCGCTTTTGCACTGCTTCTGACGCTCGTCGTCTATGCCACCGGCAATCTCGGCGCGGCCCTCGGCGCCCATCTCGGCAACAATCTGACCGGCTTCCTGCTGATCTCGCATCAGGAGAGCTACAATTCCTTCGCCTTGTTTACCGCCAGACCACTCGAAGGGCCGGGCTGGGCGACCTCGGACGCGGTCCTCATCGCCATGATTGGCATCGCCTGCAGCCTGCTGACGGCCCTGCTGCTTTTGCATCCGCGCTCGCCGCTGAGCGTCTCGGCCGAACCTGCAGACGCAACGAAGGCGACTTGATTGCTGCGCGGGGAGACCGGCGGAACGGTCCTTGTCTTGACTCCGCGGCCGTTTTCCTGTCTACAGCCCCGAATTCCGCGACGAGTATCCCTCCGAGCAAGCCGACCAGGACGCCGAAGCCTCTTTGAGGCCAAGTGCTGTAAACAGATCCTGGAGGCCAACACCCGGCAGCGCTGTGCGCCCCCGGGTGCTTTTTGGTTTTGGCTTTTGCTTGCCACGAGACTTGGACACTTGGCGCGAACGCATTACCTCTCGGGCACCATCCGGTTGCCAGGGAAAAGGAAACAGAATGTTTGAATCACTTCAGGAGCGCCTTGGCTCCATCCTGAACGGCCTGACCGGCCGCGGCGCGCTGTCGGAGGCGGATGTCTCGGCGGCGCTCCGCGAGGTGCGCCGTGCGCTGCTCGAGGCCGACGTGGCGCTGGAAGTGGTGCGCTCCTTCACCGACAAGGTGCGCGAGAAGGCGGTCGGCGCGGCGGTGCTGAAGTCGATCAAGCCCGGCCAGATGGTCGTCAAGATCGTGCATGACGAGCTGGTCGACATGCTCGGCGCCGAAGGCGTCGCCGTCGACCTCAACGCACCGGCGCCTGTCGTCGTCATGATGGTCGGCCTGCAGGGTTCCGGCAAGACGACGACCTCGGCCAAGATCGCCAAGCGGCTCACCGAGCGTCAGAACAAGAAGGTCCTGATGGCCTCGCTCGACACGCGGCGCCCCGCCGCGCAGGAGCAGTTGCGCCAGCTCGGCGAGCAGGTCAAGGTGGCGACGCTGCCTGTCGTCGCCGGCCAGAACCCGGTCGATATCGCCAAGCGCGCCGTGCAGGCGGCCAGGCTCGGCGGTCACGATGTGGTCATCCTCGACACTGCCGGCCGCACCCATATCGACGAGCCGCTGATGGTCGAGATGGCCGACATCAAGAAGGTGTCGGGCCCGCACGAGATCCTGCTGGTCGCCGACTCCTTGACCGGCCAGGACGCCGTCAACCTCGCCAAGAGCTTCGACGAGCGCGTCGGCATCACCGGGCTGGTACTGACCCGCATGGACGGCGACGGCCGTGGCGGCGCCGCGCTCTCGATGCGCGCCGTCACCGGCAAGCCGATCAAGCTGATCGGCACCGGCGAGAAGATGGACGGGCTGGAGGAATTTCATCCCAAGCGCATCGCCGACCGCATTCTCGGCATGGGCGACATCGTTTCGCTTGTCGAAAAAGCCGCCGAGAACATCGACGCCGAGCAGGCGGCGGCGATGGCCAAAAAGATGCAGTCGGGCAAGTTCGACCTGAACGACCTCGCCCAGCAGCTTCAGCAGATGTCGAAAATGGGCGGCATGGGCGGCATCATGGGCATGATGCCCGGCATGGGCAAGATGAAGGACCAGATGGCCGCCGCCGGTCTCGACGACAAGATGTTCGGCCGCCAGCTCGCCATCATCTCTTCGATGACCAAGGCCGAGCGCGCCAACCCCGACATTCTCAAGCACTCGCGCAAGAAGCGCATCGCCGCCGGCTCCGGCACCGACGCGGCCGAGATCAACAAGCTCTTGAAGATGCATCGCGGCATGGCCGACATGATGAAGGCGATGGGCGGCAAGGGCAAAGGCGGCGGCCTGATGCGCGGCATGATGGGCGGGCTCGCCTCCAAGATGGGCCTCGGCGGCATGATGCCCGGTGGCATGGGCGGCATGCCTGACCTCTCCAAGATGGATCCCAAGCAGCTCGAAGCCTTGCAGAAGCAGGCGCAGGCCGCCGGCATGAAGGGCCTGCCCAGCGGCCTTCCCGGCGGCGGTGGCCTGCCCGGCTTGCCCGGCGGCATGAAGCTTCCCGGACTTCCCGGTCTCGGCGGCGGTGGTCTGCCTGGCCTCGGCAAGAAGAAGTGAGGACGCGATGAACGAGGAAAAGGACATGGCGGACGCCCGCACCATCCTGGCCGGCTACCGTGCTTCGATCGACAACATTGATGCCGCCCTCATCCACATGCTGGCCGAGCGCTTCCGCTGCACCAAGGCGGTCGGCCTGCTCAAGGCCGAGCATGGCTTGCCGCCGGCTGACCCGGCGCGCGAACAGCAGCAGATCGCCCGTCTTCGCCAGCTGGCGGACGATGCGCATCTCGACCCGGATTTCGCGGAGAAATTCCTCAATTTCGTCGTCCGCGAAGTGATCCGCCACCACGAACAGATCGCCGCTGCCAACGGCGTGACGAAAACCGGCTGAAGACAAGGATTTAGCCGCAACCCTACCAACGAAATCAGAGCTTTTAGGAGATAAGAAATGGCACTGAAGATCAGACTGGCCCGCGCTGGCTCGAAGAAGCGTCCCTACTACCACGTCGTCGTCGCCGACGCGCGCTCGCCGCGCGACGGCCGTTTCATCGAGTCGCTCGGCTCGTGGAACCCGCTGCTGCCGAAGGACGGCGAGCGCGTCAAGGTTGACGCAGAGCGCGTCAAGCACTGGCTGTCGCACGGCGCCCAGCCGACCGACCGCGTGCTGCGCTTCCTCGATGAGGCCGGCCTCGCCAAGCGCGACGCCCGTTCCAATCCGAAGAAGGCCGAGCCCGGCAAGAAGGCGCAGGAGCGCGCCGCGCTTCTGAAGAAGGCGCAGGACGACGCCGCTGCCGCCGTCGCGGCGGCTGCGGCCGCGCCGGCCGACGCGGAGCCCGCCACGGCCGAGTAATCGATCACCGATCGGCTTTTTCGAAACGGCGGGCCCTTAGCCCGCCGTTTTCTATTTTCGAATTCATTGGGCGGATGCTGCCGCTCAATAGCCGCTCGGGCAACGATCGACATAGACATGGCCGCGGCTGTCGCGATAACGGCAGCGGCCCGGTTCGCTGGCCCGCCCGATCAGCGCGCCGGCCACGGCACCGACCGCGCCGCCGACCACGGCGCCCTGGACGGGATCGCCCGCCACCGCCGCGCCGACCGCTGCTCCGCCCAGGCCGCCGACGGCCGCGCCTTTTTCCGTCTGCGAACAGGCGCCAAGCGCTGCCGTCAGCACCAGAATGGTCATGATTTTCTTCATTGTCGTTCCTCTCTCACGGGGATCGCCGTCCTCGCCGCCATGTTCCTAACTCCCAGGCGGCCGATTTGATCCCTAGACATTGAAGGCCGGCGCTTCGCCGCGCCTGCCAAGGCCATGCCGATCTCCGGCAAGCATATGAAATCGTTGATGCTCTCACGCCGCAGCGCAGTTCTCTCGCCGGGTTGTCCGTGCAGCGCGCCGGCGTGGCTATCGGCCCGCTTCGGTCGCGTATATGAAAAGCTGGCGGGCGTGGCCCGTCAGACAAGAGCAGGCGAGATGGCCGGAGAGACAGATCTGAAGACATTGCTGGCGTCGATGATGCCGCAATTGATTGCCGGCATCCATGTCTTCGCCACGCTGCCGGCGGGTGTATCGGTTCCGGAAGGACTCGAAGCGGTCATGCTGTTTCGCGAATGCGAAGGCACGACATTGATCCTGCCCGAAGACGAGGCGCAGGCAGCCGGGCTGGAAGCCGTTTTCCGCTGCCGCATGATAACGCTGAACATCCATTCGTCGCTGGAAGCCGTCGGCTTCCTCGCCGCCATCACCGCACGCCTCGCCGCCGCCGGCATGGGCGTCAATCCCGTCTCCGCCTTCTATCATGACCATCTGTTCGTGCCGGTCGACCGGGCCGAGGAAGCGATGAGGTTGCTGCGGGAACTGGCGGCGGAAAATCGGACATAGGCCGGCGCCCCCCTCATCCGCCTGCCGGCACCTTCTCCCCATATAAGGACGGGGGGAAGGTGAGCTAACGGCCGAAGGCCGAGCCCGCGACTGCGGGCCGCCGGTCGTCCGGCGCCCTCGCGGAGGGCCAGCCGCGGCAGCGGCGGTGCGGCCCGCGAGCGAAAGCCAAACAGCCGTCAGGCTGCCTTCTTCTTCGGCTGGATCAGGCCGCGCTCGACCAGCAGTTCGGCGATCTGCACTGCGTTGAGGGCGGCGCCCTTGCGCAGATTGTCGGAAACGATCCACATCGACAGGCCGTTGTCGATGGTCGAATCCTCGCGGATGCGCGAGATGAAGGTGGCGTCCTCGCCGGCCGATTCCAGCGGCGTGATGTAGCCGCCGTCCTCGCGCTTGTCCAAGACCTGGCAGCCCGGCGCCTCGCGCAGGATGTCGCGCGCCTCGTCGGCGGTGATCGGGTTCTCGAACTCGATGTTGACCGCTTCCGAATGGCCGATGAACACCGGCACGCGCACGCAGGTCGCCGTCAGCTTGATCTTGGGATCGAGCATCTTCTTGGTCTCGGCGACCATCTTCCACTCTTCCTTGGTGAAGCCGTCATCGAGGAAAACGTCGATATGCGGGATCACGTTGAAGGCGATGCGCTTGGTGAACTTCTTGACGTCGACCTGGTCGGCGACGAACACGGCGCGGGTCTGCGTGAACAGCTCGTCCATGCCTTCCTTGCCGGCGCCCGACACCGACTGGTAGGTGGCCACGACGATGCGCTTGATGGTGGCCGCGTCATGCAGCGGCTTCAGCGCCACGACGAGCTGCGCCGTCGAGCAGTTCGGGTTGGCGATGATGTTCTTGCGGGTGAACAGCGAGATCGCATCCGGGTTCACTTCCGGGACGATCAGCGGCACGTCGGCGTCGTAGCGGAAGGCCGAGGAATTGTCGATGACGACGCAGCCCTGCTTGCCGATCTTGGGTGACCATTCCTTCGAGACATTGCCGCCGGCCGACATGATGCAGATGTCGGTGTCGGAAAAGTCGTAGGTGTCGAGTGCGCGGACCTTCAGCGTGCGGTCGCCGAACGACACTTCCGTGCCCTGGCTGCGGCGCGAGGCAAGCGCCACCACTTCGCTGACCGGAAAACCGCGCTCTTCCAGTATGTTGAGCATTTCGCGGCCCACATTGCCCGTGGCGCCAACTACCGCAACCTTGAAACTCATAAAGATCTCCTATCCCTCTCCGCTTGGTTGTTGGAGAAAACCCGCCGGCCAGGTGCGGGTTCCGTCCCCCGGGCCGAACCCGGGAGAGGGTGGTCAGGCCAAGGGAATCACACCGTTTTGGTGGTGGTTTTGGCCGTTACTTTGCTGGAACGGGGGGACGCGCCGAAACGCCCGGCGCAATGATGCTCATTGCGGCTGGGGGCATCGAATGCAAGAAGAGCCATCAAAAGGCCGCGCATCGAAAAACGATCCCGTTCGAAGCGGGCTTTTACGCGGTTTGCGGCAGGAGTCAATCAGTGGTGTTTCTTCCTTCCCTCCTTGCGGGAGAAGGGAAGGCGGTGCCGCCTGCCCTGTACAAGAGCGGCGCCAGCAAGTACGAACGGGCGAGATCGTCTGGCTGGCGCTGCGCCAGCCCTGTATGTGCTCCATGATGAGCGCAAGCCCTGAATTCCGAAAGAGTGAGATGTCCAACTTCGAAGCACTTGTTCCTGCGCTGGCAAAGGCGCTGGAAAAACGCGGCTATGCCGAACTGACGCCGGTGCAGAAGGCGGTCCTGGAACTTGGCCAGGCCGACGCGCTGGTGTCGGCGCAGACCGGCTCCGGCAAGACGGTGGCCTTCGGCCTTGCCATGGCGCCGACGCTCCTCGGCGGCGCCGACCGCTTTGCCCATGCCGCGGCCCCGCTGGCGCTGGCGGTGGCGCCGACGCGCGAGCTGGCGCTGCAGGTGACGCGCGAACTGGAATGGCTCTACGAGCTGACCGGCGCCACGGTCGCCTCCTGCGTCGGCGGCATGGACATGCGCACCGAACGGCGCGCGCTGGAGCGCGGCGCCCATATCGTCGTCGGCACCCCCGGTCGGCTGCGCGACCACATCACGCGGAACTCGCTCGACATGTCGGCGCTGAAGGCGGTGGTGCTGGACGAAGCCGACGAGATGCTCGATCTCGGTTTTCGCGAGGACCTGGAATTCATCCTCGACGCCGCCCCCGCCGAGCGCCGCACGCTGATGTTTTCGGCCACCGTGCCGCGCTCCATCGCAACCCTCGCCCAGGGCTATCAACGTGACGCCGTGCGCATCTCGGCCGCCGGCGAGGAGAAGCAGCATCTCGACATCGAATACCGGGCGCTCAGCGTCGCCCAGGCCGATCGCGAGAACGCCATCATCAATGTGCTGCGTTTCTACGAGGCGAAAAACGCGCTGGTGTTCTGCAACACCCGTGCCGCCGTCAACCATCTCACCGCACGCTTCAACAACCGCAATTTTTCAGTCGTCGCGCTCTCGGGCGAGCTCAGCCAGAACGAACGCAGCCACGCGCTGCAGGCGATGCGCGATGGCCGCGCCAAGGTCTGCATCGCCACCGACGTCGCGGCGCGCGGCATCGACCTGCCCAATCTGGAGCTGGTCATCCATGCCGACCTGCCGACCAACCCGGAAACGCTGCTGCACCGAAGCGGCCGCACCGGACGCGCGGGTCGCAAGGGCGTCAGCGCGCTGATCGTGCCCAACAGCGCCCGCAGGCGAACCGAACGCCTGCTGGCGAGCGCAAAGCTGACCGCGACATGGGCAAGTCCGCCATCCGCCGACGACGTGATCCGCCGCGATGACGAGCGCATCCTTGCCGATCCCACCTTCGATGAACCGGTGAAGGACGACGAACGCGGCTTCATCGACGCGCTTCTCGCCAAGCACGGCGCCGAGCAGGTGACGGCCGCCTTCGTGCGGCTGTGCCGCTCGAGCCGCTCGGCGCCAGAGGATCTGATGGACGTCGCGCCGTTCACGCCGTCGCGTGAAAGACCGGCGGGCGAAAACTTCGCGCGCCGCGACGAGGCGCCCAGCCGCCGCGACGATTTCGGCGCCAGCGTCTGGTTTTCGCTGTCGGTCGGGCGCCGGCAGAATGCCGAGCCACGCTGGCTGATTCCGATGCTGTGCCGCACCGGCAGCATCACCAAGCGCGAGATCGGCGCCATCAAGATGCAGCCGGAAGAGACCTTCGTGCAGATCGCCGCCGACTGGGCCGACCGTTTCCTCGCCGCCGTTGGTCCCGACCGCAAATTGCAGGGTAACATCGTGGTGAAACGGCTGGACGGCATGCCGGACCTGTCGCGCGCCGGCTACCAGCCGCCAGGTCCGGACAAGAAACCGCATCGCGGCAAGGCGCCGTTCGACCCGAACGCGCCGAAGCGCAAATTCGAGAAGCGCGCGCCGGCTGGCGACCAGCGCCCCGCCGCATCTGACGCGAAGCCCTGGGCGAAAAAGCCGGGCAAGCCGAAATTCGACAACGCCGGACCGCCGAAACCCAAGAAGGCGAAGAAGCGGCCGAGCTGAGATCTCCCGGCCATGCCGTCACGATGGCTGCCGCGCCAGCCGTCGCATTTTCATGCTGCCCCTTGCGATCCGCCGGAACTTTGAACAGTCTGGTCGGGCGTTCGGGGGATCGGGGCATGCGCGGCGAAGTTCTTCACTATGACGAGACCCAGGGCTTCGGCTTCATCACCGGGGCGGATGGTGAGCGCTATACTTTCGCGCGTGAGGATCTGCGCCGCGAAATCGCAATTGCCCGAGGCACGGCCGTTGAATTCCAGCCCGGCGGCGGCCAGGCGCGCGACATCTTCCCGGCCGGCGCCCAATCCGCGCCTCCAACCGGCGTGGCCGCCGGCGCCCATGCGCGAACCGGTGCGTCCGTCTCTTCCGCTGCTCAAATCGCACAGCCGCGGCATTTTGGCCGCGCCGCCAGCACCGGGCCGGCCGAGCCCGGCCTGTGGGGTCATTTCTGGCGCGGCATCACCGAGAATTATTTCAACTTCACCGGCCGCGCCCGCCGCAAGGAATACTGGGCCTATTGCCTGTTCTGGTTCGTCGCGCTGCTGGCAGTGACCGGCATCGGCATTTTCGCCGATGCCGCGATGGGCAATCTCGACGACGCTGAAATGCCGGCGGTAACGATTGGCCTGTTCGGCCTTTTCCTACTTGCGACCTTTCTGCCTGGCCTCGGCATGACCGTGCGTCGTCTGCACGATATCGGCCTGACCGGCTGGCTTTTCCTGGTGATCCTGATCCCCACCATCGGCAGCCTGATCATCCTGGTCTTCGCGCTCATCCCGACCCAGGCCCGGGAGAACCAGTGGGGACCGGTGCCGGCGGGCGCCAGAACGTAGCCCTGCGTGCGTATTGCAATTACATGCAACTTTAAGTAGCGTCTCGCGACGCAATGTGAAATGGGGCAGAGCATGCGCGGGACGGTGTTCCACTATGACGAAGGCCAGGACTACGGCTACATCAACGGAACCGACGGCAAACGCTACATCTTTTCCCGTATCGATTTCAGCCTGGAACTGCCCCTCGGCAGGGGTACCCTTGTCGAGTTCCAGCCGGGCGACGGCACGGCGCACAACATTGTCGCCACGGCCTCGGCCGCATCGTCGTCAACCACCGGTCAGCCACGGCAGACCAGCCGTTCTGCCCGAAGCCGGCCCGCCTACTCCACAGGGCTGTGGGCTTATTTCTGGCGCGCGGTGATCGCGGATTATGGCAATTTCACCGGACGCTCCCGCCGCAAGGAATTCTGGGCCTTCTGGCTATTCTACACCCTCGGGGTGCTCGCGCTTTTCGGCTTCGGGATACTTGTTGAACTGGCGATCAACGGCTTCGAAACCAACGCGGACAGGACGCCGATGGGGTTCATAGGGTTCATACCCCTACTGGTGTTCTTTTCGGGATTGATCCTGCCTTGCATTGCGCTCCTCGTACGGCGTGCGCATGACGCCGGCCTGAGCGGCTGGTTTGCCCTGCTTTGCTTCATCCCGCTCATTGGCGGCATCGCCGTGCTAGTCTTCGGGCTTATGCCGCCTCAGCTGGGCGAAAATCCTTGGGGACCGGTGCCGGCGGGCGTCAGGGTCTGACCGCCCCCAGCGCCTCGCCCGAAAGCCTGAGAAAGATCTTCTGGCCGTGGCGTTCGGCGCCAAGCCGGTCGTAGAAGCGCAGCGCGCCTTCGTTCCAGTCCTCGGTGGTCAGGTCGATGCGGCCGATGCCGTTGCGCCGGCAATGGTCGGCGAGAAAGCCGACCAGCGCCCGGCCGACGCCGGCGTTGCGAGCCTTGTCGTGCACGAACAGATCCTTGAGGAACAATAGCCGCTCGAGGTCGATGCCGGGATGCGCGATCGCTACCGACGCCAGGCCGCTGATCTCGGCCCCGATGAAGGCCAGCGCGAAATGCGGATAGGCCGGGCTTTCCTCATCCAGCCATTTGCGTGCCGCCGACAAGGCGCGCTCGTGGTCGAGCGGCGGCTGCCGGTAGTGCACCGCCATGTCGCACAGCATTGTGGCGAGCGCCGTCGCGTCGCCGGTCGTCGCCCAGCGGACGTCGACCGTCATGGGCTCAGCCCAGGAACTTGGCGATGATCGCGTCGCCCATCTCGACCGTGCCGACCTCGGTCATGCCAGCCGAGAGGATGTCCTTGGTGCGCAGCCCGTCGTCCAGCACGGCAGCGATTGCCGCTTCGAGCTTGTCGGCTTCATCGACCATGGCGAAGGAATAGCGCAGGCACATGGCGAAGGAAGCGATCATGGCGATCGGGTTGGCGATGCCCTTGCCGGCGATATCGGGCGCCGAACCGTGCACCGGCTCGTAAAGCGCCTTGCGCTTCTTGGTCTTGGCATCAGGCGCGCCGAGCGAGGCGGAAGGCAGCATGCCGATCGAGCCGGTCAGCATGGCGGCGATATCGGACAGCATGTCGCCGAACAGGTTATCGGTGACGATGACGTCGAACTGCTTGGGCCAGCGCACCAGTTGCATGCCGCCGGCATCGGCCAGCATGTGGTCGAGCTTGACGTCGGAATATCGGGCCTTGTGGGTCTGGGTGACGACCTCGTTCCACAACACGCCGGACTTCATGACGTTGCGCTTTTCCATCGAGGTGACATGGTTCTTGCGCGTGCGCGCCAATTCGAAGGCGACGCCCGAAATGCGCTCGATCTCGAATGTGTCGTAGACCTGGGTGTCGATGCCGCGCTTCTGGCCGTTGCCGAGATCGATGATCTGCTTGGGCTCGCCGAAATAGACGCCGCCGGTCAGTTCGCGCACGATCAATATGTCGAGGCCTTCGACCACCTCTTGCTTCAGCGAGGAGGACGCCGCCAGCGCCGGATAGCAGATCGCGGGCCTGAGATTGGCAAACAGCTCCATGTCCTTGCGCAGGCGCAGCAGGCCGGCCTCGGGGCGAACCTCGTAAGGCACGGCATCCCATTTCGGCCCGCCGACGGCGCCGAACAGCACGGCGTCGGCGGCAACAGCCTTTTCCATGTCGGCATCGGAAATCGCGGCACCATGTGCATCGTAGGCGCAGCCGCCGACCAGCCCCTCGTCGGTGGCGAAGCCGCTGCCGAGCTTCTCGTTCATGGCCGCTATCAGCTTCTTGACCTCGGCCATGGCCTCGGGGCCGATGCCGTCGCCGGGAAGCAGGAAGAGATGTTTCGAAGCCATGGAGAGCCGTCCCAGAAAGAATGCGTTTCGATTTTGCACAGCATCCTTCGCGCGCCAATGAGGCGCGCGGCGCTGTGCGACCGCGGCCTTGCTAACCGCCAAGCGGTTGCGACGCAAGGAGGAACAATTGCCGAAGGCGGCTAAGTGCGTAATCTCCCCCCTTGAGGGGGAGATGGCCGGCAGGCCAGAGGGGGGCGCTGTCCGCCAACATGTCCAGGCCTGCAGTCGCCTCGGCGCTTTGCAGATATTCACCGATGCGAGAGAATGTTGACCAGCCGACCGAAAGGATCGCGCACATAGAAGCGCCGCACGCCCCAGGGCTCGTCGGCCGGTCCGTATTCGATGGCGAAGCCGGCTGCCTTCATGGCGTCGAGTGCGGCATCAACGTCGTCGACCTCGATCGACAGGTCCGGCACCGGCGTGCCCGACCCGCCTTGCGCCATGAAGCTGACCTGCACCTGCATCCTTTCCTCGGACCCGTAGGTGACGATCCAGCCTTGATCCATGAGCACATCGAGGCCGAGCACGTCATGGTAGAAGCGCCTCGCCGATGCCGCGTCCTTTGTTTCGATATTGGCTACGATGCGCCGCACCTTCATGGCATTGGCCCTCCTCAGTCTGTGCGCCGAAGCGCCGTCACCTCGATTTCGATCTTCATCTCCGGTCTGTTGAGCTGGCACACGATCATCGTCGCCGCCGGCCTGATCTCGCCGAACGCCTCGCCGAGAATGGGGAACACCACGTCGACGAAGGCCTGGTCGGTTATGTAGTAATGCGCGCGCACCACATCCTCCATATCGAAGCCGCCGTCCAGCAAGGCTTTGGCGATGGTTGCCAGGCAGTTGCGCGTCTGGGCCTCGACTGTTTCCGGCATCGTCATCGAGGCATAGTCATAGCCGGTCGTGCCGGACACGAAACACCAGTCGCCCTGCACCACGGCGCGCGAATAGCCGGCGGTCTTCTCGAAGGGCGAACCGGTGGAGATCAGCTTTCGCATGGCATCCTCGCAAAGGGGTGTTGGCAACCACTTTGCGGGCAAAAGCCTCGCGCGGCCATAGGCCAGACGGAGCTGGCCGTTGTCCCGATGATCTTGATCGTCCGCTGGGCCTCAGCTCGCCAGCCGGCTGACCATCTCGTGCTGGGCGTAGGCCCGGCCGAAGCGGTTGGCGAGGAAGGCGTCGAGCGCGATGTCCTCCTGCTTGACGAAGCCGGTCGCCGGCAAGGTACCGTCGGCCAGCATGTCGAGCACGGCGCAGATTCCGGATGCCGTGGTGATCTGGATGGCGCTGCGCACCGTCTGGCCGACCCGCTTCGAATAGATCTTGTTGGCGTAGGTCTCCTGCAGCAGGCGGCCGTTCTTGCGCCCCGAGACGGTGACGAAGACGATGACCACGTCCTGCAGCGTCGCTGGCAGCGCGCTTTCGAAAATGTCCTTCAACACCTCGCGGCGGTGACGCAGGCCGAGATCGTTGAGCAGCGCCTTCATGATGGCGGCGTGGCCGGGATAGCGGATGGTGCGATAGTTGAGCGTGCGCACCTTGCCCTTCAGCGTCTCCGCCAAAGTGCCGAGCCCGCCCGAGGTGTTGAAGGCCTCGTAGGTTACCCCGTCGAGCGAGAATTCCTCGCGCTCCTCCAGCGGCGGCACCTCGACCAGCTCGCCCTCGACGATCGCCTCGCAGGGCTCGCAATATTCGTTGATGACGCCGTCGGTGCTCCAGGTCAGATTGTAGTTCAGCGCGTTCGAGGGATATTGCGGCAGCGCGCCGACCCGCATGCGCACGCTTTCCAGCGTGTCGAAACGGCTGGCGAGATCGTTGGCGACGATCGAGATGAAGCCCGGCGCCAGCCCGCATTGCGGGATGAAGGCGCTGTTGGCCGAACGCGCCAGTTCCTTCACGCGCCGGGTCGAGACGACGTCCTCCGTGAGATCGAGATAATGCACGTCGGCGCTTGCGGCAGCTTCGGCGATGCGCGTGGTCAGATGGAAGGGAGCGGCGCTGAGCACCGCGAATTTTCCGGCGAGCGCAGCTTCCAGCGTGCCCGCGGCCGCGATGTCGAGTTCGAGCGTCTCTACTCCGTCAGGCAATTCAGCCGCGGCAAGCTGCGCGGCCGAGCGGTCGACGAGGGTGACATGATAGTCCCTGGTTGAAAACAGCATCTCGGCAATGGTCGAGCCGATCTTGCCGGCGCCGACGACAACAATTTTCTTCATGACCCGGTTCCCTCGCCCGACAGTTGATTTGTCCCGCTACAATCGCGGCTTGCCGGACGAAAGGAAGCGTGGAATTATGCGAAATGAAGCACAGTTTCTATCAATATGCCGACCAGGTTCGTTGAAATGCTGAGTGATGCCGACCAGGCCCTGCTTGCCCTGCTGCGCGAGAACGCCCGCGCCTCGACCGCCGCGCTGGCGCGCCGGCTCGGCGTGTCGCGCACCACGGTGCAGAGCCGCATCGAACGGCTGGAGCAGCGCGGCATCATAGCCGGCTACGGCGTCAAGCTTGCGCCCGATTATGAACAGGGACTGGTGCGGGCGCATGTGCTGCTCACCGTAACGCCCAAGCTCGCCGACAAGGTGGTGCGCAGCCTGCGCGCCCTGGCGCCGGTCAGGACGCTGCATTCGGTGAGCGGCAATTTCGACATGATCGTCATCGCCGACGCGCCGTCGATCAAGGACCTGGACACGTTGCTCGACCAGATCGGCGCCCTCGAAGGGGTCGAACGGACGTCGTCGTCGATCATCCTGTCGACGCGCATCGATCGCTAGAGCACTTGGGCCACAGACGATCTGGATGAAGGCGCCCGCCTCAGCCTCCCAGCGGGTAGGGCATGTAGCCGACGAAGCCCGCGATCTTCCAGATGCCGCCGACCTTCCTGCAGAAATACAGCGTCTGCCATTTCAGCCGATCGACATCGCCATCCGCCTTGGCGACGGTGCCGTCGAATTTCTTGTGCAGCACGGCGCGGTCGCCGTCGACATCAATGTCGCGCAGATTGGTGACGCGGAACAGCGCCTCGCGCAGCGGCTCGGCGAATTTGGTCGCCGCCGTTTCCTTGGCCTGGCGCAGCCACTCGTCGCGATAGATCTCCAGCCGCGGGAACTGCAGCCGCCAGGCGTCGGCGTTGGCAAGAAAATGCGCATGCATGCCGAAGAAGCTTTCGGCGATGAAATCGTCCTCGACCATGGACCAGTCCTGACCGATGAAGGCATCGATGTCGCGCCGCACCAGCATCTCCCAGAGGGCGTGGCGGTCGGCATCACCTGATGGAAACGGGTTCTTGTCGAAGGTCATTCTCGGTTCTCCGCTCTGGAAATGCGCCCGTCCGTTTCAGGCCCGGCCGGCGAGCGCGCACGATGCAAGCGCTTCTGTAATAAAGCAACATGGATTTCCAGGAATGTTGCTTTCCAACAAGACCTCTATCGGGATCGCCTCGATCGGGGTAAATCTCGGCCGAAGCGGGCGCTCCCATCGTGTCCCGTCATAGCATCAGAGGAGGTCCGCTCTTGCCCAAGCAATGTTTTGGAACGTCGCATGTCCCGCTGTCACCCGCGGTGCGGGCCGGCGACTTCGTCTATATCTCGGGCCAGGTGCCGGTCGGCGGCGACGGCATCGTGGTCAGGGGCGGCATATCCGAACAGACGGAGCAGGTGCTTTCCAACGTCAAAGCGGCGCTCGCGCTGGCCGGCTGCACCATGGACGATGTGGTCAAGACCACCGTCTGGCTGGAGGACGCGCGCGACTTCGGCGCCTTCAACGCCGTCTATGCCAGGCATTTCCCGAAGAACCCGCCGGCCCGCACCACGGTCGAATCGCGGCTGATGATCGACATCAAGATCGAAGTGGAAGCCGTCGCCTACCGGCCGCTCTGACGGCCGTCGGCGAGGATGGAACGAAGCGGAGAGGCGCGCCCGATGCAATTTGATCTTCTGTTCAAGGGCGGGCGGCTGATCGATCCGGCGGCCGGGCTCGACGCGCCGCGCGATCTTGCCATCGCCAATGGCCGCATCGCCGCCGTCGACGCCGACATTCCCGCCGACCGGGCGGCCAGCGTTATCGATGCCAAGGGCTGCATCGTGGCGCCCGGCCTCGTCGACCTGCACAGCCACGTCTATTGGGGCGGCACCTCGCTCGGCGTCGATGCCGACCGGCTGGCGGCCAAGAGCGGCACCACCACCTTCATTGATGCCGGCAGTGCCGGCGCCGGCAATTTCCTCGGCTTCCGCCGCCATGTCATGGAGCGCTCGAAGGTGCGCATCCTGGCTTATGTCAACATCTCCTTCGCCGGCATTTTCGGCTTCTCGCAGACCGTCTCGGTCGGCGAGTGCAGCGATCTCAGGCTCTGCGAACCGCGCGAAGTGGTGGCGGCGGTGCGCGAGCACGCGGACGTCGTCGTCGGCGTCAAGGTCCGCTCCGGCAAGCATGCCGGCGGCACCAGCGGCATCGCGCCGGTCGATCTGGCGCTGGAGGCGGCCGACAAATCCGGTCTGCCGCTGATGGCGCACATAGACGAACCGCCGCCCGGGCGCTCGGAAGTGCTGCCGCGCCTGCGCAGGGGCGACATTCTCACCCACTGCTTCCGACCGTTTCCGAACGCGCCGGTCTTCGCCTCCGGCGCCGTGCGGCCCGACATGCGGCTGGCGCGCGAGCGTGGCGTCATCTTCGATCTCGGCCACGGCATGGGCTCGTTCGACTTCGAGGTCGCTCGCGCCATGCTGGCCGAAGGGCTGGCGCCCGACGTCATCTCGAGCGACGTGCATCTCTACTGCGTCGACGGTCCGGCCTTCGACATACTGGTGTGCATGTCGAAGCTGCTGGCGCTCGGCATGCCGCTGGTCGAGGTGTTGCGCGCCGCCACCCAAGCGCCGGCGCAGGCGATCGCGCGGCCTGATCTGGGCACGCTCAAGGTCGGAACCGCCGGCGACGTCGCGCTGCTGCGGCAGCACTCCGGCCGCTTCACCTTTGTCGACGCGGTCGGCGCCTCGCTGGTCGCCGACCAGCGGCTGGTCTGCGAAGGCATCGCCATCGGCGGCGCCTGGTGGCCGAACGAGACGATGAACGATGTCGGCGACACCGAGCGTTTCGAGGCGCATGTGGGGCATACGCATGTCGAGGTCGCGGCCAGGCATTTTGGGCACCGGCATGATTGATTGATCTCGGTAGCACTGCGCCGCCTGTCTTGCCGCGGCTGCGAGTTTGGCGAATGGCTTCCCCCACTCCGTCGCTGCTCCGCAGCGCCACCTCTCCCCCTCCGGAGGGAGAGGAAGGGAGCCTCCCGGCATAAGCTCGCGCCCTTCCTCTCCCCCGTCGATCGGGGGAGAGGTGTCGAGCGAAGCTCGACGGAGTGGGGGCGACCTTCCCTTGAAGCAACGCTTCCGCTTCACCGTCGCGCGTTGCTGACCGCCCCATAAACCGGCGTATCAATCCCCTCCATCCGCGCCTTGATCTGCAGCGCCACATATTTCGAATAGAAGCGCGAGAGCGCCAGATTGCCGCCGTGGAACCACAGCGCTTCCTGTGCCGTCGGTTTCCACATGTTGCGCAGTTCGCCCTGCCATGGCCCGGGGTCGCCCTTGACGCCGGAGCCGAGGCCCCAGCACGGGCCGACCCTGTCGGCGACCTCGCGCGAGACGATTTGCGCCACGGTTTCGTTCATCGACTGATAGCCGGTGCAGGCGATGATGGCGTCGGCTTCAAGCTCGCTGCCGTCCTCGAAGAGAATGCCTTTCGCGGTCAGCGACTTGATCGCCACGCCGCTGCGGATGCCGATCTTGCCGTCGATGATCAGGTCCGAGGCGCCGACATCGATGTAGTAGCCGGAGCCGGTGCGGTAGGCCTTCATCAGCAGGCCCGTCTCGTCGTCGCCGAAGTCGAGGGCGAACCCGGCGGCGCGAAGCCGCTCGTAAAAAGCCGCGTCGCGTGCGCGGATGACGTCGTAGAGCGCCCGCTGGCCCTTGGGCACCAGCGCGAAGGGCGTCGAGGCGACGATCATGTCGGCCTTTTCGGTGGTGATGCCGCGCGCCAGCGCGTTCTCCGAAAAGATCTCGAAACCGACTTCCATCAGCGTGTCCGATTTGACCACGGTCGTCGGCGAACGCTGGATCATGGTGACCTCGGCGCCGCTTTCCCAGAGATCGACGCAGACGTCATGCCCGGAGCTCGCCGCGCCGATGACCGCGGTCTTTTTGCCGCGGAGCTTCTCGCCGCTGGAATACTGGCTGGAATGCAGCAGCTCGCCCTTAAAGTCACCGGCGCCCGGCAGGTCGATCGGCCGCGCCGGACCGTAGGCGCCGGTGGCGAAGACGATGTGCTTGGGCTTCAGCGTGATGTGCTGGCCGACGCGGTCCACGACCACGGTCCAGACCTTCTCGGCCTCGTCATAGCTGGCGCTGACGCATCTGGTGGCGACCCAATAGTTGAGCTCCATGACGCGCGTGTACATTTCCAGCCAGTCGCCCATCTTGTCCTTGGGCGTGAAGACCGGCCAATTGTCGGGAAACGGAATGTAAGGCAGATGGTCGTACCAGACCGGATCGTGCAGCACGAGCGTGCGGTAGCGCTTGCGCCAGGAATCGCCCGGCCGGGCATTCTTCTCGATGACGATCGAGGGCACGCCGAGCTGCCTGAGCCGCGCGCCCAGCATGATGCCGCCCTGGCCGCCGCCGATGACCAGGCAATAGGGCTGCTCGGAAGCGCCAAGCTCGCGGGTCTCGCGCGCGCGCGCCTCCGACCAGGTCTCGCGCTCCGGGTCGGCCTTGTGGCGCACGCCCAGCGGCCGCGTCGCGCCCTTGCGCTCCTCGAATCCTTTCAGGTCGGTCATTGCCGTGAACAATGTCCGGCAGCGGCCGTCGCGCAGGCGCATGATGCCCTGGCCCGAGGCCACGGCGGTCTCGAAGGTGAACCAGGCCTCGATTATCCCCTCGTCCGAGGTGGCTTCGCCGGTGAGCTGCCATCTTGCCGGCCGCGTCGCTGCCAGCGTCGCCTTCAGCATGTCGGCGATCGCCTCGCGCCCTTCCATCGTGGTGACGTTCCAGGTGAAGGTCAGGAGGTCACGCCAGTAGCAATCGTCGACGAACAGGTTGGCCGCGGCCGCTATGTCACCGGCTTCGAGCGCCTTGTCGAAAGCGCCGAGCCATGCGGCTGCCTGTTGCGATGGTGCTATTTCGAGCATTTGTTTCCCTCTTTTTCGCGTTGGCGCTGTCCGGTGTTCCCTTCTCCCCTTGTGGGAGAAGGTGGCCTCGCGGAGCGAGGTCGGATGAGGGGTGCTCCAGCTCGGGACGGCCGGCACTCCGTCACCCACCCCTCAACCGTCTCGGCGCTGCGCGCCGATCCACCTTCTCCCACAAGGGGAGAAGGGAAAAGCCTCCTAATCCCCGAGCGGCTCCATCTCCTTGCCGGTGCGGTGGATCTGGGCATTGTATTTGATGCGGCGGACCGTCTCGCGGGCCGAGCCGTCGAGCTTGTAGGCGGCAGCCACCGCCATGAGGTCGATCATGGCCAAAAAGGCGAAGCGCGATGCCGTCGGCTTCAGCGTATCGGGATATTCCGGCACCCCTACGGTCAGCCTGACGTCGCCGACGCGCGCGAGCTCGGTGTCGGGCGCCGTCACGCAGATGGCATTGGCGCGGTAGTGCTTGGCGAGTTCGACCGCCTCGATCACCTCGCGCGTGCGCCCCGTCGCCGAAATGGCGATCACCAGGTCGCCGGGCTTCAAGGTCGAGGCGGTCATGCGCATGAGATAAGGGTCGCATTGCGCGCTGATCGATATGCCGTAGCGAAACAGCCGGTACTGCGTTTCCTGCGCCAGCGCCGAGGAACTGCCGCCCAGTCCGAACACCGTAACCTGGCGCGCCTTGGCGATCAGCTCGGCGGCCTTCTGCAGCTGGACCGGATCGAGCTGCCGCTCGGCCTCCTGCAGCGCCCGCCGCGCTTCGCCGAACACCGCGTTCCAGAACGGCATGCCGGTGTCGTTCTCCCTGGCTGGCGAAGTGTCCAGATAGAGCGCGCCGACGACGAGGCTCTGCGCCAGCTTCAGCTTGAAATCACGCACGCCCTCGCAGCCGATGGCGCGGCAGAAGCGGGTCACCGTCGGTTCGCTGACGCCGGCACGCTGGGCAAGGGCGGCGTTGGAGGCATCGACCGCGTATTTGACGTCGTCGAGCACGACATCGGCGACGCGGCGCTCGGCCGGACGCAGCTCGGCATAGGTATCCTTGACCAGCGAGATGATGTCGGGAATGCGCCGCACAGGCTCACCCCCGTCCGCCTCGCCATCCGTCATCAGGTTTTCCCGGCTGTCAGCTTCGGTCATGAAGTGGCCTTCCCTGGTCCCTTGTCGACCTCTTACCATGCTTGCACGCTGTCGTTCCATGTGCACGGCCCCGCTGCAACTGCTGCGTGCCGTTGCGGCATGTCACCCGGCTTTGCCCATCTGCAACGCCCGCTTGTTGTGCCACTTTTCCCGAGTATGTAGGAAAGCAACACGCATTTCAAGATAAAGAAAAGACAGCGAAAGCAGGTATATAGAGGAATAGGCGGCTCTCAACGACGGAACGATCGCGCTCTTCGCTTGACACCAAAGTAGGATAGTTACACACTGACTTTGGCAGTCGATTGGACGCACTCTCCGAGGGGCGGATGAACGCGGGCGAAACAACAGCGCCGAAGCTTGGTGTGCAGGCAGCGACCAAGATCTATCACACCGCATCCGGCGACCTCCTGGCGCTGGACCGCTGCAGCCTCGACGTCCACGCCAATGAAATCGTTTCGATCGTCGGCCCGTCCGGCTGCGGCAAGACCACGCTTTTGTGGTCGATGTCGGGCTTGCACAGCCTGACCGGCGGCGAGATCCGGCTCGACGGCGTCAAGATCACCGGGCCGCATCCCGACATCGGCATCGTGTTCCAGGAAGCGAACCTGCTGCCTTGGCGCAATCTCGATGCCAACATCCGCTTTCCCTTCGAGATCAAGGGCGAGAAACCAGACCGCGCATGGATCGCGCATCTGCTCCACCGCGTCGGGCTCGACGGTTTCGGCGGCAAGTTCCCGCGCGAGCTTTCGGGCGGCATGCAGCAGCGCGCCGCGATCGTGCGGGCGCTGGCGCCAAAACCCTCCGTGCTTTTGATGGACGAGCCGTTCGGCGCGCTCGACAGTTTTACCCGCGAGGAGATGAACCGTCTCGTCGAGGAGATCTGGCTCGACACCAAGACCACCATCGTCTTCATCACCCACAGCATTGAGGAAGCAATCTTTCTCTCCGACCGCGTGGTGGTGCTGAGCGCGCGGCCCGGCCGCGTCGCCAGGGAGTATCGCGTGCCGTTCGCGCGACCGCGCTCGCTGGAGATCATGGCGACGAAAGAGGTTTTCGACCTCACCAACCGGATCAAGATGGACATCGTCGGCGAGCGCGCCAGGCCCAAGGCACCGGAACAGGAACGCGCCAGCGCCGAGATCGTGAGGATCAGGCCGTGAGCGACGCCATCCCGGAATTCTCCAAATCCAAATCGGGTGCCAAGTCCGGCGATGGGCAGGACGTCAGCCTGACCAATCTCTCGGCCTTCGCCAGCGGCCCCGGCATCAAGTCGGGCAAGGAGGTGGCGGCGATCATAGCTGTCGCCGTAATCATAATCGGCGGCATCGAATTGGCGCTGCGCCTGTTCCATGTGCCGCTCTACATCATGCCGCCGCCAAGCTCGATCGCCTATGCGCTGTTCGACGAGTTCCCGCTGATTGCGCCGCATCTCGGCTACACGCTGGTCGAGCTGGTTTCCGGCTTCGCCATCGGAGCCGTCGTCGGCCTGGTGCTGGCCGCCGTCATCACCCAGTTTCCCTTCGCCGAAAAGATCGTCGCGCCCTACATCCTGCTTCTCGTCACCACGCCGATGCTGGCGCTGGTGCCGCTTTTGATCCTTCGCTTCGGTTTCGGCTACACGCCGCGCATCATCGCGGTGGCGCTGGCCGCCGGGCCGATGGTGATGATAAACGCAGCCACCGGCTTTCGCCGCGTCGACAGCGCCAAGATCGTGCTGGCGCGCTCCTACGGCGCCAGCACCTTGCAGATATTCTGGAAGATCCGCGCGCCGATGGCGCTGCCTATGATCCTGGTCGGGCTGATGATCGGCGCCATCTTCGGCCTGCTGACCGCAGTCGGCGCGGAGATGGTCGGCGGCGGCTTCGGCCTCGGCAACCGGCTCACCACCTATTCGTCGATGATCCAGATGCCGCAATTCTTCGCCGTGGTGCTGATCCTGTCGACGCTCGGCATCCTGATCTACGTGCTGTTCTTCCTGATCGGCAAGAAATGGGCGAGCTGGGAGGCTTGAGCACGAGATCATGAACGCCCCGGAGCGGGCGAAAGGCCATCGATCAACAAGAAGGTCAATCAACAAAAGGGGAATGCCATGACCGACCAGAACTCATTCCAGACGGCGACAAGAACGGGCATCAGCCGCCGCACCTTCCTGCAGGTGACGGCAGCCGGCGTCGTGACCGCCACCGCGCTCGGTGCATCGGGCTTGAAGGCCAGGGCGGCGGCCTACGAAAAATTCACCTGGATCTCGCCGCGCGGCACGCTCGAAGTGCTCGACGACTATCCTTATTGGGCAGCCAAGAAGGCAGGCTATTTCGACGGGCTCAGCACCGACATGCAGCCGGGCCCGTCGGACGGCACGGCGACGGTGAAGTTCGTCGATGTCGGCCAGGCCGATATGGGCTTTCCCTCGCCCGGCGTGTTCTCCTTCGCCATCCAGAACGGCATGAAGCTGAAGTCGGTGTTCCACATGGGCGCGCGCGACACGTTCTCCATCGCCTTCCGCAAGGGCGAGGGTACGAACGACTTGAAGAAGCTGGAAGGCAAGACCATCCTGCTCGGCTCCGCCGCCTGGCAGTCGATCACCGATCCGCTGCTCGCCGCGCAAGGCGTCGACATCAAGAAGGTCAAGTATGTCGAGGCCGGCTGGCCGACGTGGGGCACCGCGCTCGCCGGCGGCCAGGGCGACGCTGCCTTGTCGTGGGAGGGGCTGCGCGCCGAATGGATCGCCAAGGGCCTCGACTTCGAATACTGGCTCGGCGTAAAGAATTCCAAGCTGCCGGCCAACACCTTCGTCGTGCGCGCCGCCGATCTCGAAGATCCCGACAAGAAGGCGTTCCTGGAAAAATATCTGCGCGGCTGGGCGATGGGGCTGGAGTTCGGCTACCAGAACCCGCGCGCGGCGGTCGAAGCGGTGTTCGAGCAGTTCCCGACATTGGCCAAGAACCTCGGCCCCGAGCTCGGCACCACCTCGATCCTGCAGCAGATCAACGTCTTCCGCGGCGACATGGACAAGCGCGGCGGCTGGGGCTCGCACGACATGGCGAGCTGGCAAGGCTTCTTCGACGAGATCCACAAGATCGGCCAGATCACCAATCCGGTGAAGGCCGAGGACGTCTGCACCAACGAGCTGATCCCGGCCGCCAACGACTTCGACAAGGCCAAGGTCAAGGCCGATGCCGACGGCGTCAAGCTGACGGAGGGCTTTGCCGCGCTCGATGTCGAGAAGATCAAGGCGCATCTGTTCGATTCGGCGGTGAAGTAAGGGCTGCAAAAGAGGTCGTTCATTGCCCTGTCTTGGCTCCTTTCCTCTCCCTCCGGACAGGGGAGAGGAAAGGGCAGGCGGATGAGGGGCGGCGCCAACCTGAAGTGATTGTTCTGGATGCCCAGGCGCGGCAGCAGCTCGCCAGGTCCTATCAAAAAATTGGGAGGCTGAATTGGCCGACAAAATAAAAGTGCTGGTTGTGGGTCTCGGCAATATGGGCGCCTCGCATGCCAGCGCCTATCACCGCTCGGACGGCTTCGAGATCGTCGGCATCATGAGCCGCTCGATCAAGAGCAACAAGAAAATCCCCGCCGAACTTGCCGGCTATCCGCTCTACGAGGGTTTCGACCGGGCGCTTGCGGAGACCAGGCCGGACGCCGTGTCGATCAACAGCTGGCCCAACACCCATGCCGAATACGCGCTGAAGGCGATAGCGGCCAACTGCCACGTGTTCATGGAAAAGCCGCTCGCCACCAACATCGAGGATGCCGAAAAGGTCGTCGCGGCAGCGCGGGCGAAGAACCGCAAGCTGGTGCTTGGCTACATCCTGCGCGTCCACCCGTCCTGGATAAAATTCATCGAGGTCGGCAAGACGCTGGGCAAGCCGCTGGTGATGCGCCTCAACCTCAACCAGCAGAGCAGCGGCAGCGCCTGGCACTGGCACAAGAACCTGATCGATTCGCTGATCCCGATCGTTGATTGCGGCGTGCACTATGTCGACGTCATGTGCCAGCTCACGGGCGCCAGGCCGGTGCGCGTGCACGGCATCGGCGCGAAGCTCTGGGCGGAAGCCGACAAGCAGAATTACGGCCATCTCCACGTCACCTTCGATGACGGTTCGGTCGGCTGGTACGAGGCAGGCTGGGGCCCGATGATGAGCGAGACGGCCTATTTCGTGAAGGACGTGGTGGGGCCGAAGGGCGCGGTGTCGATCGTCGCCGGCCAGGAGACGAGCAGCGCGGCGGAAGCGGCGGAGGTGTCGAACTCGGCCGACATCGACCGCCACACCAAGACCGACGCGCTGAAGATCCATTATGCGGCGGTAGACGCCGACAAGAACTTTGCGAAACCCGACGAGATCGTCAGCATGGAAGACGAGCCCGGCCACCAGGAGCTCTGCGACCGCGAGCAGGCCTTCTTCCTGCGCGCCATCCGCGAGGATCTCGATTTGACCGAGCAGATGGACGCCGCCGTCAACAGCCTGCGCATCGTGCTCGCCGCGGAACAGAGCATCGAATTGGGGCGCACCGTCGAGCTGGCGTGAGACAAGCGCGCTGCTGGGGGCAGCAGTTTCAGGTCGGTGCCCCTCACTCAGCCCTCTCCCGAGAAGAACGGGAGGCGGTCGCCAGCATCAGAGCGCTTTCCTTCTCCCCGTCATGACGGGGAGAAGGTGCCGGCAGGCGGATGAGGGGCGGCGCCAACGTCGGCCCGAAGCGATAGCTCGGGCGCGGCGCGAGGCAAAGACTAGGAGGAGAGATATGGTCACCGACAGCCTGCTGAAAACCTATGCGAACTCCGATGCGCTGGACCTTGCTGACTTGGTGCATCGGGGCAAGGTTTCACCTGCGGAACTGGTCGAGGCGGCGATCACGCTGGTCGAGCAGCTCAACCCGGCGCTGAACGCGGTCATCCATCGCCTCTACGACATGGCGCGCGCCCAGGCGCAGACGGTCGACAGATCAGCACCTTTCGCCGGCGTGCCGTTCCTGCTCAAGGAACTGGCCTCGTCCTGGACCGGCGCGCCGAACACCAACTCTTGCCTCTACCTGAAAGATGTCGTCGCCGATTTCGACACCGAAGTCGTGCGCCGTATGAAGGCGGCCGGGCTGGTGCTGGTCGGCAAGTCGAACGCGCCCGAAAACGGCTGGTCGATCACGACGGAACCGAAGCTCTACGGCACGACGAAGAACCCGTGGAAGGAAGGCATCACGCCAGGTGGCTCGAGCGGCGGCGCGGCGGCGGCCGTCGCTTCGCGCATGGTGCCGATCGCCGAGGCCAGCGACGGCGCCGGCTCGATCCGCATTCCGGCCTCCTGCTGCGGCATCGTCGGGCTGAAGCCGTCGCGCGGCCGCGTCAGCCTGGCACCGTTCGGCGACTATTGGTATGGCGGCGCCTACTTCCTGTGCTGCTCGCGCAGCGTGCGCGACACGGCGGCCTATCTCGACGCGGTGGCCGGCGCCTTGCCGGGCGACCCCTATACGCCGCCGGTCCCCGACGCCTCCTGGCTCAGCCTGTCGGCACAGGCGCCGAAGAAACTGCGCATCGGCTTCACCGTCACCCCGCCCAACGGCACGGCCATCGATGCGGAAGTGAAGGCCGCCGTGCTGGCCACCGTGGCGGCGCTGGAGCGGCTGGGACATGACGTCGAGGAACACGACATGCCGCTCGATGCCGATGCCATGTGGACCACCTACACCAACATGACCTGCGTACAGACGGCGGCGACCTTCGACTATCATGAAACGGTGATCGGCCGGCCGGTGACGCCTGATGATGTCGAACCGGTGACCTGGGCGATCATCGAACGCGGCCGTGCGACCAGCGGCACCAGGCACATTTCCGATGTCGAGCAGCTCAGGCAGGTCGGCCGCGACATCGTCGGCGACCTTTCGCCCTACGATCTCTTCATCACCCCGACGCTGACGCAACTGCCGCGTCCGTTCGGCTATTACGATATGTCGGAGACCGACATCGACCGCTACAACGCCAAATGGACGGATGCGGCGTTCGCCTTCCCCTTCAACATCTCAGGCCAGCCGGCCATCTCGCTGCCGCTCGGCTGGTCGAAAGACGGCGTACCGATCGGGGTGCAGCTTGTCGGCCGCTACGGCGACGAGGCGACGGTGCTGGCCGCGTCGGCGCAGCTCGAGCGGGAAATGCCGTGGAGGGACAGGCGGCCGCCGGTGAGCGGTTAATCGCTCGCGGCAGGGCACCCATCGCCGAGTTCTGTGGCGCCCCCCTCTGTCCTGCCGGACATCTCCCCCTCAAGGGGGGAGATTGGAAGTTTCGGCGCCGGCTCATCTTGTTCTTGCAACGTTGAAAATTGGCGAAAGCGGGAGCGATAATCGATCTCCCCCCTTGAGGGGGAGATGCCCGGCAGGGCAGAGGGGGGCGCCGTAGGGCGCTGACAGTGACACCGTCACGATCCCGCCCTCGCTATCCTATCCTCTCCAACCGCCTCGGCAGCCGGTTCATGGCGACGGGCCCGTCCGGCGTGATCAGGAACTGGTCCTCCAAGTTGAAGCTGGCGAGGCCGTCGATGTAGAGCGGGATCTCGAAGGCCAGCACCATGCCGGCTTCGACCACGACATCGCTCTCGGCCGCGATGAACGGCCATTGCTCCGAAAACACAGACTGCCCGACACCGTGGCCGAAATGCCCACGGCGGTAGGAGCGCAGGCCTTGCCGCGTCAGGCTGTCGGTGGCGGCGCGGTGCACATGGCCGAGCGAATTTCCCGGCACGAGTGCCGCCAGCCCGTCCTCGAAAGCGCGCTCGGCGATCGCGTGCAGTTCGACCTGGTCGGCGGAAGCGGGACCGAAAGTGAAGTTGCGCGACATGTCGGACGCATACCCGCCGACCGTGCAGACCATGTCGCATTTCAGCGGATCGCCGGGCATTGCCTTGGCATCGGCACCCTTGGCCCGGGCGCCGAGCGTCACATATTCCGCCGTCGCGACCGGATGGGAGAGGCCCGCCGCCGCCGCGGCCACGCCTTGCCGGTAGAGCGCGACGAGATCGGCCTGGCGCATGCCTGCCATCGCATCGACCTGCAGCCGCTCCAGCCCTGCTTCAGACAGGATAATGCCTTGCTGCAAGAGCTCGATCTCGCGTTGCGACTTGATCGCCCGCAGCCGATCCAGCACCGGCGAGCCGTCGATCATCCGGCACTGCGGCAGCAGCGCCTGCATGGCGGAAAAATCGGCGGCTGGAACAAAGCCGAGATCGATGCCCAGCGTTGCGCGCTCCAGTCCGAATTCGGCAAGCAAGGCTTGCAGCTGGCGCACCGAGCCGGCGAGATCGAAGGTGGCCGGGCGCGCGAAATCCGGCGCGCGGCCAAGCGAGACAAGGCCAGCCTCGATACGCTCCGCCAACGGGCCGCGGGTTCCCGTCTCGACCGGCGCGAATTCGATCCAGATCGGGTGCGAACGCACAACTGCTTCGGGCGCGGCGATCCGCAACTGTCCCGCACTGAAATCCGCGACGACGACGCCGATCGGCAGGTCCTGCCGGGCCGGGATGACAACGAAGCCGGCGCCGGCACGCCGGAACAGCCCCGCCGGTCCGATCGACACGCCGGTCGCATAGTGGAAGGCCTCGGGCGCTGAGAGCACCAGCGCCTGCAGGCCGGCGCGCTGCATCAGCTGCGCGGCGTGTTCGCGGTCGACAAAGCCCGTCATGGTTCCCTCCGGATGGCTGAAGCGACATCGGCTCCTCGTATCCTTGCAATCCCGGACGGAAGACTCCCACGGCTTCCCGGAATTTTGCCATGTGATGCCACTGTCGCCGCTTCGCGGCAGGCTGTCCATAGGCCGGCATGGTTGCGGGCGTCCCGCAAGGCGATTAGGGCGCAAACGCCAAAATACAGCAGCGCGTGTCCTTTTATGCGCGCCGGCGACGCTGTAGTACTTTGTCCCTGCGCAGGATTGCTTCGAAGCAAGGCCGGCGCGACAAGAACAGACCCCGCTTTGGGAATTCAATGCTGGACGGGCCGGCCTGGTTGGCCGGCGCGAGGAGGAAAACGGACACATGGCTGACAGCGGTGCGAAGACGGAAACGGCGGGCGAGGCCTTGCCGCTGTTCTATTCCAGGCCCGAGGCGCTCAATCCGGCGCGGCACGGTTCACTCGGCCTGACGGCGCGCAGCGATTTCTCCTTCGCCCGCTCGGCGCATGCCATCCCGGTGGTGGCCTCGGAAATGCCGGCGGCGATGCGCTCCTACCCGATCGTTTTCATCGGCACCGCCAAGGCGCCCGTCATCATCACCGGCCTGCGCCAGGACGAGAACCTGTTCGTCGACGCCGACGGCAACTGGGCCGGGCCGCACTACATCCCCGCCTATGTCCGCCGCTATCCCTTCATTCTCGCCGACGATCCCAAGCAGCCCGGCCGGCTGACGCTGTGCGTCGACCGGGCGAGCGAGCGCGTCATCGACCAGCTGCTGGCGCCGTTCCGCGACGACAAGGTGCTGCCGTTCTTCAGCGGTAACGAAGCGACCGAGGCGACGAAGCAGGCGCTCGCCTTCTGCAACCAGTTCCAGATCGACTTCAGGGAGACCCGCGAGATGGTCGACAAGATCGACGCGCATGCCCTGTTCGCGCCGCGCCAGAGCAAGGTGACGCTGGAAGGAGGCGAGGTGCTGAACCTCACCGATTTCCAGGTGATAGACGAGGCTGCCTTCAACAGATTGAGCGACGAGGCCTTCCTCGACCTGAGAAAGTCAGGCGCGCTCAGCCTGCTCTACTGCCACCTTGCTTCGACCAACAGCTGGACGTCGCTGGTGCATCAGGCGTCGCTGCGCAAGGCGGAGGGGGCGAAGAGCGCCTGAACAACCCACGCCGAGATCCTTCGCGGCGCGGCTGGGGAACAAGGTTCGGTGCTAAGCCGCGGCCCGCCTGTCGTGCCGCCCTTCCCTGATCTCCTCCGTGAGCTTGTCGCAGAAGGCCTCGAGATCGCCGGGATTGCGACTGGTGACCAGCCCCTGGTCGGTGACGACCTCGCTGTCTTGCCACAGGCCGCCGGCATTGATCACGTCGGTCTTGATCGACTTGTAGGATGTGACGCGGCGGGCTTTGATGATCCCGGTCTCGACCAGAAGCCAGGGCGCATGGCAGATCGCGCCGACGACCTTGTTGGCCGACCAGAACGAACTGATGAAATCCAGCGCCTTGCGCTCGACCCGCAAGAGGTCGGGATTGATGACGCCGCCGGGCAGAACGATCGCATCGTAGGCATCGGCGCGGGCCTCGTCCAAGGTCTTGTCGACCGGAACTTCGCGGCCCCAATCCTTGTGGTCCCAGCCCTTGATCTTGCCGCTTTCGAGCGACACGATTTCGACCTCGGCGCCGGCCTGGCGCAGCTTGTTCAGCGGTACCTCAAGCTCGGACTGTTCAAAACCATTCGTCGCAAGGATGGCGACGCGCTTGCCGGAAATATCCTGCATCGTTTTTCTCCATGATTGGATTGGATGCAGGGCTAACGAGCCTGAACCGGTACCGTTCCTCGCTGTAACCTTATGTGACCGGAGGGATCTGTGGTGCGCTGTACTGCACCACGGGTCTCCTTTCCTCATCAGCTCTCCTTAGTGAAGGACTGTTACCCTTTTCGTGTCTCAGACTCGGGGTGCACTACGGAATTCTGCTCGCGGATCGCAGCCGCGCGGCAAACGTACAGGCCGCCCCCCGCACCCGGTTTTCTTCCTAGAAGCGGGGCAGGCAGGGCGGCCCTTCATACCAGCGGCTTACTCGATGACGCGGGCTTCACCGACATCTGCGGCCGACGGATCCAGCCCGTAAGCCTTGAGCGCTTCGGCGATAGCCCCGTTCTTGCGGTAGACATCGAGCGAAGCGTCAACCGCCTTAACGAAGCCCTCATTGCTCTTGTCCAGCAGGAAGGCGGTCTGCGACGGGTTCATGGTCGCATCGATGCGCGGATCCGGCTTCAGGACATGCACCTTGTAGTTCTGCCCTTCGTTCTGAATGACAGCGGAGCCGAAGCCGTCGAGCGCCGCCTCAATACGACCGGCATGAAGGTCCTGAGCGAGGTTCAGCGACGACGGATAGGTCTTGGAGCCTTCGTAGAGCTTCTCCATGTCCTGGACCCACAGATATCCTTCCACGGTGCCGACCTTCTTGCCCAGCAGACCGTCCACGGTATCAATGCCGTTGGTCGAGGTGACGGACAGTTGGTCGAGATAGACCGGCGTGGACAGAGCGACGACCTTCGCGCGGGCGGCGGTACGATAGAAGCCGCCAAGCGCGATGTCCGCGCGCCGCGACTGAACTGCGGAAACCGCGCCTGGATATGTGAAGATCTCATAAGCGATCTCCAGGCAGTTCTCCTTGGCAAAACGCTTCACGAGATCGCCGTCGATACCCGCGATGCCGCCGTCTTTTTCGAGCGAATACGGAGCGGTGTTGGTGAGCGCGACGGTGAGTTTGCCCGCCGACACGGTTTCGAAAGCATGCTGCGGCTTGCAATCCTGTGCGGACGCGACGCTGGCACCCAAGGCCGTGGCAATGGCTGCGGCCGAGATGATCTTACTCCAATTTTTCACTTTGCTCTCCTCTGACATTGATGGTTTTTGATTGCAGGTCAGCCGAGATGGCTGCCCAGCCTACGTTCGGTGTACGAGACCAGCCACCCGAACGGGACGGTGATGGCGAGGTAGAACAGGCCCGCCAGGATCAGGACATCGAGGTAGAGGTAGGTGGCCGCACCCACGCGATAGGCGCGCGCCAGAAGTTCGGGGATGGCGATCGTGTATGTAAGGGCCGTCGCCTGGAAGATGAGAATGGCAAAGCCCATCAGCGCGGGTATTGCGAACAGGATTCCCTGGGGGACCACCACGAAGCGCAGGATGTCCCGGCGGGTCATGCCGAGCGCCAAGCCCGCCTCGATCTCACAATGCGGAACCGCGTTCAGACCGGCCCGAAGGATCTCGCTGGTGTAGGCGCCTGTCGTTAGCGCCAACGCAATCACGCCAGAGGTGAAGGCACTTACGGTCATCCCCGAAGCAGGCAATCCATAGTAGACCATCTGCAGGACGACGAGTGCAGGCGCGCCGCGCCCGATCTCGACCAGTACCACCGCGAAATAGCGGACGAGCCTGTTTCCAGAGGAGGAGGCAAGCGCAAGAACGAGACCGATAGGCAATCCGAACAGCAGCGCCAGGCCCGCCAACTGGAGACTGACAAGAACTCCTTGGAAAAGCTGGGGGGACCAGTCCAGCCAGTTGGCCAGCATCTCGCTCATTTCGCTTGCCCTCTTGAGCGCAGCCGCTCGTCCACGGCGCGTGCCAACACGACAACGGGTATCGACAGCGCGATGTAGAGAAGCGCAGCGAAAATGAACGGCATGAAGCTGCCGCCTCCGCCTTGGGCCTGCTGCGACGCGTACATCATCACGTCGCGGACACCGATCGTGGAGGCCACGGTCGTGTCTTTGAGCAGGCTGACAAGAAAGGTCGCCATGGGCGGAACCGAGACGCGCAGGACCTGCGGCGCCAGGATGTAGCGCAGCGTATCCAGGCGCGTCATACCGAGCGCCGTGGACGCCTCCCGCTGGCCCTTCGAGAGGGCCAGGAAGCCACCCCTGTAGATTTCAGCGAGATAGGCCGTTGATACCAGCCCCATACCCAGGATGGCAGCCTGATAGGAACTGAGAACGATCACTCCGCTGCCCAATCCGAAGAAGATAATGAACAGCCAGACGATCGGCGGGATTCCCCGGACAACGTCGATGTATATGCGCGCCGGCATGCTTAGAAGGAGCCACCGGGACCGTCGCATCAGCACCAGCGGCACGGCTGCGATGGCTCCGACTGCGAAAGCGCCGAAGGTCACCAGCAGCGTGGCCGGAACGCCTCTGAGCAGTGAAACCAGCAGGTCGATCATCTGCGATCGACCACGGCACGGAAGAACTGCCGCGTGCGCGGCGACGACGGGTTGCGGATCACGGCATCAGGCGGACCCTGCTCGATGATCTCTCCATTGGCCATGACGATCACGCGGTCGGCGACGTCTGCGGCAAAGGCGATCTCGTGCGTGACGATGATCATTGTCATGCCTTCCTGGGCGAGCTCGCGCATCACGGCCAACACCTCAAGCCCGAGTTCGGGGTCCAGGGCGCTCGTGGGTTCGTCGAAGAGCATCACCTTGGGGTCAAGAGCCAGGGCGCGTGCGATCGCGATACGCTGCTGCTGGCCACCCGACAGGCGCGCCGGGTAGGAGTGCGCCTTGTCCGTAAGGTGTACGCGTTCGAGCAATTGGGCGGTGCGCGCGTCCGCCTGCTCCCTGGTGCGCCCCAGAACCCGCATCTGCGGCAGCGAAATGTTGCGCTGCACGGTCATGTGCGGAAACAGGTTGAAGGACTGGAAAACCATCCCGGTGGAACGTCGGAGCCTCAACAGCTCTCCGGCGGACAGATTGCGGTCGACCGAAAACCGGATGGCGCCCACTTCGAGGGTACCGGATGACGGCTGTTCGAGCATGTTGATCGCACGCAGCAGCGTGCTCTTCCCCGCGCCGCTGGGTCCGACGATCGCCACGACCTCGCCGCGCGTAATGTCGAGCGAGACGTTTTTCACGGCGTGATGGCCGCCATAGATCACGTTGATGTTCTTGATGCGGACGATGTTTTCTGCCTCGGGCATGGCTTCTTTGTCCTTGCGCTAACGCCGGTGTCCTACTGGTCAAGCCGCCGCGGTATGTACGGCGGGGACGTTTCTTTCCGGAGTTGGAGCGAGACTCTCGGTGCCTGGGATCGATGCGGGAGAGCCCTTGAGCACCCAGTCCGCGACGATCAGGCCTATCACCGGCGCGAGCTGTATCCCGTAGCCGCCCGCACCGGCCGCAGTGATCAGACCGGGCTCGGACTGATCGACTGGTCCGACATAGGGACGGTGGTCGGCGGTGACAGGGTAGAGGCCTGCCCAGCCCCGGCCGAGCCGGGCGCCCGGCAGATCAGGCACGCGCTCGATCAGCATCTCGGCCAGCATGACCTTGGACCCTTCCTCGCACTGCTCGTTGTAATTGTCCGGATCCTCGGGCGAGGGCGAGCTTACCTTGTGTATCTCGGCGATGAGCTCGCTCGCTTTCTCGTGCCGAAAGTTGAGTCCGGTGCCCTGCCCGTTCACCAGATCCATGACCATCGGCATTGTGTAGGGAAGCGGCGCGTCCAGGTGGATTGTCAGCGCCTCGTGGCGCTCGGGGCGGATGTGAAGCGTCTGTCCAAGCATCTCGGCAACGCGTGGCGCCCAGGCGCCTGCCGCATTCACGACGAAGTCGCAGCCGATCGGACCCTTGCTGGTGTCCAACCGATAGCCACCGGATGTCCGCGCGACACCAAGCAGCTTGCGGAACTGGAAAACCTCGGAGCCGAGCTTCTTCACCTCTTGCGCCAGCAACGTGCACATTTCGTGGGGATCGAGGAAGCCGTCGTCCGGCCCGAAGATGCCGCCTTCGAGCCCATCTGAACTCAAGTGCGGCACGAGCTGCTGGAGCTCGTTCGCCTGGTAGACCCTGGATCTGAAGCCGGCATTGCGCTGGATCTCCACCGAGCGGGCGAACAGTTCCATCTGCTCGGAGGTGCGCGCCAGACGCAGATAGCCGATAGGGCTGAAGCCGAGACCGAGGCGCTCCTGCCACCGGCGGATGCGCTGCACGGATTGCATGCGCAGCTGGATCTCGAACGGATCCGTCAGCTGTGTACCAACGACCCCGACCGAGCGGCCGCTGGATCCTGACGCAATGGATTGTGCGTCGATGACGGTGACGCGAGCGCCCTGTTCCGCGAGCGCGTGCGCAGAGCACATGCCGAGGGTGCCTGCACCGATGACGACGACGTGAGGAGAAGCTGTCATGTGACTTCCATCTGTTGCTGCGTCGTCCCGTGCCGGATGGATCCGGCGCCGGACGCGCTACGTCATTGCTTCGCCGCGATTGCTGCGAGGGCGCCGTCGATTGCGGAAAGGATTTCGCGTGCGTCTTCCTCGGTCATCGAGGTGGAAAGCGCGAAGAGTCCGTAACTCGCCGAAAGCACGCCGCGGTCGAGCAGACCCTTGTGGAACAGGTCGAGCTTCGTGCGTTCGGACGCACCCGGATAGACCGACCGATAGTCCGTGATCGGCAACGCCGTGAAATGGACTTTGAAGAGCGAGCCGAGACCGACGCACTGCCCGTTGAGGCCATGGCGGGCAAGCGAGGCCGTGATGCCGTCGCGAAGCAGGCTGCCGATAGCGTCCAGATGCGCGAAGCTGGCCGGGGTCAACGCGCGCATCGCCGCCAGACCGGCTCGCATCGTCACCGGGTTCGCGGTGAAGGTGCCGCCATGCGGCAATGCAGGCTTGCCTCGCGTTGGATCGAACACCGCCATCACGTCGGCGCGGCCGCCGACGGCGCCGACCGGGAACCCTCCGCCGATGATCTTGCCGAGAGCCGTCAGATCGGGCGTGATGCTCCACAGGCCCTGCGCCCCCGAATAGCCAAGGCGGAGCGAGATCACCTCGTCGAAGATCACCAGCG
Source organism: Mesorhizobium sp. B2-5-11 (assembly GCF_006440835.1). NCBI lineage: Bacteria > Pseudomonadati > Pseudomonadota > Alphaproteobacteria > Hyphomicrobiales > Phyllobacteriaceae > Mesorhizobium > Mesorhizobium sp. B2-5-11. The sequence goes on from NZ_VFUK01000002.1 coordinate 429,708, forward strand.
AGCCGGCGGCATGAGCGATCTCGACCATCGCGTCGAGATAATCCTTCCGCGCGGGAATAAGTCCGGCGCGGTTCGGCATCGGGTCGATCAGAACACCCGCTATCGAGTCTCCATGCGCGTCGAAGACGGCACGCAGCGCCTCCGTATCGTTGAACGGCACCGCGATGACGTCGTCGAGAACTCCCTTCGGCGTGCCTTTCGCGTATGCCGTCGAGGCAGGCATGTCGCCCCAGTTGGCGGGCGAGCTGTCCAGGCTGACTTCCGCGAAGTCGTAGGAGCCATGGTAGGCACCTTCGATCTTGACGATCTTCGGCCGTTCGGTGAACGCCCGAGCCGCCTTGATCGCCATCATGACGCCTTCCGTGCCGGAGTTGGCGAAGCGAACCTGCTCGACCGACGGGAGGCGCTCCACCAACAGTTCAGCAAGATCAAGTTCGCTCTCGGTGGGCGCTCCGAAAGCCGATCCCCGGGGCATCTGGTCCACCACCGCCGCCGTGACGGCGGGATGGCCGTAGCCATGGATCATGGCCGTGAAATTGTTGATGCAGTCGTAGTAGACGTTTCCATCGACGTCCCAGACGCGGCAGCCCTCGCCGCGCTGGGCATAGATCGGAAACGGGTCGATGAAGACCGTTGTCCGGGTGTTCCCTCCCGGCATGACCTTGCGGGCCCGTTCGAACATCTCGCGGGATTTCGACATTGAATCTGGATAGTGGCGCATAATCTTGTAAACCGATGAAGGAGACAGCCTTGGATGGCCGCGGCGAAGAGCGCGACCTCTTTCGATCACCTGGTCATGATCGTGTGGCTCTGCTCGCGCAGGTACTGTGGCAGGAACCACGAGCCGAGACCGCCCTTGCCGCTGACCCCGGTGCCCTTCCAGCCGCAGAATGGCTGCGCGCCTGGCCATGCACCCGTCGTCGCGCCGCTCGCACGGTTGGCGTAGAGAACCCCTGCTTCGGCGGTGTCGAGGAAGTGACGCAACTCTTCCTGGTCGTTGGTAAAGATGCCGGCGGATAGTCCGTAGGCGATGTCGTTGCCCTCTTCGATCGCGGCATCGAGACTGTCGAAACCGCGGACGACCACGAAAGGCATGAAGAGTTCGTCGCGGGTCAGCCGGCCCGGACCATCAAGTTCGACGACCGTCGGCAGGACGTAGTTGTCCGCAAAGCCCTGGCCCAGGGCGGCGCCCCCAAAATGCACCTTGCCTTTGCCCTCGACTTCCGACAGTGCGGCCTGGAAACGGGCGACTGTGGCGTCGCCATAGACAGGGCCCATAAAGGTCTCGGCCTTGCGAGGATCTCCGACCACCAGCTTTGCGGCGAATGCTACCAGCTTCTCGATGAATTCCGCCTTGACCTTCTCGTCGACATACACGACCGAGCATGCGGAGCACTTCTGGCCTTGCAGGCCGAAAGCGGAGCGCGCCACTCCCTGCGCCGCACGGTCGAGATCGGCCTTGCTGGTCACGTAGGCAGGGTTCTTGCCACCCATTTCGGCGATGACGGGCTTCATGTGGGGCAGCGTTGCCATGTGACGGAAGATGCTCATGCCGGTCTTATGGGAGCCCGTGAATGCAACGCCGTCGATGCCGTTGTCGGTGGCAAGAAGGCGCCCCACCTCTCCATCGCCAAGCACGATGTTGAAAACACCTTCGGGCAATCCCGCCTTGCGAAGCGTTTCGGCAATCAGCAGTCCGGTCAGCGCGCAACCCGGCGACGGCTTGTAGACCACCGCATTGCCTGTCAACAGCGCACCCGAGACCATGCCGATCGACAAGGCGAGCGGAAAGTTGAAAGGAGCGATGACCGCGAAGACGCCATAGGGCTTCATGACGCTCGTAGCGGTCTCGTTTTCGACCAACATGTTCATCGGCCGGACGAACCCGTTGTTCGCCTTCATCTCCGATGCGTAGTACTCGACCATGTCGAGGCATTCCTCGGCTTCGCCGACTGCCTCGAGGCGGGACTTTCCGATCTCGTATAGCGCCGCCAAACCAAGGTCATACTTCCGCTCCGCCAGCGCCTCTCGCCAGCGGGCGCCGAATGCAAGGCGATCGTCCAGCGTCGAACGGTTCCAGGCCTTCGCGCCGGCTCGGGCAGCCTGGATCGCCGACTTGACGTCTGACGGGGTTGAAGCCGGGAACTTGCCGAGAGAGATCTTCTTGTCGATCGGGCTCAGGATCTCTTTCCGAGCGCCAGTCGCAAACGGCGTCGACCACTCGCGACCCAGTGTGTTCTTCTCGAAATCCGGGATCATTGCGTCGAGGTGAGCGTGAACCGGGGAAAAATCCACTCCGATGTTCGAGTAGGTCACACGCGGGAGTTCAGCCATTTCAAGTTCCTCCGAAAATCGGTATTTAGTCCGATAATCAGGATTTGGCTTGCGAGTCAATCGAGGGGACCATAAAATGGGGATAATACCGAATTTCGGAATTTGCGAGGACATTTCCGGATTCGGGTACTAACGGAGCCCGATTGATCGAGGGCGTGCGGCCGTTCGGCTATTCTACGGAGACCCCGGGCTCAAGGCGCGGCGGAATAACAAGGGACTGACCTTGCCCCTCATGTCTGTTTTGAACGATAACCTTCTTGCAGTTGCAATTGTCAGATCGGCGTAGGTGCCCTTGAATACGAAGTCGAAGAAGCCGAGCGCCAAGGACAGCCCCCTCGAGCGCTACATCTCGATCATGGAGACGGTCGCGCCGTTCGAGCATGGCCTGACGGCGATCGAACTCGAAACGACGCTTGGATTGCCCAAAACCACGATCAACAGGCTGCTGCATGCCTTGATCGAAAGCGGGATGATCACCGCCGAGAGCGTTCGCAATCGGACATACCGTCTCGGCGATCGCCTGCTGCAGCTGCTACAGATGTCTCCGGATAGCGGCTGGCTGACGACGCTCGCGCAGCGACCGCTTCAGGATTTGGCCGACCGCACCGGCCAGTCGGCGTTCCTGTCGAAGTTCGACGGTACCGAAGTGCGCTCGGTCACCTGCGTCGCGCCCGACACTCCGGTCCGGACCTATGTCATGCCGGGCATGGCCATGCCTGTAAATGCGACCGCTTCGGCCAAGGCGATCCTTGCGTTTCATCCGCAGGAGACCGTGAAGAGGATCCTGGCGACGGAGCTGCGCAGCTACACCGATCGGACGAAAACGAAGATCGCGGAGTTGACCAGGGAATTGGCCGAGGTTCGGGAGCAGGGTTACGCCATGGACCTGGCCGAGCATGTTCCGGGCCTGGGCTCGATAGCATTTCCGATAAGGCCGACGAGCGGTGAGGTGATATACGCGGTGGGACTTACGGGACCCTACGGTCAGATCATAGAGCAAAACTTCAAGCAGCATTGCGCAGCGCTCGCAGAGGCCGCCCAGCGCATGGCGAAGCTGGCGCAGATGCACGCCTACAACGGATGGGCTATGGCCGCAAAGAATGCCGCCGCGGATCAGCGACAGGGCGGTGTGTGAGAGGCCGGTCACTTGCGCGAAGACACGTCGCGCTTTGAACCGAGAATGTAGTTCGCGATCTCCGTCTCGACGGAGGCGAATGTCCGGCTCCGCCCCTCCGAAAGCCACTCGATAGAAATCCTTCATGTTGAAGGCCTCGCCCATTGCGTTCAGGGTTTGCTGCCCGGATCGAATATCGCCTCACGCCCAAGGGTGCAGGCGCTGGAGACCGCCTTCTCGCGGATGTTCCGGACGAGGATGTGTTCGGCGTGATCCGCCACCTCGATCTTCCATGAGCTCGCCCGCCGCGGCTACGATGAAGCGGGCGTCGACAAGATCATGGGTGGGAACATGCTCTCCTACTTCGAGCGACTTGGACGCTAATTCCCTCCATGGCAGCGCCCTAACGCAGCACTGCCCGCAGCTCAGCTTGAAGTGCACGCAACGGCTCCAGGTAGAGCGCAACGAGATTGCTGACACTCACCTGTGTCGCCGCAACGCCGACGTTCACGGCTGCGATCACCGTCCCGCGCACGGTCATCAACGGCACGGCGATCGAGCGCAATCCGAGCTCGACCTCCTGATCGATCAACGCGAACCCTTGCGTCCGCACCCGCCCTAACTCCGCAAGGATGGTGTCGGGGTCGGTCAAGGTGTGAGCAGTCCGCGCCGGCAGGGCATGGGAAGATAGAAGATGTGCAGCGCGTTCCGGAGGCATGGCTGCCAGGAGCACGCGCCCCATGGAAGTGCAGTATGCCGGAAGCCGCGAGCCGGGCATCAGCGCGATCGACATCACCTTTCGCTGCGCCGCGCGCGCGACATAGACGACGTCGGTGCCGTCCAGAATCGAGACGGACGAGCTTTCGCCGAGCCGCTCCGAAAGGCCATCCAGCAAAGGCTGCACCAGATGCGGCAGCGGCATGGTTGCCAGACAGGCTGTCCCGAGCCTCAACACGCGCGGCGTGAGCGTGAAGAACTTTCCGTCGTAGTCTGCGTAGCCGAGATGGGAAAGCGTAAGGAGACAGCGTCTGGCTGTCGCCCTGTCGAGACCGGATGCATTCGCGACGTCCGTGATCGACTGCCGTGGCCGTTCCACCGTGAACGTCTCTATGACGGACAATCCCTTGGCCAAGCCACCCATCTTGTCCCGTTCGGAAATGGGCATCCATTCACCTTGTGCGATATGTCAACAAACGAATGATATCGCACAAGCCGGCTTGCCGAAAGATCTCATCTGCCGATACGTGTGGCGGCGAAATCGATCTTGGTGCCGGGAAAGGCTGGTTACGTGGACAAGACAATCGCGAGCCTCGCGGAAGCAGTGGCAATCGTCGAAGACGGCATGACCGTCATGATCGGCGGCTTCGGCGGCGCAGGTGCTCCGATAGAGCTGATCCACGCCCTGATTGACCGTTTTCGCGCTACCGGCGCCCCGAAAAACCTTACGATCGTCAACAACAATGCAGGGAACGGACGGATCGGCATCGCCGCCATGATCGACAATGGCATGGTCGCCAAGATGATCTGCTCGTTCCCGCGCTCGTCCGATCCGCGGGCATTCACCGAGCGGTATCTCGCCGGGAAAATCGCGCTCGAACTGGTTCCACAGGGGACCCTGGCCGAACGAATCCGCGCCGGTGGCGCGGGTATCCCGGCTTTCTACACGCCGACGAGCTACGGGACCGATCTCGCGGCCGGCAAGCCTGTGGCCGAGTTCGAGGGGCGCCACTATGTGCAGGAACGTTGGCTGAAGGCGGATGTGGCCCTCATCAAGGCGGAACTTGCCGACCCTCATGGTAACCTCACCTACAGGAAGGCGGCACGCAACTTCTCGCCGCTGATGGCGATGGCCGCACGCACGACCGTCGTTCAGGCGCGCCGGATCGTCCAGCCCGGTGCGATTGATCCCGAGCTGGTCGTGACGCCCGGGATCTTCGTGGACCAGGTGATCGAGGTCTCGAACCCGATGCAAGAAGAGGCGCTTATCCGCCAAGGGGTCGCATACGCATGACAGTCAAGCTGACCAACGCGCAGATTGCATGGCGCGCCGCGCAGGACATCGAGGACGGCGCTTATGTGAACCTCGGCATAGGCTTTCCCGAGATGGTGGCGAGCTTTCAGCCGCCTGGGCGTCGGGCGATCTTCCACACCGAAAACGGCATCCTCAATTTTGGCGAAGCCCCGGCGGCAGGCGACGAGGACTGGGATCTGATCAATGCGGGGAAGAAGGCGGTCACGCTCAATCCGGGCGCTTCGTTCTTCCACCATGCCGACAGCTTCGCGATGGTGCGCGGCGAACACCTCGACGTTGCCATTCTCGGCGCCTACGAGGTGGCCGAGACCGGTGACCTCGCGAACTGGAGCACAGGACCCAAGGGCATACCAGCGGTCGGTGGTGCTATGGATCTGGTGCACGGAGCAAAACGCGTGGCCGTCATCACCGATCACGTCACCAAGGACGGTCGTCCGAAACTGGTGAAGGCCTGCAGCCTTCCCCTGACCGGCGTGCATTGCGTGACGAGGGTCTACACGAGCCTTGCGGTCATAGACATCATCGATTGTCGTTTCGTGCTGCGCGAGAAGCTGTTTGCGATGAGCTTCGATGAATTGCAGGCGCTGACCGGCGCAGAGCTTAAGGTCGATGGCGAAATCAAATCCTTGACTGCACCGGAGCTCTGAATGACCGAGGCCTTCATCTGCGACTACATCCGCACCCCGATCGGCAGGTTTGGCGGTTCGCTGTCCTCGGTCCGGACCGACGATCTCGGCGCAGTGCCGCTGCGAGCGCTGCGGCAACGCAATCCAGGCCTGGACTGGTCCGCGGTGGATGAGGTCATCTTTGGCTGCGCCAACCAGGCAGGCGAGGACAACCGCAATGTCGCGCGCATGTCATCGCTGTTGGCGGGACTGCCGATCGAAGTCCCGGGCAGCACGGTCAACCGCCTGTGCGGTTCTGGAATGGACGCCGTGGGCATCGCTGCACGGGCCATCAAGGCCGGCGAAGCCGACCTGATCATCGCCGGTGGCGTCGAATCCATGAGCCGCGCGCCGTTCGTGCTTCCGAAGGCGGGCGAGGCGTTCTCGCGCAACGCCGAGATTTACGACACCACGATCGGTTGGCGCTTCGTCAATCCATTGATGAAGAAGCAGTACGGCGTCGATTCGATGCCGGAGACGGGTGAAAACGTTGCGGAAGCCTTCAAGGTCAGCCGCGCCGATCAGGATGGCTTCGCCGCACGCAGCCAGGCCAGGACCGCCGCCGCTCAGGAAAATGGCCGGCTCGCGCTGGAGATCACGCCGGTGACTGTGCCCCAGCGCAAAGGCGATGCGATCATGGTCGATCGCGACGAACATCCACGCGCCGGAACGACAACCGAGTCGCTCGCCAAGCTTGCAGCGCCGTTCAAAAAGGAAGGCGGCACCGTCACCGCGGGCAACGCCTCTGGCGTGAACGACGGCGCGGCAGCGCTGATCATCGCGTCCGAAGCTTCCGTCAAGGCATTCGGGCTCACACCGATCGCCCGGATTGCGGGCGTCGCGACCGCCGGGGTTGCCCCACGGATCATGGGAATCGGTCCGGCTCCGGCGACACGCAAGCTTTGCGCGCGGCTCGGCATCGCGCCTTCGGACTTCGACATCATCGAGCTGAATGAAGCATTTGCCTCCCAAAGCATCGCCGTGCTCCGCGAACTCGGTATCCCCGAGGACGCGGAGCATGTGAACCCGAACGGCGGAGCGATCGCGCTCGGGCACCCGCTTGGGATGTCGGGCATTCGCATCACCGGCACTGCCGCGCTTGAGTTGCGGTCCCGAAAAGCACGACTGGCCCTGGCCACGATGTGCATCGGTGTCGGACAGGGTATCGCGATCGCTCTGGCCAGTGCGTAGCGGAGATGATGCGACGGTCCGAGTCAGGCGGATTGCATCGATCCGCAGCGAAGTAACTACGGGTATGGATCGGTTCGTCAGCTTGTCGATTCGCTAACAGACCAGCGCTGTGGCGAACCGACAAAGATCGTGCCCTGGCTCGCCAAGTCGTGGATATCTATGACCTACGGGCAAAAAAGAAGCGCCGCACTGGGCGGCGCTTTCTTCTAATTGCTTGATTCCCCAAGGAGGAAACTGGAGCGGGTGAAGCGATTCGAACGCTCGACCCCAACCTTGGCAAGGTTGTGCTCTACCCCTGAGCTACACCCGCTCGCGCGGCTTTGGGCCGCAAGCCGGGCCTATATGGCTGAAGAGCGCGGCGATTGCAACAGGGAAATCGCAGGCTTTTTTCAATGCGCCGGACGAGGCCGGCGGGCCGCCGGCGGCAGCCGGAAGGATTCGGCGCCGCGTCGCGCGGCGGTCTTGTCTCGACCATGTCATTGGCCGTAAACGGCATGGCTGGAAACCAGCCGAAGACGAGAACCCCATGCCCAGGACCGAAGCCGAGCTCTTTGCCTTTCTTGCCGAACTCGGCATCGCCGTTTCGACGAAACGCCATCCGCCGCTCTATACGGTCGCCGATTCGCAGGCGCTGCGCGGCGAAATCGCCGGCGGCCACACCAAGAACCTGTTCCTGAAGGACAAGAAGCACGCCTTTTTCCTGGTCACGGTCGGCGAGGACGCTGTCGTCGACCTGAAGCAGATCCATCATGTGATCGGCGCCGCCGGCCGCGTTTCCTTCGGCAAGCCGGAGATGCTGATGGAGCTTCTGGGGGTCGCGCCGGGCGCAGTCACGGTGTTTGGCCTGATCAACGACACGCAGCACAGGGTCAAGGTCGTGCTCGACGAGGCGCTGATGCGGCATGCGGTGATCAACGCGCATCCGCTGACCAATGAGGCGACGACGTCGATCGCATCGGGCGACCTCGTCAGATTCGTCGAGGCAACCGGGCACGATGCTGCTATCTTGAAAGTCTCGGCATGATCGCCACATGGATGGCGAAACCGGTTTCCAACCAAGGACAGTGCGCCGATCCGCTGGCGCCACCGAAAGGGCGACGACATGAGTGACAACAATCCGTTTGGCGGCTCCTTTGGCAATAGCGGCGGCCAGTATGCCACGACGGTGCAGTATGGCGGCGGCGCGGAACCGCAGAAACCTGCGGCCGGCGCCGCCCCCGCCGGCGACGTCATCAAGGATACGACCACCGCGGCCTTTGCCGCCGATGTCATCCAGGAATCGCGCCGCCAGCCGGTGCTGGTGGATTTCTGGGCGCCGTGGTGCGGGCCGTGCAAGCAGCTGACGCCGCAACTGGAAAAGGCGGTCCGCGCCGCCGGCGGCAAGGTCAAGCTGGTCAAGATGAACATCGACGACCATCCCTCGATCGCCGGCCAGCTCGGCATCCAGTCCATTCCCGCGGTCATCGCCTTCAAGGACGGCCAGCCGGTCGATGGCTTCATGGGCGCCATCCCCGAGAGCCAGATCACCCAGTTCATCGACAAGGTCGGCGGCAAGGGCAATGGTGCGGCTGATGTAACCGAGGCGCTGACGGCGGCGGCCGAGGCGCGCGCTGCCGGCGACGTGCAGACGGCGGCCGACATCTATGACGCCGTGCTCGAGCAGGCGCCGGAGACGATCGAGGCGATAGCGGGGCTAGGCGAATTGCTGTTCGAGGCCGGTGATACCGAAGGCGCCGAGGCGATGCTGGCGCGGGCGCCGCAGGCCAAGGCCGATGCGCCGCCGCTGGCCGCGCTGCGCGCCAGGATGACCTTGGCCGCGCAAGCGTCCGAACTCGGCAACCCGGCGGAGTTCGAGCGCCGGCTGGCTGAGAATCCCGGCGACCATCAGGCCCGCTTCGATCTGGCCATGGTCCAGAACGCCAGGGGCGAGCGCGATGCGGCCGCCGACAATCTCCTGGCCATCATCAAGGCTGACCGCGGCTGGAACGAGGACGGCGCCAAGGCGCAATTGCTGCGCTTCTTCGAGGCCTGGGGCATGACCGACGAGGCGACGCTTGCCGCGCGGCGCAAATTGTCGTCGCTGCTGTTTTCCTGAGCCGGCGCGGCCGAATGGTCGCGCGGGGCTTGCACCCGGCGCCGGCCGCGCCAGATAGGACGAATCCGGCCCGCCTTTCCCTCGGGAAGCCAACAACCCCGGGCAGCGACAGGCGGATCGCGGCATGGAGGCGCTTCCCAGGCGAAGCGATCGGAGGAACGAGGTGCAAGCGGGAAACGCTCACTACCGGCTCGCCAGGGATCTGCCGTCGACCATCCCGGTCTTTCCGCTCGAGGGCGCGCTTCTGCTGCCGGGCGGCCGCATGCCGCTCAACATCTTCGAGCCGCGCTACCTGCAGATGGTCGACGAGGCGATCGCCGGCTCACGGCTGATCGGCGTCATCCAGCCCAGCCTTGACGGCGCCTTGCGCGACGATGGCGAGCCGGAACTCTGCAATGTCGGCTGCGCCGGCCGCATCATAGCGCTTTCCGAGACCGGCGACGGCCGCTACCTGATTTCGCTGCAGGGTGTGTGCCGGTTCCGTGTCACCCATGAGCTGACGGTCAAGACGCCGTTCCGCCAAGGCAAGATCGCCCCCTTTCTCGCCGATCTCGACGACGACCAGGCGGCCGCCGAGGTCGACCGGCCGGCGCTGCTGCGGGCGTTCCGCTCCTATCTGCAGGCCAACGACCTGGAGGCCGACTGGGAAAGCGTCAGCCGGGCCGAAAACGCCATGCTGGTCAACGCGCTGTCGATGATGGCGCCCTATGGACCGGCCGAGAAGCAGGCGCTGCTCGAAGCGGCCGATCTCAAGACCCGCGCCGAAACGCTGATCGCCATCACCGAAATGGCGCTGGCGCGCGAGAACGAGGATTTTGGCTCGAGCCTGCAGTAGGATGTTGAGAGAGGGCACGATGGCGGCGGATGGGCGTGACGGAAAGAGAGCGAATGTCGACCCCAGGATGCTGGAGCTGCTGGCTTGCCCGCTGACCAAGGGGCCGCTGGCCTGGGATCCCGAGCGCGGCGAACTGATCTCGCGGGTCGCCAAGCTCGCCTATCCCGTGCGCGACGGCATCCCGATCATGCTGCCTTCGGAGGCACGGAGCATCTCGGCGGAAGACGTGCTGCCGCCGCGGCTGGGCGGGCCGGCCGGCTCGACGTGAAAATTATCGGTCGGCATTCTACGGCGCCCCCCTCTGCCCTGCCGGGCATCTCCCCCTCAAGGGGGGAGATCGAATGTCACCTCCGCCTTCGCCAATCTCCATTGTTGCAGGAATTGGCGGAGCGTTGAAACTGCCAATCTCCCCCTTGAGGGGGCGAGGAGTGGTCCATGAAGTGGACGCAAAGCCAATTGCTTGGCTTTGCGAACGAAGAGCGCCCGAAGCGACAGCGAAGGGCCGGGTCCGGCAGGCGAGAGGGGGGCTCGCCCGCCAGCGTCAAGTTTCGCACCGCTGCGGTGCGGAGACGTCGCGGCATGAATCCTCGCGCCGCGTCGCTTCGCTCCTTGCTCCGCCGGTGGATGACGAAGGCATTGATGTGTCTACTGAAAATTGCGGCCCCTGGGCATGACGCTTTCCGCTTCTTCCGACAGTGTTGCCAAATCCTGCCCGGCCGGTGGGTTCCGCATCGCGGGCCGGCCGGGACGATCCGGATCCTCCCTCGAGGCGTGCCCCTGAGAACCGGCGCCCGGCAAACTGGCCTGGTCGACCTTCTCCAGCAACACCGTGAGCCAGGGCGTCAGATCCTCGATCTTCTCGGCGACGATGTGGACGACATCCGATTCCGACTGCAATTTGCCGGTGACCTTGACGAAGCGCGCGCCCATGACGATGGGACGGAAGCGGTCGAAGGTCCGCTGCCAGAAAATGACGTTGACGACGGCTTCGTCATCCTCCAGCGTCAGGAAGACCGCATTGCCCTTGCCGGGGCGCTGCCGCACCAGAACGAGCCCGGCGACCGAGACGCGCCGTCCGTCCCGCACCGAGCACAGCCTGGCATTGGGCGTGACGCCGGCCCGGTCGAGCCGCTCGCGCAGGAAGGCGACCGGGTGCGCCTTCAAGGACAGGCCGAGCGAGCGGTAATCGTGGATGACATGCTCGCCGAGCGGCATTTTCGGCAGCTTCGTCTCCGGCTCCAGCTCGCGTAGCCGCAGCGCCGGCTGATCGAAAAGCGGCAGCTTTTCGGCGGCACTCTTGCCGTCGAGGGCGCGCACCGCCCAAAGTGCGGCGCGGCGGTCGAGGCCGAGCGAGCGGAAGGCATCGGCCTGCGCCAGTCTTTCGATCTCGGCGACATCGAGGCCGGAGCGCAGCCAGACATCCCGCACGGATGCGTAGCCTGAACCGCGCCGCTCGACGAAGGCGTCCATGCGCTCCTTGGAAAGTCCCTTGATCTGCCTGAAGCCGAGCCGCACTGCGTGCTGCGTCGCGATGACGCCGCGCATGTCGGCATGGCGCGGCAGGATGTGGGCCGGGTCGAAAGTCGCCTGTTCCAGCGTGCAGTCCCAGACGGAGAAATTGACGTCGACCTCGCGGATGTCGACGCCATGATCGCGTGCATCACGAACAAGCTGGGCCGGCTGGTAAAACCCCATGGGCTGTGAATTCAGGATCGCGGCGCAGAACACGTCGGGATAGAAGGTCTTGAACCAGCAGGAGGCATAGACCAGCAGCGCGAAGGAGGCGGCATGGCTTTCGGGAAAGCCGTATTCGCCAAAACCCTCGATCTGCTTGAAACAGCGTTCGGCGAAATCCCGGGTGTAGCCCTTGCCGACCATGCCGTCGATCATGCGCCGGCGGTAATTGCCGATCGTGCCGGTGCGCTTGAAGGTGGCCATGGCGCGGCGCAACTCGTCGGCCTCGCCAGGCTTGAAGCCACCGGCCACGATGGCGATGTTCATCGCCTGTTCCTGGAACAGAGGAACGCCCAGCGTCTTGTGGAGGATCGCCTCCAGCTCCGGTTTCTGATACTCGGGCTGCTCCTTGCCTTGCCGGCGGCGCAGATAGGGGTGGACCATGTCGCCCTGGATCGGGCCGGGCCGCACGATCGCCACCTCGATGACAAGGTCATAGAATTCTTTTGGCTTGAGACGCGGCAGCATCGACATCTGCGCGCGCGATTCGATCTGGAAGACGCCGATCGTGTCGGCGCGACCGATCATCTTATAGACCGGCTTCGCCTCTTCCGGCAGGGTGGCAAGGACATAGGGCTGCCCGTAAGGGTCTCGCGCCTGCGGATAATGGTCCGTCAGCAGAGTGAAGGCGCGTTTGAGACAAGTCAGCATGCCGAGCGCCAGCACGTCGACCTTGAGGATCTTGACCGCGTCGAGATCGTCCTTGTCCCATTCGACCATCTTGCGTTCCTCCATCGCCGTCTTGACGATGGGCACGATCTCGTCGAGCCGGTCCCTGGTGATGACGAAGCCGCCGACATGCTGGGAGAGGTGACGGGGAAAGCCCATGATCTCGTTGGCACGCTCCATCACGTGCCGCGATATGGGGTCGGCGCGATCGAGGCCGCCGGCCCGGGCTTCCTTCTCGCCGAGCTCCGAGGTCGACCAGCCCCAGATCGAGCCGGAGAGCGATGCCCTGACATCCTCGGACAGGCCCATCGCCTTCGACACTTCGCGCAGCGCCGAGCGGCCGCGATAGCTGATGACGGCGGCGGCCAGCGCGGTGCGCTTGGAACTGTATTTCTCGTAGATATATTGGATGACCGTCTCGCGCTTCTCATGCTCGAAATCGACGTCGATGTCGGGCGGTTCGTTCCTCTCCTCGGAAATGAAGCGTTCGAACAGCGTGTCGATTCGCTCCGGCCCGACCTCGGTGATGCCGAGGCAGAAGCAGACGACCGAATTGGCGGCCGAACCGCGCCCCTGGCAGAGAATATCCTGGCTGCGGGCGAATTTGACGATGTCGTGGACCGTCAGGAAATAACGGGCATAGTTCAGGCGCTCAATAAGGGCGAGCTCTTCCTCGATGCGCCTCGTCACCGATTGCGGCACGCCCGAGGGATAGCGCCTGGCCGCCCCCTCCCGCGCCAACCTTTCCAGCTCCGCCTGCGGGCCGAGCCCTGATTGCGTCGGCTCGTCGGGGTAATTGTACTGAAGGTCGCTGAGCGAGAAGGTCAGCTCCTGCGCGAAGCGCAGCGTTTCGGCCAGTGCCTCCGGGTGCCTGCGGAACAGGCGCGCCATCTCCAGCGGCGGTTTCAGATGGCGCTCGGCATTCGCCGTGAGTTCCAGCCCGACCTCCGAAACGGGAATGTTGAGACGGATCGCGGTCAGCACGTCCTGCAGCGGGCGGCGTTCGGCCGTGTGGTAGAGGACGTCGTTGGTCGCCATCAAGGGCAGGCCGGCCAGCTCCGCCATCGCCGCCGCCTGCTCGATCCTGAAGCGGTCGTTTCCCGCGTAGTCGGGCGAGACACCGAGCCGCAGGGCCCCGCCGAAACGGTCCTTGAGCTGGCGAAGCAGGGCAAGGCTGTCTTGCGCGCCTGTCGCCAGAGCGGGCAGGACCGCCAGCGACATCAGTTCGCCCCATTCGAGAAGGTCGTCGCGCCGCAGAAGGGTCGCGCCCTTTTCGTTCTCCTCGCGCAGATTGGCTTGCGTGAGCATGCGGCACAGATGTCCCCAGCCCTTGCGGTTCCGCGGATAGGCGAGAATATCAGGCGTGCCGTCGCAAAAAACCAGCCGGCTGCCGGGGTGGTAGGCAAGCGTCTCGACCTTGGCCTGCTGCCAGGCGCGCACCACGCCCGCCACCGTGTTGCGGTCGGCGAGCCCGATCGCGGAGAACCCCATGAGCTTGGCCGCGACCACCAGCTCCTCCGGCTTGGAGGCGCCGCGCAGGAACGAGAAATTCGACTGGATGCCGAATTCCGCATAGGGAATGGCGGTCAGCGCGTTCATGCGAAGACCCCGTGCAGGAACCAGCGCGGCGGGATTTCAGAGCCGCCATAGAGACCTTGCCGGTAGAGCCAGTAGCGGCGGCCGTCGGCATCCTCGATGCGGAAATAGTCGCGTGTCGACGCCGCTTCGTCGCTCGAAAATTCACGCCACCATTCCGGCGCGATGCGTTCAGGGCCTTCGGCGCGGGCGACCCTGTAGAGCGCACGCCGCCAGCGGAAATTCAGCGGCGGTCCCTCGGGCATTTCGGTGGCCGGCACCTCAATCGGCTCGGGCGAGCGGAAAAGCCGGATCGGCCGCTCCGGCGGGAAGATGGTCATCGGCGCCTGCATCCTGTCCGGTTTCTTCGGCGGCGTGATGCGGCGCGGGGTTTCCGTGAAGGGGATGGTGGCGACGGCACGCTCGGGCAGATGGCTTTCCACGACGACCGGCTTGAGAACCGCGCCCTCGCCGAGCCGGGCGCGGATGCGGTCGGCGAACAGCGCGATATCGGCGCCGTCGTCGGTCGTTTTGCCTGTCAGGTCGGCCTGCGGCATGTCGAAGGCCGCCGCCGCCAGCACCGAAAGCCGCACCAGGTCGAAGCCATAGCCGGCATCGATATGCTGCTCGAGGGCGGCCAGCCGCTCATGGAACAATTTCTGGATCAGCCGGGGTTCGCGCATCGGTCGCGACGTGCCGAGCGCGATGCGGCTGACGGCGCCGTCGACGCGGAACAAGAGCAGCGCCAGGCTTCTCGCGCCTTCGCCGCGCCGCTCGAGGTCGATCTTCAGGGTCGTCGCCAGCATGCCCACCAGCCGTTCTATGTCCTCTGTCAGCGTGACGGGCTCGGCCAAATGGCGTTCGACCGAAAGCGGCGCGACGGGCAGGCGCGGCGACACCGCCTCGTCGAGACGGCCGAGCGCCTGGTCGAGGCGCAAGAGCAGGGAGGCACCGAAGCGGCGGGCGAGCGGCGCGCGCGGCGCGGCCATCACCGCGCCCGCCGTGCGCAGGCCAACACTTTCCAGGCTGGCGCGGGTTTCCGGCGCGATGCGTAGCGCCGCCAGCGGCAAGGGCGCCAGGAGCGCTTCCTCCTCGCCGCCGGCAACGATGCGGTCGCCGCAGAACCGCGCCGCCGCCCAGGCGGCGCCGGGTGTCGCGGCAAGGCCGGCACGGACGTCGAAGCCCTGATGGAAGAAGCGCGACAGGATCTCGTCCAGCATGGCGCGTTCGCCGCCGAAAAGATGGGTGCAGCCGGTGACGTCGAGGAACAGGCCGTCGGTCCCGTCGAGCGCCACCAGCGGGGTATAGCGGTCGCACCAGTCCGCAAGGCCTTCGAGCAGGCGCCGGTCGGCTTCGGCATCGGCCTCCATTATGTCGATCGACGGATGCATGGCGCGCGCATCGGCGATGCCCATGCCGGGCTTCAGATGCAGCGCCTCAGCCCGCTCGTCGAGGGCTAAGATGCGCTGCGCGTTGCTGTCGCGATGGCTGATCACCAGCGGCCGGTGATCCGACGGTCGGGAACGCCAGGACCGCCCCAGGCGCTGCCGCAGGATCCGTTCGGCCGCGAGATAGGGAAACCACAGGGACAGGATTCTTTGCTCGTTCTTCCCCAATCCTTCTTTCATCGAATATGCGTTCATCGGGGTTCCACTCCAATATGAATTGTCCCGGCAGGGCCGTGCGGCTCTTGCCGATGCTGATGATGAAGGCGGGGCGGCCGATCGAGCCGGCAAGCGGCCCGGCGACCGTGTCGCGCGGCCCTGCCGGCGCCGGCGAGACGATGAGGCGGACGGGCGCCGCCGTCGGTTCGGGTTCGGCCGCCTGCCGCAGCAGGAAGACCGGCCGGCCGGCGCTCTGCGCGCGGGCGTGCAGCCGGCGCGTCGCGGTCAGGTCCAGCCGCTGCGGATTGCCGCGGACTTCAAGGATGACGGCGGCGAGCGCCTTCATGCGGGCCGCCTCCTCGGCGACCCACAGCGCATCGGCGAGCCTTGGCGCCTCGGAAAACAGCAATTGCTCCGGCTCGATGCCGAAGGCGGCGTGAAGGCCCCGGGCATAGGGAAAACCCGCTTCGCGAAAAACCTCCTGAGTGCCGATCCACAGCACCGGCAATCGCGGCCCTTGCTTGAGAACCAGGCTGGGCTTGAGAATCAGGCTGGGCTTGAGGATCAGGCTGGGCTTGAGGATCAGGCTGGCGAGCGACAGGGCGAAGCCGGCGACGGCTCCGGCATCGCGGGTCTCGACGCCATGGATTTCGCTTAAGGCCGCTTTCGGCAGGCCACCGCTCAAATCGCCGCCCAAATCGCCACCGAGGGCGGCATCGAGACGGCCGACGCCGGTGCGCAGGAAAGCATCCGGCCTGGCTACGGCGATGCCGCGCCGGACCACGGTGCGGTCCGCGTCGGCCGTGCCGGCGTCGGAAGCCGCGCCGGCCGGCGCCTGCAGGCGCTCGGGCAGCGTTCCCTCGATCTTCGCGATCTGGCGGCGCAGGGCAAAAACAGTCTCCCGCGCCACGGCGGTCATCGCCATGACGGTCAGTGTCCACTCACAATTGTTCCTGTTATGTTCTTATAGATTCCAGAGGCGACCCGAAGAGTCAAGCAGACTCATGGGGAATTTATTCCTCTCCGATAAGAGGGCCAACATGGTCGGACAGCCGGCCGCGCCTCAAGCCATGCCAAACGGCTCCGGGTGCCGTAAGCAATCCTGGGGTTAGCCGCCGCGTCATTTGCCGATTGTGGCCCAAAAGCCTATATGCCGGGATCAAAGGACAAAGCATGGCCCGCATCTACAAGACCCGCATTTGGCACGACCAGCTTTCGCCGTCGATGGACGAGATCGAGTTCCTGGCGCTGGAGGCCTACGCCCATCTGCCCGAGGATTTTCGCAAGCTGACCGGCGAGATCGTCATCCAGATCGCCGAGTTCCCGACCGACGAGATCATGGACGACCTGTCGCTGGAAACGCCCTTCGACCTGCTCGGCCTATTCGAGGGACGCGGCATTGCCGAGCGCTGGAACCCGCAGACCGGCGAAGGCCCGAACCGCATCACGCTCTATCGCCGCGCCATCCTCGACTACTGGGCCGAGAACGAGGAGACTTTGGGCGACATCGTCACCCATGTGCTGATCCACGAGATCGGCCACCATTTCGGCCTCTCGGACGACGATATGGAGAAGATCGAAGAGGCAGCCGAGTGACCGGTTCTACGTCAGGCCGTCATTTCACAATGAGTGTGACGAAATGTTTTAATACGTTCTGCACAGTCTGCTCCCCGGTATGTCCTGCCACTGCCCATTGCGCAAAATGTCCATCAATGTACATGCGTGCGAGCCCGTAGACGAGCGCCCTCGCGGCTATCTGGGTCTCTGCCATGTCGTCCGACCGGAGCATGTTTCGCCGCTGTGCTTCTGCCATTGACGCTTCCATCAGCGAACGCACCGCTTCATTATCGTGACGCAGCGACTCCGAAGCATCCCAATCAATAAGATTGCGTGTCGAGATGATCTGGAAGTGGGTGGGGTTTCGAATTGCCCAGCGCAAATAGGCGATTCCAACAGCGGCAAAGCGTTCGATCGGATCGTCCGTCGCAACCTTCTCGACCGCATTCGTGATCTCCGAGCGGAATCGGCTCATTGCCTGCTCCGCGACAGCCGTCATCAACGCGGTCTTGTTGCTGAAGTGACGGAATGGCGCGCCGGGGGAAACCCCGGCACGTTTTGCGGCTTCGCGCACGCTCACATTGTCGGGGCCGCCTTCCTCGACCAGTTGAACCGCGGCATCGATCAGGACCTCCCGCAAATTGCCATGGTGGTAACCAGTGCGATGAGGCGCCTTGGCTTTTGCCATCTCTTTCCCTTCGTTCCGTGGAGCAGCTCCCCGCCTCTGTAGCATGATTCCGCGATTTATGTAATCGCCGTTTACAATTCCGGCCAGAGGATGTAAGCAGTGATTACTGATGGGATCGGAACAGGCCTACGGTCTTCGCGGCTCCCGAACTCCCAGTTGAGGAGACGAACATGCTCGCCAGAACAGCCCCACCCCGCTCGCAATCGGTCATTTCGCATCAGAGTCCAGCCGAAGAACTTCAGCAGGAGAATTTCGCGATTGTTCAGTCGAGCGCGACTGTGCCCAGCCTCACGCTTTATCGGCTTGCCGCCGTCGCCGGGATGGGAAGCGCGCTTATTCTTCTGGTCAACGCGGCTAAACGCAGCTCGCTCATCGCGACCACCGATCTGACGCAACTTCTCGCACCAGTCGCCGAGATATTGGCGCTTGGCCTCGTCGTGGGCCTGTTTCTTGCGTTTGGCCGGCGCGCGGGGCTGTTCGGCACTATCGCGTTTGTCATCAACTTCGTTGCGTTGGCAAGTTTGGTAGGCGTGGAAGCAGTGATCAATCTGGTATTTTCGAAGCTTCCGCTCACAACCATCGTCGAGCTGCGAGCCGGACCGCTCGGTCTGGCTCTGGTCGCCAGTTCGGTTCTTTTTCTGGTTGGAACGCTCGCGTTTGTAATCTCTCTCGCCGTTGCAAGAGGCGTGCCGCGCATTCCTCTCGCTCTTTATCTCATTGGCGCGGTGCCGATCGCGCTTCGTGCGTTCGTTCCGGAGCTGGCTCTTGACCTGGGCTTGGCGATGCTTGCGGCATCGATCGTCTGGCTGGCGGCGTGGCTGTGGATGCGAGGGGCTACCAGTCGCTGAGCTTGGTGTCCGGCCCGTATTCCTGGCCCTCGACATCCTTCACCACGGCCTGGCCGCAGCGCATGGTCTTGGTCTTCTTGTCGTAGGCGTAGGTGGGGGAGCCGAACAGGTGCCAGCCCTTGTTCAGCGCCGCCGTCACCTTGTGACAGAAGCTGGCGTCGTCCGGAGCGGTGAGAAAGCGGTAGAGTTTCATCATTCAATTCCTGTCGTCAGTCCATCGCCCGCGATCGGCAATCCAACACGGCACATCATGCGCCGACGGCCGCCGCCTTCGCCAGCAGTTTTTCGGCCTGCGCAAGGTGCAGCCGTTCGACCATCCTTCCCTCCAGCGCAATCACGTTCTTGCCGGCATTTTCCGGAAGCGCAAAGGCCTGCTTCACCGCGCGGGCCTTGGCCACCGCCTCCGCCGACGGCGCAAAGGCGCGGTTCGCCGCCTCGATCTGGGCGGGATGGATGAGCGTCTTGCCGTCGAAGCCCATGGCGGCCGCTTCCGTGCATTCGCGGCTGAAAGCATCGAGCGCGCGAAAATCGTTGAAGACGCCGTCGACGATATCGAGATCGCCGGCACGCGCCGCCAGCACCATCTGCATCAGCCACGGCAGGAGATAACGCCGGTCCGACGTCGCCATAATGCCGGTGTCCTTGGTCAGGTCATTCGTTCCGGCAACGAAACAATCAAGCCGCGAGGCAGGATCGCGGCCAAGTTCGGCGATGGCGCCGACATTGAGCACAGCCTTCGGCGTCTCGATCATCGCCCATAGTTTCACGCTGTCGGGGGCGGAATTGTCGTCGAGCACGTCACCCGCCTCGAGCACGTCGCGGGGCGTGTCGACCTTGGCCAGCAGGATGCCGTCCGGCTCCGCCTTGGCCGCCGCCAGCAGGTCGGCGCCGCCCCATTCGCTCGAGAGCGCATTGATGCGCACCACCATCTCGCAGCGCCGGCCACTATGGTTGGTATCAGGACGATTGCTGAAGATGCCGGCCAGTTTTTCGCGCGCCGCGACCTTCTCGGCCGGGGCGACGGCATCCTCCAGGTCGATGATGACGGTATCGCAGGCAAGCTGCGCCATCTTGGCCAGCGCCTTGTCGTTCGAGGCCGGGACATAGAGCACCGAGCGGCGCGGGCGGTAGGGATCGGTCGTCATGCCAAATCTATGCCGCCTGCCGCGGGTCGAGGCAAGGGAACAGGCGGCATCGCGCGGTGCTCTACCGGGGGGACCGCATGGGCTCGGCATCGTGCTGGCCCTCCTGAAAGCGCATGATGGCACGATCCGGCCGGTTGACTCCGAGCGCGGCACGCGCTTCGAGATTGTTTTGCCGGTCGCGTAAGGACGCCGGCAGCGGATCGGAGAAAAAAGTGCGCTACGACATCGTCCTCATCGGCGGAGCCATCGTCGGCTCCTCGATTGCCTATTATCTGCGCGAGGAGGGCTTTTCCGGCAGGATCGCGCTGGTCGAGCGCGACCCGCAATTTTCCCACGCGGCGACAACGCTATCCATGGCCTCGATCCGTCAGCAATTCTCCATTCCGGAAAATATCCGCCTGTCGCAATTCACGCTGAAACTGTTCCGCCGGCTGAAGGAAGAATTCGGCGCCGACGCCGACATCGGTTTTCGCGAGGGCGGCTATCTCATTCTCGCCGGCGAGGCCGGGCTGCCGATCCTCAGGGCCAACCACGAGGCGCAGGTTGCCGAAGGCGCCGACATTTTGCTGGAGGACGCCGAACAACTCGTGCGCCGTTTCCCTTGGCTGTCGGCCGAGGGCATCACCGCCGGCGCCTATGGCCGCAGCGGCGAGGGCTGGTTCGACGCGCATGCCATGCTGATGCTGTTCCGCAAGGCGTTGCGGGAGAAGAAGATCGACTTCATCAATGCTTCGGTCACCGGCATCGAGCGGCAGGGTGACCGCGTTACCGGCGTCAGCCTCGACAATGGCGAACGGCTCGAGGCCGGCATCCTTGTCAATGCCGCAGGGCCGAACGCGGGCAAGGTCGCCGCACTCGCCGGGCTGGCGCTGCCGGTCGAGCCGCGCAAGCGCAACGTCTTCGTCTTCGAGGCGCGCGAGAAATATGCCGACATGCCGCTGCTGGTCGACCCGTCCGGCATCTATGTCAGGCCGGAAGGCTCGGTCTATCTCACCGGCGGCGCCGAGCCGGAGGAGGGCGACGGCCCGGCCGATCCCGCCGATTTCGACGTCGACTGGCCGCTGTTCGAAGAGGTGATCTGGCCGGTGCTGGCGACCCGCATCCCGGCCTTCGAGGCGATCAAGCCGACGCGCGCCTGGGCCGGTCATTACGACTACAACACGCTCGACCAGAACGCGGTGATCGGCCCGCATCCCGAAGTCGGCAATTTCCTCTTCGCCAACGGCTTTTCCGGCCACGGCCTGCAGCAGGCGCCCGCCGTGGGCAAGGCGCTGGCCGAGCTGATCGTCCATGGTGGCTACCGCACGATCGATTGCTCCCCCTTTGGCTACGAACGCGTTGCCGAAGGGCGGGCGTTCCGCGAGTTGAATGTGATTTGAGCCGAGTCAAGGTCCCTCTTTGACGCTGACATCAAAAGGGTCTGCACCGCCACCAGTCGGCTAAGCCGCCACTCGGCTTCCCGCACCCAAATACGCCTGTAGCCAGCCCAGCACGCGTCCCCAGCCCTCGGCATGTTCGGCCGCCGCTTCGGCCAGCCCGGCAAAGCCGCCATGGCAGATGGTGAGGCGCGTGCCCGCGGCGGTTGGTTCCAGCAGCCAGGCGACCGTCGTTTGCCGGCGGCCAAGCGTCGGATGGTCCCAGGCATAGGCCCTTGTCTGCACGATCCGGCGCGGCACCTCGATATCGAGGAATTCCCCGTTGGCCGGCAGCTCCCTGCCGTCGGCTCCACGGACCGTGACGGCCCATCGGCCGCCGGCGCGAGGGTCTGCCGACCATTTCACCATCCGGTAGGTGTCGGCGGACCCCCACCATTGTTCGACCTCGTCGGAGATCAGCGCGCGGAAGACGCGCTCTGCCGGCGCGTCGATCTCGGCCTGGGCCATAACGGTCTCGCCATTGGTCATGCTCTGCACGGCTGAAGTTGGCACTGGCACATGCAACATCGATGCCTCCGGATGATTGTTTCGGCTCGAAAACGATGATTTTCAGCCTTTCGACGCCGGCCGAGACAGGCCCTGCCCGGTTTCGAGCAGGCTTTTCAGGCTCGACAGGACGAGCGGCCAGCCATTGCCGACATGCTCCAGCAGCTTGTGCGGGCCGTCGGCCGCATGGGTGACGGCCAGCTTCATCATGTCGCCCTCCTGCTCGATGATGAAGGTGCAGGTGGTGTAGCCGTCGGCCTTCACGTCCGGCATGAACTCATTGCGCCATTTGATCACCAGGCGCCTTGGCGGATCGATCTCGAGGATCTCGCCGCTGTCGGTCACCCGGCCGTCGGCATAGACCATCTTCCACGCGGAGCCCTTTCTCCAGTCGCTCTGCATGCGGGCGCCGAGAAAATATTGCTCGTGGAATTCCGGTTCGGTCAGCGCCTGCCAAAGCTTGTCGGGCGTGGTGCGGATGTAGGTCACATAAACGAAGGCGTTGCTCATCAGTCTTCCCTTTCGAGGCGTCTCTTCAGATCGCCGAGGGCGGAGAGCCGCCCCCGCTCGAATTTGCCGATCCAGCGCTCGGCGATCTCGTTGATCGGAACCGGGTTGAGGTAGTGCTCCTTCTCGCGCCCCTTGCGGATTGTGGTGACAAGGTTCGCCTCCTCGAGGATCGCCAGGTGCTTGGTCACCGCCTGGCGCGTCATATCCATCTCAGCGCACAGCCCGTTCAGCGTCTGCCCGTTCCTGTCATGAAGGCTGTCCAGCAATTGCCGGCGGGTCGGGTCGGCCAAAGCGCGAAAGACGGCGTCCATGCTCATGGCTCTAATATGCAACCATTTGGTTGCATGTCAAGGCGACATGTCATGCCAACGGCTGCTGGATCCGGCCACAGGAGAAAAAATGTCAGCGCGTGCGGGAGAACCAGAAGGCGTCGGCCATGCGCATCATGCCGATGCGTTCGTAGAAGCCGGCGGCGTCGGGCACGGAAACCAGGCTGATGGCGACGGACGGGCCGAGCTGCCGCCGCGCCTCGTCCATCAGTCCCTTGCCGATGCCGAGCCCCTGCGCCGATCCGGAAACGGCGAGATCGGAGATGTAGCAGACCCAGGAGAAGTCCGTCACGGCCCTGATGACGCCGACCAGGGGCTTGCCTTCGGTATCCAGCCGCGCGGTCAGCACCAGATTGGCGCCCGACAGCATCGCCCGCAGCCTGTCGGCATCATCGACGGGACGGATCTCGCCAAGGCCGGAGTCCACCAGCACGCGGCGGAATTCGGCGACGTCGAGCGCGGGTTCGCGTGCATAGAGAATTTTTTCAGCCATCACAGCCAGACTGCACCATCGGGCCGCGAATTCGAAGCCGTTTGTGCGGCACCCCGTGCCGACGCGCGCGAACACCTGCCTTTTATTTGTCGCCGGCTTTGTGTAAACCGGGCGCCAGCAATCCCCCGCAATGCCAAGAAGACGGGCAAAGACCATGGAAAAATTCACCAAGCTCACCGGCGTCGCCGCGCCCATGCCGATCGTCAACGTCGACACCGACATGATCATCCCCAAGGACTACCTCAAGACGATCAAGCGCACCGGGCTCGGCAGCGGCCTGTTCGCCGAGATGCGCTACAAGGACGACGGTTCGGAGAATCCGGATTTCGTGCTCAACAAGCCGGCCTACCGCAAGGCGCAGATCCTCGTCGCCGGCGACAATTTCGGCTGCGGCTCCTCGCGCGAGCACGCGCCGTGGGCGCTGCTCGATTTCGGCATACGCTGCGTCATCTCGACCTCCTTCGCCGACATCTTCTATAACAACTGCTTCAAGAACGGCGTGCTGCCCATCACCGTCAGCCCCGAGGATCTCGACAAGCTGATGGACGACGCTTCGCGCGGCTCCAACGCCACTTTGTCGATCGACCTCGAGGCCAAGGAGATCCGCGGGCCCGACGGCGGCGTGGTCAAGTTCGACCTCGATGACTTCAAGCGTCATTGCCTGCTGAACGGCCTCGACGATATCGGCCTGACGATGGAGAAGGCCGGCGCCATCGCTTCGTTCGAGAAGAAGAACGCCGAGCTGCGCCCCTGGGCCTGAACGGCGCGGCTGACGACATCGGCCCGGCCGTCGCTGGCCGGGCTTGCGGCAGCTGAAGGAGGAACTGTCATGATACGCCCGCTTCTTGCCAGCGCCTGCGCCCTGGCCATGACCGTGGCGACGATGGCCGGCGCGCATGCGCAGGCCGAGACGCCAGAGGCGCAGCCACCGGCGGCAAGCGAGACGCCGGCCACGGATCAGGGAGCCGCCGACGTTTCCGACGACGACAAACAGGCGCCGGTCCCGTTCGAGGGCGGCCAGTTCACCATCACCCAGCAGGAACAGTATGGCGAGAAGGTGCTTGCCTATGACGGCAAGCAGCTGGCCGGCAATTACGACGTCTTCTTCGACAAGATCGTCGAGGTCGGCGGCGTCAAGGTGGCGCTGTTCGACGTCGGCGACGGCGGCAACCAGTGCGGGCCGGCGACGGTGATCGTCTGGAAACCGGAAGGCGCGGAGATCCAGAGCACCACCGTCGAGCAGGACGAGTGCGGCGCGCCGCCTACGGCCGTCTCCGACAGCGCCATCTATTTCGTGCCCTATCTCCTGCCCGGCGATTCGAAACCGGCATTGCAGTGGTCGCCGACATCGGGGCTGACGATCTCCGGCAATCTGACCTACATGCCCGAACCCGGCACCGACTGGAAGGACATCGATCCGTCGAAATACGACAACATCATCGACGCCTTCCACAATGAGGCCGTCTACAAGGCGGCCGAGGCGCTGCTCGGCAAGGACATGCCCGACATGGCGACCAGCCTGCTGGTCGGCGGCGGCACTGAAAAGACCGCGTCCGGCGCCTTCTACGCCAGCGGCTGCGTGCCGCACGATTGCGGCGGCAATGACGGCTTCATGGCGGTCGATCCGGGCCAGCACAAGCTCTATTTCGCCCGCCGCGGCGACAATGGCGAGCCGGACGCCAAGCCCCCGGTGAAGACCTGGCCGGCCGACGTGAAGGCAGCGCTCGACAAGGCGATGAGCGCGGCGAATTAGAGCAATTCCGGGAAACGGTTTTCAGTCCGGAATTGCGCACCGGTGGCGGGCCAGCACCCCCCTCTGTCCTGCCGGACATCTCCCCCTCAAGGGGGGAGATTGACAGTTTCGGCGCCCCGCTCACTTGGCTACGTTGGGAAATTGGCGAAGGCAGAGGTGACGGCCGATCTCCCCCCTTGAGGGGGAGATGCCCGGTCGGGCAGAGGGGGGCAGTGCCCCGCCAACATCACCAGTTTTTGCTGTCGCGCTCTAAATATGCAACGCGTGTCCCAGCGCCTTCAGGGCCGCTTCCTGGAAGCCTTCGCCCTGCGTCGGGTGGGCGTGGATGGTGCCGGCGATGTCCTCCAGCCGCGCGCCCATTTCGAGCGCCAGGCCGAAGGCCGTCGACAGTTCCGACACGCTTTGCCCGACCGCCTGGATGCCTAGCACAAGATGATTGTCCGCGCGGGCGACGACGCGGACAAAGCCATCCTCGCCAATCCTGGTCATCGCGCGGCCATTGGCGGCGAAGGGAAACATCCCGACCTTGATTTCCCCGCCGAGCGCCTTGGCCTCTTCGGGCGACAGGCCGACGGTGACCAGCTCCGGATCGGTGAAGCAGACGGCGGGGATAGCCCGCTTGTCCCAGCCGCGCTTATGGCCGGCGACGATTTCGGCGACCATCTCGCCTTGCGCCATCGCGCGGTGCGCCAGCATCGGCTCGCCGGTGACGTCGCCAATGGCGAAGATGCCGCGCATGGAGGTGCGGCACTGCTCGTCGATGCGGATGAATCGCCCCGCCATGTCGAGGTCGATCTGGTCGAGCCCCCACCCTTCCGTCACCGGCTTGCGGCCGACCGTGACCAGGATCTTGTCGGCGGCGATCCTCGCATCCTTGCCGTCCGGGGTCTCGACCAGCAGCGCATCGCCTTTCGTCGACAGGCCCTTGGCCTTGGCGCCTGGCATCATTTCGATGCCGAGCGCCGCCAGCCGCTTGACCACCGGCCGCGTCAGTTCGGCGTCATACTGCGCCAGCACGCGCGGCAAGGCCTCGACCACGGTCACCGCCGCGCCCATCTTGGCGAAGACAGTGCCGAGCTCCAGGCCGATATAGCCGCCGCCGACCACCGCCAGCCGCTGCGGCACCTCCTTCAGCGCCAGCGCTTCCGTCGACGAGATCACCGGCCCGCCGAACGGCAGGAACGGCAATTCGACCGGCGCCGAGCCGGTGGCGATCACCACCGCTTCGGCGCGGATCACCTGGCTTCCCGTCTCGGTCTCGACCGCGACGGTCTTGCCGTCTCGAAACGTCGCCCAGCCCTGCACGGTCTTCACCCCGGCCTTCTTGAGCAGGCCGGCGACACCGCTGTTAAGCCGACTAACGATGCCGTCCTTCCAGGCGACCGTCTTGCCCAGATCCAGCGCCGGAGCGGCCAACGAAATGCCGAGCGGGCTGTTGCCGCCCGCCATCTGCGCGACCTTCTCGAACTCCTCCGCTGCATGGATCAGCGCCTTGGAGGGAATGCAGCCGACATTGAGACAGGTGCCGCCCGGCTTGCCGGCCTCGACGATGACGGTATCGACGCCGAGCTGCCCGGCACGAATAGCGCAGACATAGCCGCCCGGCCCGGCGCCGATGACCAGCAGCTTGCAGGAGATTTCTTTCATGACGTGACCCTTCGATCCGAGGAAACGCTCCGTCGAGATTCTTCGCGCCCCCCTCTGTCCTGCCGGACCTCTCCCCCACGAGGGGGGAGATTGGAGGCTTCGGCGCCTCGCTCAATCCCGCAGCGCTGGTGATTGGCGAAAGCCGGCGTGACATCTGATCTCCCCCCTTGTGCGGGAGATGCCTGGCAAGGCAGAGGGGGGCGCTCTCCCGCCATCATCTCGAATGATCCACCCTCAATCCACGAAAATCAGCGCCGGCGTTTCCAGGAGCGTCTTGATGCGCTGGATGAACACCGCCGCGTCCCAGCCGTCGATGACGCGATGGTCGAAGCTCGACGACAGGTTCATCATCTTGCGCGGGATGAACTGGGTGCCGTCCCATACCGGCCGCACCATCATCTTGTTGACGCCGAGGATCGCCACTTCCGGGTGGTTGATGACCGGCGTCGTCGCCACGCCGCCCATGGCGCCGAGCGAGGTGATGGTTATGGTCGAACCGGAGAGCTCGTCGCGCGTCGCGGTTCCCGACTTGGCCGCCTCGGCCAACCTGGCGACCTCCGCGCCGCATTCCCAGATGTCCAGCGCTTCGGCGTGCTTGACGACGGGCACCACCAGTCCCGACGGCGTCTGCGCGGCGATGCCGATATGGACGCCGCCATGCTGGTGGATGATGCCGGCCTCGTCGTCGAACAGCGCATTGAGGTTGGGCTGGTCCGCAATCGCCTTGACCATCGCTCGCATCAGGAACGGCAGCAGCGTCAGCTTGGGCCTTTCCGTCCCCTTGGCCGCCCGCTTCTCCTTGTTGAGCGCGGCGCGCAGATCCTCGAGCGCGGTGACGTCGATCTCCTCGACATAGGTGATGTGCGGGATGCGCGACGTCGCCAGCGTCATCTTCTCGGCGATCTTGCGCCGCAGGCCCACCACCTTGATGTCCTCGACGGCATCGTTGCGGGCGAGGCCGGATGCCTTTGCCATGTGCGGCCCGCGCGCCAGGAACGCCTCGATGTCCTCATGGCCGATGCGGCCGGCCGGGCCGCTTCCCTGGACCTGCCTGAGGTCGATGCCCGCTTCCTTCGCACGCAGCCGCACGGCCGGCGAGGCCAGCGGCCTTTCACCTTGCGCACGCGGCGCGCTGTTGACCTTGGACCTGGCGCCGTCATCCTCGGGCTTGTCCCGAGGATCTACCGACCTTCCGGAACTGGTCGCGTCATATCCCTGTGGGACGGCGGATCCTCGGGACAAGCCCGAGGATGACGGCGACAGATTGGGCGATGACGGCTCCAGGTCCGAGACCGGGCGAGCCCCCGTATCATCGGAGATACTTTCAGCCGTCACTTCCGCCGGCATCGCACCGCCAACGACATTGCCCTCGCCGGCCACCTTCAGCCGCACGATGGGCGAGCCGATCGCCACCGTGTCGCCGATATCGGCGCCCAGCCACAGGATCTCGCCGTCGACGGGGGAAGGGATCTCGACCGTGGCCTTGTCGGTCATCACGGCGGCAAGCATCATGTCCTCGCGCACGATGTCGCCGACCTTGACATGCCATTCGACGAGTTCCGCCTCGGCGACGCCCTCGCCGACATCGGGCAGCTTGATGATGTGTTCGC
Source organism: Mesorhizobium sp. B2-5-11 (assembly GCF_006440835.1). Classification (NCBI taxonomy): domain Bacteria; kingdom Pseudomonadati; phylum Pseudomonadota; class Alphaproteobacteria; order Hyphomicrobiales; family Phyllobacteriaceae; genus Mesorhizobium; species Mesorhizobium sp. B2-5-11. The sequence continues at coordinate 458,058 of NZ_VFUK01000002.1, forward strand.
CCATGTCGGGCCTCCCCGTTCTAGGCTTCCAATGTTTCCGTAAGCGCCCGGCCGACGCGGGCCGGACCGGGGAAATAGTCCCATTCCTGCGCATGCGGATAGGGCGTGTCCCAGCCGGCGACGCGGGCCACCGGTGCCTCCAGACGGTAGAAGCAGTTTTCCTGCACAAGCGCGACCAGCTCCGCTCCGAAGCCGGAGGTCAGCGTCGCCTCGTGCACCACGACGCAGCGTCCGGTCTTCTTCACCGACGCCACGATGGTGTCGAGGTCGAGCGGCAACAGCGTCCTGAGATCGACGATCTCGGCATCGATGCCGGTCTCCTCGGCCGCCGCCTGCGCGACATAGACCATTGTGCCGTACGCCAACACCGTGACGGCGGAGCCGGCCCGGCGGATCGCGGCCTTGCCGAGCGGCACGGTGTAGTGGCCGTCGGCGACCTCGCCCAGTTCGTGCTTCGACCACGGCGTCACCGGACGGTCGTGATGGCCGTCGAACGGACCGTTGTAGAGCCGCTTCGGCTCAAGGAAGATGACCGGGTCGGGATCTTCGATCGCCGCGATCAGCAGTCCCTTGGCGTCATGCGGGTTCGAGGGCACGACAGTCTTCAGCCCCGACACATGGGTGAACAACGCTTCCGGGCTCTGGCTGTGCGTCTGGCCGCCGAATATGCCGCCGCCGGTCGGCATGCGCACCACGATCGGGCAGGTGAAGTCGCCGTTCGAGCGATAGCGCAGCCTCGCGGCTTCCTGGGTCAGCTGGTCGTAGGCCGGGTACATGTAGTCGGCAAACTGGATCTCCACGCACGGCTTCAGCCCATAGGCGGCCATGCCGATGGCCGAGCCGACAATGCCGGATTCGTTGATCGGTGCGTCGAAGCAGCGGCTCTTGCCGTATTTCGCCTGCAGGCCTTGCGTGCAGCGGAACACGCCGCCGAAAAAGCCGACATCCTCGCCGAACACCACCACTTTCTCGTCGCGCTCCATCGACACGTCCATGGCGTCGCGAATGGCCTCGATCATGGTCCGCCTCGGCATGGCTCAGACCCCCGCCTGCTGGCGCTGGCGCCTGAGATGCGGCGGCATCTCGGCATAGAGCCCCTCGAACATGTCGCGCGTCGACGGCTTGCCGCCGGCGTGCAGCGTGCCGTGGCTTTCGGCCTCCTTCTGCGCCGCGATCACCGTATCGAGGATTTCCGCTTCGGCCTGCTTGTGCCGCTCCTCCGACCAGACGCCGAGCCGGATGAGATGGTTCTTCAGCCGCACCACCGGGTCGCCGAGCGGCCAGGCATCGGATTCGGTCTTCGGCCGGTAGGCCGAGGGATCGTCCGAGCTCGAATGGGCGCCGGCGCGGTAGGTGACATATTCGACCAGCGTCGGCCCCAGGTTGCTGCGCGCGCGCTCGGCCGCCCATTTCGCCACCGCATGGACGGCGAGATAGTCGTTGCCGTCGACGCGCAGCGCCGGGATGCCGAAACCCAGCCCGCGCGCGGCGAAAGTGCCCGCGCCGCCGCGCGCTATGCCTTGAAACGTCGAGATTGCCCACTGGTTGTTGACGACATTGAGCACCACGGGCGCCTTGTAGGTGGAGGCGAACACCAGCGCCGAATGGAAGTCGGATTCCGCGGTCGAGCCGTCGCCGATCCAGGCCGCGGCGATCCTTGAGTCGTTCGAGATCGCCGAGGCCATAGCCCAGCCGACCGCCTGGATATACTGCGTCGCCAGATTGCCCGAGATCGAGAAGAAGCCGTGCTCCTTCGACGAATACATGATGGGCAATTGCCGGCCCTTCAGCGGGTCGGCCTCGTTGGAATAGATCTGGTTCATCATCGTGACCATCGGGTAGCCGTCGGCGATGAGCAGCCCGGCCTGCCGATAGGTCGGGAAATTCATGTCGCCGGGGGCGAGCGCCTTGCGGAAGGCGCAGCTCACCGCCTCTTCGCCCAGATGCTGCATGTAGAAGGAGGTCTTGCCCTGCCGCTGCGCCATCTGCATGCGCGCATCGAAGGTCCTCAGCGTCATCATGTGGCGCAGGCCTTCGAGCAGTTCCTCGTCGGAGAGCAGCCCCGCCCACGGCCCCACCGCCTCGCCGGCGCGGTTCAGCACCCGGATGATCGAGAATGCCATGTCGCGGATGGCGCGTGGATCGACGTCGATTTCGGGGCGCGGCACCGAGCCGGCGGCGGCGATGGTCACGTTGGAGAAATCAGGCGTGCCGCCCGGCCGCACCTCGGGCTCCGGAACATGGAAGCGCAACATCCCAGCATCGGCCATGACCTTCGTCCTCCATGTCGCCCGGCACCGATATTTGCATATCCGCGCCGCCAGTGCGAATTCACCGGGCAAGCCTCCGGGCATCGGGCCGGCCAAGCCGGCCGATACAGCCTGCCGCGCACCAAGATGAAGATATGTCGGCGAAATTTCTTGTCGATGTTGGGCGGCGCCGCGCAATTAGGCGCAAGGTCGCGTGAGATTTGTCGCCAGATAGGTGATTGTTTGGCAAGCTTGGCTGCCGCGCCCACTTTCACGCCTGCGGAAGGAGAGGAGAATCGCGGGTCCGCCAAACGTGGCGCCCTTCCTCTCCCCCGTCGATCGGGGGAGAGGTGTCGAGCGCAGCTCGACGGAGTGGGGGTCGACCTTCCCTCGAAGCATTGCTTCCACCTGGTAGCCGTGCCCAAGTTTTCTTCCTCGCCATGGTTGTGCCAATCTTTGCGGCGGCGGCGCGTTTGGCAAACGGCTTCCCCCACTCCGTCCCGGCTGCGCCGGGCCACCTCTCCCCCCTCCGGAGGGAGAGGAAAGGCGCCAAGCTTTGGCGAACCCGCGCTGTTCTTCTCCCCATGGAAGGAGAGAAAGGCGTCAACCTTGGCGAGCTCGCGCCCTTCCTCTCCCCCGTCGATCGGGGGAGAGGTGTCGAGCGAAGCTCGACGGAGTGGGGGTCGATCTTCCCTCGAAGCAGTCCTTCGGAGTTGAACTGGAAAGCGTTCACTCCGCCCCAACATCATGCTAACCACCCTCGATGGCACAGAAGAAAGCATACGAGGTGGATTCCTGGCTCGCGAAGCCGGACCCGCGCATGGCGATCGTCCTGCTTTATGGCCCCGATCGCGGCCTTGTCTCGGAGCGCGCCAAGGCTTTTGCCGCCGCGACCGGCCTGCCGCTCGACGACCCCTTCTCGGTGGTCAGGCTCGACGGCTCCGAAGTCGAGCGCGACGAGGGCCGGCTGCTCGACGAGGCGCGCACCGTGCCGATGTTTTCCGACCGCCGCCTGCTGTGGGTGCGCAATGCCGGCGGCCAGAAGGCGCTGGCCGACGACGTCAAGGCGCTGACGGCGGAGCCCGTGCGGGACGCGATCATCCTCATCGAGGCCGGCGATCTGAAGAAGGGCGTCGGACTGCGCGCCGTCGTCGAGGCGGCCGACAACGCCATGGCGCTGCCCTGCTATGCCGACGAGGCCAGGGACATCGATGCCGTAATCGACGACGAGCTGCGCAAGACCGGCGCGACGATGACGCTTGAGGCAAGACAGGCGCTGCGCCGCAATCTCGGCGGCGACCGGCTGGCCTCGCGCGGCGAGATCGACAAGCTGCTGCTTTATGTCCATGGCCAGAAGGAAATCGGCCTCGACGACGTCAGGGCGATGTCCGGCGACGTTTCCGGCGCGTCCTTCGACGATGCCGTCGACGCGCTTCTCGAAGGCAAGGTCGGCGAGTTCGACACCGCCTTCACCCGCCATTGCCAGGCAGGCGGCCAACCCTTCCTGGTGCTGTCCTCGGCGATGCGGCAGTTTCAGGCGATGCAGTCCATGCGCGGCCAGATGGAGGCCGGCGGCCGCAATGCCGCGTCGGTGGTGGCGGCGGCGCGCCCGCCGGTTTTCTTCTCGCGCCGCAAGCTGGTGGAGAAGGCGCTGGAACGCTGGAGCGTCGAGGCGCTCGGCCGCGCGCTGACCCGGCTGCAGACCGCCGTGCTGCAGACGCGGCGAAGGCCGGACCTGTCGGTGGCGCTGGCAAGGCAGGCGCTGCTCGGGATCGCGGTGGAGAGCGCGAGATTGGCGCAACGTTAGGCCCTTTGGCGCCGGGCGCTGCCTCCGTTGGTCAATTCATTGTCATGGCGCCTACCGGCTCAAAGGTCGGCAGCGCCTGTGGAAAGACCAGCACCGCCGCGCCATAGAGCAGCAGAGCGATCCCCGACAGCTTCGCGATCCCATTTCCAGACGGCAGGGTCTTTTCCGCGAATATCAGCAAGGTGACCACGGCCATTGCGGCAACGTTCATGATCCCGAGAGGAAAGAGGGCGAGAAACAGAAGCCAGCAGCAGCCCAGGCAGAAAAGTCCATGCTCCAGACCCATGCGAACCGCGCCCCAGTAACCATCGCGCCATGAGGTCAGGATGAAGCCGATCGGCGTGCGGCATTTGGCCAGACACAGATCCTTCAGTGGGGAAAGTTGGTAGGCGCCCCCAAGCATCAGCAGCGCGCCGCCGAAACGCGCGGCCGTCGCCGTGGACAATCCCACATGCCCGGCGAGCATCTCCGCACCCGCCGCGCCGGCAAAGGCGATAACGCCCATCACGTCCCAGACTAGCATGTACCCGGCCACGAACACCCAGCTCGAGACAAAGGTCTCGCCCCGGCCCCGTTTGCCCGCCTGGACCCGGTGAAATGTCAGGATCATGGGTGCGGCCGTCGGAAACATCATGGCAATCATCATGATCATCCAGACGGCAAGAAACAGCGGCGCCTTCATGCCCATTGTGAGGGAGTACATTTCCATGCGCATGTCCGCGCCCATGCCCGCCTGCTGCCGGATGAGCAAGGTCCATGCCGCCGCCGCGATAGCGATCAGCAGCGCGAGAATGATGTATCGCTGCAACGTCTGCACCATGGACGAAGTACGTCCCGTACCATGCGGCCAACGGCTACTGCTGGCCAGACCAGTTGATCGGGGCGTAGTGTCCGTTTCGGCGGGAATTGTCCCAGCTCATGCCATGGTCGCTGAATGTACTGCCTTCCGCCCCCATCGCCAAGGCGAGCCAGTCGGGATTGACGGGATGGCCGGTGGCCGCCCACATCTGCCCGTCCTCGCGCATCGTCGGCAGCGGCTCGACCGCCATCCGCATGACGCCGGCAATCTCCGCCGACCGCTTCTTGCCGTCTATCCGGTAGCTTATCGGCACCTTCTTGGCGCCGAGATTCGTGCCGATCAAGGGTGCCAGCACCGCCATGGGGCCGCCCGCGACGCCAGTGAAGATGGCGCCTAGCGCCTCTGTCTGCCTGTCATCGGCCCGTTCGTCGATATAGGCGGCGGCCGTCCAATTGCCGTCTGCCATCGGACCCGGCGTGTGGGCAACCATGGCGACGCTGAGCCCATCCAACCGAACATCGCCGTAACTGCCCGTATCGATATGAAAGACCAGACCGACGTCGCAAAAGCCTTTCGTCGGCCTTGATGTCAGCTGTGCGTTGGTGGACAGCAGGCAAGGACACACGACATCGCAGCTACAGTTTTCGAAGTAACTTCCGGACAATTGCCAACGGACTGCCATTTGCACCTCCCATTTGCGTCAGGCGCGCGTCGGCATATTGCTTTGGCGAGGCGGTGCCATTTCACGCCTGTTGCAGGAATGGCAGATAGCCCTCGCCGCGACTGACCGGCACGCTAGGGCAATTAATTTAAGCCTTGTCTAATAGAGGTTACGCCGTTGCCGGGCACTGTCAAGCCGCGAGCGCGGCTGGCGACGGATGCCGATGGCGCTGCTTTTTCGCCAATCGCCAGCGCTTCAAACGAAAGGGCTGGCGGACAGCCAGCCCTCGTCTTCCCTGCGTTGTAGCTTCCGCTTTGTTGAAGTTCGCCGGCTAACTACCGCTCTTGTTTCAATCTCCGACACAGCTCGTCAAGCTGCTCCAGCGTCCGGTACGCCACGCGAATCTCGCCGCCTTTGTTCGTGTGGTCGATGGTCACGATCATGCCGAGCGTGCCGGTCATCAGCTTTTCCAGCGCCAGCGTGTCGGCGTCTTTTTCCGGCGCGCTTTTCGCCTGTTTCGGCTTCGCCGGGGTTGGACCGGCCGGCATCTGCGCCAGCGCTTCGGCCTGGCGCACCGAGAGCCCTTCCTCGACGATGCGCTTGGCAAGCCCCGCCGGGTCCTCCGCCGTCACCAGCGTGCGGGCATGGCCCGCCGACAACGCCCCGTCGACCAGCATGTCGCGGATCACGTCGGGCAGCTTCAGCAGCCGCAGCGTGTTGGCGACATGGCTGCGGCTTTTGCCGATGACCTGGCCGAGATCGGCCTGGGTATAGCCGTGATCGTCGATGAGCTGCTGATAGCCGAGCGCTTCCTCGACCGGGTTGAGATCGGCGCGCTGGACGTTCTCGATGATTGCTAGTTCCAGCGCCGTGCGGTCGTTGACCTCGCGCACGATGACCGGGATCTCGGTCAATCCGGCGCGTTGCGCGGCACGCCAGCGCCGCTCGCCGGCGATGATCTCGTAGCGCCCGGCCTGGGCCGGCGATGGCCGCGCCACCACCGGCTGCACCACGCCATGCTCGCGGATCGATTGCGCCAGGTCGGTCAGCTCGGCGTCGCCGAAATGCCGGCGCGGGTTTTTCGGATTGGGCGTCAGGAACTCGATCGGCACCTTCCCGTCGGCACTCATCCCAGGCTTCTCCGGCGCGCTCGGACGGTCGATCTCGCCGATCAGCGCCGCCAGCCCGCGGCCCAGTCTCTTTCTCGAAAGGTCTTCGCTCATTTCGGTTCCAGATTGTTTCGGTATCGAATCGGCTTTGCTCCATGCGCGGCCGCTTGTTAAGCGGCGCGCAATTTACGCTCGCGGCGGATCACTTCCGACGCAAGCTGCAGATAGGCCTGGCTGCCGGAGCATTTGAGGTCGTAGAGGATCGCCGGTTTGCCGTAGGACGGCGCTTCAGAGACCCGCACATTGCGCGGGATGATGGTCTCGTAGACCTTGTCGCCCATATGCTCGCGCACGTCCTGCACCACCTGGTTGGCGAGGTTGTTGCGGCCGTCATACATGGTCAGCACGATGCCCTGGATGGTGAGATCCGGGTTGATCGAGCGGCGCACCTGCTCGACGGTTTCGAGCAGCTGGCTGAGACCTTCCAGCGCGAAGAACTCGCATTGCAGCGGCACCAGGACGGAATCGGCCGCCGCCATCGAATTCAAGGTCAAGAGATTGAGCGACGGCGGACAGTCGATCAGCACATAGCCAAACCCGGCCGAACGCGCCGATGCGGCGCGCAGGGCGTTGCGCAGCCGCAGCACCCGGTCCGGCGCCGAGGCGATCTCCATCTCGATGCCGAGCAAATCGAGGGTCGACGGCACGATCGACAGGCCGGGCACCGCCGTCGGGATCGCCGCCTCCTCAAGCTCCAGCTCGCCGGTCAGCACGTCATAGGACGACACCGTGCGGTCCTTGCGGTCGATGCCGAGGCCGGTGCTGGCATTGCCTTGCGGATCGAGGTCGACGATCAGCACCTTCTCGCCGATCGCCGCCAGCGCGGTGGCCAGGTTGATGGCAGTGGTGGTCTTGCCGACACCGCCCTTCTGGTTGGCTACGGTGATGATTCGAGGGCCGTTCTTCATCATGGGTCTATGCCAGGAATTCATTTTGGGTCGCCAACACGGATTCGGACAGGTCTTTGTTCAGACAGGTCGCACATTGGACAGTTCAAGGATGACGCCGCCAAGGTCGGTCATGCTTGGATGTTCTACCAGATCGAAGCTCCAGCGGTTAACGCTTTCTTGCACTTCGGCACGGTAATCCCGGCCTTTGTGGAACAGCCCGCGCGCGCCTGATATCAGCCACGGCCCCGCCAGCTCAAGCAAGGTCGAAAGCGGCGCCAGCGCCCGCGCCGTGACGATTTCCGGTACCGAAACAAGCGCATGGCTGTCGTCGATGCGGCGCGCCACGACACGCGCCGGCAGGCCGAACTGGCCGACGACGGCTTGCAGGAATCCCGCTTTCTTGCGATTGCTCTCGACCAGGTCGATGCTGGCGCCGTCACGCTCGGCAAGCAGGAACGCCAGCACCAGTCCCGGGAACCCGCCGCCCGAGCCGATATCGACCCATCGCCGCGCTTTGTCCTCGATTCGCCAGAGCTGCGCGCTGTCCAGTATGTGGCGTTGCCAGACATCGCCTGCTGTCGACTGCGCGACAAGATTGATGCTGCGATTCCATTTCTGGAACATCTCTTCGAACGCCATCAGGCGATCGAATGTTTCACGTGAAACCGGACCGGCGGCGTTGCGCAGACTCTCCCAGGAGGCAGCGCTCACGCGACGTCCCTTTGCGCGCTCTCGGAATGCCTGACATGAGCGACGATGATGGCCAGAGCCGCTGGCGTCATCCCTTCCATGCGCTGCGCGTCGGCAACCGAACGCGGTCGCCGCGCATGCATCTTCTGCTTCAGCTCGTTCGATAGTCCCGGCACCTCGGCGAAGTCGAGCGACTCGGGGATGAGCCGGCTTTCCTCGTGCCGGATTTGGGCGACGTCGCTCTTCTGGCGATCGAGATAGACTGAATATTTTGCTTCCGTTTCGAGGCGCTCCGCCGTCCTGGCGTCAATCGTCCCGAAATTCCCATCGATTCGGGCCAGCCAAGCCACGTCGACGCCGGGATAGGCGAGCAGTTCATAGGCGGATCTGCGCACGCCGTCGCGATTGACCTCCAGCCCGTGGCGCGCCGCCTCGTTGGGTGTCAGCTTTACGCCGAGCGCCAGCCGGCGCGCTTCGGCGAGGCGCTGCTCCACCTCGCCAAACCGCCGCATCCGCCCGGCTGACGCTATACCAAGCCTTGCAGCCAGCGGCGTTAGCCGCTCGTCGGCATTGTCGGCGCGCAGCGAAAGCCGGAATTCGGCGCGCGAGGTGAACATGCGGTAAGGCTCGCTGATGCCGCGGCTGGTCAGATCGTCGACCATCACGCCGATATAGGCTTCGGTGCGGCTGAGCACGACTTGCTCGCTGCCCGACGCCCGCCTTGCGGCATTGAGGCCGGCGAGCAGGCCTTGCGCGGCGGCCTCCTCATAGCCGGTCGTGCCATTGATCTGCCCGGCAAGGAACAGGCCGCCGACGCGCTTTGTCTCCAGCGTCGGATTGAGCTCGCGCGGGTCGACATGGTCGTATTCGATGGCATAGCCAGGCTGCAGCATCACCGCGCGTTCCAGCCCCGGGATGGTCTTCAAAATGTCGAGCTGCACCTCCTCCGGCAATGAGGTCGAGATGCCGTTCGGATAGACCGTGTCGTCGTCCAGGCCTTCCGGCTCGAGAAAAATCTGGTGACCTTCGCGGTCGCCGAACTTGACGATCTTGTCTTCGATCGACGGACAGTAGCGCGGCCCGACGCCTTCGATCGAACCCGAATACATGGCCGAGCGCCCGAGATTGGTGCGAATCAGCTCATGCGTGGCCGCGGTCGTACGCGTGATGCCGCATTCGATCTGCGGCGTCTCGATGCGGTCGGTCATCAGCGAGAACGGCACGGGATCGTCATCCGCCGCCTGGCTTTCCAGCGACGCCCAGTCGAGGGTTCGCCCATCGAGGCGCGGCGGCGTGCCGGTCTTCAGCCGGCCGAGCTTGAAGCCCGCGCGGCTCATCGTCGCCGACAGGCCAAGGCTCGCCTGTTCGTTCATGCGGCCGGCGACGATCTTCTTCTCGCCGATATGGATCAGCCCGCGCAGGAAAGTTCCGGTGGTCAGGACCACCGCGCCGCAGGCAAGGCGCCGGCCGTCGGCCAGGAGAACGGCGCGCAGGCACCCCGAATCGTCGATGTCGAAGTCGAGCACCTCGCCCTCGATCACATCGAGACCGTTCTGCTGCCGGATCGCTTCCTGCATGGCGAGCCGGTAAAGTTTCCGGTCGGCCTGGGTGCGCGGGCCGCGCACGGCCGGCCCCTTGCGCCGGTTGAGCAGGCGAAACTGGATGCCGGCGATGTCCGCCACCCGGCCCATCAGCCCGTCCATGGCATCGATCTCGCGCACTAGGTGGCCCTTGCCGAGCCCGCCAATGGCTGGATTGCAGGACATCACGCCGACCGTGTCGAAACGCAGCGTCACCAGCGCTGTCCTGGCGCCGGCACGCGCAGCCGCGCTGGCCGCCTCGCTGCCCGCATGGCCGCCACCCACCACAACCACATCATAGTGATCGGTCATTTCAAAACGCCCTGGATCCGAAGTTTGGTGGAGAGATGTCCCCGCAGCGGGACGGTGTCAAGAAACTTCGCGGGAGTTTCACGTGAAACAGGACGGCGAGCCTCGTTGCGTGTTTCACGTGAGTCAAGTGCTAGGTCGGCGCCGACCCTCATCCGCCTGCCGGCACCTTTTCTCCATATAGTGACGGGGAGAAGGGAATCGGCCGCAACGCCGGCGCCCATTCTTGCAACGTTAGCGATTGGCCAAGCCGGCGATGACAGCACCCCTCTCCCCGTCACTTTACGGGGAGAGGATGCCGGCAGGCAGGTGAGGGGCAGCGCCGACGCTGGCGATTGGCTCGGCGCAGCCGTTTCACGTGAAACAACGTCGGGTCGGAGAGCCCTCCTGTTTCACGTGAGTCATCGGCCGGGCGCTTCATGATAAAGCCGAGGTCAGCGCTGCCCCTATCCGCCTGCCGGCACCTTCTCCCCGTATAGTGACGGGGAGAAGGGAGGCTCGACGGCGACGATGTTCCACGTGAATCATTTCCCGATGCAGAACTGTGAAAAAATCACATCCAGCATGTCCTCGACATCGACGGCGCCGACGATCCGTCCGAGCCGGTCGGCGGCCAGCCGGAGATCCTCAGCGCGCAGTTCCTGGCCGGCGTCCGGGCTCTCGGCCGCGCGCAATAGGAAGCGGTTGGCTTCGCCTAGCAACTCGACATGGCGAAGCCGTGAGGGCAGGATGTCGCCCGCTTTGCCGACCTGCGCGGCCGCGAGCCTGGCGATTTCGGCCAGCAGTTCCGTCACGCCCGTCCCGTTCTTGGTCGAAATGACGCGATCATAACCGCCTGTAAGCCCGGCGGGGGCTCTTTCCTGCACCAAATCGAGCTTGGTGCCCACGCGCAAGGTCGCGATTCCCTCGCGTTGACGAGCAACGGGATGCGGGTCGGCCATATCCTCGAGGATGAGCAAGAGGTCGGCGCCATGCGCCTTGGCTCGCGCCTTCTCGATGCCGATCGCTTCCACCTTGCCGGCCGCATCGCGCAGGCCTGCGGTGTCGGTCAGCCTGACCCGCAGGCCTTCGAGGTCAAGCACGATCTCGAGCAGGTCCCGCGTCGTGCCCGGCTCATCCGTTACAATAGCTGCATCGCGCCGCGCCAAGGCGTTGAACAGGCTCGACTTGCCGGCGTTCGGCGCGCCGAGGATAACGACCTCGAACCCGTCGCGGATGATTTCGCCGGCACGAAACCCGGCAATGTGGCGGTCGATCTCCCCAATCATCGCCGAGACGTCAGACCAGACCGTATCCGAAACGGACCCGGGAATATCGTCTTCGTCGGCAAAATCGATCTCGGCCTCGATCATGGCGCGCGCATGGATCAGCCGCCGCCGCCAGCTCAGATAAAGCTCGGCCTGCGCGCCCTCGGCATTCTGCACCGCGAAGCGCCGCTGCGCCTCGGTCTCGGCGTTGACCAGATCGGCCAGCGCTTCCGTCCTTACCAGGTCGACCTTGCCATTGAGGAAGGCCCGGCGCGTAAACTCGCCCGCTTCGGCGTGCCTGACGCCTTCGAAACCGGCGATCGTCTCCAACAGCCTCGCCACCACGGCGCGGCCGCCATGCACCTGGAATTCCGCCACGTCCTCGCCGGTGAAGCTGCCGGGGCCGGGGAAAAAGATCACCAGGCCACTGTCGAGCACGCCGCCATCGGGCGCCCGCAGCTTGCGCAGGCTGGCCACGCGCCCCTTAACCATACCGCCGGCGATCGTTTCGACAACGAATCGAGTCTTTGGCCCCGAAGTGCGGATGACGGCGACGCTGGCCGGCAGGCGGCCGCTGGAAAGCGCGACGATGGTGTCGGCCGAAATCATTTGCCCGCCTTGTTGGACCGCCCTAGCTTCACTATCCAACCCCTGTTTCGCCGGACCGCTCATCGTGACACTGCCTGCGCAAAATCTGCTTGCCGACGAAGCCAGCCCCTATTTGCAGCAGCACAGCGGCAATCCGGTGCATTGGCGGGCCTGGTCGCCGGCGTCGCTTGACGAGGCGAGGGCGCTGGATCGGCCGATCCTGCTGTCGATCGGCTATGCCGCCTGCCACTGGTGCCACGTCATGGCCCATGAAAGCTTCGAGAACGATGACGTCGCCGCCGTCATGAACCGTCTGTTCGTCAATATCAAGGTCGACCGTGAGGAGCGTCCCGACATCGACCAGATCTACATGGCGGCGCTGTCCTCGATGGGCGAGCAGGGCGGCTGGCCGCTGACCATGTTCCTGACGCCGGACGGCAAGCCGTTCTGGGGCGGCACCTATTTCCCGCGCGAGCCGCGCTATGGCCGCCCGGGCTTCATCCAGGTGATGGAGGCGATCGACAAGGCCTGGCGCGAGAAAAGAGGCAGCCTGAACCAGAGCGCCGACGGGCTGACTTCGCATGTCGAGACCCGGCTCGCCGGCGCGCATGCCCGCACCGCGCTCGACCCCGACACGCTTGCCGCGCTCGCCAGAGGCATAGACGGCATGATCGACAAGGATCTCGGCGGCTTGCGCGGCGCGCCGAAATTCCCCAATGCGCCATTCATGCAGACACTGTGGCTGTCGTGGCTGCGCGACGGCAATGCCGGTCACCGCGACGATGTCCTCCTGAGCCTCGAACGGATGCTGGCCGGCGGCATCTACGATCACGTCGGCGGCGGTCTCAGCCGCTATTCCACGGACGCGCAATGGCTGGTGCCGCATTTCGAAAAGATGCTCTACGACAACGCGCAACTCATCCGTTTTTGCAACTGGGCCCATGCCGCGGGCGGAAAGGATTTGTTCCGGGTCCGAATCGAGGAGACCGTCGACTGGCTGCTGCGTGAGATGGGCGTCGATGGCGGCGCCTTCGCCGCCAGTCTGGATGCCGACAGCGAGGGCGAGGAGGGCCTTTTCTACACCTGGAGCCGGGAAGAGATCGAGGCCGCGCTCGGCGACGATTCACCGTTGTTTTTCAATCACTTCACACTCTCCAGCCCACCCGGCTGGGAAGGCAAGCCCGTTGTCCACCAGACGCCGGCCCAGCAGGGGCAAGGCATTGCCGAGCAACCGCTTATGACCGCTCTCAAGGCAAGGCTGCTGGCGGTCCGTGAACGGCGCGTCAGGCCCGGCCGCGACGGCAAGGTCCTCGCCGACTGGAACGGCCAGATGATCGCAGCACTCGCCGAGGCCGGCCGCTCGCTGGCGCGGCAAGACTGGATCGACGCGGCCATGGCCGCATTCGACCATATCGCCTCCTCCGACGAGGGCGGACGGCTGCCGCATTCCATGCTCGGCGCCAAGAAACTGTTCCCGGCGCTGTCGAGCGACTATGCGTCGATGACCAATGCGGCGATCGCCCTGTTCGAAGCCACCAGCGACTGGAGCTACGCCGATCGGGCCCGGCAATTGGTCGAGCAGCTCGACCGCTGGCACGCCGATGCCGACGGCACCGGCTATTATCTCACGGCATCCGATAGCACCGACGTGCCGATCCGCATCAGGGGCGATGTCGACGAGGCTATTGCCTCGGCCACCGGCCAGGTCATCGAGGCGCTGGTCCGGCTCGCCGCGCTGACCGGCGATCTCGACCTGCAGGAGAAAGCGACGAAAGTCGCCGAACATGCCGCCGGCCGCGCGGCGCACCAGGCCTATGGACAGGCCGGCATCGTCAACGCCTCGGCGCTCGCCATAGAGCCGCTAAAGCTGGTGCTTGTGGACGATCTGGCGAATCCGACGCTCGTTCCAGTAGCGAATCGCAATCCCGATCCGCGTCGGGTGGATATTGTGGTGGCGATCGGTACACAGGCGAATCGAACGCTGTTGCCGGGCGGGATCCTGCCTCCCGCCGACAGGCCGGGCGCGTGGCTGTGCACGGGGCAGGTGTGTTTGCCGGCGGTGAGCGATCCGGATGAATTGGAAGGGCTATTGCGACGAAGACCACAGAGTTCGTCATCCTAGGGCGAAGCTCCGTCGCAGAGACCCTAGGATCCATGCCGTGACTTTCGAGCGCTGCAACAGGTGGAAGATCCAGTCCGCCGCGCTCTTTGGCAGAGGCCATGGCATGGATCCTCGGGTCAAGCCCGAGGATGACGAGGAAGTGGAGCTCGCTCTGCGAACTACGTATTCATCGAATCGAAGAAGTCCGCATTGGTCTTGGTCTGCTTCAGCTTGTCGATGAGGAACTCGATCGCGTCGGTTGTTCCCATCGGCGCCAGGATGCGGCGCAGCACGAAGATCTTCTGCAGGTCAGCGCGCGGCACGAGCAGGTCTTCCTTGCGGGTACCCGACTTCAGAATGTCCATGGCCGGGTAGATGCGCTTGTCGGCGACCTTGCGGTCGAGCTGGATTTCGCAGTTGCCGGTGCCCTTGAACTCTTCGAAGATGACTTCGTCCATGCGGCTGCCGGTGTCGATCAGCGCGGTGGCAATGATGGTCAGCGAACCGCCTTCCTCGATGTTGCGGGCGGCACCAAAGAAACGCTTCGGCCGCTGCAGCGCATTGGCGTCGACGCCTCCGGTCAGCACCTTGCCGGAAGACGGCACCACGGTGTTGTAGGCGCGCCCGAGGCGGGTGATCGAATCGAGCAGGATGACGACGTCGCGGCCATGCTCGACCAGCCGCTTGGCTTTCTCGATGACCATCTCGGCGACCTGCACGTGGCGCACAGCCGGCTCATCGAAGGTCGAGGAGATCACCTCGCCCTTCACCGAGCGCTGCATGTCTGTCACTTCCTCCGGCCGCTCGTCGATCAGAAGCACGATCAGGTAGCATTCCGGATGGTTGGCGGTGATCGAGTGGGCGATGTTCTGCATGAGAACCGTCTTGCCGGTACGCGGCTGCGCGTTGATCAACGCGCGTTGGCCCTTGCCGATCGGCGCCACCAGGTCGATCACGCGCGGCGAGATATCCTTGGAGGTCGGGTTGTCGATCTCCATCTTCAGCCGCTTGGTCGGATAGAGCGGCGTCAAATTGTCGAAGTGGATCTTGTGGCGGATCTTCTCGGGATCGTCGAAATTGATCGTGTTGACCTTGAGCAGCGCGAAATAGCGCTCGCCCTCTTTCGGGCTGCGGATCGGCCCTTCGACCGTATCGCCGGTCTTGAGCGAAAAGCGCCGGATCTGCGAGGGCGAAATATAGATGTCGTCGGGACCCGGCAGATAATTGGCGTTGGCCGAGCGCAGGAAACCGAAACCGTCCTGGAGCACTTCGACCACCCCGTCGCCGATGATTTCGATGTCTTGGGCGGCCAGCTTCTTGAGGATTGCGAACATCAGCTCCTGCTTGCGCATGACGCTGGCGTTCTCCACCTCGAGCGATTCGGCATAGGCGATCAGCTCTGGCGGTTTCTTGTTCTTGAACTCGGTGAGTTTCATTTCTTGCATTAGGATAGACTCTGGGTAGGCTTTTGGGAGGAAATCGGCGGGATGCGATAAATGCCGGGCGCGGCCAAAAGCAATGAAGGGCGGCGCATGACGGGAAGGAAGACCCGTCTTTTATCGTCGGCCGGCTGAAAGAGCAAGCCGCCTTTTAGCAGGTCGTGAGAGAGGTCCGAAGGTTCAGAACGGCTTGACGACGACCAGGATCACGATAGCGATCATCAGCAATGTGGGGACCTCGTTGACGATCCGCCAGTGCCTCGCGGGTTTTTCGTTACGATCCTCGGCGAATTTTCGCACCGCGCCGGCCAGATAGCCGTGGATGCCGGACAGAACCAGCACCAGCGCGATCTTGCCGTGCAGCCAGCCACCCTGGAAACCAAAACCTTTCCAGGCCAGCCACAGGCCGAACACCCAGGTGACGATCATCGCCGGGTTGATGATGCCGCGCAGCAGCCGGCGCTCCATCACCTTGAAAGTCTCCGACTGCACCGAACCCTTCTCGGCATCGGCGTGATAGACCAGCAGCCGCGGCAGATAGAGCATGCCCGCCATCCACGAGATGACGGCAAGAACGTGGATCGCCTTGGCCCAGAGATAGAAGCCGTCTGGGGCCGCCAGAAACAGCAGCGCGGTGAGCACGACCAGGGCCGCGATGCCGATCACCATGCGCATCATCGCCTGGCCCGTGCTGTTGGTGTTGCTCATCCCGGCCATCAGCGTGTCGCGCTCCTCACCAGTTTCACCATCGCCTCGACATGCGCCACGGGCGTTTCCGGGGGGATGCCGTGGCCAAGATTGAAGATCAACGGTCCGCTTCCCAGGCTCTCCAGGATCGCGCTGACGCCGTCGGCCAGCGCCTTGCCGCCGGCGACCAGCCGCAGCGGATCGAGATTGCCCTGGACGGCCCCTTCCCGCTGCAACGCCTTCGCTGTTTCCAGCGGCACCGTCCAGTCGATCCCCAGCCCCGTAACGCCGGTCTTCTCGCGATAGCTCCGGTAGCGCGCGCCGGCGCCCTTGGGAAAACCGATGATCGGCACATCGGGATGGACCGCTCGAACCTGCCTGACGATCTCGGCCACCGGCTCGACGCAGAACAGCTCGAAACAAGCATCGTCGAGCACGCCGGACCAGGAATCGAATATCTGTACCACATCGGCGCCGGCCTCGATCTGCCTGATGAGATAGGCGGCCGAATGATCGGCCAGCACCTTGAGCAGCTGACGAAACGCCGCCGGCTCGCGATAGGCGAACAGCCGCGCCGGCGCCTGGTCCGGCGTGCCGTGCCCGGCGATCATGTAGGTCGCCACCGTCCATGGCGCGCCGCAGAAGCCGATCAGCGTGATTTCATCGGGCAGTTTCGTCCGCAACCGGCGAACCGTCTCGTAGACCGGTTCGAGATTCACGTGAAACACCGTGCTGTCCAGGGCCGCGATTTCAGCCGCCGTGATCGGGGTCAGCAGCGGCCCTCGCCCCTCTTCGAAGCGCACGTCGCGGCCAAGCGCATGCGGAACGACAAGGATGTCGGAGAACAGGATCGAGGCGTCGAAGCCGAAGCGCTCGATCGGCTGCATGGTCACCTCGAAGGCAAGGTCGGGATCATAGCAGAGGTCGAGGAATGAACCTGCGCGTCGGCGCGTCTCGCGGTATTCCGGCAGATAGCGCCCGGCCTGGCGCATCATCCAGAGCGGCGGCGGAAACACTGTCTCACCCTTCAGCACGTCCAGCATGATCCGTCTTGCAGGCATAGAGCGCTCGCCTCTCCCGGCTTCCCTTTAATCAAATATCTTATTTTAAAGAATCTTCTGATTCTAAGAGTCTGTTGGTTGTGGTGGTTGTCACCTGTCCCGCTTTGGCCGTCAAAACACCAGCAAGCATATTGTCGCGCATTTCCAATCGCCGCTTGCAGGGTTCTGGGGACGATCCGGAATCTTCCATTGGACTCAACACGCTAGAGCAGCGATCCTGCAGGCTCGTCCTGTGGATAGACAAAAGGCAAAAATCTTCGTCCACGGACTTGTCCCCAGCCGCCCGACGAAGCCTACAGCGCATCGAATTGTGGACAAACCGGCATCTGATACAGTCGCTCCGGCCGGCGGGTTTTCCGAACCCTGCTTTATCCACATCCGCCCACAGCCCTAGGTAAAACCCTGTGAACAAACCCCAGAGCTTCTTCCACCTGCACCTGATCTCCGACGCCACCGGCGAAACGCTGCTCGCGGCCGGCCGTGCGGCTTCGGCGCAATACAAGGATGCGCGCGCCATCGAGCACATCTACCCGCTCATCCGAACCGAAAAACAGGTGGCCAAGGTGTTCGAGGACATCGAGGAGGAGCCGGGCATCATCCTCTATACCGTCGTCGACCAGAAGCTGGCGCGCGGCATCGACGAGCGTTGCGCCGCCATGGGCCTGCCCTGCGTCTCCGTGCTGGAGCCGGTGCTCACCGTCTTCCAGTCCTATCTGGGCACGCCGGCCGGCCGCCGCGTCGGCGCCCAGCACGTCCTCGATGCCGAATATTTCCGCCGCATCGACGCACTCAACTTCACCATGGAACATGATGACGGCCAGTTGCCGGCCAATATGGACGATGCCGACATCGTGCTGGTCGGCATTTCGCGCACGTCCAAGACGCCGACCAGCATCTATCTCGCCAACAGGGGCATCAAGACCGCCAACATTCCGATCGTGCTCGGCGTGCCGGTGCCCGAAAGCCTGGTCAACGCCAGGACGCCGCTGATCGTCGGCCTTGTCGCCACCGCCGAACGCATCTCGCATGTCCGCCAGAACCGCATCCTCGGCAACAGCAGCGCCTATGTGCCAGGCGACTATGTCGACCGCGCCGCCATCAGTGAGGAGCTCGCCTATGCCCGCCAGATCTGTACCCGCCATGGCTGGCCGATGATCGACGTCAGCCGCCGCTCGATCGAGGAGACGGCGGCGGCAATCGTTGCCCTGCGGGGGAAGACGCGGTAGGTGCAGATGAGAGAAGTGAGGGGTGCGCGATGGAACGCCAACCCTGGGTGAACCAGCATGACCGAAAAAATCATCCTCGCCTCCGGCAGTCCGTTCCGCAAGGCGATGCTCCTCGGTGCCGGCATCGACGTCGAGGCGGTTGCGCCTGATGTCGACGAGCGCGCGCTCGAGGCGCCCCTGCAAGGCAGCGGCGCCTCGCCCGAGGATGTCGCGCTGGTGCTGGCCGAAGCCAAGGCCACCGAAGTGAGCGGGCGCAGGCCCGGCGCGCTGGTGCTCGGCTGCGACCAGACGCTGTCGCTCGGCGACGAGGTGTTCCACAAGCCGGCCGACATGGAAGGGGCGCGCCGCCATCTGCTGGCGCTGTCGGGAAGGACCCATCAGCTCAACAGCGCCGCGGTCCTGGTCCGCGACGGCCAGGTGCTGTGGCGCCATGTCGGCATCGCCAGCCTCACCATGCGCAAGCTTGACCCGGCCTTCATCGGCCGCCATCTGGCGCGCGTCGGCTCAAGGGCGCTGTCGAGCGTCGGCGCCTACCAGGTCGAAGGCGAAGGCATCCAGCTCTTCGAGAAGATCGAGGGCGACCACTTTACCATTGTCGGCCTGCCGCTGCTGCCGCTGCTGGCCGAACTGCGCACGCTGGGAGCGATCGATGGCTGAGGCGACCAAAAAGGCCTTCGTCACCGGTCACCCGATCAAGCATTCGCGCTCGCCGAAGATCCACGGCCACTGGCTGGCCAGATACGGCATCGACGGCAGCTACCAGGCGATCGATGTCGCGCCGCAGGATTTCGCCGAATTCCTGAGCACATTGCAGGCGAACGGCTATTTCGGGGGCAATGTCACCATCCCGCACAAGGAGGCCGCCTTCGCCCTGGTCGAGCACCTTGACGAGGCGGCCCAGCAGATCGGCGCGGTCAACACGCTGTGGCTGGAGGACGGCCAATTGTGGGGCGGCAACACCGACAGCCATGGCTTCGCCGCCAATCTCGACGATCACGCGCCGGGCTGGGCATCCAATGGCCCGGCGGTGGTGCTCGGCGCCGGCGGCGCCTCGCGCGCCGTCATCCACGCGCTGAAGCAGCGGGGCATCCACGATATCCGCATCGTCAATCGCACGCTTGCCCGGGCGGCGGAGTTGCGCGACCGGTTCGGCGTCGGTGTCTCGGCGCACGGCATGGCGGTGACCGGTGAACTGCTTGCCGATGCCGGCCTGCTCATCAACACCACGGCGCTCGGCATGCAAGGCAATGAGGGTCTCGCCGCCGACCCGGCCCTTTTGCCGGACCACGCGATCGTCACCGACATCGTCTATGTGCCGCTCGAGACGCCGCTGCTTGCCGCGGCAAGCGCGCGCAAGCTGAAGACGGTGGACGGTCTCGGCATGCTGCTCAACCAGGCGGCGCCGGGTTTCGAACGCTGGTTCGGCGTCCGGCCCCGTGTCACACCCGAATTGCGCGCGCTCGTCGAAGCCGATCTGGCGCCAAAACCATGATCGTGCTCGGCCTCACCGGTTCGATCGGCATGGGCAAGTCGACCACCGCGAAAATGTTTGCCGAGGCCGGCGTCCCGGTCCACGATTCCGACGAGACGGTGCATCGCCTCTATGCCGGCAAGGCAGCCCCCCTGGTCGAGGCCGCCTTTCCAGGAACCACCGGCGCCGGAGGCGTCGACCGGGCAAAGCTCGGCGCTCGGGTGCTTGGCGATGCGGCCGCGCTGAAAAGGCTGGAAGCGATCATCCATCCGCTGGTGCGCGCCGACGCCGACGCGTTCCTGGCGCGCAACCGCGCCGCCGGCGCGCCGCTTGCCGTCCTCGACATTCCGCTCCTGTTCGAAACCGGCGGCCGCGACCGCGTCGACAAGGTCGTCGTCGTCACCGCGCCGGCCGAAGTCCAGCGCCAGCGCGTGCTGGCGCGGCCCGGCATGAACGAAGAGAAACTCGCCTCCATCCTGGCCAGCCAGGTGCCGGATGCGCAAAAGCGCCGCCAGGCCGACTTCGTCATCGATACCAGCCGGGGCCTGGATGCCGCGCGGGCTGAGGTCAAAGCTATCATCGCGGATTTGAGAGGTTAGATCGCTGCCTCTTTTCCTTCTCCCACAAGGGGAGAAGGAAAAAGGCCATTGCCCATTGCCATTTTGTTCCGCTCTCACGATTCTGCTTGCGAGGAGCGACTGATTCGATGCGTGAGATCATTTTCGATACGGAAACCACCGGCCTCGACATGCGCGACGACCGCATCATCGAGCTTGGCGGTGTCGAGCTGGTCAACCGCTTTCCGACCGGCAAGACTTTCCACCACTACATCAACCCGCAGGGCCGCTCGATCCACGCCGAGGCGCAGGCCGTGCACGGCATCAGCATGGCGGACCTGCAGGGCAGGCCGTCCTTCGCCGAGATCGTCGAGGAGTGGATCGCCTTCACCGACGGCGCCAAGCTGGTCGCACACAATGCCACCTTCGACATCGGATTCCTCAATGTCGAGTTCGGCCGGCTCGGCCATCCGGCCGTCGATATCGGGCGCGTCGTCGACACGCTGGCGCTGGCGCGGCGCAGGCATCCGATGGGTCCCAATTCGCTCGATGCGCTCTGCCGGCGCTATGGCATCGACAATGCGCGGCGCACCAAGCACGGCGCCTTGCTGGATTCGGAGCTGTTGGCCGAAGTCTATATCGAGCTGATCGGCGGCAAACAGACGGCTCTGATCCTGGACACAGTTTCAGTGCAGATGAACGGCGCGGGCGAAGTGGCAGACATCGATATCTCGGTCGGTGCGCGGCCGATCGCCCTCCCCCCGCGCCTGAGCGAACCCGAGCGCGCGGCGCATGCCGGCATGGTCGCCACGCTGGGTGAGAAGGCGCTGTGGCTGAAGGTGATGGGCGCCTAAGCGCGCCGTTCTCCTCGAAGTCGGGGGGCTTCGCGGCCAAACCGGCCTCGAAAACGAAAAACCCGGCGCGAGGCCGGGTCTTTCTGCAATATCCGTACGAGCCGGACTCAGCTCACCTGGACCTTCGACGCCGCCTGGTCCTCGGCCAGCTTCTGCTGGAACATCTGCGCGAAATCGATCGGGTCGAGCATCAGCGGCGGGAAGCCGCCATTGCGCGTTGCCTCGGCGATGATCTGCCGGGCGAACGGGAACAGCAGCCGCGGGCATTCGATGAACAGGATCGGCAGCATGTGTTCCTGCGGGAAGCCACTGATGGCGAAAACGCCGCCATAGACCAGCTCGACGTTGAACAGCACTTCCTGGTCGAAGGAGGCCTTGGCGTTCAGCGTCAGGTTGACGTCGAATTGCTTGTCGGAGAGCGGATTGGCGTTGACGTTGACGTTGATGGCGATGCCGGGCGCCTTGTCGCGGCCGCGCAGCGAGTTCGGCGCGCCGGGACTTTCGAAGGAAAGGTCCTTCACATACTGGGCAAGGACGTTGAGCGAGGGCTGCGCCGTATTGCCGTTTCCGTTGGCGCCGACCGGCGCGTCATCTTTGCTGGCCATGAGCCTTGTGTCCTTTTGCCTGGGCAGCATTGCTGACCGAATTGAAATCGGGCGTTCGCTACCATGGCCGGCATGACAAGACAAGGTTTGCCGCCTTGCGACCGGAGGGGATCCAGACTGTGTCGAGATTCAGGTCAGGCCGGCATCACCTGAACATCAATATAGCCTCAGTCGTCCTTCAGGCGGCGCCATGGCGAATTGTGGTCCGGCCCGCGCTTGAAATCGTCTTCGCGCGAATAATCGCCGTCGTCGAGGTCGATGACCCTGTCGCGCGGCCGGCCGCGGAAGCCGCCGGCCGAGAAATTCGTCGCTACCACGATGCGGCCCTTGAGCCTGCGCCAGGCAAGATCGCGCACCGGCGGCAGGAACAAGAGAATGCCGAAAATGTCCGATATGAAGCCCGGGATGATCAGCAGGATCGCGGCGAGCACGATCATGGCGCCGTGCGCGAGCTGACGGCTCGGATCGCGGCCGGCGCCCATCTCGGTGCTGATGCGGCTCATGACGCCAAAACCCTGATGCCTGAGCAGCAGCGCCCCGGCGATGCTCGACGCGAGCACCAGGCCGACCGTCGCCAGCGCGCCGATCTGGCGCCCGACGATGACGAAGCCGGCGATCTCCAGCAGCGGAAGCGCCAGAAGAAAAACGGGAAATAACGAAATGCGCAAGTCTTGCCGATCCTTCCGATCGTTCTGGCGTTGGTCTGCTTTGCCTGCCAGCGGCCGCCGGCCGCTGGCGCCGAGGCTGTTAGATAGGTATGGCTGCCTTTGATTTGAATGATTGCGCCTTGCGTTCTATATGGTTTGCATGTTGAACGCTATGCGACCGCTGCCCTGTTGGCCGGGCGGTCCGGCCGAGGGCAGGATTGATTGGCGGAAGATATGGGTTTCTTCGACTTCGGCACGATTTTCTTTCTGATTGCGGCAGTTGTGATCTTTTTCCAGCTGCGCAATGTGCTGGGCCGTCGTACCGGCAGCGAACGGCCGCCTTTCGATCCCTATACCGCCGCCCGCACCGGCGACAAGGATGCGCAGAAATCAGAGAATGTCGTGTCGCTGCCGCGCAAGCGCCAGCCCGGCGAGCCGGCCGGCGAGGTCTATGCGGCCATCGACGCCTTTGCCAAGCCCGGAACCGACCTCAACAAGGGCCTGCGCACCATCAAGGACAACGATCCGTCCTTCGACCCGAAGGGTTTCGTCGACGGCGCCAAGATGGCTTACGAGATGATAGTCATGGCCTATGCCGACGGCGATCGCAAAACGCTGAAGAACCTTCTGTCGCGCGATGTCTATGACGGTTTCGTCGCCGCGATCGGCGAGCGCGAGGCGCGGTCGGAAAAGATCCAGTCTTCCTTCGTCGGCATCGACAAGGCCGACATCGTCTCGGCCGAGATGAAGGGCGGCGAGGCGCATGTCACGCTGCGCATCATCAGCGAGCTGATTTCGGCGACGCGCGACAAGGCCGGTGCGGTCATCGACGGCGACCCCGAAACCGTCGCCGAGGTCAAGGACGTCTGGACCTTCGCCCGCGACACGCGCTCGCGCGACCCGAACTGGAAGCTCGTCGCCACCGAAGAAGAAGATTGAATCCCTGACCGCGGCGGGCCTGTCGTGTCCTTCCATCAGGCATTCAGCGAAAGATCCTTCGGCGCTCTGCCCGGCTGGGATGACGACGACCATCTGGCGGCCTTGGAGGCCTTTCGCCGCTCTGCCTTCCATGTCCTGGCCAAGCCCTATCGCAGCGGCGCGCTCGGCGTCGACTTCGACGCCTTTGCCGGTGCCTATGCCGAGGCGCGCGCGGCCCCTCCTGCCAGCCGGTCGGAGGCCCGCGCCTTCTTCGAGCGTCATTTCGTCCCCATGCTGGTGCGCCCGGAGACCGGCGCCGGCCTCGTCACCGGCTTCTACGAACCGGAGGTCGAGGCCTCGCCGGTGCGCACGGAGCGTTTTGCCGTGCCGCTTCTGTCGCGTCCCGCCGATCTCGTCGATGTCGACGACGCCAACCGGCCCGACGGAATGGACCCCTATCTCGCTTTCGCGCGCCGGACGCCGGACGGGCCGGCCGAATATTTCGACCGCGGCGCGATCGAGCGCGGCGCGCTCGCCGGCAAGGGACTGGAGATCGCCTGGCTGGCCGACAGGGTCGATGCATTCTTCATCCATGTGCAGGGCGCGGCGCGGCTTCTCATGACCGACGGCCGGCTGTGCCGCGTCACCTATGCGGCCAAGTCCGGCCAGCGCTTCACCGGGCCCGGCAAGGTGTTGAGCGAGCTCGGCGAGATCCCGCTGGAAAACGTGACGATGCAGTCGATCCGCGCCTGGTTCAGGGCGCATCCCGGCCGCGTCGACGAGATCCTGTGGCGGAACCGTTCCTATATCTTCTTCCGCGAGGCCGCGGTCGAGGACGCAACGCTCGGGCCGATCGCCGCCGCCAAGGTGCCGTTGACCCCGGGCCGCTCGATCGCCGTCGACCGGCTGCTGCACACATTCGGCACGCCCTTCTACATCGACGCGCCATCGCTGACGGCCTTCGAGGCAAAACCGTTCCGGCGCCTGATGATCGCGCAGGACACCGGCTCCGCCATCACCGGGCCGGCGCGCGGAGATCTCTTCGCCGGCTCGGGCGACGCCGCCGGCGAGATCGCCGGCGTGGTGCGCAATCCGGCCGATTTCTACGCACTGGTGCCGCGCCCGCTCGTCTCGGGGTCGAAGCCATGACCCGCCGCAGCGACAGGTTGAGCGAGGACGACCGGGTGCTGTGGAACCTGGTGGCGCGCACGGCCAAGCCGCTGAAGGGCAAGGCCGCCGTGCCTGTCCCGGATTTCGGCATCGAGGCGAAGCCGGCGCCGACGCAACAAGCCCGGCCCGTTGCCGGTCCGGCCGGCGCGCCTAAGCCGAAGGCCCAGCATGTCTCCCATGCACTCGACGAGCCGACGCTGGACAAATTGTCGAAAGGCCGGCTGCCCATCGAAGGCCGGGTCGACCTGCACGGCATGACGCAGGACGAAGCCTATTCGCTGCTGTTCTCCTTCCTGCACCGCGCCCATGCCGGCGGCATTCGTTACGTCCTGGTCATCACCGGCAAGGGCTCGTCGTCGGGCGGCGACGGCGTGCTGCGCCGCGCGGTGCCGGCTTGGCTGTCGACGCCCGCGTTCCGGCCGCTGGTCTCCAGTCACGACCACGCCGCGCGCAATCATGGCGGCTCGGGCGCGCTCTATGTCAGGCTGCGGCGGGTCCGGTCGTGAGGATGGGCTCGTGACCCCGTTCGGCGAGAGGCTGCGGGCGCTGAGGGCCGAGCGCGGCGTCACCCAGAAGGACATGGCCGCCGCCATCGGCGTCAGCGCCGCCTATCTGTCGGCGCTCGAGCATGGAAGGCGCGGCGCGCCGACCTGGACGCTGATCCAGAAGATCATCGGCTATTTCAACATCATCTGGGACGACGCGGAGGAACTGGCGCGACTGGCCGAAGGCTCGCATCCGCGCGTCAGGCTCGACACGTCGGGCCTGAGCCCGGCCGCGACCGAGCTTGCCAACCTCCTGGCCGAGAACATCGAAAAGCTCGACGAGGAGGAACTGCGCGGCATAACCTTCTCTATCCGAGCGGCGCTGGGGCGACGGCGGTAGGCCGGGTTTGCCCGGCTCTCGCGGCGGCTGAGCTCCCGATCGCGAAACGGCGGCCCGCCAGCAGCAGCCGGCGGGCCGCCGTGATGAGATCAGTTCTTGCCGGCCGTGCTGCCGCCATTGCCACCGCGGCCGTGATCACCATGGCCGCGGCCACCATTGCCGCCGCCAAGGCAGTCCGATGCGCCGGCGGCGCCGCAACAGCGGCCGCTCCACAGGTCGTTGAGATTGGTGTTGGCGCAGCTTCGAATGGTCTGATCGGCCAGAGCGGATCCGGCCATGCCCGACACCGCGACGGCGGCGAGAAGGGTGTTACGCAGGAAAGCAGTCATTTGAAGTCTCCATGGTTGGTTTCGGTTCACGGCTGTGTGTCGCCGGCCGGGCCGAAATGGTTCATGGAGGGTGTGGGAATTTTTTTGGGGACTGCGCGAGGCGCGTGACTGCAACGTCGGCGCCGCCCCTCATCCGCCTGCCGGCACCTTCTCCCCGTATAGGACGGGGAGAAGGGAGACAGCCGCGCCCTTGGCGTATTTCTTGCGACGTCGGCAATTGGGGAAATCGTCGATGACAGCGTCTTTCTCCCCGTCACTATACGGGGAGAAATGCCCGGCAGGGCAATGAGGGGCGGGGCCGACATCCGGCGGTTGGGCGCGCCGCCCGCCGCAGTCCCTACTCCACGGACCCGACCAGCACCTGCTGGCCGCCACGGATCGAGACCCAGCGGCCGGTGTTGTCGATCGCCTGGCGCTTGAGGAAATGGTAGCCGGTGTCGTCCCAGGCCTTGACCTTGTCGGTCAGATTGTCGAGCACATAGTCGCCCCTGTCGGTGCGCACCGTCAGCACCGAGTGCCCTTCGCCGTCGGGTTTGCGCACCACGGTGATGAGAAGATCGGCAAGCGATATGCCCATCCGGGACAGCAGGCGCCGCTTTTCCAGCACATAGTCCTCGCAGTCGCCGACGCCCTTGGCGGGATAGGCCCAGACCTCGTCCTTGCCATAGATGTCCATGTCGCTCATCGGCTTGACGGCGGCATTCACCCTGGCGGTGACCTTGGCCAGCTTGCGCCACAACCTGTCCGTCATCGCGGCCGGCGCCAGATTGCCGGGACGGATCGCGCATTCGCGGGCATTGAGCCTGCAGAAATCATAATGGCCGATCGGTTGCGACGCGACGCCGCCGGTCGTCATCGCTCCGGCCGCCAGGGCCGGTGCCACCCAGCCTCCCATCATTGTCGCCAGTCCGGCTACTGCGCACGCACGAAGCGCTCGCGCCATTGGTGAGGAATTCATTGTCCCCGCTCGCCCTTGTTATTAATGAAAGGTTAAGGGCGATCTACAGTCCGTGTCAATTACCACGATTGGGTGATTTGCGACATGGTTACCCGCGAGACGCATGGCAGCGGCACCCGTGCGACAGGCCTGCCCGGCCTGTCCGGCGCTATCGGGCCGGCAATGCAGGCTGCCTATCTTTTGGCGGTGCGGACCAGCTTCGGTTTCACGGCGACCCGGTTCTGGCGGCCATAGCTGGTGATGAAGTCGACGATGCGCGGCACGATCTCGGCGCGGAAGCGCGACCCGTTGAAGACGCCGTAGTGCCCGACCGCGGGCTGCATGTAATGCGCCTTCCTGTCGGCGGGAATGTTGACGCACAGATCATGCGCCGCCCGCGTCTGGCCAAGGCCCGAAATGTCGTCGTTCTCGCCCTCCACCGTGAACAGCGCGACATTGCGGATGGCCGAGGGATCGATCGGCGTGCCGCGATGCGTCAACTCGCCCTTGGGCAAGGCGTGCCGGACAAACACCGTGTCGACCGTCTGCAGGTAGAACTCCGCCGTCAGGTCCATCACCGCCAGATACTCGTCGTAGAAGTCGCGGTGCTTCTCGGCGCTGTCGCCGTCATGCTTCACAAGGTGCATGAAGAAGTCCTTGTGGGCGATGATGTGGCGGTCGAGGTTCATGCTCATGAAGCCCGAAAGCTGCAGGAAGCCTGGATAGACCTCGCGGCCGAAGCCCGGCACCGGCCAGGGCGCGCGCATCACGACATTGTCGCGGAACCAGTCTATGCCCTTCTCCTCGGCCAGAAGGTTGACCGCGGTCGGGTTGCGGCGCGTGTCGATCGGCCCGCCCATCAGGGTCATCGTCGCAGGAACGAAGGGGTCGCCGCGCGTTTCCATCAGCGCCACGGCCGCCAGCACCGGCACGGAAGGCTGGCAAACAGCCATCACATGCGTGTCGGGGCCCAGCACATGCAGCATGTCGACGACATAGTCGATATAGTCGTCGAGATCGAATTGGCCGTCGGCCGTCGGCACCATGCGGGCGTCGATCCAGTCGGTGATGTGCACGTCGGCATGGGGCAGCATGGCTTCGACCGTGCCGCGCAGCAGCGTCGCATAGTGGCCCGACATCGGCGCCACGATCAGAAGCTTCGGATCGCGCCGCCGCCCGGCGGGCACGGCGCGCTCGAAATGCACCAGGTTGCAGAACGGTCGTGACCAGACGATCTTCTCGGTCACTGCCACGCTCTTCCAGTCGACCACCGTCTTGTCGAGGCCGAATTGCGGCTTGCCGTAGCGGCGCGTGGTGCGCTCGAACAACTCGGCGCCCGCCGCGATCGAGCGGCCCCAGGACGTGTGCGAGAACGGATTGAGCGGGTTGGAATAGAACAGCCGCACCGCATCGGCATAGAGACGGGCCGGCTGCAGGGCGGCGTGGTTCATTTCATAGAGCTGGTAGAACATCCGTTTACCCCGCTGCGGCCTGCGACCGAAGGGGCGGCGAGCAGTGCCTGGCCCTAACTGTCTCGCGGGGAAGTTAACAACTAATTGCTGCGATGCAATACGTCACGTGGCGTGATCTATACGCATTCTTGGTCCAAAGCGTTGGAAATCAGCCTTGGACGGTACAAGCCGGCTCATTGTGCAGGTGCGAAGGCCCGCCAGGCGGCCCGGCCCTCGGGCCGGGCAGTGGTGGTCAGACGCGCGCCATGCAGACCGCGGTGTGGCCCGAACCGATGAAGCCGAGCTGGCCGGCGGCACCCTTCGACAGGTCGAGCACGCGTCCCCGGATGAACGGTCCGCGATCGTTGATGCGCACCACGACGCTGCGGCCATTGTTCTGGTTGGTGACCCGCAGCTTGGTGCCGAAAGGCAGCGTGCGGTGTGCGGCGGTCAAGGCCGAAGGGTTCATCCGTTCGCCCGACGCGGTCCTGGAATGCAGGGCGTACCAGGAAGCGCGGCCGCATTGGCCGGCGGCGGAGGCGGCTGGAGTGGCGGAGGCGCCGACCATCAGGCCAGCAGCGATCGTCACCGCGGCAAGCGCGGTCCGGTTGTTGTTATTCATATTTGGGGGAAGGCTCCGTTTTTGACAGGCCCCAGCCGTTACGGAGACAATAAGGCACGAAATGCGGCAATCATCTGGCAGTTCCATGGCATTGGCACACGTTTGGAGTCGCCCGGTAACAGTCTGTCAGTGATTTCCCGACGGTCGGCAATCAACTCACGATGATGTTCCAGCGGATATCCATGTCTTGTTTGACAAGATCGAGCGGCAACATCCAAGTAGAAGATGCTGCTGCCGAACCGATTCCTTTGCCTCTTTCATCGCGACGGCGACGACGCGACCGATCAACTTCGGAAGGGAGAATCCGGCAATGAGACTGATCAAAAATCTGCTGGCGTTGATTGTGCTGGCCGTCGGCGCGCTGTGGTCGCTGCAAGGCATCGGCGCGATCGGCGGCAGCTTCATGACCGGCCAGTCGCAATGGCTCACCATCGGCATCATCGTCATGCTGGTCGGTCTCGCCGGGCTCGTGTGGGCGAACCGTTCGCGCGGTTGAGCCGCTCTCACTGCGACCAGTACTGCCAGGTCCAGTAGAAGCTTTCGTCTCGCGGCGGCAGGCGGTCACGCCCGGCCGGGAGCCGGACGGGCGCCGGCGAGCGCGGACCGTCCTCCCTTGTCGCCTTGTCCTCCTCTATCGCCTTGCCATCGGATGTCAGGCCCAGCAGCCAGGTGCCGAAATGGGCGAACAGCATGGCGGTGGAATGGGTCATCGTCATCTCCGTTTCCCGATCATTCGCGTCCCGCCCACGGCACGAGCGCGCACTCGATCCTGCGGATGGCGAATTCGAGCACGAAGGCGATGGCCGCGATCACCAAAATGCCCATGACCACCACGTCGGTGACCAGGAACTGCGCCGCCGACTGGATCATGAAGCCAAGCCCGCGCGTCGCCGCCACCAGTTCGGCGGCGACCAGCGTGGACCACCCGGCGCCGAGCGCGATGCGCAGTCCGGTCAGGATCGACGGCAGCGCGCTGGGCAGGATCACGTGGCGGACCACCTGGCGCCTCGTCGCGCCAAGCGAACGCGCGGCGTTGATGCGCTCCTGCGAGACGCCGCGGACGCCGGACGCGGTCGACAAGGCCACCGGCGCCAGCATGGCGATGGCTATCACCAGGACCTTGGAGGGCTCGCCGATGCCGAACCAGATGATGACCAGCGGCAGATAGGCGAGCGGCGGGATCGGCCGCAGGAATTCCAGCAGCGGATCGAAAATGCCGCGGCCGACGGTGCTGATGCCGATGGCGAGGCCAACCGGCACGCCGACGAGGAGCGCCGCGATGAGCGCGGCGAACACCCGCCCCAGGCTGGCGGCGATATGCTGGAAGAGCGTTGCGTCGACAAAGCCATCGCGGGCGACGATGATGAATTTGTTCCACACCGCGACAGGCGAGGGCAGGAATACCGGCGACACCAGTTGCAGGCGGGCCGACAGCGTCCACAGCGCCAGCACCAGAAGAATGGTGGCCGCGCTGACCATGCGCGCCGAAACGCCCTTGCGCTTCGGGACCGGGCGCGACCATGGCACCGACAGGCCGTCGGCCTCTTCGGTCCTGGAGCCGGAGCGTTCGGTGTAGGAGGAAATGGTCATGCCGCCTCTCCCTCGAAGATGGCGTCGGTCAGTTCGCCGCGCGCCGCGGCGAAGCCAGGATCGGCCTTGATGGCGCGGATGGCCTCGCCCGCTGCGTAGCGCCTGGAGAAACCCGGCTCCAAGGTCCGCACCACCCGGCCCGGCCCGGGCGCCAGCACCACGATGCGGGTGGCGAGCACCAGCGCCTCGTCGATGCCGTGCGTGACCATAAGCACGCCGACCTTGCTTGCCGTCCACAGGTCGAGCAGCGTCGTCTGCATACGCTCGCGCGTCAACGCATCGAGCGCGCCGAGCGGCTCGTCGAGCAGCAGGAATTGCGGCTCGGCAGCCAGTGCCCGGGCAAGGCCGACGCGCTGGCGCATGCCGCCGGACAGCTCCCAGATGCGCTTGTCGCCGGCATCGGTGAGCTTGACCAGGCCGAGCAATTCGTCGGCGCGGCGCGCCCGCTCGGATGGCCCGACACCGCGCAGCCTGAGCGCGAAGGCGACGTTCTCGCGCGCCGTCAGCCAAGGAAACAGCGCGTCGTTCTGGAACACCACCGCACGGTCCGAACCGGGTGCTGCGATCGGCCGGCCGTCGATCGCGGCCGTGCCGCGTGCCGGCGCGACAAAGCCGGCGGCTACATTGAGCAGCGAGGTCTTGCCGCAGCCGGAACGGCCGACAAGGACGACGAAGTCATCGCTGGCGACGTCGATCGATACCCGCTCGACGGCGGGTGCGGGCTGGCCGTCATAGTGGATCGAGATTCTGTCGAGCACGAGATGCGACATGAGCCCTCGCAGGAGTTCGTTGAAGTCCGCCTGCCCGAAGCCGCGCCTCGTCAGCGGCTCCGGGACAGACGACACGCGGCGTCAGGAAAGCCGCGCGCGTCTCATCGGGGCGCCACCTGCCCGTCGTGGCATGGGGCGCTCCAACGCTCGGGTCAGTTCGAGGCCAGCGCCTCGGTGACGTATTTCGATGTCACATATTTCGAATAGTCCGGCAGCACGGCGTCTACCTTGCCCTGCTCCTTGAGGAAGGCGGACGCGGCCGCGATCGCCTTGACCGTGCCGCCGCCGAGGAACTTGTCGGAGGCCTGTTCTTCGAGTGTCGGGAAGACGTAGCCCTTGAGCAGTTCAGGCACTTCCTCGACCTTGGCGCCGGTCAGCTTGGCGATCTCGGCCGCCTGCGGCGACGCTGCCGACCAGGCGTCGGGCTTAGCCAGGTACTCGGCATAGGCCGCACCCGTCACCTTGACGAAGTCGCGCACCGCTTCCGGGTTCTTTTCGGCAAAGTCGGTGCGCACGATCCAGGCGTCGAAGGTCGGCGCGCCCCAGGCGGCGACCTGGGAGGAATCCAGCACCACCTTGCCTGATGTCTTGACCTGGCCGAGCGCCGGATCCCAGACATAGGCCGCATCGATATCGCCGCGCGAAAAGGCAGCGGCGATTTCCGGCGGCCTGAGATTGAGGATCTCGACCGATTTCGGGTCGACATTCTCATGTTTCAGCGCGGCAAGCAGGCTGTAATGCGTCGTCGAGACGAAGGGCACGGCCACCTTCTTGCCGGCGAGGTCGGCGACCTTCTCTATGCCGGCGCCGTTGCGTGCGACCAAGGCCTCGGATGGCCCGATCAGGCCGACGACGAAGATGGTCTGGACCGGCAATTCGCGGCTCGCCGCCGCCGCCAGCGGGCTCGAACCGACATAGCCGATGTCGACCGAGCCGGATGCGACCGCGGCGATGACATCGGCGCCGGAATCGAATTTGCGCCAGTCGATGGCGGCCTTGGTGGCCTTTTCATAGGCACCATCGGCCTGCGGCACCTTGGAGGGTTCGACCACCGTCTGGTAGCCGATGGTGATCTTGAGGTCGTCGGCAAAAGCCGGGCCGAGGAAGGCGGCGCCGGCAAGTGCGGCCGTAGACAGGAGAAGGATGCGTCGCGAAATGGTGGTGGACATCAAGGGCTCCATGAAACAGGGGAAAACCGGATTGCTTAATGATAGTTCGCTAATTCTATGGTTCTTGTAGAGTTAAATTCTTCTAGCGGGGCTGGATTTGTTGGAAAAAGCTGCCGGTGCCGAGGTCCCCAAGCGGATTTGGCGGCTATGGCGCTTCAAGAGTGGCGACGTCATCACGTTCGGGAAGCTCGGCCCCGCTACCGGCCACCGATCGAGAACGAGAATTCACGCTGCAGCCGCTTGAAAGGCAAATCCATGCTTCAGACGGATGGGAATTTAAAAACATGTTCCGCCTGTTCGCGTTTAAGTATAGTAAACTTATCGACATAGAACCTGGAGGCGGCGATGAGAGGTCATACCCACCCATATCGCGGCGATCGCCGGTGGCACCGGTCTCGGGCCGTCGCGCCACGGTTTGTGTCCCCGGAGTCACAAGTCAGGTCCAAAATGGCCGCAATGGCTTGAAAATCAAGCAAGATCAATCGCGATTGGCTTGTATATCATGTTGGTAGAATTTATGTGTCATGGATGCTTGAGCGCGGCGGGAGGCACGCCAGGCGTTTCGCAAAGGATGGCCTCGAGCCATCGCATGACAGAGAAACGTTCGGATCATGCTCACCAAGAAAGGCAAGTACGGCCTCAAGGCGCTCGTCCATCTGGCGCGGATGCCGGCCGGGCAGCTTGCCTTCGTCAACGACATCGCGACCGGCAACAGCATCCCGAAGAAGTTTCTCGACGCCATCCTGGGCGAATTGCGCAATGCCGGTTTCGTGCAGAGCCGCAAAGGCAAGGATGGCGGCTATCGCCTGGCGCGGCCACCGGAGGAAATCAGGGTCGGCCATGTCGTGCGTGTGCTCGACGGCCCGCTGGCGCCGATCCCTTGCGCCAGCCGTACCCAATACCAGCGCTGTGAAGACTGTAACGAGGCGACATGCCAGGTTCGACATCTGATGCTGGAAGTCCGGCAAGCGATCGCCGAGGTGCTCGACCAGCGCAGCCTCGCCGAGATGCGCGACATCGGCCTCGACGACCTTGGGGTCGCAAGGGGCCTCGACGACCTCTCGGTCGCGAGCGACGATCTGCCGGTTGCGGTGAAGGCCTGACGCCGGCGCGTCGCACGGGGCTGGCATGAGCGGCCGCGGCAACTCGATCATCATCGTCGGCGGCGGCGCCAGCGGGGTCGTGCTCGCCGCGCATCTGCTGAGACAGCCCAATCCCGACCTTCGCGTCACGCTGGTCGAGAAGCGCCCGCATTTCGGCCAGGGCATCGCCTACTCCACATTGCTCTCCGCGCATGTGCTGAACGTCAGCGCCGCCGGCATGAGCGCCTATGCCGACGATCCCGGCAATTTCTGGCGCTGGCTGGTGGAACGCGGCCTGGCAACGCCCGAGCAGGCGCCGGTCTACGCGCCGCGCAGCATCTATGCCCGCTATCTCGGCGAATTGCTGGACGATCTCGAGGCGCGCGAGAGGGAGACCGGACGGCTTCGGCTGATCCATGAGGAGAGCCTGTCGATCTCGCCCACGGCCTCGGGGGTCGAAGTGGCGCTCGCCAACGGCACCAGCGTCGTCGCCCATCTGGCGGTGCTCGCCACCGGCCATGACGAGGTGCCGGCCATGGGGCAAGGCCATGCGGTTCGGATGGGATCGGAGGCCGACACCGCGCTCGATCCCGACCGGAGCGTCATGGTGCTGGGAACGGGCCTCAGCATGGTCGACGCATTCCTGGCGCTCGAACAGCGCGGCCACCGCGCGGAGATCGTCGCGGTGTCGCGGCGCGGCCTGCTGCCCTCGCCGCACCGCAAGGGCAATCCGATCAAGCTCGACGTCGCCGATATCCCGCTCGGCACCCAGCTTTCCTATTTCGTCGGCTGGTTCCGCGACCTGATCCGGGAAAACCAGAAGGCCGGCATCGACTGGCGCGACGTCGTCGACGGCCTGCGTCCGTTCAACCAGAAGATCTGGCAGAACTGGCCGGCCTCCGCCAAGCGTCGTTTCGTCGAGCACACCAAGGCGTGGTGGGACATCCACCGCCACCGCATGGCGCCCGAGGTCCATGCCCGCGTCACGCAAGCCGTGCAGTCCGGCCGCATCCGCCTCGTCGCTGGCCGTGTCGTCGACATCGCGGCGGGCGGCGAGTTCACGGTCCAGGTCCAGTCGCGCCACACCAAGCGGCTGGAGAGGTTCGAGGTCGCCCGCATCTATGATTGCTCCGGTATCGTCAGGGACATCTCGGCCTCGTCGAACAGCGTGGTGCGCTCGCTGGTCGACCGCGGGCTGGCGCGGCCGGATCCGCTGCGCATCGGCCTCGACGTGACGGCCAATTGCGAGATCATCGCCGGCGACGGCACGGTGTCCAGGAAAATCCTCGCCGTCGGCCCGCTGACCAGAGGCACCTTCTTCGAGATCGACGCCATTCCGGATATTCGCGTCCAGTGTGCGAGGCTGAGCAAGCAGCTGCTGGGGTAGCGTGTTGGCGTCGGCGTTCTACGGCAGGCCAGAGGGGGCGTGCCCCACAAGCCTGCGAGCGATTTGCACGACGGAGCCCGCCCCGGAATTTCATTCTCCATCTAGCCGGTCGATTGGCACGATCTATCTTCTTTCCCACTGCAAAGGGCTGGAAAAGAGGATACGCTGCCGCCCTGCCCGAAGCGGCCGCTTGATCATGGAGCATCGATATGAGCAGGCACAAGATCGCGCCCTCGGATAGCGCCCCTTTGGAAAACGCCGCTTCGGAAAACGCAACGTCGCGCCTGCGGCCGCCTTACGGATCGGTGCTCGACCTGATCGGCCAGACCCCCGTGGTCGAGCTGACCCAATTCGACACCGGCAAGTGCCGGCTGTTCATCAAGCTCGAAAGCCAGAATCCCGGCGGCTCGATCAAGGACCGTATCGCGCTGTCGATGATCGCGGCGGCCGAGAAGGAGGGCAGGCTGAAGCCAGGCGGCACGATTGTCGAGGCGACGGCCGGCAATACGGGCCTGGGGCTGGCCCAGGTCGGCATCCCCAAGGGCTACCGCATCATCCTGGTCGTGCCCGACAAGATGTCGCGCGAGAAGATCCAGCACCTGCGCGCACTGGGCGCGGAAGTGCGCATGACGCGCTCCGATGTCGGCAAGGGCCACCCCGAATATTATCAGGACATGGCCGAAAAAATCGCGGCCGAGCTGCCCGGCGCTTTCTACGCCAACCAGTTCGCCAATCCGGCCAACCCTGAGGCGCACGAAACCACCACCGGTCCGGAAATCTTTTCGCAGCTCGACGGCGATGTCGACGCGGTGGTGGTCGGCGTCGGCTCCGGCGGCACGCTGACCGGCCTTGG
Organism: Mesorhizobium sp. B2-5-11; assembly: GCF_006440835.1. NCBI lineage: Bacteria > Pseudomonadati > Pseudomonadota > Alphaproteobacteria > Hyphomicrobiales > Phyllobacteriaceae > Mesorhizobium > Mesorhizobium sp. B2-5-11. Next base: position 493,858 of record NZ_VFUK01000002.1, read on the forward strand.
CCGGTTCTTCGCCAAGGCATCGCCGAAGACGGAAATGGTGCTGGCCGATCCGGTCGGCTCGGTGCTGGCGCCGCTGATCAAGACCGGCAAGATGGTGGAGGCCGGCAGCTGGACTGTGGAAGGCATCGGCGAGGACTTCGTGCCGCCCAATGCCGAGCTGTCGCTGGTCAAGAAGGCCTATTCCATATCGGACAAGCAGAGCATGCTGGCGGTGCGCGATCTCCTGTCCCGGGAAGGCATCCTGGCCGGCTCGTCTTCGGGCACGCTGCTGTCGGCCGCCTTGCGCTATTGCCGCGAGCAGACGTCGCCCAAGCGCGTCGTCACCTTCGTCTGCGACAGCGGCAACAAATATCTGTCGAAAGTCTTCGACGATTTCTGGCTGGCCGAGCAGGGGCTGGCCGAGCACGAGCAGCATGGCGACCTGCGCGACCTGGTGATGCGCACGCACCGCACCGGCGACACCGTCTATGTCGGTCCGGACGAGAGCCTGCTCAACGCCTATGGCCGCATGCGCCGCTCCGATGTCTCGCAGCTGCCGGTGCTCGACGACGGCAAGCTGGTCGGCATCGTCGACGAAAGCGACATTCTGGCCAAGGTCGACGGCCCCTATGAGGGCCGCTGGGAGCGCTTCAACGCGCCGGTACGCACGGCGATGACCTCCAATCTGCATACTTTGCAGGCCAGCCAGACGCTGGACGCGCTGCTGCCGGTATTCGACCGCAACGAGGTCGCCATCATCTTCGACGGCGACGAGTTCGTCGGCCTGATAACCCGCATCGACCTGATCAACCATTTGAGGCGCCGTGCACGATGACCGCATCCGGAAAGAACCGCCTGGCCTTCTCCACCCGCACCATCCATGGCGGCCAGAGCCACGATCCCCTGACCGGAGCGGTGATGGTGCCGATTTACGCCACCTCGACCTATGGCCAGCAGTCGCCCGGCGTGCACAAGGGCTTTGAATATGCCCGGAGCCAGAATCCCACGCGCTTTGCCTTCGAGCGCGCGGTGGCCGATCTTGAAAGCGGCTCGGCTGCCTTCGCCTTCGCCTCCGGGCTGGCGGCGATCGCCACCGTGCTTGAACTGCTCGATTCCGGCGCCCACATCGTCGCCACCGACGACATCTATGGCGGCTCCTTCCGCCTGATGGAGCGTGTGCGCAAGCGCTCCGCCGATCTCAAGGTGAGCTTCGTCGACTGCACCGACCTTGCGGTTATAGAGGCGGCAATCCGCCCGGAGACGAAAATGCTCTGGGTCGAGACGCCGACCAACCCGCTGCTGCGCATCGTCGATCTCGAAGGCGTCGCAGCCCTTGCAAGGCGCAAGGGCATCCTCTCGGTCGCCGACAACACATTCTGCAGCCCCTATTTGCAGCGGCCGCTGGAGCTCGGCATCGACATCGTGGTGCATTCGACGACGAAGTACCTCAACGGCCATTCCGACATGGTCGGCGGCGTGGCTGTTGTCGGCGATAACAAGGATTTGGCCGATCGCCTGAAATTCCTGCAGAACGCCATCGGCGCCATTTCGGGCCCGTTCGACAGTTTTCTCGCCCTGCGCGGCCTCAAGACATTGGCGCTGAGGATGGAGCGGCACTCGTCGAACGGCCTCAAGATCGCGCAGTGGCTGGAAGCCCGCAAGGATGTGCGCCGGGTCATCTATCCCGGTCTGGCCAGCCATCCGCAGCATGCCGTCGCCGTCCAGCAGATGCATGCGTTCGGCGGCATGATATCAGCCGTGCTCGACCGCGACCTCGCCGGCACGAAACGCTTCCTCGAACGCACGCAATTGTTCACGCTGGCCGAAAGCCTCGGTGGCGTGGAGAGCCTGATCGAGCATCCGGCGCTGATGACGCATGGATCGATCCCGGCGGAGAAGCGCGAAGAGATCGGCATATCGGATTCGCTGGTGCGGCTGTCGGCGGGCATCGAGGATGGCGACGATCTGATCGCGGACCTGGAGCAGGCGCTGGGGGGCTGAGCGGCGGCGCTCCCGCTGAGACGAGCCAGTCTCCAAGCCAGCGCTGCCCCTTACCTGCCTGCCGGCATCCTCCCGTATAGTGACGGGGAGAGGGGCGCTGTGTCTCGATTTGCGCCAATTATCAACGGCGGCAAGAGGGAGCCGGGGTTGCGGTATCTCCCTTCTCCCCGTCACTATACGGAGAGAAGGTGCCGGCAGGCGGATGAGGGGCAGCGCCAACTTCGCAGAAAGCCAGCCACAACCCCGTTGACCCCAAATCCCATCTGCCCGAGATGTAGAGCCTATGGCCACGCGCGACACATCTCCAGACGCTCCCCTCACTTTCGCGGTGCTGGTCTTCCCCGGCTTTCCGATGATGGCGTTCAGCTCGGTCATCGAGCCGCTGCGCGCGACCAATGTGCTGGCGAAGCGGGAATGCTATCGCTGGATCATCGTCGGCGCTACCCAGGGCGTGGTCGAGGCCTCGAACGGCGTCGTCATCCAGCCGCGCTTCTATGCCGGGGATGCGCCGAAGGTCGACCGCATCGTCGTCTGCTCAGGCGGCGATGCCGATCATCTCGTTGCCGAGGATGCGGCAAGCTGGATCCGCCGCAGCTTGCGCAGTGGCGCCCATATCGGCGCGGTGGCGGACGCCGCCTTCTTCCTCGCCCGCGCCGGCCTGCTCGACGGCCATGCCTGCACCTTGCACTGGACCAGCCAGGCGGCCTTCACCGAGGCCTTTCCCAATGTCGAGCTGAGGCGCGACCTCTATGTCATCGACCGCAAGCGTTTCACCTCGGCCGGCGGCGTCGGCAGCCTCGACATGATGCTGGAGATCATTACCCGCGACTACGGCGCCGAGCTTGCGGCCGGCGTCGCCGAATGGTTCGTGCACAGCCAGCTGCGCTCCAGCGTCGACCGCAAGCTGATGCCGCTGCGCCTGCGTACCGGCGTCCGGAACGAGCTGGTGCTGTCGGCCATCGCCATCATGGAGGACGCGGTCGAGGAGCGGCTCGGCATGGCGGAGCTCACTGCGCGGCTCGGCGTGTCGTCCGACAAGCTCGAACGCTCCTTCCGCTCCGAACTCGCCATCTCGCCCAATGGCTACTATCGGCGGCTCAGGCTGAAACGCGCCGCCGATCTCCTGGCGCACTCGACGCTCGCCGTGCGCGACGTGGCGCTCGCCTGCGGCTTTGCCTCGATGTCTAGCTTCGCGCGTGCCTTTCGCGAGGAGCACGGCCATCCGCCGAAGCTGGCGCGACGGCATTAGAGGTCCTGCTGGCACTGAGAGACGTTGGCGGGACAGCGGGGGGCGACTGGCACCTGCATCTCTCATTACCCGGCGGCATCCCGCACAACCCACGCGGTTTTCCGCACAATTCCCCTGCCCCTCCTGCGCCATGGTCTGATCTTGCAAACCACCCAAGGTCAGCCCCCATGAGCATCGTCGTATTCGACCCCGACAGCACTGAAGACGTCGACTTCAAGGACCGCATGCGCCACCCCGCGGCGGCCGATTCGGCGGGCGGCATGTGGCTGTCCGACACCGAGCCGTCCTTCATCGATGCCGACGCCCTTCGAAAAGGCCGGCTGGCCAAGCTGCGCGGCTGGATGCGCGAGGCCGGCTATGGCGGCGTGGTGCTGTTCGACCCGTACAACCAGCGCTACGCCACCGGCTCGCGCAACATGTTCGGCTATTTTCTGCGCAACTCGACCCGTTATTTCTTCATTCCGACCGAAGGGCCGATCGTGCTGTTCGAATATCCGCAGAGCTACCATGTCTCGATAGTGCTCGACACGATCGACGAGGCGCGTCCTTCCAAGCTCGTCTGGTCGTCGGTCTCGGGCCGCGACGACGAGACCGCCGGTCCCTTCGCCGACGAGATCACCGACCTCCTGAAGCAGCATGGCAGCGGCTCGATGAAGCTCGGGCTCGACCGCTGCAGCCACTTGCAGGCGCTGGCGCTGGAGAAGCGCGGCTGCGAGGTCCGGGATTGCCAGGGCGAGATCCTGGCGGTGCGCGCGGTCAAGACGCCGGAGGAAGTGAAATGCCTGCAGGTGTCGATGGCCGGCGCGGAAGCCGCCGTCTATGCGGTGCGCGAGGCGATCAAGCCCGGCGTTTCCGAGAACGAGCTGTTCGCCATCATGTATGGCGAGGTCATCCGCCAGGGCGGCGAGTTCATCGAGACGCGGCTCTTGACGTCGGGCCAGCGCACCAATCCCTGGTTCAACGAGGCGAGCGGGCGAAAAATCCGGCCGGGCGAATTGTTGGCGCTCGATACCGACACGATCGGCTGCTATGGCTATTATTCGGATTTCTCGCGCACCTTCCGCTGCGGGCCCGGCAAGCCGACCCCCTATCAGAAATCGCTCTACCGCATGGCGCACGACCAGGTTCAGCACAATATCTCGATCGTGAAGCCGGGCATGGCTTTCCGCGAGATCGCCGAAAAGGCGTGGAAGATCCCCGACCGCTTCGTCGACCAGCGCTACACCTCGGTCATGCACGGCGTCGGCATGCATGGCGAGACGCCCTTCATCGCGCACGCCATGGACTACGAGACCTATGGCCGCGACGGCCATATCGTGCCAGGCATGGTGGTGAGCGTGGAAAGCTATATTGGCGAGAAGGGCGGCCGCGAGGGCGTCAAGCTGGAGGATGAAATCCTGATCACCGAGACCGGCACCGAGCTCCTGTCGCGCTTCCCCTATGAGGATGAGTTTCTGGAGAAGCAGGTTTGACATCCACTGCCCGCCTCGGCGACGCATCGCAGCTGAAGAACGAGCGCCTCATTCCTTGGCGCCCCCCTCTGTCCCTCCAGCGTTTGGAAGTATCTTGGGGGCCAGGCGCATCCGCATGAAAAGCCCTATCTCCGTCAAGCGCGGCACCGTGGCCGCTGTCTTCATCGACCTGCAGGAAGAGCACCGGCAGGACCCGCGCTACCTGGTCGAGGGTTTTGACAAGATTCTCGCCAACGTCCAGCGGCTGCAGGCGGCGGCGCGGCAGAACAATGTGCCGCTCTATCACTGGGCCTACATTGTCGATCTCGACAAGCAGGAGCGGCCCTTTCACCCTGTTGGAACCGACGGCAAGTCGGCCTTCTCCGACAAGAGCGATCCGCTGACCGAGATCTGCCGTGAGGTGGCGCCTGCTGATGGCGAGGCGCTGCTGATCAAGGCCGAGGCCAGCGCCTTCCGCGCGGGACCGGCCGCCGATCGGCTCAAGGCTTCCGGCGTCGAATGGCTGGTCATATCTGGCGTGTGGACCGAGGCCTGCATCGATGCCACCGTGAAGGACGCCGTGGCGCGCGGCTTTCGCGTGCTGCTGGTCAAGGACGCCTGCGGCAGCGGCAGTGCCGCCATGCACCAGACCGCAATCCTCAACCTCGCCAACCGGCTCTATGGCGGCGCCGTCACCGACACCGACGGCGCCTGCCTGCTGCTGGCTGGCGAGAGCGTCGCCGTCTGGCAGGTCGAGGGCTCGGTGCCGCTGCGCTTCAGCTTTGAAAACGCGGCCAGGCTTTACAGCGAGCTTTGAGGCAATGCCTTCCGAAACCGTGGGCAGCACTGAAATGACCGGTCGCAGCAAATACGCGACGCGGCTCGACCCTGCGCTGTGGGCCTATATAGACGGCATCAACGCCTGGTATCCGCCCGAGACGATCGACCTGCCGATCGCCAAGCAGCGTGCGATCTATGACAGGATGTGCCGGGCGCTTCGCCAGCCCTATCCGCCGGGGGTGACGGCGAGCGACGGCCTCATCGCCGCCCCCGGCCGGAACATCGCGGTGCGGCACTACGGGATGGCAGGCACGGCCGCGCGGGCCACGGTGCTTTATTACCATGGCGGCGGCTTCATCCTGGGCGGGCTCGACAGCCATGACGACATCTGCGCCGAGATCTGCGCCGGCACCGGCTTTGCCGTGCTCTCGGTCGACTATCGGCTGGCGCCCGAACATCTCCACCCCGCCGCCTTCGACGACGCTCTGGCCGCCTTCGAATGGGCGGCGGCTAGAGCGAACGGGCCACTGCTGCTGTCCGGCGAGAGCGCCGGCGGCAATCTGGCGGCGGCGGTCAGTCACGCGACGCGCGCTCGCGCGAAGAGGCCGACCGGCCAGGTGCTGATCTATCCCGGCCTCGGCGGCGACGAGACTGCCCGCTCCTACATCGAGCATGCCGAGGCGCCGCTTCTGTCGACCGGCGACGTCGCTTTCTACCGCCACGTCCGCTCGGCCAAGAGACAGGCGCCGGACGATCCGACCTTCTCGCCGCTGCGCGCCGCCGACTTCTCCGGCCTGCCGCCCACCATTGTCGTTACCGCCGAATGCGACCCGCTGTCGTCGGACGGCGAGGCCTATCGCGACCGCATCCTGGCCGCCGGCGGCAAAGCGAGCTGGCACGAGGAGAAGCGCCTCGTGCACAGTTTCCTGCGCGCCCGCACCACCGTGCCGGCTGCCGCCGAGGCGTTCCGGCGCATAATCGCGGCGATCGCGGCACTTGGCGCGGGCGAATGGCCCGTCGAACACTGAACCCGAGCGACGCAGCCCTCAATTGCGCCCGTAAAACGCGTTCGGGACATGCACCGGCCAGCGCCATGGCAGCACGGCGATCATGTCGAACCGCATCGACAGCCTGCCGTAATCCGGCTGGCGCGACAGCCAGATGTCGGCGGCGCCTTCGATGCGGCGCTCCGATTCATGGGCGATCGCCTCCATCGCTTCCATCAGCGTGCGGCGCGCCTTGACCTCGACGAACAGCACCAGGTCGCCGCGCCGCGCGATCAGGTCGATCTCGCCGAAACGGGTGCGATGGCGGCGCGCCAGGATCCGGTAGCCTTTCAGCACCAGCGCCGCCGCCGCCAGCCATTCGCCGCGATGGCCGCGCCGGTAGGCCTTTTGACGGCTGACGCTCGGGAGCCTAGCCACGGTCCTCTCCAGAGGCATCCCTGAGTTCCAGCAGCCGCCGGTAAAGCGCCTGCTTCTGGCCGCCGGTCATCTTCGCCGCTTCCGCCGCCGCCTTCGAAGCCGGCATTTCGGCGGCGAGCGACAACAGCATCCGGTCGATATCGGCCGGCTCGTCCGCCCTGGCCTCGGCCGGACCGACGCACACCACGATCTCGCCCTTCGGCGTATCGGCCGCCGCATAGTGGTCGGCCAGCGCCCGCAGCGTGCCGGTGCGCATCTCCTCGAAGGTCTTGGTCAATTCCCTGCCGATCGCTGCCTTGCGCTCGCCGCCAAGCGCTTCGGCCATCGCGCCGAGAGACTCGGCCAGCCGGCGCGGCGATTCGAAGAAGATCAGCGTCGCCGGCACCGCTTTAAGCGCGTCCAGCCGCGCCAGCCGCTGCCCCGCCTTGACCGGCAGGAAGCCGGAGAACAGGAAGGCATCCGAAGGCAAGCCGGATGCGGTGAGCGCGGCAAGCGGCGCGGACGGACCGGGGATGGGCACGACGCGAATGCCTTGGTCGAGCGCCTCGCCGACCAGCCGGTAGCCGGGATCGGAAACCAGCGGCGTGCCGGCATCCGAGATCAGCGCCACGCTCTGCCCCGACTGGAGCGCCGCTATCAATTTTGGCCCGGCCTCGCCGGCATTGTGCTCGTGATAGGCCGTGGTGCGGCGGCGGATGCCGTAGCGGTCGAGCAGCACGCGCGACACGCGCGTGTCCTCGCAGGCGACCATGTCGGCGGCGGCCAGCGTCTCAAGCGCGCGCAGCGTGATGTCGGCGAGATTGCCGATCGGCGTCGCCACCAGATAGAGTGCCGGTTCGAGCGGCCGGGCCGCGATCTCGGTCTGCCCGATCACATAGCTGCGCTTTCCCGTCTCGCCAGTCACCGGTGCCTTCTCCGTCAGCGGCGCGCCCGCGTCCAGATGGAGCCGCGAAGGACGTTCCGAAATCATCCGCCCTGTTTGGCACGGCCCGCGCCGGGTTGCAAAAGCCGCTGTAATGCAAGGCGAGCGCCATTCCTTCGCCACAGTAGGGAACGAAACCGTCTTTCGCAGATTTAGCCCCTGATTCCCCCGGGAGGACAGGATGGACAGACTGACCATACAGGACGCTTTCGAGCCCTACTATGCAGGCCGCAAGCGCTTTGCCGCGCAAGGAGACGGGAAGCCGCCCGCCACCACGGACGGCAAGCAGGGGCCCGCGCGCCGCCCGCCACCAGAGATCAAGCTACCCGACAACGAACCCGACAGCACGACGGAGCACTGACCGGACGATGCCCAATCGCTTCGATATTTTCATCACCCGTCTCGAAACCAAGAACGCCCGCCACGGCGCAGCACTACCCTCGATAAGCGACCAGCACCGCGCCCGCCGCGATAAGGGCGACGCCAAGCCAGTTCGCACCGGTGAGCCGCTCGCCGAGAAAGACCGCGCCAAACACCGCCACAAGCACGACGCTTAGCTTGTCGATGGGCGCCACCTGCGCCGCATTGCCGATTTTCAGCGCGCGGAAATAGCAGAGCCACGAGGCTCCGGTCGCCAGTCCCGACAGGCTAAGGAAAAGCCAGGTCTTCCCGGAGATCGAGGCCCACGATTGGAATTGGCCGCTGGCGGCGAGGATCGCCGCAAGCACGACCAGGATGATGGCTGTCCGGATGAGGGTGGCGAAATCGGAATTGATGGTCTCGATGCCGACCTTGGCGAAGATCGCCGTCAGCGCCGCGAAAGTCGCCGACAACAGCGCCCAGAATTGCCAGGAGAGCGGCAGGTTCATTCGGATAGCCTCACCGGTCGGGTCTCAACTCAGATACCGCGAAACAGCCGCCTCCAGAAGCGTAATCTTGGCTTCGAGATTGGGAGCAGCATCCCAGCCTACCGTGCCAGATCGGCCACCACGGCGTCGAGCACGATCATGCCGGCGGGCGTGGCGCGCAGGCGGGCGTTGCCGATCGGCGCCACCAGCCCTTCGCCTTGCAGCACCGACAGCCGTGCGCTCGACAGGCCGCGCCCGGAAAACGCTTCGTAGCGCGACAGGTCGATGCCTTCCGCCAGCCTCAGTCCCATCAGCAGGAACTCGTCAGCCTCTTCGGAGCGCGTCAGGGTCTCGCCTCCGGTGACGCCATGGCCCTTGGCCTCGACCAGATTGGCCCAGGTTTCCGGCATCCTCTCCGCGATGGTCACGACGCGGTGGCCGTTCTCGACGAAGCGGCCATGCGCGCCGGGGCCGACGCCGACATATTCGCCATAGCGCCAGTAGGTCAGATTGTGCCGGCTTTCGGCACCCGGCCGGGCGTGGTTTGAGATCTCATATGCCGGCAAACCATGGGCCGATGTCACCTCTTGCGTCAGCGCATAGAGGTCGGCGGCGTGGTCGTTGTCGGGGATGATGAATTTCTTCGCCGCGTGCAGCGCGTGGAACGGCGTGCCTTCCTCGATGGTCAGCTGATAGAGCGACAGATGGTCGGCGGCGTGGCCGATCGCCTGTTCGAGCTCCGATGCCCAGGCCTCCGGCGTCTGGCCTGGCCGTGCGTAGATCAGGTCGAAGGAGAGCCTTGGGAATATCTCCCGCGCGAGCCCGATCGCGTGCAGCGCCTCGTCCACATTGTGCAGCCGGCCAAGGAAGCGCAAATCCTTGTCGTTCAGCGCCTGCACGCCGAGCGAGACCCGGTTGACGCCCGCAGCGCGATAGCCGCGAAAGCGTTCGGCTTCGACCGAGGAGGGATTGGCCTCCAGCGTCACCTCGATGCCGTCGGGCACCGTCCAGTTCTTCGCCACGGCGTCCAGGACCCTGGCCACCGTTTCCGGCTTCATCAACGACGGCGTGCCGCCGCCGAGAAAGATGCTGGTCACCTCGCGTGGGCCGGTGCGCTGGCGCATCGTCGCCAGTTCCGCCTCGAAGGCGGCGGCAAAGCGCTCCTGGTCGACCGGCTGGTGGCGGACATGGCTGTTGAAGTCGCAATAGGGGCATTTGGCCGCGCAGAACGGCCAATGCACATAGACGCCGAAACCGGGGCTGCGGTCGAGCGGCATGGTGGCGCCGGGCCTGATCATGCCGAGCCTAACCGGGCCAGACCCAATCGGGCTTGGGCGAATTTCTGGAAGGCGCGGGCGCGGTGCGACAGCGCCGTGGCCTGGCCGGGTTTCCAGCCGTGTTTTTCCTCGGCGGTCATCTCGCCGAAGGTCTTTTCGAAGCCGTCGGGCAGGAACACCGGGTCGTAGCCGAATCCGAGCTCGCCGCGCGGCGGCCAGACCAGCGTGCCTTCGGCCTCGCCGCGGTAATATTCGGCCTCGCCGTCGGGAAAGGCGAGGCAGATGACGGCGACGAAGCGACCCTTGCGCTGCTCGGCCGAGGCGGCGCCGACTTCCTGCAGCGCCACTTCGGTGCGCTGCATGGCGATGCCGAAATCCCTGCTGCCATCAGGCGTTTCGGCCCAGTTGGCGGTGTAGACGCCGGGCGCGCCGTCAAGCGCGTCGACGCACAGGCCCGAATCGTCCGACAGCGCCGGCAGGCCCGTCGCCTTGGCCGCGGCGAAGGCCTTGATATAGGCGTTCTCCTCGAAGGTTGTGCCGGTCTCCTCGGGTTCGGGCAAGCCATAGTCCTTCGCCGATTTCGCCTCGAATCCGAATGGCGCCATCAGATCGGCGAATTCGCGCAGCTTGCCTTCATTGTGGCTGGCGACGACGATCTTTTTTCCGTCGAGAGAATGCATCAAAGTCCCCAGATTCTCGGCTCGGCGAATTCGATCGAATTGCCGGAGGGATCGCGGATATAAAGCGAGCGGCCGCCTTGCGGCCATTCGAATTCGCTTTCGACAGCGATGTTCTTCGCCTTCAGATGGGATTTCCAGCGGCTGATTTCATCGGCGGTCGCCGCAAAGCAGAGATGGCCTTCGCCCGATGTGCCGTGTGGCGGCACTTTCAGCCTCGCGTCGGGCGCAGGCGGGATCCTGGTCGCCTCGGCGTTGAAGACCAGCAGCACGCCGGCTCCGCAACGGAAGAACAGATGGCGGCCCTCGACCTTGCCGAGAGGAGTGAGGCCGAGGATGTCGGTGTAGAAGGCTTCGGCAGCGGCGAGGTCGGTGACGTAAAGAGCGGATTCAAGAATGGCAGAGGGGATCACGAGGCACCCCCCTCTGGCCTGCCGGCCATCTCCCCCGCAAGGGGGGAGATTGGCAGCGTGAGCGCCCGCTCATGGTATTCTATGCTGATTACTGGCGAAGCTCGAGACAACAGCCGATCTCCCCCCTTGCGGGGGAGATGCCTGGCAGGGCAGAGGGGGGTGCCCAGGCTCCGCATGAATAAACTACGCCACCGCCATCTGCTGCAAACTCACCAGCCTCTGGATGCCTTTCTTGGCCAGGCCCATCAGCTCGGCGAACTGCCCTTCCGAAAAGGGCTCGCCCTCGGCCGTGCCCTGGATCTCGACGATGCCGCCCTTGCCGGTCATGACGAAATTGGCGTCGGTGCCGGCCGAGGAATCCTCGAGATAGTCGAGGTCGATGACCGGCTGGCCGTCATGGATGCCGCAGGAAATCGCCGCGACATGGTCCTTCAGCACCTTGGCGACGCTCACCATCTGCCGCGCTTCCATCCAGCGCAGGCAATCGTAGAGCGCCACCCAGCCGCCGGTGATGGAGGCGGTGCGGGTGCCGCCATCGGCCTGGATGACGTCGCAGTCGACGGTGATCTGCTGCTCGCCCAGCGCCTGCAGGTCGACCACGGCGCGCAGCGAGCGGCCGATCAGCCGCTGGATCTCCAGCGTGCGCCCGCCCTGCTTGCCGGCGGAGGCCTCGCGGCGCATGCGCTCGCCTGTCGAGCGCGGCAGCATGCCGTATTCGGCCGTCACCCAGCCCTTCCCGGAATTGCGCATCCAGCCCGGCACCTTTTCTTCCAGGCTTGCCGTGCACAAGACATGCGTGTCGCCGAACTTCACCAGGCACGAGCCTTCGGCATGTTTGGAGATGCCGCGCTCGAAGGAGATGGCGCGCATTTCGTCGAACTGGCGTTTGGAGGGGCGCATTCGGCCTGCTTTCTTGTCAGCTTTTTTGAATCTTGGCCGGCTTTTAGACGCATGCGGGGCACGGCGTAAAGGAAAATGGACCGGCGGCCGCAAACGCGGCGACACCGGGGTGATCGCGCAACACGACACCGGGTTGCGCGCAGCGCCGCGAAGTCTATATCCTTGAACCGGAGGTTATGGCCGCAATGACCAAGGCAGTCGATCCCGCTTCGCAGTCGCTCGCTCTTCACACGCCGGCACTTCAGGCGCCCGCACTTCAGGCGCTCGACATGCGTTCGCGCGACATCTTCCGGCGCATCGTCGATTCCTATCTGAGGGACGGCGAGCCCGTGGGATCGCGCAGCCTGTCGCGCATCCTGCCGTCCTCGCTGTCGCCCGCCACCATCCGCAACGTGATGAGCGACCTCGAACATCTCGGCCTGATCTACGCGCCGCACATCTCGGCCGGCCGTCTGCCGACGCAGGCCGGCCTGCGCTTCTTCGTCGACGCCTTTATGGAACTGGGCGACCTCTCCGACGAGGAGCGGCGCAGCATCGAGGCGCAGGTGCGAGCCTCCGGCTCGGGCGCTACCCTGGAACACATGCTGACCGAGGCCAGCCAGATGCTGTCGGGCATGTCGCGCGGCGCCGGCCTGGTGCTGGCCGCCAAGAACGAGGTGGCCCTTAAGCACATCGAGTTCATCCAGCTCGAACCGACCAAGGCGCTGACCGTGATGGTGTCGCAGAACGGCGACGTCGAGAACCGGGTCATCGATCTGCCGGCCGGCATCACCGTCTCGCAATTGCACGAGGCCTCGAATTTCCTCAACGCCCATATTCGCGGCCGTACGCTGGCCGAGGCGCGGGCGGAGGTCGAGCGTATCAAGGAAGAGACAAGGGCAGCGCTCGACACGCTGTCGCAGGACCTGGTGGAGAAAGGGCTGGCGGTGTGGGCCGGCGCGGAAAGCGGCCTGCCGGCGCGCCTGATCGTGCGCGGCCGCGCCAATCTGCTCGAAAACGTCACCGCCCAGGCCGACATCGAACTCCTGCGCCACCTGTTCGAGGACATGGAGACGCAGGACGGGCTGATCCAGCTGCTCGACCTCGCCGAGGCGGGACCGGGCGTGCGCATCTTCATCGGCTCGGAAAACAAGCTTTTCTCGCTCTCCGGCTCGTCGCTGGTCGTGGCGCCTTACCGCGACAAGGACGCCCGCGTCGTCGGCGCGCTCGGAGTCATCGGCCCGACCCGGCTCAACTATGCCCGCATTGTCCCGATGGTCGACTATACGGCGCAGCTGATATCGCGCATGCTGCGCTGAGAGCTGGGATCGATCCAGCCGGCCGAGGAGAGAAAAGATGGCGCTGGAATCGTTCAAGGCCCAGATCAGCCTGCTGCTGGAGGAGATGGTCAACCAGCCTGAGGATGTGCGCGAAGTGCAGGAGCAATTGCGCGAGAAGCTGCGCGAAATCCGCGCCATGGGCATGCCGCTGCCGGCCGACCTCGTCGAACTGGAAAAGAACCTCGACGCCGATCTCGACGCGGATACCTGACCCGAATTCCTTCAACTCCCCGTGTCGTCCGGAACGACTGCCGAGCCCGCCCGTTCCCTTGGTGCATGTGACCTCGGTCTTGGGACAACGACATGCATGAAGAAGCGAGAAGCTGGAGACTGGGATGATCCGACTTGCCGGCGCGGTGGCGCTCCCTGCTGCCTTGCTCTTCGCCGCGACGGCATTGGCCCAGCAGGCAGAGCCGGTGCTGAAGGGCGCGGCCGCATTCGGTGACTGGCGTGCCGACGAGCCGGGCGTGCGCCGGCTGATCAGGCCGCAAGACCAGCCCCGGCCCTATGTCACCAGATCCGCTTCGAACAGCGCCGGTCCGGTGCAAAGGCCTCGAGGCGCCGAGCCGCGGCTGCCGGCGGGTTTTTCGGCGGAACTGATCGCGTCGGGCATCGATAATCCGCGCGTCGTGCGTGTCGCGCCCAATGGCGACCTGTTCGTCGCCGACAGCGAGGCCAACCAGATCCGCGTCTACCGTCTCGGCGAGGGCAGCGCGAAACCTGTCAGGGACGGCATCTTCGCCCGCAATCTCAACCGGCCCTACGGCATCGCCTTCTATCCGCCAGGGGACAGCCCGCAGTGGATCTATGTCGCCAACAGCGACAGCATCGTGCGCTTTCCCTACCGCGATGGCGACCTGAAGGCCTCCGGCGAGCCGGAAACCGTCGTCCGCGATATTCCGGCCACTCATCACTGGACCCGCGACGTCGCGTTCTCGCCGGACGGCAAGACGCTGTATCTCTCGGTCGGCTCCGGTTCGAACGCCGCCCAGGACATGGCAAAAAAACCGCGGGGCGGGCTCGACGCCTGGGCCAGGTCGAAGCCGCTCGGCGCCACCTGGGGCGCGGAGGAAGGCCGCGCCGACGTCAGGGCTTTCGACCCGGACGGTAGGAATGGCCGCATCGTTGCCACCGGCTTGCGCAATTGTTCGGGCATGGCCATGCAGCCGGCGGCGGGCGCGCTGTGGTGCGTGGTCAACGAGCGCGACGCGCTCGGCGACAACGTGCCGTTCGAATATGCGACCGAAGTGAAGGAAGGCGCCTTCTACGGCTGGCCCTGGTACTATATCGGCGACAATGAGGATCCGCGCCACAAGGGCGCGCGTCCCGACCTTGCCGGCAAGGTCACCGTCCCCGACATTCTGATGCAGGCGCATTCGGCGCCGCTCAACATCGCCTTCTACGACGGCAGGAATGTCCGCGCGGGATCCGGTTTTCCGGCCGAATACAGGGGCGACGCCTTCGTCGCCCTGCACGGTTCGTGGAACCGCGGCAACAGGACCGGCTACAAGGTGGTGCGGCTCAAGTTCAAGGACGGCAAGCCGACCGGCGAATATGAGGACTTCATGACCGGCTTCCTCACCTCCGGCGGCGAGGTCTGGGGCCGGCCCGTCGGCGTGGCGGTGGCGAGCGACGGCGCGCTGATCGTCACCGAGGACGGCAACGGCACCATCTGGCGCGTGACCTACGGCGACGGGCGGTCCTGATCCGCTTGGGAGGTCCCGGGCACGGGGCATGCCTGGTGCAACCAAATCCGGCTCCAGGCAATTCCCGCCCGCGAAACTCTGTGCGACAAGGCGCCGTCCCAGCAGTTTCGCGGACGCAAGGCTCGATCCATGACCCTCACCGGCTTCCTCGCCTACAGCGCCGCCCTCGGCTTGGCCGCGGCCATTCCCGGCCCCGGCGTCACCGCGCTTGTGGCGCGCGCGCTCGGTTCCGGCTTCCGCTCGTCGCTGGCCATGTCCTTCGGCCTGATGCTCGGCGACCTCCTTTATCTCACCGCCGTGGTGCTTGGGCTTGCCTTTGTCGCGCAGACCTTCGGCCTGGTGTTCCTCGCCGTCAAATGGGCCGGCGTCGCCTATCTCGCCTTCCTCGGCTGGCGCTTCTGGACCGCCGGCATCACGCCCGAGACGGTCGAGGCCAGGAAAGGCAACGGCGGGCTGGCGTCGAGCTTCCTCGCCGGCCTGACGGTGACGCTCGGCAATCCGAAGACGATGATCTTCTATCTCGCCATCACGCCGACCATCGTCGACCTCAAGACCATCACGCTGGCCGATTACGGCATCCTCGCCGCACTCACCGTCCTCGTCCTGTTCGTGGTGCTGGTGCCTTATCTGGCGCTGGCGGCCAAGGCACGCTGGTTCCTGCGCTCGCCGCGCGCCCTGAAGGCGCTGAACCGCACCGCGGCCGGTTTCATGGTCGGCGCGGCGGCGGCGATCGCTGCCCGCCAATAGGGCCATTTTTGCCAAAGCATTCCGCTGGACCGGCTTTTGCGGGAACGCTTTTCCGAGGCCGAGGCGTTTTAGACACGCGCCCCACTCGGATATTTTCGGGCGACGGTCTATCTTGCGTCCGTGGAAGGCCTATCTTGGCGGGCCATCCGTCTGAGATCAGTTCATCCGCCTGACATTCTGGGAGCCAAACCAATGAACAAGTCCGCCGCCTCCGCCCGTGTTCCCGGCCGTGGCCGCATCTACAATTCCATCACCGATACGATCGGCGACACGCCACTGGTGCGGCTCGAC
The DNA here is from genome assembly GCF_006440835.1 of Mesorhizobium sp. B2-5-11. Classification (NCBI taxonomy): domain Bacteria; kingdom Pseudomonadati; phylum Pseudomonadota; class Alphaproteobacteria; order Hyphomicrobiales; family Phyllobacteriaceae; genus Mesorhizobium; species Mesorhizobium sp. B2-5-11. The sequence continues at coordinate 509,842 of NZ_VFUK01000002.1, forward strand.
AAATTCGCCAAGGAGAAGGGCATCGTTGCCCATCTCCTTGCCAAGCTCGAATTCTTCAACCCGATCGCCTCGGTCAAGGACCGTATCGGCGTGGCGATGATCGAGGCGCTCGAGGCATCGGGCAAGATCGCTCCCGGCAAGACGACGCTGATCGAGCCGACTTCGGGCAATACCGGCATAGCGCTTGCCTTCGCCGCCGCCGCCAAGGGCTACAAGCTGATCCTCACCATGCCCGAGACCATGTCGGTCGAGCGCCGCAAGATGCTGGCGCTGCTCGGCGCCGAACTGGTGCTGACCGAAGGGCCGAAAGGCATGAAGGGCGCCATCGCCAAGGCCGACGAACTGGCGGCCACCATCCCCAACGCCATCATCCCGCAGCAGTTCGAGAACCCGGCCAATCCCGAGATCCATCGCACGACGACTGCCGAGGAGATCTGGAACGACACCCATGGCGAGGTCGACATCATCGTCTCCGGCATCGGCACCGGCGGCACCATCACCGGCGTCGGCCAGGTGCTGAAGAAGCGCAAGCCTTCGCTGCATGTCGTCGCGGTCGAACCGGAAACCTCGCCGGTGCTGTCGGGCGGCCAGCCTGGCCCGCACAAGATCCAGGGCATCGGCGCCGGCTTCGCGCCAAAAATCCTCGACACCACCATCTATGACGAAATCGTCACGGTCTCGAACGAGGATTCGGTCGCCAATGCCCGCCTCGTCGCCCGGCTGGAAGGCGTGCCGGTCGGCATCTCCTCGGGCGCCGCTTTGCAGGCGGCGATCGTCGTCGGCTCGCGGCCGGAGAACAAGGGCAAGAACCTGGTGGTGATCATCCCGTCCTTCGCCGAACGCTACTTGTCGACCATCCTGTTCGAGGGCTTGGGGGCGTAGGGTCTTCGTTGGGCGAAGCGATACGGCGCGTCGCCTGTCGAGTTCCGACACGCTCTCTTCTGCCCTGCCGGGCGCTTAACACAAAAGGCGCTTAGCCTGGCCCGCTGAAAAAACCCGCGGTGGCGGCTGCCACGGGCTTGAGCAGCGCCCTGCTTCCGGTTCATATCGCCCCCGGCCCCCGCAGGGCCGGCGGAGGACCTCATGTACAAGCTCTACACCCGTCCCGGCAGCGGCGGCTTCGTTGTCGAGGCGGCCCTGGCGCTGGCCAAGGCGCCGTTCGAGCAGATCGACGTACCGAAATCCGATCGGCCCGATCCCGCTTTCCTCCACATCAGCCCGCTGAACCAGGTGCCGGTGCTGACCTTGCCGGACGGCCGCTCGCTGACCGAATCGGCGGCCATCTGCATCCTGCTCGCCGAACGCCATCCGCGGGCCGGGCTGGCGCCGGCGGCCGATGAACCGGCCCGCGCCGACTTCCTGCGCTGGATGGCGTTCATGTCGTCCGCCCTCTATCCGGCGGTGCTGCGTTTCTACTACGCGCCGCGCTACACGGCCGACGCCGACGGCGCCAAGGCCGTCAAGCAGGCGGCCGTGGCCGAGATGGACCGCGGCTTTGCCGTCATCGACGCCGCCTTGCGCGGCCGCGACTGGCTGGCAGGCGAGACGATGTCGGTGGCCGATATCTATCTGGCCATGCTGGTGGCCTGGCATCCCGACAGCGGCAAGGCACGCACTGCCTGGCCCGACATCGAACGCCTGTGGGCCAGGCTTCGCGAGCACCCGCTGATGAAGACGCTCAACGCCTCGCACGAAATGTGGCCGGGCTGAACGGGTCGCCGGCAAAGCACCGCCGTCGGGCATTTCAATGCCTGAGCGTCGCGCGTTTTACCTGCAGGAAACGGCGTACCGCCGGATCGCTTTCGAGGCCGATCGCGCGGTCATAGGCCTCGACCGCCTGCGGCACCTGGCCGAGCCTGGCCAGAAGGCCGGCGCGGGCGGCCCAATAGGGCTGGTAATCATTGAGTCGCTTGTCGTCGCCAAGCACGTACAGCGCCGCCAGCCCCGCCACGGCGCCCTCGGCTTCGGCGATCGCCACCGCGCGGTTGATCGCCACCACGGGCGATCGTGCGATCGAAAGCAAGGCGTCGTAGAGTTCGCGGATCGCCACCCAGTCGGTCTCGCCGCTCAGCCGCCGCGCCGCGTGAACGGACTGCACGGCCGCTTCGAGCTGGTAGCGGCCGATGGCGCCCATGGAGGCGGCGCGGCCGAGCAGGGTTTCCGCCTCATCGATCAAGGCATGATCCCACAGCACATGATCTTGCTCGGCGAGCGGCACATAATCTCCGGACCCATCGCGGCGCGCGGTGCGGCGCGCCTCGGCGAACAGCATCAGCGCAAGCAGGCCCAGCGCCTCCGGTTCGTCCGGCAGCAACGAGGCCACCAGCCTGCCGAGCCAGATCCCTTCTGTGGCCAGGTTCCGGCGCCGCGTCTCTGTGCCCGCCGGGTCGGACCAGCCCTCGGCGAAGGTCGCGTATATGGCCTCCAGCACGGTATCCAGACGCTCGCCGAGTTCGGCCCGCTCCGGTACGCGGAACGGAATGCCGGCTTCACGAATGCGGGCCTTGGCCCGCACCAGGCGCTGGCCCATTGTCGCCGGCGGGACCAGGAAGGCGGAGGCGATCGTCGCGGCGTCGAAGCCAAGCACGGCCTGCAGGATCAATGGCGCGCGCACGCCAGGTTCGATCGCCGGATGCGCGCAGGCGAACATCAGCCGCAGCCGCTCGTCGGGCAGGTCCTGGTCGGTCATGCACGCCTCCGCCTCCTCGGCAATCAGCTTGAGATGGTCGCGGCCGGCTTCGCTGGTGAGCCGCCGCCGCACCGCGTCGACACGCCGCCGCCTTGCCACGGCAAGCAGCCAGGCCTCCGGCTTTTCGGGCACGCCGGTTCGCGGCCAGCGTTCGAGCGCCGCGGCAAAGGCGTCGGCCAGCGCGTCCTCCGCGGCGGCCACGTCGCGCGTGGGCGCCGCGAGCCAGGCGACCAGCTTGCCGTAGCTTTGCCGGGCGGCGGCCTCGGCGGCTGCCCGGGCAATCTGCGAGCTGCTGTCCATCACATCGTCATTTCTTGGGCATGTATTCGGCCATTTCCCAAATCGGCCGCAACTCGACCGTGCCTGTGCTGGCCGCCGGGCAGCGCGCCGCCCATTCGATGGCGGTATCGATGTCGGCCGCTTCGATCATGTAGAAGCCGGCAAGCTGCTCCTTGGTGTCGGCATAGGGGCCATCGATCACGTTGGTCTTGCCGTCGGTGATCCGCACCGAGGTGGTTGCCTGAGTCGGGCGCAGCCTTTCTCCGGCCAGCCACGCGCCGGATTTCTTCAACGCTTCGGTATAGGCGCCATAGGCCGCGCTCATCTGTTGAGCCTTTTCGATCGGCGTGTTCGCCAGTGCGGCTTCGTCGTTGTTGATCAAAAGCATGTATCGCATGGGTCTTCTCCCGTGGTTTCGTAGGCCGCGTCCTTGCGAGCCGGACATATGTCGCGCGGCAAGGGCCGATTTCGACAGGTGCCGGAAAAAATCTTTCGGCCACGGTCGCGTCCCGCGCAAGCCGGGAGCTGTTTCCGCATCCATTCAACCGTTCGTCTAATGAATGCAATTGCGGGTTGGCATTTGCGGCCCGCCGTCTAAACTCGGCCGGTTCGCATCGAGGAGGTGGTGCGGCAGCCAATATTTCAGGGAGGAAACCGGATGTTCCATTTCAGAACGAAGTTCGTTGCAGCCGGCGCAATGGCGCTTTCGCTTGGGCTCGGCATTGCCTCGGCCAGGGCACAGGAATTCATCAACGTGCTGACCGGGGGCACGTCGGGCGTCTACTACCCGCTCGGCGTGGCGCTGTCGGAAATCTACAGCAAGGGCATCGCAGGCGCCCGTACCCAGGTGCAGGCCACCAAGGCTTCGGTCGAGAACCTCAATCTGCTGCAGCAGGGCAAGGGCGAGATCGCCTTCGCGCTCGGCGATTCCGTCAAGATGGCCGCCGAAGGCAATGCCGAGGCCGGCTTCCCCGGCAAGCTCGACAAATTGCGCGGCATCGCCGCCATCTATCCCAACTACATCCAGATCGTCGCCAGCCAGGAATCCGGCATCAAGACGCTGGCCGACCTCAAGGGCAAGAGCCTGTCGGTCGGCGCGCCGGCCTCCGGTACCGAGCTCAACGCGCGTGCCATCTTTGCCGCCGCCGGGCTGAAATACGAGGATCTCGGCCGGGTCGAATACCTGCCCTTCGCCGAATCGGTCGAGCTGATCAAGAACCGCCAGCTCGATGCCACGCTGCAGTCGGCCGGCCTTGGGGTCGCCTCAATCCGCGACCTCGCCACCTCGGTGCCGATCAATGTCGTCGCCGTGCCGGCCGAGGATGTCGCCAAGATCGGCGCCCCCTATCTGTCGGTCATCATCCCGAAGGGCACCTATGAGGGCCAGGCCGAGGACGTCGCGACCGCGGCCGTCGGCAATTTCCTCGTCACCCGCGCCGATGTTTCCGACGAGACGGCCTATCAGATGACCAAGCTGATGTTCGAGCATCTCGACCAACTAGCCGCCGCCCACGCCGCCGCCAAGGCGATCGATCCTGCCAAGGCGCTCGACGGCATGCCGGTGCCGCTGCATCCGGGCGCTGAGCGGTACTACAAGGAGAAGGGGTTGTTGAAATAGGGCGAGGACTTTCTGAGATGTCTTCGCACTGTAATTCGCTCATTTTGGAGTGCATCGGATGAGCGAAACAACGCATGGAACGACAGCCGACGGCAAATCCTCCACCTTCCATCTCCCCGTCGCCGAAGAGCAGGTCGAAGGCTTGCCGCCGGGCTTTGGCGACGGCATCGCCGGCAAGGCTGCCTTCCTCATCGCCGTTGCCTTTTCCGTGTTCCAGATCTACGTCGCCGCCTATGGCAGCATCCCGAGCCAGGTGGTGCGGGCCATGCATGTCGGCTTCCTGCTGCTGCTCGGCTTTGGCCTGATCGCCAACCTGCGCGCCCGAAGCCTGCCGGCCAAGGCCGTGTTCTGGGCGTTCAGCGTGCTCGGCTTCGGCACCGGTCTCTACAATTGGGTGTTCTACACCGACCTCATCCGCCGCTCCGGTTTCCTCACCACGCCGGATCTTGTCGTCGGCGCGGTGCTGGTGGTGCTGGTCTTCGAGGCGGCCCGGCGGCTGATGGGACTGCCGCTGGCGATCATCGCTTTCATCTTTCTCGCCTATTGTTTCGTCGGCAACCATCTGCCGCCGCCCTTCATCCATCGCGGCTACGATTTCGCCCAGCTCGTCGACACTTTCGCCTACGGCACCGAAGGCATATACGGCACGCCGGTCTATGTCTCGGCCGCCTATATCTTCATCTTCGTCGTCTTCGCCGCCTTCCTCGAACGCGCCGGCATGATCGCGCTGTTCAACGATTTCGCGCTCGGCCTGGTCGGCTCGTGGCGCGGCGGCCCGGCGCAGGTCTGCGTTTTGTCCTCGGCGCTGATGGGCACCATCTCCGGCTCCGGCGTTGCCAATGTCGTGGCCAGCGGCCAGTTCACCATCCCGCTGATGAAGCGCTTCGGCTTCCGCTCGGCCTTCGCCGGCGCCGTCGAGGCGACCTCCTCGATGGGCGGCCAGATCATGCCGCCGGTGATGGGCGCGGTCGCCTTCATCATGGCCGAGACGCTGAACATCCCCTATGCCGAAGTGGTCAAGGCGGCGATCATCCCGGCGCTGCTCTATTTCGGCGCCTGTTTCTGGCAGGTGCATCTGGAAGCCGGCAAGGCCGGCCTGCACGGCATGGCCAAGGCCGAACTGCCCAATCCCTGGGATGCCGTGCGCCAGCACTGGCCGCTGGTGCTGCCGCTGGCGGCCCTCATCTATCTCCTGTTTGCCGGCTACACACCGATCTTCGCCGGCACGATGGGCCTGGCGCTGACCATCGTGCTCATCCTCGGCACGCCGCTGGCGGCCCTGATCGGACCGCTCGCCTTCCGCGTCGTCTTCTGGCTGGCGCTCGGGCTCGCCGCCGCCTCGTTCATGCGCTTCGGCGTCAACATACTCGGCCTCGTCATCGCCGCGCTCGTCGTCGCCTGCTTCGCCTTCAAGGGCGGGCGCGAAACGCTGCGGATCTGCGTGGATTCACTCGCCGAAGGGGCCAAGAACGCGCTGCCGGTCGGCATCGCCTGCGCCATCGTCGGCATCGTCATCGGCACGCTGACGCTCACCGGCATCGCCTCCACCTTCATCGGCTGGATCATCTCCATCGGCCAGGACAATCTGTTCCTGTCTCTGGTGCTGACCATGCTCACCTGCCTGGTGCTCGGCATGGGCATCCCGACCATTCCCAACTACATTATCACCTCCTCGCTGGCCGGCCCGGCGCTGCTGTCGCTCGGCGTGCCGCTGGTGGTCAGCCATATGTTCGTCTTCTACTTCGGCATCATGGCCGATCTTACGCCGCCGGTGGCGCTGGCCGCCTTCGCGGCCGCCCCGATGGCCAGGGAAAGCGGCCTCAAGATCGGCATCCAGGCGACCAAGCTTGCCATTGCCGGTTTCGTCGTGCCGTTCATGGCGGTCTACACGCCGGCGCTCATGCTGCAGGATCCAGGCCCGATCGCCGCCCAGTTCGGCTACCCCGTCGAGGTCGCCTACATCGTCGTCAAGGCGTGCATGGGCATCGTGCTGTGGGGCGCCGCCGCCGTCGGCTTCCTTGCCAGGCGCATGGCGTGGTGGGAACGGCTCGTCGCCTTCTGTGCCGGCGTGCTGCTGGTCGCGGCGATCCCGCTCACCGACGAGACGGGCTGGGCATTGTCGTTTGCCTGGATCGGCTGGCACTTCTGGCGCGCGCGGCGGGCGGCGGCCCAAGCATGAGCCTGTGTATCCTTGCCGCCGGCAAGACGGCGACGCTCGCGGCCGCCGCCTTCACCCTGTCCTGGACGCACTCGGTGGAGCGCACGCGCTGGGAGGAGCACTGGAAGGTGATGCCTTCCGGCCTGCAAGTCACCGAGGCGCGCATAAAGGGCTCGGGCGCCGGCATGGAACCACCCGAGGGCGCGGTGCTGCGAGACGGCTGGTGGGCCTATGCGCCGAAGGCCGGGCCGCAGCGAAGCCTTATGCTCGCCGCCTCCGGCGCGACCGGTGATGGTTGGACACTGTGCACAGATCAGGGTTGCCGAGAACTCGGCAAGGTGGCCGGCGGCACGATTGTGCTGGAGCCGTGTGCTCCGGACGGCACGAGCCGGCCGCGGTAGCGCACGATCATCCCGGCTGGAGCCGACGCCGTCGAAGACGGTCAGCGGCTGGGTTGCATCGAAGGGTATTCAGAAGGACGGCTTGGACTGGACCCGACTGGACTGGAGAAGGTCGCTTACGCGGGCCTCGGCGGCTCGTGTCCTGAGACATTAAGCCGGCGAAGGCGGTCTCAAAGCCGCGGCGATGTCGCACGCCGCCGATCGGCGAAGGTCGGGCGCTCGGCGCGATAGGTGGTGGCGCGCGACTCGACGTCAGGCCTGCAGATGCGGCTGTTGTGTCGGCTCTCGAAAGTCATGGTCAGTGCGCGCCCAGCGAGGTGCCGCGACGAGCGCAGGCCGGGCCCGGCCCGCGCATGTAGTAGCGCTCGGGCCGATAGGTCGGCGCGACGAATTCGCGGATGGCTGCGGCATAGCCGATGAGGTGCGTGAGGAAGTTCATTTTACCTGTCCCTGTCCCGACTTTCGGGTGTCCCTTCCGAATTGCGGAAATCATAGCGTCGAGGCGTGAATAGTCGGTGAACGCGATGTTAATTTCTGGTCGAAAACCCGTCGCTTCATGGCCGGAATGCGGCTGATTCGGGGTCTTTCCACGCCTTTGTCGCCATTTCGGCGTGTGTGACTTTTGCATCACATATGTTTCGTTTGGATGTCGCCTGGGTGCGGTTGCGTTTCAGCTTTCGCCCTGGCGGGAGAATTTTCCTTGCTCGCCGCCGCAAGTCCGGAACCCGGCCTGGGACGAGACGTTGATTCTTCGAGCCGGCATGGCCGGCCCATGGGGCCGCCGACCTGCGGCCCCACGCTAACCCGCAACCGCAAGAGCAAAGGAAGGGCCGCAATCATGGGCTTCTTTTCGAAGGACATCAAAACCCTGGACGACCTCTTCGTGCACACGCTGCGCGACATCTATTATGCCGAAAAGCAGATCGAGAAGGCATTGCCGAAGATGATCGACAAGGCGACGGATCCGCAGCTGAAGGCCGGCTTCGAGAAACATCTCGAGCAGACCAGGGGCCATGTCGAGCGCGTCGAGCAGGTGTTCGAACTGCACGGCGTCAAGGCCAAGGAAGTCAACTGCCCGGCCATAGACGGCATCCTCGAGGAAGCCGACGACGTCAGCGGCGACGTCGACGACAAGGAGGTGCTGGACGCGGCGCTGATCGCCTCGGCGCAAGCGGTCGAGCACTATGAGATGACCCGCTATGGCACCTTGATCGCCTGGGCCAAGCAGCTTGGCCGCAGCGACTGCGCCAACGTGCTGGCCAAGAACCTCAAGGAAGAGCAGGCGACGGATCGCAAGCTGACCGAAATAGCGGAAAGCAAGATCAACCTGCAGGCCGCCGAATAGGGGCTGAAAGAGCCGGGGCCGGTGGCAATCGCGCCGGCCTTGGCTCGACCGGATTGGAACCGTTGGGGTCGTCGTCCGTTCCAGCCAGGTCTTTCTCTACAGGAAATCATCATGGCGCCGCGTCCCGCCTGGAGAGGCTATCTGAAGCTTTCGCTGGTCACCTGCGCCATCGAACTGACCAATGTCGTCACCCATGCCGAGAAGGTCTCTTTTCGCATCCTCAACCGCGAGACCGGCAACACGGTGAAGCGGATCTATGTCGACGCCGAAACCGGCAAGCCGCTTGAGGATGGCGACGAGATAAAGGGCTACGAGGACGACGATGGCAAGTTCATCCACATCGAAGAGGACGAGATCGAGGCCATCCAGATCGAGTCCTCGCACACGATGAGCCTCGACGGCTTCGTCGACAAATCCTCCATCGAGCAGATCTATCTCGATACGCCCTATTACGTCGCGCCGGCCGACAAGGTCTCGCAGGACGCTTTCGCCGTCATCCGCGACGCGATGGCCGGCAAGAAGATGGCGGGCCTGGCGCGCATCGTGCTCTATCGGCGCGAACGTCCCGTGCTCATCGAACCGCTCGGCAAGGGCATGGTGCTGACGACGTTGCGCTACGACAACACGGTGCGCCAGCCGGACACCGTCTTCGGCGACATCGAATCGGTAAAGACGGATCAGGAGATGACCGATCTGGCCGAGCTCATCATCGACAAGAAGAAAGCGAAGTTCGATCCCTCGAAATTCGAGGACAAATACGAGGATGCGCTGCTCGAATTGATCCGCGCCAAGAAGGCGGGCCGCAAGGCGCCGAAGGCCAAGGCGGCGCCCAAGCCGTCCAATGTCGTCAATCTTTTCGATGCGCTGAAGAAGAGCCTTTCGTCGGATGGCGGATCGGGCGAACGTCGCGGCAAGGCCTCGGCGAAAGCCAAGCCGGCGGCCAAACGCGGCAAGCCTAAAGAAGCCGCGCCCAAGCGCAAATCGGCGTGAGGACACGTAGCGATGGCCAGCCTCGAACAATATCATGCCAAGCGCGATTTCAGGAAAACCGCCGAACCCTCCGGCAAGGTCGCCCGCGGCAAGAAGAGCGAGGCCGGCGGCATCTTCGTCATCCACAAGCACGCCGCGACCAGGCTGCATTACGACCTGCGCCTCGAACATGCCGGTGTGCTGTGGAGTTGGGCGGTGACGCGCGGGCCCAGCCTCGATCCGCACGAGAAACGGCTCGCCGTGCATGTCGAGGACCATCCGATCGACTATGCGCCGTTCGAGGGCACCATTCCCAAGGGCGAATATGGCGCCGGCTCGGTCATCGTCTGGGACGAGGGCACATGGGTGCCCGAGGGCGATCCGGCCAAGGCGATGAAGAAGGGCCATATCAACTTCGAGCTCAACGGCCACAAGCTGCACGGCCGCTGGCACCTGGTGCGGCTGAGACCGCGCCCCGGAGAGAAGCGCGACAACTGGCTGCTGATCAAGTCGGACGATGGCGCGGCCCGGCCAGGCGAGGATATTCTGGAGGAAGCGCCGAAATCGGTGAAGTCGGGCCTGACGATCGAGGAGGTCGGGGCGGGCAAGGCCGCGAAAGGGGAGAAGGCGAAGGTCTGGCACTCCAACAAACCGGCCGCCGCCCAAGCCAAGGCCGGACACGCAAAGCGCCTCGACTTCATCGAGCCGCAACTGGCCACGCTCGAGCGGGAAGCGCCGTCGGGCGAGGACTGGCTGCATGAGGTGAAGTTCGACGGCTATCGCATGCAGACGCAGATCGCCGGCACGGACGTGCGGCTGCTCACCCGCACCGGCCTCGACTGGACGAAGAAATTCGGCGACGCGATCGTCGCCGAGCTCGCCGGATTGAAATGCAGCGACGCCATCATCGACGGCGAGATCGTCGTGCTGGCCGACAGCGGCGTCTCTTCCTTCGCGCTTTTGCAGGCCGACCTGTCGGCGAAGCGCACGGATCGCTTCATCTACTACGTCTTCGACCTGATGCGGCTGAATGGGCGGGACCTGCGCCGCGAGCCGCTGGTCGAGCGCAAGCAGGCCTTGCAGGAATTGCTGGCCGGCCAGCCGGAGGATTCGGCGGTCCAATTCAGCGACCATTTCGCCGAGCCCGGCAAGGTCATGCTCGAGCATGCCTGCCGCATGGGACTGGAGGGCGTCGTCTCCAAGCGCGCCGACGCGGTCTACCGCAGCGGGCGCGGGCCGTCCTGGGTGAAGTCGAAATGCACGCTGCGACAGGAGTTCGTCATCGCCGGCTACCTGCCGTCCGACAAGACCGGGCGCGGGCTGCGTTCGCTGCTGCTTGGCTATTTCGAGGCCGGCAAGCTGCACTATGCCGGCCGCGTCGGCACCGGCTTCTCGACCGGCGGCGCCAATGCCCTGAAGAAGAAGCTCGATGCGCTGCAAACGAAGTCGTCGCCCTTCGACAAGGCCGTGCCGAGGGGCAAGGGCCTGGTCTGGGTGAAGCCGGAGCTTGTCGGCGAAGTGGAGTTCCGCAGTTGGACCTCCGACCGTATAGTACGCCACGCCTCGTTCCAGGGGCTGCGCGAGGACAAGCCGGCGGAGGAAGTCGTGCAGGAAAAGCCGAAGGCACCGACAGGCAAAAGCACGGCCCGGGCCAAGCCGGCGTCAAGCGGCGCAACGCCGGCAAGGGCGGCAACCACCACGGTGAAGCTGTCCCACCCAGAAAAGCTGCTGTGGCCCGACGAAAAGATATCCAAGCAGGGGCTGCTCGATCATTACGCGCTGGTGTGGCCGCGCATGAAACAATTCGTGGTCAACCGCCCGCTCAGCCTGGTCAGGGCCCCCGACGGGGTCGGCGGCCAGCGCTTCTTCCAGAAGCATGCCTCGCCAGGCATGCATGACAAGATCGAGAAAACGAGGGATCCCACGGATGGCGAGGAAATCCTGTTTATCCGTGACTTCGACGGCGTCGCGGCACTTGTCCAGCTCGGCGTGGTCGAGATCCACATCTGGGGTTGCACCATCGACGAGCTCGAACGACCTGACCAGATCGTCTTCGATCTCGACCCCGATGAAGGCGTCGACGTGAAGGCGGTGCGGGCGGCGGCACTCGACATAAGGGGCAAGCTTGACGAGCTGTCGCTGCCCAATTTCGTCAAGACGTCGGGTGGCAAGGGCTTTCATGTCGTCGTGCCGCTGAAGCCGTCGGCCAACTGGGAGGAGGTGAAAGGCTTCGCCCATGATTTCGCGCGCGCGCTGGAACAGGGCGCGCCCGACCGCTACACAGCGACGCTGTCCAAGAAGGCGCGCACCGGCAAGATATTCGTCGACTATCTGCGCAATGGCAGCGGCGCGACCACGGTGGCGCCCTACTCGTCGCGGGCCAAGAAGGGTGCCACGGTGTCGATGCCGGTGACCTGGGCCGAGATCGAGGCCGGCCTGCCGCCGAACGCATTCCCCATCGGCGACAAGACGACGCTGAAGCAACTCGCGGAAGCCGATCCGTGGAAGGATTTCTTCAAGAAGGGGAAGGTGTTGAAGCGGGGGTAATCCTGCCCGCATTTGCAGCGCGGCGATCCTTCGCGCCTGTCCCGCCGACGAATCGATGCTGGCAACAGCGCCGATAGCTCAAGCCAAAAACACCTTCTCGAACGCCTGTTTGCCGGGCGGCGAAAAAATCACGGCGCGGCTGTCCTTCTCCCGGCGCGCCCATTTCTCGGTGAGGATCTTGTCGAGGATGGCGGCGCCCAGCGTGCCGGCGAGATGCGAGCGCCGTACGCTCCAGTCGAGGCAGGCGCGGCACACCGGCCGCCGGGCCTTCGCCTCCACATCGATCCCTAGCGCCGCGAAATGCGAGGCGGCCGAAGGCGCCAAGCGGATTTCGCCGTGGTCTCGCAGCAGCAGTCTCCGGTCGATGAGGCGGTCGAGCATCGCCACCGCCTGCTCGCCGGCAAGATGATCGTAGCAGACGCGCGCCACGCGCATCGCCCCGTCGCGCGGGCCCGGCCGCACGCGCCTGGGGCCGATGGTTTCGGCGACGCCGGCGATGGCTTCGATCATTTCAGCCACCTGCGGCCCGGCGAGCCCGTAATAGCGATGCCGGCCCTGGCTTGCCACGGTCAGCAGCCCGCCTTCCATCAGTTTCGACAGATGCGAGGAGGCGGTCGGCATCGAGACGCCGGCCTCAAGCGCCAGTTCGCTTGCCGTCAGCGCCGTGCCGCCCATCAGTGCGTTGAGCATGTTGGCGCGGGCCGGGTCGCCGATCAGGCTGGCGATGCGGGCAATGTCGGGTCCTTCGCGCATAGTTTCATCCCTATCGAAGCATTCTCGCCAGATAATCACTATCCTTCGCTGAGCTCAAGGAGCGCTGACGATGCTCCTGACAGGAAACTGCTTAGCACACCGGCGTAGGCGACGTTTCGACAGAGATCGAATTATCTGTGCGTCAAATTCAGGGAGACCGAAATGACCATCACCTGCTTCATCCGCTACGAGATCGATCCGTTCGGCAAGGCCGCGTTCGAGGAATATGCCCGCAACTGGGGCCAGGCCATTCCGCGCTGCGGCGCCGACCTGATCGGCTACTACGCGCCGCATGAAGGCTCGGCCACGACCGCCTATGCCGCCTACAACATAGAAAGCCTGGCTGCCTATGAAGCCTATAGGGCCCGGCTTGCCGCCGACCCGGCCGGCAAGGCAAACTACGAATTCGCCCGCCGTGAAAAATTCATCCTCAAGGAGGACCGCATGTTCCTGAAACTGGCGTCCGGCCCGCACGCGAAGCTGGTGCTGCCGTGATCGCCGTCATCTTCGAGGTCGAGCCGGCTGCGGGCAGGCGCGATGCCTATCTGGACATCGCCGCGCAGTTGCGGCCGCTGCTTGAAAGCATCGATGGCTTCATCTCGGTCGAGCGCTTCCAGAGCCTCGCCAATCCGGACCGCATCCTGTCACTATCGTTCTGGCGCGACGAGGAAGCGGTGAAGGCCTGGCGCAACACGCAAGAACACCGGCAGGCCCAGCAGGCCGGGCGCGGCGGCATCTTTGCCGGCTACCGCCTGCGCATCGCGCACGTCGTGCGCGATTATGGCTTGAGTGAAAGGCAACAGGCGCCGGTGGATAGCCGGGCGGTGAACGGGTAATCGGCAGGTCCTTCCTTCTCCCAAAAGGGGGAGAAGGAAGAACCCTATGCGTTCCCGATCAGCACGCCCGCCGCGAACACCAGCGCGCCGCCGAGCACCACCTGGAAGGCCGCGCGCAGGAAGGGTGTCTGCATGTAGCGGTTCTGGACGAAGGCGATGGCCCAGAGTTCGAAGAACACCACCACGGCGGCAACCGCTGTCGCCGTCCAGAAATGCGGGATGAGGTAGGGCAGTGCATGGCCGAGGCCGCCGAGCGTCGTCATGATGCCCACGGTCAGGCCGCGCTTGACCGGCGAACCGCGGCCCGACAGCTTGCCGTCGTCGGAGGCGACCTCGGTGAAGCCCATCGAGATGCCGGCGCCGATCGAGGCGGCGAGGCCGACGAGAAGCGTCTGCCAGGTGTCGTGCGTGGCAAAAGCGGCGGCGAAGATCGGCGCCAGCGTCGATACCGAACCGTCCATCAGTCCGGCCAGTCCCGGCTGCACATAGGTGAGGATGAACTGGCGCTGCTCGGCCGTCGCCTCCTCGACCTTCACGGTGCCCGGCACGTGCTGCTGCTCCAGCCGCTGCGCCATGCTCTCATGGCTCTGTTCCGCCGCCGCCAGTTCGTCGAGCAGCTTTCTGGTCGAGGCATCGGTGGTGCGCCTGGCCGCCTCGACATAGAACAGGTAGGCCTGCCGCTCCATCGCCTCGGCCTGGCGGCGTACCTGCTCGATGCCGAGCGGCTTGACCAGCCAGTCGGGCTTGCGCTCGTAATAGCCCTTCACATGCTCGCGCCGGATCAGCGGAATGCGCTCGCCAAAACGCCTGCGGAAAAGCTCGATCAGCGCGTCGCGATGACCGTCCTCCTCCTCGGCCATGTCCTCGAACATCTTGGCCGATTGCGGAAAATCCTCCGCCAGCCCATCCGCATAGGCGCGGTAGATGCGACCGTCGTCTTCTTCCGACGAGATGGCAAGCGCCAGGATCTCCTGTTCGGAGAGCGAATCGAAGGAGCGGCGGCCGAAGCCGAAAACACGGGAAAGCATGAGGAAATCACCCTAGTTTAGAATTGTTCTAAACTAAGGTTTGCTGCCGCATCGGTCAATCGTGCGCCTGGGCGGCAGTCAAGATTTGTTGAAGCAGCCATTCGGCGCCGGCCCTTCATTATCGGCAAATGTTCACTTATATGACGGAACTCCAAGCCAACAACCGAGGAAGCCGCCGATGACTGCAAAGCCGCACGCCCATCACTTCGACCCGAAACCCGTCCTCGACCTCATAGCCAGCATCGAGGCCGATCTGCAGCGCCTGAAAGGTCTGGTCGAGCAGCAGATCGAGAAGTTCGATCCCGCCAACCCGCACAACAAGACCCTCGACGGCAAGCTGACCGAGGAAGGCGTCGAGTGCTGCTACCGCATGTTCGACGAAGGCAAGTCGCGCTATTCGGTCTCCCAGCAGATGAAGATTTCCTTTGCCGCCGCCACCCATCGCTTCAATGCCTGGCGCAAGGCCGGCGGCAACAAGCGGCAGCGGACGTTGTTGGGGTGAGGGTTGAACTGGACGGACCGGCAGGCAGGTGACTGCCAGCACTGCCGGCCGTCGTGATCCCAAACCTTGTGACGGTTACATTTTTTTGTTGGCCTCGCGCGGCCCTTTGCGTGCACCATGGCCGGACCACATCTTACAGGACCCGCCATGACCACGCCTCCCGGCATCGCCGATATCCACGCCGCCGCCGCCCGGCTCTCCGGCCTTATCGTCGAGACGCCGCTGATCGAATCGCCCGAGCTCAACAGCCGCTTCGGCGGCCGCATCCTGTTCAAGCCGGAAACGCTGCAGCGTACCGGCTCGTTCAAGTTCCGCGGCGCCTACAACAAGCTGTCCTCGCTCTCGGCCGAGGAGCGCGGCCGCGGCGTGGTCGCTTTTTCCTCGGGCAATCATGCGCAAGGCGTTGCCGCTTCCGCCGCCATGTTCGGCGTCAGGGCGGTCATCGCCATGCCGTCGGACGCACCGGCCATGAAGATCGGCAATGTCCGCAAGATGGGCGCCGAAGTGGTCGCCTTCGATCGCGTCCGCGAAGACCGCGTGGCCGTGGTTCGGCCTTACGTGGAGAAGGGCATGGTCCTGGTGCCGCCCTATGACGATCCCGCCATCATCGCGGGCCAGGGCACGATCGGCCTCGAATTGCTGCGTCAGGCCAAGGCGCTTGGCGTGAGCCTCGACGCCGTCATCGTTCCCTGTGGCGGCGGCGGGCTGAGCAGCGGGATTTCGATCGCGGTCAAGGACGGTTCGCCCGCCACCGCCGTCTGGGCGGCAGAGCCGGAATTTTTCGACGACACCAGCCGGTCGCTGGCCAAGGGCGCCAGGGTAGCGAACGAGCCCGGCCACACCTCAATCTGCGACGCGCTTCTCGTCGCCGAGCCGGGCGCGCTCACCTTCGAGATCAATCGCAGGACGCTGGCCGGCGGCATTGCCGTCTCGGAGGAGGCGACGAAGCAGGCCATGCGCGACGCCATGGCCCATCTCAAGCTGGTCGTGGAGCCCGGCGGCTGCGTCGGGCTGGCGGCGCTCTCGTCGGGCAGGATCGACTTGGCAGGCAAATGCGTGGCCGTGGTGCTCTCTGGCGGCAATGTCGATTTCGACGCCTATGCCAAGATCATGGCTGCTGCCGCCTGACGCCCGCCCCGCGTGGCAGGGCGGGCAGCCTTTGTTGTTTCGCAATTCCGGATGGAAACCGCTGCGCACTTTTCCTGGAATTGCCCAGTGCCCGTCAGCTGATGACGGTGCCGTCAGTCGATGACTTTCACGATGCGACGGGTTCCGGGATCGACGAGGACGGTCTGACCGTTGACGACGACATAGCGGTACTGCACATCAGGAACATCGATCGCATGCAGCTCCACAGTGTCCGGCAAGGTCGAGCCGATGGCCAGTTGGACGCCCAGCAGGTCGACCGAGGCGATCGGCTTCTTGTGCACATATTCGCGGATGACGGTCTCCTGCTGCGGCTCGATGATCACGTCCTGAGCGGCGGCGGCACCGATTCCGGCCGCAAGCAGAAGCCCGGCCGCGGTGGCGGAAAGATACAGTCTCATCATTGCCTCCATTGCTGGTCGATAGAGCGCAATACAGTTGCAAGTCTCGGCTCTATCTCGTTGTTTTGATGGCATTCCGCCTCCCGCCAGATGATCCGGCCGGACTCGAGATGCCAAAGGCTTCGCTTGCACGGAGGGGGCCGTCTTGGCCCGCAAGTGGCAGCGGCGAGGCTGATCGACAACGCCGGGGCAGAAGCATGGTTCCAACGGGAGGGTCCAGGTTCGATGGAACCCTGGACCGCCCCAGCGGCTGTTTTCAGTCCAGCGTGCGGCGGAAGCGGACAAGGGCGACGCCGGCAAACAGCGCCACGAACACCACCAGCCAGCCGATCTCCACGGCCACCGCCGGCAGCTGCGCGCCCTTCAGCATGACGGCACGGGTAATGCGCAGGAAATGCGTGAGTGGAAAGATCTCGCCAAAGATCTGTGCCCAGCCCGGCATGCCGCGATAGGGAAACATGAAACCCGAAAGCATGATCGACGGCAGGAAGAAGAAGAAGGTGAGCTGCAAGGCCTGCATCTGCGTGCGCGCGACGGTCGAGATCGTGTAGCCGAGCAGCACCAGGGACAGCACGAACACCAGCACCGCCGACAAGAGCAGCGTCATCGACCCCGTAAAGGGGATGGCGAACAGAAGCTTCGACGCCGCCAGCACCACCACGACCTGAACCGCGCCGACCGCCAGATAGGGCAGCACCTTGCCCAGCATGATCTCGAGCGGGCTCGACGGCATGGCGAGCAGGTTCTCCATCGTGCCGCGCTCTGTCTCGCGCGTCAGCGCGATCGAGGTCATCATCACCATCGTCATCTGCAGGATGACGCCGAGCAGGCCGGGGACGATGTTGTATTGCGAGATGCCCTCCGGATTGTAGCGCCGGTGCACGACCACATCGAGCTGGCCCCGGGCGGCCTCGGCGGCGGCCTCCTGCATGCCTTGCGCTCTGAGCAGCGCCTGGCCGGCGACGGTGCTGAGCGTCGAGATGGCGCCGCTGGCAACCGCCGGGTCGGTGGCGTCGGCCTCGATCAGGATCTGCGGATTGTCGCCGCGCTCCACCCGCCGCGCGAAATCGGCCGGAATGGTGACGACGAAGGCGACGTCGCCGCGCGCCATCAGGAATTCGGCCTCCTCGGCACTTTGCGCCACATGGTCGAAACGGTAGTAGCCGGTGGTCTGCAGCGCCGAGACCATGGCGCGCGTATAGGGATCGCTGCTCGTCGCCACGAGTGCCGCCGGCAGGCTCTTCGGGTCGTTGTTGATGGCGTAGCCGAACAGCACCAGCTGGATCAGCGGCACGCCCAGCATCATGGCGAAGGTGATGCGGTCGCGGCGCATCTGGATGAACTCCTTGATCAGCAGCGCGCCGAGCCGGGCTAAGGAGAAGACCGCGTTCATGCCATGTTGTCCTTCGAGCCGGACATGAACTGAATGAAGACGTCCTCGAGGCTGGTTTCGCCCGGCGCAACCGTCACGCCCTTGTGTTCCTTCTCGACATCGGCCAGCGCCGTCTCCAGCTTCTTCCTGTCGGCTCCCACGACATGCAGCGTCGCGCCGAACGGCGCCACCTGGTCGACGCCCGGCCGGCCTTCGAGCGCTTGCGCCACCTGGTCGAGGCGCGGGCCCTGCAGGACGAAAGTGGTCAGGCCGGCATTCCTGACCACCTCGGCGACGGTGCCCGTCGCCAGCATCTTGCCGTAGGAGATATAGCTGATGCGATGGCAGCGCTCGGCCTCGTCCATGTAGTGGGTGGAGACCAGCACGGTCAGCCCGCCGCTCGCCAGCCGGTGGATCTCGTCCCAGAACTCGCGCCGCGCCTTGGGGTCGACGCCGGCCGTCGGCTCGTCGAGCAGAAGCAGCTTGGGCTTGTGCATGATGCAAGCGGCTAGCGCCAGCCGCTGCTTCCAGCCGCCCGACAGCGTCCCGGCGAGCTGGTTGCGGCGTGTCGTCAGACCGAGTTCCTCCAAGGTCCTGGCGACATGCTCCTCGACCGGCTTCAACCGGTAGAGCCGCGCCACGAATTCGAGGTTCTCGCCGATCGTCAGATCCTCGTAGAACGAGAATTTCTGCGTCATGTAGCCGACCTCGCGCTTGATGCGCAGGCTGTCGGTGAGGATGTCGAAACCCAGCACCGTGCCTTCGCCCTCGTCCGGGGTCAGCAGGCCGCACATGATGCGGATGGTGGTGGTCTTGCCCGAGCCGTTGGGGCCGAGGAAGCCGACGATCTCGCCTTCCGCCACCGTCATCGTGACATTGTCGACGACGGTCTTGTCGCCGAAGCGCTTGACCAGTCCGTGCACGTCGATGACGTTCATTTCCCTGAAACCGCCAGCTCGACGTCGACGATCTGGCCCGGCTGCAAGGCGCCGGCGCTGCCCTCCGGCCGCGCCTCGACGAGGTAGACCAGCTTCTGCCGGTTCTCCAGCGAATAGATCACCGGCGGGGTGAATTCCGGATCGGGCGAGACATAGCTGACGCGCGCCTTCACATCCGGGCCGCAGCCGTCGCAATGGACGCGGAGCAAAGTGCCGACCTTGACCGAGGAGAAGGCGGCTTCCGGTATATAGACGCTGAGCTTCACCGCGCCGTCGGGCAGCACGGAGATGACGGGCGCGGTCGGACCTGCCGTGTCGCCCGGATTGCGAATGACGTCGCTGACGCGGCCCGGAGAAGGGGCCGCCAGGGTGCGCTTGGATAGCCGCCACGCCGCTTGGTCGAGCGCGGCCTGTGCCTGCTTGACCTGACTTTCGGCGGCCTTGATCGTCTCGGGACGCGCCGGCAGGCCGCCCGCGGCGAGATTGGCCTGCGCCTGTCCGACCTGCGCGTTGGCCGTCTCCAGCGTGGCCGAGGCGGTGTCGTAGTCGGCCTGCGTGCCGGTGCCGCGCTTGAAGAGGTCGGCAGCGCGGTCGTATTTGCGTCTGGCATCGTCAGCCTGCGCCTTGGCCATGTCGACCTGGGCCTTGAGGGCGGCGATTTCTTCCGGCCGCTTGCCTACCTGCAGATCGGCAAGCTGCGCCCGCGCCTGGGCGAGACTTGCCGTGGCCTGTGCGACCGCGATTTTCGCGTCGGCGTTTTCCAGCGTCACGATCGTGGTGCCCGATGTGACGCGATCGCCGCGCTTGACCGCGACGGTCTCGACCTGCGCCACCTCGATCGGCGCCAGCAGCACATAGTCGCCTTCGACATAGCCGACGGCCAGCGGAGAAGCCGGTGCGCAGGCGCCGAAGAGTTGAGCGGCAAGCGGCAGCGAACAAAGAAAGCTCATCGTCTCGATCCCTTCCGGGCGGCCAGTATGGCGCTGAGGTTGTCCGATGTGACGGCCGCCACCTTGGCGGCCTCGGCGGCGCCGATCTCGCGCCAGCCCATGCGGCGCATGACCGCCTCGCGGCCGATGCGGAAATAGATGACCTGTCCGATCAGCGTGAACACGGTGAGCCGGGTCGCCTCGCTCTCGGCCGCCTCGCCGGTCGCCTGTTCCCAGAGCAGGCACAGGCGCCGATGCGTCGGCTCGAACACGCCGTCATAGATGCGGTCGAGCGCCGCGGTCGGATGCGAGAGCTCGCGCAGCACGAACTGCACGATCTCACCGGCTTGCGGCTGGGCCACGACGAATGCCACCATCCGCTCCAGCGCCGCGAACAGCTGTGCCCGCGCCGTCTCGGGGTTCGCGATTGCCGGCGCCCGCGTCTCGCCGAGTGCCTGGCCGGCGACCGATTGTATGGTGTCCACGATATGGTCGGCGGCGGCGAGGCGCAGCCCCTCCTTGCTGCCGAAGTGATAGGCGATGGAACCGATATTGGCCTTGGCCTCCGCCGCGATCTCGCGCGTGGAGGTGCCGTCGAAGCCTTGTCGTCCGAACAGCTTGAGCGCCGCGCGGACCAGCGCTTCACGCGTCATCTCCGCAGCGGGCGGCTCACGGCGAGGAGTTCGGGCTTCGGGCGGCTTGATCATGTGGCATACTTTAATCAATCGATTGATTAAAGTCAAATCCGAGTTCGGACATGGCTTGCCATGCCGGCCCGCGCGGGCTTTAGTGCGCGGCCATGGGCAAGGAAGTCGAGCGCAAGTTCCTGGTCTCCGGCACGGCATGGCGGGATCTGGTCGAGGCGGACATCCGCATCCTCCAGTTCTATCTCGCCGCCGCGCCAGGACGCACGGTGCGCGTGCGCATCAGCAACGGCGCCTCGGCCAGGTTGACGCTCAAATTCGGCAGCACGGCGCGCGAGCGCGACGAATTCGAATATCCCATTCCGCTGGCCGACGCCGTGGAGATGCTCGGCTTCGCCATCGGGCGTGTCATCGAGAAGACACGTCATCATGTTAGGCATGGCGGCTATCTCTACGAAGTCGATGTCTTCGGCGGCGCGCTGGCGGGGCTTGTGATGGCCGAACTCGAAACGCCGGACGATGTTCCGGATGAAATGCTGCCAGACTGGCTCGGCCGCGAAGTGACTGGCGAACAGAAATTCTACAACGCGTCGCTCGCCCTCGGGGGGATTCCGGAGATCGCCGCATGAGCTTTCGCATCGATCCGCGCCTGCCGCTGACCGGCGAGGTCAGGCGTATCCTGGCCGAGGAAATCGGCAAGGCGCTTGCTCATCTCGACACGGCGCATGACAGGCCGGAACAGGGACTGCACAAATCCCGCAAACGACTGAAGAGCGTACGCGCCTTGTTACACCTCGTTCGTTCCGGAAACGAAACATTCTGCCGCACGGAGAACGAGTGCTACAGGCAGGTCTCGGCATTGCTCGCCGGACCGCGCGAGGCGACCGCCTTGATCGAGACGATCGACCGCCTGGCCGGCGCCTTTCCGGGGCAAAGCGCCGGTGACGGCCTTGGCCCCGCCCGCGATCGCCTGGTGATGCGCCAGCACGCGCTTCATGCCGGCGCCGGTCTCGATGCGGCCATAAAAGCTGCCATCGCCGCCTGCCAGGAGGGCCTCGAACGCGTCGACAGGCTGTCCTTGCCGGACCAGCCGGAGCAGGCCGCCGACATTCTGGCGGAGGGCGCCCGCGCCACATTGCGGCGCGCGCGCAAAGCACTGGACAAGGCGGCCTCGAGCGGCGGGGCCGAGGATTTCCACGACCTGCGCAAGGCGGCCAAGACCCACAGCATGCATCTGTCGCTGCTCGGCCGCCTGTGGCCGACGCCAATCAAGGCTCGTCGCAAGGCGGTCGACAAGCTCGCAGAGCAACTCGGCGAACTGCACGACGTCTTCGTCATGCGCGCGATGCTGGAGGCCGGCGGCGAGCCGCTTGGGCCGCCCGGGGATACGAAACTCCTTCGCAAACTCCTGAAGCATTCCGAAAAGAGCCTGAGGAAGTCCTGCCTTGCCGAGGCGGCCGAACTGTTCGGCGACAGTCCCAGGCGCTCGACGAAGAAGCTGGCCCGCAAGGCGCGCGACGATCTTGCCGGCGCTCCGCCCGCGGAGGAATTGGCGGCGAGGTGACGCAACGGCATTCATCGCCGGTCATGCTGGCATTGGCCGTGTATGGCTCGCCGGGAGGGGCTGGCCCTTCATTCGCGCACCGGCATCGGTACCGACGGCAAGTCGATCCTCTATATCCCGCTGATGAACGAGGGCGAAGTCGCGGCGCTGAAGCTGGATTGAGAAGATTTTCGGAGCCGGCCGCACGAGAGCCTTTGCCACATGGGCCGGGCGGATCTAAAACCAGCCGCCATGAGGATGGTCGTCCGCCGCCCGCTCGCTCGTTCGGAACTGCCGCACGATACGGCCGCTCTCGCGCGCTATCTCATCGGCAAGATCGTGGTCCGGGAATTGCCCGAAGGCATTGCCAGCGGCCGCATCGTCGAGACCGAGGCGTATGTCGCCGGCGATGCTGCCGGGCACGGCTTCAGGGGAATGACCCCGCGCAATCGCTCGCTGTTCCTCGAGCGCGGGCATGCCTATGTCTATCTCGCCTACGGCATCTCATACATGCTGAATGTCTCGAGCGAGATGCCCGGCATCGGAACCGGCGTCCTGATCAGGGCACTGGAGCCGCTCGACGGCATTCCGATCATGCAGCTCAATCGCGGCATCGAGCGCCTGCGTGACCTGGCGCGAGGACCGGGAAGGCTCGCCATGGCGTTGCGGATCGACCGTTCGCTCGACGGGCTCGATCTTTGCCGGGAAGGCCCTCTATGGCTTGCAAGCGATGGCCGCGACCCCGGCGAAATCGGGCAGAGCGTTCGGATCGGCATTTCGAAGGATGTCGACCGCCTGCTGCGATTTTACGTCCGGGGAAGTCCGTTTGTCAGCGGTTCACGATCGCTCAACCCATGAGAGGTGCTTCCCGGCGCGTTGAAAGGAAGAAGAATGCAAGCTACTGCGCTGCCCTTTTTCCCTTCAACTGCGCCTGCGCTGCCCGGATCGAGGCGGCGTAGGTCACCAGCGGGCGCTTGAGGCCGTGGTTGATCAGCGTGCGTCTTGTCTGCGGCGAAGCGCCAGATATGACAAAGCGCACGCCGGCGCGCCTGGCCTTGTGCGCCGCACCCTCGATGACATTGGCCGCGGTCGAATCGAAGAACGGCACCGCCGAGCAGTCGAGGATGAAGTTCTTGCGCTGGTCGGCGATGCGGTCGAGCACCGCGCCGACGGTCGAAGCGGCGCCGAAGAAGAATGCGCCGGAGATGCGGTAGACGACGGTGTCGGCGTCGGTCGCGTCCCTGGAATCATAGACGCTCTCGCGGTCGGCGACGTCCTCAGGCACCAGCGTCTGGTCGGCCTCGACGGCGATGGATTTCGCCATGCGGTCGATGAACAGGATCGAGCCCAGCGCGAATCCGACAACGATGCCTTCGGTCAAGTCGCGGAAGACCACGATCAGGAAGGTGGCCATCAGCACCAGCGCATCGCCGCGCGAGGCGCGCAGCAGCGTGGCGAAAGCCTGCTTCTCGAACATGTTCCAGCACACCACCGCCAGCACGCCGGCGAGGGCGGAGAGCGGGATGTAGCTGGCGAGCGGCGCTGCCGCCAGCATCAGGACGAGCAGGATCATGGAGTGGATCATGCCCGAAACCGGCCCGTGCGCGCCGGCCCGCACATTGGTGGCGGTACGGGCAATGGTGCCGGTGGTGCAGATGCCGCCGAACAGGGCCGAGGCGATGTTGGCGAAGCCTTGCGCCACCAGTTCGCAGTTGGAACGGTGCCGGCGGCCGGTCATGCCGTCGGCGACGACGGCCGACAGCAAGGATTCGATGGCGCCCAGCAACGCGAAGGCGATGGCGTCCGGCAGCACGTCGATCATCCTGTCGAGGCTGACGGGGGGAAGCGCCGGCCATTGCAGGCTGCGCGGGATCCCGCCAAAGCGCGTGCCGATCGTCTCGGCCGGCAGCGCAAACAGCGCCACCGCGAGCGACGCCAGACCGATGGCGATCAACATCGCCGGCCATTTCGGCCGCCAGCGCTTCAGGAAAGCGATGGTTGCGATTGTCAGCACCGCCACGAAGGTCGCCGCGAGATTGATCGTGCCGGCCGCCTCGCCGATCGCCGTCAGCTTCGGCACCAGCGGGCCTGGCTCCTTGCCGGCGAGCTTCAGCCCGAACAGTTCGACGATCTGGCCCGAGAAGATGATGACGGCGATACCGGCGGTAAAGCCGACCGTCACCGGATAGGGAATGAACTTTATGTAGGTGCCGAGCCGCAGATAGCCGATGGCGATGAGGAAGATGCCGGCCATCATCGTCGCCAGCAACAGCCCGTCCACGCCGACCCGCGCGACCGTCGCCGCCACCAGCACGATGAAGGCGCCCGCGGGGCCGCCGATCTGGAAACGGCTGCCGCCGAACGCCGAGATGATGAAGCCGCCGATGATCGATGTGTAGAGCCCGCGCTCCGGCGTCACCCCTGATGCGATGGCGATTGCCATCGACAGCGGCAAGGCGACGATGGCGACGGTTAGCCCGGCAATGGCATCGGCCCTGAGATGTTCGAGCCTGTAGCCTTCGCGCCAGACCGTCACCAGTTTCGGTGTGAACAGTTCGGAAAAAGTCGGCTTTGCCGGCCCATGGGTCGGTTTGCGCGCGGTTTCGTTGAGCGTCTGCCCGATCTCGTCCATGGACTTCCTTCCGCACCTGAAAGGCGGCGGGATCGTCGGCAGGACTGTCGGCGGTCGCCGTCGCGACTTATGCCGGCTCAGCTTTCGGATTGGGCGGCACGGCAGGCTTGAGGCGCACGCCCCGGCCGCCGCGCTCACTGGGTTGATTCTCGCCGATCAGCTCCACCCCGGCCTCGTCGAGGGCCTGGATGACCTTCATCAGCGTATCGACCACACCCCTGACCACGCCGTCGCTCGCTTCCATGCGCTGGATGGTGGGAAGCGAAACGCCGGCGCGCTCGGCGAGCGTCTTCTGATCGATGCCGGCCAGCGCCCTCGCGGCGCGCATCTGCGCGGCAGTGATCATCGGCCGGGATCCCCGTCTGAGTCTGCGGATATGATGTATAATACGATCATTATGATGTTTCAAGCATCAGGATGTACGCTTGAGCCTTGATCATCATCGCTATCGAGCATTTTTCGGATACTTCCCGAGCATTGAGAGCTATGGTGTTCCATCTGGGGCAGGGGATAACGTGGTTGACCATTTTCAAGACATTGACGACATCGGCATGCCTGGTATCGGTGGTCCTTCTGCTAACGGGCTGCGGACACTTGATCAACCGGCTGATCTGACCGCTTCCCGGTCGAGCGTCGTCAGACGTCGTCACGCACCACCCTGCGCCGTTGCAGGACCCTTGCCGCCAACCAGCACAGCATGGCCCAGGCAAAGCCCGCGCACCAGCCGGCCAGCACGTCCGACGGCCAGTGGACGCCGAGATAGATGCGGCTGATGCCGACCAGCACCGTCGTCAGCACGGCGAGCGCCAGAACATAGATCTTCGTCGTCCGGCCCTGCAGGAAGCGCGCCGCAAGCGAGCCCAATGTGAGATAGGTCACCGCCGAAAGCATCGCGTGGCCGCTCGGGAAGGAAAGCGAGGTCTCGTTGACCAGATGCGAGACGAGCTCGGGCCGCGGCCGGTCGACGCCGAGCTTCAGCAGGCTCGACAGCATCTGGCCGCCCGCCACGGCGACGAAGATGAGAAGCGCGGTCCCGGGCCTGCGGATCAACAGCAGATAGATGATCGTCGCCGCCGTGATCAGCACCAGCACGCTGGTGCTGCCGAGGCTGGTGATGTCGCGCATCGCCCCTTCCATCCATGGCGGGCCGATCGGGATACCGGGTTGGCCGGCCTGGCGGAAGGCAAGCATGATTTCAGCGTCGAAGGCGTGCGGCGTGGTGGCCCGTGCCACCTCCATCAACTCCACGAAGCCCCACAGGCCGGCGGCGACGACAAGGCCGGCCAGCAGCACCGGGAATTCGACCCGGCTCAGCAGAGCCTTTGCCGCAGTTCTCATCGGACCTCGTTTCGCAACCATGGTTTGCCGGTCATCGCCCTTGCACATAGGGCCCGAGCGTGATCAGCGCCACGGCGGCAATCGCCAGCACGATGCCGGCCGCCTGCAGCGTATTGATGCGCTCGCCGAAGAATATCAGCGCCACCAGATTGACCGATACCAGCTGGATGACCGCCGACAGGCTGAACGACACCGACATGCCGAACTCGCGAATCAGCCGCAGCATGATCAGGTTGCCCAGCGAATAGAGCGCAAGCGTCAGCACGATCTTGCCCAGGCTGGGCGCCATCCCCCATTGCTTGGCGGCCGCCGCCGCCAGCAGAAAGATCACGGTCGAAAGACCGAGCTGAAGTAACCCCGAAAAACTCACCCTGCCCTCGATATTGATGCCGGTCGTCCGTGCCTTGTTTCGCAAGCGCGTCGGGACGTCAAGCAGCTGCCGTGGGACCAGGCTCTTGTGTCGGCAGGACCGAAGCGCCAAAGTCGCGGCCACTACCCTGCCCCTGCGGGTGGGGGCGAGGAGCGTGGCGTGCGATTTCTCGAAACCTTGTCGCGGCGCTGGAACGGGCTTACGCTGGCGCTGCAGTTCATCATTGCCGGCGGCTTCGGGCTGCTTGCGGTGATGCTGGTGGTCGGCTTCTGGGTCACCGCGCAAATCCGCGAAAGCGTGCTCCACAATTCAGCGGCCACGACTGCCCTTTATGTCGACAGCGTGATCGCTCCGCTGCTCCCCGATCTGCGCACGAACCATCAGCTCGATGACGCCGTCAAACGGGCGCTTGACGAGACCCTCGGCCAAGGCGCGCTCGGCAAACGGCTGTTTTCCTTCAAGCTGTGGCGTCGGGACGGCACAGTGCTGTATTCGAAGGACACGGCCTTGATCGGCCGGCAGTTCGGCCCGAGCGCCAACCTGCGTGCCGCCTTCGCCGGGAATGTCGTCGCCGAGTTCAACGAGCTAGGCGACGAGGACGACAAGGAGGAGAGGGCCGCGGGCGTGCCGCTGCTGGAAATCTACAATCCAGTCCGCGAACCCTGGTCGGGCGAGGTGGTCGCCGTCACCGAATTCTACGAGATCGCCGACGATTTCCAGGCAGCTCTGGCTTCCGCCTTGCTGTCGAGCTGGCTGATCGTGGCCGGCGCCACGCTGGCGGCGCTGCTGCTGTTGTCGGGGATCGTCATACGTGGCAGCCGCACCATCGACAAGCAGCGCGGCGTTCTGCAGGGCCAGGTCTCCGAGCTGCAGGCGCTGGTTTCGCAAAACCGGGCGCTGCGCCTGCGCGTCCAGCAGGCGTCGCGCCGTGCCACGGCGCTCAATGAACGATACTTGCGTCGCATCGGCGCCGACCTTCATGACGGGCCGGCTCAGCTCGTCGCGCTGGCGGCGCTGCGTGTGGATAGCCCCGCCATTTCCGGCGAGGGTGCCTCCAGCGACAGCCGCAACGCCGAGATCGCCATGATCCGCATGGCGCTGGACGACGCGATGCGTGAAATCCGCGGCATCTGCAACGGCCTCGTCCTGCCGCAGATAGAAACGGCCGCGACCGGCGACATTCTGCGTCTTGCCGTCGACGAGCATCAACGCAGGACCCGCAGTTCCGTGGCGCTGACCCTATCCAGGCAGTTGCCCGAACTGGGCGCTTCGGAGAAGATCAGCATCTATCGCTTCGTCCAGGAGGGGCTGAACAACGCCTATCGTCATGGGCAGGGCAAGGATCAGGAGGTGAAGGCCGGGATGACAGGCGGCAAGTTCTTCGTTGAAGTGTCGGATGGCGGGCCCGGATTCGACCCGAGGCGGGCCGAAGGCCTGGGGCTCGCCGGCATCAGGGAGCGTATCGAAAGCATTGGTGGCCAGTTCGAGACCACGACCGGGCCGCAGGGAACACGATTGATGATTACGCTAGCCGTCGAGGATCAACCATGATCGGTACCATCCGTGTCGCCATTGTCGACGACCACCCTCTGTTTCGCGAAGGCGTTACCCGCAGCCTGTCGGAGATCGGCGGCTTCGAAATGGTGGCCCAGGGCGCCACGGCGCAGGATGCCGAACGCATCGCCTCGACTTTGCAGCCCGACATACTGCTGCTCGACATCAGCATGCCGGGTGACGGCCTTGCGTCGGTGGCCGGCATACTGGGTGCCAATCCCGGACAGAAGATCGTCATGCTGACGGTCTCGGAGGCCAATGCCGACGTGGCGCGGGCGCTGAATGCCGGTGTGCGCGGCTATGTGCTGAAGGGGGTCGGCTCGCGCATGCTGGCCGAAATCCTCCATGGTGTCGCGGCCGGCGAGACCTATGTGTCGCCGACCCTGTCGGCTCGCCTGCTTTCGGACCTGCAATCGCTGCAGCCGGCCAACGGCAGGACGGATCGCCTGCGTCAGCTCACCGGACGCGAGGCCGAGATCCTGCAGCTGGTGGCGGAAGGGCTGAGCAACAAGGAAGTGGCGCTGCGGCTGGCACTGCAGGAAAAAACGGTCAAGCATCACATGACCGGTGTGCTGTCCAAGCTCAACGTCCGCAATCGCACCGAGGCGGCGCTGCTGATGCGCGAAGCGCGGGATCGGGCCGGCAGCTAATCCTGGTCGGCCGCAAGGGATCCCCGGTTTGGGATAACGACACGCATAAATGAAAACCTGAAGCGCGGTGCAGCAGCGGAACGCTCCAGGGCAAAAAAGACGGCCCCTATACGGGGCCGGAGCGACAAGGTCACCTCCGCCGGGGGGCGGCGGAGGTGACACGTAAAGCGGGCGATGCCTATTGCCCGCTCTACAACCCCTTGAGGCGGCTTATATCCGCCGCCGTCGCAGGGCGCTCGACGATCGTGCGGCCCAGAGCGTCGGTCATTTTGAAGCGACCCTTCTCGATCTCTTCCCCGAAGCCGTTAGGGTGCTGCACCACGATCTTGTTGTCGTCTATTTCGACACGATCGCCGGTTGTTGCGTTCACATGCTTGCCGGAGCTGTTGGCACCCTTCCCCTTGCCACTGTTGCCGCCGCCATTGTTCCCGTTGCCGCCAGCGTTGCCATTGTTGCCTCCGGCATTGCCATTGTTGCCGCCGCCGTTATTTCCATTGCCGCCATTGCCGCCATTGCCGCCATTGCCGTTACCGCCATTGCCGCTGTTCCCGCCAGGCTTGGCTTGGGCGCTGGACGCGACAATGCCTGCGGCGGAACCGTGAAAATCGAGGTGATAGGGGGCTATGGTCAGCGCCAGTGCCGGCACTGCTCTCAGGGCCAGCCAGCAACAATGAGCCATGATCGAGCTGCGCATCAGTCCCTCACTTGATCGGACCGGCAAAATTCAGAGGCCATCTCGTGCAGGTACGCGACCATCGGCGACATGGCGTGTTCGTGTAAGTGGCCCACGACCGATGCCGCGGCAATCCGGACCTTCGCCCCGATCGGTTTAGGACCTTGGTCCGAGTTTCAAACCGGATGTGGCGCGAGGTTCGCGGTCAAGCTGGCGGGTGCACGAATGTCACGAAAGTGTGACCGATCGTCTATAAGGGGTCGAAACGCGTGACACGCTCCAGCCATCCAGCCAGAGGCAGACCATGACCGACCATCGCTCGCCCGACGCCCGATTCCGCACCAGCCTGCTTGAGGAAAACGACGGTCCGGCGACCAACCCCACCGAAAACCGCACCATGGGCGAAATCATTGCCGAGCGGTTCTCCCGCCGCGCCTTCCTCAAGGGCTCGCTGGCCGTCTCGGCCATCGCCGCCACCGTCAGCCCGCTGGCGCTCGTGGCCGCCGACGATGCGCGTGCCGCCGAGGGCTCCGCCTTCTCGTTCGAGGAACTCGAAGCCGGTATCGACGACAAGCACCATGTCGCGCCGGGCTACGATGCCGACGTGCTGTTGCGCTGGGGCGATCCGCTGTTTGCCGATTCGCCGGAGTTCGACCCGGCCAGGCAGTCGGCTGAGGCCCAGGCAAGACAATTCGGCTACAACAATGACTATGTCGGCTATATCGGGATCGGTGGCTCCGCCGAGCACGGCCTGCTGGTCGTCAACCACGAATACACCAATCCGCATCTGATGTTCCCGGGCATCGTCAGGATCGTCGAGAAGGACGGCAAGAAGGCGGCCGAACTCGCGCCGCTCTCGAAGGAGCAGGTCGATGTCGAGATGGCGGCACATGGCGGCACCATCGTCGAGATCCGCAAGGAAGGCGGCAAGTGGCAGGTGGTGCGCGACGGCAAGTTGAACCGCCGCATCACCTCCAACACCGAAATGGCGCTGTCGGGCCCGGTCGCCGGTCATGACCGCGTCAAGACCAATGCCGACCCATCCGGCACCAAGGTCATCGGCACATTCAACAACTGCGCCGGCGGCGTCACGCCTTGGGGCACCTATGTCATGGCCGAGGAGAACATCCACGGCTATTTCTCCGGTGAACTGCCGGAAGGCCATAAGGAAGCCGCCAATTACAAGCGCCTCGGCATTCCGGAAGGCGCCTATGAATGGGGCGCGCATTACGATCGTTTCGACCTCGCCAAGGAGCCGAACGAGCCCAACCGTTTCGGCTGGATCGTCGAGGTCGACGTCAACGATCCGACATCCACGCCGAGGAAGCGCACCGCAATGGGCCGCTTCAAGCATGAAGGCGCCGAATCGATCGTCGCCAAGGATGGCCGCGTCGTCTTCTATCTCGGCGACGACGAGCGCTTCGAGTACGTCTACAAATTCGTCACCGCGGGCCGTTTCGATCCGGACGACCGCGCCGCCAACATGAACCTGCTCGACGACGGCACGCTGCATGTCGCCAAATTCGCCGCGGACGGTACGGTGGACTGGCTGCCGATCGTCTTCGGCCAGGGCCCGCTGACGGCCGAGAACGGCTTCGCCGGCCAGGCCGACGTGTTGATCGAGACGCGGCGTGCCGCCGACCTGCTCGGCGCCACCAAGATGGACCGTCCCGAGGACATCCAGCCCAATCGTGTCAACGGCAAGGTCTATGTCATGCTGACCAACAATTCCAAGCGCAAAGCCGACCAGGTCGACGCCGCCAACCCGCGCGCCGACAACGCCTTCGGCCATATCATCGAGATATCGGAGGATGGCGGCGATTTCGCCGGCACCAGGGGCAAATGGGAGGTGCTCCTGAAATGCGGCGATCCGGCGGTTGCCGATGTCGGCGCCACCTTCTCCACCGCCACCACGGCCAATGGCTGGTTCGGCATGCCCGACAATTGCGCGGTCGATTCGGCCGGGCGCCTGTGGGTCGCCACCGACGGCCAGGGCCCGAAGGCCACCGGCCGCACCGACGGCCTGTGGGCGGTCGACACCGAAGGGCCGGCGCGCGCGACGTCAAAACTGTTCTTCCGCGTGCCGATCGGCGCTGAAATGTGCGGGCCGCTGTTTGCGCCCGACGATCAGACCGCCTTCGTCGCCGTCCAGCATCCGGGCGACGGCGGCGAGGACTGGGAGGCGTTCGGCCGCCCGTCCTATTATGAGGATCCGTCGACGCGCTGGCCCGATTTCAAGCCGGACATGCCGGTGCGGCCGGCGGTCGTCGCCATTACCAGGCAAGGCGGCGGCAAGATCGCGATTTAGAGGGCAATTCCAGGAAAGTGGGGTTCCGTCCGACGCGTAAAACGAACCTCCAGCCCGGTTCAGCGGCCCGAATTGGCGATCCGCCGGGCAATCCGCTCGGCGATCGCCTTGGCCTGGATGGCGGCATTGGCGAAGCAGCCGCGGATGCTCGGCCGCATGCCGGTGAACCAGAGGCCAGGCAGTTTCGGATCCGCATCGCCGCCGTTGAAGACCGGAACGCCCTTGCCGTCGAGCACGCCGAGATTGCCGACCATCTGCTCAAGCCCGGTGCGGTAGCCCGTCGCGGCAATGACGATGTCGGGATCGATCAGGCTGCCATTGGCCAGGATGACGCCGTCGCGGGTGAATTCTCGCACCCCCGGCACGACGGTGATCCTGCCCGCGCGGATGGCGTCGATCGCGCCCTCGTCGGCGGCGATCGCGGTGTAGTCGGTGGTCAGGCGGCTGGCGCCGCCCACCGGTGCCGGCGGCACGCCGAATTTCGTCAGGTCGCCGAAAACCAGCCGTTGCGTCAAGGCGATCACCGCATCGGCGACCCGCAAAGGCAACCGCGCCATCAGCGGCGACAGCCGGTGCACGGCAATCTTGCCGATGCGCTTGGGCAGGACCGACGGACCATTGCGGGCCGACAGCCACAGCGAGGCGGTGCTTGCCTGGGCCAGGTGGTTGAGCGCGTCTATACCCGAATTGCCGGCGCCGACGACCAGCACCTTCTTGCCGGCATAGTCCTTCGCGTCGCCGAAATCCGCCGAATGGATGATGCGGCCGGCGAAATCCCGCATTCCTTTCCAGTCGGGGATGAACGGCTGTCTGTCGCGGCCGGTGGCGATCACGACGTGGCGCGCCAGGCGCTTCCCGGCGCTGGTCTCTATCGCCCAGTGGTCGCCCCTGAACAGGACCGCCTCGACGGCGACGCCGAGCTCCACCGGCAGCCGGTTCGCCTCGCTGAAATCGTTCAGATAGCGGATGACGGCGGTTCTGTGGGGGAAGGCGAGCGTGCCCTTCGGATAGGCAAGGCCGGGAAGTGCCGAAAGGTCGCGGTGAGTATTGAGGCGCAGCTGCTGGTGACGCCGATGCCATGGCTCGGCCAACCGGCTCTCCTTTTCCAGGATCGCCGTCGCCACGCCGGCCTTGACCAGCGCCTGCGCTGCCGCGAGACCGGCGGCGCCGGCGCCGATGACGATCGCCGGTTCGATAGTTACCGTCTGGTGCGCTGCCGGTCTGATTGTCGTATCTGCCATTCGCTCACGAACCCCATTCCACCCTTGTGGCGCTTCCGCCGACACCGGCAGAACGCCCTCCCGCGCATGATCCATACAGCAGATCGGCCCCGGATTTCGAGGCCATGCGCCGCACCGCGGTTGCGTCCTATATGGCATATACGCGAGATCGGCGATAATCAGGTCGCGGCAATGTGATTGATTCGAGATCCGGGGGCTGGCGGATCTCTGTTACCGGTACAGGAATCCGAAGTCCTCGAAACGCTTTTTTCGGCTTCCTGTGCAAAATCAAGGCGCCACGGCGTATAGCGTACCCGGGTGCGCGCCGCAGATGCACGCGGAATCTCGACCCATGCCCTCCTTGCGGATCTATCTCGACAAAATCCTCGAGCGTGCCTCGCCAAAGGTCGAGCGCCAGGCGTTCACCCATGCCGAACGGCTGGCGCTGGTGCGCCGCCACGGCGACTTCTCACTCGCCTACTCCTCCGCCGTGCAAGGCAGGCTCTCCTATTTCGGCGACGCCGACGGTTACATCGCCTTCGGCACCAAGATGAAGCATCATTTCGCGCTCGGCGACCCGGTCGCCGATCCGGCCCATCGGGCCGACTATATCAGGCGCTTCGTCGAGACCGCCGGCAGCCCCTGGTTCGTGCAGATCGGCGAACAGTCGGCGCGGGTGCTGGCCGGGCTCGGCTACAAGGTCAACCGGCTGGGCATCGACACCCGTCTGCCGCTGCCCGCACACGATTTTTCCGGCAAGCGCAACGAAACCGTGCGCTACTCCGAGCGCTGGCTGTTGAAGAAGGGCTTTTCGTTCGCCGAGGACAAGCGGACCATCTTTCTCGACGAGATCTCCCGGCTTTCGGCGAACTGGCGCGGCGACCGCATCGTCAAGCGCTGGGAAATGGGCTTCCTCAACCGGCACTTCGCCGATCATGTGGGCGTCGACATGCGCCGCTTCGTGCTGCACGGCCCTGATGGCGAACTGGTCGCCCTGCTCGACTTCGATCCGCTGTTTCGCGGCGGCAAGGTCATCGGCTACACCACCGCCTTCAAGCGCAAGCACATCGACGCCTCGCCGCATGCCGAGGTCGGCCTGACCAAATTCGCCGTCGACCGCTTTCGCGAGGAAGGCATTTCGGTCGTCACGCTCGGGCTCTCGCCGCTGGTCGACGTCGGCCCCAGCGGATTCGCCGAAAGCGATTTCTGGCGCAACGCCTTCCAGCGCGCCTATGATTCGCCCTGGGTCAACCGCCGCCGCTTCAACCTGCAGGGGCAGGCGGCGTTCAAGCGTCGTTTCCACGGCATCGAGGAGCCGGTCTACGTCGCCTTCCGTAAGGGAACCTATGTCGAGATGCTGGGCCTGCTGCGGCTGGTGAAGGCGATCTAGCTC
The DNA here is from genome assembly GCF_006440835.1 of Mesorhizobium sp. B2-5-11. Taxonomy (NCBI): domain Bacteria; kingdom Pseudomonadati; phylum Pseudomonadota; class Alphaproteobacteria; order Hyphomicrobiales; family Phyllobacteriaceae; genus Mesorhizobium; species Mesorhizobium sp. B2-5-11. The sequence continues at coordinate 544,078 of NZ_VFUK01000002.1, forward strand.
TGACCGCGGCTCAGCGTGGCTTCGCCCCTCAATTCCTCAGCCGGTAGCCGGTCCTGAATATCCAGGCGACGGTCGCCACGCAGATCAGCAGAAAAACCACGGTCATGCCGAGGCTGATGCCGACCGAAACGTCCGATTTTCCGAAAAAGCTCCAGCGGAAGCCGCTGATCAGATAGACGACCGGATTGAACAGCGTCACCGTGCGCCAGGCGCCCGGCAGCATGTTGATGGAATAGAAGCTGCCACCGAGGAAGGTCAGCGGCGTGATGATCAGCAGCGGCACCAGTTGCAACTGCTCGAAGCTCCTGGCCCAGATTCCGATGATGAAGCCGAACAGGCTGAAGGTCACCGCCGTCAGCACCAGGAAGGCCAGCATCCAGAACGGATGCTGGATCGAGAGCGGCACGAACAGCGAGGCCGTCGCCAGGATGATCAGGCCGAGGATGATCGACTTTGTGGCGGCGCCCCCGACATAGGCGAGGACGATCTCGAGATAGGAGACCGGAGCCGACAACAGCTCGTAGATCGAGCCGACGAATTTCGGGAAGTAGATGGCGAAGGAGGCGTTGGAGATCGACTGCGTCAAAAGCGACAGCATGATCAGCCCGGGCACGATGAAGGCGCCGTAGCTGATGCCGTCGATCTCGGTGATGCGCGAACCGATGGCCGAGCCGAAGACGACGAAATACAGCGACGTCGACAGCACGGGCGAGACGATGCTCTGCAAAACGGTGCGCAGCGCGCGCGCCATCTCCACCCGGTAGATCGCCCATACCGCGCGCAGGTTCATGGCTCTTGCCTTAGAAGATTGACGAAGATCTCCTCCAGCGAACTGTTCTGCGTGTCCAGGTCGCGGAACTGGATGTCGGCGGCCTCGAGATCGCGGATCAGCGACGCCACGCCCGGCCGGTCGCTCTGGTTGTCATAGGTGTAGGTGATCTGCCCGCCATCCGGCGACAATTCCAGGGCGTAGTGCGAGAAGGCGTCCGGAATGGCGCCGAGCGGGCTGCGCAGTTCCATCACCAGGCGCTTGCGGCCGAGCTTGCGCATCAGTTCGGCCTTGCCCTCGACCAGGATGATCTCGCCGCGGTTGATGACGCCGACGCGGTCGGCCATCGCCTCGGCTTCCTCGATATAGTGGGTGGTGAGGATGATGGTGACGCCGTCCTCGCGCAGCCGCCGCACCATCGCCCACATGTCCTGGCGCAGTTCGACGTCGACGCCGGCCGTCGGCTCGTCGAGGAACAGCACGCGCGGTTCATGCGACAGCGCCTTGGCGATCATCAGCCGCCGCTTCATGCCGCCCGAAAGCGTGATCGCCTTGGCGTCCTTCTTGTCCCACAGCGACAGGTCGCGCAGCACCTTCTCGACAAAGGCATGGTTTGCCGGCTTGCCGAACAGGCCGCGGCTGTAGTTGACCGTCGCCCAGACGCTCTCGAAGGCATCGATGGTCAGCTCCTGCGGCACTAGCCCGATCAGGCCGCGCGCGGCGCGATAGTCCTTGGTGATGTCGTGGCCGTCCACCGTGACGCTGCCCGACGAACGGTTGACGATGCCGCAGACGATCGAGATCAGCGTCGTCTTGCCGGCGCCGTTGGGGCCAAGCAGCGCGAAAATCTCGCCGCGCTCGATATCGAGATTGATTTCCTTCAGCGCCTTGAAGCCGGTGGCGTAGGTCTTGGTGACCCCGGAAATGGAGATGACAGGCTGCATGGCTGAAAACGGCTGCTTGAAAGAGGACCCCAGATATAGGACGAATGTCGCCGCATGCAACCGCAAGTCAATGCCGTTGCTGACAGTTCTCGACATTGCCGCCGCATGGCGCTGCGGCGTTCCGCCTCGCGGCGGGACGCCGCTTTGACCGGCCGGCCCTACAAGCCTATTCTCCGCTTATTAGAAGCAGCCGGAGCCCGCCATGGACCCGCTCATCCTTTCGCGCATCCAGTTCGGTGCGAATATTTCGTTTCATATTCTGTTTCCAGCCATCACCATCGCACTCGGCTGGGTGCTGCTTTTCTTCAAGCTGCGCTACAACGCGACCAATGATTCGGCCTGGATGCGAGCCTATTTCACCTGGGTGAAGGTGTTCGCGCTGTCCTTCGCCATGGGCGTGGTTTCCGGCGTCACCATGAGCTTTCAGTTCGGCACCAACTGGCCGGGCTACATGGAAACGGTCGGCAACATCGCCGGGCCGCTGCTGGCCTACGAAATCCTCACCGCCTTTTTCCTCGAGGCAGCCTTCCTCGGCATTATGCTGTTTGGCTTCCGCCGCGTTTCCAACCGCATCCACACGCTGGCGACCGTGCTGGTGGCCGGCGGCACCACCGTGTCTGCCTTCTGGATCATCGCGCTGAACTCGTGGATGCAGACGCCGGTCGGCTTCGAGATGCGCGACGGCGTCGCCCACGCCGTCGACTGGTGGGCGATCCTCTTCAACCCCTCCATGCCCTACCGTCTCGTCCATATGCTGCTCGCCTCCGGGCTTACGGTATCGTTTCTCATCGCCGGCCTGTCGGCGCTGCGTTACCTCAAGGGCGACCGCTCGGAATCGATGTGGAAGGCGCTGCGCACCGGCGTCTTCACCGCCGCCATCCTCATCCCCATCCAGATCCTTGCCGGCGACCAGCACGGCCTGAACACGCTCGAGCACCAGCCGCAGAAGATCGCCGCCATGGAGGCCAACTGGAACACCGGCCCCAACGTGCCGCTGGTGCTGTTTGCCATTCCGGATGAAGCGGCCAGGGAAAACAGGTTCGAGGTGACCATTCCCGACGGGGCGAGCTGGATCCTGCGGCACAGCGCCGGCGGTGTGGTGCCGGGGCTCAACGACTATCCCGGCAACCATCCGCCCGTCTTCCCGGTGTTCTGGGGTTTTCGCGTCATGGTCGGCACGGGCCTGTTGATGCTCGCCGTCTCCTGGTCGGCCGCCTTCTTCCTCAAGCGCCGTCATGGCTTGCCGAGGCCGCTGGCGCTGCTCATGGTGCCGATGACCATCTCCGGTTGGGTGGCGACGCTCGCCGGCTGGTATACGACGGAGATCGGCCGCCAGCCCTGGCTGGTGACGGGCGTGCTGAGGACCGCCGACGCCGTCGGCCCGGTGGCCGGCAGCCATGTGGCGCTGACGCTGGCCGTCTATCTCGCTCTCTACGTGCTGTTGCTGATCGCCTATCTCGGCGTTCTGGTCCACCTGGCGCTGAAGGCGGCCAAGGACGGCGACACCTCGCCGCTGCCGGGCGTGCTCAACAAGCCGATGTCGCAGCCCGCGGCTGGCGAGTAGGAGAGAGAGAGAAATGACCTATGACTGGCCGATCCTGCTCCCCCTCATCTTCGCCGGCCTGATGGGCCTCGCCATCCTGATCTACGTCATTCTCGACGGCTTCGATCTCGGCATCGGCATCCTGTTCGCGGCGGCCGAGGACGCCGAGCAGGACACCATGATCGCCGCCATCGGCCCGTTCTGGGATGCCAACGAGACCTGGCTGGTGCTGGCCGTCGGCCTTCTGCTGGTCGCCTTTCCGATGGCGCATGGCGTCATCCTCAGCGCGCTCTATATCCCGGTGTTCGTGCTCCTGGTCGGCCTCATCCTGCGCGGCGTCGCCTTCGACTTCCGCGCCAAGGTGGCGACCGAGCGCAAGCACCGCTGGAACCGCATCTTCTTCCTCGGCTCGCTCATCGCCTCGCTGGCGCAAGGCTATATGCTGGGCGTCTATGTGCTTGGCCTCGACTTCGGCCTGGGGGGCATGGCGTTCGGCGTGCTGGTGGCGTTCTGCCTGGCGGCGGCCTACGCCGCGATGGGGGCGGCCTGGGTCATCTACAAGGCCGAAGGCGACTTGCAGAAAAAGGCGGTGCGCTGGCTGCGCACCACATTGGTGCTGACCGCGCTCGGCATGGCTGCCGTGTCGCTGGCCACGCCCTTCGCCAGCCCGCGCATCTTCGCCAAATGGTTCGTCCTGCCCGAAATGCTCTATCTGTCGCCGCTGCCGATCCTGTCGGCGCTGCTGTTCCTGTGGCTGTGGCGGCAGACCTCTCATCTGCCCAGGCCCGACGACCGCCATTCGCTGACGCCGTTCCTGACCTTGGCCGCCATCTTCGCGCTGGGCTTTGCCGGGCTCGCCTGGTCGTTCTATCCGTTCGTGGTGCCCGACAGGCTGACCATCTGGCAGGCGGCTTCCGCACCCGAAAGCCTGGCCATCATCCTGGCCGGCACCGTGGTCGTGCTGCCGATCATCATCTTCTATTCCTTCTATGCCTACCGCGTGTTCGGCGGCAAGGCGAGGGACCTGACCTACGATTGAAGGGCCAGGCGACGGCGCGAAATCATCGCCTCCGCCTGCCGCCTGTCGCCGGCCGGAAAGACAATATTCATCTTCACGCGCAATAACCTTCCGCGACATGCTGCGGCCTGATGGCAGCGGTCCGAGAAGAAGGGCAATGCAATGCGCGGTGTCCCGGTTGCCTCGATAGAACACGATCCGCAGGCGCGGCAGCGCTACGCATCTTTCCCAAGAAAATCGCTACGCCGCTTTCCTGGGGTTGCTCTGGTCCTGATCCGCCTGGTCACGCTGATCGCCGCGCTCGTGCTGGCCGGCCTGCTGCCTGTCATTCAGCCCGCTCATGCCCAGCAGACGGCCAACTGGGCCGGTGTCTGGGACACCAAATGGCGCGGCGGCGGCGCCCAGATCACCTTCGAGCAGGACGGCGCCGAGGTGAAGGGCGTCTATCCCCTGTATGACGGCCGCATCGAAGCCAAGGCCCAAGGCGAAAAGCTGTTCGGCCGCTGGTTCGAGGGCAGTCGCCAGGGCGAGTTCAGCTTCGTCATGGCGCCGGACGGCGCGAGCTTCATGGGCCGTTTCGAATCCGCCACCGCCGAATGGTGGACGGGCGTGCGCGTCGACGCCGCCGAGACCCTCAAGGTCGACCAGACCAGCCCCATGACGACGATGCGCTCATTCTTGCAGACCATGAACGAGAGCGGCGCCGACAATGTGCCGCGCGCCACCGGCGGCGGCATGGGCCTTGCCGCGCTGGCGGCCGGCCTCGTCGACGTCACGGAGGCCGATCGCGGCGGCCTCAACATGCCCGATTACACCAAGCTCCTGTTTTCGGTGATCGACAACGCCACCTTGCGCCTGTGGAACCTGCCGCATGATGCGATCCCCGGCGACGAGGTGACAGCCAGGCTGCAGCAATATGGCAGCAAGGTTTTCTTCGACGTCACCTTCCGCCGCAAGGCCGGCGAATGGTTCATCGTCGGGCCGCAGCTCGCCGTGCTGCAGGCCAAGCTCGCCGAGTTCCAAGCGGCGCGTGGCGAAGCCCCCGACATGGTCGACGATCCGGCCAAGCTCGCCTCGCCGCGCGACACGTTCAAGATGCTGCTCGGCGGCATCGCCGACCAGAATGGCGGTTCGACGCAAACGGCGCTCGACATGCGCGGTTACAATCCGGCGGTGCGGTCCGACGAGGCGGTTCTGCTCGAGAGCTATCTCAAGAAAGTCATCGACCGCATCGGCTACGTCTACTGGCAGGAAATTCCCGACGATCCCCAAAGCAACACGCCCTATGTGTATTTCGAGCACCCGGCCGGCAACATCGTCGTCGCTCCGGTGGGGACTGAGAAAGGCGGCAAGCTGTGGAAATTCACGCCGGAAACGCTGGCCAACATCCGCACGCTCTATGCCGATATCGAGGATGCGCCGGTGGCGCCGGAATTCACCGCCTTCGCCAGCAACGATCCCTTCTTCGCCACGAGGGGCCTTGCCCGTGAGATCAGCCCTGCCCTTTTGACCCGCGCCGGGCCGATCGAACGCTGGCAATGGCTGGGGCTCGGCATTGCCGTGCTTGCCGGCATCGCCTTCGGCTTCCTTGCCAACGCCGTCATCGTGTTCTTCGCCCGCCGCGGCAGGAGTTCGGGGCGGGCCGGCTTCTTCCGCGTCGTCGAATGGGCGGTGCGCTCGATCTTCCTCGGCCTGTTCCTGCTGTTTGCGCTGCGGCCGCTCGGCTTGCCGCAGGTGATCGCGGCATCCGCCAAGGCGGCGGCCTGGAGCCTGATCCTGATCGGCGCGGTTCCCGTCGTCTGGCACCTGATCGGCAAGATCGCCGAGCGCTACCGCGCCACCTTCAACGTGCCCGGCTACCACGAGACGCTGATCTCGCTGTTGACCGGCGTGGCGCGCATCGCCGCCCTGGTGGTCGCCTTCCTGCTCCTGGCTGAGGTGCTGGCGATCCCCTATCAGGGCGTGCTGGCCGGCCTCGGCATTGGCGGCCTGGCGGTGGCGCTGGCGGCGCAGCCGACGCTGCAGAATTTTCTTTCCGGCCTGACGCTCTATGCCGACCGGCCGGTCAGCGTCGGTGACTTCTGCAAGTTCGGCAACCAGTCCGGCACCATCGAGCATATCGGCATGCGCTCGACCCGCATCCGCTCGGTCGACCGCACGGTGATCTCGGTGCCCAATTCCGACTTCGCCGGCATGCAGATCGAGAACTACGCCCATCGCGACCGCACCCGCTTCGCCACCACGCTGCAATTGCGCTACGAGACGACGCCCGACCAGCTGCGCTACACGCTGGCGGCGCTGCGCAAGCTCCTGATCGCTCATCCGCGCGTCATCGACGACCCGTGCCGCGTGCGCTTCGTCGGCTTCGGCCCCTATTCACTCGACATCGAGGTCTTCACCTACATCACGACCGCGGATGGCTCGGAGTTTCTCGCTATCCGCGAGGACATATTGCTGTCGATGATCGCGGTGATGGACGAGGCCGGCGCCCAGTTCGCCTTCCCGGCGCAGTTGGAATACAGCGCCGCCGACCTGCCGCTCGACCAGGAAAAGCGCATCGCCGCGGAAAAGCGGGTCAGCGCCTGGCGCGAGGAGGAAAAACTGCCTTTCCCCGATTTCAGCCAGCTCGACAGGCTGGAGCTCAACGACAGCCTGCCCTATCCGCCGCGGGGCTCGGTGCAATACCGCGAAGCCCAGGCTGCCCCGGCCACGGTCGAAGCCAAGGCCTCGCTGGAGAAGGCGCGCTGGAGCCTGCCGTGGCGGAAGAGGGTGTAGCCTTCTTCGCAGGAGAGGCCGCGATCCCTCGCGCCCCCTCTGGCCTGCCGGCCATCTCCCCCACGAGGGGGGAGATTGGATGTCGCGACGGCTTTCGCCAATTTCTAACGTTGACAGCGGGGCGGGACGGCGAGGCCGCCGATCTCCCCCTCGTGGGGGAGATGCCCGGCAGGGCAGAGGGGGGCGCCGTCCCGCCGACCTGTCGTTCTTCTCACCCTGCGAAGACTCAATTGCTGGCCGACAGCACCAGCACCGGCTTGTCGCTGTAAAGCTTCGGGAACAGCGTCTTCAAATTCGCCACCTTTGGCAGGTCGTTGTAGACGATGTAGGGATAGGTCGGGTTGAGCGTCAGGAAATCCTGGTGGTACTCCTCGGCCGGATAGAAGGTCTTGCCGGTTTCGATCGTGGTGACGATGGATTTGCCGAACAGCTTGGCCTGGTCGAGCTGGGCGATGTAGCTCTGCGCGATCTTCTTCTGCGTGTCGTTTTCGGCGAAGATCGTCGAGCGGTACTGCGTGCCCTGGTCCGGACCCTGGTAGTTGAGCTGGGTCGGATTGTGGGCGACCGAGAAATACACCTGCAGCAGCTGGCCATAGGTGACTTTGGAGGGATCGTAGGTGATCTCGACGGATTCGGCATGGCCGGTGCGGCCGGTGCCCACGGTCTCGTAGACGGCGTCGTCCTTGGCGCCGCCGGTATAGCCCGAGACCGCCTTGGTGACGCCCTTGACGTGCTGGAACACGCCCTGCACGCCCCAGAAGCAGCCGCCGGCGAAGACTGCCGTCTCGCTGCCGCCCGCTGCCTTTTCATCCAGCGCCGGCGGCGGGATCACCACGGCATCCTCCGCCGAAACCGCTGGGGTGAGCCAGAAGGCGGCGCCCGCGACGGCGAGCGCGAAAGCTGCGAGCGCGCCGCGGACGAAGCCGCTCGAACGGTTCTTGATGTCGGTCATGGTTGCACTCCTCATGGCTTGCATAGGGTCCAGTCTATTGAATTAGCGGAGCCGGCGCGATGCGCGAGTTGCGGCGGAGGCTCACATTCTCGTGCGGCCCCAGCGGGTGCGTAACTCTCCGCCGCGGCTTGACCTAGTTGGCAGGCTTCATCGCATCCGTCGCCGGCTTCATCGCGTCAGTCGCCGGCTTCACGGCGTCCGCCGGTTTCATCGCATCGGCGGCGGGCTTCATGGCATTGGTGGCCATCGGGTCGGCCGGCTTCATCGCATCGGTTGCCGGTTTCATCGCGTCGGCGGCGGGTTTCATGGCGTTGGTGGCCTCGTCGGCCCGGGCGATGCCGCCGGCCAGCAATGCCGTCGAGCACAAAGCGAGCGCAAGCGCCGGCAGCGTCAGGCGGGAAAGAACGGTCATGATGGTCTCCTTGGTTGGGTGGCGCGCCCTCGCGGCGGCCGGCTGTTGCGGCGCCGCAGGCGCGGCGTTGCGCAATTTCTGATGGTCTCTCCCCGCAAACGGGAAGTTCCCGGAGGTAAGCTAATCGGCGGCGGCGGCCAGGATCGGCCCGCCGCCGGGCGACTGCACCAGCACTGCGGTGCTGAGGCCGTCGGCGGCCGCCGGCACGTCGAGCGTCGTCGCCTCTCCGGTCCAGCTTCCGAGCTTCTTCAGCGCATGCACGACATTGCCGTGCGGCAAGGTGCGGCCGGTATTCTCGCCGCGCGCCACGGGCACCTCGACGACGCCCCTGGCATAGCGCACCAGCCAGATGTCGGCCTTGCCGCCCGGCACGCTCCCCGCGCCGATGCTGGCCTTGCCGCCATCGAGCGACAGCGACGGGCCCTTGATGCGGCCGCTCGCCGCAATCAGCCGCTCGATCTCGCCGGGCGCGGCGCCGACCGCGTCGGCATGGCCGTTGACCACCACCTGCGGCGTGAACGGCCCGTCACGGCCGAGCGGCGGCTCGTAGCTCACCTGGCGCTGCGTGAACTCCTGCCGGCCGAAAATGTCCTTCCAGCCGAGATAGTCCCAGTAGGTGACATTGAAGGACAGCGCCAGCACGCCGGGCTGGTCCTTGACCTTGATCAGGTTGGCATTGGCCGGCGGGCAGGACGAACAGCCCTGGCTGGTGAACAGCTCGACCACGGTAAGCGGCTGCGCCGCGGCCGCGCCGAGCGACGCCGCGAGCGCAAGCGCGCCCAGGCTGGACACTGCGAGGAACCTGCTGCGTTTGGCTTGCGACATGGAATTGCTCCGTGGGCGACGGCGCCGCGATGCGCCGCTCATGTCCCCACTTCGCCGCCAATTATCGCTTCGTTACAGCGCTCACCGGTTTGTGATGAAGGTTGGTCGGACTCCAAGAGGCCGGAGATTGGCAAAGGCCGTCGCGACAGCCGATCTCCCCCCTCGTGGGGGAGATCGGCAGCTTCGCCTCTACTGCGTCAGCACCGTTTGCGAGGGGCGCTGGTTGAAGTCGCATTTGCCCATCACGGTGTAGAAGAAGTCGGCGTTGACGACGGGCGCCGGCACGGCGGAGCCGCCGTCTTCCCAGGCCTGGTAGCCTGTCTGGCCGCACGGCACGGCGGTGAAGATATCGACGGTCTGGCCCGTGGCGATTTCGGGCATGTCGGTCGGGCTGGTGCCGATATAGAGCCGGTTCGAGGTGTTCGGGTCGTTCGACCTGAGCGTGGTCGGCTGGGCCGGTCTGGCCGTCGCGGCGGAAGGCACGTCCATCTCGAGATAGAGCTGGTCCATCTGGCTGACGTCGATGACCGCGCCGGTGCTGTTGGCCGGCGTGGTGGTGCAGACGGTCTGCCGCATGACGCCGTTGCCGTCGGTGCTGGTGATGGCGCCGGAGGGCGTGTTGTTGAAATTGGCGACCGTCGTCGTGTTGCACACCTGCTGCTGCACCTGGGTAAGCGTGGTGCCGCTGACGGTGGAGACGGTGGTGGTGCCATAGCCCTTGGGATCGCCGCCCTTGTTGTAGACATAGCTGATCTGCATCAGCTTCTGCTTCGTGGTCGAGCCGAATCGCGTGCCGTAGAGATACATCGTCTTGTCCCACCAGCCCGACGCCTTCTCGATCTTGAAGGTGGTCTGCACCAGGGCCGCCGCCTTCTTGACCGCCGAGGTGACGCCGACCGGCACGGTGTTGATCCTGGCGATCTGCATGAAGTCGGTCGGCATGGCGAAGCTCGCCGAGGCCTGCGCCGTGGCGGCGCCGTTGGCCGCGATGGTGAAGCTCACCAGCGTGGCGGTGCCTTGCCCGCCATTGGCGGCAAAGGTGTCACGGAGCATCTGTTGGCGGGTCGCCAGCGTCGTCGTCTTCGGCAGCGTGGTAATGGCCAGCGTCGCCGCGTCGAGCGCCTGCTGCATGTTGGAGCGGGTCTGGACCGCCGACGTATAATCGACCGAGAAGCCGACGACGGTGACCAGCGGCACCAGGCTGATGAAGAACAGCGGCATCATCGAGCCGCCGCGAGAGCGGGCGAACCTTCCTGCAAGCCCCGGCATTTTTTCTTACCCCAAAAGACGGTTACCTGCGGGGGAACTAACATGCGCCGGCAAACCGGGGTCTAAGAGGATCGTTCAAAGTTTAAGCATCCGGCCGCCCCCGCCCGCTGTTTCGGGCTTTCGCACCCGGTTCACCGCTTTGTGATCGCCAAGGGGGCCCTTGCGCCGCAAGCCTTGCCGCCGCTTGCCGCCCCTGCTAAAGCGCGCGGCATGAGCACGCCCCTCGACCATATCAGGAATTTCTCCATCGTCGCCCATATCGACCATGGCAAATCCACCCTTGCCGACCGCCTGATCCAGCTCACCGGCGGGCTGGAGCTGCGCGACATGAAGGAGCAGGTGCTGGACTCGATGGACATCGAGCGCGAGCGCGGCATCACCATCAAGGCGCAGACGGTGCGATTGAAGTACCGCGCCAACAATGGCGAGGACTATATCCTCAACCTCATCGACACGCCCGGCCATGTCGACTTCGCCTATGAAGTGTCGCGCTCGCTCGCCGCCTGCGAGGGCTCGCTGCTGGTGGTCGACGCCTCGCAAGGCGTCGAGGCGCAGACGCTCGCCAATGTCTACCAGGCCATCGACAACAACCACGAGATCGTCGTGGTGCTGAACAAGGTCGACCTGCCGGCCGCCGAGCCCGAGCGCATCCGCGAGCAGGTCGAGGAGGTGATCGGCATCGACGCCTCCAACGCCGTGCTGATCTCGGCCAAGACCGGTCTCGGCATTCCCGATGTGCTGGAGGCCATCGTCCACCAATTGCCGCCGCCGCGCGAGGGCGACGCGACCGCGCCCTTGAAGGCGATGCTGGTCGACAGCTGGTACGACGCCTATCTCGGCGTCATCGTTTTGGTGCGCGTCATCGACGGCGTGCTGAAGAAGGGCCAGACCATCCGCATGATGGGCACCGGCGCCAAATACCTGGTCGAGCGCACCGGCGTGTTCACGCCCGCCCGCATCAATGTCGAGGAGCTCGGCCCCGGCGAGTTCGGCTTCTTCACCGGCTCGATCAAGGAAGTGGCCGACACCCGCGTCGGCGACACCATCACCGAGGACAAGCGCCAGACCGCGCACGCCTTGCCCGGCTTCAAGCCGGCGCAGCCGGTGGTGTTCTGCGGCCTGTTCCCGGTCGACGCCGCGGATTTCGAGGACCTGCGCGCCGCGGTCGGCAAATTGCGCCTCAACGACGCCTCCTTCTCCTATGAAATGGAAACCAGCGCCGCGCTTGGCTTCGGCTATCGCTGCGGCTTCCTTGGCTTGCTGCATCTCGAAATCATCCAGGAGCGGCTGGAGCGCGAGTTCAACCTCGACCTGATCGCCACCGCGCCGTCGGTCGTCTACCGGCTGCTCCTCAATGACGGCTCGGTGAAGGAGTTGCACAACCCGGCCGACATGCCCGACGTGGTGAAGATCTCGGCCATCGAGGAACCGTGGATCCGCGCCACCATCCTGACCCCCGACGACTATCTCGGCGGCATCCTGAAACTCTGCCAGGACCGGCGCGGCATCCAGGCCGACCTCTCCTATGTCGGCAAGCGCGCCATGCTGACCTACGACCTGCCGCTCAACGAGGTGGTCTTCGATTTCTATGATCGCCTGAAGTCGATCTCCAAGGGCTACGCCTCGTTCGACTATCACCTCACCGACTATCGCGAGGGCGACCTGGTGAAGATGTCGATCCTGGTCAATGAGGAGCCGGTCGACGCGCTCTCCATGCTGGTCCACCGCACCGCGGCGGAAAAGCGCGGCCGCCAGATGTGCGAGAAGCTGAAGGAACTGATCCCGCACCATCTGTTCAAGATCCCGATCCAGGCCGCGATCGGCGGCAAGGTCATCGCCCGCGAAACCATCTCGGCGCTGCGCAAGGACGTCACCGCGAAGTGCTACGGCGGCGACGTGAGCCGCAAGCGCAAGCTCTTGGACAAGCAGAAAGAGGGCAAGAAGCGGATGCGGCAGTTCGGCAAGGTGGATATCCCGCAGGAGGCGTTTATCCAGGCGCTGAAGATGGGGGATTGAGAATGGCGGTTGGCGTTCTTTGTAGTAACTGGTCGAATGAAATTCCCTTAAGAAGATAGACGCGTCAGAACGCCCTGAGTTCTCCACTCAGGACTTTCGCCGAGCTTATTCGCCATTGCGAAGCTCTCCACCAACGTTAAGCGGCTTAAATCTCCAAGCAGGGTCGTAAGGTCACTCCAAAGCCGCTTTGCTTTGCCGAAACTTACAACATGCATAATAGGGGAGGGGTTTGCTTTCTCTGATATCTTCGTTGCGCCCGTATAGATAACAAATCCGATGAGCTCATACTCACCAAAATGGGAGGTGATCCACTCTATGTGATCGTGGCACTGCCCGATATCGCTCTTGGAAATCTCGGAGCTAGCGAGCTTTTCATTTTTCAGCTCAAAGCCAATGATCGTCTTAGAGTAATGATCGATCCAGATCCCATCTGGGCCGGTCCCGTGGTCTGTACACGGTCGTCTCGCATCGAATCCAAGAGTACTCCCCAACTGCCGGATGCCCTCTTCAGCTAGCTTGTGATCACTCTGAACAAAGGCGGGTGCGACAAGCTCCGTTATTCGTCCGACCTCCCTTGTAAATTTGGGCCGTTCAAGAACAAGCAGTCGGCGAAGCCCCTCTTCGAAGAATGTCTTTTCCTTTTCAGGATTTAGCTCCAAAAGCCGAGGTCTCCGAGGTAAGCTTACACGCGCGCCCAGTTTGCGCCTGGCCTCGTCGAACCAATCGTAACTGGCTTCTTCGTCGCCAATTTTTTGATGAGCGATCCCAATCCATACCGAATACCATCCATGAAGGCGGGGATTGATTTGGGAAAGGCTGTCTTGATTTCCTTCAAATTCGGCGAGGGCGCCAGCAATGTCCCCCTGCCACATCTTCAGGATAAATCGAGTCTCCTTCTTCGCATATAAATCATCAATTTTGTTCTCAACTTCCCGCTCTCCGATCTTTTGGTCATCAAGCAGCTGATTATTGATATGCGAGTCGTAGTAGTCGATCCATTCTGGATCTCTTTCGATTATCTGATCTATAATCGCCAGTATGCGCTCCATTGGGGCGCCTTTAATGTCTTCGTTGAAAAATTCCGACAGCTTAATCTGCTCTTGGAGAATCCGTGGAAAGTTTGTGATGTTCCGAACGTTCCTAAGCCAATTTTCCACGTCTTTGTCGGGAATTATGTAGACACCAAAATCTGTCTTCCCTCGATTGATACGGCCAAAAAGCTGAGTGATCCTATTGGCAACGGTCGACATAAAAGCTCGATCTAGCTTCAAAACATCGAATGAAAACCGTTCCAACTGAGTAGCGCCCACTGGCAAGCCATCGACCAACATGATCCGACATTGGTCGTCTGGAAGGTCAATGCCGTCGTAACGACCAACAAGGATAAATGCTCCATCTCGTGAGCGTCTGAACGCGTTGAGCCGGGCAGTGAAGTCCGAATCACTGGATGCTTGGGCCACAACAGTTTGCCAACCTAAAGCCTTCTTGCTGTTTGGCACGGCAACAAGCACTTTGTGCCGTCGGGTCAAAGCTTCTATGTTTGCCGGACTTCTCGCAAATTCGGGTATCGCACTCCCAAAAAGAAGAACCCGCTCTCCGCGACCAGCGTCAACCGTAGGCTCGATTATTATCGAAGATCTTCCGAACGCTCTAATTATATCAGCTTTGGAGTGTATAGTGGCGGACAAAAATATCTTAGGTACTGAGTTATCCTCGAGTATTGGCATAAACAAGGCCGGCAGAAATGGAGGAGTGATCTCGATCACGTTCTTGGAAATCGTTATAGCGCAGAGAGAGAGACGACCTCGTAGATAGTCAGAACTCAAGACATTCGAAGTGTCTGAGTCTCGGATATTTTCTTTCAGTATCTGCTGGATGCGATCAGCGTGCCGCAGTACACCTATTGGCGGAACAAGCTGAATTCCGGCTCCGGTGCTATCATCCGCCATTGCATGTTGGTAGTTGTAGAGGGTCCCATCCTCATCAAATATTAGACGGATTTCGGAGGCTAGTGCAGCAAATAGCTCAGCATGTTTGCTCCGCTGAGCCGTTATAGTGAAAGCGTCCCGGACGAGCCGTTCACCCACGTGGGCGTCGTCAAATATGATGGCGCTTGGGGTCTTTGTTCCCTTGAACTTGGTGCGAGCGGGTAGCAAAGCTTGGTAGGTGGTAACGCAAAACGACTTACCTTGCTCGAAGTTGTTATCTGAAAATTGTCTATCGAAATATGTGGTCGGATTTGAACCGATGCTGCGAGCTTCTTTTATCGTTTGATGTATAAGATCGATTGTTGGACATGCGTATACTACATTAGAATAGCCCTGATTGACATAACTCTGTGCGATAAGAACGCCAACCAAAGTCTTTCCGGCTCCGGTGTACATTGAAATTAGGGATGATTTCTCTTTAACTTTGAACCATTCGTCCAAAGCATACGCTTGCCCTTGCCACAATTCCTTGATGCCGGACGTGCCCGAGGGGCGGCGGCCAAAAATATCCTTAGGTCGAGTTGGCTTTTCGCCGCTTGCCGGCTTCTTAAGTCCGCCGAAATTGAACTTTTCTTCCATAATTCAACTCGTGTTGATTCGAAGGTACCGCCTTAGCAACCACTAAATAACATAGATGTCAAAGTTGTAGGTGTCCGATGAGATAGCAACATCTTTCAAAAGGTTGTTTTTTTCTTCCAATGCCTCCTCACCTTGGCTTTCCCCAGCTCGAGGGGCATCACTTGCGCACTACCTCAGACACTGTCGCCGCAATCGGGCTCGCCCATCGGCGGCACCCTCGGCTTGGCCGGCACGTTCGTGACCGGCGCTACACTCCGCGACATTCTGGACCTATCGACGGCACGGCACTCGCGATGGCGACCGCATGCTGACAATGAAATGTCAGCGGCTGAGGAACGATTGCGTCGCGGCCGGATTACCACCTTCCTTGCCGGCGAGACCCTGCTGCTGGCCGGCAATGCTCCGGGGCTGGAGGCCAGCGTGCCCTCCTATGTCGGCGGCACCACGCTTTGAGCGGCAGCGCTCGTGGTCAGCGAGCCCAGCAGTTTTGCGCTCTGGGTGCGGCTCACCGCCCTTGCGGCGCGCTTCAATTTCAGGCGTTGGCGCCGCCCCTCATCTGGCTGCCGCCATCTTGTCCCCGTAAACGGGGCGAAGGATGCTGTCTTCGCCGCTTTCGCCAATCGCCAGCGTTGCAGAAAAAGCGCCGGCGTTGCGGGCGGCTTGCCTTCTCCCCTTGTGGGAGAAGGTGGATCGGCGCGCAGCGCCGAGACGGTTGAGGGGTGTTCCAGCGGAGTGAGGCGGTGGTGAATCTGCTTTGATTCGGTGGTTGTCGACCCCCCGCGCCAAGCTGGAGCACCCCTCATCCGACCTCGCTTCGCGAGGCCACCGCCCTGGGGCGAGCCACGGGTCTCGCCCCGCCCTTCGGACCCCACAAGGGGAGAAGGAAAGACCAGCGTTGGCGCCGCCTTACCTGACTGTCGAGCGGCTAGCACTGGAGATGCTGATGGGGCGGCAGGATGGCGCTGGTTCCTCGCCCCACGCAGTGGGGGTCCGAAGGGCGGGGCGAGACCCGTGGCTCGCCCCAGCAGGGTGGCCCGGCGAAGCCGGGACGGAGAGGGGCCAGCGCGGCGCTGGGAGGTTGTTTCAGGGGTTCAGGACAGCTCACCATGGTCGCGCCTTCTCCTGCGCCGGCTTTGGCTCGCGGAGGGCGTCCCCCTCTCCGTCCCGGCTTCGCCGGGCCACCTCTCCCCCACTTTCGTGAGGGCGAGGAAATGAGGTCGGCGCTGGCCTCACCCCTCAATCCACACCTTCTCGAAATGCTGCTCCAGCGCCTGGTGCTGCTCGCACCCTTCCACCCCCTTGCGGTAGGTGCGGTAGACCGAGCGCCAGTAGGGCTGGATGATGATGCCGGAGTCGCGCAAATTCTTTTCGATGCCGGCCATGATCTCCTTGCGCTGGGCGGCGTCGGGGGTGGCAAGCGCCTTATCGAGCAGTTCGTCGAACTCCTTGTTGGCGTAGGCGCTTTCGTTCCAGGCGGCGCCCGATTTATAGGCCAGCGCCAGCACCTGGACGCCGAGCGGGCGTCCGAGCCACTCGGTGCAGGAGAAGGGATATTTGCTCCAGTCGTTCCAGAAGGTGGCGGCGGGCAGCACGGTGCGCTTGATCTTGAGGCCGGCCTCGCGCATCTGCGCCGCTATGGCGTCGCCGGTGCTCTTCTGCCATTCGACGTCGACCGAGATGAGGTCGTATTCATGGTCGGCCTTGCCGGACTCGGCCAGCAGCTTCTTCGAGGCGTCCACGTCGCGCTTGGCCGGGCCGATATCGGCATATTCGGGATGCATGGGGCCGACATGGTGGTTGTCGGCGGGCTTGCCGCGGCCGCCGAGGCCGAGCGCCAGCACGGCCGAGTTGTCGACGGCGAGCTGGGCGGCGCGGCGCATCTTGATGTCGTCATAGGGCGCGTTGGCGACGTTGAAGCGGGCGACGATGGTGGAGCCGGTGGCGATCTCGGAATTCTTCAGGCCCATCTGCTCGGTCTGCGAGACGGCATCGGAGGCGGTCTCGTGGTCGGTGTCGATCTCGCCGGATTCGAACGCCGACAGCATGGCGTTGGGGTCGGAGCCGTAGTCGATCCACTGGATGCCGTCGAGCCAGAATTCGCCCTTCCACCAGGGCTTGTCCTTGCGCTTCACCTCCGCTCCCGTCTCGGCATCCCACTTCACCAGCTCGCAAGGGCCGGTGGTGATCGAAAGTGCCTTCAGCGGATCGCCGTCGCCATCATAGGAGCGGTGCATGATCAAAGCGGGATAGTCGGCCATGCCGGCGATCAGCGAAATGTCCGGCTTGGGCAGGTTGAGCTTGATGGTGAAGTCGTCGACCTTCTCGATGCCGCCATCGACCACCTTCTTGGTGTCGGCATTGACCAGCGCGCCCATGCGCGCGGCGACCGAATTGCCGGCAACGCCGGCCTCGCACCAGCGGTTGAGGTTGTGGACGACATCGTCGGCGCTGAAGGCATCGCCGTTCGACCAGGTGATACCCTTGCGCACATGCAGCGTGAGCGTCTTGGCGTCGTCGCTCATCTCCCATTTTTCGAGCAGCCAGGGCTCGAACGAGAAATCGGTGTTCCAGCGCACCAGATATTCGTTGCAATGGCGCGCGACATTGGACATTTCGACGCCGTCGAAGGTGCGCGGATCCTTGAAACCCTTGACGTTCATGGCGACGCGCAGCACGCCGCCCTTCCTGGGCTCCGCCGCGCGGGCGGGCGTGGGCGCCAGCCCGCCCAGGGCAAAAGCGCCGGCGGCGCTGACGCCGAGCCCGGCCATGAGCGCAAAATATTCGCGCCGGTTGATGGCGCCGCTCCTGAAATCCTCGGCGACGGGTTTGGCTTTCGGGTGCAATTTCCTGCCGGTCAGCATGAATTTCATCGTCGTTCCCTCTTGTTGGGCGCCCGGCCGACCGCGTGCGCGGGGGCGGATGCGGCTCGCCGGACGCCATTGCCTGAGGGATGATAGGGCGAGCTTACGCCGCGGAGTGTTCTGGAATCCGCAAGACTTGTGCGCTGCTCCGCAGGAGGTTCGCATGAAGGGGCGCGCGAAG
Source organism: Mesorhizobium sp. B2-5-11 (assembly GCF_006440835.1). Taxonomy (NCBI): domain Bacteria; kingdom Pseudomonadati; phylum Pseudomonadota; class Alphaproteobacteria; order Hyphomicrobiales; family Phyllobacteriaceae; genus Mesorhizobium; species Mesorhizobium sp. B2-5-11. Next base: position 562,210 of record NZ_VFUK01000002.1, read on the forward strand.
GCCTTCACCTTCGTCATCCACGGGTCTGCGCGGCGTCGCTGCGCTCCTTGCTTCGCCCGTGGATGACGAGGTCACCCCCAGATCATCAGCGCGGCGAGCCCGACGATGCCGACCACCAGCCGCCACCAGCCGAACAGCGCATAGCCCTTGCGCGAGACGTAATCGAGCAGCAGGCGCACCACCAGCAGCGCGGTGACGAAGGCGGCGACGAAGCCGACGGCGATGATCGGCAGGTCGGCCGACGTCAGCACGTTGCGGTTCTTGAACAGGTCGAAGGCGAAGGCGCCGACCATGGTGGGGATGGCGAGGAAGAAGGAAAATTCCGCCGCCGCCCGCTTGTCGACGCCAAGCAGCAGGGCGCCGACGATGGTCGAGCCCGAGCGTGAAGTGCCGGGGATCAGCGACAGGCACTGGAACAGCCCGATCTGCAAATAGAGCCGCGTCGGGAAGCGTTCGACGTCGCGGTACATCGGCTTCAGCTTCATGCGGTCGACGACGAGCAGCACCACGCCGCCGATGATCAGCATGATGCAGATCAGCCGCGGCGATTCGAACAGGATGGTCTTGATGAAATCATGCGCCAGCGCGCCGATGATGGCCGCCGGCAGGAAGGCGATGAGGATGCCGATGACGAAATGCCGCGTCAGCCGGTCATGCGGCAGGTCGAGCAGCATCTGCCACAAGCGCCGGAAATAGACGCTCAGAATGGCCAGGATGGCGCCGAGCTGGATCAGGATCTCGAAGGCCTTGCCGGTCGAGTGGAAGCCGAGAAAGTGGCCGGCGAGCAGGATATGGCCGGTCGAGGACACCGGAATGAACTCGGTCAATCCCTCCAGCAGACCGAGCAGCAGGGCTTCGACGATTGTCTGGCTTTCCATTGGCTACCTCGGCATTCGCGGGATGGGCTGACAGGGCTTGCTTGTCATGGCGCCGAACTCCCCCTATAGGTCGCAACACCCTGACGGCCCGCTTATCGGGCGGCCAAGACTTACCGGTGCGCCGGGCGATTCGCCAGTGTGGCAATCCGGAATTCGCCACAGCCGGGAGGAGCGCGATGCGCGAATTCCGGATTCTGAGCCACACTGCCAACTTCAAGTTCTGGTGTGGTTTGAATTTGAAGTTCCTGAACGCGGATGCCGTTGAGGGGACAGGAACTTCAATCCAAACCACCAGTACGCTTTATCATCGCGGAACCATGCTGACGCTTTTCCATCATCCCATGTTCGCCTCCTGCCGGTTCGTGCGCCTCGCTTTCGGCGAGTATGGCGAGGAACTGGCGCTGATCGAGGAGAAGCCGTGGACGCGGCGCAAGGAGTTCTTGGCGCTGAACCCGGCCGGCACGCTGCCGATCCTTTTGGCCGAGGGCGACGTGCCGATCGTCGGCGCCACGGTCATCTCGGAATATCTCGACGAGACGCGCGGCGTCCTGAAGCGCGACAAGCGCCTGTTCGCCGAGGACCCGATGCAGCGCGCCGAGATCCGCCGGCTGACCGACTGGTATCTCCACAAGGCCGAGAGCGAAGTCACCCGGCATCTGGTGCGCGAGCGCGTGCTGAAGCCGGTCATGCCGGAAACCGCGGGTGGCGGCTCGCCCGATTCGGCCGCCATCCGCGCGGCGCGGGCCAACATCCGCCAGCACATGAAATACACCAACTGGCTGGCCGGCACCCGCCACTGGCTGGCCGGATCGAGGGTCACCTATGCCGACCTCGCCGCCGCCGCTACCCTTTCGGTGCTCGACTATCTCGGCGAGATCGACTGGCGCGAGCACACCGCCGCGCGCGAATGGTACACGCGGGTGAAGTCGCGGCCTTCGTTCCGGCCGCTCTTGACCGACCGCGTGCGCGGCCTGTCGCCGGTGTCGCATTATGCGGACCTCGACTTCTGACGCCGCAAAACTGCGCGCGCTGATCGACGCGCAGGCGCGGCGCGCCGGTTTCGAGGCGGTCGCCGTCACTACCCCCGATGCGATCCCGCTGGCGCCGGCCCGGCTCGCCGCCTTCGTCGCGGACGGGTTCCATGGCTCCATGGGCTGGATCGCCGAGACGCTGCAACGCCGCAGCGAGCCGTCAAGCCTGTGGCCGCAGGTGCGTTCGATCGTCGTGCTGGCGATGAATTACGGGCCGGACCACGATCCCCGCGACCTGTTGGCCAGGCGCGACCGGGGCGCGATCTCGGTCTACGCGCAAAACCGCGACTATCACGAGGTGATCAAGGGCCGGCTGAAGGAAATCGCCGGCAAGATCGTGGCGCGGGCGGGAGGCGACGTCAAAGTCTTCGTCGATACGGCGCCCGTCATGGAAAAGCCGCTGGCCGAGGCCGCCGGGCTCGGCTGGCAAGGCAAGCACACCAATCTGGTCAGCCGGCAGCATGGTTCCTGGCTGTTCCTCGGCACCATCTTCACGACGGCCGAACTGGTTCCAGACCTGCCGGAGGAGGACCATTGCGGCTCCTGCCGCGCCTGCCTCGACGCCTGCCCGACCGATGCCTTCCCGGCGCCCTACCGGCTCGATGCGCGGCGCTGCATCTCCTATCTCACCATCGAGAACAAGGAGCCGATCCCGCATGAATTCCGCGAGGCGATCGGCAACCGCATCTATGGCTGCGACGATTGCCTCGCCGCCTGCCCGTGGAACAAGTTCGCCAAGGTGGCGTCCGAGGCCAAGCTTGCTGCGCGCGAGGACCTACGCGAGCCGGCGCTGGCCGATCTCCTGCGGCTGAACGACACGGCCTTTCGCGCTTTCTTTTCCGGTTCGCCGGTCAAGCGCATCGGCCGCGACCGCTTTGTCCGCAACGTGCTGATCGCTGCCGGCAATTCTCGCGATGCCGCGCTTGCCGGCGCCGTGCGCGCCTTGCTCGCCGACGCCTCGCCGCTGGTGCGGGGCGCGGCAATATGGGCGCTGGCGCGGCTGGTGCCCGAGGCCGAATATGCCGAACGCGCCGCGACCGGCCTGGAAACCGAGAGCGACGCGGCCGTGCGTGAGGAATGGGCGCGGCCGGTTCCAGCCAGGGCGCCTGCATGAGCGAAAAGCGGATATTCATCTTCGGCGCCGGCTATTCGGGCAAGGCTTTTGCGCGCGCCAACAGGGAGTCCGCCACGACGGTCGGCGGCACGACGCGCTCCGTGGAAAAATTCGAGGCGCTCCGCCAGGCCGGCATCGCGCCGCTGCTGTTCGATGGCGCGCTGACCGGCGAACTCGGCGACGCGCTGGCGACAACAACCCATCTGGTGATCTCGACCGCGCCCGAGGAGGCCGGCGATCCCGTGCTGAATGCCGCCCGCGAGGCGATCGTCCGGATGCCTGCGCTCGAATGGATCGGCTATCTCTCCACCGTCGGCGTTTATGGCGACCATGGCGGCGCCTGGGTCGACGAGACGGCGCAATGCCGGCCGGTGTCGAAACGCTCGGCGATGCGGGTGGCGGCCGAGCAGGATTGGCTGCGGCTTGGCCGCGAGATCGGCCGGCCGGTGGCGGTGTTGCGGCTCTCCGGCATCTACGGCCCCGGCCGTAACGCCTTGGTCAATCTGGAAAACGGCACCGCGCGGCGGCTGGTCAAGCCCGGCCAGGTGTTCAACCGCATCCATTGCGACGATATAGCCGGCGCGCTGTGGCATCTCATCGGGGATGATACGGGCGGCATCTTCAACGTCACCGACGATGAGCCGGCGCCGCCGCAGGACGTGGTGGCCTATGCCGCCGCGCTGATGGGCATCACGCCGCCGCCCGAAATTCCCTTCGAGGCCGCCCAACTTTCGCCCATGGCGCGGTCCTTCTATGGCGAGAACAAGCGCGTCGCCAACGCGGCGCTCAAGGCGACGGGCTACCGGTTCCGCTTCCCGGATTACCGCGCCGCCTTCGACCATATGTGGGCAAGCGGCGACTGGCGCGACGGCGCGCCGCGCAGCCCGATGAAACGCTGACGCATTCCGTGACACGGTTTCGGGCCGGAATGCGTCGGAAAAGAAAACAGGGCGGTTGACCGGTTTGTGAGAAACGGAACCGCTCCGGCGATCGAAGCAACGTCCATTGCGTGCTATGATTCGGGCTTGGGTTTGCGGCGGGGGTTCATGGAGACAGCGATGCGGCTCGGCAAGCGTTCACAGCTGGCGGCTTTTGGCCTGCTCGCCCTCACAAGTCTCGCCGCGCCGCCGGCAATGGCCGAGGAACGCGCCAAGGACCTCTTCGGCGCCGAGAAACTGCCGGCGGCGACCGCCCCGCAATCCTTCGGCTTCTACTCCAAGGGCTGCTTTGCCGGCGGCGTCGCCATCCCCATGGACGGCCCGACCTGGCAGGTGATGCGGCCGTCGCGCAATCGCCGCTGGGGCCATCCGGCGATGATCGCGCTGGTCGAGAAACTGTCGCGCGATGCCGTCGCCGACGGCTGGCCGGGCCTTTTGATCGGCGACATCGCGCAGCCGCGCGGCGGCCCGATGCTGACCGGCCATGCCTCGCACCAGATCGGGCTCGATGCCGACATCTGGCTGACGCCGATGCCCAGCCGGCCGTTGTCGATGGCGCGGCGCGAGACGATGAGCGCGACCTTGATGGTCGACGAAAAGACGCATCTGGTGAAGGACGCGCTGTGGACGTCGGCGCATACGCGGCTTTTGAAGCGCGCGGCGAGCTATCCCGAGGTCGAGCGCATCCTGGTCAATCCCGGCATCAAGAAGAAGCTCTGCGACACCGTCAGGGGCGACCGCTCCTGGCTGCGCAAGATCAGGCCGTTCTGGGGCCACGACTATCATTTCCACATGCGCATCGGCTGCCAGCCGGGCTCGCCCAACTGCAAGGCGCAGGAAGCGACCCCGGCCGACGACGGCTGCGGCAAGCCGCTGGCCTGGTGGTTCACGCAGGAACCGTGGCGGCCCAACAAGAACCCGGATGCGCCCAAGGCGCGCGACCTGATGACCATGGCGAACCTGCCGAGAGAATGCCGCGCCGTGCTCGACGCGCCCGGGCCGGCTTCGGTCGAGGCCGCCACCTATCACGGCGGCGCCGTACCGGTCGCGGTCGCCGCGCCCGAACCCGAGGCGCCGTCGCTGCCCGCCACCGCGGCCAGCGGCACGGCCGGCCTGCCGGGCATGGTGAACGCCTTCACCGCGACGCCCGAGATCGGCGTACCGGTGCCGCGGCCACGGCCGGGAAACTGACCGCGTCAGTTGACGCCCCGGCGCTTCGCCGCCGTTCATTCGTCACCCCGCGAGCAGGAGGGCTGGCATTGCAAACGCAGGATATAGGCCTTCGCCGCGTCGTCCGGTGGGTGGCCCTTCTGAACCTGGGCTACTTCATCGTCGAGTTCGCCGTGGCATCTGCGATCGGCTCCGTGTCGCTGTTCGCGGACAGCGTCGATTTCCTGGAAGATGCCTCGCTCAATTTACTTATTCTCGTTGCCCTTGGCTGGGGCGCACGCAGCCGCGCAAGGGTCGGCATGGCTCTGGCGGCGATTCTTCTGGTGCCTGCCTTGGCAACGCTCTGGACGGCTTGGGTCAAGTTCAACCTGCCGGTCGCGCCGTCGCCGCTGCCGCTGTCGCTTGCGGGCGCCGGGGCTTTGGCCGTGAACCTGTCTTGCGCGTTCATGCTGGCGCGCTTCCGCCATCACGGCGGCAGCCTGACAAAGGCCGCGTTCCTCTCCGCGCGGAACGACGCCTTTGCCAACGTCGCCATAATCGCCGCGGGCCTTCTCACCGCGGTGATCTGGCATTCTGCGTGGCCCGACCTGATTGTCGGCCTGGGAATTGCCGCCATGAACGCCGATGCGGCCCGCGAAGTCTGGTCCGCTGCCCGCGAGGAGCACAAGGCGGCAGCCTAGTCGCGGCCGTTCGGCTTCATAAATCGGTCGTGCGCACCATCGGTTTCGAAAACCGTTTCCCTTTTCAAACTCATGCGCTAGTCAACGGGAGAACGGCAATGGGCCGTCGGGCGCCGGGGACGGACGAGAAAGCATGCCAAACACAGGCGACGACGACACGGCGCTGCGGTTCCCGATCCTGATCGGCGACATCGGCGGCACCAATGCGCGCTTCTCGGTCGTGCTCGACGCCAATTCGGAAGCCGGCGAGCCGGCGATCGTCCAGACCGCCAGCTACAACACAATCGACGAGGCGATCCAAGCGGCGGTGCTCGACCGCTCCTCGGTCCGCCCCAATTCGGCGGTGCTGGCGGTGGCCGGCCCGGTCGACGGCGACGAGATCGAGCTCACCAATTGCCCGTGGATCGTCAAGCCCCGGCAGATGTTCGCCAGCCTCGGCCTCAGCGACATCGTCGTGCTCAACGATTTCGAGGCGCAGGCGCTGGCCGTCGTGGCGCTCGGCGAAGAGCACATGGAAAAGATCGGCGGCGGCGCGCCGGAGCCCAATGCAGGCCGCGTGGTGCTCGGTCCCGGAACCGGGCTCGGCGTCGCCGGGCTGGTGCACGCGCTGCGCCACTGGATCCCGGTGCCCGGCGAGGGCGGCCATATGGACATCGGCCCGCGTTCTAGCAGGGATTTCGAGGTTTTCCCGCACATCGAGAAGATCGAGGGCCGCATTTCGGGCGAGCAGATCCTGTGCGGACGCGGTCTGGTCAACGTCTACCGGGCGGTAGCCAAGGCGGACGGCAAGCCGTCGCCCTTCACCACGCCGGCCGAGATCACCGCAGCGGCACTTGCCAGGACCGATCCGGTTGCGCAGGAAGCGCTGGAGATCTTCGTCACCTGCCTTGGGCGCACCGCCGGCGATCTCGCCTTGGTGTTCATGAGCCGTGGCGGCGTCTTTCTCACCGGCGGCATCGCGCAGAAGATCGTGCCGGCGCTGAAACAGGGCAATTTCCGCGCCGCCTTCGAGGACAAGGCCCCGCACAGCGAACTGATGCGCACCATGCCCGTCTATGTCATCACCCATCCGCTGGCGGCCCTTCTGGGCCTCGCCGCCTACGCCAGGAACCCTTCGCTGTTCGGTGTGCAGACCGCGGGCCGCCGCTGGCAGGCCTAGGCTGGGTCGCATGACGGACCAGGCGTCCGTCCGGTCCCGCGACGAAGTTAATCAGCCGCAGGCATAGGCAAGCCGGCCGCTTGGCGCTAAGAGGGGCGCCAGAAGGGATGCCGTGTGCAGCCCGTCCCACCAAGCGGAAACCACGAAGCGCTCCCGATTTGACACTCCAGGCTCCACATAAGCAGAAAGCCACCCCTGGCGAGGTCTGGGCGGTGCTGCGCCGCATCATCGCCGAGAACGGCCGCGACTATTTGTGGTCCTACATCTTTGCCGGCGCCTGCCTGCTAGCGGTGTCCGCCACGACCGCTTTCACCGCCTGGATCATGAGCCCTGTCGTCAACCAGATCTTCTATGAGCGGCGCGGCGATCTGATCGTGTGGATTTGCGCCGGCGTCATGGGCGCCTTTCTCGTGCGCGGTTTCGCCGGCTACGGCCAGGCGGTGACGCTGGCGACCGTCGGCAACAATCTGGTTGCGCGCTACCAGCGCCGCATCTTCGATCACCTGATGAAGCTCGGCGTCGGGTTCTTCAACGACACGAGATCGGGCCGGCTGGCGGCGCAGGTCAACGAGAACGTCAACGGCATTCGCGACCTGCTGTCGATGACGCTGACGTCGATCGCGCGCGACGGGGTGACGCTGTTCGGGCTGCTCGGCGTCATGATCTACCAGGATCCGGTCCTGTCGCTCAGCTCGCTGGTGATCGGGCCGCCGCTCATCTACACCGTTGTCTATCTGATGCGCCGGGTGCGCCGCATCACCCGCGAATCGGTGCAGATCAACTCGCGGCTGATCGGCGCCATGCAGGAAGCCACGCAAGGCATCGCCATCGTCAAGGCCTTCACCATGGAGGACGAGCTGTCGCGGCGCATCGGCCAGCTCGCCAACAGCGCCGAGCACCGCGGCAACAAGATCGCCCGGGTTTCGGAACGGCTGTCGCCGATTTCCGACATGCTGGCCGGTCTCGCCGTCACCGGCGTCATCGCCTATTCCGGCTATCGTGCGCTCGTCCTCGGGCAGCCGCCGGGCGCCGTCTTCTCCTTCATCACCGCGCTGATGCTGGCCTACGACCCGGCAAGGCGGCTGGCGCGCATGCAGGTCGGCATGGAGCGCGCGTTGGTCAATGCGCGCATGATCTACGAAATCCTCGATCTCGAACCGCAGCAGGGCGACGCGCCGGAAGCCGCCGAGGCGAATTTCACCACGGGCGAAGTGCGCTTCAACAATGTGAGCTTCCGCTATGTCGAGGAGGCACCGGTCCTGCAGGACCTCAGCTTCGTCGCCGCCGCCGGCAAGATGACCGCCATCGTCGGCGCCTCAGGCGCCGGCAAGACGACGCTGGTGGCGCTGCTGCAGCGCTTCTACGACGTCGAGGCGGGCACGATCGAGATCGACGGCCAGGACATTTCGAAGATCACCAAGCAGTCGCTGCGCAGCTCCATCGCCTATGTTTCGCAGCAGCCCTACCTGTTCGAAGGCACCATACGCGACAACATCCGCTATGGCCGGCTCTCCGCCACAGACGCCGAGATCGAGCAGGCCGCGCGACTGGCCCAGGCCGATGGCTTCATCCGCCAGCAGCCGCTGGGCTACGACACGCCCGTCGGCGAAAACGGCGCGTCGCTGTCGGGCGGCCAGCGCCAGCGTGTATCGATCGCCCGCGCCATCGTCCGCCAGGCGCCGATCCTGCTGCTCGACGAGGCGACCTCGGCGCTCGACAATGAGGCGGAAGCCAAGGTCCAGGAAGCGCTGACCCACGTCATGGAGGGGCGCACCACCATCGTCATCGCCCACCGGCTGTCGACGGTGGTCAATGCCGACCACATCATCGTGCTGGAACAGGGTCATCTGGTCGAACAGGGCACCCATGCCTCGCTGATGGCCGACCCGCACAGCGTCTATTCCCGCTTCCACCGGGTGCAGGGCAGGAAGGGCCTGGGGCTTGTCGATGACGGCGCGCCGATCCAAACTCCGGCGCCAGGGCCGACGCAACCTATCGAGACGCAGGGCATCGCCGGGAGCGCGAGATGAGTGAAACGCCGACAGCCGACAGACCCGCGGGCGATATGGGCCTGGTAGTGGTGGGCGCCGCCGGCCGCATGGGCCAGACGCTGATCCGCGCCATCCACACAATGCCGGGCGCACGCGTCGCCGGCGCGATCGAGCGGCAGGGATCGCCCTATCTCGGCAAGGATGCAGGCGAGCTTGCCGGCATCGGCATCATCAATGTGCCGATATCGGACGATCCGCTGCCGGCCTTTGCCGGGGCGGACGGCGTGCTCGATTTCACCGCCCCGGCTGCGACCGTCGAATTCGCCGGCTATGCCGCGCAGGCGCGCATCGTCCATGTCATCGGCACGACCGGCTGCTCGGCCGACGACGATGCCAGGATCGCCGCCGCGGCGCGCCATGCGACGATCGTCAAGTCGGGCAATATGAGCCTCGGCGTCAATCTCCTGGCGGTGCTGGTCGAACAGGCCGCGCGCGCCCTCGACGCCGGGGATTTCGACATCGAGGTCCTCGAAATGCATCACAGGCACAAGGTCGACGCGCCGTCCGGCACCGCTCTGCTGCTGGGCGAAGCCGCCGCCGCGGGGCGCGGTATTGCGCTTGCCGGCAACGATGTGCGCGTCCGCGACGGCCACACCGGCGTGCGCAAGCCGGGCTCGATCGGCTTCGCAACCCTGCGCGGCGGCTCGGTGGTCGGCGACCACAGCGTCATCCTGGCCGGCACCGGCGAACGCATCACGCTCGCCCATCATGCCGAGGACCGCACCATCTTCGCCCGCGGCGCCGTCAAGGCAGCCCTGTGGGCGCATGGCAGGAAGCCCGGCCTTTACTCGATGCGGGACGTGCTCGGGCTTGCCTGAAACGATCCTGGACCGTTTTCATCCCCATGCAATTCCGGACAGAAAACCGCTTCCCACTTCTGCTGGAATTGCTCAGATCCCAGAGGAGCAAAAATGTCGAGAACCCTCGTGCTCGTGCGCCATGGCCAGAGCGAATGGAATTTGAAGAACCTGTTCACCGGCTGGCGCGACGTCGACCTGACCGAACAGGGCCACGCCGAGGCCAAGGCAGCCGGGCAGAAGCTCAAGGTACGCGGCCTGAAGTTCGACATCGCCTTCACCTCGGCGCTGGTCCGGGCGCAAAAAACCTGCCAGCACATTCTTGACGCCGTCGGCCAGAGCGACCTGAAAACCGTCCGCGACCAGGCGCTGAACGAGCGCGACTATGGCGACCTCTCCGGCCTCAACAAGGACGACGCGCGCAAGAAATGGGGCGAGGAGCAGGTGCATGTCTGGCGCCGCTCCTACGACGTGCCGCCCCCCGGTGGCGAAAGCCTGAAGGACACCGGCGCCCGCGTCTGGCCTTATTACCTGCACGACCTCCAGCCGCATGTGTTGCGCGGCGGCACGGTCCTGGTCGCCGCCCACGGAAATTCGCTGCGTGCGCTGATCATGGCGCTGGACGGCAAGTCGGGCGAGGAGATCGTCAAGCTGGAGCTCGGCACCGGCGTGCCGGTCATCTACACGCTCAACGCCGATTCCACCGTGGCGTCGAAGGAAGTGTTGGAGGGCTGACCGGCAAGCGTCCTGGTCACCAAATTGTCAAAGTCGGCGCCGCCCCTCATTGTCCTGCCGGACATTTCTCCCCGTATAGTGACGGGGAGAAAGGGCTGGCCGCAACGCTGGTGATTGGCGAAACCGTTGATGAAAGCGCCCCTCTCCCCGTCACTATACGGGGAGAGGATGCCGGCAGGCAGGTGAGGGGCGGCGCCAACGCCCGAAACTGAGCCGGCGCGCGGCAGCCCTCGAAAAAAAAACCGCGTTGACACACACCGCTCGCCCGCTTATTGAGCCCGCACCAGCCCAGATGGCGGAATTGGTAGACGCGCACGGTTCAGGTCCGTGTTCCGCAAGGAGTGGAGGTTCGAGTCCTCTTCTGGGCACCAAATTCCCGTCTCTGAACCGTTCGACGGTTCAGAGACTCGCAGAAAAAGCCCGGCTCGTCCGGGCTTTTTTGTTGCCTGTGCGACCGATCGCATCGTCATTCCCGCCAACAGAAAGCCGCAGGGATTTGCCCGACATCATGCGCACGCCTGCCGGGAAACGTGCGCTGTCGATGACCGAGCCCTTATCGCACGGAGCCTGTCACCGTCCGGTCGACGGCGGGAACGGATTTGCGGTCGTTGCCGGCAAGTGCGGCGATGATCAGCAGGCTGGCGACGACCGGGACGAACAGGACCGCCACGCGGGCTTGCACGTAAAGAATGGCGCGCCATTCATTGCGCTTGTCAGGGCTGTCGCTCATCATACACTCTCTGTCATGCCCCTCCCGGGCGCTGACATAGCGACGAACGGTTAAACAACCCCTTCCGAAATCGTTAATCGGCGGGAATTGCGCGGGTTCAGTTCAATCCGATCCGCTTTGCGCCTTGCCGGAACAATGCCTCCGCGTCCGCCTCGAAACGGAACGTGCCGATGAAATCGTCGGCGCGGTAGTCCGGCAGCGCCTTGCGGAGGGCGGCGGCGAAATTGCGTGCCTCGTCGAGCCGCCCGGCCAGCGCCAGGCAGTGTGCTGCTATCGCCAGGATGATGGCGTGGGCATTGGGCCGCGCCGCCGCCTTCAGCGCCCATTCCGCGGCTTCCTCGAACTGGCCGAGCCGCACATGCGACATGGCGCGCGCGCCCAGCATGCCGAACAGCAGCGGGTCGAAAGGGCTGAGATGGCGCGAATGGTCGGAGGAGCCGATCGCCGACTGCGGATCGCCTGACTGCGAGTGGACGAAGGACAGCGCATAGTGGCCGAGCGCGAAATTGGGGCTGAGCTCCACTGCCCGTTCCAATTCAAAGAGCGATCCGTCCTGTTCGCCGCGCAGCCACAGCGCCCGGCCCATCGCCCAGTGCGCGGCAGGGTTCTGTTCGTCAACCAGGAGACTGTGCCCCGCTGTCTCGTAGGCTAGCGCGCTTTCGTGGTCGCGGTCGCCCCAGCGCTGGAAAGCGCTTTGCCAATGGGTGAAGGACAGGCCGGCATGGGCGCGGGCGAAGGTCGGGTCGAGCGCCGTCGCCACGCCGAAGAAATGCTGCGCCAACTCGTTTTCCGGCTGGGTGAAGCGATACATGTGCCAGAGGCCGCGGTGATAGGCCTCCCAGGCGTTGAGCGAGTTGGGCGCCTTCAGCATGGCGCGGTTGCGCTCGACCGTCTCGATCTCGGCCGAGATAGACGAGACGATCGCGTTGCCGATATCGTCGAGCACGCCGAAGAGGTCGTCGGCCCGGCGCTCGAAGCTCTCGGCCCAGACGATCCTGGCCGTGCGAACCTCGATGAGCTCGACGGCGATGATGACGCGGCCGGCCACGGTGCCCACCGTGCCGGTGGCGACATAGTCCACATTCAGCTGCCGCCCCGCTTCCTGCGGCGCGATGTTTTTCTCGGCGAGCGCGAAGACCGAGCCGCGCGCGATGACGAAGAAATCCCTGAGCTTGGCCAGACGCGTGATGATGTCATGGGTCAGGCCGTCGGCGATCCCGCCGCGCGTGCCGCAAGGGCCGGCAGTCTCGACGAACGGCATCACCGCCAGCGAGGCGTGGCTGGGCTCCACGCCCGCCGGAGCGGGCGACGGCGGCGATGCCGCGATGCCGGCGGGCTGCGCCGCAAGCCGATCTACCGCCGGCCGATCTATCGACGGCCGATCTTCCGCTGGCCGATCTTCCGCTGGCTTGTCGCGCAGCGCCTGCCAGGCCGCGCGCACCGGTCCGAAGTCCAACCCTTCCGATTGGAACAATTGCGCCGTCGCCGTCAGGTGCTGCTCGGCCGCGCCGATGGCGCCGCGCCCGGCCAGATGCGTGAGCAGCGCCAGATGCGCGCGGCCGTCGAACGGCGCCAGCTCCACCCACCGGTCAAGACCGGCTGCTGCCGCCTCCGAACCGGGCGGAGCCGCCGCGACAAGGTGCTCCAGCAGGGCGGCGTGACACGACTGGAAGCGGCGGCGCTGCGCGATCAGCCAGCTCTCGAAAAACGGGCTGCGGTCTAGCTCCAGACCGTCGAGAAAGTCGCCGGCGAACAGCTCCGACAGCGATCGCAGGCGCTCGGCGTCGAGCGAGGCGATCCCTTGCGCGGCGGCGGCGCTAACCTCCAGCGCGTCGACGAAACAGCCATCGAGGCGCAATTCGACCGTGTCGTCCTGTGTCTCGACTCGACGGTGCCCCGGCTCGTCGAGGACGGCGCGAAGCTTGCTGAGGCACCAACGCAACTCGCCCCTGGGATCGTTCGGAACATCCCACAAGAGCTCGCACAGCCGAGCGCGTCCCACCGGATGCGGCGCCAGCGCCAGATAGGCAAGCAGCGCGCGCAGCTTGCGCGATGCCGGCAATTCGGCCCGCACGCCATCGCGCACGACCGCAAACGGCCCGAGCAGGCGCACGGCAAGAGCGGGCTTGCCGCGATCCAGGCTCGGTCGAGCGGATTCCACGTGCATTTCCACGCTTGCTCCCACGCTTCCTCCCACGTTGGCCGGTCGGCCCTCGTTTATCACCGAACACGGCATGAACGCACCCGGTTGCGAGTTGCGCGCCGGGATGCGGGCAGCCGCATTGCCGGCACGTCGAGCGACCCTAGCGCGGCAAGGTCTCGAAACCTCGCCGCCCAAGCCGCCGGTTTGTAACCGGCCCGTGACCGTAAGGTACCAACACAGACGAGGAGACAGATATGTTGCAGCAAGCAAGAATCAGAACCACGGCCGGCCGCGGCCGCCTGTTCGACAGCATTTTGGACACGGTCGGCGACACGCCGGTCATCCGCATCAACAATCTTGGCCCGGCCCACGCGACGATCTACGTCAAGGCCGAGTTCTTCAACCCGGCTGCCTCGGTGAAGGACCGGCTGGCGCTCAACATCATCGAGGAGGGCGAGCGCAGCGGCGCGTTGAAGCCGGGCCAGACCATCGTCGAGGCCACCAGCGGCAACACCGGCATCGGGCTCGCCATGGTCTGCGCGCAGAAAGCCTATCCGCTGGTCGTCACCATGGCCGACAGTTTTTCCGTCGAGCGCCGCAAGCTGATGCGCATGCTGGGTGCCAAGGTGGTGCTGACGCCGCGCGCCGAAAAGGGGTTCGGCATGTACAAGAAGGCCGTGGAGCTGGCCGAGGCCAATGGCTGGTTCCTGGCGCGACAGTTCGAAACCAGGGCCAACGCCGCCATCCACGAGACGACGACGGCGCGCGAGATCATCAATGATTTCGCCGGCTCGCGGCTCGATTGCTTCGTCACCGGCTACGGCACTGGCGGCACCGTCGTCGGCGTGGCGCGCGTGCTGCGCCGTGAGCGGCCGGATGTCCGTATCATCCTGTCCGAGCCGGCCAACGCCCAGCTCATCGGCAGCCGCAAGGCGCAGCAGCGCGGTGCCGACGGGGCGCCCGCCGCCAGCCACCCGGCCTTCGAGCCGCATCCGATCCAGGGCTGGACGCCTGATTTCATCCCCAACGTGCTGCAGGAAGCGGTCGATGCCGGCCTCTATGACGAGGTGATGCCGATCGCCGGGCCCGAAGGCATCAAATGGGCCAAGGCGCTGGCGCAGAAGGAAGGCATCTTCACCGGCATTTCCGGCGGCGCCACCTTCGCCGTCGCGCGGCAGGTCGCCGAGGAGGCGCCGGCCGGATCGGTGATCCTGTGCATGCTGCCCGACACCGGAGAACGCTACATGACGACGCCGCTGTTCGATGGCATCGATGCCGAGATGGACGCCGACGAGACGGCGCTGTCGCGCTCGACGCCCGGCTGCCAGTTCCCGGCGACTTGACGGGAGGCTGTCATGGACGTCGCGCAGGAAACCCTTGGCACTGTGGCCGAGGAGACGCTTGACCCCCTGGACTGGGCCGATGTGCAGGCCCTGTCGCACCGGGTCATCGACGATGCCGTCGACTATCTGCGCGCCGTGCGCGACCGCCCGGTCTGGCGGGAGGTGCCGGCTGACGTGAGGGAGGTCTTCGCCGCACCCCTGCCGCGAACGCCGGCGCGGCTGGCCGCCGTCTATGGCGAGGTCTCCCGCACCGTGATGTCATACCCGATGGGCAACATCCATCCTCGCTTCTGGGCCTGGTACATGGGCTCGAGCAACTTCACCGGCGCGCTCGGCGATTTCCTGGCGGCGATCCAGGGTTCCAACCTCGGCGGCGGCAACCATGCCGCCGGGCTGATGGACTGTCAGGTCGTCAACTGGTGCAAGCAAATGCTGGGGTTTCCCGTCTCGGCCAGCGGCACGCTGGTCAGCGGCGGTTCGATGGCAAACATGATCGGGCTGACGGTGGCGCGCAACGTCAAGGCCGGCATCGACGTGCGCGAGCACGGCGTTGCCGCCATCGAGAAGCCCCTGCGCTATTATGGCTCGGACCAACTCCATTCCTGTCACCGCAAGGCCATGGAGGCGCTCGGCCTCGGCAACCGGGCCTTGCGGCGAATACCGACCGATTCCGGGCTGCGCATCGACATCGCCGCCTTGCGGGCGGCAATTGCCGAGGATCGTCAGGCGGGCTTCAAACCGGCCTGCGTCATCGGCAATGCCGGCACCGTCAACACCGGAGCGATCGACGACCTGCGGGCGCTTGCCAAGCTGGCGCATGAGGAAGAGCTCTGGTTCCATGTCGATGGCTGCATCGGCGCCCTGGTCGCCATCGCTCCGCAGAACGCCCATCGCGTCGCCGGCATCGAATGGGCCGATTCGATCGCGCTCGATCCGCACAAATGGCTGCACGCGCCGTTCGAGGCCGGCTGCGCCCTGGTCAGGGACGCCCTCGCGCATCGCCGTACCTTCGCCGTGACCCCCGAATATCTGGAATCGACGCCGCGTGGTCTCGCCTCCGGCGAATGGCTGCACGACTACGGCTTGCAGACGTCGCGCGGCTTTCGCGCGCTCAAAGTATGGATGGCGCTGAAGGAGCATGGCGTCGACAAATTCGGCCGCCTGATCGATCAGAACATCGCGCAAGCGGCCTATCTCGCCGGACTGATCGAGGACGAGCCGTCGCTGGTGCTGATGGCGCCGACCACGATCAACATCGTCTGCTTCCGGCATCGGCTTGCCGGGGCGTCCGGCGAGGAGCTTAAGCGGTTCAACACGGAGATCATGCTGCGTTTGCAGGAACAAGGCATTGCGGCACTGTCGGACACGACGGTGCAAGGCCAGCATTGCCTGCGCGTGGCGATCACCAACCACCGGACCCGGCGCGACGATCTTCATCTGCTGGTGCGGGAAACGCTGCGGCTGGGACGCCAGATCGCGGCGGAGGCGGCTTCCTAGTTCGCGGCGGCCATGCGAGTCTGCTGGCATGATTCGAAAGGTCCAATCGTGACGCTCTTTCGCGCGGCCACACTCGCGGCATTGGTTTTCACCACCTCGGCTGGGGCTGCCGACATGGCTTTCTTCGTCAAGAACCAGCGCGGGCAGGCCGTTGCGGTCGAACTGTTCAGCCGCGACCGCGAAACGGTCTGGCCGGGCGACGACAAGGTGTTCCTGATCGATCCCGGCTCACGCAAATCGGTGCCGATTTCGTGCAATGAGGGCGAACGCATCTGCTACGGCGCGTGGGTCAACGGCAATGACGCCATCTCGGCCGGCGTCGGCCCGGACAACGACCGGCCCTGCGACGATTGCTGTTTCATCTGCGTGCACCATTCGACCGAGACCGTCGACCTGGTGGAGTAGCGCCAATCTCCCCAAAATTAGTCCGGGATTGTCGCGGTCGCCCCCTTTAGCGATCGCTCGCCCCGTGCAATGCCCGCAAGGCGGCCGGGTGGGCCGTTTATTTTTGGGGGATATCATGTTCTACGCCTATGCGCGCCGCTCGCTGGCCGCGCTGTCTCTTGCCATGCTGCTGGTGCCATCGGCCCATGCCGGCGACGTCACCTTCGCCATCAAGAACAGCCATCCCAATGCCATGCGCCTCGAGCTCTACAGCCAGGACCGCGACTATGTGTGGCCGGGCAACGGCAAGGATTTCTACCTCGATGACGGCGAGACCAGGCAATTGCCGGTCTCCTGCGACGAGGGCGAATCGATCTGCTACGGCGCCTGGGTCGACGGCGACGAAGGCACCTATTGGGGCGTCGGCCCCGGCGACAAGGAAAAATGCGACGATTGCTGCTATACCTGCAGCGGCGGCGAGACCGAGGAGATCGAACTGGTTCCCTGACCGGCTTGCCAGCTTGACGCTTTTCCTGCCTGGGGCATAGCCTGCAAGAACAGCACCCAAAGCACGCCGCATCCAGGCGGCGTGCGTCAGGCAACAGGAGCAAGGCGATGGCAGGTCCGGTCGAGGGCGAGAAGATAGACGTCGGCTTTGCCGGCCGGCGCTGCATCCATTCGCGCAATTGCGTGCTGGGCGATCCGCATGTCTTCGTGCCGAACGCGCCGGGAGAGTGGATCCATCCCGACGCGGCCAGCGTCGAGAAGATCGTCGCCATTGCCGAAAGCTGCCCGTCAGGCGCCATTACCTATGTCAGGAAGGATGGCGGGCCGCAGGAAAGGCCGCCGGTGGTCAACACCGTGCGCATCAGGGAAAACGGCCCGCTGGCCGTCCACGCCGAGATTATGCTCGACGGCGAGACGTTACACCGCGCCACGCTCTGCCGCTGCGGCGCGTCGCAGAACAAGCCGTTCTGCGACGGCAGCCACAACAAATCAGGGTTTGCCGCCACCGGCGAGCCGGCGCTGAAGGACACGCCGGCGCTGGACGCGCGCGACGGGCCACTCAAGGTTACGCCGACGAAAGACGGGCCGCTCAAGCTCGAAGGCAATGTCGAAATCGTCACCGGCACCGGCCACACGGTCGACCGCACGCAACGCGCCTTCCTATGCCGCTGCGGCCATTCGGCGAACAAGCCGTATTGCGATGGGTCGCATAAAAAGGTTGGGTTCGTGGGGTAGGTTGCCCCTGCCATTGAAGCTGCCAATCTCCCCCCTCGTGGGGGAGATCGAACCCCTCCCGTGGCCCAGCGCTCTCAGCTTTATCGTCCGGCCGCTATAGGTTAAGGGCGAGAAGCATTTTCCTATCTGCTCGGGCCATCATCAGACATGACCAAGACCAAGCCAAAACCTCTTTTCCTCGGCATCGACACCGGCGGCACCTACACCGATGCCGTGCTGTGGTCTGAAACCGAAGGCCCGCAGAGCGGGCCGAACAAGGGAAAGGTGCTGGCCAAGGCCAAGGCTCTGACCACCAGGCACGATCTCGCCGTTGGCATTTCCGGCGCCGTCGACGCGGTTCTGGAAAAAGCGGTCACCGATCCGGCCGCCATCAAGCTTGTCTCCATGTCGACGACGCTTGCCACCAACGCGCTGGTCGAGGGCCAGGGCGGCCGCGTCGCGCTGATCATGATCGGCTTTTCCGAGGCGGACCTTGCCCGCGATGGGCTGAAGGCGGCATTGGGCACCGATCCGGTCGTGTTCTGCCCCGGCGGCCACGATGTGCACGGCAATACCGCCAAGCTCGATCTGTCCGGCCTCGAGGCGGCGCTGCCCGAACTCGGCGGCTCGGTCTCGGGCTTTGCCGTCTGCGCCTATTTCGCCACCCGCAACCCGGCGCACGAGATCGCCGCCCGCGAGCTGATCCGGGAGAAAACCGGCCTGCCGGTCACCGCTAGCCATGAATTGTCGGCCAAGCTAGGCGGTCCGCGCCGGGCGCTGACGACGCTGCTCAACGCCCGGCTGATCTCGATGATCGACCGGCTGGTGGCGGCGACCGAAGGCTTTCTCGAGGCGCGCGGCATCGCGGCGCCCCTGATGGTGGTGCGCGGCGACGGTGCGCTGGTGTCGGCGGCGTTCGCCCGCCAGCGGCCGATCGAGACCATTCTCTCCGGCCCGGCCGCCAGCCTGGTCGGCGCGCACCACATGACCGGATTGGAAAACGCGGTGGTTTCCGACATCGGCGGCACCACCACCGATGTTGCCGTGCTCGACAAGGGACGGCCGCGGCTCGATCCGGAAGGCGCCACCGTCGGCGGCTTTCGCACCATGGTCGAGGCCGTCGCCATGCGCACCTTCGGCCTCGGCGGCGATTCCGAAGTGGCGTTGGAAGACGGCGCTCTCAACCCCAGGCTCCTGCTCGGACCGCGCCGGCTGGTGCCGCTGGCGCTGGCCGGCATGGTGCATCGCGAGGCCGTTCTGGCGGAACTCGAGCGCCAGCTGCGCGCGCCGAACACCGGCCGCATGGACGGCCGTTTCGCGGTGCGCACCGGCGTGCCCGACCGTCTTGCCGCCGGGCTGACCGCTCCGGAAGCAAGGCTCTATGAAGCGATCGGCGCAATGCCCTTGCCCCTCGACAGGCTTTTGACCTCGAATGCCCAGAACGCTACCCTGAACCGCCTGGTGTCGCGCGGGCTGGTGCACATTTCAGGTTTCACGCCGTCGGATGCGGCGCATGTGCTTGGCAAGCAGGCGAACTGGGATGCTGCCGCCGCTCGCCTCGGCGCAGAGCTGTTTGCCCGCAAGCGCGACGGCCGCGGCCAGGCGATCGCGGCCTCTCCCGAGGCGATTTCGGAGCGCGTGCTGGCGGCGCTGACGCGCTGGTCGGCCGAATATATCCTCCAAACCGCCTTCGCCGAGGACGGGCTCGACGGTGCGTCCACCGTCGCGCATGCGCTGGTGCAGCGCGCCGTCGACGCGCATCCCGGCATTGCGCGCCTGAGCGTCGCGCTCGACCGGCCGGTGATCGGCCTCGGTGCCTCCGCGCCGCTGCACTATGCCGGACTGCCGCCATTGGTCGGCAATGACTGCGTGGTGCCTGATGACACCGATGTCGCCAACGCGCTCGGCGCCGTTGTCGGCCAGGTCCGGGTATCGGCGGAGGCGCGCGTCAGCCAACCCAAGGAAGGTCTGTTCCGTCTTGCCTCGGGCGAAACCGTGCGCGATTTCCTCGACGAGGCGGCGGCGATCGCGGCCGCCGAGGCCGATGTGCGCAGCATCGCTGCGCAGCGCGCCAGGGATGCCGGCACTGACAGCGCCGAGATCGACGTCGCAACCGAATTCCGCGTCTCCACCGTCGAAGCCCAGCGTATGTTCATCGAGGCACATGTGGTGGCGGTGGCTTCGGGCAGGCCACGGATCGCGGTGTGATGGAGGGTGTAATCTCCCCCCTTGTGGGGGAGATGGCCGGCAGGCCAGAGGGGGGCGCTGTCCCGCCAGCGTCTCGGAGCAGCGCCCGCTCATACTCGACGTCGACCGACTGCACGAAATACCGAAACTTGCCGAGGTCGGCATTCCTTCGCGCCCCCCTCTGCCCTGCCGGGCATCTCCCCCACTTGGGGGGAGATTGGCAGCGTCGCCGCCGGCACCAAGCCTAAAAACCGCGCCTACCTGCCTTGCCTTCACCCTAAGCTGAATTGACCCTGCACTCCCAACATGCCAAAGGCCCGCGAAAGCCTTTCATCTGGAGCAGCCTGATGACCGATCGCGTCGAAATCGCCGGATTGCGGATCGCCCGCGAACTTCATGACTTCGTTGTCAACGAGGCCGCTCCGGGCACCGGCATCGATCCGGACAAATTCTGGAACGGCTTTTCGGCCATCGTCCACGACCTCGCGCCGAAGAACCGGGCACTGCTGGCAAAGCGCGACGCTATCCAGGAAAAGCTCGATGACTGGTATCGCGCCAATGGCGCGCCGGTCGACATGGAAGCCTACAAAACCTTCCTGAAGGAGATCGGCTATCTCGTCCCCGAAGGCCCGTCCTTCTCGGTGACGACCGAAAAGGTCGATCCCGAGATCGCCGTCGTCGCCGGGCCGCAGCTTGTGGTGCCGGTGATGAATGCGCGCTATGCGCTCAACGCCGCCAATGCCCGCTGGGGCTCGCTCTATGATGCGCTTTACGGCACCGACGCGATTCCCGAGACGGACGGCGCCGGGAAGGGCAAGGGCTTCAACCCCGCGCGCGGTGCGAAAGTCGTCGCCTGGGCCAAGGACTTTCTCGACCAGTCGGTGCCGCTCACATCGGGCAAATGGGCCGGCGTCAACGGCCTTTCGCTGGCCAATGGCGCGCTGCGGCTCAGCGCCGGCGCCGGCTCGACCACGCTTGCCGATGTCAGGCAGTTCGTCGCCTATCGCGGCGATGCCGCCAACCCGCAAGCCGTGCTGCTGGTCAGCAACGGCCTGCATATCGAGATCCTGATCGACCGCGATAACCAGATCGGCCGTACCGATCCGGCCGGCATCGCCGACATCATCCTGGAATCGGCGCTGACCACCATCCAGGACTGCGAGGATTCGGTCGCGGCGGTGGATGCGCAGGACAAGGTCGTCGTCTACCGCAACTGGCTCGGCCTGATGAAAGGCGACCTGGCCGAAGAGATCACCAAGGGCGGCCGGACCTTTGTCCGCAAGCTCAACCCCGATCGGTCCTATACCTCGCCCAATGGTGGCACGGTGACGCTGCCCGGCCGCTCGCTGATGCTGGTCAGGAATGTCGGCCACCTCATGACCAATCCGGCGATAACGGACCGAGACGGCAACGAGGTGCCGGAAGGCATCATGGACACCGCGCTGACCGCGCTGATCGCGCTGCACGATATCGGGCCGAACGGCCGCCGCGCCAATTCCCGCGCCGGCTCGATGTATGTCGTGAAACCCAAGATGCATGGACCCGAGGAAGTCGCCTTCGCCGTCGAGATCTTCGATCGCGTCGAGGCCCTGCTCGGTATGGACCAGAATACCATCAAGATGGGCATCATGGACGAGGAGCGGCGCACCACCGTCAACCTCAAGGAGGCGATCCGCGCCGCCAAAGAGCGCGTCGTGTTCATCAACACCGGCTTCCTCGACCGCACCGGCGACGAGATCCACACCTCGATGGAAGCCGGCCCGATGATCCGCAAGGGCGACATGAAGCAGGCCGCCTGGATTTCCGCCTACGAGGCCTGGAATGTCGACACCGGGCTGAAATGCGGGCTTGCCGGCCATGCCCAGATCGGCAAGGGCATGTGGGCGATGCCCGATTTGATGGCGGCGATGCTCACCGAGAAGATCGCCCACCCCAGGGCCGGCGCCAACACCGCCTGGGTGCCTTCGCCGACTGCGGCGACGCTGCACGCCACCCACTATCACAAGGTCGATGTCCACGCCGTCCAGGCGGCGCTGAAGAGCCGGCCGAAGGCCAAGCTCGACGACATCCTGTCGGTGCCGGTCGCGGTGCGGCCCAACTGGTCTCCGGCCGACATCCAGGCGGAACTCGACAACAATGCGCAAGGCATTCTGGGCTATGTCGTGCGCTGGATCGACCAGGGCGTCGGCTGCTCGAAAGTGCCAGATATCAACGATGTCGGCCTGATGGAGGACCGCGCCACGCTGCGCATCTCCTCGCAGCACATCGCCAACTGGCTGCACCATGGCGTCTGCACGGCCGACCAGGTGATGGAAACGATGAGGCGCATGGCTGATATCGTCGACCAGCAGAACCAAGGCGACCCGCTTTACCAGCCGATGGCCGCCGATTTCGACGGCTCCGTCGCCTTCCAGGCCGCCTGCGACCTCGTCTTCAAGGGCCGCATCCAGCCCAACGGCTATACCGAGCCGGTGCTGCACGCGCGGAGGCTGGAACTGAAGGCGAAGGGAGCGGCCTGAACCGGAGAGTTGAAGCCGGCAGGCGTTCCGTTTCCCTCCTCTCGAAGCAGCGCGAACTACGCCGCCTGTGCCACCCGCTCCGAACTCATCCGGTAGGAGATCGCTTCGGCGAGATGA
This sequence comes from Mesorhizobium sp. B2-5-11, assembly GCF_006440835.1. Taxonomy (NCBI): domain Bacteria; kingdom Pseudomonadati; phylum Pseudomonadota; class Alphaproteobacteria; order Hyphomicrobiales; family Phyllobacteriaceae; genus Mesorhizobium; species Mesorhizobium sp. B2-5-11. Next base: position 584,904 of record NZ_VFUK01000002.1, read on the forward strand.
ATGCGGCCGACGGTCTCGCTGGCGTCGAGATCGGCCAGTGTTCTCGCCACCTTCAGCACGCGGTGATAGGCCCGCGCCGAGAAGCCGAGCTTTTCGCTGGCCTCCTTGAGCAGCGACAGGCCCGATGCGTCGGGCATGGCGATCTCCTCGATGACCGCGGGCGCGCAATGCGCATTCGTGGCGGCGCTGGTGACGCCGAGCCGTTCGAAGCGCTCGCGCTGGAGGGCGCGGGCACGCGCCACGCGCAGCGCCACGTCCGCGCTCTTCTCCGCCCGGTCGGGCCGGATCAGGTCGCTGGCCGAGACCGCCGGCACCTCGATTCTGAGATCGATGCGGTCGAGCAGCGGGCCCGAGATGCGGGCCTGGTAGTCGGTGCGGCAGCGATCGCCGCGCAAGCAGCGATAGCCCGGTTCGCCGGCCATGCCGCATCGGCACGGGTTCATCGCCGCCACAAGCTGGATGCGCGCCGGATAGGTGACGCGGTGATTGGCCCGCGCGATCATGCAGTCGCCGGTCTCCAATGGCTGGCGCAACGCGTCGAGCGTCTGCGGCGTGAATTCGGGAAATTCGTCGAGGAACAGCACGCCGTGGTGCGCAAGCGACACTTCGCCCGGCCGCGCCCGGATGCCGCCGCCGACCATCGCCGCCATCGAGGCCGAATGGTGCGGCGCGCGGAACGGCCGCCGGTCGGTCAGCTTGCCTTCGCCGAGCTCGCCGGCGACGGAGGCGATCATCGACACTTCGAGCAATTCCTTCGGCGCCAGCGGCGGTAGGATCGACGGCAGCCGCTGCGCCAGCATCGATTTTCCCGATCCGGGCGGGCCGACCATCAGCAGGTTGTGCCCACCGGCCGCCGCCACCTCCAGCGCTCGTTTGGCGGTTTCCTGGCCCTTGATATCGGCAAGATCGGGCAGGTCGCGCGCCGCGGCATGGATGCCGGCCTCCGGCCGGGACAGCACCTGCGTGCCGCGGAAATGATTGGCGATGGCAATCAGGCTGCGCGGCGCGAGTATGTCAAAGTCCTTGCCGGCCCAGGCGGCTTCCGGGCCGCAGGCGAAGGGGCAGATCAGGCCCTTGCCTTCAGAATTGGCCCCAATCGCGGCCGGCAAGGCGCCGGCGACGGCGGCGATAGTGCCGTCGAGCGATAGTTCGCCAAGCACGACATAGCCGGCCAGCATGTCGCCCGGAATGGCGCCAAGCGCCGCCATCAGGCCGAGCGCGATCGGCAAATCGTAGTGGCTGCCCTCCTTGGGCAGGTCGGCGGGCGCTAGGTTGACAGTGACCTTCTTGGACGGCATCGACAGGCCGGAAGCATGCAGTGCCGCCTGCACCCGTTCGCGGCTTTCGGCCACCGCTTTGTCGGCCAGGCCAACGATGTGCATGTTGACCTTGCCGGGCGCGATCATCACCTGCACGTCGACCGGCACGGCCTCGATGCCCTGGAAAGCAACCGTGCGAACCCGCGCCACCATGTCTTGCCCCCGGATCTGGGCTTGCCCCAAGCTTTTTGCAATCAGGCCGCGAAGGGCCTGGGCCGGAGACAATCACAGTTCCTCGGCCAAATCAAGAACATTACAGGAACACGCAATCGCTTAAGTTGCGGCGCGATTGTCTCCGGTTGCAAAAAACGGAACATGGTTAATACAAAGTGAAAACGGCTATTTCCGCTTGGCCTCCACCGCGTCCCAGAACAGGCTGGCGATGTCGGCGCCGCCGAAGCGTTTGACTTCGCGCACGCCGGTCGGCGAGGTCACGTTGATCTCGGTCATATAGTCGCCGATGACGTCGATGCCGACGAGGATGAAGCCGCGTTCCCTCAGTGCCGGCCCGATGCGGGCGCAGATCTCGCGCTCGCGCTCGGTCAGCTCCGTCTTCTCGGCGCGGCCGCCGACATGCATGTTGGAGCGGGAATCGTGCTCGGCCGGCACCCGGTTGATCGCCCCGACCGGCTCGCCGTCGATCAGGATGATGCGCTTGTCGCCCTTGCGCACATCCTTCAGGTAACGCTGCACGATGTAGGGCTCACGGAACAACTGGCCGAACATTTCGAGCAGCGAGGCGAGGTTGCGGTCGGCCTCCAGCAGATGGAAGATACCCGCGCCGCCATTGCCGTAGAGCGGCTTGACGATGATGTCGCCGAATTCCTTGCGGAAGGCGGCGACCTCCTGGGGATCCTTGGTGATCAGCGTTTCCGGCATCAGGTCGGAAAACTCGGTGACGAAGATCTTTTCCGGGCTGTTGCGCACCCAGGCCGGGTCGTTGACCACCAGCGTCCTGGGGTGGATGCGCTCCAGTATGTGCGTGGTGGTGATGTAGTTCATGTCGAAGGGCGGATCCTGTCTCAGCAGGATCACGTCCATCTCCGACAGGTCGGTTCGCACCTTCTCCCCCAGCGAATAGTGGCTGCCCTTCTCGTCGCGTACCTGCATCTCCTCGGTGCGGGCGAACACTTTGCCGTCGCGCAGCGACAGCCGGTCGGGCGTGTAGTGGTAGAGCTGATGGCCGCGCCGCTGCGCCTCCAGCGACAGCGCGAAAGAAGTGTCTCCGGCGATCGACACGGTGGAGATGTGGTCCATCTGGACGGCGATTTTCAGCTTCATGGCAGGTCCCCAGCACGGTCGATGAGAGAGCGATATAGGGGTCCCGGCGCCTTCTGCCAATCGGGCCACGCCTCTAGCGGTCGAAGACCAGCCTGGAATAGCCGAGAAAGGACAGCGCCATGGCGGCCAGCGAAGCGAAAGCAAGGGCGGCCAATGGCGGGGTTGTCGGCAGGACGACAAGGATGGCGCAGTAGACCAGATAGTTGGCGATGCTGGTGGCTATGCCGATGCTGCCATAGCGGGCACCTTCCCGCACCAAGCCGCGGCTCGACGGCGAGAAGGTCAGATGCCGGTTTATCTGCCAGGTGACGCAGAGTGCAAAGCCGATGGACAGCATGCGGGCGCTGAAAGGGCCGAGCGGCGTGACGGCAAGCAGCAGCCAGAGGGCGGCCGCGTCGGCGACGAAGCCGATGCCGCCGGCAAAGAGGAAGCGGATAAGACGGCTCACCGCTTCATGCGGCGCGAGGCGTCTTGCCTGGGCCGGCCTTCGCGGCAGTCGGCTCGCTGGCGCGCTCGCGCCGCTCTATGCGGCCCGAAGGCATCGACAGGTAGAAGATGCGCTTCTGTTCGGCGCGGCCGCGCGACACCGAATCGAGGATCACCCCAGTCACACCAGCCAGCATCGAGAGCAAGAGCAGGCCGACCGACAGCACCCATGTCGGCATGCGCGGCACCAGCCCGGTCTCGGCGAATTCGACCAGCACCGGCGCCATCAGGAACAGGCTCGACGCCAGGAAGACCAGGGCGAAGGCGCCGAAGAAACGCAGCGGTTGCGTTTCCTTCATCAGCATGGCGAACATCCAAAGGATCCTGGCGCCGTCGCGAAACGTCGAAAGCTTCGACGACGAGCCGTCCGGCCGCTTGCCGTAATCGAGCGCGATCTCGCTGACGGGCAATTTGAGCTGCGAGGCATGCACCGACATTTCGGTCTCGATCTCGAAGCCGCCGGAGACGGCCGGGAAGCTCTTGACGAAGCGCCGGGTGAAGACGCGGTAGCCCGAGAAGATGTCGGTGAAATCGCTGCCGAACAGCCCTTTATAGAGGCTGTTGAAGACGCGGTTGCCGAAGGCATGGCCAGTCCTGCCGGCATCGTCGGTGACGCCGCGCCGGGTGCCCACCGCCATGTCGGAGCGCTCGGTCAGAAGCGTGTTGATCAATTGCGGCGCGTCTTCCGGCGCATAGGTGCCGTCGCCGTCGGCCATCAGGTAAATGTCGGCGTCGATGTCGGCGAACATGCGCCGCACCACATTGCCCTTGCCCTGGCGCGGTTCGCGCACCACGATGGCGCCGGCGGCGCGGGCCCTGAGCGCGGTCAGGTCGCGCGAATTGTTGTCGTAGACATAGACCGTCGCCAAAGGCAGCGTCTCGCGGAAGCGCCGCACCACCTCGGCGATCGTCAATTCCTCGTTGTAGCAAGGCAGCAGCACGGCGATGGCGGGTTCGTAGCGAAGCTCTTGCGGCATTTTCCTCTCCGGGTGCCTCGCCGCCACGCGCGGTTCGCGCCGAAAGTCAGGCGCGTTCAGGCGGTTTTACTATTTATTGAAGCCGTTAAGGCTAGGTTTAAGGCCGACTTTACGAGTGTCGATTGGCCGAAAAAGCCCGGCATTCCTGCCAGGGGCGATGGGATGAGCACAGCCAGCAACGGCGCTTCCACCTGGAAGTCCGACATAGCGTTTGCGTTGCTTGCCGCCTTGCTGCTGCTGGCGCTCGATCTCTATGCCGGATTCCCGCAACTGGCCAACCCGGCCGGCGACAATGACAGCCTGCTGCAACTGGTGGAGGTTCGCGACCTCCTGGCCGGCCAGGGCTGGTTCGACCTGCACCAGTACAGGATGGGGCTGGAGGGTGGCTTCGTCATGCACTGGTCGCGGCTGCTCGACGCCCCGCTGGCGCTCGGCATGCTTGCCCTGTCGGCCCTGACGGGCAGTGCCGCTTTGGGCGAGCAGGTCGTGCAGGTGCTTTGGCCTCTCCTGCAATTCTGGCTCGCGCTGTTCTCCATCATGCGCGCCGCGCGCGCTTTCGCTGGCGAGCACGCGGTCCTGCCCGCCGCGGTGGTCGGCGGAGCGGCCTTGTATTATCTCGGAATCTTCTCGCCCGGCGCGCTCGATCACCACAATGTCCAGCTGATGCTGACCTTGGCCGGCTTGGCTTTGCTGCTTGAAGCCCCTCGCCACCGGACAGCCGCCCTGTTTGCCGGCGCGTGCGCCACGCTGGCATTGGCGATCGGCATGGAAAGCGCCCCCTATGCTGGAACCCTGGGCGCCATCGTCGCCCTGCTGTTCCTCGTCAGCGGTGGCGGCGAAAGGCTGATCGCCAGGGATTTTGGCTTGGGCGTTACCGCCGTCTCGGCCCTTGTTTTCATCACCACCATACCGGCGTCGGCATGGGGGCAGACCCAGTGCGACACCTTCTCGACCGTGCAGTTCGTGGTTGCCGCGCTTGCCGGCGCCGGCCTTGCGGTCATCGCCTCATGGGGCGCCGCCAATGCGACGTACGGCCGTCGCCTGGCCTCGCTCGGCCTGCTGGCGTTCGTGCTTGTCCTTGTCGTGATGTTTCTGTTCCCGCAATGCCTGGCTGCCCCCTATGCCGGCCTCGACCCGCGCCTCCAGCAGATGTGGCTCGGTCATATCGACGAAGCGCAGTCGATATTCCAGCTCGTCGCGGCCGATCCGGCCAGAGCGGTGGCGCGCTTCGCGACGCCGCTGGTGGCGATCGTCCTGATGGCGCTGCGCCTCGGCAAGGGCGGCTGGCGGCGGCAAGACAGTCTCGTCGGCGCGCTGCTGGTGATGGCTTTCCTGGTCAGTGCCTGGGAGGTCCGCGGCTCGACCTTCTCCATCGCCTTCGCGGTGATCCCGCTTTGCGCCTGGATCGCCAAATGGCGGCAGCGCGCCGAAAACAGTCCGTCCGGTGGCTCCGTGCTCCGTATGGCCGCAGCCTGGCTGATCTCGGTCAATGCGGTTTGGTCCAGCGCTGCCGAGGCGGCATCGAGCGCCTTCCAGACCGGTGCGGCCGTCACCGACGCCGGCATCGATGCACCTTGCAACAGCAAGGCCTCGTTCGCCGCGCTCGCCCGCATGCCTCACACCACGGTGCTGGCCATCTCCAATCTCGGCTCGCCGATCCTGGCCTTTACCGGTCATCGCGCGCTCGCTGGGCCCTACCACCGCAACGTCGCCGGAAACCTGCTCGTATTCGATGCCTTGCTGGGCTCGGCCACTGACGCGAAAGCCGTCGTGGCAAACCATCGCGTCGGGATTGTCGCGCTCTGCCGCGGCAATCCCGAAACCAGGCTTCTCGCAACCAAGGCGCCTGACGGCTTTCTGGCCGGGTTGATGCATGGCAGCGTGCCGGATTGGCTGGAACCGGTGGCGGAGACCCAGGGCGCGCCGCTGGAGCTCTATCGCGTTCGCCCCGCCGGCTGAGAATCCGCGTGAGCGACGACGCCGTTGAGCCCGGACGGCTTTGCGGAGGGCAACGCACTCCAGCGGCGAAAAATCGATTTTTCCGATACGTTTCCTAAAGGGTTTGCTGCCAGTCTCGGAAATAAATTCCGACTTCGAGAAACAGGGACACCGATGCAAACTTCGTTTGGCACCGGTCAGGCAAACAGGGAGAGCACGGATCTGGCATTCACCGATCCGTTGACCGGGCTTGGCAACCATCGCCGCTTCTTCGACAAGGTCGATCGCCTGATCAGCGACCGTGCCGACGATCCCGCGCCCTTCACCGTCGGCATTCTCGACCTTGATGGCTTCAAGCCGATCAACGATCTGTTCGGCCACAAGGCCGGCGACGACATCCTGATCCAGGTGGCGATGCGGCTGCGCGCCTCGATGGACGGTCATTCCACCGTCTGCCGCATCGGCGCCGACGAATTCGCCTTCCTCTACCCGCTGGTGTTCAGCGAGGAGGCGGCGGCCGAAAAGTCGCGCATGCTGATCGAAATCCTGTCGGCCCCGTATGATGTCGGCGAACGCACGGCGAGGCTGTCGGCCTCCGTCGGCTGTTCGCTGTTCTATTCCGGCGACGAGACCACCGAGATCCTCATCAACAAGGCCGAAACGGCGCTTTACCATGCCAAGCGATCCGGCCGCGGCCGGGTCGTCGTCTATACCCGCGAAATGGAAGAGGCGGCCAAGCGCGTCACCCGCATCGAGCAGGCGCTGCGCCGCGCGGTCTCGGCCGGCGAGGTGGAGCCGCATTTCCAGCCGATCGTCGACCTCACCACGCGCCGCACCATCGGCTTCGAGACGCTGGCGCGCTGGACCGACCGCGATCTCGGCTCGGTGCCGCCGACCGTCTTCATTCCGATCGCCGAGGAGCGCGGCATCATCGGCCCGCTGTCGCAGCTAGTGCTGCGCAAGGCGACCGAGGCGGCGAGAAGCTGGCCGAAGGACCTGTTCCTGTCGTTCAACCTGTCGCCCTCGCAGCTCGTCGACCAGAACACCGGCCTGCACATATTGGCGATCCTCGACCGTACGGGCTTCGATCCGCGCCGGCTGGAGATCGAGATTACCGAGACCGGCCTGATGAACGATCCGGCCTCGGCCGCGCAGATCGTCGAGGACCTGCGCCGCGTCGGCATCCGCGTCTCGCTCGACGATTTCGGCACCGGCCAGTCCTCGCTCGGGCGGCTGCGCGAATTCCATTTCGACAAGTTGAAGATCGACCGCGCCTTCGTCTCCTCCATTCTCGATGACCGCCCGTCGGAGCACATCATCCGCGCCATTCTCGCAATGTGCGAAGGGCTCGGCATGGATGTCGTCGCCGAAGGCATCGAGGAAGAGGCGCAGGCCGACCGGCTCGTCCAGTTCGGCTGCGCCGGTGGGCAGGGCTATCTGTTCGGCAAGCCGGCCGATGCCGACGCCACGCTCGGCTATCTCCGCGATTCCTTCCGCGGCGCCCTGCGCGCCAAGGCGATCTGAACGGGCGATTGGCCCGTTCGATCGAGGCCGTGCCGTGCCTGCGCGCGACCTCCAGGCTTTTTGTCAGACATAAGCCGGAAAATCCGTCTTTTCGCCCTTGCCCGCCGGACCGGTCTGGCTAGGATGCGCGCCGGTCAACCCGGGAGACGAAAACCATGATGCCATCGGCACGTTTTGCCGACCTCGAAAGCGCTTCGGTGCTGATCACCGGCGGCGGCTCCGGCATCGGCGCGGCATTGACCGAGGGTTTCATGCGCCAGGGCGCCAAGGTCGCCTTCGTCGACATCGCCGACAAGCCCAGCACCGCGCTTGCCGACCGCATCGAGAAAGAGCTCGGCCGCCGGCCGCTCTACCTCAAGTCCGATCTGCGCGACATCGAAGCGCTCCGGGCGTCTGCCGCGAAGGCGGCCGAAGCGCATGGCGACGTCACCGTGCTGGTCAACAATGCCGCCTGGGACGAACGCCACGCCGTCGAAGACGTGACGGTGGAGTTTTGGGACAACAACCAGGCGATCAACCTCAGACCGCATTTCTTCACCGCGCAGGCGGTGGCGCCGGGCATGAAGCGGGCCGGCGGCGGCTCGATCATCAATTTCACCTCGACCTCCTACCTGATCAACCACCCCGACATGCCGGCCTACACCGCCGCCAAGGCGGGCATACTCGGCCTCACCAAGGGTTTGGCCGGCAAGCTCGGGCCCGACCGTATCCGCGTCAACGCCGTCGCGCCCGGCTGGGTCATCACGGAACGGCAGCAGGAACGCTGGGTGACGGAGCAGGCGCTTGCCTCTCATGTCGCCAAGCAGTGCATCAAGGACGTCATGCGGCCGGACGATTTGGTCGGCACCGTGCTGTTCCTGGCCTCGGACGCCTCGCGCATGCTGACCGCGCAAATGCTGATCGTCGACGGAGGTTTCCTGTGAGCCCCGGGTTTGCCGGCCCCCGATTTGTCGGCAATGTGCCGGCGGTCGCGGCGCTCGATTGGGGCACGACCCGGCTTCGTGCCTGGCTGATCGACGGCGGCGGCAAGGTGCTTGCCGAGCGTCGCGGCGACGACGGACTGATCACCGCGCGCGAGAAGGGCTTTTCCCGGGTTCTCGAGGGTCATCTCGCCGCCATGGGCGCGCCGGAAACGCTGCCCGTCATCATCTGCGGCATGGCAGGCTCGCGCCAGGGCTGGCTCGAAGCGCCCTATGTCACCGTGCCGGCGCCGATCGGCGCCATCCTGGCCGGCGCGGCCCGCATCCCGGGGGAGAGCCGCGACATTCGTATCGTGCCCGGCCTTGCCCAACGCCTGGCCGATGCGCCAGACGTCATGCGCGGCGAGGAGACACAGCTTGCCGGCGCCGGTTTGCCGGCAAAGGGGCGTGAAATCGTCTGCATGCCGGGCACCCATTCGAAATGGGTTCTGGTCGAGGACGGCGCCGTTGCCGGCTTCGGCACATGGCCGACCGGCGAGCTGTTCTCGGTGCTGGCCGCGCATTCGATCCTGCGCCATTCGCTCGGCGAGCATCCCAAGCCGGTCGACCCGCAGAACCCTTTCTTCCGCCGCTGGTGTGGTGCGGCGTTGACCGAAGGTGCCGACGTCACCGCAAAACTGTTCTCGATCCGCGCCGCCGGTCTGCTCCAGGACATGAAGGCCGACGATGCCGCGGCCTGCCTGTCGGGCCTGCTGATCGGCGGCGAGATCGCCTCGGCGAGGCGCCGCCAGGCCGCGGGCGCCACATCGGTGGTGCTGATTGCCTCCGGCGCGCTTGCGGCGCTTTATCGGCAGGCGCTCGGCCTTGCCGGGCTTGGCGTGCGGACCGTCGACGCGGATGAGGCGGTGCGCGCCGGCCTGGTCGAGGCGGCGCGCGAAAACGGCATGATCGCCAGAACCGGAGTTGCCTGATGAACCAGACCGCTGCGTTCCCGAAGCTCAAGCGCGGGCTGGTCGCCATCCTGCGCGGCCTCAAGCCTGCCGAGGCGGTGGCGATCGGCCAGGCGGTCTTCGATGCCGGCATCGAGGCGATCGAGGTGCCGCTCAATTCACCCGATCCATTCGCGTCCATCGCCGCCATCCTCAAGGCACTGCCGCCGGCCGCGCTGGTCGGTGCCGGCACGGTGCTGACGCCAGCCGATGTCGATGGCCTGCACGAAGCCGGCGGCCGGCTGCTGGTCAGTCCCAATATCGATGCCGAGGTGATGGAACGCGCCATGCAATACGGCATGGTCACCATGCCCGGCGTGTTCACGCCCACGGAGGCCTTCCTGGCGATCCGGCTCGGCGCCTCGGCGCTGAAATTCTTCCCGGCAAGCGTGCTCGGCGCATCCGGTATTTCCGCCATCCGCGCGGTGCTGCCGGCTTCGACATTGGTCGGCGCGGTCGGCGGCGTCTCGGAGAAGGACTTTGCCGGCTACAAGGCGGCCGGCGTCACGGTTTTCGGGCTTGGCTCCAGCCTGTTCAAGCCGGGCATGAGCGTCGAAGACGTGGCCGCGCGGGCCCAGGCGGCGGTGACGGCCTGGGACGCGGTGTTCGGCGGAGACGCAGGATGAGCGAAGCGATCGTTTCGGTTTTTTCCGACCATGTCTGCCAGCTCGGCGAGGGGCCGAGCTACGACCCCGCCACAGACACGCTCTACTGGTTCGACATCGTCAAGGGCCATCTCCTGGAAAAGCGCCTGTCCGGCGGCGCGGCCCAGGTGCACGAGCTTGGCCGGATGGCCAGCGCTATCGCCATCATCGACGACAAGCGCCAGCTGATCGCCACCGAAACCGGGCTTTTTGTCCGCGACGTCGCCACCGGCAGGATGACGCTGCACACACCTGTCGAGGCCGACAATCCGGTCACCCGTTCCAACGATTCCCGCGTCCATCCCTGCGGCGCCCTTTGGACCGGCACGATGGGCAAGGGCGAGGAGAAGGGCGCCGGCGCGATCTACTGGTTCTTCAAGGGCGAATTGCGCAAGCTGTTCTCCGATATCACCGTGTCGAACTCGATCTGTTTTTCCGCGGACGGCGCGCTCGCTTATTACACCGACACCTCGACCGGCCTGTTGATGCGTGTTGCCTGCGATCCGGCGACCGGCCTACCGGAGGGCGAGCCGAAGCTGTTCGTTGATCACCGGTCGGCCAAGGGCTTCGTCGACGGCTCCGTGCTCGACCGCGACGGCATCCTGTGGAATGCCGTCTGGGGCGGCAAGGTGGTTAAGGGCTACGCCCCGGACGGCAAGCTGGTGCGCACGATCGCCATGCCGGTGACGCAGCCTTCCTGCCCGGCCTTTGTCGGCAAGAACGCCAGCCGGCTGGCGGTTACCTCGGCCTGGCACGGCAAGGACGACAAGCAGCGCCAGCTCGACCCGCAGGCCGGCATGACCTTCCTCCTCGACATCGAGGTCAATGGCCGGTTCGAGCCGCGAGTGCTGATCGCCTAGGGCACCTCTATATTCAGGTGATGCCGGCCTTTTCGACTCGGCCTGACTTGAAGTTTCGGTACCCTGATGCATCGCGTCTGACGGGATCATTCGGCCGGCTGTCACGCAGGCGTCCGGCCCGCGTCGGTTTCGCGAAAGCCTGGCGTCTTCGCCATGCGATGGTGTGGAATTGCACCATTGGGAATCATGTCATGTCCAGCCCCAGGCTGATCCTCGTCCACGAGCCGGAAAAGGCCTGCCTCGAGCGGCTCCTCGCCGATGGCCACGCGCCGGAGCGTGCCGCCGAAATCGTTTCTTACCTGGCGCAATCGACCGATCTCGCGCATGAATTCGACGCCCTCGCTTCTGCCTTCAATCGGCGCGATCTCGGCTTCGCGGCGGTGGAGCTGGACGATGCCGCCGATATGCTCGCCAAGGCCGACCCGGCCGCCACGCTGGTCTGGACGCTGACCGACGGCATCGCCTATTTCCGGGGCGGCGCGGCGCCTGCACTTGCCAGGCTGAACGGCCTGAAGGCGATCGGCGCCGAGGATTCGCTGTTCGCGCTCTGCCAGGACAAGTTCCGCTCCGGCGCCGTGCTCGGCGCGCTCGGCTTGCCTGTGCCGCGGGCCGGCCTGGCGCGCAACGGACAATGGCTGGTCGAGCCGCCGGTTTCCGCCGCCGGCTGGTTCGTCAAGCCGAACCGGCTCGGCGCCAAGATCGGCATCTGGCCGGATTCGCGCTGCGGCGATCTCGGCCACGCGCTGGAGCTTAGCCGGCGTGTTTTCACCGCCTATCGCGACGACGTCGTCGTCCAGCCCTATGTCGGCGGCCGCAATGCGCGCGCCAGTTTCCTGGGCCTGAGGCCGGACACCGGCGTCGAAGCGCTCGGCGTCGCTTTCGTCGAGTCCGGCGGCGATTTCCAGACCATGGAAGACAGCCTGGCGCTTTACGGCGAGACCGGCGAGGCGGCGAAGGCGGCGGGCAAATACGCCGAGCCGCTTCTGCTTCCGGTCGCCGAAAGCCAGCCGCTCGCCGATGCAAAAGTCCGCGCCATCGCCGAACGGCTGATGAGCGGGCTCGGCCTGCGCGACGTGTTTTCCATCGATTTCAGGATCGAGCCCGACGACACCGTTCACCTCATAGAATTCGAGGTCTGCCCCGGCCTGCCTTGCTTCGATTTCCGCGCCTATTGCCGGTCTCAATGGGGCTTGGAGCTTGCCGACGCCATGGCCGAAACCGCGGCGAACCGAATGACCCGTTAAAGCGCGGCAAGATTGCCTGCCGTACGCTATCCCAAAGGCATTCGCTCGAATGCCTGCAAGGAAGGATCTATCCTGTCCCAGGCATGGCCGCGGATGGCATATGTGACCACCTGCGGATTGAACTGGCCGGGATCGTCAAGGCTGGTCGCGTGAACCGCTATCAGGTCCGGCCTTGCGACCTGCGTCAGGTAGACCGGCGTTCCACAGGTCGGGCAGAAGGCGTGGATCTTTTCGTTGCCGCTGTCGCCCGCCACCCGCCAGGTGCTCGCTTCGCCCGTGATCGTCATATCGGCTCGCCGGGGGAAAGTCAGATAGGAGCTGTGGCCCGTGCCGCTTCGCTTCTGGCACTCGTGGCATTGGCAGTGGTTTTGAAAGATGGGTTCGCTGCTCGTTTCATAGCGGATCGCACCGCATGCGCATCCGCCGCTATAGCGTTTGGTCATTGTCGTTTTCCCGCAGTCGGATTTGCTGGTCAGGCCGATTTCGGCTTGGCGAAAATATCGATGCCGCTGCCGGTTTCCAGGAAGGATTTCATGCTGGACAGCACCGCCGGCCATCCCTGGCTGACGCCCTTCGCCATGCCGCTGCCGGCTTCGAGTTCGTTATGGCTGACGGTCAGCCGCACCATCGTGTCGTATTCCTCGATGGCGAACGTCACCCGGCTGTATTTCGACGGATCGTCGGCCTGCGAAGCGTTTGCCCAGGTCATCACGAGACGGGTCGGCGGCGAGATCTCGACGACCTTGCCGACCAGTTCGACGGTGCGCTCGTCATTGGCGCGGATATGTTCCCATTTCGATCCCGCCTTCCAGTCCGAGACGTTCTCATGGCCCCAGTAACGCCGTGCGATGTCGGGCCTGGTTATGGCCTCGAACACTTTTTGCGGCGTCGAGCGGATGTAGGTCACGTAGACAAAGCTGGTCGTCTCTGCGGTCATTTGTCTTCTCCTTCGAGTTCCTGTTTCAGGTCATGCAGCAGGCTGAGCCGCTGGCGTTCGAATTTGCGCACCCAGCGCTCGTAGACCTCGTGCAGCGGCACGGGATTGATGAAATGCAGCTTCTCGCGGCCGCGTTTGACCGTGCTCACCAGATTGGCCGCCTCCAGCAGGTCGATGTGTTGGGTGGCGGATTGCCTGGCCATATCGAGATGTTCGCAAAGCTGGCCCAGCGTCTGCCCGTTCTTCTCGCACAGAAGATCAAGCAGCCTTCTGCGTGTCGGGTCGCCCAGCGCCTTGAAAACCTTGTCCGCGTCCATCGGGTTCACTCTGATGTGAAGCCATAATATGCAGGTAAATACCTGCATGTCAACCCGCGATCGGCCGGCATCAAAATTACCCCCGTGTAAGGGCTGTTCGGACGCGATTGCTAAAGGGATTATGCGTCAGCCATGTCGTGGCCGTTGTCGAACGACTGTGCCGGTTGTCGCTCAAAGACAACCGGGCGGGGCGCCGCCTGCTGGGCCAGGCTGCGGGATGTGAACCTCAGGACTCGTGCAAAGGCCGCGACCGGCACTGATGCCGGCCGGGATAGGCCTCAGACGCCCTCGACCAGCACGATCTCGCCGTCGGCGACCTTCTGGCGAATGGCGGCGGCGCGCTGGTATTCAGGTGAATGGTAGCAGTCATGCGCGGCGGCAAGCGTCTCGAACTCGATGACGACGTTGCGCGCGCGGCCGGCCCCTTCTGCCTTCTCATGCTCGCCGCCGCGCGCCAGGAATTTCGCGCCGAAGCGCTCGAAGGCCGGCTTGGCGGCGGCGACATAATCCTTGTAGCCTTCCGCGTCGCGCACATCGACGCGGGCGATCCAGTATCCCTTGGGCATCCTTCTTCTCCGAAGCCGTTCGTTGCAAATTATGCCGAGCGCATTTCGTCGAGGATGGCTTCAGCCGCCGCGCGTCTGTCCGCCGCGGCGACGATCGGGCGCCCGACGACCAGATGGCTGGAGCCGCTGCGGATGGCATCCGCCGGCGTCATCACGCGCTTCTGGTCGCCATGGTCGCTGCCGGCGGGGCGTATGCCTGGCGTTACCACCGCCATGTCGGGCCCGACGATGCGGCGCACCGCCTCTGTTTCCGCGGCCGAGCAGACGATGCCGCCCATGCCGGCATGCAGCGCCTGTTCCGCGCGCCGCAGCACCAGCGTGTGCGGGTCGTATTCGTAGCCCGCGTCGATCACGTCCTGTTCGTCCATCGAGGTCAGCACGGTGACGGCAAGCAGGCAAAGCTCGCTGCCTCTCGCCGCCTCGACCGCCGCCCGCATGGTCTTCGGGTAGGCATGCAGCGTCAGCATGGTCATGCCCATCTTGACGATGTTCTCGACCCCCTTGGCCACAGTGTTGTCGATGTCGAGCAGCTTCATGTCGAGAAAGATCTTCTTGCCCGCGCTGGCGAGCTCCCTGGCGAAATCGAGCCCGCCGGCGAAGGCGAGCTGATAGCCGATCTTGTAGAAGGAGACGACGCCATCGAGTTCGCGTACCGCCTTCTCGGCCTCTTTCAGGCTCGGCACGTCGAGGCCGACGATCAGCCTTTCGCGCATTGTGTCGGTCTGCATGGCGTTGGCGATCACGGCTCGACCCGGGTCGACAGCATGCGCGAGGTTTCGATCAGCGTGCGGCATAGGTGCTCCATGGTTCGGTGCAGTCGTTCGTCCTTGAAACGCCCGTCCTCGTCGAAGGCGTTGCCGCCTTCCGGCACCGAGCATTCCGGCGTCACCACCTCCATCTGGCAACGCACCAGCACGGCGCGCAGATGGTTGATGCAGCGTATCCCGGCGAAGTGTCTGCTGGAAGACGAACTGAGGCCGGCTACCTTGCCGGCAAACGGCCTCACCGCACGGCCGCCATCCTTGCGCACCCGGCTCACCCAGTCGATCGTGTTCTTGAGCAGCGGCGGAATGGAGCCGTTATATTCGGGCGTGGCGATCAGCAGCCCGTCATGGGCAATGATCATCCGGGCAAGTTTCAGGGCGTTTTCGGGGACGCCTTTTTCCTTCTCCAGATCCTCATCCATGATCGGCAAGGGATAGTCGCCAAGCGAGATGCGAGTGACCTCGGCGCCTTGCACCGCAAGTTCCTTCTGCGCCACGTCGGCGGTCCTGCCACTGAAGGCCCCGGCCCGGACCGAGCCGGCAAAGACGAGGATTTTTGGGATCACTGCCATTGGCCAACCTTGTTCCCGGACAGGTACAGCCAGAGCCCGCTCAAATCAATGCAGATCAGGCAAAGCGTCATCCCCGGGCTTGCCCCGAGAATCTGCCAACGCATCCAAGTCAGACATTTTCGTCCCAATGCCCACCGCATCTGATACCGCTATGCGGCAGATCCTCGGGACAAGCCGCAGGATGACGACTTTCGAAGACATTCGCGGTCGGCTTCGCAATCCCTAATGCGCCTCGCGCCGGTAGATCCACAGCTGCGTTGGCGGGATGTTGCGGATGATGAAGTCGAAATGCTTGACCGTATAGTCGCCGCGGCCGGGCGGGATCGGCGACATCGGGCCGTAGGTCAGCTGCACGATCGGCCGGCCGGCCGGAATGCGGTCAAGCAGGCTTTCGATATAGGCGATGCGCTGGGCGACCGGGAAGTTGAGCAGCGGCACGCCCGAGACCACCGAATCGAACATCATCCCGCTCTTGTCGCCAAGCGTGGCGTTGAGATTGAAGGCGTCGCCCTCGATGACGTTGACGCCGGGGTAGAGCCGGCGCAGATGGCGCACGAAGTCGGTGGAATATTCGACCGCGTAAAGGTTTTCAGGCCTCACGCCCTGGGCCAGGATGGCGCGGGTGATGACGCCGGTGCCGGGCCCGACCTCGAGCACCGGCAGACCGGACTTCGGGTCGACGATCGAAGCCATCTTGCGGGCGGTGATGGAGCTGGTCGGCACGATCGAGCCGACCGTCTTCGGCTTGTCGATCCAGCCCTTGAAGAACTTCAGCTCGTCGTCGAACTTTTCGGCAAGCGCCTTCCGCAGTCCCGGACCACGTGTCATGCAAGCTCTCCTCAGCGCTCCCCTGAGAGCTACTTAACACCTAAGCCGCCCAAGGCAAGGCAGGGTCATGCCAATGTCGTGGATAAGATAGTTTTCGTCGCGTCTAAAAATGCGCGCCTACTGCGGTTTTCACGGCGCGTGTCGGCCGCCCGGCAGGTGAGGCGCAGCGCCGACACCGGCAAGGCAAGCCACACGCGCACAGGCCGTCGATCAACGCTCGCCGAACGACTCGAAAAAGTCCTTCATGCGGGCGAAAAAGCCGCTCGACTGGGGGGAATTGTCCTGTGAGGAGAGCTGTTCGAATTCCTCCAGCAGCTCGCGTTGGCGGCGCGACAGGTTCTGCGGCGTCTCGACCGCCGTCTGGATGTAGAGGTCGCCGACATTGGGCTGGCGCAGCACCGGCATGCCCTTGCCCTTGAGGCGGAACTGGCGTCCGTTCTGGGTGCCTTCCGGCACCTTCACCTTGGTCTGCGTTCCGTCCAGCGTCGTCACCTCGAACGAGCCGCCAAGGGCGGCAGTCGTCATCGAGATCGGCACCTTGCAGTAGAGGTCGGCGCCGTCGCGCTGGAAGAATTCGTGCGGCTTGACCGCGAGGAAGATGTAGAGGTCGCCCGACGGCCCGCCGCGCAAGCCGGCTTCGCCCTCATTGGCAAGCCGGATGCGGGTGCCGTCCTCGATGCCGGCTGGGATGTTGACCGACAGCGACCGCTCCTCGGTGACGCGGCCCTGGCCGGCGCATTTCGGGCACGGATCCTTGATCGTCTGGCCGCGGCCCTGGCATTGCGGGCAGGTGCGCTCGATGGAGAAGAAGCCTTGCGTGGCGCGCACCTTGCCGTGGCCGTTGCACATCGAGCACGTGACCGGCTGGGTTCCGGGCTTGGCGCCGGTTCCCGAGCATTCCGAACAGGAGATCGAGGCCGGCACGCGGATCTGCGCGGTCTTGCCGGCAAACGCCTCTTCCAGTGAGATTTCCATGTTGTAGCGCAGGTCGGCGCCGCGCTCGCGGCCGCCGGAAGAGCGGCGCTGGCGGCCACCCATCATGTCGCCGAAAATGTCCTCGAAAATGTCGGCGAAGCCGCCGGCGCCGAAGCCGTGTGCGCCGCCGTTCATGCCGCCCTGCTCGAAGGCCGCGTGACCGAAACGGTCATAGGCCGCGCGCTTCTGCGGATCCTTCAGCGTCTCGTAGGCTTCGTTGATTTCCTTGAACTTGTGCTCGCAGGCATGGTCGCCCGGATTGCGGTCGGGGTGGAACTGCATGGCGAGCTTGCGGAAAGCGCTCTTCAGTTCCTTGTCGTCGGCACCCTTGTGCACGCCCAGCGTTTCGTAGAAATCAGCTTTCATTTTTTCCCGCTGTCCGGATGCTCAACGTCTTCATGCAGTGTTGCGTCGTTTGCCGGCACGTTGCCACGATTTAGGATCGGCGCAGCCCGGATGCTAGGGCCGGTGCGGAGCTGTTCGTGCTTTTCGACGATTTTTTCCGCACTTTTTCTGCCAGGGTTGCAAAAAAGCCCGGCTTTGCGCCGGGCTTTCCGCTTTATCTTGCCGTCAGCCGGTTCAGGCCGACTTCTTCTTGTCGTCGTCCTCGTCGATTTCCTCGAAATCGGCATCGACCACATCCGAGTCCTTGGCGGCGTCCGCCTTGGCATCGGCTTCCGCCGCTTCCTTCTGCGAGGCCTCGTACATGGCCTGGCCGAGCTTCATCGAAGCCTCCGCGAGCGCTTGGCTCTTGGCTTCGATTTCCGCTGCGTCGTCACCCTCGGTAGCGGTCTTCAGCGCCGCGATCGCGTCCGATATCGCCGTGCGGTCGGCTTCCGAGACCTTGTCGCCATATTCCTTCAGCGACTTCTCCGAGGAATGCACCAGCGCCTCGGCCTGGTTGCGGGCCTCGACCAGCGCGCGCCGCTTCTTGTCGGCGTCGGCATTGGCTTCGGCATCCTTCACCATCTTCTCGATGTCGGCGTCCGAAAGGCCACCCGAGGCCTGGATGCGGATTTGGTGCTCCTTGCCGGTGCCCTTGTCCTTGGCCGAAACATTGACGATGCCGTTGGCGTCGATGTCGAAGGTGACCTCGATCTGCGGCACGCCGCGCGGGGCCGGCGGAATGCCGACCAGGTCGAACTGGCCGAGCGCCTTGTTGTCGGCGGCCATTTCGCGCTCGCCCTGGAAGACCCGGATGGTCACGGCCGACTGCGAATCCTCAGCCGTCGAGAACACCTGGCTCTTCTTCGTCGGGATCGTCGTGTTGCGCTCGATAAGCCGGGTGAACACGCCGCCCAGGGTCTCGATGCCGAGCGACAGCGGGGTCACGTCGAGCAGCAGCACGTCCTTGACATCGCCCTGCAGCACGCCGGCCTGGATGGCGGCGCCGAGTGCGACGACCTCATCGGGGTTGACGCCCTTGTGCGGCTCCTTGCCGAAGAACTGCTTCACGATCTCCTGGATCTTGGGCATGCGGGTCATGCCGCCGACCAGCACCACTTCGTCGATCTCGCCAGCCTTCAGGCCGGCATCCTTGAGCGCCGCCTTGCACGGATCGATGGTGCGCTGGACGAGGTCTTCGACCAGGCTTTCGAACTTGGCGCGCGTCAGCTTCAGCGTCAGGTGCTTGGGCCCGGTGGCGTCGGCGGTGATGAACGGCAGGTTGATCTCGGTCTGCGTCGTCGACGACAGCTCGATCTTGGCCTTCTCGGCAGCCTCCTTGAGGCGCTGCAAGGCAAGCTTGTCGTTCTTCAGGTCGATGCCCTGTTCCTTCTTGAACTCGGCCGCCAGATACTCGACGAGGCGCATGTCGAAATCCTCGCCGCCGAGGAAGGTGTCGCCATTGGTCGACTTCACCTCGAACACGCCGTCACCGATCTCGAGCACCGAAATGTCGAACGTGCCGCCGCCAAGGTCATAGACGGCGATGGTCTTGCCGTCCTTCTTGTCGAGGCCGTAGGCGAGGGCAGCCGCGGTCGGCTCGTTGATGATGCGCAGCACTTCGAGGCCGGCGATCTTGCCGGCGTCCTTGGTCGCCTGGCGCTGGGCGTCATTGAAATAGGCGGGAACGGTGATGACCGCCTTCTCGACCTTCTCGCCGAGATAGGCTTCCGCCGTTTCCTTCATCTTCTGCAGGATCATGGCCGAGATCTGGCTGGGCGACTGCTTCTTGCCGCCGGCCTCGACCCAGGCATCGCCATTGTCGCCCTTGACGATCTTGTAGGGGACAAGCTTCTTGTCCTTTTCCGTCACCGGATCGTCATAGCGGCGGCCGATCAGGCGCTTGACCGCGAAGATGGTGTTTTCAGGATTGGTGACCGCCTGGCGCTTGGCCGGCTGGCCGACGAGACGTTCGCCGTCGCCCGAGATGGCGACGATGGAAGGCGTCGTGCGCGCGCCTTCCGCATTCTCGATCACCTTCGGCTCCTTGCCGTCCATGATGGCGATGCAGGAGTTGGTGGTGCCGAGATCGATACCGATTACTTTTGCCATTTTTCTAGTCTCTCCGCTAAGCAGGCTCTCAGGACCCGTAAGGCGTTCCGACGAAAGCCCCTGTTCACAAGAAATCCCGTTCGGCAACCGCTGTTGCGGCGCTGGACGGCTTGGCGCGTATATAAGAACAGGCGGCATCGGGCGCAAGCATTCTGCGCAAGGCTTCCACCATCCTCGACAGCGGATGGCGAAACGGCCCGATTACGCCTGCGCCCGAGGCATCGCGTCCGCCCGCTTCGCGGCGTCTGAAAGAATAGCCGGGCCCCACAGTGAACCTTTCCGCCTCCGCGTGCGACTGACGCTCAGGCGCCGCATGATGCGGCCACGGGAAAGGGAGCCACCATGACCAGCACCCCAGGGACGCCATGGCCTCCCCGACCAACAGGAGCTCGGCGCGACCATCGTCTTCGCGACAGGGTCGATGCGCTTGGCTTTCCGCTGGTTCCGTTGACCCTGCACAGGAGCAGGCGTATCGTAATTATGAGGAAAGCAGACAATTCGATCGGGGACGAACGTGCTGGAACGCCGCGCCTTGCGCTGGTTTGCGCGGCAGGATCGGTTGGTTCTCCGTTAGACTTCGGGGGGAGTTCCATGTCTCGCGATCACCGCCGGTTCGCGCCCTCTCGTGCCGGCCGTTTGGGCGGCGTGGCGAAGGCCGCCAGCGCCTTTCTTGTCCTGGCGCTGACCGCCGGCCTATGGCTTGGCGGCCCCGCGCGGGCGCAGGAAACCCGGATCATCTATCCCGGCTCGATGGCGGTCACCGGATTTTCCGGCACCGTCATTCCCGATTTCGACTCTTCAGATTCCGAAAAGG
Organism: Mesorhizobium sp. B2-5-11; assembly: GCF_006440835.1. NCBI lineage: Bacteria > Pseudomonadati > Pseudomonadota > Alphaproteobacteria > Hyphomicrobiales > Phyllobacteriaceae > Mesorhizobium > Mesorhizobium sp. B2-5-11. The sequence goes on from NZ_VFUK01000002.1 coordinate 605,355, forward strand.
GGGGCCTGCCGCCCGGCGTCGATCCGATTGACGAGACCTTCATCGACACGGCGCGCGCCACCTTGCGCGTTTTCGACGTTTCAAGCCTGGGCGGGCCGGCCTCCGGCCAGCTCGTCTACACGCCGCCGCCTTTCGAGGTGACATCAGGCCAGATCGGCCAGGTGTTCGGCCTCACTTATGATGACGGCATGCGCGATGGCGCCCCGTCAGGCGTTCCCAATCTCTATGCCGGCGCCACCTCGCTGCACGGCATCCGCATCGTCACGCCTGACGCCGACGATGACGGCCGTCCGGAGCGGCAGCACCGCGGCATGGCAGGCGCTGCCTTCATGGAGGGCCAGTTCGGCACCGAGAACGGCGGCCGGCCGGGCACCATCTGGAAGGTCGACGGCATCACCGGCCAGGTCGCCAAATTCGCCGACATCGACACCAACAGCGGGCCCGGCATCGGCAATCTCACCTTCGACCCCATCCACCGCCAAGTCTTCGCCTCCGACCTCGATACCGGTCTGATCCATCGCATCGACGCCAATGGCGCGCTGGTCGACACGTTCGACCATGGCGTCGCCGGGCGCCCGGCGCATGGCCTGGCTCCGGTCACCGACGATGGCGCCGTCATGGACATACAGGGCGCGGCCTTCGACACGGAAGACCCCGAGACCTGGGGCTACACCCAGGACGAGCGCCGTGTCTGGGCCGTCGCCTATCATGGCGGCCGGCTCTATTATTCCGTCGGCGAGAAGGCCGAGATCTGGTCGGTGGGCATTGCCCGCGACGGCCGCTTCGCCGGCGATCCCCGTTGGGAGCTGACGGTCAAGGCCGACAAGGACTACGCCGTCACCGACATCGCCTTCGACGATAGCGGCTTCATGTACCTGGCCCAGCGCGGCCCGGTCGAGAACCGCTACGACTACAGCCAGCTCGCCGATTCCGGCAAGGGCGAGGTCATCCGCTACTTCAGCGAAAACCCGGACGATCCGGCAACGGAATCGGTCTGGGTGGAAGCGCCGCAGGAATATGCCGTCGGCTTCCCGCAAGGTTTCAGGCAGTCGGCCGGCGGGCTGGACCTGCAATATGGCTACGACGCCGAGGGCGATCTCGACACGTCGGCCTGCACCCGGACGCTGGTCAACACCGGCGATAAATTGCGCGACAATCCGGCTCTTGCCGAGCGGCTCGCCGCTGGCGGGCCGCTCGCCGTGCATGGCGTGCAGATCACGCCCAGGGAGCTGGTCAAGCCGGCCAATGTGCCGCCTTTCGGCTCCCGGTTCGTCGACTTCGACGGCTATTTCGAGGACCCGGAAGTGGAAGGCCATGTCGGCGACGTCGCCGTCTGGCATCCCTGCGAGGGCCGCGCCGGCTATTATGAGGAAATCCCGGGCGGCTATCTGCCACCGTTCTATCCGCCGGACTTCCAACCGCCCGGCAACCTGCCCCCTTGTCTCGATGTCGACGATGTCAGGTATTTCTGCACACCGCGCGGGCTCGAGGCGGACCTTTATCTCCATGACCATGCCGGCCTCGGGGGCGATTCGATCAAAGCCCAATCCAGGACGCCAGGCGTCGGGGTGACCTCGCCCATGTCGCATGTGCCTGGCAAGCCATACACGATCGGCATCACCGGCCACGATCCGGGCGACACGGTCGATGTCGGACTCTGCTTCTACAGGAAGTCCGACAAGGACAAGGGCGGCTACTACCCTTGCTGCAAGATGACCTTGCCGCTCAGAACGCCAGCCGTCAGCTGCGACCGTTGAGGAGGGGACGATGAACAATCTCGCACTCTCCCCGCTGGGCGTCGCCGACAAATCAACCGTCATGAACACGAGGCGCCTGTCTTTTGCCAGGCGCGCTGCGCGCTGGCTGGTGGCGGCCGGTATCGCGGTCGCCATGCTGCCGGCGCTGCCGGCACTTGCCGAAGGCACGGCTCCGGCCAAGACCGTCCAGGCCGCCAGCCCGGATAAGGAATTCAAGCTCAACAATCCGCGCATCATCAATCCGGAGCCCGGACGAGCCGTGCCGTTCTTCACCAAGACCGGCGGCCAGCGAAGCTGCGACTATGTCTTCTACACTTTGAGCTTCGGCCTGCGCGGCGCACCGCAAGGCTTCGCCAGCCCGGGGTTTGCGGCTTCGCTGCAGACGGTCCGGCTCGACTTCAAGGACCAGCTCCCGCATGGCTTGCAGATCGTCAACATGCAGGTCTCCGGTGACGGCACCGATGCGTCCGGCGGACCTCTGCCTGGCGCCGTCATCAGCAATTCGGCCGGCCCCAACGACACGGCAACGGTTTCGGATTTCCGGATTTCCGCTTCCGACCTCGACGGCTCGGGCGCACCGGACGAACGCGTCATCACTTTCCGTATCACCGCCAGGATCGACCACGCGGCGTTCCCCGCGCCGGCGACGGTCGACAATCAGGGCCTGGTCAAAGTCACCGTCGGCACCGGCACGGGAACCATCATCCCGTCGCAGGATCCGGGCAAGCCGGACGACGGCAATTTTCTCACCGGCGAAAAAACCTCGATCCGGATCGACCTGACCAAGTGCAATCCGCCACCACCGCCGCCTCCGGGCAAGGAATGCTTCAAGGTGGAGCGCGGCACGGTCGACTGCGTGCCCGGCGGCGGCGCGTTCATCTACCATATGCCTGTCGGCCCCGAGATGGGCGGCAGGTGGGTGCAGCTTTCGACCGCCACGCCAGGCATCACCATCGTCCCCGACACACAGAAGGTGCCGGCCGGCGGCGGTGTGCTGAACTGGAAGATCGTCGGCGCCTCGCCCGGCGACGTCATCCACCTCGTCGTCACCGGCATCGAGACCTATGCCGGGCCGAAAGAGGGTTGGGGGCTCTGCTGCACGCAGACCAACGACATCGTCATCCCGCGCGACCAGAGATGTCCGCCCAAGGACAGGGAACCGGACCTGAAGGTCGAGAAACGCGCCGATGTCACGCGCTGCACGATGGGCGGCGGCTGCGACTTCAGCATCCGGGTCACCAATGTCGGCGACGCGCCCTACAACGGCAAGATCGTGCTCGACGAGGTGACGCTGCCGGCGGGCTCGACGCTCGATTCGGGACCCAATCCGCCCTGGACCTGTGTGCCCGGCGCCACCCCGATGACGTGCACCCATCCGGTGACCACGCTCAATCCGGGGGCTTTCATCGACCTGGAGTTCGGCTTCAAGCCGGCTGGCGGCTGGCAAGGCAGCAGCTTGCGCAACTGTGCCACCTATAACTATGCCGCCAGCGGCAAGCCGCTGTTCGGCAGCCAGGCCAACGACCGTGGCTGCGCCTCGATCCCGATCTGCCGGCGTGGCGATCGCGATCGCGACTGCCGGCCGCCGGTCGAGAAGAAGGCCGACCTGATCCTGAAAAAGCGTACCCGCGCGGAAGCCTGCACCGCCGATGGCGTGTGCAGCTTCGTCATCGACATCATCAACAACGGCACCTCGACCTATAACGGGCCGCTGACCGTGGTCGACACCTATCCCAGCGGCGCGCCGGCCTCCTCGACCTTTGGCCCGAGCCCACCCTGGACATGCGGTCCGAACGGGCCCGGCCAGTTCCGTTGCGACAATGCCGGCATCTCGCTGCCGCCGGGCGCTTTGACGGCGATCGTCGTCAAGGCGGTGGTGCCGGCCGGCTACCGGTCGGACACGGTCGAGAATTGCGCCGAGGTGAAACCGATCCCCGGCGAAACCGACCTCACCAATAACCGGGCCTGCGCCATGCAACGCATTCCTCGTCCCAATGGCGGCCAGCCTGTCCTGCGTATCACCAAGACATGCGGCGGTTCGCTGGCGGGTGCCGCTTTCGTCTCCTGCCGCATCACCGTCAGCAATGCCGGCACGGCTGCCCCCACCGGTCCGGTGCGGGTCAACGATGCCGCCGCTTTGGTGTCGGGCGGCGCGCCCGTCCAGATCCAGACCGTCACATCAGACGGCGCGGAATGGGCGTGCGGACCGGTTCCGGCCGACACGCTGGCGTGCCAGATTCCAGGCGCCGTCATGACACCCGGAACCAGCAGGCACTTCGACGTGACGGTTTCGGCCAACGGCGAGTTCGAGAATTGCGCGCGGGGCTCCTACGGCCCGGCGCAGGGCGAGGACGTCGTCCATCCGGTCGGCCGGGCCTGCGCCAAGGGCGGCGGGGTCTCGTCCATCCGCGTCGAGAAGACCGGCGACCGCGAGTGCCGGCCCGGAGAACCCTGCTCGTTCGAGATCACCATCACCAACGACGGCCCGGCGGAATTTTCCGGCCCTGTCCGCATCGGCGATGCGATCGGCGTCGAAGGCCTCGGCCGGCTGGAAGGCGTCGCGATCACCTCGATCGAGCCGGCCTTCGGCTGCTCGCCGGAACCGGCGGCCTTGCCTGCGTCCTGCATCGCAGACCTGACGCTTGGCGCTGGCGAAAGCCGCGTCCACCACGTCACCGTGGTCATCCCCGACGACGGCCGCCTGGCCAATCTGCAAGGCAGCGTCAACGGCCAGAACTGCGTCGGCGTGCTCTCTCCCGACACGCGGGTGCAGGGCGGCGGAGATGTGCTTTCCCGCGACCAGGCCAATACCCAGGGCAATCGCGACAAGGCCTATGCCTGCCATCCCTTCGCCATCGGGCATGAGACGAAGAAGGAATGCTCGGCAGGCTTCGTCATGAACGACGCCGGCCGGTGCGTCTGCCCGCAAGGCACCACCTATCGCAACGGCCAGTGCTCGTCCGGCGGCGTCATCATCCCGCCGAAGGAGCCAAAGCGTTGCGTGCTGCTCAAGGGCCAGGTCCGCACAGAGGACGGACGCTGCGTCTGTCCGCGCGGGACCGAGTTGGAGAATGGCGCCTGCGTCACGATATCCAGGCCGGGCTGCGCGATACCGGGCTCGGTGCCGACATCGAACGGCCATGGCTGCACCTGTCCCAGGGGCACGCATCTCGACCGGGATGCCAACGCCTGCGTACGCGACAGGCCGAAGCCTGAGCAGTGCACCATCCGTGGCCAGGTCCACGGCGCGGAAGGCGAATGCGTCTGCCCACGAGGGACCGAACTGCGCAAGGGAGCCTGCCGGGCTCTCCAGCCGGAGCCTGAGCAATGCACCATCCGCGGCCAGGTCCACGACGCCAATGGCGACTGCGTCTGCCCGAGGGGGACCGAGCTGCGCAATGGAGTGTGCCGGCGCAAGCAGCCCGATGTGGAGCAGTGCGACATTCGCGGCCAGATCCACAACAAGCGCGGCGAGTGCGTCTGTCCGCGTGGAACCCAGGTGATCGACGGCGCATGCCGCCGGTCCAGGCAAGAGAGCGAATGCGCGCCGGGCTCGCAAATGGTCAACGGCCAGTGCCAGCCGATCTTCAGGCGGCGTTGCCCGGAAGGCATGATCGGCCGTTATCCGAACTGCAGGCCGGTGCGCGGGCTGCCCTCGCTGGAACTCAACCCGGGACTGCTGCTGCAGCAGGTTCTGCCACGGCGCAGGCCGCAGTCCGAACAGCGGCAGGATACGGCTCCAAACAGAATCCTGGATCTCCAGCAGCAGTAACCATCGCCTGAAGGCACATCGGAAACCCCGCCGGAGCAATCCGGCGGGGTTCTTCGTGGCCGGGCAGGCTGAAGCTGCAACACGAAGAGGACGCCGCACTACCCCAGCTGTGGAACCGCCAAGCTCGCACCCTCGACAAGTCAGCGGCTGCGCTTTAGGCAGTGATCAGATGAAAAAGGCGCTCGGAAAGGCCCCGTCATCATGACGAAAAAAACCTTGATCGCACCTTCGGTGCTGGCTTCAGACTTTTCGAAGCTGGGCGACGAGGTCGAAGCCGTCACGGCAGCCGGCGCCGACTGGATCCATCTCGATGTGATGGACGGCCATTTCGTCCCCAACATCACCTTCGGCCCGCCGGTGATCAAGGCGATCCGCAATCGCACCAAGGCTTTCTTCGACTGCCATTTGATGATTGCGCCGGCCGATCCCTATCTGGCCGCCTTCGCCGAGGCCGGTTGCGACGGCATGACGGTGCATGCCGAGGCCGGGCCGCATCTCGACCGCTCGTTGCAGACGATCAGGAATCTCGGCAAGAAGGCCGGCGTTTCGCTCAATCCGGCAACGCCGGAAAGTGCGATCGAATACGTGCTCGACAGGCTCGACCTGATCCTGATCATGACCGTCAACCCGGGTTTCGGGGGCCAGGCCTTCATTCCGGCAATCGTCGACAAGGTGAGGCGGGTCAAGGCGCTGATCGGCGGCCGGCCGATCCGCATCGAGATCGACGGCGGCGTGTCGCCCGAAACCGCGCCGCTGGTGACCGCCGCCGGCGCCGATGTGCTGGTGGCCGGCGCCGCCATCTTCAAGGGCGGCAGCGTGGAAGCGTACCGGGCAAATATCGGGGCGATCAGGACGGCGGCCGACAAGGCAGCCGGCTAAAAGCACCGCACAAGGAACCGATGGAGGCCAGGATCTCCCCACGTGGTCAACCCCGGGGGCCTGCACTGCGCGCTTCGCTGCGGCTGGCCCCGCGACAAAAGCCATGGGCAGGATAAAAGGCCTGATTCGGTCCCACTGTTCGGTGTCTTTTGCGCGCGACAGAAAAGAGGTTCGCGCGGAGGCACGGAAGAACAGGTGATCCTGCATATAAACACGTTAAATTTCCGCCGGTTGTAGCCGAACACGATTTCGTTCGACCAGATATAGGATCGTGCATATTTCTTTGTTCTAAAGTACAATGACGCGATCTCCCGCTTGAGCGCGTCGAGGCGCGCGCGGTAGGGTACGTGTACGGAAAGGGAACTGTTTCTCGGACTCGAATTGCCCAGGACCAGATTTGGGGACAAGGAGCCGATTTTGACATACGCAGCTGCCAATCTGAATGACGACGGCACAGGCTCGAAGAGTACGCTCGCCAGCACTGTCTATCATCAACTCCGTGCCGATCTTCTGCGGGGCGCCTTTGAAACCGAGAGCAAGCTGCGGGTTGAGTGGGTTGTTTCCAAATATGGCGCCGGCGCTTCCCCGGTTCGTGAGGCTCTCAATCGCCTGGCCTCGGAAGGGCTTCTCGGTCGGCATGACCAGCGAGGCTTCTTCATCATGCCGGTCAGCGCTGCAGAGCTCGAGGAATTGACGCGTACCCGTTGCTGGCTCGAGGAACGGGCGCTTCGCGAATCCATCGCCCACCGCACCGCCGAATGGGAAGAACAGCTGGTTCTGGCGTTGCATCGGTTGGGGCGCACCTCACGTCTCATGCCAACGGATCTGTCGTCGCTCAATCCGGACTGGGAGAGACTGCACCGCACTTTCCACCGTGCGCTGATCTCGGCCTGCCGGTCGCGATGGCTAGTGGGGTTTTGCGACCAGCTTTCCGATCACGCCTACCGCTACCGCCGAATGGCCAGTAACGGCGAAGGCATCCAGCGCGACGATTTTGCGGAGCACCGCCTGATCGCGGAAAATGCGCTGGACGGTAATGCCGACGCCGCGGTCGAAGCCCTGCTCAATCACTATCGCCTGACGGCAGCCATGTGCATGGAGCGCTTCAAGCAGGTCGAAGCATCAGAGCCGGCCAGCGCCAGGGCCGAGCGCACCCCACGGTAGCGCCGCATCGCGCCCCAAGCCTTTGCCCCCCACCGCCGAGGCCTTCCGCTTTTCGCCGGCGACATGATCATGGCGGCCGCGTGGAGCCGCCCTTGCGGGCTTGACGGGTCGGCAAGAACCACCAACAGTCTGGCGCCGTGCAAGCGGCCGAACCGGAAGACAGGCCCGGCTCCGTCGGATGCATGCCTTTGGCCGCCAGACGCAGGAAGACCTCATGAGCAATCATCTGTTCGACATTTTCCGGTCCCGGATGCCGAAGCCCGGACGCCTGTTGATGCGAACGGATGACGGCCGCGTGCTGACCTATGGCGACATGCTGGCGCGCTCGGCGCAACTGGCGCACGCGCTTTTGCAACTTGGCGTCGAGCCCGGCGACCGGGTCGCGGTGCAGGTCGAGAAGAGCCCGGAAGCTATGCTGCTGTACCTCGCCTGCCTGCGTGCCGGCGCCGTCTTCCTGCCGCTCAACACCGCCTATACGCTGGCCGAACTCGCCTATTTCTTCGGCGACGCCGAGCCCCGGCTGGTCGTCTGCGATCCGGCACGGGCAGCCGACATCGAAGCCCTGGCGCAAAAATGCGGAGCCCTTGCCGTCACCCTCGACGGCAAGGGCGAAGGATCGCTGGCGGACCAGGCGTCGCGGCAATCGCCCGACTTCCACGACGTCGCGCGCGGTCCCGACGATCTTGCGGCGATCCTCTACACGTCGGGAACGACCGGCCGCTCGAAAGGGGCCATGCTCAGCCACGAGAACCTCGCCTCGAATGCGCGCGTGCTGGTCGACTATTGGCGCTTCAGATCAGACGATGTGCTGATCCACGCGCTGCCCATCTTCCACACCCATGGGCTGTTCGTCGCCACCAACGTCATCCTGATGGCCGGCGCCTCGATGCTGTTCGAGCAGAAATTCGACGCAGGGCGCGTCGTCGCGCTCTTGCCGGACGCCACGGCGCTGATGGGCGTGCCGACCTTCTATGTCCGGCTCTTGCAGCAGGACGGGCTGACCCGCGAGGCGGCAAGAAACATCCGCCTGTTCGTTTCCGGCTCGGCGCCGCTGCTGGCCGAGACGCACAGGGCCTGGCGCGAGCGCACAGGCCACGCCATTCTCGAGCGCTACGGCATGACCGAGACCAACATGAACACCTCGAACCCCTATGATGGCGAGCGCCGCGCCGGCACCGTCGGCTTTCCCTTGCCCGGCGTGTCGTTGCGCATCGCCGACCCCGACACTGGCAGGCCGCTTGCCCAAAGCGAGGTCGGCATGATCGAGGTCAAGGGGCCGAATGTCTTCTCCGGCTACTGGCGCATGCCGGAAAAGACCAAAGCGGAATTCCGCGCCGACGGCTTCTTCATCACGGGCGATCTCGGCATGATCGACCCCGACGGTTATGTCCACATCGTCGGCCGCGGCAAGGACCTGATCATCTCGGGCGGCTACAACATCTATCCCAAGGAGCTCGAGAGCGAGATCGACGCGCTTGACGGCGTCCTGGAAAGTGCCGTCATCGGCGTTGCCCATCCCGATTTCGGCGAAGGCGTAACGGCCGTCGTGGTTCGCTCGCCGGCTTCGACCGTCACCGCTGCCGAGATACTCAATGCCATTGCCGCGCGCGTGGCGAAATACAAGCATCCCAAGCGCGTGGTCTTCGTCGACGAATTGCCGCGCAACACCATGGGCAAGGTGCAAAAGAATCTGCTGCGCGATACCTACAAGGATCTTTTTTCCATAAGCAGTCCCGCCAGCTAAGTCGATCCAGGCAAGGATACCTCATCCCGCTTGTTTGGACGGGGAGCATCGCGAACAGTTTCGTGCGATCGCCTGGGCACTATCGGGGGAACAAGAGACCGACGACATGCTCGGCCAGCGCCAGGCTTGCCGTCAGGCCCGGGCTCTCTATGCCGAACAGGTTGACGATCCGGCCCGCGCCGTGGTCGGCCGGACCCTGCACCATGAAGTCGGCCGCCGGCTGGTTCGGGCCCGATAGTTTCGACCTGATCCCGGCATAGGCCGGCAGCAGGGCGCCGTCCCTCAGATCCGGCCAATAGCGCCGGATCTCGTCATAGAAGACCGCGCTGCGGCCGGGATCCACCGTATAGTCCGCCTGGCCGATCCATTCGACGTCTGGGCCGAAGCGCGCGCTGCCACCAAGATCGAGGGTCAGATGCACGCCCAGGCCGCCATTGACCGGCACTGGATAGATCAGCCGCGAGAATGGCGAGCGGCCCGAAAGCGAAAAGTAGTTGCCGCGCGCCAGCCAGAGCGGCGGCACGAGCTCTTGCGGGAACCCTTCGATGCGGCCGGCCAGCGCCTGCGCGTCGAGCCCTGCGGCGTTGACGAAAGCGCCGGCTTTCAACGCGAACGTCTCGCCGTCGCCATCGCGCGTGGTGATACGAATCCCGTCGGCCTCGACCGTCGCCGCTGCGACGGCGGTCAGGAAGGCGAACGACGCACCGGCCGCCTCCGCGTCGCCGCGCAGCGACAGCATCAGCCCCTGGCTGTCGACGATGCCCGTCGACGGCGACAGCAGCGCCCCGGCGCAGCTCAGCGCCGGTTCGAGGCTTTCTGCTTGCGCGGCGGTCAGCAAGTCGAGGTCGTCGACGCCGCATTGTTCCGCATTGGCCCGGATTGCATTGAGCCGAGGCAGCTGGCCCGGTCCGACGGCGACGATCAGCTTGCCGGTGCGTCGATGGCCGATGCCACGCTCGCGGCAATAGGCATAGAGCCGTTCGCGTCCTTCGACGCAGAAACGCGTCTTCAGGCTTCCGGGCGCGTAATAGAGCCCGGCATGAACGACTTCCGAATTGCGCGAGCTGGTGACGGTGCCGATCGAGGCGGCCTTTTCGATAACCAGCACTTCGCGGCCCGACAAGGCGAGCGCCCTGGCAATGGCGAGCCCGACGACGCCGGCTCCGGCGACGACGCAATCGACGTCAGCCATGGCCGGCTTTCACCGTTGCCCGCCGGCGCTGGTCGAAAAAACCCTGTCGCCGCCGATCCAGACGGTTTTGATGTCGAGATCGTTCGAAAGCGAAACGATGTCGGCGGCGGCGCCCTTGGCGAAGCGGCCGAGCCGGTGCGATTGGCCGATCGCCTGCGCCGGATAAAGAGAGGCCATGCGCAAGGCCTCGGAAAGCTCCACGCCCACGCTGCGGTGAGTGAAGCGCACAGCCGAGATCATGTCGAGATCCGCGCCGGCCAGCGTTCCATCGGCAAGCCGCAGGCTGCCGTCCTTGCGGTAGATGGTGCGGCCGTTGAGCGTGAAGGAGGTCATGTCGGTGCCGATCGTCGCCATGGCGTCGGTGACCAGCACGATCCTGCCCGGCCCCTCTTTGGCCCGCAGCGCTATTGCGATGGTGGCGGGATCGACATGGATGCCGTCGGCGATCAGTCCCGCGGACAGGCCGCCGATGTCGATGGCGGCGCCCGCCAGTCCCGGCTCCCGGTTGCCGATCTGGCTCATGGCATTGAACAGATGCGTGACCACGCTGGCGCCGGCCTCGGCGAAGGCTTTTGCCGTGGCGTAGCCGGTGTCGGAATGGCCGAGGCTGACGATGATGCCAGCCTTGGCCAAGGCGGCCACACGGGCCGCCTCGACGGATTCGGGTGCGATCGTGGTGAGCAGCACCGGGAGCTTGCCTCGCGCCGCGATCAGCATCGCCTCGTCCTTGTCCGTCATCGGCCGGATCAGCGCCGGGTCATGCGCACCCTTGCGGGCGATCGACAGATGCGGACCTTCCAGATGCAGCCCGAGAAACCCCGGCACTTTCCGCAGTGCCGACGCCTCGCCGGCGGCGATCGCCGCGGCGGTGATATCAGCCGTATCGGTGATCAGCGTCGGCAGCAGTGCGGTGGTGCCGAACGGCGCATGCGCCCGGCAGATGGTCTCGATCGAGGCGACATCGGGATGATCGTTGAGCATGACGCCGCCGCCGCCATTGACCTGGATGTCGACGAAGCCCGGCGCCAGCATGCCGCCGCCGGTGTCGACGCGGCGCATATCCGCGGCAAGCGCGCCGGTGGGCAGGATGGCCTCGATCAGACCGTCGCGCACGACGAGGGCATGACCGTCATGCCAGTCGTCGCCGTCGAAGATACGGGCGCCAGTCAGGGCGAAACGGTCGCTCATACGGTCTCCGTCACCTTGCGAAGGTTGCGCGGCGTATCCGGGTCGAGGCCGCGGTGGCGCGCAAGGGCCTCGACGAACACGTAGAAGGACACGATCAGCGTCAGCGGATCGGTCAGTGGATGGCCGGTGGCGACATGCGGCAGGCGTGTGGCCTTGTTCGCCAGCATCGAGGTGACGAAGACCGGCGCCCCCTTGGCCGCCAGGCTGTCGGCGGCTTCGGCCACGGACGGTTCGGATGCGTCGCGCGCGGCCAGGGCCAGCACCGGAAAATCGGGGCCGATCAGCGCCAGCGGGCCATGCATGACTTCGGCAGCACTGTAGGCCTCGGCATGCATGCCGCAGGTTTCCTTGAATTTCAGCGCCGCTTCGTTGGCCATCGCCGCGGATGGGCCGCGGCCGAGGATGAACAGCGACTTCTGCTTTTCGATCGTTTCGACGAGCACGCTCATCCAGTCACAGGCGATCGCCTTGCCGAAATGCTCGGGCAAGCGGGCAAGCGCCTTGAGAAGCGCTTCGTCGCCGGTGGAATGCGCCATCAGAGCAAGGCCGGCGACAGCGGAATTGACGAAGGTCTTGGTCGCCGCGACGCTGCGCTCGGGCCCGGCCAGGATGTCGATCGCATGGTCCGAGGCGCGCGCCAGCGGTGAATCGGCGGTGTTGGTGACGGCGATGGTCAGCGCGCCACCTGCCCGTGCGGTTTCGGCCATGGCGACGATGTCGGGGCTCTTGCCCGACTGCGAGATGGCCAGGCAGGCGGAGCCGCCGAGCCTGAGCTTGCGGCCATAGATCGAAGCGATGGAAGGCCCGACCGAAGCCACCGCAAGACCGGCGGTGAGTTCGACCGCGTATTTCATGAAAGTAGCGGCATGGTCGGACGAGCCGCGCGCCACGGTGACGACGAAATGCGGGTCGCGCTCGCGAATGCCGCGGCCGGCCTCGGAAAGTACGGCACCGGAACCGTCGAGCAGGCGGGCGACGGCTTGCGGGATCTCCTCGATCTCGCGCCGCATATGGGTCGGCTCCGTCGATTTGTTCGGCTCGGTCGTCATGGTCGGCCCTCTTCGCTCGGCCCTGTCAGCCGCAGTTCGGCGACGAAATCATAGGCGTCGCCCCTGTAGATGGAGCGGGTGAACTCGATCACCTTGCCGCTCGCCAGATAGGAAATACGCTCGATGTGCAGGCCGGCAATGCCCGGCGGCACTTCGAGCAGGCGCGCGTCGCCGTCGCCGAGATTGGCGGCCGAGATGCGCTGCACCGCGCGCACCGGCCTGTTGCCGGTCAATTCCAGGGCTGCGTAGAGCGAGGAGCCAATTCCAGCGGGGTCCGGCAGCACGCTGGCCGACAGCGAGGCGCGCTCGATCGCCAGCGGCGTGTCGTTGGCTATGCGCAGGCGCGCCACGCGCGCCACCAATTCGTTCGACGACAGGCCAAGCACCATCATCTCGTCGGGCGAGGGCGCGTAAAGGCCGCGGTCGAGCCAGGCCGAGCGCACAACCATGCCGCGCCGCGCCATGTCCTCGGTGAAGGAGGTCAGCCGCGACAGCGACTGCTCGACCCGCTCCATGCGCGGCGCCACGAAGGTGCCGGAGCCGTGGCGCTGGACCAGGATGCCGCCCTTGACGAGGTCCTGCACCGCCTTACGCACGGTGACACGCGAAATATCGGCCTTGATGGCGATGTCGCGCTCGGAAGGCAGCGCGTCGCCGGGCCCGATCAGGCCGCGATTGACGGCATCCTCAATGCTTTTGCGCAGTTGTAGGTAGAGCGGCGCACCGCTTTGCGAGGACTGTTTCAGCGCGGCGAAGATCTGGTCGGCGGCGTCGCTCATCGAGCCGCTCCCCTCGGCGCGAACAGGCGGACCGCCATCTGCACGGCGCCGCCGAGCGCATCGTCGAGCGGCTCCCGAAGCAGCGCCCGGTAGCGTGCAGACAGGCGCGGCGCGTAGAGCGGCGCCAGCCCGCCGAGCAGGCAGAGCGGCGCGTCGTCCGCCAATTCCAGCGCGCCGAGCGAGGCCTCGACATCGGCGACTGCCTTGTCGAGGATCCAGTTGGCGACCGCGTCGCCTTTTTCGGCATGTTCGAACACTTTGGGGGCGAAGCCGCCGAAATCGCCGGGCTTGGCATTGGTGGTGAATTCGACCACATCCTCCGGATTGTCGCGGAACACGGCCATCATGCTATCGGTCAGCGGCGTGCGCGCGCGCACGCCATCATGGGCAAGCAGGGTCTGTTCGAGCAGGTCGCGGCCGATGCGGGCGCCGCTGCCCTGGTCGCCGACCTGGAAGCCCCAGCCGCCGATGGCACGCGACTTGCCGTTCTTGCGCGCCATATAGGCGGTGCCGGTGCCGAGGATCGCCATGGCGCCGTCGCCGGAACCGACCGCGCCTTCCAGCGCGATTTCGGCATCGGTTTCGACGCGGCTGGTGCTGAACGGCAGGATCGCCTCGAGCTGCTGCCGGTAGGTGCCGACATTGGCGCCGGCGAGGCCGAGAATGGCCGGTGTTTGCGGGATCAGGTCCGAATCCTGGCCAGCCGCGACAAAGGCTTGCCGCGCCGCCTCGACGATGTTCGACCGGGCGCCGGTCAGGTCGGTGCGGATGTTGGCGGCGCCGCTTTTGGCGCGGCCGAGCACCGTGCCGTCCGCCATTGCCAGGGCCGCCCTGCAGCTGGTGCCGCCGCCATCGATGCCAAGCACGAATTTCACGTGATTTCTCCTCCAGGCCGATAATACCAATAAAATACCAATAGCCAAGGGTTAATTTCCGCTGCAAAAAAGATTAGAGCGTATTTCACTGAAAAACTTGGCCATTTACCTGCGCCAGCGATTTCGGTGCGGCGAATTCGTTAATGCGTGTGGACAAGTGGTATTTTTTTGGTATTGTTTTCCGAATTGGAGGAATTGGGATGGCCGAAACGCGCACCGAAGCGCTGCACAGGAATGCTGAGGGGCTGGATATCCAGGCTCCCGAAGCGATCCTTGCTTCGCTGGCCGATGCGCAGGTCGAGGCGGCGAAGATTGTGCGCAACGCCATTCCCTCCATCGCCGAAGCGGCCGAGATCATCACCGGTAGCCTGAAGGGCGGCGGCAAGCTCGCCTATGCCGCGGCCGGCAGCTCCGGCCTGATGGCGCTTGCCGATGCGCTGGAACTGCCTGGCACCTTCGGCATCCGTCGCGACCGCATCGCCATCCTGATCGCCGGCGGCGATGAGGCCTTCAGAACGCTGGCCGGCGGCCCCGAAGACGATAAAGAGGAGGCCGCGACAGCGGTCGCCAACGCCGGCATTGGCAAGGGCGACTGCCTGATCGCAATCTCGGCCAGTGGTACGACGCCCTATGCACTGCGGGCGATCGAGGAAGCCGCCCGTCGCGGTGCGGCCACCATCGGCATCGCCAACAACCGGGACTCGGCTCTGCTGCGTCTGTCTGGAACCGCCATCCTGCTCGAAACGCCGCCGGAAGTGATCGCCGGCTCGACGCGCATGGGCGCCGGCACGGCCCAGAAGATAGCCCTCAATATGCTGTCGACGCTCGCCGCTATCCATCTCGGCCATGTCCATGACGGCTACATGGTCAATCTCATGGCCGACAACAGCAAGCTGCGCGACCGCGCGGCGCGGATCGTCGCGGCCATCAGCGGCGGCAGCCGCGACGACGCGGCCCGTTTGCTCGAAAAGAGCGGCGGTGCGGTCAAGACCGCCATTCTGCTTGCCGCCGGCGCCGACAGCGCCGACACGGCGCAGCAGATACTGGAAGAGGCCGGCCAGAAGCTGCGGCCGGCCCTTTCCGCGCTGGGGCATGATCCCGAAAAGTGGAGACCGCTTCTCGGAAAAGATCATGCTCGAACAAAGAAATAGAGCCTGTTTCATCCCGGTGTCCATCGGGGTGAAGCAGGCTTGCGAGGGGAGCAAGGGGCGCAACGCCTCTGTTCTCATCAAAACCGAACCTGAAAAAGGTCAACAGGGAGACTGAGCATGACAACGAAACTACTGACGGCACTGCTTCTGGGCACCAGCATTCTCGGCTCCGCCGGGGTGGCTTACGCCGAGGACGTAACGCTCAACATCGAAAGCTGGCGCGGCGACGACCTTGCCATCTGGAAGGACAAGCTGATCCCGGCTTTCGAAGCCAAGAACCCCGGCATCAAGGTGGTGTTCGCGCCCTCGGCGCCGACCGAATATGACGCGGCTCTCGGCGCCAAGCTCGCCGCCGGTTCGGCGGGCGACCTGATCACCTGCCGCCCGTTCGACAAGTCGCTCGAGCTGTTCAAGAAGGGCAATCTCGCGGACCTCTCCTCGCTGCCGGGCATGGACAACTTCTCGCCGGTGGCCAAGTCCGCCTGGCAGACCGACGACGGCAAGGCGACCTTCTGCGTGCCGATGGCGTCGGTCATCCATGGCTTCATCTACAACAAGGACGCCTTCGACAAGCTCGGCATCAAGGTGCCGGAGACCCGTGACGAGTTCTTCGCCGCGCTCGACAAGATCAAGGCCGACGGCACTTACATCCCGATGGCGATGGGCACCAAGGATCTCTGGGAAGCCGCGACCATGGGCTACCAGAACATCGGCCCCAACTACTGGAAGGGCGAGGAAGGCCGTGCGGCCCTCATCAAGGGCGAGCAGAAGCTGACCGACAAGGACTGGGTCGCGCCCTATGAGGAACTGGCCAAGTGGAAGCCCTATCTCGGCGACGGCTTCGAGGCGCAGACCTATCCGGACAGCCAGAACCTGTTCACGCTCGGCCGCGCCGCCATCTACCCGGCCGGCTCGTGGGAAATCGGCCTGTTCAACACTCAGGCCCAGTTCAAGATGGGTGCCTTCCCGCCGCCGGTCGAGAAGGCCGGCGATACCTGCTACATCTCCGACCATACCGATATCGGCATGGGCCTGAATGCGGGCTCCAAGCATGCGGATGCGGCCAAGACCTTCTTGTCCTGGGTGGCCTCGCCGGATTTCGCCACCATCTACGCCAACGCGCTGCCGGGCTTCTTCAGCCTGAACTCCTCGCCGGTGAAGATGGAAGACCCGCTGGCGCAGGAATTCGTCTCCTGGCGCGGCAAGTGCAAGTCGACGATTCGCTCGACCTACCAGATCCTGTCGCGCGGCACGCCGAACCTCGAGAACGAGACCTGGGTCGAATCGGCCAATGTCATCAACGGCACCGATACGCCGGAAGCCGCTGCCAAGAAGCTGCAGGACGGCCTCGACAGTTGGTACAAGCCCGCCAAGTAAGGCTCGGGCAATGAGCTGGGCCGTTCCAAGTGGACGGCCCAGCGTTTTTCGATAGCATCGACTGCGAAGGACGGCGCCGCCCCTTATCCGCCTGCCGGCACCTTCTCCCCGTACAGTGACGGTGAGAAAGGGAGTTGCCGCAACGCTGGCGACCTCCTCTCTCCGTTCTTCACCGGGAGAGGGTAAGGATGAGGGGCAGCGCTGTTGTCGAAAGCATTTTCCCAGACCTGATCGGTGGGGACCGAACTCATGGCCGCACAAGCACGACCGAAAAGACCGATCCGCTGGCATATCGCCGTCTTCCTGGCGCCGGCGGTGCTCGTCTATACGGCGATCATGATCCTGCCGCTCGCCGGCACTTTGCAGCTGTCGCTGTTCCGCAACATCGAGCAATCCCAGGTCTTCGTCGGGCTGGCAAACTTCCGCACCCTGTTCGGCGATCCAAACTGGTCGGTGAATTTCTGGAATGCGCTGCGCAACAATGTCTGGTTCTTCATCATCCACATGCTGGTGCAGAATCCGATCGGCGTACTGTTGGCCGCACTTCTGTCCAGTCCCAGGCTGCGCTTTTCGGCCTTTTACCGCACGGCGATCTTCGTGCCGACCATCCTGTCCTTCGTCATCGTCGGCTTCGCCTGGAAGCTGATCCTGTCGCCGCTGTGGGGCGTAGCGCCGCATATGATGGATCTGGTCGGCCTCAAAAGCCTGTTCACGCCGTGGCTAGGCAAGGAGCAGTATGCGCTGACCGCGCTTAGCCTGGTCTCGGTGTGGCAGTTCGTCGGCATCCCCATGATGCTGATCTACGCCGCGCTGCTGTCGATCCCCAATGAGGTCATAGAGGCGGCGGAATGCGATGGCATCACCGGCCTGTCGCAGTTCTGGAAGATCAAGCTGCCGCTGATCCTGCCCTCGATCGGCATCATCTCGATCCTGACCTTCGTCGGCAATTTCAACGCCTTCGACCTGATCTACACCGCGCAGGGCGCGCTCGCCGGGCCGAATTATTCGACCGACATTCTCGGCACCTTCCTCTACCGCGCATTCTTCGGCTTCCAGCTGCAGGTCGGCGACCCCAATATGGGCGCGACCATCGCCACGATCATGTTCCTGATCATCCTCGGCGGTGTCTGCGTCTACCTCTTCCTCATCCAGACGCGCCTGCGTCGATATCAGTTTTAGGGGGCGATATGTCGAGCTCGAGCACCCCCCTCTGTCCTGCCGGACATCTCCCCCGCAAGGGGGGAGATCAGCTGTTGTCACGGCCTTCGCCAGCCACCAGCGATGCAGGAGATGTGTCGGCGCCAAAGCTGCCAATCTCCCCCCTTGCGGGGGAGATGGCCGGCAGGCCAGAGGGGGGTGGCTGGGTGCTGTTCCTCGGCAAAGTAGCTCCTCAGGAGACCATCCAATGAGCACCGCCACCCGTTCGCTGCCCCGCACGATCGGCGCCCATGCGGTCCTGTTGACCTACACGGCGATCGCGCTGTTCCCGGTGATCCTTGTCATCATGAATTCGTTCAAATCCCGCGCCGGCATTTTCGGCGCGCCTTTGACGCCGCCGACGCCAAAGACCTTCGACCTGATCGGCTACACCACGGTGATCGGCCAGGGCGACTTCATCCACTACTTCCAGAACAGCCTCGTCGTCACGGTCGCCTCGCTGTTCTTCGTGCTGCTGTTCGGCGCCATGGCGGCATTCGCCCTGTCGGAATACCGTTTTCGCGGCAATACGCTGATGGGCCTCTATCTGGCGCTGGGCATCATGATCCCGATCCGGCTGGCCACCGTCGCCATCCTGCAATTGATGGTGGCGAGCGGGCTGGTCAACACGCTGACGGCGCTGATCCTGGTCTACACCGCGCAAGGCCTGCCGCTGGCCGTCTTCATTCTGTCGGAATTCATGAGGCAGGTGTCGGACGACCTGAAGAACGCCGGCCGCATCGACGGCCTGTCGGAATACACCATCTTCTTCCGGCTGGTGCTGCCGCTGGTGCGGCCATCGATGGCGACAGTCGCCGTCTTCACCATGATCCCGATCTGGAACGATCTGTGGTTCCCGCTGATCCTGGCGCCGTCGGAAGAGACCAAGACTGTGACCCTCGGCGCGCAGCTCTTCCTCGGCCAGTTCGTCACCAACTGGAACGCCATCCTGGCCGCGCTCTCGCTGGCGATCATGCCGGTGCTGATCCTCTACGTCATCTTCTCGCGGCAGCTGATCCGCGGCATTACGTCAGGAGCCGTCAAGTGAGCGGACAAATCTCTGTTGGAGCCTTCACCCCACCCGGCGCTTCGCGCCGACCTCCCCATCAAGGGGAGGTCGAAGGTCACGGCTTCATTCACGACGGCCAAGGGACACGTTTCGGAGAAGCCTCTTTGAGCGTGGCGGGGGTCACGCCGACGTCCTACCATCCCTCGATGGGGAGGTCGGCGCGTAGCGCCGGGTGGGGTGACACCCTCTCAAGAGAAATCAGGATATCTGGAGCAGCTCCGTGAACTCTGAATCCCCCCTTCGTGTCGTCGTCGCCGGCCTCGGCAATATGGGCCGCAGCCATGCGCTCGCCTATCACACCAATCCGGGCTTCGAGATCGCCGCGTTGATCAACCGCTCTGACGTGCCGCTGCCGGATGGGCTGTCGGGCTACGGCATCAGGCGCTCCTTCGACGATGCGCTGCGCGACGAAAAGCCCGATGTCGCCTGCATCGCCACCTATTCCGACAGCCACGCCGACTATGTGGTTAGGGCGTTCGAGGCCGGCTGCCATGTCTTCGTCGAAAAGCCCCTGGCGACGACGGTGGCTGACGCCAACCGCGTCGTCGCGGCCGCTAAGGCCAACGGCAGGAAACTGGTGATCGGCTATATCCTGCGCCACCACCCGTCCTGGATCAGGCTGATCGCCGAGGCGCGCAAGCTCGGCGGCCCTTATGTCTTCCGCATGAACCTCAACCAGCAATCCTCCGGCCACACCTGGGAGACGCACAAGCAATTGATGCGCACGACCTCGCCGATCGTTGACTGCGGCGTGCATTATCTCGACGTCATGCTGCAGATCACCGACGCCAGGCCGGTCGAGGTGCGCGGCATGGGCGTGCGGCTGACCGAGGAGGTGGCGCCCACGATGTACAATTACGGCCACCTCCAGGTGCTGTTCGATGACGGCTCGGTCGGCTGGTACGAGGCCGGCTGGGGACCGATGATTTCGGAGACCGCGTTCTTTGTCAAAGATGTCATCTCGCCGACGGGCTGCGTGTCGATCGTCATGAAGGAAGGCGTTAAGTCCGATGACATCGACACCCACACCAAGACGTCGACCATCCGCCTGCACAGTGCGAAAACCGGCGCGGACGGCACGTTCACCAAGCCGGACGAGATGCTGTCGATGGAGGGTGAACCCGGCCACCAGGATCTCTGCGATCTCGAACAGGCTTTTGTCCTCAAGGCGATCCGCGAGGATATCGATCTCACCCGCCATATGGACGACGCCGTGAAATCGCTCGCCGTCTGCCTTGCCGCCGATGAGAGCGTGCGCAGCGGGAAGGCGGTGCGATTGTGAAAAGGGAGCTATCGGCAGGGGTTGCGCTCTACGGCGCCCCCCTCTGTCCTGCCGGCCATCTCCCCCTCAAGGGGGGAGATCAGCTGTCGGCATGGCCTTCGCCGATCACAAACGTCAACAAGAGTGTGTCAGCGTCAAAGCTGCCAATCTTCCCCCTTGAGGGGGAGATGTCCGGCAGGACAGAGGGGGGTGCCCTGGCGCCCACTTATCAATTTGGAGGACTGCCGTGGGCTCGCTGAAGATCGAAAACGTGAAGAAGGCTTTCGGCCCGGTCGAGGTGCTGAAGGGCATCGACCTCGAAGTAACGGATGGCGAATTCGTCGTCTTCGTCGGCCCCTCGGGCTGCGGCAAGTCGACTTTGCTGAGGGTGATCGCCGGGCTGGAGGATTCGACCTCGGGCCGGGTGGTCATCGATGGCGCGGATGTCTCGGCCACGCCGCCGGCCAAGCGCGGCATCGCCATGGTGTTCCAGACCTATGCGCTCTATCCGCACCTGACGGTGAAGAACAATATGGGCCTTGGCCTCAAGCAGGCCGGCACGCCGGCGGCCGAGATCGACCGCCGCATCGGCATCGCTTCGTCCATGCTGTCGCTTGAGCCTTATCTGGAAAGGCGTCCCGCGGAACTCTCCGGCGGCCAGCGTCAGCGCGTCGCCATCGGCCGCGCCGTGGTGCGCGAGCCAAAGCTGTTCCTGTTCGACGAGCCTTTGTCCAATCTCGACGCGGCACTGCGCGTCAATACGCGGTTGGAAATCGCGCAGCTGCATCGCCGCCTCAAGGCGACGATGATCTACGTCACCCACGACCAGGTCGAGGCGATGACGCTGGCAGACAAGATCGTGGTGCTCAATGCCGGGAAAATCGAGCAGATCGGCGGACCGATGGAACTCTACAATTCGCCGGCGAACGAATTTGTCGCGGGCTTCATCGGCTCGCCGAAGATGAACTTCATCGACGGCGCCAGGCTTGGGGAAACCGCCAAGAGCATCGGCGTGCGGCCGGAGCATCTGACTGTCGACCCGAAATCCGGCGCCTGGAAAGGCACGGTAGTGCATGCCGAGCACCTCGGCGCCGACACCAATCTCTATCTCGACTGCGAGAAGGCCGGGCTGATCACCGTGCGCATTTTCGGTGTTTATGACGCCGAGCCGGGGGCGACACTTTATGCAACGCCGGATCCGGCGAAGACCTATCGGTTTGGCGCGGATGGGAAGGTGCTGAAGTAGTATCGCAACATAGGTTGGCGCTGCCCCTCATCCGCCTGCCGGCACCTTCTCCCCGTATAGTGACGGGGAGAAGGAAGATAGCTCCAGCGCCGGCGATTGGCGAAAGCAGCAACGACAGCGTCCTTCTCCCCGTTTTACGGGGAGAAGATGGCGGCAGCCAGATGAGGGGCGGCGCGACTCGTGAAAGTTATGCGTCAGCCCTGAACGTCTGCTTCTGCTGGCCCAACCCTTCGATGCCCAGCTCCACCACGTCGCCGGCCTTCAAGAACACCGGCGGCTTCATGCCCAATCCAACGCCGGGCGGCGTGCCTGTCGAAATGATGTCGCCGGGATGCAGCGACATGAACTGGCTGAGATAGGACACAAGATAGGCGACGCCGTAGACCATGGTCTTCGTCGAGCCGTTCTGCATGGTCTTGCCGTTGACGGTCAGCCACATCTTCAGGTTCTGCGGATCCGAGACCTCGTCCTTGGTCACCAGCCATGGGCCGGTCGGGCCGAACGTGTCGCAGCTCTTGCCCTTGGTCCATTGGCCCTGGCGCTCGGCCTGGAAGGCGCGCTCGGAGACATCGTGCGCGACGCAGTAGCCGGCGACATAATCGAGCGCATCGGCTTGGCTGACATATTTTGCCGTTTTGCCGATGACCACGCCGAGCTCGACCTCCCAGTCGGTCTTTTCCGAGCCGCGCGGGATCAGCACGTCATCGTCCGGTCCGACGATGGCCGAGCTGGCCTTCATGAAGATGATCGGCTCCGGCGGCACG
Source organism: Mesorhizobium sp. B2-5-11 (assembly GCF_006440835.1). Taxonomy (NCBI): domain Bacteria; kingdom Pseudomonadati; phylum Pseudomonadota; class Alphaproteobacteria; order Hyphomicrobiales; family Phyllobacteriaceae; genus Mesorhizobium; species Mesorhizobium sp. B2-5-11. The sequence goes on from NZ_VFUK01000002.1 coordinate 627,819, forward strand.
GTGGCGCCGGTCTCGGCGGCGTGATCGGAATAGTTGAGGCCGATGCAGATGAACTTGCCGGTGCCGGCAACGCAGGCGCCGAGCCGCGGCTTGCCGGAAACCGCCGGCAGCGACTTTGCGTCGAGCTTGGACAGCATCTCCAGTGAGGCCGGGTGAAGCGTGGTGCCGGCAATGTCGGCGACATGGGCGGAGAGGTCGCGGATCGTCCCATCCGCATCGAGCAGGCCGGGACGTTCGCTCCCCACCTCGCCATAGCGCAGCAGTTTCATTTAAACCCTTCTCCTGGTTGCGGCCTCGCGGCCTTTTGCAAACTCTTCACCGAAACGAATGGCTCCCGTTGGGGAAGCCGGCGGACCGTACCACCGGCCTGATCCAGGGCAAGCGCGGACACCATATAGTGATCGCCGGTGAGCGGGATTTTCAGACTCCTCGATCCGGTCAGATCGACCAGCCACCATCGATATTGTAGGCCTGCCCGGATGTGTAGGTGGCGCCGGCCAGATAGACGGCCAGATCGGCGATTTCCTCCGGCGTGCCGAGCCGGCCCATCGGCTGGCGCGCGATGAAGGCGGCGCGCGCGGCTTCATAATCGCCCTGCGCGTGCATGCGATCCTGCAGCGACGGGCTCTCGACCGTACCAGGGCAGATGGCGTTGCAGCGTATGCCCTTGCCGACATAGTCGGCCGCGACTGCCTTGGTCAGGCCGATCACCGCAGCCTTGGTGACACCATAGGCGAAACGGTTCGGCACGCCCTTCTGCGAGCTCGCCAGCGAGGCCATGTTGATGATCGACCCGTCTGCGCGCTCCAGCATGCCGGGCAGCACGGCGCGGATGGTGCGGATCATGGCGCGGACGTTGAGGTTGAGAGCGAAATCGAGATCGCTGTCCTTCATCTCCAGGATCGAGCCGGAGTGGACGAAACCGGCGCAGTTGAACAGCACGTCGACGCGGCCGATCCCGGCGAAGGCGGTGTTGACCGCCTCGTCATTGAGCACGTCGACCTTGCGGGTCTTGATTCCTGCGGTCTTGGCGAGTTCCGCCAGCAGCGTCTCGTTGATGTCGGTGGCGTGGACCACGGCACCTGCCTTGGCGAAGGCCAGCGCGCTTGCCTTGCCGATGCCTTGCGCCGCTGCCGTGATGACGACGACCTTGCCTGCCAGATCCGCCATGCTGTTCTCCTTCTGGGTTAACTGCCTTTATCGGCGGCCTGCGAAGGCGTCATGTGCCAGTCACAGGCCATGATGTGGCCTGCTCTGTCAGTTCACAGATAAAGATGTTTTTTCTCGTTAAAGAACATAAGCCCGAGCGTCAAGCCCGAACCCGATCTCCATCGTGACAGCATGGAACGTCAGTCGCCGTAGGGCACCCAGACGTTCTTCACCTCGACGGCGCGGCGCAGCAAAACATCGCCAGCGGCTTCTTCCGAGGCCCAGTCGAGGCTACGGCCATTGCCGCTCCAGATACGTTTGAGGTTGCCGACGGACTCGACCTCCGCCTTGGCGCAGGTGTCGGCATCGGCGAACAGCCAGAGCCCGTCGACATCGTCATGCTTGGCCAGCACGCCGGCAAGTTCGGCCGTGCGTCCGGTGACGATGTTGATGGCGCCGGCAGGCACGTCGGAATATTCGATGACCTGATAGAGATCGGTGGCGAGCAGCGGATGGCGCTCCGAAGGCACCGCGACCACCGTGTTGCCCATTGCCAGCGCCGGCGCGACCAGTGAGATGAACCCGAGCAGCGGCTGATTGTCGGGCGCGACGATGCCGACGACGCCAACCGGCTCATGCAGCGCCAGCGTCACCGCCCGTGCCGGTGGCTGGTGCACGCGCCCCTCGAACTTGTCGGCAAGTCCGGCATAGAGAAACAACCGCTCGATCGACTGGTCGACCTCCTCGCGTGCCGCCTTGGCGGTCGCGCCCGTGAGCTGGACGAGACGGGCGGCGAACTCCTCCGCCCGGCCGGAGAGGTTTTCCGCCAGATAGTAGAGCACCTGTGAGCGGTTGTAGGCGGTCGCCTCCGGCCAGCTCTTGCAGGCCCGCGCCGCGGAGACGGCATCGCGTATATCCTTGCGGTTGCCCAAGCCGACTTCGCCGGCAAGCTTGCCCTTGGCGGTGACAACCGCCAGCGAGTAGTTGCCATCGGGCCGAACCTGTTTGCCGCCGATGAACAGTTTTGCCGTCCGGTCGATTGCTGCGCCATCGGCCTGTTCAACGGGTTGTGCCGAGACTGTCGCCGGCTTGATGACCGGGCCGAGCGGCAGCTTTGCCGTGAGATATTCGAACATGCCTTCGCGCCCGCCCTCGCGGCCGAAACCGCTCTCGCGGTAGCCGCCGAAGCCGCAGGCGGCGTCGAACATATTGGTGCCGTTGACCCAGATCACGCCGGCCTTCAATTGCGGTGCGACGTGCAAAGCGAGGTTGACGTTTTCGCTCCACACCGAAGCGGCAAGGCCATAGCGGGTGTTGTTGGCGAGCTCGATCGCTTCCTCGGTGTTGCGGAACGTCATGGTCGCCAGAACGGGGCCGAACACTTCTTCCTGGGCGAGAATATTAGCCGGCGAAACGCCGGTAGCGAGGGTCGGCAGATGGTAATAGCCGGATGAGGGCAGCGCCGCATCCGGCTGCCAGCAGACCGCCCCCTGTTTTGCGCCCTCGGCGACCAGGCCCTTGACGCGATCGAGCTGCGTCAGATCGACCAGCGGGCCGATATCGGTGTTCTTGTCCAGCGGGCTGCCGACGCGCAGCCGGCTCATCCTGACCTTGACCTTGGCGATGAAGGCGTCGGCGATGCCTTCCTGCACCAGCAGCCGCGAACCGGCGCAGCACACCTGTCCCTGGTTGAACCAGATGCCGTCTACCAGGCCTTCGACGGCGCTGTCGAGATCGGCATCCTCGAACACGATGAAGGCCGACTTGCCGCCAAGCTCCAGCGACAGCTTCTTGCCCGAGCCGGCGGTAGCCTTGCGGATGATCTTGCCGACTTCGGAAGACCCGGTGAAGGCGATCTTCTGGATGCCGGGGTGTTTGACGATGGCCGCACCCGCTTCCGGGCCGCCCTGCACGATGTTGACGACGCCTTTCGGCACGCCGGCGCGTTCGCAGATTTCGGCGAACAGGATGGCTGTCAGCGGCGTGAACTCGGCCGGCTTCAGCACCACCGTGCAGCCGGCGGCCAGCGCCGGCGCGATCTTCCAGGCCAGCATCAAGAGCGGAAAGTTCCACGGGATGATCTGGCCGACGACGCCGACGCCCTTGTGGCCGGGGAAATCCCTGTCCAGCGCCTGCGCCCAGCCGGCATGATGGATGAAGTGGCGGATCGCCAGCGGCACGTCGATGTCGCGGCTCTCGCGGATCGGCTTGCCATTGTCGATTGTCTCAAGCACCGCGAGCAGGCGCTGGTGGCGCTGCATGGCGCGGCCGATGGCATAGAGCACTTTTGCCCTGGTATAGCCCGAGGAGGCCGACCATTTCGGCAGCGCCTTGGTGGCCGCCGCGACCGCCGCGTCGATGTCGGCGGCGCCCGCGTCCGAAACCTTGGCCAGCAGCTTGCCGGAAGAAGGCTCGCTGGTCTCGAAGGTCTTGCCGCCCCCAGCCGCCTTCCAGGTGCCGTCGATGAACAATGCCTTGGAAAAATCGCGCGCGGCAAGCCAGGCGTCGGCCTCGTTGCGGGCTTCCGGCGCCGGACCGTATTCCATGGCGTGATAGCGTTCGAGAATGTTCATGGGGCCCTCCAGATAATTGCCTCGGCAAGCGCTCTGTCGCGCCCCCCTCTGTCCTGCCGGACATCTCCCCCACAAGGGGGGAGATTGGCAGTTTCAGCGTGTCGCTGCCCTTGCGACGTTGAAAATGGACGAAAACAAGGAAGCGCGTGATCTCCCCCCGTGTGGGGGAGATGTCCGGTAGGACAGAGGGGGGCGCCGTAGGGCTCCACGTTCGAGCCCTGACTCAAGCCATCGCGTGGCGATGATTGGCCGAATAATGCCCGGTCAGGTGATGCTCGAGCTGCCTCTCGATATCGGTGAGAAGGCTCGAGGCGCCGAAGCGGAACAGATCCGGTTCCAGCCATGGCCGGCCGAGTTCTTCCTTCATCAGCACCAGCCAGTCGAGCGACACCTTGGCGGTAGAAATGCCGCCGGCCGGCTTGAAGCCGATGAGATAGCCGGTCTCCTCGAAATAGGCCCTGATGGCGCGCACCATGGCAAGGCCGACGGGCAGCGTGGCGTTGACGCTTTCCTTGCCGGTCGAGGTCTTGATGAAATCGGCGCCCGCCATCATTGCCAGCATAGAGGCCAGCATCACATTGCGCAGCGTGGCGAGGTCGCCGGTGCCGAGAATGACCTTCAGATGCGCATCGCCGCAGGCAGCGCGCATCGAGACGATCTCATTGTAGAGCTCGCGCCATTTGGCCCCGAATACCAGGCCGCGCGGGATGACGACATCGATCTCGTCGGCGCCGTCGCGCACCGAGGCCTCGATCTCCTGGAGGCGGGTCGACAGTGGCGCAAGACCATGCGGGAAGGCAGTGGAGACGGCGGCGACATGGATGCCGGTGCCGCGCACGGCGTCGACCGCGGTGGCGACGAACGGATGATAGACGCAGACGGCGGCCGGGCGGATGGGTTCGCCCGCAATGCCCAGGCCCTCAGCGATGTCGCGGCGCAGCGGATTGATCGCTTTGGCGCAAAGCCGGCGCACGCGCTCTTCCGTGTCGTTCGAGTTGAGCGTCGTCAGGTCCATGCAGGCTATCGCCCGCAGCAGCCAGGCCGCCTGGTTGTCGGCCTTGATCGAGCGCCGCTTGGTCAGGCTGGCGACGCGCCGTTCCAGCGCCGAGCGGTTGACGCTGCGCACCGACTCCAGAAAGCCGAGGTCGAGCTTCATGCCGGGATTGCGCGCGATGCGATGATCCAGCGGGAGGGCGGTGTTGGCGGCGGCGCGCGCCGGCAGCGGCATCACCTTGGCCTCGGCCTCGCGGATTGTGCTGCTCATCTCCTGCCCTTTCACTCAGCGACTGCGCTTATGTCTAGGTGTGTATCGTCTTCCCAAACCGCTCGGCACTTTTGGGCGACACGCACGAAGATAGCCCGCGAAGCCGCGCTTCACGAGTCCTCAAGCGAGGATAGCTGAAAAAGGCCGCGAAAGCAGCTAATTTTTGACCAGAAGGTCAAAAGCTCGATCGCCGGAGAAGAGCAGGCCTCAGCCGACGAAGGCGCGCTCGACGACAAAAGTCGAGGGATGGCTGAGCGAGCCTTCCTGGAAACCGAGGCTCTCGGCCATCTCCTTGACGTCCTTGAGCATATGCATCGAGCCGCAGATCATGATGCGGTCGGTCTCGGGATTGAGCTTCTCTATGCCGAGGTCGGCGTAGAATTTGCCGGAGCCGATGAGCGCGGTGATACGGCCCATGCGCGCCGACTCCTCGCGGGTCGTGGAGTTGTAGAGCGTGACACGGCCGCCGGTCAGTTCGCCGATCAGCGGGTCGCTTTCGAGCGCCGCCACCAGTTCCTGGCCATAGGTCAGCTCGGCATTGTCACGGCAGGTGTGGGTCAGGACCAGCTGCTCGAATTTTTCATAAGTGTCAGGGTCACGCAGCAGGCTGGCGAAGGGCGCGATGCCGGTGCCGGTGGAGATCATGAACAGCCGCTTGGCCGGCGTCAGCGCGTCGACCACCAGCGTGCCGGTCGACTTCTGGCGCATGATGACGGTGTCGCCGACCTGGATCTTCTGCAACTCCGAGGTCAGGGGGCCGTCCGGTACCTTGATGGAAAAGAATTCCAGCTCTTCGTCCCAGGCCGGGCTGGCCACCGAATAGGCGCGGAACACCGGCTTCTCGGCATTGGGCAGGCCGATCATGACGAATTCGCCGGAACGGAAGCGCAGCGACTGCGGACGGGTGATGCGGAACGAGAACAGCCGGTCGGTGTAGTGCTTCACCGAGACCACGGTTTCGGCATAGACATTGGCTGGAATCGGAAATTGCAGCGGGCGGGCGCCGGCGGTGTTGAACGCGGATGTGGTGTTCATCAAATCCAACCTTCTGGCCCAACTCACGAACGCGGGCGCCAAACCTTATTCCTGCGCGCCCGGACCGTTCAGGTTCCGGCGTGCTGCTCGCACACTCCAAAGCGGTAAGCTCTTGTGTCCGGAATTTATTAGTATACAAACGATATTTGCGTCAAGATGCCGCCGTAAAACACCTTTCCAAACTGTGACATATCCGTAGTCCCAGCATTTCGGGTTTCGACAATGAAAGAGAATTTTTCGGTGCAGCCGCCGGATTCCCTGGGCAGTGTCGTCGCCGGCATCGACGTCGGCGGAACCTTCACCGATCTGCTTCTGATTGATGGCAAGGATGGCGGGCGGGTACATATCGCCAAGACGCCCACGACCGTCGACAACCAAGCCTTCGGCGTCGTTTCGGCGCTCGATACCACCGGCTTTCCGATCGACGGCATCGATCTTATCGTGCATGGCACGACGACAACCACCAACGCGGTGCTCGAACGCCGGCTGGCGAAGACCGGCATGATCACCACGCGCGGCTTTCGCGACGTGATCGAGCTCGGCCGGCGCACGCGGCCGCAGCCCTATGGCATGACCGGCACCTTTGTTCCGGTCATCCCGCGCAACCTGCGGCTCGAAGTGTCCGAGCGCGTCGAGGCGTCGGGAGCGGTACGCATGCCACTCGACGAAGCCGAAATGCGCGAGGCGGTGAAGGCGCTGATCGATGCCGGCTGCGAATCCCTGGTCATCCACTTCCTGCATTCCTACGCTAACCCTTCGCACGAGCGGCGCGCCGCCGAGATCGCCGCCGAACTCTGGCCGAACGACTACATCACCGCGGGTCATGCGCTGCTGTCGGAAGCGCGCGAATTCGAGCGCGGCGTCACCGCCTCGGTCAACGCTTCGGTGCAGCCGATCCTCGAGCGCTATGTCGAGCGGCTGCGCAAGGAACTCGCCGACAAAGGCTACGCCCGCGACTTCCTGATCATGAACGGCAATGGCGGTATGATCTCGGCCCGCTTCGTCACACGTGAATCGGCCAAGACCGTGATGTCCGGCCCGGCCTCGGGCGTCATCGCCGCCGCCTACACGGGCAAGCGCGCCGGCTTCGAAAATCTCGTCACCTACGACATGGGCGGCACCTCGACCGACGTGGCGCTGATCCGCAACGCCGAACCGGCGGTTTCGAACGAGATCGAGATCGAATACGCTATGCCCATCCATGTGCCGATGGTGGCGGTGCACACGGTCGGGGCCGGCGGCGGCTCGATCGCGCGCGTCGACGCGGCAGGCCTGATCCAGATCGGCCCGGAAAGTGCCGGCGCCAATCCAGGCCCGATCTGCTACGGCCGCGGCGGCCTGCAGCCGACCATCACCGACGCCAATCTGGTGCTCGGCCGGCTGGCGTCGAAGAAGCTGCTTGCCGTCGACAATCCGGTCACATCAGAGCGTGTCACCGGCATTTTCGCCGACAGGATCGGCAAGGCGACGGGCTTGTCCGGCGTCGAAGCAGCCGGCGCGGTGCTCAGGCTCGGCAACATGAAGATGGCCGGCGCCATCCGCATGGTGTCGGTGTCGCGCGGCCACGATCCGCGCGATTTCGCGCTGTTCGCCTTCGGCGGCGCCGGCCCGCTGCACGCCACCGCTCTGGCGCGCGAACTTGGACTGCCCCGGGTGCTGGTGCCGGCACGGCCCGGCATCACCAATGCGCTCGGCTGCGTCGTCGCCGATCTGCGCCATGATTTCGTCAACACCATCAACCGGCCGGTAGGCGTTCTTGATGAAAGCCAGCTCCATCGGGTTTTGGAACGGCATCGAAACGAAGGCGAGGAGCTGATCGCCAAGGAGGCGGTGAAACCGCAGACCATCCGCGTCACCCATTCCGCCGACATGCAGTTCGTCGGCCAGACCCACATCATCAACGTGCCGCTGCCGTCCTCGTCGGTGACCCGGCAGGAGCTGCAGGCGCTGTTCGAAAAGGCCTATTTCGCGCGCTTCAAGGTCGAGCTGCCGGAAATCCGCGCCAATCTGGTCAACTTGAACACCTCGGTGACGGGTGTCAGGCCGGCGATCGATCTGTCGCGGCTGATCGACCCCGCCGGGCGGGCAAAGACGCTCGACGAGGCCCGGCGCGAGATCCGGCCGGTCTGGTACAGCGGGCGCTGGCATGACACGCCCGTATACGCACGCGAAGAACTGCCGCTCGATGTGATCATCGAAGGGCCCGCGATCCTCGAACAGATGGACGCTACCACGGTGCTCGAACCCGGCGACCGTGCCCGCTCGGACGCCGACGGCAACATCATCATCGACATTGGCGAGGCCTGAGATGCAAAAGCTCGACGCCATCACGCTCTCGGTTCTCCAGGCAGCCCTGCAGCAGGTCTGCGATGAGATGGACCTGACCTTTTCCCGCGCCGCCTTCTCACCTGTCATCGCCGAGGCCAATGACCGCTCCGACGGCATCTATTCGGCCGTCGACGGCTCGCTGATCGCGCAAGGCAGCCAGGGCCTGCCGGTATTCGTCGGCGTCATGCAATATTCGACCAGGACGGTGATCGAGATGATCGCCGACGGCCGCTGCCTGGCCCCGGAGCCGGGCGATATCTACATCGTCAACGACCCGTATCTCGGCGGCACGCATCTGATGGACGTGCGCTTCGTCATGCCGGTCTACCGGGACGGCAAGATTTTCTGTTGGCTGTCCAACACCGGTCATTGGCCCGACATTGGCGGTTCGGTGCCCGGCGGCTTCTCGGCTTCGGCGACGGCGGTCGAGCAGGAAGGCTTGCGGCTGCCGCCGGTCAAACTGTTCAAGAAAGGCGTACTCGACCCGGAGATCTACGCCATCATCTGTTCGAACATCCGCGTCGCCGACCAGCGCATCGGCGACATCAGGGCGCAGGCTGCCGCACTGCTGATCGGCCAGGATCGGCTCAATGGAATTCTGGATCGTTACGGAGACGAAACCGTTGTCGAGGCGATCGCAGAACTGCGCCGCCGCGCCGCCGAGCAGATGCGCGCCAACATAGCGGCCATTCCCGACGGGACCTACCGCTCGACGGCCTTCGTCGATTCCGACGGCGTGGTCAACGAGCCGCTGACCATCGCGCTCGCCGTCGAGAAGAAGGACGACACCCTGACTTTCGATTTCGCCGGCTCGTCAAAACCCTGCGCGGGGCCGATGAACAGCGTGCTGGCGACCACCTTGTCCTCGGTTTATCTCGCCATGCGCCATATCTTCCCCGATGTGCCGATCAGCGCCGGCGCCTTCGAGCCGCTCGAGGTCAAGCGGCCGGAGGGTACCTTCCTGGATGCCAGATATCCGCGCCCGGTCTCGGGCTGCGCCGCGGAAGTGTCGCAGCGCATCGCCGAGGCGGTGTTCGCGGCCATGGTGCAGGCGCTGCCCGACAAGGTGACGGCGGCCCCCGCCGGCTCCAGCGGCAATTTCGCGCTCGGCGGCAACGATCCGGCGCGCGGCCGCGACTATGTCATGTACCAGATCTCCGGCGGCGGCTATGGCGGCAATGCCGGCCATGACGGGCTGACCAATGGCTGCTCGACCATCGGCATCTCCAAGTCGCCGCCGGTCGAGATCATGGAGCAGGCCTTTCCGGTGCTTTACCGTCATTATGCGTTGCGCGAGGGCTCGGGCGGCGCCGGCAAACATCGCGGCGGCTTTGGCCTTGCCTACGAGGTCGAGATCCTGCGTGGAGAAGCCCGCGCCTCCTTTGTCATGGACCATGGCCGCTTCGGCCCGCAAGGCGCGCTCGGCGGCCGGGATGGCGAGCCCAACACGGTGGCCGTCATCCGCGACGGGAAGGAACATGTGCCGCCGCACCTCTCCAAGGAGCAGGACATCGCGCTCAAGGCCGGTGACCGCGTCCGCGTCGGTACGCCGGGTGGTGGCGGCTACGGCAATCCGCGCGAGCGCGATCCGGAACTGGTGGCTCAGGACGTCAGGCTTGGTTATTATACGGCTGAACAGGCCAGGGATTTGTTCGGCGCCGCATGAACTCGCTGGCGCCTTGTTCGACCCGGAGGAGTAAGGCCGCGGCCTGGTCCGGCTTGCTCGGAAATCGTTTTGGCCTCTCCTGCGGGTCCATGATATGATTTGCGAATGAAGTATCTTAATTCAAGAACCGGCCGCTCAGCCAAGACGGGTCATTTCGTGCTGACGAGAGCGCATGGCGAGAAAATCAGCGCTGTCGAAGGTATGAAGTTGTCGTCCCGCATGGCGAAAACACTCAACCATGGTGTGCGGCAAGGGTTGTCCGGTGACGAGCGGCGCTCGCTGATCAAAGAAGAAATCCGCAAAAAGAAATAGGCCTTTGGTCTACGCTGCCGAGTTCGATCCACTCTGTGCTTATGAATCTGCTTGATATCCGCGAGCAGGCAGAGCTCGATGAGGTCGAGCTCTGCCTTGTTCCTGACTCGCGCGGACGAGCCCCTTCCGGCAGGCGAACTCGACTACCGTCACTATCTCCACCTGCATCGGCACCTGTTCCAAGACGTGTATGCTTGGGCCGGTCAGCCGCGCACCATCCGGATCGGCAAGGGTGGCAGCTGGTTTTGCTATCCCGAGCACATCGCCAGCGAGATGGTTCGGGTGTTCCGTGAACTTGGCGACCCCGACTCCTTGGCAGACCTAGACAGCCTCGGCTTTGCGAGGCACGTGGCCCACGTCATTGCGGAGATCAATGCCGTTCATCCCTTTCGCGAAGGCAACGGCCGTACCCAACTCACCTTCCTTGCAATGCTTGCTGAACATGCGGGCTTCACATTCAACGCCGATATCCTGGAGCGAGATCGCGTTATTCAGGCGATGATTGACAGCTTCGGTGGTTCCGAGGCGCCGCTTCAAACGCTTATCGAAGACATCATCGCGTAGCTCAGCCGCTCACCCCCTCCGGTCCAGCTTCGCCGCCAGCCGGTCGCCCACCCACTGGATGCCGCAGACCAGCACGATCAGCACGATGACCACGGCGATCATCACCGAAGTCTCGAACCGCTGATAGCCGTAACGGATGGCGAGGTCTCCGAGGCCGCCGGCGCCGATCGCGCCGGCCATAGCTGAGGCGCCGACCAGCGTCACCAGCGTCACGGTGAAGCCCGCGACGATGCCTGGCAGCGCTTCCGGCACCAGCACCTCGCGGATGATCGTCCAGCGATTGCCGCCCATGGCGCGAGCCGCCTCGATCAGCCCATGATCGACCTCGCGCAATGACACTTCGGCGATGCGCGCGTAGTAGGGCGTGGCGGCGATCGACAGCGGCACGATCGCGGCCCAGGTGCCAATCGAGGTGCCGACGATCAGCCGCGTCACCGGGATCAGCGCCACCAACAGGATGATGAACGGCACCGAGCGGAAGCCGTTGATGACCGCCCCCAGCACGCGATTGACCCAAGGACTTTCGGCGATGCCGCCGCGTTCGGTGGCGATCAAGGCGAGACCAAGCGGCAGGCCGAAAACCAGCGAGATGAGGCCGGAAGCGGCCGTCATCAGCACCGTCTCCCAGATCGACCGCAGCAGAAGCTCAAACAGGATCGGCGACATGGCCAAGCACCTCCACCCGCGCCTGGCGGGACTTCAGGAATGCGATCACTCGCGCGAGATGGCTTGCATCCTTGCCGGGAACAGACAGGAACAATGTGCCGACCGGCTGCTGCTGGACATGGTCGATGCCACCATGGATAAGGCGGAACGGGCCAGGCACCGTCGCCGCGAGATCGGACAAGAGCGGGCTTTGCGCGGCCTCCCCGGCCACATCCACGCGCAGGATCGTCTCCGCGCCGGTCGCGGGCAGCAGCCGGGCCAAGAGCTCGGCCGGCAGTTGCGGCCGGATGGCGCCAAGCAGGCTTTTCGTGATCGGCGACCGCGGCTCGGCAAACACCGACCAGACCGGGCCTTGCTCGACGAAGCGCCCGGCGTCGATCACCGCCACGCGGTCGGCGATCGAGCGGATCACCTCCATCTCATGGGTGATCAAAAGGATGGTCAGGCCAAGCTGCCGGTTGATGTCCCTCAGCAAGGCGAGGATGGACCGCGTCGTCTCCGGGTCAAGCGCGGAGGTGGCTTCATCCGACAACAGCAGCGCCGGCCGCGCGGCCAGTGCCCTGGCGATGCCGACGCGCTGCTTCTGTCCGCCCGACAGCGATGCCGGATACGCCTTTGCCTTCTCCGACAGGCCGACCAGTTCAAGCAGTTCGGCGGCGCGGCGCAGCCGCTCCGCCTTCGGGCGGCCCTCGATCTTGAGCGGCAGCGCCACATTGTCCTCGACGGTCTTGGCCGACAAAAGGTTGAAATGCTGGAAGATCATGCCGATGCGCCGCCGCAGCGGCTGCAGGTCGCGCTCGCCGAGCCGGCTGATCTCTCGGCCTTCGATGAAGACTTCACCGGAATCCGGCCGCTCCAGTCCGTTCAGGCAGCGGATCAGCGTCGATTTGCCGGCGCCGCTGCGTCCGATGATGCCGAGGATCTCCCCCTTGCGCGCCGTCAGCGAAATGCCGTCGAGTGCCGCCGTCGCGCCGAAGCGGCGCTTCAGGTCGACGAGCCGCACCACGTCTTGCGGCGGTGGGCCTGTGCCCTCCACGGCTTCTGCGGTTGCGGAGAAATGCTGGTTCATGCGCGGATCCCGAAATACGATCGCGGCCCGCGCATCGCGCGGACCGCCTTCATGTCAAATGCCCTAACAGCCTCAATAGGCGCTGAGGCCGGTGCCCTTGTAGACCTTGTCGAACTCGGCTTTCACCGCCTCGTTCTGGTAGGAGGCGACCAGCGTCTTCACCCAGGGCTCGTTCTCATTGCCAACCTTGACCGCGATGAAGTTGCGGTAGGGGTTGTCGGCGATAGGCTCCTGCGCGATACGGTTTTCCGGTGTCAGGCCGCTCTTCAGCGCCCAGTCGGTGTTGACCACGGCGGCATCGAGATCCTCGACGGAGCGGCCGACAATGCCGGCGTCAAGCTCCTTGATCTCGACCTTCTTCGGGTTTTCCGCGATGTCGGCGGTGGTGGCGAGAATGCCGGTGCCGTCCTTCAGTTTAATCACGCCCTCGTTCTGCAGCACGCGCAGCGCCCGGCCTTCATTGGAGGGATCGTTCGGCACGCCGATCACCGCGCCCTCGGGCAGGTCGGCGATCTTCGTATATTTCTTGGAGTAGAGGCCGATCGGCCAGACGCCGGTATAGCCGACGCGCACGATGTGGTAGCCCTGTGTCTTGATCTGGTTGTCGAGATAGGGCTGGTGCTGGAAGGCATTGGCGTCGATCTCGCCGCGCTCCAGTGCCTCGTTGGGCTGGGTGTAATCGTTGAACACCACGGTCTCGATGCTGAGGCCCTTTTGCGCCGCCTGGGCGACGACGACCCGCCAGACATCCTCGTCCTCACCGCTGATGATGCCGACCTTGATCGCCTTCTTGTCCTCGGCGAACGAAGCGCTGGGCGCAATCAGCCCGGCGACCGCGACCGCCGAAGCGAAAAGCAAGCCAAGACCCGCGCGGCGGTTGAAATATGACGAGAGGGAAGACGACAAGGTGTTCCTGAAATCGGACATGATGGATCTCTGCGGTTGCGAAGTCACAAGCCCGGCGGAACGCCAAGCCTTGTCCAGATCATCAGAAACTCTAGGGATATTATCAAAGAACCGCGTTCCCCGGTTCGCCCGGAAGCCCGGAATATTCTCTCAAAATTTTCTGAACGGCGAGCACGGTAGCCTAGCCGCCGCGCCAAACGGGCCGCAGCGCCGCGGTTGAGCTGACGAACGCACTTTCCCGTAGTGTCCCGGTTGCGATCTGGCCGGTCTGCTGGCGCATTCCGCTCTGAATCCCTATATGCCTAGAGGAAAGCACAGGAGATTTCATGATAGCCAAATACACAACCGCTGAAGAAATGGCTCAAACCGTAGGCGTTGAGCCGACAGCATTCCGTGAAGCGCTACGCAGTGCTAAGTTTCCCCGTAAACGCGGCACTGACTGGGAAGTGACAATCGGCGGCCCGGCATACTCAGGAATGCGTACCGTCCTAGCATCTCTCATACGGCGCAAGGCGGCCTGATTCCGACCGGTCCAAAAGGTCACATGTTCTTTTCAATCGCGCCGCTTTTCCATAGGAGTTTGGCTAGGATCGCGACAAGCGCGGCGTCTAATTTCAAACTGAGACACTACCCACTTTCCCGCTTGACTGCGTGGTGGCACGGAATAGTTTAGGCTGAAAATACCGGCCCTGATCGCCGGGCGGCAAGAATGCCTCGTATGCCTCGCCCTCCGGCGGTGGCTGCGGGGCATTGTTATTTTGGGGATCTGTTTGAAACGGCGTATCGAGATCGGCATCCTCTATTCCCGCTCGGGAAGCTACCAGCTCGTCTCCGATGCGTGCCGGATGGGCGCCATGCGCGCCATCGCCGACACCAATGCCGACCGCGGCTCGGGTATCGAACTGATGCCCGTCGAGCGTGACCCGCAAAGCAATGCCGATCGCTATGCGACGCTCTGCGAGGACATCTTCAAGACCAGCAGCGCCCGCCATGTCGTCGGCTGCGTCACTTCCTGGAGTCGCAAGGAGACCATTCCGGTGCTGGAAAAAGCCGGCGGCATGCTCTGGTACGCCTGCCCCTATGAAGGCTTCGAGGCCAACGAGCACGTCGTCTACATGCACGCTTGCCCAAACCAGCATCTGGTGCCGCTGATGGCCCATGTCGTGCCCCGCTTCGGCGCCAACGGCTTCCTGCTCGGCTCGAACTACATCTGGGGCTGGGAGATGAACCGCGTGGCGCGCGACCTGATCGCGGATGCCGGCGGCAAGGTTCTGGGCGAGCGCTATCTGCGCATAGGCGAGACCGACGTGTCGCGGCTGATCGCCGAGATCCGGGCGACGCGGCCGAACTTCGTCCTCAACAACCTGATCGGCACCTCCTCCTACGCCTTCCTGGCGGCCTACCGCGACCTGGGCGTTGAGGACCCGGCCTTCAGCCCCGAGGTGTGCCCGATCATCTCCTGCAACCTCACCGAGGGTGAGCTGCCGGCGATCGGCGAAACCGGCAAGGGGCATTTGTCGGTCGGGCCGTATTTCGCGCCTCGCCCGGCGGCCTTCGCCTCGTCTTTCGAGGCCTCCGCCTATGCCTCCGTGCAAGTGATGGCCGACGTGCTCTCGCGTGATCCCGACGCCGGTCCGGCGGAATTTTCCAAGGCCTTCGCCGAACGGCGCTTCTCCACCCGGCTCGGCCCGATTGCTATCGACGCTCATTCCCAGCACGCAACGCTGCCGGTAATCATCGGCCGGATCGCCGACGGCTTCTTCGAGGTCGTCAGCCGGCAGCACGAGGTCGCGCCCGATCCGTACCTGTCACGCTACGACCCCGCCACGACATTCGGCCGGCCGCGCCTGAGGGTGGTGTCGTGACCAGGCCATCGCGCATCCCGAATCTCGGCGGCGCCAGGGCATTCATCCTGCATCGCCCGCACCCGACCGTGCAGGCCATCACCAGGCAGTTGTCCGCCATCGGCCTGGTCACCGTCGACTGCTGGCCCGAACTGCCGCCTGAAGCGCTGGCCGCCGATTTCGTGTTCTTCGACGCCGATCTCGGTTTCGACGAGCAATTCCCGTGGAAGGCCGGCGAGGCGCCGATGCCGCTGGTGGCGCTGATCGGTTCGGAGGCGCCCGGCCGCATCGAATGGGCTCTCTCGCACAAGGCCGATGCGCAGCTCCTGAAGCCGGTCGGCACTGCCGGCGTCTACAGCGCGCTGCTGATCGCAAGGCAGAGTTTCGAGGCGCGAAAACATTTGGCCGGCGAGATCGCCTCGCTGCGTCAGCGTGTCGCCGAGCGCCAGACCATCGTGCGCGCCGTCGCGGCACTGTCGAAAGGCGCCGACGACGATCGCGCCTACGCGCAGCTGCGCTCGCTGGCGATGAGCTGGCAGATCAGTGTCGAGGATGCGGCGCGCCGCATCGTGGCAATGACCAATGAGGAAGTAACGGGTGAGGAAGGCGGCGATGACCACTCCTATCGCGCCTGACCTCCCGGCGGCCGCACGCATGCCGGTCAAGTCGCGCGCCGGCGTCTGGCGCCGGCTGGTCAAACGCCGCCTGGCGCTGCTCGGTCTGTTCATCGTCGCCATCGTCCTTGCCGGCGCGATCCTCGCGCCATGGCTGACCGGCTATGACCCGAATGAGCAGATGTTCGACGGGCTGACGTTGGAAGGCTCGCCCTTGCCGCCTGACGCAAAATTCTGGCTGGGCACCGATCTGCTCGGCCGCGACCTGTTGACCCGCATCCTCTACGGCGCCCGCACCTCGCTGATCATCGGCATCGCCGCCAACGGCGTGGCGCTGTTGATCGGCACGCTGGTCGGCGTCACGGCGGGTTATTTCCGCGGCTGGATCGGCAGTGCTCTCATGCGCTTCACCGATCTGATGATGGCGTTTCCGGCATTGCTGCTCGCCATTTGTCTCGCGGCCGTGTTCGAGCCAAGTCTCTGGATCGTCGCTCTGGTCATCGCGCTGGTCAACTGGGTGCAGACCGCGCGTGTCATCTATACCGAAACCTCCTCGCTCGCCGAACGCGAGTTCATCGACGCCGAACGCACCATCGGGGCGAGCGCGCCGCGCATCCTGTTTCGTCACATCCTGCCGCATCTCCTGCCCACCATCATCGTCTGGGGCACGCTCGGCATCTCGACCACGGTGCTGCTGGAAGCAACGCTCTCCTTCCTCGGCATCGGCGTGCAGCCGCCGACGGCCTCCTGGGGCAACATCATCTTCGAGAACCAGACCTACTTCCAGGCGGCGCCCTGGCTGGTGTTCTTCCCGGGTGCGGCGATCCTGGCGCTGGCGCTGGCCTTCAACCTGATCGGCGACGCGCTGCGCGACATCCTCGATCCGACGCAAAGGGGCCGGGCATGATCGCCTATCTCGGCCGCCGCCTGATCCAGTCGCTGCTCATCCTGCTCGGCGTCTCGCTTATCACCTTCGCGCTGCTTTATTTGCTGCCTGCCGACCCGGTGCGCCAGATCGCCGGCCGCAGCGCCACGCCGCAGACGGTCGAGAACATCCGCCAGCAGCTCGGCCTCGACCAGCCCTTCGTCGTCCAGTACTGGCACTATCTCACGAAGCTCGCCAGCGGCGATCTCGGCCGCTCCTACATCCAACGCTCCGAGGTCACCGAACTGATCGTCTCGCGGCTGCCGGCGAGCCTGCTCCTGATGGTCGGCGCCATCCTGTGCGAATTGCTGATCGGGCTCTCGATGGGCCTGATTGCGGCGGTGAAGCGCGGCACCGCCACCGACCAGACGCTGATGGTCGCCTCCTTCGTCGGCGTCTCGGCGCCGCAATTCGTCGTCGGCCTGCTTTTGCTCTACGTGTTCGCCGTGCGGCTCGGCTGGTTCCCGATCGGCGGCTACGGCACCTGGCGCCATCTGGTGCTGCCCTCGCTAACCATGGGCATTCTCGGCGCCGGCTGGTACGCGCGCATGATGCGCTCCTCGATGATCGACGTGCTCCGCCAGGATTATGTGCGCACCGCGCGCGCCAAGGGCCTGGCGCGCCGCGCCATCCTGTTCCGCCATGCGCTCCCCAACGCCATCCTGCCGGTCATCGCCATGATCGGCATCGACATCGGCATCTTCATGGGCGGCATCGTGGTGGTCGAAAGCGTGTTCGGCTGGCCAGGCATCGGCCAGCTCGCCTGGCAGGCGATCCAGCGCGTCGACATTCCGATCATCATGGGCGTCACGCTGGTGTCGGCCTTCGCCATCGTGCTCGGCAATCTCTTGGCCGACATCATCGCCCCGTTCATCGATCCCCGCATCAAGCTCAGATGAAACCAGAAAACCAACAGAGAAAGGGAACATAACAATGAAAAAGCTTCTCGCATCAACCGTGGCCGCATCGGCGCTGGCGCTGATGCTCGGCATGACCAGCGCCCGCGCCGAGGACACTATCGATCCCAACGCCAAGCAGGGCGGCGCCATCACCATCACCTACAAGGACGATGTCGCGACCCTCGACCCGGCGATCGGCTATGACTGGCAGAACTGGTCGATGATCAAGAGCCTGTTCGACGGGCTGATGGACTACGAGCCGGGTACCACGAACCTCAAGCCCGATCTCGCCGAAAGCTACGAGATCTCGCCCGACGGCAAGACCTTCACCTTCAAGCTGCGCCATGGTGTGAAATTCCACAATGGCCGCGAAATGACCGCCGAGGACGTGAAATACTCGCTCGACCGCGTCACCAACCCGAAGACGCAGAGCCCCGGCGCCGGCTTCTTCGGCTCGATCAAGGGCTATGACGATGTCGCCGCCGGCAAGGCCGAAAGCCTGTCCGGCGTCACCGTCGTCGATCCCTATACCGTCAAGTTCGAGCTGACCCGGCCCGACGCCACCTTCCTGCATGTCATGGCCATCAACTTCTCGCATGTCGTGCCGAAGGAAGAGGTCGAGAAATACGGCGCCGATTTCGGCAAGCATCCGGTCGGCACCGGCGCCTTCAAGCTCGCCGAGTGGACGCTCGGCCAGCGCATCGTCTTCGAGCGCAACGCGGACTACTGGCACAAGGGACTGCCGCATCTGGACAAGATCACCTTCGAGATCGGCCAGGAGCCGATCGTGGCGCTGCTGCGCCTTCAGAAGGGCGAGATCGACGTGCCCGGCGACGGCATTCCGCCGGCCAAGTTCCAGGAGGTGATGGCCGATCCCGAGCAGAAGGCGCGCGTCGTCGAGGGCGGGCAGCTGCACACCGGCTACGTCACCATGAACACCACCATGGCGCCGTTCGACAATGTGAAGGTGCGCCAGGCGGTCAACATGGCGATTAACAAGGCGCGTGTCGTCCAGATCATCAACAACCGTGCCGTGCCGGCCAACCAGCCGCTGCCGCCCTCGATGCCGGGCTACGACAAGGCGTACAAGGGCTATCCCTATGACGTCGCCAAAGCCAAGGCGCTGCTGGCCGAAGCCGGCCATCCCGACGGCTTCGAGACGCAGCTTTTCGCCATGAACACCGATCCCAATCCGCGCATCGCGCAGGCGATCCAGCAGGACCTCGCGGCGATCGGCATCAAGGCCAGCATCCAGTCGCTCGCCCAGGCAAACGTCATCGCCGCCGGCGGCGACAAGGCCGGCGCGCCGATGATCTGGTCGGGCGGCATGGCCTGGATCGCCGACTTCCCGGACCCATCGAACTTCTACGGTCCGATCCTCGGCTGTGCTGGCGCGGTGCCTGGCGGCTGGAACTGGTCGTGGTATTGCAACAAGGACCTCGACGCCAAGGCGGCCGAGGCCGACTCGGTGGTCGACCCGGCTAAAGCCGCCGAGCGCGACAAGATGTGGAGCGCCATCTACGACAAGGTGATGGAGGACGCGCCCTGGGCGCCGGTCTTCAACGAGCAGCGCTTCACCATGAAGTCCGCGCGCATGGGCGGCGCCGACAACCTCTATGTCGACCCGGTCCATATCCCGATCAACTACGACAATGTGTACGTAAAAGATGTGCAATAACTGCGACTACACCATCCACGGACGCCATCACCATTTCGGCTGGGACAATTCCTTTGCCCCGGCGCAGCGCGTGGCGCCCGGCTCGACCATCGAGTTTCAGTGCCTCGATTCCTCCGGTGGCCAGCTCAAGCCCGACAGCACCGTCGCCGACATCGCCAAGCTCGACTTCGCCGGGATCAACCCTGTCACCGGGCCGATTTTCGTCGAGGGCGCCGAGCCGGGCGACGCGCTGAAGGTGACGATCGAGATGTTCAAACCGTCCGGCTTCGGCTGGACGGCGAACATTCCAGGTTTCGGCCTGCTCGCCGACGACTTCAAGCAGCCGGCGCTGAACATCTGGAAATACGATGCCGCCTCGCTGGAGCCGGCCTTGTTCGGCAAGAACGGCCGCGTGCCGCTGAAACCCTTCGCCGGCACCATCGGCAACGCGCCGGGCGAGATGGGCCATCACTCGGTGGTGCCGCCCCGCCGCGTCGGCGGCAATCTGGACATTCGCGACCTCGCCGCCGGCACAACGCTCTATCTGCCGGTGGAGGTGGCCGGCGCACTGTTTTCGGTCGGCGACACGCATGCCGCGCAGGGCGACGGCGAGGTCTGCGGCACGGCGATCGAAAGCCCGATGGACGTCGTGCTCAAGCTCGACCTGGTCAAGGACGCCAGGCTGAAGATGCCGCGCTTCACCACGCCGGGCCCGGTGACGCGTCATCTCGACACCAAGGGCTACGAGGTGACCACCGGCATCGGCCCGGACCTGATGACCGGCGCGAAAGAGGCGGTCGCCCAGATGATCGACCTGCTCGCCGGCCGTTACCAGATCGATCCGGTCGAGGCCTATATGCTGGCCTCGGTCTGTGGCGATCTCAGGATCAGCGAGATCGTCGACATGCCGAACTGGGTGGTGTCGTTCTACTTCCCGCGCTGCGTGTTCGAATGATATTCGGTCGGCGCTGCACCCCCACCCCGCTGCTTCGCAGCGACCCTCGCCACAAGGGGGAGAGTAAAAAACCGGCGCCCTACCTCCCCCTTGTGGGGAGGTCGGACCGAAGGTCCGGGTTGGGGGCGCCACAGAATAAATCCCTTGCAGGTTTGCGTCTGCAATGACCTCAGCCACCGAAACAATTCTCGACATCGCCAATCTCTCCGTCTCCGTGCGTGGCGAGGACGGCGAGCGCGACGTCGTCTCCAACCTCTCTCTGACGCTTTCACGCGGCGAGACGCTCTGCATCGCCGGCGAATCCGGCTCCGGCAAATCGATGACCGCGCTGGCGATCATGCAACTACTGCCGCGGCCCGCCGCGCGCATATCTTCGGGCACGATCCGCCTTCTTGGCGGGGATGCGGGCGACACCGATCTCACAGCGCTCGACGAGCGCCGGATGCGCCGCATCCGCGGCGACCGCATCGCCATGATCTTCCAGGAGCCGATGACCTCGCTGAACCCGGTGCTGTCGATCGGCCGCCAGCTCACCGAATCCATCGAGGCGCATACCAGCCTCTCGCCCGCCGAGGCCCGAAGCCGCGCCAGCGAGGCGTTGAAGGCAGTGCGCATTTCGGAAGCCGAAAGCCGGCTGAAACAGTTTCCGCATGAGCTGTCCGGCGGTATGCGCCAGCGGGTGATGATCGCCATGGCGCTGGCGCTGGAACCCGACGTGCTGATCGCCGACGAGCCGACGACTGCGCTCGACGTCACCGTGCAGGGCGAGGTTCTGGAACTGCTGCGCGACCTGCAGCGCCAGCACGGCACCAGCGTCATCCTCATCACCCACGACATGGGCGTGGTCGCCGAAATGGCCGACCGCGTCATCATCATGCGGCATGGCCGCATGGTCGAGGAAGGCAAGACATCGGACATTTTCGCCAGGCCGCAAGCCGAGTACACACGCGAGCTGCTCGCCGCCGTGCCGCGCATCGGCACTGGCGCCGGCCGCCAGAAATCGAAAGAGATTGCCGAGCCGGTTGCGCCGGCGAACGTCGCCGATGTCACCGATCTGCATGTCCGGTTCGACCTGCGTGGCGGCTTCTTCGGCCGGGTCAACCGGCGCGTCCATGCCGTCGAAGGCGTCAGCTTTTCGATCGCGCCCAACGAAACGCTGGCGCTGGTGGGCGAATCCGGCTGCGGCAAGTCGACCACCGCCAAGGCGCTGGCCGGACTGGTGCCTTATACCGGCGACATCGTCATCGGCGGACGCAACCTGTCGGGCCTCGGCCGCGACGAGCGCAAGGCGGTGCGCCGCGACGTGCAGATGATCTTCCAGGACCCCTACGCTTCGCTCGACCCGCGCATGCGCGTCGGCGATCTCGTCGCCGAGCCGCTGGTCATCCATGGCGTCGCTTCGAAGGAGGAGCGCAGGGAGCGGGTGGCGGCATTATTCGAGCGTGTCGGCCTGTCGGCCGGCCAGATGGAGCTCTATCCCCACGAATTCTCCGGCGGCCAGCGCCAGCGCGTCTGCATCGCCCGTGCCCTGGCGCTCAGGCCGAAGCTGATCATCGCCGACGAAAGCGTTTCGGCCCTCGACGTTTCCGTGCAGGCGCGCGTGCTCGACCTGTTGAAGGAATTGCAGCGCGAATTCGGCGTCGCCTACCTCTTCATCTCCCATGATATGGCCGTAGTCGAAAACATCTCCGACCGCGTCGCCGTCATGTATCTCGGCCAGATCGTCGAGATGGGCACGCGCGACCAGGTTTTCTCCAACCCGCGCCACCCTTACACCAGGCGGCTGATCGAAGCTGTGCCGGTGCCCGATCCGGCGAAGCGCAGGAGCCGGTTCGCAAGGCTGGACCAGGAGATTCCGAGTGCGACGCGGAGGCTGGGCGAGAGCCCGCAGAGGCTGGCGCTGAGCGATGTCGGAGGCGGTCACCTGGTGGCGGGGTGAGGGTATGCTGCTCATGTGGGGCGGCGCCGACGCTTCCTGTGGCAACTGCAGCCATATCCGGGCCGCGACGGCTGTCCCGATCCCATCAATACCCAAGCGCCATTCCGTCCTTGCGTGGGTCCGACGCCCCGGTCAGCGTTCCCTTTTCCCAGTCGATCAGCACCGCCTGGCCGCCGCCGAGCGGGTGGTGCGGCTGGGTGATGGCATGGCCGCGGCGGCGCAGGCCTTCGATCGCATCAGCGGGAACACCGCGCTCGGCCTCCACCATGCCGTCATTGTAGAACACTCGCGGCGCATCGAGCGCCTGCTGCGGATCCATGCCGAAGTCGAGCATGTTGGTCAAAAGATGGACGTGGCCGAACGGCTGGTAGCCGCCGCCCATGACGCCGAACGGCATCACCACGCGGCCGTTCCGCGTCGCCATGCCGGGCATGATCGTGTGCATCGGCCGCTTGCCGGGCGCGATGGCGTTCGGATGCGCCGGGTCGAGGCGGAAGCTCGAGCCGCGGTTCTGCAGCACCACGCCGGTCTTCGGGCCGACGACGCCGCTGCCGAAGGAATAATAGGTCGAGTTGATGAAGGAGACCGCGTTGCGGTCGCGGTCGACGATGGAGATGTAGACCGTGTCGCTGCCGGGCAGCTGCACATCCGGCAGGTGCGTCATGGCACGCTGGCGGTCGATCTCGGCGCGCAGCCGCTCGGCATAGGCGGCCGACAGAAGCTCTTTTACCGGCACCGGCACATGGTCCTGGTCGCCGAGGAAACGGTCGCGGTCGCGGTAGGCCAACCGCCCCGCTTCGATCTCCAAGTGCAGGCGCTCGGCGCCGCCGGGGTCGAGCTCGCCGAGCCTGAGCCCCGACAGCACATTCAGCATCACGAGCGCCGTCAGCCCCTGATTGTTCGGCGGCATCTGGTGGATCTCGTGGCCGCCATAGGAGACGCTGACCGGCGCTACATAATCGCCCTTGGTCGAAGCGAAATCCTCAAGCGAATGCAGTCCGCCCAACGCCCTGAGCCGGCTCACAATGTCGTCGGCCACGGTGCCTTCATAGAACCCGGCGCGGCCATGCCTGGCAATGATGCGTAAGGTGGCGGCAAGCTCCGGCTGCCGGTGCACGTCGCCGGCCCTGGGCGCCTCGCCGCCCGGCAGGAAAATGCGCGCGGCGTGCTCGTCGGCCGACAGGTCGGTCTCCGGTTCGGCCCAGTCGAAGGCGACGCGGTCATGCACGACATAGCCGTTCTCGGCATAGTTGATCGCCGGCGCCAACACCTCTGCAAGGTCCTTGCTGCCATGGTCTTCCAGCAGCCTGCACCAGGCGTCGATCGCGCCGGGCACGGTCACGGCATGCGGTCCCTGTTTGGGAAGTTCGCTGAAGCCTTTGTCGCGATACCAGTCCACGGTCGCCTTGGCGGGCGCCCGGCCGGAGCCATTGAAAGCCAGCACGTGTCCCTGCCCCGCGGGGCAATAGAGGACAAAGCAGTCGCCGCCTATGCCGGTCGATTGCGGCTCGACCACGCCCTGCACGGCGGCGGCGCAGACAGCGGCGTCCATGGCATTGCCGCCGGCGCGCAGCATGTCAATGGCTGCAAGCGTCGAAAGCGGATGCGAGGTCGCGGCGATCGCTTCGGTGGCACGGACCGGCGAGCGGCCGGGAAACTGGAAATCACGCATTCTGTCCGAATATCTCCTGGTCACTTGAAGCCAATTGGTCCGGTGAAATCAATGCCGTCTGCCGAAGATCTGCGCCACCGACAAGAGCACGACCGACAGCACGATCAGGCAGGTCGAGATGGCAGCGATCGTCGGGTCTATCTGGTCGCGCAGGGCGTTGAACATGCGGCGCGTCAAGGTCGTCGTCTCGCCGCCCGAGATGAACAGCGAAACCACCACTTCGTCGAAGGAGGTGATGAAGGCAAACAGCGCGCCCGAGACGATCGAGAAGCGGATCTGCGGCATGGTAACTTGCCAGAAGGCGGCTACGCGTCCGGCGCCCAGGCTGCGCGCCACGCGCTCCTGGTTCATGTCGTAGGAGCGCAGGCCCGAAAGCACCGTCAGCACCACCAGCGGCAGCGCCTGCACCGTATGCGCGATGACCAGGCCGGTCAGCGTGTTGTTCAGCCCGATGCGCGCGTAGAGGAAGAAAGTGCCGATGCCGATCAGGATCACAGGTACGATCAGCGATGCCGTCATCAGTGCGTTGATGCTGCCGTTGAAGCGCAGCGTGCCGCGATTGATGGCGTAGGCGGCGGCCGTGCCGAGCGGCGTCGCCACCAGCGCTGTCATAACGGCCACCTTGACCGAGACGACCGTCGCGTCGCGCCACTCCGGCGACTGGAAGTAGGTCTGGTACCAGCGCAGCGACCATTGCTGGGGCGGAAACTGCAGCAGCGTCGAATCCGAAAACGACATGATGACGATGATGACCGACGGCGCGATCAGGAACAGCAGCACGAGGCCGCCCAGCGCATAGAGCCACAGACGTTGCCGGTGCGAGATCGGCAGGCCGACATCTCCACTCATCGCGAACTCCACACACCTGTGGCGCGCGCGCCGAGCAGCCACTGGAACAGGCCGAGCAGCGCCAGCGTGACCGCGAGCAGCACGACGCCGAGCGCCGCGCCGGCGCCCCAGTTGGAATAGAGACTGGTGGTCTGTTCCATGCGCATCGCCCACATGACAACCTTGCCGCCGCCCATCAGCGCCGGCGTGACGAAAAAACCGAGGCACAGCACGAAGACGATGACCACGCCCGAGGCGAGGCCGGGCAGCGACAGCGGAAAGAAGATCTGCCGGAAGGTGGCGACGGGGCCGGCGCCCAGGTTCATCCCGGCGCGCAGGCAGTCGGTGTCGATGGTCTTCATCGAGGCGTAGAGCGGCAGCACCAGGAACGGCAGCAATATATGCGTCATGCCGATGACGACGCCGGAAAAATTGTTGGCCAGCGGCAGCGGCTGGCTGATGACTCCGAGGTCGATCAGCCAGCTGTTGATCAGCCCCTTGCGCTGCAGGATCACCAGCCAGGCATAGGTGCGCACCAGCACCGATGTCCAGAACGGCAGGATGACGAAGATCAGGCAGATCGACGCCGCCCGGCGCGGCAGTTGCGACAGCATATAGGCCAAGGGATAGCCCAGCAGCACGCAGGCGGCGGTGACGATGAAGGCGACCTTGAAGGTGGTGAGGAAGGTCTTGATATAGGAGGCCTGCTCGAAGAAGCGCGCATAGTTGGCGGCGCTCAAGACGCCGACCTCGTCGAACAGCGACAGCCAGAACAGCCAGCCGATCGGCACGATGATGATGGCAAAGACGAAGAACAGGCTTGGCGCCAGCAGCGCCAGCAGCCGAAACTGCTCGCGCCGCGCATCGGCGCGCAACGCATGCGCGTTCAGGTCCTGGGTCATGGCGCCAATTGCCTCGTCCATCGTGGCGGTTTGCACGCTCATCAGTCCGCCGCCACCAGGATCGTATCCTGCGCATCGAGGCCAAGCGCGATCGGCTGCCCGGAGGCCGGCAACCTGGCCAGCACGTCGCTGCGGCAATAGTCGCGCAATGTCAGCTGCCTGCCGTCGCGCAGCACGGCGTAGCAGACGAAGCTGTCGCCCTGATAAATCACGTCACTGAGCGTCGCGCTGAGCACGTTGACGCCCTTGGCCGGCTCTGCATTTGACAGCAGCCGCAGCTTTTCCGGCCGCACTACCATCAGCTGCTGGCCCGATGCCGGCGCCGGCGCCGCGGTGTGGATTTGCCTGTCCTCGTACCAGACCGAACCGGAGCGGCATTCGACGGGAATGAAATTCGATTCCCCGATGAAGCCGGCGACGAACCGGGTGCGCGGCGCGGCGTAGAGAATTTCGGGCTTGTCGAGCTGCTCGATGCGCCCGGCATTCATGACGGCGATACGATCCGACATGGTGATCGCCTCGCGCTGGTCGTGCGTGACATAGACAGTCGTCATGCCAAGCCGCCGATGCAGGGCGCGCAGTTCGATCTGCATGTGCTCGCGCAGGCCCTTGTCCAACGCCGACAGCGGCTCGTCCATCAGCACGATGCGCGGCTCGAACACGATGGCGCGCGCCAGCGCCACGCGCTGGCGCTGGCCACCGGAGAGCTGGTCGACGAGCCGTTCGCCGAGGCCCTGCAACTTCACCAGCTCCAGCGCTTTTTCGACGCGTTCCACCGTCTCGGCGGCCGGAACGCGGCGCTGCTTCAGCGGAAAGGCGATGTTGTGGAAGACGTTCATATGCGGGAACAGGGCATAGTTCTGGAACACCATGCCGATATTGCGCCTGTGCGGCGGCGTGGTGATGATCTCCTCGTCGCCGACCTTGATTGAGCCGGCATTGGCCCTGACGAATCCCGCCAGGATCATCAGCAGCGTCGTCTTTCCGGAGCCGGAAGGGCCGAGCAACGTCAGGAATTCGCCGGCCGCGACGTCGAGATTGAGGTCGCGCAGCACCGATACGGAGCCAAAACGTTTCTCTATCGCGCGCATGCCGATCGGCAGCGCGGATGGCGCAATGGACAAGATTGTTTTCTCCTAGGCAGGACTCCAAGAAGCAGGGCCAGGCGGCCCCGCAATGTCAGGGTTTCCGGTCTATTGCTGGATCAGATTGTTGAACTTCTCCGTCGCCTCGACGAGGTTGTCGCGCCAGAACTCGGCGTCCTGCAGCACCTGCTTCTTGACGTTCTCAGGCGACGAGTTGATGTCCTTGATCCGCTCCGGCGGGATCTTCCCGGTCTCGAACGCCTTCTCGTTGACCGGTCCGTTGTCGACATAAAGCGGCAGATTGGCCTGTAATTGCGGACTGACGAACATCGCCAGCGCCTTCATCGCGACCTCCTTGTTCTTGGCGCCCTTGGGAATGACCATGCAGTCGGCGGTGAGTACGCCCTGGTCGAAGGAGAAGCTGACCGGCGCGCCTTCCTTCTTCAAGGTGCCGGCGCGGCCGTTCCAGATGCTTGCCATGTCGACCTCGCCGTCCTTCACCAGTTGCATGGCCTGCGCGCCGGAAGTCCACCAGGCATCGACATGGCCACGGATCTTGTCGACCGATTTCAGCGCGCCGTCGATGTCGACAGGATAGACCTTGTCGATCGGAATGCCTTCGGCGAGGGCTGCAACGCTAAGCGTCTCCGTCGCCTGGCTGCTGCTCAGTGCGCGCCGTCCGGGAAACTTCTCCACATTCCAGAAGTCGGCCCAGGTCTTGGGGCCTTTGTCACCGAATACGTCGGTCCGGTAGACGAGTACCACGGAGGTGTAGGAGATGCCGACCCAGTCGTCATGCACGAGCTTGGGATTGATGCCGCTCTTGTCGATGAGGTTGTAGTCGAGCTTTTCGAAAAGCCCTTCCTTCGAGCCGCGCGCGCATTCGTCGGCGCCGAGCTCGGTGATGTCCCACTTCACCGCGTTGCCTGTCACCTGCAGGCGCACGTCATCGAGACCGTTGGTCGTGTCTTCCTTGATGGTGATGCCGAGCGTATCGGCGGTCGGCTTGAAGAAGGCCTTGGCCTGCGCCTCCTGATAGGTGCCGCCCCATGAGGCGACGGTAATGGTGTCGCCTGCCGCGGCGGGCGCCGTGACCGTGGCCATGAGGCCCGCTATGGCAACGACGCTAATGCCTTTGGTGCTGTTCATTTCGGTTCTCCAACCGGTGTTCCCATTGTTTTTGATTTCGCATGCGATTTTGTATACAATTTTGAGTGTAGCTCGGGGATCAGCGAAGTCAACACCGCTCGGCGGGGCCTTGGGGCCACCGACCCGGGGCCGGGGAATGGCAAAACGCGCCGATTTTGAATACAGCTACGCGCGAAACACATCGATTTCCGGCACGGACCGGAGACTGGATACGGAACTTGGCCAAGGAAACAAAAAACACGCTGCGCGACTCGGTCTATTCCGCGCTCAAGGCAATGATCGTGACCGGCCAGATCCCGCCGGGCGCGCGCGTCACCGAGAGCGACATTGCGGCAAAGCTGAATGTCAGCCGCACGCCCGTGCGCGAGGCCTTCAACCGCCTCGAGCGCGACGGGTTGGTCACCGGCCGGCCGCGGCAGGGCTACGCCGTCACCGAGTTCGACATAAACATGTTCCGCGAGGCCTTCGACATCCGCGAACTGCTCGACGGCCACGCCACCGAACTGGCGGCGGCTGCGGCCACCGAGAAAGACAAGGCGCGGCTGCGCGCCATGCTGGCCGAATGCGAGAGGCTGGCCGCCATTGCAGATCGAACCACAAGGGAAAAATTCCAGGAGCTTGAAGTCGGCATCGATCTGCACCGCGTCATCGCCGAAATCAGCGGCAATGCCATGCTGCACGGCATGCTGTGCGGCATCCTCGACAAATGCCAGCACTATGTCTGGACGGAACTGCTGTGGCTCGACGAATGGAAGATCGCCCGCGACGAGCATGCCGAGATCGTCGAGGCGATCTGCGCCGGCGACGCCAAGCGCGCCGGCGCCCTGGCGCGCGCCCATGTGCGCGGCTCGCGCGAGAACGTGCTGCGCCTGCTGCAGGCCAAATCGGATTACCAGAGCTTTCTGGCCAAGGCGTCGTGAGCGGGGTTGGACTTGGCGCGAAGCAACGCGTTAGCGATCTCAACTGGGCAGCCATGGATATTGCGGGTGGCGATGCTACCATAGGCCGGACGAACCTCGACAAGGACACTCCAGGTGCTTCCCTCGACAGGGCTTGAGCGATTGAGCGCATTTTCGGATGGCGTGTTCGCCGTCCTTATCACCGTGCTCGTGCTTGACCTGCGCCCACCGGAGGTGCCGACCTTCACTGCGTTGCTGGCCTTGTGGCCGACATGGCTGAGCTACGGCGTGAGCTATCTCTTCATCGCCATCGTCTGGGCGAACCACCATCATCTCCTGCGCCATGCCACGGCGGCGACGACCAGCCTGATGTGGTACAATTTCGCGCACCTGTTCTCGGTGTCGCTGCTGCCGCTGGCAACCGCGTGGATGGCGGTCAGCGAGCTGGCCCCGCAGCCGGTGGCGTTCTACGCGGTCGTCTTCTTCCTGGTGAACCTGACCTACATTCTCCTGATCCGGGAACTCATCGACCCGATGCCGGCCGACACCGTTCCGCTCAAGGTGCGCAAGGTCATGCGCATCCGCTCGATGGTGACGCTGTGCCTTTTCGGCTTGGCGGCGGTCGTCGCCCTGAAATACCCGATCGCCGGACTGGCGATCTGTTGCTGCTGCCTGACGGTCTATCTCCGGCCGGAAGCGCCGGGATCGCGCGCCGGCTGAGCGCAATGTCAGGTCATGCCGCCCGCGTCGGCTTTCGGCCTCGATCCGCCAGACCGCCCTGAATTTGCGCTGGGCAGTCTCCAGATGCTCGCCGCATCGCCACTTGGCCGCGTCAGGCCGCGCGGCTCGAACGGCAGGGTCGTTACGGTCGAAAATGATCAGTCGGCGGAGCGCTTCTCGAATACGGAGCGTGCGACCGGGGCTGCCGAGAAAGCGTTTGGCCATCCCGCGTAATAGGCGAGATGACTGATCACCTCCGAGGCCTCGGCGCGCGTCAGTCCATTATCCATGGCCCTGTTGAGATGATAGGGAATCTGCTCCACCTGACCGGCGGCGACCAGCGCGCTGACCGTCACCAGGCTGCGGTCGCGCGGCGCGAGATCGGGACGCAGCCACAGGTCGCGAAACAGCACTTCCGTCGTGTCGCGCACCAGGCCCGGCGACGCCGGTCCCGTGCCTTGCTCGACCCGTGCGGCACGATCGGCCTCCGCCTTTTCGTCGAGCGGCAGCAAATCGACGACAGCCTTGGGGAGCTGGTCCGACCCGATGCCGCGTGCCTCGAACACCGCTTTGGCGATCGCCGTGGCTGCCATCGCGTTGCCCCACCCGGCATAGAAGGCAAGATGCGTGATCATCTCCGAGATCTCGGCCGGCTTCACGCCACTGTCGAGGGCGAGGCTCAACTGCTCCGGCAGGAGTATGCCCTGGTTGCGGGTGACCACCGCCGCGATGGTGACGATGCTGCGATCGCGCCGCGACAGGCCGGGGCGCTTCCAAACGTCATTGGCAAGCTTGTCCGTCGCATAGCGCGCAAGGGCGGGCGAGACGGCCTGCACATCCTCTGGAGGCAGGCTGCCGGTCTGCGATCCCGTCTGCGCCGCAGCGTCGGCAGCCCCCATCGACAAAGCGAGTGCGAGAATGGTTGAAGGTTTCATGATGATGCCTTTCGTTCCTGCGTACGGTCAGCGGTATTGCTCGTCGGAGACAGGCTCCAGCCAGTCGACATTCTTGCCGTCATGCATGTAGCTCAACGCGATATGGGCCATCGGGCTGGTGGCGGTCGCGCCATGCCAGTGCTTCACCCCGGCGGGAATCCAGACGACGTCGCCTGGATTGATGACGAGGGCCTCCTTGCCGTCTTCGCGAATCCAGCCTTGGCCTGATGTGACGATCAGCAATTGACCGGCAGGATGGGTGTGCCAGACGGTGCGCGCTCCGGGAGCAAAGTTCACCAGCCCTGTGCTTGCGCGCGTTATCTCGGTGGCGGGAAACAGCGCAGTGATGACCGCTTGCCCGATAAAGTTTTCTGCCGCTCCGATCATCGCCGGCGTGCTGCCGTTTGTCCGGATTTCGATGCCCTGCGCTTGCACGGGCATGCCTCCCGCCACACTCGCGGCCGTTGCTGCCAGGATTTTCTTCATTTTGGTCTCCTTGAGGTTTGCTCCCCTGCATTTGTGGGCTGAACGCAGTGCGGCGCTTACAGACGAAGCAGCGTCTTGATCGCCCGCCTCTCATCCATGGCGCGATAGCCCTCGGCGACATCGGCCAGCGGCAGGGTCAGGTCGAAGACCTTGCCGGGATTGACCTTGCGCTCCAGCACCAGATCCATCAGATGCGGAAGAAAACGGCGCACGGGCGCGGGGCCGCCGAGCAGGCTCTTCTGGGCGAAGAAGAGGCCCTGGCCGTCGAGCTGGACGCCATGCGGCACGCCGACGAAGCCGATCGAGCCGCCGGGGCGGGCGCAGTTGATCGCCTGCATCATGGATTCCTGCGTGCCGACGCATTCCAGCACGGATTCCGCGCCGACGCCGTGGGTCAGCTCCTTGATCCGCGCCACGCCGTCATCGCCGCGCTCCGAAATGATATCGGTGGCGCCGAATTCGAGCGCGAGATCCTGGCGCGTCTTGTGGCGGCTCATGGCGATGATGCGCTCAGCGCCCATCTGCTTGGCCGCAAGCACGCCCATCAGCCCGACCGCGCCGTCACCCACGACGACCGCGGTCGCGCCGGGCTCGACGTGCGCGGCGTCGGCGGCATACCAGCCGGTGCCAAGCACATCCGATGCCGCCAGCAGGCTCGGGATCAGATCGTCCTCGGGCATGCCGGGGGTGGCGACCAGCGTGCCGTCGGCAAGCGGCACGCGCAGCATCGGCGCCTGCGCCCGGCTCATGAACTCGCGCTGCTCGCAGGACGAGGGGAAGCCGAAGCGGCAATGCGGGCAGGTGTTGTCGGAGGTGCAGAACGAGCCGACGACGAACTGGCCGGGCTTCACCGCTCTCACCGCGCTGCCCACTTCCACCACCACGCCGCAATATTCGTGGCCCATATGCATCGGTTCGTTCAGCGGCTGGAGCCCGCGATAGGGCCACAGGTCGGAGCCGCAGATGCAGGTGGCCGAGAGCTTGAGGATGGCGTCGGTGGGATGAAGGATTTCGGGCTCCGCCACTTCCTCGCAGCGGATGTCGCCGGCACCGTAGAGAACTGTTCCGAGCATGGTTTTCTCCTTGAGCCTATGTCAGGCGTTCTATGCGTATGTTGAAGCGTCCGCCGCGCAGCAGCGGCGCGATACCGCTGTCGAGCCGGCCGAGCCGGATCAGGCCGCGCGAATACCGGTAGGGGCCATAAAAGAAGATGAGATTGCCCCAGGGCGCGTAGTAGGCGATGTCGCCGATGGCCTCACTGTCGAACGGGCCGCTGCCCTCGATCCGCAATTTGCGCGGCAGGTAGCCGATCTTCTCGACGGATGCGTAGTCTTCCAGTGTCAGGTCCAGCGGCAGCATCGCGGCGAAATCCTGCGCGCTCAGATTGTCGAACAGGGAGGCCGTCAGGCGCATCGCGTCCACTTCAATAGCAATCCTCATCAACGATTTCTCCTGTCCGTCCGTTCCGCGGGCTTGGCCTGGCGCGGCGGAGGGCGCGAACGCGGCTGCCAGTGCGGCGGCAACCGCGGTGCGGCGCGTCATGTGGCTGCGTGTCATGGCGCGTCCTTGCCATGATCATGGGCGGCTGCCGCCGCGGCCAGCGCGGATCCCACAAGCAGCACCGCGCCAAGTGCGAAGGGGCTTCGCCAGCCGAGCGTGTCCAGCAGCAGGCCGCCGCCCGCCGCGCCGAGCGTGATGGCGAACTGGATGACGGCGACCTGCAAGCCGCCGCCGGCTTCGGCATCGTCGCGCAGCGCGCGGCTCAGCCAGGTGCCCCAGCCGACCGGCGCCGCGGTTCCGAAAAAGCCCCAGCCGACGAGCAACGCGGTGACGGCCACCGGCATCGATCCAAGCACGATCAATGCGACGGCCAGCAGCGCCATGGCCAGCGGAATGATGATGACGATGCTGTAGAGCCGCGTCTTGAGCAGCCGGCCTATGGTCCAGGTGCCGGCGACGCCTGCTAGTCCCATCACGAGCAGGATCGCCGAGAGCGCCGAAACACCGACACCGGTCACGGTTTCCAGGAAAGGCCTGAGATAGGTGAAGAGCGCGAACTGGCCCATGAAGAGCATCAGGATCGAGGCCATGCCAAGCGCGACCTGACGGCGCAGCAGCAGCCGGAGGACATTGCCCGACGCCTTGCGGCCGCGTGGCGGCAGCGCAGGCAGGCTGAGGCCTTGCCAGACGAGGGCAAAGAGGGCCAGCGGCACCACGAGGAAGAACGCGCCGCGCCAGCCGACATAATCGCCGAGCAGGCTTCCGAGCGGCGCCGATATGGTTGCCGCGATGGCGTTGCCGGCGTTGATCATCGCCAGGCCCTCGGACACGGAGTCCTCCGGCACGAGGCGCATCACGATCGCGGTGGACATCGACCAGAAACCGCCGATGGCAATGCCGAGCAAGACGCGGCCGATCATCAGCACGGCATAGTTGGGCGCAAAGGTCACCACCAGGCCGGACACGGCGAGCAGCAGCGAGAACGACGTCAGCACCAGCTTGCGGTCGATATGCCGCGTCAGGCCGGCGATGAACAGGCTGGTGAGGACCGCGAAGATGCCGGAGACCGAGATTGCCTGTCCCGCCCGGCCTTCGGTGATGCCGAGCCCGTCGGCGATCGGCGTCAGCAAGCTGACCGGCATGAACTCGGAAGCGATGAGGACGGCGACGCAAAGCGTCATCGAGAACACCGCACCCCATGCTGCCCGAGGCTTCACCAGCCTGTCGTCGTAAGTCGTTTCCATCAGCCGTCACCACGCACAAAAAGCCAGCCGCCGGAAAACGCATCGGCGGCCTGTTCGCGACAGGAGATAGCGCCGGACTATTGGAATGATTAGCGGCTGAAAGTCGCTTGAACTTATCGATGCAGGCCATAAATAACGTCGGGCCGTATTCAGCGGGGCAGAAGGCCATGCGCGAAAACTTCAACGATCTTCTGTGGTTCCTGATGGTGGCCGAGGAGCGCAGTTTCACCAAGGCCGCCGCCAAGATCGGTATTACTCAATCGACCCTCAGCCACACCATCAAGCGGCTCGAAACGCGCCTGGGCCTGCGGCTGCTGGCGCGAACGACGCGCAGTGTCTCGACGACCGAGGCGGGGGAGCGGTTGCGTCAATCCCTGGCACCGCGCATCGTCGATATCGAAACCGACATCGCGGCGCTGACGGCCTATCGCGACAAACCCTCGGGGACCGTGCGCATCACCGTCTCCGATCATGCGCTCGAGCAGCTGGTCTGGCCGAAACTGCGGCCTGTCCTTGCCGACTATCCCGACATCAAGCTCGAATTCAGCCGGGACAACGGATTGCGCAACATTGTCGAGGATGGTTTCGATGCTGGCGTGCGGCTTGGCGAAAGCGTGGAGAAGGACATGATCGCCGTGCGCATCGGGCCGGACTGGCGGCTTGTTGCCGTAGGCTCGCCGGCCTACATCGCCGGACGTGGCGTGCCGAAGGCGCCGCAAGACCTGATCGGCCACAATTGCATCAACCTGCGCATGACCAGCGCCGGTGGCCTCTATGCCTGGGAATTCCAGAAGGCCGGCCAGGCTCTGCGTGTGCGCGTCGATGGCCAACTCGTGTTCAACTCGACCCTGCCGATGGTCGACGCCGCCATTGCCGGCTACGGGCTTGCCTATGTGCCCGAGGATCTGGTCACGGCGCATGTTGCCGCCGGCCGGCTGCAACTCGTGCTCGACGATTGGGCGCCGAAATTCGCCGGCTATTACCTATACTATCCAAGCAGTCGCCAGAACTCGCCGGCCTTCAAGGTCATTGTCGACGCGCTTCGAAAACACAGCCAATGATGGCCACCACACAGAAGCCGAGGAGGGGGCTGAGCACAACCGGGAATGGGAGCGGCGGACCTCAGATGATGCCGTGCTTCCTTAACAGCGCCTGCTCATCGCCCGCCACCCATCCGAATATCTTCGGCTCCCCGTCGAGTTTCCGGACAAGGTAGTGAACGTCGAAATCTATCCCGACGTCCGCTTGGCCCTCGCGGGCATAGGTCGCGGTCCACGCAACATGGGCAACGCAATGATGCTCGTCGATCGGCGAGATGCCGATGTCGCGTATCCGCATCTCTTTCGTTCCGATCGCCCGGTAGTGAGCATAGCCCTGAGCCATGACTTGCTTGAGTTGATCGTCGTTCTTTCCGGTCACGACGCCGGCAGGCGAGGCGGCTATGAACTCCGACGTGTAGAGCGACGCGGCCTCATCCATATCCATGCCGCCGCCAAGCGACTCCTTGAAAAACCGCTGATAGCGTTCAAAAAATCTCTTTACGCTCATCTCCATGATTTCCGCTCCGGTCGTGTCCTCGGATCAGCGCTGTTCCCGCACGCTCCGGAGGAAATGGATCATCGCGGCGTTGACCTCGTCCGGGCGTTCCTGCTGGGTCCAGTGCCCGCAGCCGGGCAGCATCAACTTGTCGCGGAGTTGCGGGACGAAATTTCCGAGATTGGCCAGTAACTGGTCCATTCCGGGGAAGGCGACCACCAGATCGCGGTCGCCCGCTATATAGAGCGCGGGAACCTTGATCCGCGCGCCCGCAAAGGGCGCCATCAGCTCCCAGTTCCGGTCGATGTTGCGGTACCAGTTGAGACCTCCCGCGACACCGGTGCGCTGGAACTCG
Source organism: Mesorhizobium sp. B2-5-11 (assembly GCF_006440835.1). Taxonomy (NCBI): domain Bacteria; kingdom Pseudomonadati; phylum Pseudomonadota; class Alphaproteobacteria; order Hyphomicrobiales; family Phyllobacteriaceae; genus Mesorhizobium; species Mesorhizobium sp. B2-5-11. The sequence goes on from NZ_VFUK01000002.1 coordinate 663,495, forward strand.
CCGGCGTAGAAATCGAGGTCGCCTTGGCTGAGCCAGGGCGGTAGGCCCGGCGGTGCCTCGACGGCTTGCAGGAAACCTCCATCATGTGGAACCATGCCGATTCCACCCGCGCTCGTGCCCGAGGCATCCCCCGATGCGGCGTAAAGCATGGCCCGCACCGTGGTCCGGGGGTCCCGCTCCAGCTCGGCTTCTGCAATGCCGGGTTGCTGGAAATAGAGCTGGTAGAATTGCGAGTCCGTCGTTCGCGGCATCACGCTGGTTGGGCGCACCTTGGCCCGCGGCCGGAACGGCACGCTGAGGCCGATGACGGCTTGGAATCGGTCCGGGCGCATCAGCGCCGCGTGCCAGGCGACGACGGCGCCCCAGTCGTGGCCGGCGATGATGGCGGTCGGCGCTTCGAGGGCGTCGAGAAGGCCCACCATGTCGCCGACCAGATGGAAGAGCGTATACTGTTCGACCGCCTCCGGCCGATCGCTCCTGCCATAGCCCCGCATGTCGGGGGCGACGGCGTGAAAGCCCGCCGCCGCGAGCGCACTCAATTGATGGCGCCAGGAATACCAGGATTCGGGAAAGCCGTGGCACAAGAGCACCAAAGGGCCATCGCCCTGCTCCGCGACGTTGAGGCGGATGCCGTTGGTCTCGACCATTCGCTGCGTCGGCTCGCTCACGGCTGCTTCTCACGCTCGTGTGTCAGTCTCTGTTTAACGGCTGGCGGCGGACGCCGCAACGAGTGACTGTCTCAGGAACGATCAGGGCGATGAATGTCCAAAGCGGATGATCACCGCACTATTTCGCTCCGCGATAGATTTGACTGAAGAAGGCGACCAGCTCCTTGGTGAGGAACTCCGGGTTTTCGTCGGGCAGCCAGTGCCCGGTGTCCGGTGCGACACCGCCGCGCACGTTGATGCCGAGGTCCTTCGCCATGGCGAGTTCCGTCATGCCGTTGCTCTTGTCGCCGGCAAGCGCCAGGATAGGCATGGGCAGTCTGCGTTTCTCAAATTCGGCGAAACGGCGCTCGTCTTCGGGAAAGGCGCGATAGAGCTCGAAGCCGGCACGAAGCCCTCCTGGAGCGGCGTAGGCCCTGGCATAGACCGCTATGTCCTCGTCGGCGACGTGCCTGTAGGCGCGCTTCAGATAGAAATCCCGGATGAACGGGTATTCGTGGCCCGCGACCAACATTTCGGCGATGTCGCGCTGCTGGAACAGCCCGAAATGCCAAAGCTCCGGATCGGGCTTGTGCTTCGCCTCGTTCCATGCGGCGGTGGCCGGAATCGGCACGTCGAGCATCACCAAACTCGCGACCTCGTCCGGCCACTGCGCGGCGTAGGCATAGGCGACCATCACGCCGATGTCGCGCCCGACCAGATCGACCTTGGTCGCGCCGAGCCCGTGGACAAGGGCGCGAATATCGGCGGCCATAGTCGCTTTGTCATACCCGGCGAGTGGCTTGTCGGATTCTCCCGCACCGCGATAGTCGACGGCGACGACGCGGTAGCCGGCCTTCGCCAGCGACGGCATCACATTCCGCCATGTATACCAGGTCTGCGGCCAACCGTGCAGCAGTACCACGAGCGGGCCGGTGGCGCCGCCGCCGATGACATAGTGGAGCCGGGTACCGTTCGCGTCGATATAGCGGTGCTGGAATTGCGCCTCAAAGCCGGGTGGCAGGCCGGTTTGCTGCGTTTCAACAGAGGTTGCGTGCTGCTGTTCTTGCGCGGGTGCGGGGGCGCAGAGCGCGGCAAAGGTCAGCGCCATAGCTGTGACGAGGCACCGCATTCGAGTAGGTCCCTTTAACGTTTGCACGCAGTCCAGCCACGTTGGCCATGAACTCGACCGGCAGTTCATGAACGACGGCGGCGCCGTCTGTCTCGTTCAGCTTCGAGTCGATCCCAAGCTGCTCCAGCGCCGAAGCGATCCGATGCGTGCGCCCGTCGAACAGCTTTCCTGATCCGGCTCTTTCGCTGGATGAAATGATCCTGAATCTCCGGCGTGACCTTGTCCGTCAGCGGGCGTCGTCCGGCCAAACCCCCACGCGCGGGAAAGGTTCCCCCGTGAGCGCCAGGAGGCGTCGCCTGCTAACAGACAACGGTGCGACACTGTTCGTCAATTGGCGGCCTGCTGGTTGATTGTCTTGCAAAAAAGGGCGCGCCGGCGCGGTCGCAGCCATTCTCATTTCACCCTTTGCCGGAACCTGGAATGGCAGCGGTTGGCGAAGGTGATCTCCACGCGGTCGCCCTCGAAGGCTTCGATCAGCGGGCCCGGGCTCACACAGTTATAGGCGAGGATCGGCGTGTCGAGCCTCTCGGCGAACCTCGCGACGGCCGGCTCCGCCGCCAGCCTCGCCTTGAACAGGCCTGGCCGATCAGTTTCGTTGGCAAGCAGCGGCAGGTCGCGCAACGCCTGGCCGTCGGGCAGGGTAACAGCGTCTTGCCTCATCGCGGCCATGTCGTGGCCGGCATGGCCGCCCATATCCATGCCGGGCATCGACATGTCGTCCATCTTCGTCTGCGCCAGTGCGCGCGGGCTCGCCAGAACCGTCGCCAGGCCTGCCGCCAGAAAACCGCGTCGATGCATTTTTTGCTCCTTGCGCCCGATGGAAAGGCCTCGCCGGAAGACCTCGCTCCGACCCTAGAGGTTCCAGTAGCTGGAAGGTCAAGCGGGATCGAGCCGTCGGCGTATGAGAGGAACAGACGGGATCGTATCCGCCACGACCGCGTTCATCCGCAGGAGGGCACAACCTGCCGTTTTATCTGACGACGCAAAGAGGCCGAATCCATGCTTATCCAACCGATCGACTATTTTCTGGTCGCCTGGTTCGTGCTCGCCCTGGCCTCGACGCTCTATGTCGGCGTTGACCAGTACCGCAACAATCCTGAGCCGGTGGTGATGAAATGGGGCTTCATCCTGGTGACGCTCTATATGGGCCCGCTCGGGCTGCTGCTTTACGTGCTCGCCGACAAGGAGCCGCGCCCGGGCGAGCATGAAGCCTTCACCAGTCCGCTCTGGAAGCAGGGCGTCGGCTCGACCATCCACTGTGTCGCCGGCGATGCGACGGGCATCATCCTTGCCGCGGTCGTCACCGCCACGCTCGGCCTGCCGATGTGGCTCGATCTCATCGTCGAATATCTCGCCGGCTTCGCGTTCGGCCTTTTCATCTTCCAGTCGCTGTTCATGAAATCGATGATGGGCGGCAGCTATTGGGAAAACGTGCGCAAGAGCTTCCTGCCCGAGTTCATTTCGATGAACTTCATGATGGCCGGCATGGCGCCGGTCATGAGCTTCCTGATGATGGGCCGCGACATGCGCGCCATGGAGCCGGCCGAGCTGCTGTTCTGGGGCGTGATGTCGCTCGGCGTCATCGCCGGTTTCGCGCTTGCCTACCCCGCCAATGTCTGGCTGGTTGCGCGCGAGTTGAAGCACGGCCTGATGACCGAGCGCCCGCCGGAGGCCGGGAAAGACAACCAGGAGCCCGCTGCCAGAAGGCAGCATGCGCAGACGCAAATGCGGCAGGCCGGTGGCCATGGTCATCGCGAGCATGGCCACGACACGGGTTCCCACAAAAGCAAGGGCGGCCATCAGACGCGGTCGGACGCGACCACGCCGCAGATCGCCGCGCTCGGCGTGGTGTCGCTGATTGCGCTTGGTGTTGGCATGGCCGCTCCGGCGAACTGGCTGAACCTCAGGCTTTCGGCCCGCGACGTCGGCGGGGTGATCATGCCGCAGGGCATGATCATGGACCGTGACACCCCGGCCGACGCCATGCGCGACATGGCGGCGGCCGATCCGCGCCTCGTCACCGCTTTATACGACCTCGCCACCAAGGGCGACCAGGATCTGCCGTTCCGAATGGAGAACGGCGTGAAGGTGTTCGAGCTGAGGCCCTCGGTGATCCGCTGGCAGATCCTGCCGGACGTCGCGGTCGATGCCTATGCCTATAACGGCCAGATTCCCGGCCCGCGCATCCACATCCGGCAGGGTGACCGCATCAGGGTCAACGTGACAAACGATCTGCCTGAGGAAACGACCGTGCACTGGCATGGCCTGATCCTGCCCAACCAGATGGACGGGCCGGCCGAGATCACGCAGGCCCCGATCGAGCCGGGGCAGACCTATTCTTACGAATTCACGGCCACCCAGCACGGCACCTATTTCTACCATCCGCACGCCAAGCCCGACCGCACCCAGGCACTCGGCCTCTATGGCGCCCTGATCATCGATCCCGCCAACCCCGCCGATGAGGTCGCCGCCGACCATGACTACGTCATCGAGTTGCAGGAATGGCTGGTGCGAGAGGGGCTGACCTATCCCTCGATGCCGATGGACGGCGGCATGCCGAACTTCTTCACCATCAACGGCAAGGCCTATCCCTCCACCGAGACGATCCGCATGAAGGTCGGCGAGACCCTGAAGGTTCGCTTCATCGGCACCAACAACGGCTTCATCCATCCGATGCACATTCATGGCGGACCATTCGAGGTCGTCGCACGCGACGGCGAGACCATTCCCCCTTCGGCCCGCTTCCTCGCCGACACCATCAATGTCGGTCCGGGCCAGCGCTATGATGTCGTCTGGACGGCGCGGCGACCCGGCAAATGGCTCATCCACTGCCACATTCCGCACCACACGACGAACAACAATGTCGAGCAAAAGGGTGGCGGCGGGCTGATGGTCGTCATCGACGTCAACTGACGCGGAGCCGGAATTGGCGCTGTTGCGGCATCAGCGCCGCACTTGGCCCGGCGACGGTTGCCCAGAGGTTTGCCTAGACGCCGAGCGGCGCAGGCAGCCTCGGAACACGTGCGGGCCCTGCACGTTGATCCCGAACCGCTCGTGGAGTGCACCATGCCAGATTGGATCGGGACTTGGCGAAACCAATACGGCTCGACCGTCATCATCGAGCACGACGCGGAAGGCGTCATCCGCGGCACGTTCAGGACCGCGTTGGAAGACAGCAGTTTCTTTGGTCAGGAACTTCCGATCCATGGCGCTGCTAGTGGCGACGTAATCGGCTTCACGGCTGCGGGACAGGGCAAGGCCGGGCCTGCGGCCGTCAGCTACACCGGTATTCTGAGGGAAAGTAAGCTCGAGATGCTTTGGCATACCGTTGCAGGGCAGACCCTTACCGCATCGGCGGAAGGGGCGCCTGCCAGGATGGTCAGAGTTGGGGCATGGCGCGCCTTCGGGACCAGCCTGGATGTGTTCGAGCGCGTGGAATGACCCAGCCTCTCGGGCCGGCGTGGCTCCATGGGCGGCTATGGAAGGCCGCCAGGCCCGCATATGCGCGACTGAAGGCGGCTTGCCGATCCTGAGCGATTTCGGCGGCGCTGTGGTCGAGCCGACCGGAGGACGATGGGATGGCGGAAGAAGGCAACGACGCGCAGGTAACTCTGCAGTGCATGACGACCGAGCACTTCGTGTTGCAGACCGCCCGCGCAGCCACGATTCAGGAGGCGAATCAGCGCGCCAATCTGTTCCTCACGTCAGTCTCAAGCGCGGCGATCGCGCTGTCATTCGTCGCGCAGGTCACGAAAATGGGTACGCCGTTCGTGCTGTTCAGCCTGATCTTGCTGCCCTGCGTTTTCTTCATCGGCCTGGTCACCTTCGTCCGCGCCGTGCAGGTCGCCATCGAGGACATGGTGCACGCCCGTGGAATGGCGCGGATCCGGCACTACTACGTCGAAGTCGCGCCCGCCATGCAAAGCTACCTCGTTCATTCCACGCATGACGATCGCTCGGCGGTGCTCGTGGACAAGGGGCTCAGCCCATCGCCGTTGCAGTATTTCATGACCACGGCCGGAATGGTGAGCGTGATCAGCAGCGCCATCGCAGGTGTCTTTACGGGCATAGCCGCCACAGCGGCAGCCGGCGCCGGAATGGCTCTCGGTGTGACAGCCGGGATGCTCGCCTTCGCTGCAAGCGTGTTCGTGCTGCGCAGCTACCACCTGCGGGCTTGGGCGGCGGCCGAGCAAAGACTGACGGTTCTTTTCCCAGGCACGCGCGGGGAATGAAGCTCTGCGGAGCCAGGGATCGCTTGGCCGAGGTCCCATATGCCATGCATGCCTTCTGACATCTTCTATTGCCGCGGCCCAAAGCCTCTATATGGCCGTAGCGGAACAATGGAGGCCGTTTCCTGCATGCCGCTTTTGAACAGCGGAAGGGCATTGAGCACCGAGCGAACCTCTTCCTCCGTTTCGGCCTCCATGAGAAGACAAGCGCCGCCCATGTCGCCGCGGTTCCAGATTTGTCGCACGGTGCTCGCCATGAAAAGTCGGCGAACGCCTTCGGCTTCGGCTTCCAGTCTCTCGGGCGTGTAGTCCGCGTCGTTGAAGCTTTCCGTCCGCCGACGTGTCAAGACCATGAACTGCATGTTCTTTCTCCTGTTGATGAAGGTAAGGCTTTCCGGTTTGTCCCGGTGGGTGCTTGATGCCTGTCATGGTTATTTAGCGACCATCGGCTGGAACAGGGCGGAAACGATCGGTTTTCCAGTCTCGGCCGGCAACGTCGGCGCGAGAAAGACCGATGTCTTGCAATTGCGAGTCCGTGAGTTCCATCAGCATGCGGCGGCTCCGGCGCCTTTCCATACCGGCTTCGACCCAGACCAAGATCGCCGCGACGCGCGCCATCAGAATCTGTAGAGCCTCGACTCCACGCCGCTGCGGTGCACTCCTTGTTTCGGCCCGCTCCAAGGCGGCGCCGTTGACGACTGCGTCCATCGCATTTCTCCTTTTTTCGCGACCGGTCGAACCCCGAGGCGAAGGCGGCGAATGAGCCCGCTGCTTTGGGGGTTCGGCGGCCGGAGCCGGTGTCTAACGGTTGCCGAAAAGGTCCCGGCGACGCTCGACCGCCTGATCCTGCGCGATGGCCGCATTGGAGCCCGCATTGAGCAGTTCGTAGGCTGCACTATGCGCGATCGAGGACGTGTGGGTGTTGTCGAGCTGTTCCCGGGCAATCGCATTGATGTCGGAACCGCCGACATTCGGGTTCTCGGCGAGTGCGGCGCCAGTGATGGCCAGGAACGCGGCGGTGGCAAGAGCGATCTTTTTCATGGAAATCTCCTAAGGTTGAGTTCTGGACTTGGGTTCAAGAACAGGTCCTTGCCTGTTCGCCAAGACGATGCATCTTGGGCCCACTCATGATAATCATCGAAGATTGGGAAGGATCATCCGCCAAGAGCGGATAATAGGATCATGAGCGGGCGCGCTGCCTCAGCGCTGACCCCTCCCGGATCGAGGATTTTGCCATGTCGGTGCTGGCAATCGCTCCGGCCCTTGCCGGCATGTGGCCGGCCAGAGATCAGAAGGCACATCAGCCCGCCGACTTTCCGGCGGCGGACGGTGTAACCGTCGTTCAGTACTTCAATTCCATCCACCTGCGGTGTTCGGCAAAGCGCTCGGCCAACAGATCGATGAAAGTCCTCACCTTGGCCGAGACATGGTGACGATGCGGATAGAACGCGTTGATCGCGAACTCGACTCCTGAATATTCCTCCAGCACCCGGACAAGGCGCCCGGCGCTCAGGTCGTCGGCCACGAGGAAGGGCGGCGGTATGAACAGACCGCGGCCGTCGAGAGCAAGGCGTCTGAGCGTCTCCTGGCTGTTGGTCAATAAGTTGCCATCGACGCGGACGGAAACGGGCTCGCCGTCGGGGTCCTCGAAACGCCACTCGTTACCGAAAGGATATGACGCATGGCGCATGCAATTGTGGCGTGCGAGGTCATCGGGCCGACGCGGTGTTCCATGGCGTTCGAAATAGCCGGGCGAACCGCAGACGATGTTGCGCCATGAGGTCAGCCGCCGGACGATCAGGCTTGAATCGGGAAGCGGCAGCGAACGCACGTCAAGGTCGAAGCCCTCCTCCACCATGTCGACCATTCTTTCGCCGACGGTGAGATCGACCGAAACAGCCGGATAAAGGTTGACGAATTCGGAAACGATCGGCGCCAGAAAACGGATGACGCTCATGCTGGAATGAAGGCGAAGCGTGCCTTGCGGCGTCGCCTGAAGTGCTCCCGCGACGCGGTCCGCCTCCTCCAGATCGGCGAGGATTTGTGAGGAACGCTGGTAGTAAGCCTGGCCGATCTCGGTCAGGCTCACCTTGCGGGTGGTGCGGTTGAGAAGCCGGACGCCGAGCCTGTCCTCCAGCGCCTGGACGTGGTTGCTGACCATGGTCGTCGACATGTTGAGGCGTCGGGCTGCCGCGGAAAAGCCGCCGCATTCCACAACGCGGCCAAACACCGTCAAGCTCGTGAGCCTGTCCATTTCGATTATCCGCTCTTAATGGATGATCCTTCTGTTCTTTCCTCGATTATCACATCAAGATTGCCGTTGCATCGTCCTTGCACCAATCGGCCACTCGGCCCGACCGTGAGAGGAGATTACGATGAACGTAAGCGTCAAACCCGCCACCTTGGAATACCCGGTTGAGGTGAAGCCCGCGCTGCGGGCCCGCAAGACGATGATCAAGCGCACCGTTGTCGGGTTGGGTCTGGTGGTCGGCCTGACCGCGGCTGCGCTCTACGGCTATGACTATTGGACGGTCGGGCAGTATCTGCAATCGACCGACGATGCCTATGTCAAGGCCGACTATACGACTGTCGCGCCGAAGATCTCGGGCCACATCGCCGAGGTGCTGGTCGATGACAACACTCCCGTCAAGGCGGGCCAGGTTCTGGCCCGCATCGACGACCGCGACTTCAGGACCGCGCTCGACCAAGCGCAAGCCAATGTCGAAGCAGCCGAAGCGACGCTGCATAACCTCGACGCCCAGATCGGCCTGCAGCATTCGGTGGTCGAACAGCAAAAGGCCAACGTCGCCGCAACCGAGGCGAAGCTCAAATTCGCGCAGCAGGAGGGTGACCGCTATAAAACCCTGCTGAAAAGCGGCTACGGCACCAGCCAACGCGCCCAGCAAGCCGCGGCCTCCCTTGGCGAAAACGAAGCCCAACTGCGGCGGGATCGCGCCGCACTGGTTGCTGCCCGCAAAGCGATCGACGTGCTCACGACTGAGCGCGGCAAGGCGGAGGCCGAGCGCGACAGCAGCCAGGCCGCCCTGCGTCAGGCGAAACTCAATCTCTCCTACACCACGATCACAGCGCCCGTCGACGGCACCGTCGGGGCCCGTTCGCTTCGCGTCGGCCAGTATGTGCAGGCCGGCACGCTGCTCATGGCGGTGGTGCCGCTGAATGCGGTCTATGTCGTGGCCAATTTCAAGGAGACACAGCTTACCCATGTGCAGAGCGGACAGCCGGTCGAGATCGCGGTCGACGGCTTTCCCGGCGTGGCACTCAAGGGCCGCGTCGACAGTGTGTCGCCGGCCAGCGGTCTCGAGTTCGCGCTGCTGCCCCCCGATAACGCCACCGGCAATTTCACCAAGATCGTGCAGCGCATCCCGGTGAAGATCGCGATCAACGACGGCAGGCTCGCCGGCAAGCTGCGCGCCGGCATGTCGGCGGAACCGACGATCGACACGAAGGCAACCATCCTGGCCGAACGGGGTGAACCGGACAGCGGCCGCCGGATCATCGCCGGCTGGTAACTCGTAGCGGCTGCGCGAGGTTCTCCGGGACCTCGCATGGTGGCAGCCACGCCAGTGTCTCACGCACTCTTCGTCAAACAGGGAATTCAGCCGTGCCCGCGATCTTCACCACCAACCCCACGCCTGCGCCGGCGGCAGCCAAAGCATCGAGCTTGGCGCCCACCGATGCCTCTTCCGCCTCGCTCAAGACCTGGATCGCCGTCATTGGCTCGACGCTCGGCGCCTTCATGGCGGTCCTCAACATCCAGATCGTCAACGCATCCCTCGCCGACATTCAGGGCGCCATCGGCGCCGGCATCGATGACGGCGGCTGGATATCGACCGCCTACCTGGTGGCCGAGATCGTCGTCATTCCTCTCACTGGCTGGCTGTCGCGGGTCTTTTCCATCCGCCTTTATCTTCTGGCCAATGCAATCCTGTTTCTCGCCTTCTCGGTTGCCTGCGCCTTCGCGCAAAACCTTCAGCAGATGATTGTTCTGCGTGCTTTGCAGGGCTTTTGCGGCGGCGTGCTGATCCCGGTCGCCTTCACCATCACCATAACCCTCCTGCCCAAGGCGAAGCAGCCGATCGGATTCGCCCTGTTCGCGCTGTCGGCGACCTTCGCACCGGCCATCGGACCGACAATCGGTGGCTATCTCACCGAGAACTGGGGCTGGCAGTTCATCTTCTATGTCAACTTGGTCCCCGGCGCGCTGATGGTCGGCATGCTGTGGATGTCCCTCGAAAGGGCGCCGATGCAGCTTTCGCTGCTGCGCCAGGGCGACTGGGCCGGGATCATCACCATGGCGATCGGGCTCGGCACCTTGCAGACCGTGCTCGAGGAGGGCAACAAGGACGATTGGTTCGGCTCGCCGTTCATCGTGCGGCTGTCCTTGATCGCCCTCGTCAGCCTATCGCTTTTCCTGTGGATCGAGTTGAGAAGCGAAAGGCCCTTGCTTAACCTCAGACTGTTCGCCCGCTGGAATTTCGGTTTCTCCATCCTGGCCAGCTTCCTGCTCGGAATTGCGCTCTACGGGGCGGTGTTCATCCTGCCCGTCTATCTCGCGCGCATCCAGGGCTACAACGCCCAGCAGATCGGCATGGTGCTGGCCTGGACAGGCCTGCCGCAACTGGTGCTGATCCCGCTGGTGCCGCAGTTGATGAAGCGTTTCGACATGCGCATTATCGTCGCCTTCGGCTTTGCGCTGTTCGCGGCGAGCAATTTCATGAACATCGAAATGACGGCGACCTACGCGTCGGAGCAGTTCTTTTGGCCGAATGTCGTCCGTGCCGTCGGTCAGGCCCTGGTCATGGTACCCCTGGCTGCGGTCGCTACGGCCGGCATCGAACAGGAGAACGCCGGCTCCGCCTCCGCATTGTTCAACATGATCCGGAATCTCGGCGGCGCCGTCGGCATCGCCATGCTGCAGACTTTTCTGACCAAGCGCGAGCAGTTCCACTCCAACGTGCTGGTGCGGTCGGTGTCGCTGTTCGAAGAGAGCACTCGCGCGCGCATCGAGCATCTGACCCGGTACTTCCTGGCGCATGGCGCCGGCGATCGCGCAGCCGCGATGCACAAGGCCGTCATCGCCATCGGACAGATGGTGCGCAAGCAGGCTTTCATCATGGCTTTCAGCGACGCGTTCTATCTGCTCGGAGCAGCCCTTGTCGTCGCGTTCTTCGCCACGCTGCTGTTGCGCAACCCGGGCCATGTCGAGGCGGGTGGCGCGCACTGAAAGATCGGAAAGAAGAATTACAATGATTTCAAATCCCGAGTACGCCTGCGCGGCCCCGGAATGTGAGTCTGTCACGGTGCACCGCCAGGAGACTCAGCAAATTCGAATGCTTGGCAGAGACTGTGCCGTTCCAAGTAGGGCACTTTAGCCCATAGTGCGATTTTGGCACCGGCTGCCGCCGTCTTGCCAAAACCGGCTGAATTCCGAAAATCGAGCCAGTGGCGTCGCGCTCGAAACGCCTGGAAGTCTATTGATTTCAATAGGATAAAATGGCGCGCCCGAAGAGATTCGAACTCCTGACCCCCAGATTCGTAGTCTGGTGCTCTATCCAGCTGAGCTACGGGCGCGCATCAGGTCATGCTTTCCATGACCCCGCGATCCGATCCTTGAGGACCGGCCGCGAATGTGTGCAGTTCCCTAGCGACTGAATTCGCGAAAAGCAAGCCGATCCGGCAAAAGTTTTGTCGTCGATGCGTCATCCGCTGGATCCGGCCGGAAATCGGGTTGTTCGAAGCGGCATTCAGGGCGAAGGGGGGCCGGACCGGTTTGCGGGCGAAACAGCGCCCAAGCCTGTCAGGCCGGGCGGCGCAGCCCGTTGCGGGCCTGGTCGAGCCGCACCGGCTGGTCGGGAATGGTGACGGCGAAGGTGGTGCGCCCGCCGATCGATTCGACCAGCTCCACCGTGCCGCCATGCGCGCGGATCAGTTCATGCGCGATCGCCAGGCCAAGCCCGGTGCCGCCGCTGCGCGCAGAGCCGCGGAACGCCGCGAACAGGTTCTCGCGCGCCTTCGGCGGCAGGCCGGGACCGGTGTCGGTCACGACGATGCGGCTGACGCTGCCCATGCGCTCGGCCGAAACCGCCAGCCGGCGCACCACGGCGCTCTCCGTGTCCGCCGCCATCGCCTGCACGGCGTTGCGGCACAGATTGGTGAGCACGCGGAACAACTGGTCGGAATCGGCGTCCACCTCGAACGCCTTTTCGACCGCGTTGATGAACTCGATGCCTTCCTCGATGTCGAGCAGGCCGTGCACGTCCTCGACCAGCTGGCGCAGCCGCACGCGCCGGCGCGAAGGCGGCGGCTCCTGCGTACGGCCGTAATGAAGCACGCCTTCCGAGTAGGAGACCGCACGGTCGAGCGCACGCAGGAGCTTCGGCGCGAAGGCCTGCACGGTCGGATCCTTGACCTGGCGCAGGCGGTCCGAAATGAGCTGCGCCGAGGCCAGGATGTTGCGCATGTCGTGGTTGATCTTCGACACGGCGAGGCCGAGGTCGGCCAGGTGCTTCTGCTCGGTCAGCATCTTCTGCAGCCGCTCCTGCATCTGCGACAGCTCGCGCTCGGCCACCCCGATCTCATCGGCGCGAGCGGCGGGATGAATGATCCGGCTGGGGTCGTCGGGGGCCTGCGAGAAGGACAGCATGGAGCGCGTCATGTTGCGGATCGGTCCGATCATGATCAGGTCGATCGCGGCATAGACCAGCATGGCCGTGAACAGCGAGATCAGCAGCGAGACGAAGGCGACGTTGCGCGAATAGATAAGCATCGCCTTGCGCAGGCTGTAGTCCGGCATGATCAGCTCGAACTCCTTGTCGCTGTCGCCGACCGGCCCGAAGACGCGCAGCATCCGGTCGCCGCCGAAAAACAGCGTGTCGAGCGCGCCGGTCATGCCCTTGACCATGCCGACGCTGGCGAGGTCGATGTGCTCGTCGACCTGCGGCGGCATATCGGCCACCACAAGCAGCCGCGACACGCCGCCGTCGCGCACCGCGATCGCCTTGGCGCCGATCGCCATAAGCACGTCGTTCTGCGCCGTGCGCGACAGCGAGGTCGGTTCGCCCTGCACCAGCACGATCGATACGGCCGCGGCGGTACTCAGCCGCTCCTTGAGCCAGGCCAGCCGGTAGCTGGCGATCCAGGGCAGGAAGATGAGCACCTCGGCCAAAAGCACGAAGACGATGGTCAACAGCAGCAGTTTTGTCGACAGGCCGCGCGACAAGGGTACGCTGCGGACGGCGGCTGGCGCTGGTCCTGTCCCTTCCTCGGCGTGCGTGGTTTCGCTCATGCGGTCCTGTCTTCACAATCGCTTGATCAGCCCAGATTAGGCGATTGCGGCTTTTTTGCCAATTTCCCCCTTGGTCGGAGAGATATAATTGCCGCCGAAAGTGCGCATCCCGGGCCCGGCGACACCGGCCCGGCACCGGCCCGGCACCGGCCCGGCACCGGATTGACTTCCAAAACCCTTCTTTCTATAAGCCCGCTCACGCTCGGGCCATTCGTCCCGGCGCGGTTTCGATCGCGCCAAAGCCGGCCCGGCAAAGCTCCTGTTACAGAGTGACAGAATCAAGAAGGGCCGCACCCCGCGGTATTAAAACAAATGAAGCGTACCTACCAACCGTCCAAACTCGTCCGCAAACGCCGGCACGGTTTCCGTGCCCGCATGGCCACCAAGGGTGGTCGCGGCGTCGTCGCAGCTCGCCGCAACCGCGGCCGCAAGCGGCTCAGCGCCTGAGCGAGACAAGATCGTTGCCCGCAACCGGCAAGCCAGTGGGACAAAATCCCAAGCGGCTTCTGAAACGCGCGGAATTCCTGGCCGTCCGCCGTGGTGAAAAACGTCGCGGGCGGTTTTTCCTCGTCGAGGTCCTCGACCGCGGCGACGGCGGCGCGCCGCGCGTCGGCTACACCGTCACCAAGAAGGTCGGCAACGCGGTCGTGCGTAACCGCGTCCGGCGGCGGCTGAAAGAGGCCGTGCGCACCCATGCGGCCGATGACATGATGCCCGGCAATGATTATGTCATCGTCGGGCGCGATGATGCGCTCCGCGCCCCGTTCGGCCAGTTGAAGGCCGAACTCTCCCGCCGACTTCGCGGAACACGATAGGCCAAGGGCTCTCGATGGAAAACAACCGAAACTTCTTCATCACCATCGCGCTGTCGGTGCTGATCCTGACCCTGTGGCAGGTCTTCTACATGAACCCGCGCGTCGAACAGCAGCGCGAGGCGGCGCGCGTCGAGCAGCAGCGCGTGGAAGAGCAGAAGAAGGCGGCAGAGACAGCCAATCCGGGCGCGGCAACGCCGGCACCGGCCGGCACCGCTCCCGGTGCCATCCCCAACGCGCCCGGCGGAGACACCGTCACCGCGGCCAGCCGCGACCAGGCGCTGGCGGCTTCGAAGCGCGTCAAGATCGATACGCCGAGCCTCGAAGGCTCGATCAACCTGACCGGCGCCCGTCTCGACGACCTCAAGCTCAAGCACTACACCGAAACCGTCGACAAGAATTCGCCCGAGATCGAACTGCTCAACCCTTCGGAGTTGCCCAGCGGCTACTTCGCCGAGATCGGCTTCGTCGGCAACGACAAGACGGGTACGGTACCGGGCGCGGATACGGTGTGGAACGTCGAAGGCAATCCGACGCTGACCCCGTCGACGCCGGTGACGCTGACTTACACCAGTGACAAGGGGCTGACCTTCAAGCGCACCTTCTCTGTGGACAGCGACTACATGTTCACCGTTTCCGACGAGGTGCGCAATTCGGGTTCGGCCCCGGTTACGCTGTCGAATTACGGCCGCGTCACGCGCTACGACAAGCCGGCAGTCGCCAGCACCTACGTGCTGCATGAAGGCCTGATCGGCTTCACCGGTGCGGAAGGCCTGCAGGAACACAAATACGCGTCCATCGAGAAGGACAAGGAAGTCAAGCCGGGCAAGTCGACGGACGGCTGGCTTGGCATTACCGACAAATATTGGGCGGTGACGGTGGTTCCGAGCGAGAAGCAGCCGTTTCAGCCGCGCTTCGGCTATTTCGTGGACGGCCGCCACCGCTACCAGTCCGACTTCCTCACCGACCCGATCAATGTCGAGGCCGGCCAGTCGGCAACCGTCGAGACCGAGGTCTTCGCCGGCGCCAAGGAAGTCGCCAAGATCAATGCCTATGCCGAAGACCGCCATATCAAGCGGTTCGACCTGCTGATCGACTGGGGCTGGTTCCACTTCATCACCAAGCCGATGTTCTGGCTTATCGACACGCTCTACAAATTCCTCGGCAATTTCGGCCTGGCGATCCTCGCCACCACCGTCATCGTCAAGGCCATCTTCTTCCCGCTCGCCAACAAGTCTTACGCGTCAATGGCGAACATGAAGAAGGTGCAGCCCAAGATGCTCGAGATCCGCGAGAAATACGCGGACGACAAGATGAAGCAGCAGCAGGCGATGATGGAGCTGTACAAGACCGAGAAGATCAATCCGCTCGCCGGCTGCTGGCCGGTGGCGCTGCAGATCCCGGTCTTCTTCTCGCTCTACAAGGTGCTCTACATCACCATCGAGATGCGCCATGCGCCGTTCTTCGGCTGGATCCAGGATCTGGCCGCGCCCGATCCGACCTCGATCTTCAACCTGTTCGGGCTGATCCCGATCACGCTTCCCCACATGCTGATGATCGGCGTCTGGCCGCTGATCATGGGCGTCACCATGTTCCTGCAGATGCGCATGAACCCGACGCCGCCGGATCCGACGCAGGCAGCCATCTTCACCTGGATGCCCGTCATCTTCACCTTCATGATGGCTGGGTTCCCGGCAGGCCTGGTCATCTACTGGGCCTGGAACAACACGCTGTCGATCCTCCAGCAAGGCGTGATCATGAAGCGCCAGGGCGCCAAGATCGAACTGTGGGACAATCTGCTGGCGCTGTTCCGCAAGAAACCGTCGCCAGCGGAATAGAGGCGCCGGCTCACGATTCAAAAAACCCGGCTCGTCCGGGTTTTTTCTTGTGCGCCGGCATCGGTCCACGTCCGCCCGCGATGGGCGAAACTGCAAACGCGCGGCACCGTCCGATCCGGCAAATGCGCTTGTCCACCATCGAAGACTCGCTCCCGGGGCGATTGGTGCTATACGGCGGATTACGCTACTTTGACGAGGTGTGCGCCGACGCGGGACGCGTCCGCCAGCCAATTCCCGGACGAACCGCCATGACCGGACCCAATCCCGACATCAAGCACCCGATCCCGATGCACACGCGCGTCGGCTTCCTCAAGGCGCTGGTGAGCGCGCCCAACATCGAGATCGGCGACTTCACCTATTATGACGATCCGGAAGGGCCGGATAAATTCGCCGAGAAATGCGTGCTGCACCACTATCCCTTCATCGGCGACAGGCTGATCATCGGCAAGTTCTGCGCCATCGCCGAAGGTGCCCGCTTCATCATGAACGGCGCCAACCACGCCATGTCCGGTTTTTCGACCTATCCGTTCAACATTTTCGGCCATGGCTGGGAAAAGGGTTTCGACCCCGCCACATGGTCGAAGGAGGTGCGCGGCGACACGGTGGTCGGCAACGATGTCTGGATCGGCATGGAGGCAGTGATCCTGCCGGGGGTGCAAATCGGCCATGGCGCCATCGTCGCGGCGAAGTCCGTGGTCACGCACGACGTGCGTCCCTATGCCATCGTCGCCGGCAACGCGGCCAAGGTCGTCAAGATGCGTTTCGACGACAGGACGATCCGGCGGCTGCTGGCGGTGGCTTGGTGGGATTGGCCGGTGGACAAGATCAGCCGCAACCTCGATGCCATCAGGGGCGCCGATATTTCTCTTCTGGAGACAGCAGCTTGAACGCTCAATACAGCACCACGATCGGCACGGACCTGTTTACCCGCGGGTGGATCTTCATCCGCGGTGTGCCCGCCATGAAGTTCCTGCCGCCGGAAGGGCCGCCGGAAATCGCCTTTGCCGGCCGCTCCAACGTCGGCAAGTCGTCGCTGATCAACGCTCTGGTCAACCAGAAGGGCCTGGCGCGCACCTCCAACACGCCGGGGCGCACGCAGGAACTCAATTATTTCGTGCCGGACGGATTTTCGGGGGAGGGCGCCGACCTGCCGCCAATGGCATTGGTCGACATGCCGGGCTACGGCTATGCCACCGCGCCCAAGGAAAAGGTCGACGATTGGACGAAGCTGGTCTTCGACTATCTCAAGGGCCGTGTCACGCTGAAGCGGGTTTATGTGCTGATCGACGCCCGCCACGGCATCAAGGCCAAGGACGACGAGGTGCTGTCGCTGCTCGACAAGGCGGCGGTTTCGTACCAGGTCGTGCTGACCAAGACCGACAAGATCAAGGCCGCCAGCGTGCCGCGGCTGATTGAGGAGACGCTTGCCAAGATCAAGAAGCGACCGGCGGCGTTTCCTTTCGTGCTGGCGACGTCATCGGAAAAGGCCGAGGGCCTGGAGGAGCTGCGCGCCGCGATCGTGCTCGCGGCCAATGGCGGCTAGCGGCACAAAAAGCCGGGTTAAGCCTTCGCCTCCAGGGCGATCATCTTGTGGCTTTCCTCCGCGGCAAGCATTTCGGTGCCATAGGCCTTCAGGAACATGTCGACGCCCGACCTGACGATATGGTCGATTTCGTCCTGGTTCGGAGCCTTGGCGCGATAGGCGAAGATGCACTGCCGGAAAAGACCGGCCAGGCAGAGTTCTGTGAACTGATAGGCGGCAAGGTCGACATCGTCGATCTTGAGCAGGCCACGGTCGATGGCGGCATTGAGGAAGGTCACGACCTTGTCGTGGCCGCGTTTGGGGCCGCGTTCGTAAAACCGCGCGCCCATGTCGGGTATCCTGTCGGAGGCGCCGATCACCGTGCGCTGGGCCTGGATGACCTTGGCCGAGGTGATCTTCATGGACAGGACCTTGCCGAATTTCACCAGCGTCTCGCGCAGGTCGTCGGCACGGTCGAGCACGTCATACATGTTCTTGAAGATCGTGCCGCGCTCTTCCTCGATCAGCGCCTCGAACAGCTCTTCCTTGTTGGCGAAGTAGACATAGATGGTGCCTTTCGACACGCCGGCTTCCCGCGTGATGTCGTTCATCGAGGCCGCCTCAAAGCCCTTGTCGATAAAGACCCGGCGGGCGCCATCGATGATCTGGCTGCGCTTGACCGGATCCTGTCCGGCTGCCGGGCGGCCGCGGCGCAAGCCGTCCAGCAGGTCGCCGCAATTGTCGTTTTCGACGTCGGGCGTTGTGTCGGCCATTAAAGTCACACCTCGAAAATAATTCGAACCAAGCGGTTCGATTGCCTCTTGATATGGTCCTCTTTAGGCGCTATGTCAACGGCCGGATCGAACCGAACGGTTCAGTATTATAACTTAGAGAGATGTCATGTCCTCGAACGCGCCGTCCACCGCCGAAGTCCGTCCTTTCCCCAACGCTAAGGTTGCTCCGGCGACGGAAGCACCGGAAGTTCCCGTCCAGCCAGTCGCCGCGCCGCCTCTGGCGGAAACTCCGCCGAAGAAGAAGCGTTCCGTGCGCTCCTTCCTGCTGCCGATCATCGGCGTCGCCCTGCTCGGCGCCGGCGCCTGGTACGGCTATGATTACTGGACCACCGGCCGTTTCATGATTTCGACCGACGACGCCTATGTCCAGGCCGACATGGCTTTCATTTCGCCCAAGATCTCCGGCTATGTCGATCAGGTCAAGGTCAGCGAGAACCAGCAGGTCAAGGCCGGCGATCCGCTGCTGACGGTCGATGACGGTGATTACAAAATAGCGGTCGCCCAGGCCGAGGCGCAGATCGCCACGCTGGCCAGGATGCTCGATCGCATCGATGCGCAGACCAAGGCGGCGCAGGCCTCCTTGCAGCAGGCGCAGGCCGCCAAGACCGCCGACCAGGCCGCGGCGGCCAATGCCGCGCGCGCCCAGCAGCGCGCCGCGCAACTGCTCAAGACCCATGTCGGTACGCAGGCGCAACTCGACGACGCCCAGACGGCGCTCGACCAGGCCAACGCCGCTCTCGTCGGCGCCGACGCGCAGATCGCCGCAGCACAAGCCAATATCGGCGTGCTGGAGGCGCAGCGCGCTGAATCGGCAAGCACGCTGGCATCCTTGCAGCTCAACCGCGACAAGGCCGCGCGCGACCTTTCCTTCACTGTGCTCAAGGCGCCCTATGACGGCGTCGTCGGCAACCGTTCCGTCGAGCAGGGCGACCTCGTGAGCCCCGGCCAGAAGCTCGCCGTCATCGTGCCGATGAACAAGCTCTACATCGTCGCCAACTTCAAGGAGACCCAGCTTGCCCGGCTGGTGCCCGGCGAAAAGGTCAGGATTTCGGTCGATGCCATCGACGGCGAGCCCATCGAGGGCACTGTCTCCTCGCTGGCGCCGGCCTCGGGTGCCGTGTTCTCGCTGCTGCCGCCGGAAAACGCCACCGGCAACTTCACCAAAGTGGTGCAGCGCGTCCCGGTCCGCATCGACGTGCCGGCCGATGCGCTGAAGAGCGGCAGATTACGCGCCGGCTTGAGCGTCGTTGTCGCCGTCGACAGCCGCACCGCGCCGGCCGCGATCAACTGAGCGCGCTCCGGGGAGCAACGCCATGGCTACCGCAACCCTGACCGCAGGAGCGCTGCCGGCGAGGCCGGCTGTGCCTGACACCATCTCGACGCGGCGCGTCATAGCCTTCCTGGCGATGGTGTTCGGCATGTTCATGGCCATCCTGGACATCCAGATCGTCTCGGCCTCGCTGGCCGAGATCCAGGCTGGCCTGAGCGCCAGTTCCGACGAGATCCCCTGGGTGCAGACGGCCTATCTGATCGCCGAGGTGGTCATGATCCCCCTATCCGGCTTTCTCAGCCGGATGCTGTCGACGCGCGTTCTGTTCACAATTTCGGCGGCGGGTTTTACCGCCGCAAGCGCGCTCGCCGCGACCGCCACCAACATCGACCAGATGATCGTTTACCGCGCCATCCAGGGTTTTATCGGCGGCGGCATGATCCCCAGCGTCTTCGCGGCCGCCTTCACCATCTTCCCGCCGTCGCGCCGTGCCGTCGTGTCGCCGATGATCGGCCTGGTGGCCACCCTGGCGCCGACAATCGGCCCGACCGTCGGCGGCTATATCAGCCACGCAATGTCCTGGCACTGGCTGTTCCTCGTCAATGTCGTGCCCGGCATCCTGGTGACGACGGCGGCCTGGTCGCTGATCGATTTCGACAAGCCCAACCTCAAGCTGTTCTCGAAGTTCGACTGGTGGGGCCTTGCCGGCATGGCGGCGTTCCTCGGCTGCATGGAATATGTGCTCGAGGAAGGCCCGAACAATGATTGGCTGCAGGATCAGGCGGTGTTCATCTGTGCCGTCGTCATGACCTTCGGCGCGGTGCTGTTCTTCTGGCGGGTGTTCACCGCCGAGGAGCCGATCGTCGATCTCAAGGCGTTCAGCAATATCAACTTCGCCTTCGGCTCGCTGTTCTCCTTCGTCATCGGCATCGGCCTCTACGGTCTCACCTATCTCTACCCCGTGTTCCTCGGACGCATCCGCGGCTACGATTCCATGATGATCGGCGAGGCGCTGTTCGTCAGCGGCCTGGCGATGTTCTTCACCGCGCCGGTCTCGGGCATCCTGTCGAACAAGATGGACCCGCGGCTGATGATGATGATCGGCTTCTTCGGCTTTGCCACCGGAACCTGGTGGATGACGCACCTGACCGCCGACTGGGATTTCTACGAGCTGCTCATCCCGCAGATCCTGCGCGGCTGTTCGATGATGCTGTGCATGGTGCCGATCAACAACATCGCGCTCGGCACGCTGCCGCCCGAGCGGCTGAAGAATGCATCGGGCCTGTTCAACCTGACCCGCAATCTCGGCGGTGCCGTCGGCCTCGCCTTGATCAACACGGTGCTGATCGACCGCAACGCCTTCCACTATGCAAGGCTCTCCGAGCACGTGCAGTGGGGAAGTGCGGCCGCGCAGCAGAAGCTTCAGAACATGACGCTCAATTTCGAGCAGACCGCCGGCCTGGATGCGGCCAGCGCGGCGATCTCGAAATTGTCGGGCATGGTCCAGCAGCAGGCGGCGCTGCTGTCCTTCATGGACGTGTTCTACATGCTGACGGTGCTGTTCGCGACGCTTGGCCTGTTCACCATGATGATCCGCAAACCGGCGGCCGCCGGCGGTGGTGGCGGCGGGCACTGACACCAGGGCAATACCGGAGAAACGATTTGCGTCCGGTAATGCGCTGGAAGCAAGGAAACACGGGCAGCCGTTTCGGGAAGCTCCTCCAGTCCACGCCCGAAATGACTGACCGCTAAAAAACTCCGGGTCGCAAGCCCGGAGTTTTTTCATATCGCGGCCGCATGGTCTCAGGCTGTGGCGGGCTTGAAGCTCAGCGCCACGCCGTTGATGCAGTGACGCAGCCCGGTCGGCGGCGGGCCGTCGTCGAAGACATGGCCCAGATGGCCGCCGCAGCGGCGGCAGTGGACCTCGGTGCGAGTCATGCCGAGCGACCGGTCCTGCGTCTTGCCGACGGCATTGGCGATCTCCTGCCAGAAACTCGGCCAGCCGGTGCCGGAATCGAACTTCGTCTCGGAGGAGTAAACCGGCAGGTCGCAGCCGGCGCAGGCGAAGACGCCCTTGCGGTGCTCGTTGAGCAATGGGCTGGTGCCGGGATATTCGGTGCCTTCCTTGCGCAGCACGTCGAAGGCCGCGGGAGACAGGATCGCGCGCCATTCGGCATCGGTTTTGGTGACTTCGAAGGTCTCCGCCGCACGTGCATCCTGCGATCCGCCCATGCGTAGCAGAGATGCCGTGCCGGCCACCACGCCGATGGCGGCGGCGCCGCTCAAGAGAAAGTCGCGACGGTTCATGGCCAATCCTCCTGCTGTCTGTTTGCCACATTCAACGCTCGGCTGAAAATCAAAAGCCGTTGAGGGCCGAACGTTACCCGCACCAGCCTCCTGGTTGGAGCCACAGTGCGTAGCGGACGCCTGCCGGCGCAACGCGGAGCCGCGCACCGGCAGGAGAGCCTTGCTGCCTGTTCGCCGGCAGCGAGCCGTTCGTTACATCTTCGGCAAAAGAACCTTGTCGATGACGTGGATGACGCCATTGGACTGCCTGACGTCGGCAATCGTCACATGGGCGACGTTACCGTTCTCGTCCGTGACGGTGACCTTGCCCTTGTCGGCCTTGAGCGTCAGCTCGCAGCCGCCGGCGGTCTTGACCACATGCGCGCCGCCATCGGCCTTGGCCATCTTGGCGACGTCGGCGGCCATCGCTTTCGCCGCGATCACATGGCACGTCAGGACCTTGGTCAGCTTGTCCTTGTTCTCGGGCTTGAGCAGCGTTTCGACCGTGCCGGCCGGAAGCGCTGCAAAGGCCTCGTTGGTGGGAGCGAAAACAGTAAAGGGTCCGGCGCCCTGCAGCGTGTCGACCAGGCCCGCTGCCTTGACGGCAGCGACCAGCGTCGTGTGGTCCTTCGAATTGACGGCGTTCTCGATGATGTTCTTCTTGGCGTACATGGGTGCGCCCCCGACCATCGGATTGGCGGCATAGGCGATGGTGCCGAGCGCTGAGAGGCCGATCGTACCGGCGAGCAAAAGGGTGGCGAGTTTACGCATGATGTAAGTCTCCTCGGGTTGTTTTCCCCATCATTGGGAACGCGAGGAGATACGGGCCATGCAAAACTTAGTTTCGCTCCCATGAAAGAATTCTTTTATTCCGAATGACGCCCGGTGATTTCAGTAGATAGGCTGATCCAACTGCGGGAATTTGGTCCGCGGTTATCCATGCAAAAATAGACTTCACTATTTTGTAAGGCGACGGTCCGGGCGGGGAGCCATCAGATGCCCTTCAGGTCGCCTGCCGCGACCACCGGTCCCGTCGGCTGGCCGGTCGGCGAACCGCCTGAAGGCTCGAGGCTGACCGCCAGCACGGCGCCCTGCGCAAGTTTCTGCTGCACGGCCGGCGAAACCGTCACATGCGCAGCCTTCCCGGCCGGGATGACGCCCATCGAAACCGGCGCGTTCTTGCCCACGATCACCCACAGTTCGAAGTCCTTGCCGGAGGCCCGCTCACCGGAAACGTGCGACAGGCCGACTTCATGATGCGCCGCGTCATAGACGACGAGGTATCTGACGTCGCTGCCTTCGGCGGCCAGCGAGGCGACAAGCTGTGGTTGTTGGAGCGGCGGGTTGATGAAAGGCAAGGCGATGTAGATCGCCAGCGCCGCGATGGCGGCGGCGGCAAGGCCGCGCCAGAAGGCAAGGCTCGACCATAGGCCGGCGCGAGGCTGCGAGGCGAACAGCCGGCGATCGATCGCCTCCTTGACCCTGATCGGAGGTTCTGTCCCGGGATAGGCGACGGCCAAGGGCGAAAAATGGGCCTCCCAGGCATTGACAAGCCGAGCGAATGCGGCGTCGCCATCGATGCGGCGGGACGCAATCTGGCGTTCTTCCGCTGTCAGGACGCCAAGAACGTATTCGGCGGCGAACAGGTCGTCGCCTCCACGTTCCGGTCCGTCGTCGTCCACCAGCGTCATCTTTCCAGACACTCTCTGAGCTTCAGCAGGCTGCGTCGCAGCCAGGTTCGCATCGTGTTCAGCGGCACGCCGTGACGCTCCGCCAGTTCGGCATAGCTCTCGCCGTTCAGATAGGCGCCCCGGACAGCCGCTGCCCGTCCCTTTTCCAATTCCTCGAGACAATGGTGGATGCGCTCGGACTCGCCACCTGCCACGGTCATGGCCTCTGGTCCCGGCGCCGGATCGGCCACATCGAGCGCGGCATCGATGTAGGCGGCAGGTTCCCGCCGCGCCCTGATACGATCGATCGCATGGTTGCGCGCGATGGCCACCAGCCAGGAAATCGGGCTTAGATCCGAGACGGCGAAACGGTCCGCCTTCGTCCATATCTTGACGAAGACCTCCTGAAGCGCCTCTTCGGCATCTCCCCGGTCCTTCAATACACGAAGGCAAACACCGAAAAGTTTCGCGCTGGTCTGCCGGTACAGCAGATCGAACGAAGCCCGGTCCTTCATCGAAGTCCGGACAATCAGATTGCTGATCTCCTGTGGCGTCATGTCGGCAAATTAGGGGATTGCGATGTATTTGCAACGGCGCAAATTTCCGTACACCCAAAGCTTTCCGCAGCGCGCCGCACTCGTTCCATCGCTCGATTGCCAACGGATTGGCCGCTGGTTACCTTGCCTGGATCGGGGGAGCGCGCATGTCGGTCGAACGAGTGCTGTGGGAAGAAGACGCCACCGGCCTTGCCACGTTGGTGCGCAAGGGCGAGGTTTCGCCGGTCGAACTGGTCGACGCGGCGATCGCGCGCGCCGAGGCCAGCCGGCCTGAAATCAATGCCACGGCCGAGACACTCTACGATGCGGCGCGCAGCCGGGCGAAGGGCATCGATCGTTCCCTACCGCTGGCCGGCGTGCCCTTCGCCATCAAGGATCTCGGCATCGCCATCAAGGGCGTGCCGTCGCATGGCGGCAGCCGCATCCCCGCCTGGATGCCCGAGGTCAGTTCGGTGCTGACCGAACGCTATCTCGCCGCCGGACTGACACCCATCGTCACCTCGACATCGCCCGAACACGGGCTGCGGCTGATGACCGAATCAAAAGCCTTCGGCATCACCCGCAATCCCTGGAACACCGGCCACACCAGCGGCGGCTCGTCCGGCGGCGCTGCGGCACTGGTCGCCGCCGGCGTCGTGCCGGTGGCGCATGCCTCAGATGGCGGCGGCTCGATCCGCGTGCCTTCTGCCTGCACCGGGCTGGTCGGTCTCAAGACCTCGCGCGGCCGCGTCCCGCTGTCGCCATTGGTGAGCGAAAGCTGGTACGGCATGGTGGTCGACCATGCCGTCACCCGCTCGGTGCGCGATTGCGCCCTGCTGCTTGACCTCACCCATGGCCCCGACCCGCTCGCACCCTATGTCGCGCCGCCGCCGAAGGGTGCGTTCGCCGCGGCTGCCGCGCGCGATCCCGGCAAGCTCAAGCTCGCAATGTACCGGAACTCTCCGCTCGGCCTGCCGATTTCGGCCGAGACGCTGAAAGCGCTCGATACCGCGGTGGCGCTCGCCCGCGAGGGCGGCCACAGCGTCGAGGAAATCGATTTGCCCTCCATCGGTCGCGACTTCTTCGCCGATTTCTGCAGAACGGTTGCCTCGGCTGTCGCAGGCATGTTGCGGGCCGAGGCGGTGCGCGTCGGCCGCACCGTCACCGGCGACATCGAGCGCGCGACGCGGGTGCTCGGCCGACTGGGCGAAATGGTCTCGGCCGGCGAGACCTATGCCGGCTTGCAGCGGCTGCATGCCGCCTCGCGGCAACTGATTGCGGAGACGGCGCGTTACGACGCCGTGCTGATGCCTGTTATCGCCCACCCGCCGCTCGCTTGCGGTGCGATGGACCCGAAGGGTGCCGACGAGCTCATCGAGAATATGCTCGACAAGCTTCGCCTCACGGCGCTGCTCAGGATCGAACCGCTGTTCGGCCAGTTGATGGACAAGAGCCTGTGGTTCACTCACTGGCCGGCGATCCAGAATGTCAGCGGCCAGCCTTCCATCGCGCTCCCTGTTTACGTCACCGAAGCCGGCCTGCCGCTCGGCGTCCAGGCCGCGGGCCGCCCCGGTGACGAGGAGACGCTTTTGTCCCTGGCCGCGCAGATGGAGAAGATCTCCGGTTGGCTTGGCCGCAGGGCGCCGCTTATGGTGCCTTAAGTGATGACGAGGTCGTGAGCCGCCCGAATATGACAGCAAAGCCGTTTGCGGCCCGCGTCAATTCCCGCTAAGACGCCGCCGTCTTTACCTGATGCATGTCGCCAAAAATGCGCAGCGGTTTTGGGGCAACGACAGGCATGAAATCAAAAGCCAGGGAACCACGCCGATGACGGACATCGCCGCCACCGCCGAAATGCAGGCCGCCCTGCTGTCGCGGGCGCTGCCCTACATGCAGCGCTACGAGAACAAGACGGTGGTGGTGAAATATGGCGGCCACGCCATGGGCGACAGCGAACTCGGCAAAGCCTTCGCGCGCGACATCGCGCTGTTGAAACAGTCCGGCGTCAACCCGATCGTCGTCCATGGCGGCGGGCCGCAGATCGGCGCCATGCTCAACAAGATGGGCATTGAATCCAAATTCGAGGGCGGCCTGCGCGTCACCGACCAGAAGACGGTCGAGATCGTCGAGATGGTGCTGGCGGGCTCTATCAACAAGGAGATCGTCGCACTCATCAACGCCGAGGGCGAATGGGCGATCGGCCTGTGCGGCAAGGACGGCAACATGGTGTTCGCCGAAAAGGCGCGCAAGACCATGATCGACCCGGACTCCAACATCGAGCGCGTGCTCGATCTCGGCTTCGTCGGCGAGCCGGTCGAGGTCGACCGCACGCTGCTCGACCTTCTGGCGCGCTCCGAGATGATCCCGGTGCTGGCACCTGTGGCGCCCGGCCGCGATGGTCACACCTACAACATCAATGCCGATACCTTCGCCGGCGCCATCGCCGGCGCCTGCAAGGCCTCGCGTCTTCTGTTCCTCACCGATGTGCCGGGCGTGCTCGACAAGGACAAGAAGCTGATCGACGAGCTGACGGTCGCCGAGGCCAAGGCGCTGATCAAGGACGGCACGGTGTCGGGCGGCATGATCCCGAAGGTCGAGACCTGCATCGAGGCGATCGAGCGCGGCGTCGAAGGCGTCGTCATCCTCAACGGCAAGACGCCGCATTCGGTGCTGCTTGAACTGTTCACCGAGCACGGCGCCGGCACGCTGATCGTGCCCTGACATTTGTGGGCTGTCGCGCCGGACGCTAGTCCGGTAGAGCGGCGATCGCCACGATCTCGATGACGAGATCGGGATGCGCAAGTGCGGCAACCCCGATTACCTCCGATGGCGGCGGATTGTTGTAGCTGCAGTGCTTCGGGCAGTGCGCGGCGAAGAATTCGTCCATGACGTCCAGCCGGAAATTGGGGGAACTCAGAACGCCGCCGTCCGGAAATGGTCCTTTGACATATTGGGTGATCTTGACGAGATGCTCGAGCGAGCTGCCAAGCTCCTCCAGGTCCGATTTGATGGTCGTCAAAATGGAGCGCCATTGCGTCGCCGCGTCCCCGACGGCGCCACCTTTGCCCGTCGACGGGTCGTAATCTTCGGCCGTGCCCGTATTGCCGGCGAGAAAGACATAGCCCCTGGCGCCGCTGACGACGGTGCCTTTTCCCCAAGGCATCAGCCGGCCCTCTTTCATCTTTTTATGGGTGACAAGCTCCATCGCTTCCTCCTGCCGGACACCCTCTGCTTCCAGGAAGTAGCGCGCAGCCTGATAACGGCCAGCGTGAAAAAGTCAGGCGCGGTGCGAATGCATGGCCGCGAGCACGGCAGGTTTCCATGCCGTCCGTTCGAACACCGTCGATTGCTCTTCCGCGTCCTGTGGCGCGCTCCGGAAATCGGCCATCTTTCATCCGGCCATCGCGCGTCAGAAATCCCCAGACTCGCGGACCAGAGTCGCCGTCCATCTGCGTATACCAGCGCATGGAGAACGAGCTTCATGGCGGGACCTCTTCATGGGTGGTCCGCCCATGCTGGCCGGCGCCATCACCGCCGCAGATGTCCGAGCGGCACGTGGCCGGGTCCCTTGATGTTCTGCAGCACGAGCTGCGTGTGGACGTCGCGCACACCGTCGAGCCGCATCAGCCGGTGCATGACGAAGGCGTTGAGTTCGTCGACCGACGGCACCATGACATGCAGCAGGAAGTCGTGGTCGCCGGTCATCGTCCAGCAGGATGATACCTCGTCCATGCGCTGGACCGCGGCGATGAAACTCTCGGGCGAACCGTCGCTGTGGCTGACCAGCCGCACCTGGATGAACACCTCGACCGTCAGGCCGACGGCACGGCGGCTGAGCACGGCGGCAAAGCCCTTGATGATGCCGGCCTCCTGCAGCGCCTCGAAGCGCCGCGCGCAAGGTGTCGTCGACAGGCCGATCTCCTGCGCCAGTTCGGAGACCGGCTTGCGTCCGTCGCGCTGGAGGATATCGAGCATCTTGATCTCGAAATCGTCGAATTGAGGCATTTTCACTCCGCTATGGCACATTCCGAGTGGATGTTATCCAAAAATCCTCATTCCGGCCATCACCAAAACCGATTTGCCTCCGCAAGTCCGGTTAACTTCGGGCACATCCGGAAATTCAAGATTGGCGAGGAGAAAACCATGACGACAATGAGCGTTGCCGAATATGCCCGCGACTGCGCGGCTCAAGGGTTGCGCGGCGACTACTCGGTCTGCCGTGCCGATTTCACCGTGGCGCAAGGCTATGACTACAGCGCCGAGGAACAGGCGGTGTGGCGCACGCTGTGCGACCGCCAGACGAAACTGACGCGCAAGCTCGCCCACCATTCCTATCTCGACGGCGTCGACAAGCTCGGCCTGCTCGACCGCATCCCGGACTTCGACGAAGTCAGTGCCAAGTTGCGCAAGCTCACTGGCTGGGAGATCGTCGCCGTGCCAGGGCTCATCCCGGCCGCGCCCTTCTTCGACCATCTCGCCAGCCGCCGTTTCCCCGTCACCAACTGGCTGCGGACGCAGCAGGAGCTCGACTACATCGTCGAACCCGACATGTTCCATGATTTCTTCGGCCATGTGCCGGTGCTGTCGCAGCCGGTCTTCGCCGACTTCATGCAGATGTATGGCCAGAAGGCCGGCGACATCATCGCGCTCGGCGGCGACGAAATGATCAGCCGGCTCTACTGGTACACGGCCGAATACGGCCTCATGCAGGAGAGTGGTCATCCGCTGAAGGCCTTCGGCGCCGGTCTGATGTCATCCTTCACGGAGTTGCAGTTCGCGGTCGAAAGCAAGGATGCGCACCATGCGCCTTTCGACCTGGAAACGGTGATGCGCACGGGCTACGAAATCGACAAGTTCCAGCGCGTCTATTTCGTGCTGCCGTCCTTCGACGCGCTGCGCGACACATTCCAGACCGCTGATTTCGGGGCGATCGTCGCTCGCCGCATGGGCGAGCCCGCACTCGACCCGGCGACTGTGTAGCCGGATTTGGATGGGCAGGGGCGAGCGAAACCTCGCCCTTCCTACAGTGCGGCATAGATGTTGCGATTGAACTTCGTCTCCATCACCACATGCGATGCGGTTTTGACGATGCCGCTGATTTCATTCAGCGCATTCACTTCCCGGTTCAGCTTCTCGAGCGTCTCGGCCGCGACATGGATGATCAGGTCCCACTCGCCGGTTATGGCATAGACCGCCTGGATCGAAGGCATCGCCTTGATCTTCCTGGAGACGTCAGGGTAGCTCTTGTTGTTCAGGGCGGCGAAGGTGAAACAGTGGACGGAATTCTGTGCCGCCTCCTTGGTCAGCCGCACCGCGTAGCCTTCGATGACCCCGCCCGCCTCGAGCTTTTGTATGCGCTCCTGCAAGGCAGTCCGGGATACGCCGAGCTGACGCGCCAGTGATGCGACCGGCTCACGCGCGTTCTTCTGCATCAGCGCGAGCAGCTGGCGATCTTTTTCGGTCAATTCCACAATCAATCCTCTCCTTCGATCCGCCCTGGAACCCGTCCAATCGCTCGGCGCGATCCTATCGGCTGAACCACCGCCGCGACAATCCTCAGGAACCGCCGGTGCAGGCTGCGCAAGGCGCAAATATCCGGCATTTTGCCGCCTCACGGCACGTAATGACTGCATGGCTGCCATTATCCGGCATTTCGCCGGGTGGAACCCTGCTTTTCGCGACCTGAGTGTCAACTGTCACAAACGCCAGTCCATGAGGGGGAACAGCTTCGGCTGCGATGGACGCAAATCGACACCGAGCCGCGTTGGACTTGCATCCGCAAGCCGAACGCCACGGTACGCCGCGGAGACGTCGCGGACGAGGCCGATCGAAACAACCACTGGTGCCCGACGCAGGTACCGTCATTTCAGCTGCATCCATAAGGGAGGATAACTTTGAAAAAACTGCTCGATTTCGCCATTCTTGCCGTCGCGACATTCGCGATCACGACGGCGGCCATGGCCGGAGAAACTTTGGATCGCGTCACGTCGAAGAAGGCGATGGTCGTCGCCACCAACGCCGCCTGGCCGCCGCAAAGCTTTCTCAATGACAGCAACGAGCTCGCCGGCTTCGACATCGATGTCTCGCGCGAGATCGGCAAACGGCTGGGGGTCGAGGTCTCGTTCGAGACGCCCGACTGGGCGACCCTGACCGGCGGCCGCTGGCAAGGGCGCTACGACCTCGGCGTCGGCTCGGTCACGCCGACCAAGGCCCGTTCCAAGGTGATCGATTTTGTCGGCATCTATTACTACAGCCCCTATGTCTACGTCGTGCACAAGGACAGCACCGCGAAGTCGGTCGCCGATCTCAACGGCAAGGTGATCGGCGTCGAGACGGCCACCACCTCGGAGGATTTCATCCGCCGCAAGCTTGAGATCGACGCGCCCGGCCTGCCTCCCGTCGAATACAAGCTGGAGCCCGGCGAGATCCGCACCTTCGCCGATTCCATGCTTCCCTTCGATGACCTGCGGCTTGGCGACGGCGTCCGCCTGAATGCCGTGATCGCTCCGGAGCAGACGGCGCAGAACGCCATCAAGAACGGCTATCCCGTGAAGATCCTCGAAGGGGAATATGCCTTCCGGGAACCGCTCGTGGTCATCGCTGAGAAGAACGACCCCGACTGGACCGCAAAGGTTTCGGGCATCATCGCCGAGCTGAAGAAGGACGGCACGCTCGCCGCGCTGACCACGAAATGGTACGGCAAGGACTACAGCGCCAAATGACGTTGGATTGCCCGCCGGCCGCCGCTCGGCGACCGGCGGGCATCACGCGTCAGATGCTGGAGCGGTTCAGCGTTTGAAACAATCGCCACCCCTCTCTAAACCTTTTGTTCTTGCGCAATTCCCCAGGGAAAAGCGCTACGCGCTTTTCCTGACTCTGAGCGGGATGCAGTTGAAAGTCGCCGATGGCCTATCCGGACACCTATTACGCCCGCACCATGATCGACCGGAAGATCAGGCCCCCGCTCCGCGGCGAGGCGCACTGTGACGTGGCCGTCGTCGGCGGAGGACTGGCCGGTCTGACCACGGCGTTGCAACTGTCGCGTTCCGGGCTGCGCGTCGCCGTGCTGGAGGCCCAGGTCGTCGGTTTCGGCGCCTCCGGCCGCAATGGCGGCTTCGTCACGCCTGGCTTCGCCACCGGCGGCGACACCATTGCCGCGCGCGTCGGCAAGGAGGCCGCGCGGCAACTGCACCGGCTGTCGATCGAGGGCGTCGAATTCGTGCGTCACACCATCGAGGCGCTCGACATATCGGCCGCCACGCCGCGCGACGGGCTGGTCAGCGTCCTGCGCTACGACGATGGCGACGCGCTCAAGGCCTATGCCGACCAGACGGCGCGCGACCACGGATACGAGCTTCAATATCTGCGCAGAGAAGACGTCCGTTCGGTGCTTAAATCGGCTCGCTACTATCAGGGCCTGCGCGACCCGAAAGCCTTTCACATCCATCCGCTTAATTATCTGCGTTCCGTGGCCGATGAGATCGAGCGGCTTGGCGGCAGCATCCATGAGAGCTCCGAAGTCGTGCAATGTGATCTGTCGGGGCCGCAAAAGATGCTGCGCACGCGAGAGGGCACGCTTCGGGCAACTCGCGTCGTGCTGGCTACCGGCGGCTACACCGGCCCGGTATTCACCCAGCTCCACCGCGCCTTCCTGCCCATCGCGACCTATGTGATGGTTTCCGAGCCGGCGCCGCGCCTGATCGCGCAAGCCGTTGCGACCACGGACGCGGTCGGCGACAACCGGCGGGCCGGCGACTATTATCGGCTGGTCGATGGCGGCAATCGCCTTTTGTGGGGCGGGCGCATCACCACGCGCGCCGCTTCTGCCTACGCGCTAGCGCGCGAATTGCGCCGCGAGATGGTCGGTACCTATCCGCAGCTTGCGGACCTCAAGACCGAACTGGCCTGGTCCGGATTGATGTCCTATGCCCGTCACCTGATGCCCCAGATCGGCGAATTGCAGCCGGGCGTCTGGTATTGCACGGCTTTCGGCGGCCATGGTCTCAACACCACGGCGATCGCCGGAAAAGTCGTTGCGGAAGGCATTCTGGGCGTTTCGGACCGGTACCGGCAGTTCGCGCCATTCGGATTGAGCTGGGCCGGCGGCGCCGCCGGCTTGGCGGCCGCGCAGCTCACCTACTGGAAATTGCAGGCGCAGGACTGGTGGCGAGAACGTCATGCCGCCACGAAAGACAAGGTGACGGCATGATCGGCAGGCTGATGCTCTTCTATCCGGGGATCACCCGCCGCGCAGCGGCGGCGCTCGTGCTGGCGCTGTTGGCCGCCGGCCTTTACGCGATGGGCATCAAGTCAAGCTGGATCGGCTCGGTGATTCCAGTTGCATCCGGCTGGCTGCAGGCCAACCCTGCCCTGTCGCGCGCCGTTTCCGCAGTGCTGATCGCGCTCATTGTGCTGGTGAATTGCAAGCTGCTGCTGCTTTTGCCCCGGCGGCAGCAGATCGTCGGCGTCTGGATCGAACTGTTCGTGCTCCTGATGCTGTTCTTCTATTCCTTCGACCTGTCGCTTGCCTTCATCGCCAGGAAGATCGGCTTCCTGATCACCCAGGGCGTCACCACCACGCTCTACATTTCGGCGATCTCGATCCTGATCGCGACAGCCATCGCACTTGTCGGCGCCATCGCCAAACTGACCGGAAACGGCATTGTGTACGGGCTGGCCACTTTCTACACCTCGTTGTTCCGCGGCCTTCCTTTGCTGATGCAGATCTACATCATCTATCTCGGCCTGCCGCAGGTCGGTTACGTGATCGGCGCGGTGCCGGCCGGCATTCTGGCGTTGTCGCTGTGTTATGGCGCCTACATGACCGAGATCTTCCGCGCCGGCATCGAAAGCATTCCGCGCGGACAGAGCGAAGGCGCCACCGCGCTTGGACTGAGCCCCGGCCAGACCATGGGGCTGGTCATCCTGCCGCAGGCCATGCGCGTCATCATCCCGCCGACCGGCAACCAGTTCATCGCCATGCTGAAGGACTCATCCCTCGTGTCGGTCGTCGGCGTCTGGGAGATCATGTATCTCGCCCGCACCATGGGCCAGACGGAGTTCCGCCATATCGAAATGCTGATCACCGCCTCGATGATCTACTGGATCCTGTCGATCACGCTGGAGTTCGGCCAGGCCTATCTCGAACGGCGTTTCGGCAGGTCGGAACGGCGGGCATAGGGCAATTCCGGAAAGCTGCGTCGCCGCCGTGCTGGTGCGCATCTCCACGGCCTTTGAGCCGCTCCGGCGGCCGCGCCATTATGTGACGCGGCCTTGCCGGGATGAGGTGATTTCGCGGGGCTGCGGAACGATCAGGCGGTGACCACCTTGCCGAGATGCTCGCCGAGCCGGCAGGCCAACGCCGTGATCGTCGTCGTCGGGTTGCATTGGCCCGAGGTGCAGAACACCGAGGAGCCGCCGACATAGAGATTGTCCATGCCGTGCACCTTGCAATTGGCATCCACGACGCTTGTGGCGACATCGGTGCCCATGCGCGTGCCGCCCATGTGATGGTGACCGGCCGTCTCCTCGTCCGTCGGGTAGTCGCCGCCATTCGAAATCCAGTCGGCTATACGCACCCGGCCCAGGTTCTTCTGGGCTAGCGTCGTCCCGAAAAGCCTCAGCCCTTCGAGCAGCGTGCGGCGTTCCAGGTCCGATTTCTTCCAGTGCAGCTCGATGCGCGGCACGCCGGCGTGGTCGACCACGGTCTTCGACAGCTCGACCCGATTCGAGGCCAGCGGCGCCTGCTCCCAGGCGACATAGAGCTGGGCCGCGCAGCGCAGGTTCTGGTTGAGCCTGCCCGATAGCCACTCCGCCATGTTGGGCGCCGTACAGGCGAGATCCGCGATCAGGTCCTTGACGCCGGGATAGGGCGTCTCGATCAGCCTGATGCCGAAATTCATGATCCGCAGCCGCTCCATCGCGGCCGGCATCGGCGAGAAGAAGGCCTCGTTCACCGCATCGACCTCGAATGCGCCATAGTCGGACAGGATGGCGTTGCCGCCCTGGAAGGTCGGGTGTTCCATCCAGTAGCGGCCAAGTGCCGTCGCGTTCGGCACGACGCCGCCATTGGAGCGCTGGTTCGACCATAAAAGCAGCCGCGAATTCTCCAGCCCCCCGGTACTGACGATAAAATAATCGGCGCTAAAGAAGCCGGCATCCTGCCCCTGCGACCACAGCCTGGCGCCGGTCACGCGTCTGCCGTCGCCGGCAAGCTCGGCGGCGCAGGTGTTGAGCACGACAGCGATGTTCCTGCTCTTGTCGAGCTCGTCGGCGTATTTTTCAGCGAAGCGCACCGCACCGCTCTTGATCAGCTGCACCCAGCGGATGTCGTCCGAGATCGGCGCGTCCGGCCGGAAATCCGGCAGTTCCAGGATGTCGCGCACTTCGCCCAGATACGGTTCGATGTCGCTGCGCCGGATCGGCCAGCCCGTGTCCGGCACCCACGCCTTCGGCTCGAAATCCTGTTTGTCGAGCACGCGGCACCAGCCGGCCCAGTGGTTCGAGCTGCCGCCCATGAACCGCAGCCGGGTGATATCGAGATCGAAATAGAAATCGCCGACCGTGGTGCCGCGGTAGAAATCTTGCGAGGTGTCGCTGAACTCCCTGCCGCCGGCCTCCAGCACCACGACCGATATGCCGGCGGCGCCGAGCTTTCTGGCGATCGTGGTGCCGGCCGGGCCGGAGCCGAGAACGCAGACCCTGGGCGTGAAATTCGCGGCGCGAAACGCCTCATAACTGTCGAAGATCATGCCAGGTCGCTCCGCTTCAGGATCCAGCCATTGACCTCGACGATCTCATCGGGGGCGGCTTCGGAAGAACCCGCATCGGGCAATTTGCGGAACAGCGACAGGGCAGGCACCGCGATCAGCGTCTGCATGATCATTCGGCGCGATATCTTCTTGATAAGGAAACTCATGACAGGTCTCTCGACGGGGTCTCTATCCAGGCATGTTCCCTGAACATCCAGGCATGTTCCCTGAACGGCACATGCTTCATCATCGAAGCCAGAAGCGTGCCAAAACTGGTTGCAAGCCGGAACAATGCGCAGCCGAGTGCAAACAGGGTTAGAGACTCCTTAACAAGCCGATATGCTGGATCAGCCCGTTCAGGCCGCCTCGGAGATGTCGGTGTCGAGGATCACCAGGTTGCGTCCCCGATGTTTGGCCTGGTAGAGGCGCCGGTCGGCGGCCCGCATCAGCTCCGACACGCTGGCGCTTTCGTCGCAGAGGGTTCCGCCGATGCTGACGGTCAGCGGAATGGTCCGCTCGTCCACGGGCCGGAAGCGGATCAGCTCGACCTCGCGGCGGATGTGCTCGGCAACGCGCTTGGCTTCCCGTTCCGTGGCTCCGACCAGCAATGCGCCGAACTCCTCGCCGCCGATGCGGCCGAGGACGTCGCCGTCGCGCACCCCGCGCTTGATGGCGCTGGCGATCAGGAGCAGCGCGTCGTCGCCGGTCAGATGGCCGAAACTGTCATTGATCATCTTGAAATGGTCGGCATCGATGATCAGCAAGGCGCCGCGATCGGGCTTGTGCCGGGAGCCGTTGAGCACGGCAAAGAAGCTTTCCCGGTTGAGCATGCCCGTCATGTCGTCGCGGCTGGCCTTTTCCGCCAGCCGGCGATGCGCTGCGGCAAGCTGGGCGTGCGTGCGGGCAAGGTCGCGATGCGCCGACTTCAGCCTGTCGCTGTGCCAGAACGTGCTTGCGCAGGCCGCCCATGCAAGAACCAGCGGACACAATGTCGAGGTCAGCCAGATCATGCGGTTGACCGGGAATCCCATGGCGGGGACGATGATCAGGGTCAGAAGGAGCGAAACCGCGACGGAGACGAAAGCAATGGTGGCGGACTTCAGAATTATACTGCTCATCGCTGGCTCCCACTGGACCGCCTCTGTGCCAGCAAGCCCTGAAGGCCACCTTTCCAGGATGCCTAAAATTTGAACGGTGAGACTGTTCTGCCACTTTCGGCGCGTAGAAGTTGTGGATAAAGCCCCTTCAAGATCGTCCGTTTCGTGCCATAAGGGGCGCATGGCTACACACCCCGACCCCGCTCGCTTCGCCCATGTCACCGACTGGGTGTTCGACCTGGACAACACGCTCTATCCGCATCATTCGAATCTGTTCTCGCAGATCGACGTCAAGATGACCGCCTATGTCGGGGAACTGCTGTCGCTACCTCGCGAGGACGCGCGCAAGCTGCAAAAGGAACTTTATCGGGAGTATGGCACGACACTGAACGGGCTGATGACGCGTCATGGCATAGACCCCGACGATTTCCTCGAGAAGGTCCACGACATCGACTATTCCTGGCTGGTGCCGGATCCCGTCCTCGGCACCGCCATTCGCCAGCTTCCCGGCCGCAAGTTCATCTTCACCAACGGCGACCGCAGGCATGCCGAGCGCACTGCGCGCCAGCTTGGCATCCTTGATCATTTCGACGACATCTTCGATATCGTCGCCGCCGGGCTCAACCCCAAGCCGGCGCGCCAGACCTACGAGAAATTCGCCGAACTTCACGCCGTCACCGGCCACAATGCGGTGATGTTCGAGGATCTCGCGCGCAACCTGTCCGTGCCGAAGTCACTGGGCATGACGACGGTCCTGGTGGTGCCGCGCAATTTCGAGCCGACATTCTCCGAAATCTGGGAGCGCGATCCGGCGCAGGAAGATGATGTCGACTTCGTCACCGACGATTTGGCCGGGTTTCTGACGGAGATAGTCGTGGGGATAAGGCAGTAGGGCAGTAGGGCAGTAGGGCAGTAGGGCAGTAGGGCAGTAGGAAGATGAGGGGCGCTCTCAGCCCTTGATTCTAGATATACTGCCTTACTGCCCTACTCCCTTACTCCCCTAACTTATAGAACCGGCTGACGATGCCCCAGGCCTCGTCGGCGGTGTCGACGAAATCGATGATGTCCTGGTCGCCGGGACTGATCGTGCCTTGCTCGGCGAGGAAGTCGAGATCGATCGCCCGTTTCCAGAAGGATTTGCCGAACAGGATCACCGGCACGCGCTCCATGCGCCCGGTCTGGATCAGCGTCAGCGTCTCGAAGAATTCGTCCATCGTGCCGAAGCCGCCGGGAAACACCGCGACGGCCTTCGCGCGCATGACGAAATGCATCTTGCGGATGGCGAAATAGTGGAAGTTGAAACAGAGTTCCGGCGTCACATAGGCATTGGGCGCCTGCTCGTGCGGCAGAACGATGTTAAGGCCGATCGAGGGCGCGCCGACATCGTCGGCGCCGCGATTGCCCGCTTCCATCACGCCGGGCCCGCCGCCGGTCACCACGACATATTCGCGGTAGTATGAACTGGCCGATTGCTGCGAGCACAGGCGGGCGAATTTGCGCGCTTCCTCGTAATATTTGCTGTTTTCCTCGAGGTTTTTCTTCTGCGTCTCGTTTTTGGCCGCCCAGGCCTCGCCGCCGGGTTCAGGCAGCCGCGCGCCCCCGAACAGGACCACGGTCGAGCGGATACCGCGCTCGGCCAGGATCATCTCCGGCTTCAGGAGTTCGAGCTGCAGCCTGACCGCGCGCAGTTCGCGCCGCGTCATGAAGTCGGGATCGTTCCACGCCAGGCGGTAGGTCTCGGCGCGCGTCTGCGGCGTGTCCGGCACGCTCCTGGCCCGCTCCAGATCCTCGTCCGAATGCGGCAGCGGCGTCCAGCCCGCCTTTTCCATGGGTGTCATGTCAGGTCCGTCCATTTCATTCACTTGCGCCGTCACATGGCGCAGTCGCGATTGACCCCTACTCTGCCTTCACATAGGGTCCGCGCGATTTTCAAAACAGGTTAAGGCTCAGCCCCTTAACAGCCTGGTAATGGAGCGAATTCATGTCGAAGCCGGATCTGGCGAGCCTCGAAAAGACCATCGACAAGGCCTTCGAGGAACGTGACGCGATTTCGACGGCGACCAGAGGCGAGACACGCGACGCCATCCAGTCGGCGCTCGATCTGCTCGACCGCGGCACCGCCCGCGTTGCCGAGCGCCAGGCCGATGGCCAGTGGCATGTCAACCAATGGCTGAAGAAAGCCGTCCTTTTGTCCTTCCGGCTGAACCCGATGGAGATCATCAAGGGCGGTCCCGGCCAGGCCGTGTGGTGGGACAAGGTGCCGTCGAAGTTCGACGGCTGGAGCGCCGTCGATTTCGAGAAGGCCGGTTTCCGCGCCGTGCCGTCGTCGATCGTGCGCCGCTCGGCCTATGTCGCGCCGGGCGCCGTGCTGATGCCGTCCTTCGTCAATGTCGGCGCCTATGTCGATTCGGGCACCATGGTCGATACCTGGGCTTCGGTGGGCTCCTGCGCCCAGATCGGCAAGAATGTGCACCTGTCGGGCGGCGTCGGCATCGGCGGCGTGCTGGAGCCGATGCAGGCCGGTCCCACCATCATCGAGGACAATTGCTTCATCGGCGCGCGCTCGGAAGTGGTCGAAGGCTGCATCGTGCGCGAGGGCTCTGTGCTCGGCATGGGCGTCTTCATTGGCCAATCGACCAAGATCGTCGACCGCGCCACCGGCGAGATTTTCTACGGCGAAGTGCCGCCGAATTCCGTCGTCGTAGCCGGTTCGCTGCCTGGCAAGCCGTTTCCGAACAATGAGCCGGGTCCAAGTCTCTATTGCGCGGTCATCGTCAAGCGGGTCGATGCCAGGACCCGGTCCAAAACGTCGATCAACGAATTGCTGCGCGATTGATCTTTTTGGAAAGCGGGCGCACCTTCCGCCGGCGCGACGATCGGTCGCGCCGGTTCAACATGGAGGGGTGACATGGACTGGAAGTATCTGCTGACGAGCTTCGACAGCCGCATCAATCGCGCCAAGTTCTGGGCCGGCATCGGTATATTCATCGTCATCGGTATTGTTGTCTTCATTCTCGATGCGATTCTCGGCACGCGCTTCACGACCGCAGGCGGCGGCAGGATCGGCATGCTCGTCGCGCTGGCGTCGATCTATTTCGCGATTGCTCTCTATGCAAAACGCTGGCACGACCGCGACAAGTCGGGCTGGTGGACGCTGATCGGTCTCGGCGTTCTCGAAGGCGCCCAGGGTGTCAATCAATATGGACGGGACCCGCTTGCCTGACAGATCCAACCTTACTTGGCTTTTCTTCAAGACATCGGGCCGCGTCAGCCGCGCGGCCTATTTTCTTGGTGGGCTGCTCGTGGCCATCATCCAGGCCTTCCCGCTCTATCGTTTCACGCTGGTGCCGGAAGGCTCGCCCGAGAGCAACATGTGGTCGTTCGTCTTCTTCATCGCCTTCATCGCCTCGCTGTGGTCGAACATCGCACTGGCGGTGAAGCGGCTGCACGACCTCGACAAGCCCGGCATCGCGGCGTTGATCCTGTTCGTGCCGGTCGTCTCGATCGTCGCCTTCGTCGTGCTTTGCCTGTTTCCGGGCAAGCCGGGACCCAACCGCTATGGCAAGCGCACCAATGCACCGGCCGAACCCTGAGCGCCCATCATCGCGATACGCTACTGACGGTATGCATGAAAATGAAGGCCTGATCCGCGTCGCCTGAATTCATTCAGACGCGACGCGCTTCAGGCGCGGCGACCTGATCCGCGCCGAAACCGGGCGATCCGCGGCCGGCCGCTTCCGCTTCACGCACCAGGGCGATGATCCGCCGGACCGTCGGCGCCGGCGTGCCCGCTTCTTGCGCCAGGCGAAGAACGGCGCCTTGCAAATCGCCGATCTCCGTCGGCCGGCCGCGCTGCAGATCGTCCCACATGGAGGAACGCGCCTCCGGGTCGATGGCCAGCATCCGCCGCGCCAGCAGCCTGAATAGCCAATCGGGGAGGCGGAGCACTATCGGCAACAGCGCCGGCCGCAAGCCGGCGATCCGCGCCGGCTCGATGCCCGACGCCTTCATGGCCTGGAGCGCCTCGTCGATCTGTCTTGCCAGGATCAGCCGCCAGCGCCGGTCGGCAAGCTCGCTCGCCAGCGGCAGGCCCGAAAGCGCCACCAGCGCATTGTTCAAATTCATCAAAAGCTTGCCCCACAGCACGGCTTTCATGTCGGCATGGACTTCAACCCGGAACCCTTCGACGCCGAGAAGGCTGATCAGACCGGCATCGCTGTCCTCGATCATGACCTTGCCGTCGCTGGCGCGGTGGACACGAAGCGGCAATTCGCCGTCGGCCGATTGCACGACATTGAACGGCACCATGCCCGCCAGCACTGTTCGCCCGTCGACACCGGCGCGCAGCCTGTCGGCATTGTCGATGCCGTTCTGCAGGCTCACCACCACGGCGTCCGGCGGGGCATGTGCGGCGATGAGCGCAGCCATTTCCCGCGTCGCGCCGCTCTTGACGGTGACCAGGATCACGTCCGCCTGCGGCAAGGCGGCGGCTGGATCTGTGGTGACGGCAAGCGCTTGCCGCTCGAGGCCCCGGTCGCGGCCCTCAAGGTCGCTGACCCGCAATCCGCCTTGCCGCAGAGCCGCCTCGATGCGCGGCCGGGCAAGCAGAATCACCTGGCGCCCGGCGAGCGCCAGGCAGCCGCCGGCATAGCAGCCGATGCTGCCGGCGCCGGCAATGACGATTCTCTTGTCCCCGTTTGCCATCCAGTCGCTCCGCACCGGGCCCACGACTATACGACATGAAAACCATAATGTCGGCGGTATCGCCGGTCATAGGACTGGCCCCTACGTCTGGCCGTGACAGGCCTTCAGCTTTCGACTATCGCTTTTGCCATGACGCTGCCGACCGATCCCGCCGCAAACCTCGCCGCCCTCATCCGTTGCGCCTCCGTGACGCCGGCCGAAGGCGGTGCGCTGACCGCGTTGCAGACGATGCTGGAACCGCTCGGCTTCCTCGTCGATCGCCCGATTTTTTCGGAAGACGGCACGCCCGATATCGAAAACCTTTATGCCAGGCGCTCAGGCAATGGCCCGCATCTGATGTTCGCCGGACACACCGACGTGGTGCCGGTCGGCGACGAAGCCGCCTGGACGCATCCGCCCTTCGGCGCCGAGATCGCCAATGGCGAGATGTATGGCCGGGGTGCGGTCGACATGAAGGGCGGCATCGCCTGTTTCATCGCCGCGATAGCGCGCCATGTCGAGACGAATGGCGGCCCGAAGGGCTCGGTCTCGCTGCTGATCACCGGCGACGAGGAAGGCCCGGCCATCAACGGTACCACGAAGCTGCTCGAATGGGCGGCTTCCAGGGGCGAGAAATGGGATGCATCGATCGTCGGCGAGCCGACCAACCCGGCTGCGCTCGGCGACATGATAAAAATCGGCCGGCGCGGCTCGCTGTCGGGCGACGTCATCGTCAATGGCCGCCAGGGCCATGTCGCTTATCCCTTGCTTGCCGACAATCCGGTACGCGGGCTGATGAGCCTGGTCGATGCTTTGCTGCATCCCGTCTTCGATGAGGGCACGAAGGATTTCCAGCCGACCAATCTGGAGGTGACATCCATCGACGTAGGCAACCCGGCCACCAACGTCATTCCAGCCAAGGCGACCGCCACCTTCAACATCCGCTTCAATGACAGCTGGACCGCCGAGACCATACAGGCCGAAATCCACAACCGTCTCGACCAGGCGGCGGGCCGCAGGAAATATCGGCCCGGCAAGGAGATGCCGGTCGACTACGAACTCGTCTGGCGCGACCGGCCGAGCCATGTCTTCCTGACCCGCGACGACAGGCTGATCGAGACGTTGAGCGGCTCGGTCAAGGCGGTGGTCGGCAGAGAACCGGCGCTATCCACCTCCGGCGGCACCTCGGATGCGCGCTTCATCAAGGACTATTGCCCGGTTGTCGAATTCGGCCTGGTCGGCAAGACCATGCACATGGTCGACGAGCGCGTCGCCCTTGCCGATCTCGAGACGCTGACGCAAATCTATCAGCGCTTCATCGAAGACTGGTTCGGACAGGACTGAGCAGCATGCTTTCGGCGGACGAGACCCAAGTTTCGCTGACCGGCGCCTGGCGACTGATGCTCGGCAGGGCCGATGGCCTGCGTCTGCTCGACCTGTCTGCCGATGGTTTCTGGAATTCCTTTTTCGCCATCGTCGTCGCGGCGCCGGCATTGATCGTCGGCTGGGTCGGCATCGCCAACGAGATCGGCGATCCCGATGCCTTCGCGGGCCGCTTCAGCATGCTGTTGCGGCTGGCGACAGTCGATATCGGTTCCTGGGTGCTGCCTCTGGTCGCACTCGCTCTGGTCGCGCCGCGCGCCGGCATCGGCGGCCGCTTCGTGCACTATGTCGTGGCCTCGAACTGGGCTTCTGCCATCACCGCCTGGCTGATGCTGCCGTCCGCGCTGATCAGGCTTTTCCTGACCTCGGCGAGCCAGATCTCCAGCCTTGTGTCGCTGCTGTTGTTCGCGCTGTCGATGGTGCTGACCTGGCGCATGACCAACGCGACCATCGGCAGGGGGGCCGCAATCGGGACCGCTGTCTTCGTTGGCATGTTCATCGCTTCGCTGATCGTGCTGTTCGGGCTGCAGGCGCTGCTTGGCATCACGGTTCCGGACACCGGAGCTCAGAGCCTTTCGGGACTCTATCCGGGATAATCGACGCCGATCAGAAAAAGCCCGTCGGGCGGCGCCACCTGGCCGCAGGCGGCGCGGTCGTGCGCCTCGAGCGCCGCCTTGAGATCGCCGGCCGTCCATGCGCCTTCGCCGACGCGCTTGAGCGAGCCGACCATCGAGCGCACCTGGTTGTGCAGGAAGGAACGCGCCGAGGCTCTGACTTCGATCATGTCGCCCGAACGGCTGACGTCAAGACGGTCGAGCGTGCGCACCGGGCTCTCGGCCTGGCATTGCGTGGAACGGAAGGTGGTGAAATCATGCCGCCCGAGCAGCACTTTGGCTGCTTCGTGCATGGCAGCGGCGTCAAGCTGCTTCGGCACCCACCATACCTTGCCCTTTTCCAGCGCCGAGGGCGCGCGCCGGTTGAGGATGCGGTAGAGATAGTGACGGCCGATAGCCGAGAAGCGGGCATCGAAGCCGTCGACGACGGTCGTTGCTTTCAAGATCGCGATGCGGTTGCCGGCGGCCTGCAGATGCGCGTTGACGGCGTCGCGCACCTTGTCGTCCGGCCAGGCCTTGGCCAGGTCGACATGCGCCACCTGGGCCGTCGCATGCACGCCCGCATCGGTACGGCCGGCAGCGCGCAAGCGGACCTGCTGGCCGCAGAATTTTTCGATCGCCTGCTCGATCGCCTGCTGCACCGAAGGCTGGTCCGCCTGGTGCTGCCAGCCGGCAAACAGGCTGCCGTCATATTCGATGTCGAGGCGAAAACGCGGCATGTCGGGCGGCTATACGCACTCGCCTAGGCGGCGAGTGCGGTGAAGGCCGAGGCGTAGACCAGCCGGCCGGTTTCGGGAGCGTCGCCCCAGGCCAGCGCCTGCAGCGCCTCGCCCTGGTACTCGCTCTCGAATCCTTCGGCGCGCGCGTGGCTGTAGCCGAAACGGCCGTAGTAGGTGGGGTCGCCCAGCACCACGGCCAGCATCTCGCCGGCGTCGCGCAGGCGGATGTGAGCCTCGCGGATCAGCGCGCCGCCAATGCCGGTGCCGTGAAAGGAGGGCTCCACCGCCAGCGGCGCCAGTGCCACCGCCGGGAAATCCTTGCCGCCGGTGCGGGCGAAAAGCCGCGAAAACAGGATGTGGCCAACCACTTGCCCGTCTTCTTCCGCCACCAGTTCGACAACGGCGTCGCCGCCGGAAACCAGCGCGTCAACCAGCCCGGCCTCCGCCTGCTGGCCGAAAGCGTGTTCCTCGACGAGGCGGATGGCCTCGCGATCCCGCGGCGTCGCCGCGCGTATCGACATCATGCTCATGACAATTTCATTCCTTTTTCGATCTTGGTCCCGCGCAGGAATTCTTGCGCGGCGGCGGGCCTTCCGCCCGCCCGTTGAACTTCGACCAGCCGGATCGCGCCCGCTCCGCAGGCGACCGTCAGGCGGTCGTCGAGAATTCCTCCCGGTTCGCCCATGCCTTGCGCAAGCGTCGAGCGAAGCAGTTTCAGCCGTTCCACCCGGCCACCAATTTCAACCTCGCACCAGGCGCCGGGGAAGGGCGACAGGCCGCGAATGTTATTGTGGACTTCGGCCGCGGGTCGCGTCCAATCCACGTGCGTATCGGATTTATCGATCTTTTTGGCGTAGGTCACCCCCTCAACCGCTTGGGCGGTGAACGCCAGGCTATTCCTTTCCAGCCGCGCCAGCGCTTCCACGATCAGTGCGGCGCTGACGCTCATCAATCGATCATGCAGATCGCCGGCGGTCATATCGGGTTCGATGACGCATTTTTCAACCAGCCCCACCGGGCCGGTGTCGAGGCCTTCTTCCATGCGCATGACCATCATGCCGGTTTCGCTGTCGCCCGCCATAATCGCCCGTTGGATGGGCGCCGCACCGCGCCACCGCGGCAACAGCGAGGCATGGCCGTTGATGCAGCCCAGTCGCGGCGCCTCAAGCACCGCCCTGGGCAGCAGCAGGCCGTAAGCCACGACCACGCCGATATCGGCTTGCAGCGCGCGAAAAGCTGCCTGTTCGGCCTCGCCCTTGAGCGACGTCGGCGTGCGCGTCTCGATGCCCAGCCGTTCCGCCTCGCGCTGTACCGGCGACGGCGTCAGCTCAAGGCCGCGCCGGCCGGCGGCTCGCGGCGGCTGCGTGTAGACGGCCGCGACCTCATGTCCGGCATCGGCAATTGCGCGCAATGTCGGCACCGAAAACTCCGGCGTCCCCATGAAAATGACGCGAAGGGGCATTGTCCCCTATCCCACCAGCTTGCCCGGAGCCTTGTCCTTGGCCAGCTTCTTGAACTTCTTCACCACCATGTCGCGCTTCAGCTT
Source organism: Mesorhizobium sp. B2-5-11 (assembly GCF_006440835.1). Lineage (NCBI taxonomy): Bacteria > Pseudomonadati > Pseudomonadota > Alphaproteobacteria > Hyphomicrobiales > Phyllobacteriaceae > Mesorhizobium > Mesorhizobium sp. B2-5-11. The sequence continues at coordinate 708,327 of NZ_VFUK01000002.1, forward strand.
CGAAATGTGGTCGATGAACAGCACGCCGTTGAGATGATCGATCTCATGCTGCAGGCAGGTTGCCATCAGCCCCTCGGCCTCCATTTCCTGCAGCTTGCCATCGCGGTCGAGATACTTGACCCGCACGGAAGCCGGGCGTTCGACCTCGGCATAATAGTCGGGAATCGACAGGCAACCTTCCTCGTAGACGGAGCGCTGGTCGGCGCTTTCCAGGATTTCGGGATTGATGAAGACATGCGGCGCCGGCGTCTCGTCCTCCTTGGCGAGGTCGATCACCAGCATGCGCAGCGGCTCGCCGATCTGGATCGCGGCCAGCCCGATGCCGGGCGCGTCATACATGGTCGCCAGCATGTCGTCGGCCAGTTTGCGCAAGGGCGCGTCGACGCGCTCCACCGGCTTGGAAACCTGGCGCAGGATGGGGTCGGGAAGGATGATGAGCGGCTTGATCGGCATGGCGTCTCACCTAAGACCTTGAATAAAGGGCGTCAACCGGTACGCCGGGGGATCGTTCACGTTTTGATCTGTGCTGGCCGGCCGAATCGTCTATGCTGTGTGCATGAACGACCTGACATCCATCCTTTCGGAACCTGTCGCCCGGCTTGGCGCGACCACGATCACGCTCGGCCATGCGCTGGCGTTCGGGGCCTTTGTGTTTCTTGGCCTGTTCGTGGCGCTTGTCGTCGCGCTGTGGCGCTCGGCCAAGGCGCGCGCCGTGGCCGCTGCCGAAGCCGCCGACCATGCCCGCGACGCCGAGGCGCGGATGGCCGGCATATTGCAAAGCCAAGCCGAGATGCAGGGCCGCATGGGCGCCATCGCGGAAGTCTTCGGCGCGCGGCAGGCGGAACTGACGCAATCGATCGGCCAGCGCCTCGATGCCATGACCGGCCGCCTCGGCCAGACCATGACCGAGCAAACCAAATCCACTCATGAGAGCTTGGCCAAATTGCAGGAGCGGCTGGCCGTCATCGACACCGCGCAAGGCAACATCCAGTCGCTCGCCGGCCAGGTCGTGCAATTGCAGGCGATCCTCTCCAACAAGCAGACGCGCGGCGCCTTCGGCCAGTCGCGCATGGAAGCGATCGTCGCCGACGGTCTGCCGCACGGCGCCTACGAGTTCCAGGCGACCTTGTCCAACGGCAGCCGTCCCGATTGCCTGGTGAAGATGCCCAACGGCGCGCCGGCGCTTGCCGTCGACGCCAAGTTTCCGCTGGAAGCCTGGAACGCCATCCGCGCCGCCGAAGGCGCCGAACAGCAGAAGGTCGCGTCGCAGGCCTTCCGCCGCGACATCGAGGTGCATGTCCGCGATATCGCGGATAAATATCTGATCCAGGGCGAGACGCAGGATACCGCCTTCATGTTCGTGCCGTCGGAATCGGTGTTTGCCGAGATCCACGAAAATTTCGAGGCGGTGGTGCAGAAGGCGCACCGCGCCCGCGTCGTCATCGTCTCGCCGTCGCTCCTGATGCTGTCGATCCAGGTCATCCAGGCGATCCTGAAGGATGCCCGTATGCGCGAGCAGGCACACCTGATCCAGGGCGAGGTGATCCGGCTGATGGAGGATGTTTCGCGCGTCGACGAGCGGGTGCGCAAATTGCAGGGCCATTTTGCCCAGTCGGCCAAGGATATAGACGACATCCTCGTCTCGACGTCGAAGGTGACCAAACGCGGCCAGAAGATCGAAGCTCTGGAGTTTGGGGCGCAGCCCGGAGGCGATGCCGACCCTGACATGGCGTCACCAGCCCCTGCGAAGCCGGAACCCGGCCCGCGCGTTGTCGATTCCCCACGCGTTGCCGATTCAAAGACCGGCCAGCTCAGGCTGAGGGTCGTCGAAGGCGACGAATGAGGCGCCGCACCGGACGGCGCTACTGCTCCTCCACTGTGGTCATGCCGTGAAATTCAGGTAGCCAGTGAAGCGCCGAGCGGTGCCATTTTTGCAGTGTCGGAATCAAATCCTGGCGTTGCCGCGCGGTTCCCACTCGAATGCCGTAGACCTTTGGGCCATCTCCGACCGACGTGGCGTAAAGGTGCGAACCGCAGTCGGCGCAAAAGGCCTGGACGCGCTTGGCGCCGCTTGCCACGGTCTTGATGTAGACCTTCGGTGTACCCTTTGTGATCCGGTAGTGATCTTCAGGCGCCGGAACGGTGACGCGAAAGGCCGTACCGGTCAACTGTTGGCAATCGGTACAATGGCAGATCGAGGTCTTTTCCGGTTCGACCTCCGCCTCATAGGTGATGGCACCACAATGACAGCCGCCGTCGATCTTCATAATCAGTCCTCCAAAACTCGATCGGCTGATTTTAGCGGCGCAGCGTCGCAAGGCAACGACGCGACGCTGGTCCAAGACATAATCCCGAGGAGTGAAATGTGCTTTCGAGACCTGCTCAAAACTCTACTCGGATGCCGATTCGATCAGCTTGCGCCGCTGTTCCCAGGTGCCTGTCGTCTGCGGCTTGACGAACAGCCGGGTGATCTCGGGCATTTCCTTCCTTAGCCGCGCTTCGAGGCGCTCGACGCAGGCTTCGATTTCCGGCGCCGACAGATGGTCCTCGAATTCGATGCTCAGGCCGGCAACGATTTCTTCCGGCCCCAGGTGGACCGTCAGGACGCCGTTCGCCCGCTGCACCGCCGGATCCTGCTGCGCGATCGCCAGCACTTCTTTCTGCACCGCGGGCGAAGCAGGCTCGCCGATGAGCAGCCCCTTGCTCTCGCGCGCCAGGAAGGCCGCGGTCGCACCCAGGATCAGCGCAATGCCGATCGAGGCGGCGCCGTCCAGTTCCGGCATCTCGAAAATCTCCGCCGCCAATATGCCGGCAAAGGCGACGATCAGGCCGAGAAGCGCGGCACTGTCCTCGAACAGCACTGTGTAGACGCTTGGATCCTTGCTCGATTGCACGGCCTGCAGCCAGCCCTGCTGGCCCTTCTGCCGGCGGAATTCCCTCAGCGCCACCAGCCATGAGCTGCCCTCGAACAGAAACGACAGGCCGAGCACGATGTAGTTGACCCTGACATTGGCGGCCGGTTCGGGCGCAATGATGTGCGTCACGCCTTCGTAGAACGATACGCCGGCGCCGAGCGCGAAGACGAGAAGCGCCACGATGAAGCTCCAGAAGTAGAGCTCGCGGCCATGGCCGAGCGGATGCGCGCGGGTGGCCGGGCGTGCGGCGCGATGCATGCCATAAAGCAGCAGGCTGCCATTGCCGGTATCGACCAGCGAATGCACGCCTTCCGAAAACATCGCCGAACTGCCGGTGAAGAAGGCTGCGACGAATTTGGTCAGCGCGATCGCGAGATTGCCGGCGAGCGCCGCGTAGATGACCGTTCGAGAGCCGCCATGCCCCGCCATTGCTTCCCTGTCGTCCTGTCCGACACGCGAAGTCTAGAGCAATTGCAGGAAAAGTGGGAGCCGATTTCCTTGAGATCATGCTGCGGGCCCGCCGAAATTCCGCGGCCATCGCGACGCACCAACACCCCGTCCGTTCAAGTCGCTGCGCGCCGGTTCGGATTCATAAGGCCGCCGAAACAGGTTGCCGGTTTTCGCGGCCGTGACCGCGAACGGCCCTTGCCTAGAGGCATTTCTCTTGTTTCACTTCACTTCCCGCAACTGGAGGAACGAATCATGGCAAAAGGTGCGATGAAGGCAGGCAAGGAGGCCCGCAAGCCAAAGAAGGACGCCAAGAAGCCGGCCGCTGCTCCCACGCTCAAGGCGCCGCCGGTCAAGGCAACGAGGCTCAAGGAAAAATAGTCGCGTGCCTCGGATGGAGTTCGCCGGCGGCGTTCGGAACACCGCCGGCAGTTTGTTGATCGGGCGTTAAGACACCCTATATCTGGTGCGGGGACGACCCCACATCTCCTGAAATCCGGTCGGGACGACCCGCCCACTGTCTGATAGGGCATCGGCTGCCGCGGTGCTCGGTCGATCGCGCATTGCATCGTCTTGAAACGGACATTGGTGCGATGCTTGGATGGAGCGTTCCCCATGTCATGGATTTTTCTGTTTTTCGCCGGCCTGTTCGAGATCGGCTGGGCAATCGGCCTCAAATACACCGACGGATTCACCCGGCTCGTCCCGACCGTGCTCACGGTCGCCTCGATGATCGTCAGTCTCTCGCTGCTTGGACTGGCGCTGAAAGCGCTGCCCGTCGGCACCGCCTATGCGGTGTGGACCGGCATCGGCACGGTCGGCACGGCGCTGCTCGGTATCTGGCTGCTCGGCGAGCCGGCGACCGTCATCAGGCTCGCCTGCATCGCGCTCATCGTCTGCGGCATTATGGGGCTGAAATTCGCGGCATAAAGCAATCCAGGAAGCGAAGCGGTTTTCCATCCGAAATTGCGTCGAAGCAAACAGAGCAATTTTGCGAAAGTCGCATCACGAACGGCGTCGGCAATCGCACGAATTGGCGCGCGGACAAACGCATGCAGGGCCGCTTCGCAGCGACCCTGATCCTCGAAGCAGGTTGCTCCGGCGGTCTGAGGCTAGCGGCCGGTAAAGCCTGGCGGTGTCCTGCCGGTGCGCGCCTTGCGCGCCGCATAGCGCGCGTCGCGCTTCGCCTTGCGCTCGGCCTCGTCGGCCAGCAGACGCGCGATGCGCTCGGCCTCTTCGGCTTCCCGAATCCTGGCTTCCGCCTGCGCCGCCTCTTCGGCCGCGACCCGTGCGGCTTCGGCTGCGGCCTCGCGCTCGGCCTTCTCGATTGCCTCGCGTGCCAGCCTTTCCTGCTTCAGCCTCGCCTTCTCGGCCTCGCGTATCTCACGCGCCGCAAGGATAGCCTTGCGTTCGGCCTGTCGCGCCAGCACCGCGGGATCGTCCGCCGCCGGCTTCGACTTGAAGCGCTCCAGAAGCGCCTTCTTTGCCTCGTTCGCGGCGTTGCGCCGCTCGAAAATGTCTTTTTCCCTGTAGATAGCCAAGTCCACTTCCCTGAAGTCAATTCGCGACGCTTACATACGCGCGAAAACCGGGAGTTCAAGCGCCAAAACGGTATGCCAGCCATGAAATTCCGTGCTGTTGCAGCCGGGAGACGCCTTCGCGGCCGAAACGGACACGCACTGTTCGCAGTCAGACCCTCTGGTGGTGATACGGGCTGATCGCTACCTCTAGCGCGAAAATCAAACGCCAGGATGACACCAGATGGAACTCGGTCTCTACACTTTCGCCGACGTCAGCCCGCAGCCGGGCCCCGGCGCAATCGGCCCGCACGAGCGGCTGCGCAACCTGATCGAGGAGATCGAACTGGCCGATCAGGTCGGCCTTGACGTTTTCGGCCTTGGCGAGCATCACCGGCCGGACTATGCCGCGTCCGCGCCTGTCGTGGCTCTGGCCGCGGCGGCCGAGCAAACCAAACGCATAAAACTGACCAGCGCCGTCACTGTCCTGTCTTCGGACGATCCGGTCCGCGTCTTCCAGCAATTCGCCACGCTCGACCTTCTTTCCGGCGGCCGGGCCGAGATCATGGCCGGGCGCGGCTCGTTCATCGAATCCTTTCCGCTGTTCGGCTACAATCTTGAGGATTATGACGAGCTGTTCGCCGAAAAGCTCGACCTGCTGCTCGCCATCCGCGATCAGGTGAAGATCACCTGGTCCGGCAATCTGCGCGCGCCGATCAACGATCGCGGCGTCTACCCACGCCCCTTGCAGGAAAAACTGCCGATCTGGATCGCCATCGGCGGCACGCCGCAGTCCGCCGCCCGCGCGGGCGCGCTCGGCCTGCCGCTGGCGCTCGCCATCATCGGCGGCGAGCCGGCGCGGTTCGCGCCGCTGTTTGACCTCTATCGCGAGGCCGCCAGGCGCGCGGGCGCCGATCCGAAGGGTCTTGCCACCAGCATCAACGTCCACGGCTTCATCGCCGACACGACCGAGAAGGCGGCCGACGATTTCTATGGCCCACAGGCCGAGGTGATGAACCGCATCGGCCGCGAGCGCGGCTGGGGTCCGACCTCGCGGGCGCATTTCGACCAGTCACGCGGCCCGGGCGGCGCCTTGTTCGTCGGCAATCCCGAGCAGGTGGCCGAGAAGATCGTCGCCCAGCACAAGATCTTCGGCAATGACCGCTTTTTGCTGCAGATGGCGATCGGCATCATGCCGCATGCCAAGGTCATGAAGGCGATTGAACTCTACGGCACCAGGGTGGCGCCGATCGTGCGCAAGGAAACGGCTGACGCCGTCCCGGCCCCGGCGCCTGCCGCGTAGTATTGCACTTCCGCGAAAAATTGCGCGGGAACAGTAACCGCGACGGCGGGCCTCGTGGGCTCGCCGTCAACGCCGGCTAACGGAACTTTGGACCGGCAGGGGCGTTTTCTCAGCGGTTGCGCCAATTGCGGTGCGCCGCCGAGGGACCGTGATGAAAGCTGACCCCACCGCTTCGGTCGCGGGCGTTTCCGAAGCAGAAGAGGCGCGCATCGCCGCCCGCGCCGACACCCATATGATACGCTCGCTGCTCGTCGGCATCTTCATTTTCATGGCCATCTATGCGCTCTATTTCGCCCGTGCCTTCTTCATGCCGGTCATACTGGCTTTTCTGCTGGCATTGACGCTGACGCCGATCGTCAGGCTTCTGCGCAAGCGCGGCATCCCCGAGGTGATTTCGGCGACGCTTCTGGTGCTTCTGTCCCTCTGCCTCTTCGCCAGCGCCGGCTACCTGCTGAGCGGCCCGGTGATCGATCTCATCAACAACACCTCGTCGATCGGCCAGCGGCTGACCGAGCGGCTGGCGCATTTGCGGCCTCCGCTCGAGAGGATCATGGAGGTTACACATCAGATCGAAGGCCTCACCGAGACGTCGCAGGAGCCGGGCATACAGAAAGTCGCGGTAGCCCAGTCTGGCTTCCTGTCGTCGGCGGCCTCGAACATTCTTTCGGCGGGAACAAGCCTGACCATCATCTTCGTGCTGTCGCTGTTCCTGCTCGCTTCAGGCACGATGTTCTATGAAAAGATCATCCAGTCCTTCGCCAGCCTTACCGAGAAGAAGCGGGCGCTGCGGGTCGTTTACGACGTGGAACGGGAAATCTCGCACTATCTGCTCACCGTCACCATCATCAATATCGGCCTCGGCACGATCATTGGCCTTGGTCTGTGGGCACTCGGCATGCCCAACCCGCTCGTCTGGGGCGCCACGGCCGCTCTGCTTAATTTCCTGCCCTATGTCGGTGCCATGATCACGCTCATCGTGGTCACGATCATCGCGCTGATCAGCTTCGACACGATCTCCTATGCGTTGTTGGCGCCTGCCTTCCTGCTTTTGTGCGACATCGTCGAAGGCCAATTCGTAACGCCGATGGTTGTCGGCCGGCGGCTCGAGATCAACGCCGTGGCGATCTTCATCGCCATTGCCTTCTGGTCATGGCTATGGGGCTTTGTCGGCGCGCTGATGGCGGTGCCGCTGCTGGTCCTCATCAAGGTGTTCTGCGATCACTTCGACGGTCTGAGCCATGTCGGCAACTTCCTGGCGGCACAACATCTCTCGGCGGTGGAAGATGAGGCCACCGAGGAAGGTAAGGCTCCGGCATAAAGCCGCGCGTCTGGTTTGCGGCGCCTGGCTCGAATGCCTATATCCGGCCGGTCCAATGGCCGGTGCCCTTCCCATGAGCGATGCTTCCTTCGACCTCGACGACTGTTTCGCTCGCATCGGCCATGCCGGCTTGCGCGATGCGCGGCTGGGCGCGTCGCCAACATTTGGCGTCGACAGATCCGGGATTGCATTTCCTGTCCATCATCGCGGCAGCCCCGCCGAGCAGAAACGCATGGCCGCGGCCAGCGGATTTGCCGATGCGCTCGGGGGCGGCTTGGCATCCTCATTCCCGACCGCACGGCCTTCGAGGCAGGGTGCTTGAGATAAACCTCGTGGAGACCTGACATGGCAGCCCTTTCCGTCCTCGACCTGTCGCCGATCGTCGAAGGCAGCGATGCCTCGCAGTCGCTGGCCAATTCGCTCGATCTTGCCCGCCATGCCGAGCGGCTGGGCTACAAGCGCTATTGGCTGGCCGAGCATCATAACATGCCGGGCATCGCAAGTGCCGCCACCTCGGTCGTCATTGCCCATGTCGCGGGCGGCACCAAGACCATTCGCGTCGGCGCCGGCGGCATCATGTTGCCCAATCACTCGCCGCTGGTCATCGCCGAGCAGTTCGGCACGCTGGCCGCCTTGTTCCCCGGCCGCATCGATCTCGGCCTCGGCAGGGCGCCCGGCACGGACATGAACACGGCGCGCGCCTTGCGCCGCAATCTCGAGGCCGGTGCCGACAATTTTCCGCAGGACGTCGTCGAGCTGATGGGCTATTTCCTGCCGGCGGAAGAGGGCCAGCGGCTGCGCGCCGTGCCGGGTGAAGGCCAGACCGTGCCGGTCTGGATCCTCGGCTCCAGCCTGTATGGCGCGCAGCTTGCCGCCATGCTCGGCCTGCCCTACGCCTTCGCTTCGCATTTCGCGCCGGCCGAGCTAGACCATGCGCTGGACATCTACCGCTCCCGCTTCCAGCCGTCGGAACAGCTCGACAAGCCCTATGTCATGCTCGGCCTCAACGTCTTTGCGGCGCCCACCGACACTGAGGCACGACTGCTGTTCACCTCGCTGCAGCAGGCTTTCGTCAATCTGCGCACCGGCCGCCCCGGAAAATTGCCGCCACCGGTCGAGAACTATGACCGCGATCTCGATCCGATGGCCAAGTCCATGCTCGGCCAAGCGCTGTCCTGCGCCGTCGTCGGCTCGCCGGAAACGGTGCGGCAAGGCATCGACGCCTTCGTTCGCCGCACCGGCGCCGACGAATTGATGGTCACCGCGCAGATATTCGATCATGCGGCTCGGGTGAGGTCCTTCGAAATCCTGGCCGACGCCCACAAATCGCTGTCGCAAGCGGCGTGAGATTTCCAGCTCGGCGCTTGCCGATAGCGATTCAACCACTGAACCGCTCTACGCACTCACACTCTGCGCCACCGCTCCCAGCGGTCGGCATGAATTGCGGATCATCAGCCGGCCCTTGAGCACCAGCTTGCGCGGCGGCGCGTCGCGATTTCCGGCAAGGCGGTCGAGCAGCAAATTGGCCGCCTGTTCGCCGATCGCCTGCACCGGCTGCGCCACCGTGGTCAGTTGCGGGACAAACACGTCCGACCACGGAAAATCGTCGAAACAGGCGATCGAAACATCTTCCGGGCAGGACAGGCCGATATCGCGGATCGCCTTCATGGTGCCGATCACCATCGGATTGTTGGCTGAGAAGATCGCGCTCGGCCTGTCGTGCAGCGACAACAGCTGCATGGCCGCGTTATAGCCGTCGATCTCGTGAAAATTGCCGGAACGTACCAGCTCCTCGGCGACCGGCAGGCCGGCTGCCTGAAGCGCTTCGCGATATCCGGCCATGCGATCATGCATCGGTGAGATATCCGACGTTCCGGTGATGTAGCCGATGCGCCGGTGCCCGAGATGTATCAGGTAGGTGATGGCGTCGAACACGGCGCGCTGGTTGTCGAGCACCACGGCATCCGTGTCGACACCGTCGCAGATGCGGTCAAGCAGGACGACCGGCACGTTGGCGTCGTCGACGATGCGCTTGAGGATCGTCCCATCGCCGACCCGCGCCACGATCAGCCCGTCGACCATACGGTCGAGCAGCAGCCTGATCTGGTCGTCCTGGGTGTTGAGGTCCTCGTCCGTGCAGCACAGCATGACCGCATAGCCGGCGCGGTCGAAGGCCTGCTGGATGACTGACACGACATCGGTGAAGAACGGATTGGTGATGTGCGGGACAGTCAATCCAATGGTGCGCGTTGTGCCCATTTTCAGGCTGCGGGCGATCGCATTGCGCTTGTAGCCGATATCGCGGATCGCCTGCTCGATGCGCTGGCTGAGCTCCGGACTGACGGTCGCCGTGCCGTTGATCAGCGCCGAAACCGTGGCGACCGACACGCGCGCCGCTTCGGCCACGTGAAGCATGGTCGGCGCCGTCGATTTTCGCTGCCTTGTCTTGCTTGGCCCTGCCATTTTCGAAACGTTTCGCCGCCTCTCTATGCATCATACCTACGGAATATCGCGGTTTTTCGCAAGAATTGAAATGAGCCAATCTCACGTCACCAGATAGAAGCTTGACAGGATCGAAACGTTTAGAATAGCGTTCATGAGGGTCAGACGACGACGGAAGGGAGGCCGCCTTTGTCATGGAGCACGGAAATTCCATCGCGCGTCGGGATGTTGCGGCGGATCGTTCGGATGTCGTCCTAAGCGCTGAGCACGTATCCAAGAGCTTCGGCGGCATTGCCGCCTTGGTCGACGTCGGTTTCGAGCTGCGGCGCGGCGAAGTCCACGCCTTGATGGGCGAGAACGGCGCCGGCAAGTCGACGCTGATGAAAATCCTTTCCGGTGTCTACACCGGCTACGACGGCACGGTTCGCGTCGACGGCGTAGCCGCGAATTTTGCCGGCGTGCGCGACGCCGAGGCCGCCGGCATTGCCATCATCCACCAGGAGCTCAATCTGGTTCCCGAACTCAGCGTCGCCGACAACATCTTTCTCGGACGCGAGAAGCTGATCGCCGGGCTGATCGTCGACCGCAAGGCGAGCAGCCGCGCCGCCAGCGCCCTTCTGCAGCGGCTGGGCATCGAGCTCGACCCGGAAGCCCGTGTCGGCACCTTGCGCGTCGGCGAACAGCAACTGGTCGAGATCGCCAAGGCGCTGTCGATGTCGGCGCGCATCCTGATCATGGACGAGCCGACCTCGGCGCTTTCTCCAGCCGAATGCCAGAGGCTGTTCCGCATCATCCGCCAGCTTGCCGACAGCGGCGTCGCCATCGTCTACATCTCGCACCGCATCGACGAGGTCATGCACCTGGCGGGCAGGGTCACTGTGTTTCGCGACGGACGCCACGTGCTGACGCGGCCGATGGGCGAGCTCGACGAGAACGCCATCATTTCGGCAATGGTCGGGCGAGACCTGCTGGCCTCCTCGGAAGAGGAGCGCCGTTCCGGCGGCGAAATCGTGCTTTCCGTCGAGAACCTGTCGCTGACGAAACCCGACGCCCATGGCTGGCGCACCGTGATCGACGGAGTCAGCCTCGAACTCGCCGAAGGCGAGATCCTTGGCATTGGCGGGCTGCTGGGTTCAGGGCGCACCGAAATCCTGGAGGCGATCTTCGGCTCGAGCGATGGCCGCACCGGCGGCGAGATCCGGCTCGACGGCGCGCCGGTCGAGATCCGCTCGCCGCGCGATGCCAGGCGCCTCGGCATTGCGCTGGTGACCGAGGACCGCAAGACCCAAGGCCTGCATCTCCAGGCTTCCATTACAGACAACGTCGCATTGCCGCTGGTCGGATCGCTGGCGCGTTTCGGCATCCGTTCGCTGGCCGGCGAACAGGAGCTGGCGCGCCACGCGGTCCGGGCGCTCGGCATACGCTGCGAGGACATCGACCAGCCAGCCGGCACGCTGTCGGGCGGCAACCAGCAGAAGGTCGTCATCGGCAAATGGCTGGCGACACGGCCGCGCGTGCTTCTTCTCGACGAGCCGACGCGCGGCATCGACGTCGGCGCCAAGCGCGAGATCTACGATCTCATCTTCAAGCTTGCGCGCGACGGGCTGGCCATTGCCGTCATCAGCTCCGAATTGCCGGAACTGCTGCACCTCTCCGACCGCATTCTGGTGATGGCCGATGGCCGCCAGACCGGCATCCTTTCCCGCGATGCGGCGAGCGAGGAGGCCATCATGCGTCTCGCCGCGCCGCGCCGCACGATTTCGAGACCTGCCGCATGACCGCCTTGAAACTCCTGTCCCGCACCAAGCTCTATTGGGGCCTCATCGCCATCTTCCTGATCGGCGTGCTGGGCTCGCCGGTCAGCTCCAAGGGCAACAACATCTTCCTGTCCTACGGCAATCTGCTCGACGTGCTGCGCCAGGTGTCGACCACCGGCCTGATCGCCACCGGCATGACGGCGGTGATCATCACCGGCGGCATCGATCTTTCCGTCGGTTCGCTGATGGCCATCTGTTCGGTGGTCTGCGCCATGCTGCTGACGGTTCCGGGCGTGACGCCGGGAGTGGTGCTTGGCGTGCCCACCGTCGCCGTGGTGGCGCTCTGTCTCGGCTTCATCGTCACCCGCTTCATCTTCCTCAATATCGAAAAGTCGCGCGCCGGCGCCGATGCCTCGCGCGACGCAAGGCTGGACCGCGCCCGCGGCCTGGTCACGCCGGCAATCGTCGGCGTGGTCCTGTGCTGTCTTTCCCTGTGGTACCTGCTGCCGCAGGTCGAGCCCAAATTCGGCGTCCTCGGCGTGCTGCTGGTCGCGCCATGCGTGGGCCTGCTGTTCGGTGCGCTCAACGGCTTCATCATCGTTGCCGGGCGGCTGCAGCCCTTCATCGTCACCCTGGCGATGATGGTGACGGCGTTGGGCATCGCCCGGCTGACCGCCGGCCAGAACAATGCTGTGCTGCCGGTCTATACCGGCTCGAACGCCACCGAGGATTTCGAGCTGCTGCGCTCGATGGTGTTCGGCGTCATTCCGATGCCCGGCCTGTTCTTCCTCGGCGCCATCCTGATCTATGGCGCGGTGCTGCGCTTCACGCCGTTCGGCCGCTATGTCTACGCCATCGGCGGCAATGAGGAGGCGGCCAGGCTTTCCGGCATCGCCGCCGGCCGGGTCAAGATCGTCACCTACGCCGTTTCGGGCCTGCTCGCCGGCATTGCCGCGGTGCTCTATGTCGCGCAGTACCGGCAAGGCAAGCCCGATGCCGGCGCCGGCCTGGAGCTCGACGCCATCGCCGCCGTGGTCATCGGCGGCACCAGCCTGATGGGTGGGCGCGGCAGCCTCACGGGGACATTCTGCGGCGTGCTGATCTTCGGGCTGCTGTCCAACATATTGCAGCTCCACAACATCAATTCGAACCTTCAGCTGGTGCTGAAGGGGATGATCATCATCGGCACAGTGCTCGTGCAGGAGCGCAATGCCGGTGATCTCCTAGCCTATCTGCGCCTGCCCGGAGCGGCGCACAAGGAAACGGCCGCGGCAAAACGGCCGTCGCAAGAGACCCGGTCTCTCAATCTCGGAGGAAACAAGAAATGAAACGACGTGACACGCTGAAGCTTGCCGCCCTTGGCGCGGCATTGCTGACCACCACCGCGCTGCTCTCCACCGGCCACGCCATGGCCCAGGACAAGAAGTGGAAGATCGGCTTCTCGCAGGTGACGACCATCGAGCCTTGGCGCGCGCAGTTCAACAAGGACATACTGGCCGAGGCCGCCAAGCACCCCGAGGTCGAGCTGATCATCACCGACGGCGAGGACAAGACCGAGAAGCAGGTTGCCGATGTCGAGAACCTGATCCGCCAGGAGGTCGATGCGCTCTTGGTGTCGCCGAAGGAATCGGCCGGCCTAACCGGCGTCGTGCAGCAGGCGATCGACGCCAAGATCCCGGTCTTCGTGCTCGACCGCAATGTCGACACCAAGGACTACACCCAGTTCGTCGGCGGCGACAACAAGCTGATCGGCCGCGCGGCCGGCGAATATGCCGTCGAGCTGCTCGGCGGCAAGGGCAAGGCATCGGGCAATGTCGTCGAGATCTGGGGCGGCATGGGCACCCAGCCGGCGCATGACCGCCATGACGGCTTCCATGAGTTCACCGACAAGGAGCCGGGCATCAAGTACCTGCTCGACCAGCAGTCGGGCGACTGGAAGCAGGACCAGGCCTATAATCTGATGGCCAACGCGCTGAAGAGCAACGAGAAGATCGATCTCGTCTACGGCCACAACGACCCGATGGCCTATGGCGCCTATCTTGCCGCCAAGGATGTCGGCCGCGAGAAGGACATCAAGTTCATCGGCATCGACGGCCTGCCCAACGAAGGCGTGCAGATGGTGAACAAGGGCGAGCTGACGGCGACCTTCACCTATGTCACCCCGGGCGCCGAGGGCCTTCGGCAGGCGATCAAGTTCCTCAATGGCGAGAAGGTCGAAAAGACCATCACCTTGCCGACGCAGAAGATCACCAAGGAAAACGCCGCCCAGGTGCTGAAGGACAACGGCCTCTGAGATTTCGCCGGAGATAAGCGGCGCCCGTCCTCTCCCCCGTCGATCGGGGGAGAGGTGTCGAGCGAAGCTCGACGGAGTGGGAGTCGACCCTTGGCGCGGTGCAGGAAGATTCTTGCGCCCTGGTCCCCTTTCAATATCCGTTGGCGGCGGTTGCCAGGTGGTTCCCCTCCGGAGGGAGAGGAAAGGACCTCGTCGCCGGCCTACGCCAATTTCGCCAGCAGCTTCATGAAGGTGGCGATCTCCCTGGCCGTGAGCGGTGCCAAGGTTTCCTCGGTAATCTCGCGCGCCAGCGGGATCAGGCGTTCGATCGCCTCGCGCCCTTCGGCGGTCAAATTGACCAACAGCCGCCTCTTGTCGCCCTCGTGCTTGGAGAGCTCGACAAGGCCGCGCGCCTTCAGCCGGTCGATCACGCCCTTCACCGTCGCCGCATCCATGGCGATCAGCGTGCCGAGCTGGTTCTGCGAAGTCTCGCCGACATCGCGCAGCTTGGCCAATGCCGCGAATTGCGGTGGCGTCAGGTCGCCGATATGGGCAGCGAAGATCGAGACGTGGCGCTGATGCGCCTTGCGCAGGATGAAGCCGACCTGCTCCTGCAGGTGGTAGTCCTGATCGTCCGCCTCCTCGACCTCGACCAGCTTCAGCAGATTGTCCTCGCCGCTCACCGCAGCCCGTCCCATGCCTTGATGTCGTCGGCGGCCAGGCCGCCCATGCGATTGTGCACGCGCGGACCGCAGGTCATGGCGAGGCAGAACAGGATCTCGTCGGGACGCGGTCCGTCGCTGACGCCGACTTCCATCGCATCGAAATGGCTGCGCACATAGGCCGCGTTGATGTGGCCGAGAGGCACATCCAGCCGCGAGCCGAAGGCGCCGACCTTCTTGGCCGACGGCACGATCGCCTTGGCGTCGCCGAGCCGCTCGCGCATGGCGTAGCCGCCCGGCACATGCCAAAGCGCGCCATGCTCGAGTTCGCCCGAGATGCCGACGAGGGCGCCTTTGCCATAGCCGTCGATCTGCTTCACGTCGCCACCCAATGCCGCGATCAGCCGGTCGGCAAGCAGCAGGCCAAGCGGCTTCAGATCGTCCATGGCGCTCTGCAACTCCTCGACATAGCGCCCGGCGAACGGGTTCTTCACCAGTGCCATGGCGGCGGCACGGCGGCGCGGCACCTTGGCCACCGGCCCGCCCTCATGAAAGATCTCTTCGGTCAGCACCACGATCTTGCGGATCGGAAACTCAGGCATGGGCAACTTCCTTCCCTGGACTTTTGTCGGGCGCGGCAAGCGCCATTGAGCCCTCGATGCGGGTCTGGCCGGCGAGGAATAGCGCCGACGCGGCGATCAGTCCCCTGCGGCGGAAATCTTCGGCGACGGCAAGTCCGCTGTCCAGCGCCGTGGCAATCTCTTTGGCAGAAAGCGGCCCGACCTCTTGCGTCACCAGCCTGTCGCCAAGGTCGTTGTCCGGCGCCAGATCACGCGCGGGCACACGCCGAATAGCGGGATGGTTGGCCAAGTCGACGGCATTGGCGATCAGGGTCGCCGCGGCATCGGCCTCTGCGCCGGTCCTCGCCAGCACGGTGACGGCGTCGGCGATGCCCAGGGAAAACGAGCGCCCGCGCCAGCCACTGGTGGCAACGCCTTGCACGCCGTCCTCGGCGCTGATGACGATGCGGTCGGCAAGGCCATGGCCGGTGCCGGCAATGGCAAGAGTGATCGACTGGCCGGCACCGAGATGAAGCGCGCTGTCGCCACCGTTGTTGACATAGGCGCGATCGAGTTTTCGCCCAGCAATCAGTGCGGCAAGTATTTCGTCGGCTACCGAACCGGCGACGGCTGCCATCGGCGTGATGAAGTCGTCCGCCAATGGGGTAACTGCCGCTTCCATGCGCCGCGCCGTCGAGCCGGCGAAGGCGCGCGGGCGCAACGTGGCCGGCCGGCGCAACTCGGGCAATTCCTCCACCAGTTCCGGCAGGATGGTCTGGAATCGCGCCACGGCCTGCTCATAAGCTCGCCGGCATTCGCCTGGTGTCCCAAAGGCCTCGACGATCAGGTCGATCGGCCCGTGATTGAGGTGTAGCCGCCTGCCATCCCCGAGCCAATGCGCTTGCGGGCCGTTCATCGTCACGCGGCCCCGTTCGCGGGCGTGCGCCGCAACTGCGCCAGCGGTGGCCACGGGTTGCCGGCCGGCGCACCGTCGCCCCGGCGCGCGTTCAGATACTCGCCGCCCTTGGCGACGACATCCTCTACGCTGCGGATCTCGGCTTCGTAGCCGCCGAGCCTGATATAATCGTCGCGGCGCAGCGTGAATTCGATCGGCGCCACCAGCGCCGGCGTCGGCACATAACCGAAGGCGCCTTCCGGCACGCGCGTCACATCCACCATCAGCGTGATGCCGCCGCCCGGCCAGACATAGACCGGCGCGCCGCCGACCGTCACATAGGTGGTCAGGCCCTGCACGGAACGCGTCAGGTTGACGGGATTCTCGGTGACGCCGGCGCGCAGCGAACCGCCGGCGCCGCCGATGAACAGCACGGTGCACAGCGCCGGTTCGCAATTATCCTCGATCAGCCCCACGGATTTCTGCAATCGTTCGGGGAATGGCTTTTCGACTGGCTTCAACTGGTCGTCGAGTTCGTAATAGGCGAACTGCTCGCCGGTGGTCGAAACCATCAGCAGCGACAGGCCGGGCCGCGCGCCCTTCTTGGCGTTCCATTCGCCCAGGATCGACAGCGGGTCGGATATGCTGGTGCCGCCCCAGCCGAGGCCGGGCTCGGAGACCTTGAAATAGCGCCCAGGCGTCGAGCGGCGGCCGATGATCTTTATCCCCGTGTCCTGCCAGCCCAGCACCTTGCCGGCCTGATGCTCCGAGACGACGCCGGTTATGTGGTCGTCGACCACCACCACCTCGTCAACCAGCCCGCGCCATTGGGTGGCGAACATGCCGATGGTCGCCGACCCGCAGCCGACCCGCATGCGGTGCTCCTGCTTGCCGTCGATGACGGGCGGTTTGCCGGCTTCGACTGTTACGGTGGCGCCGCCATCGATGGTCAGTTCCACCGACTTGCGGTTGCACAGATCGAGCAGCGCATCGCAGGTGGCGCGGCCTTCGGCCTTGGAGCCGCCGGTCAGATGATGCACGCCGCCCAGCGACAGCATCTGCGAGCCATATTCGCCCGTCGTGACATGACCGATCGCCTCGCCTTGCGACCGCACGACAGCCGTTTCGGGTCCGATATGACGGTCGGTGTCGATCTTCACCTTGACGCCGCAATAGGAGAAGATGCCCTCCGTGACGACGGTGACGAGATCGACGCCCTCGACCTGCTGGCTGACGATGAAGGGCGCCGGCTTGTAGTCGGGATAGGTGGTTCCTGCCCCGATCGCCGTGACGAAGCGGCGGCCGGTGTTGACCAGTTCGCCGTCCCAGGCCTCGCCCTCGGCGACGAAGGGCACGACAGCGCCGCCGATCTCGGCGGTATGATCGAGAATGGTCAGCGGGTCCATGCGCACGATCCGGCCGCCGGCATTGCCGTAGCGGTCGCAAGCGCCGGTGCGGCCATCTGATATGTAGCACATCACAGGGCAGGCATCGCAGCGGATCTTCTCCGCCACCAGCTTCTCGCCGGGATCATGGGTTTCGAAGCGTTCGGCAAGCTCGCTCATTGGCATGCCTCCTTCTCGCGGATGGCGGCGCGGATGCGCGTCGGCGTTGCCGGAACTTTTGTGATCGTAATGCCGGTCGCATGGCGGATGGCGTTGAGGATCGCCGGCGCCGTCGGGATCAGCACATGTTCGCCCAGGCCCTTGGCGCCGAATGGCCCTTCCGGGTCTGGCACCTCGATCAATATCGTCTCGATCGGCGGCACGTCGCCGATGGTCGGAATGAGATAATCGTGCAAATTCTCGGTGCGGCCGGGAATGTACTCTTCCATCAGCGCCATGCCGATGCCTTGCGCGATGCCGCCCTCGATCTGACCCTCGACCAGCAGCGGGTTGATCGCCTTGCCGACATCGTGCGCGGCTGTGATCTTGACCAGCTTGACCGTGCCGAGCTTGAGGTCGACCTCGAGCTCGGCGATCTGCGCGCCGTAACCATAGACCGCATAGGGCTTGCCCTGGCCCTTGGCGTCGAGCGGCAGCGTCGGCGGGTCGTAGGTCTCCTCGGCGCGGAAGACGAAGCCGTGGATATCCGCTTCGAGTGTGCCAAGATCGACACGGCGGACCGCCTCGCCCTCACGGATGACGATCGCCGGACCTTCGAGCTGAAGCGACGCTTTTTCCGAGACATTGGCAAAGCGCAGGATTTTTTCGCGCAAGGCGCGGCCGGCCTTCTCGGCCGCCTTGCCGGTGACGAAGGTCTGGCGCGAGGCCGAGGTCTTGCCGGCATCGGGAGTGATCGCGGTGTCGGCGTTTTTCAGCCGGAACCTTTCCAAGGGCAGGCCGAGCGCGTCGGCGCAGATTTGCGTGATGACGGTGTTGGAGCCCTGGCCGATGTCGACCGCGCCCTGGTGCAGGATGATCTCGCCTGAAGCCGCGATGCCGACCCGGATGGTCGATGGATTGGGCAGCGAGGTGTTGCCGCAGCCATACCAGCAGGAGGCGATGCCGACGCCGCGCTTTTTATCCACGTTGGCACTGTTGAAGGCATCCGCGTCAGCCACTGCACGCGCCCAATGCGGCCGCAGGGCATCGAGGCATTCGGCAATGCCGACGCCCGATTCCAGTCTCTGTCCGGTGACTGTTTCGGATCCGTTACGAAGGCAGTTTCTCAAGCGGAAGTCGAGCCGGTCGATGCCGAGCTTGCCGGCCAGCTCGTCGTACAAGGTCTCCTGCATGATCGTCGCCTGCGGCACGCCGAAGCCCCGGAAAGCGCCGGAAATCGGCCCATGCGTATGCACGGCGCGGCCTTCGGCGCGGTAGTTCGGGGTGGCATAGGGACCCGAGGCATGCACCGGCACGCGGTTGGCGACGGTCGGTCCCCAGCTCGCGTACGCCCCGGTGTTGAAATCGCCTGAGAAAATCATGCCCGTGACATGGCCCTCGGCGTCGGCGCCGATGGTCGCTTGCATCTGCGCCGGGTGGCGCTTGGTGGTCGACATCATCGATTCATTGCGCGTGTAGGCAAGCGCCGCCGGCCGCCCGGTCCTCATCGCCACCAGGCCGATCAGCGGTTGCAGGGACACGTCGAGTTTGGAACCAAAACCGCCGCCCGTCGCGGTCGGCACGATGCGCACCTTGTCGACGGGCAGGCCCAGCACCTTCGCCGTGTCGTCGCGGTCCATATAGGGCGCCTGCGTGCAGGCGACGACGACCAGCGTGTCGCCATCCATATAGGCATGGCCGGCTTCCGGCTCGATATAGGCATGCTCGACATAGGACGTCTCGATCGCACCGGTCACGGTGACAGCGGCATCGGCAAGCGCCGTCTCGGGATCGCCGCGTTCGACGAAGCCCTTGGTCAGAAGGTTGGCCGGACGGTTCGCATGGATCAGCGCCGCTCCTTCGGCCTGTGCCTCGCAAGGCTGCAACAGGTGTGGCAATTCGGTCCAGCGGATCGGGAAATCCGACAGGTCGAGATCGAGCATCGCCTCGCGCTCGCCGGCAACAAGCGCCACCGCCTCGCCGCGAAACCGCGCCAAGCCTTCGGCGAGAGCCGGCTGGTCGGCAAACGGACCGATGACGCCGAAACAGTTCTTTCCCGGGATATCGGCCGCCGTGAAGACGCCGGCGATGCCGGGACGAGCTTTTGCCCAGCCGTCGAGGTCGCCGAAGGCGAAGCTGGCATGGTAGTGCGGCGAGCGGATTACCAGCACCGCCAACGCATCGGCTGGGAACGAATCGCCGCCGAATTTCTCACCGCCGGTCACCTTCGGCACGCCATCGAGCCGGATCGGGGAGGAGCCAATGGCGTGACCGGACCGAGGCAGACGGAAATCCAGGCTTGCAGCCTGGGCGGAGGCATCCATCACAGCAGCGACGATCTTCCGGTACCCGGTGCAACGGCAGAGGACACCACCAAGCGCGTCCTGCACTTCGATCTCGCTCGGCCTGGCTTTCTTGTCCAGCAGGGCCGTCGCCGCCACCAGCAGGCCCGGCGTGCAGATGCCGCACTGCGCCGCACCATGCGCCAGGAAGGAGGCCTGTAGTGCCGACAGCCGGCCATTGGCGAGCCCTTCGACCGTCGTTACCGACGCTCCGGCGGCCGACGCCGCCGGCATCAGGCAGGCGCAGACCGGATCGCCATCGACCAGCACCGTGCAGGCGCCGCAGTCGCCGGCGTCGCAGCCGACCTTGGTCCCGGTCAGCAGCAATTCGTCGCGCAGCACCGAGGACAGCCGGCGCAGCGGCGGCACGTTGACCGAGACGGCGGCGCCATTGACCGCGAAGGTAATCTCGGCGCGTGCGAGGCCGGGCTGACCTGCGTCACTGTCGGAAAGGGCTCCGCCGGGTCGACCTTGGCTGATGTCAGGCTGTGCTTTGTTCATGCCGCCGCCGTCCTGTCACCATTCACCGGCCCCGCAGCCGCAAGCACGGCGCGGACAACGATTTCGCGCGCCGCGTCCTGCCGGTATTCGGCGCTGCCGCGCACGTCGCCGATCGGCGACAGCTCTTCCATCGGCGCGGCGAGGACCGCTGTGGCCAGCCCATGATCCGCCGCCAGTCCGCGCAGGGCCGCCTCGACCCCGCCGAGCCGCTTTGCAACAGCCGAGCAGGAACCGACGGCGACCGCCGCTTGCTCGACGATGCCGTCCTGCACGACCAGGCGTGCCCCCACCATGGCGATCGAGATGACGAGATAGCGCCGCGCGCCGAGCTTGACGAAAGCCGACATACCCGCGCCGGCCGCTTTCGGCACGCGGATGGCGGTTACCATCTCGCCGGGCCGCAGGTCCGTGCGGCGATTGCCGAGGATGAATTCCCGGAGCGGCAGGTGGCGCACCGCTTGCGCCGAGCGCAGTTCTATCTCGGCGTCGAGCACCAGCAGCGCCGGCACGCCATCCGCGGCCGGCGAAGCGTTGCAGAGATTGCCGGCGATCGAGGCGACATTCTGGATCTGAACGGACCCGACCTCCCGCGCGGCCGCTTTCAGCGCATCGAAGGCCGGCGGCAATGGATGGCGAACGATATCGGTCCAACTGGTGCGCGCCCCGATCTGCCAGTGCGTTTCCGTTTCCGCAATGCCGCGCAGCGCGGCCAGCCCGTTGATGTCGAGCACATTGTCGCGGAAAGGCTTGTTGCCTTGCGCCGGGTAGAAGTCGGTGCCGCCGGCAAGGATGCGCCACGAAGCTTCGCCAAGCAGGGCGAGCGCCTCGTCGACCGTGGTGGGTTTCGCGTAACGGATCACGCTTTGCCTTCCCAGAAAAAGGGCCTTTCCGAGGGAACTTGCCGGCGTCCGGGCCCGGCTTAAATTCATTCGTATGCAAATGATATCAAGTCGGCGGAAATTGTCAAAGCCGGAGTTTGCGCAGCACCCGCACGGCTGCCGCCGCCACGCATTTGTTCTCCGCAAAATCTAGGTGCTGGGGCGCCCTTTGCGCGTTCGGGGTTGCGCCCGGCGCTCTAATGGTTGACGCGGCCCGCCATCTGGTCAAGTTTCTCCCTCCGGTCGCGCCAGCGGCTTTCTTTCGCCGGGATCCCCCTGGGAGCCCGCGCCCGATACCGACAGGAAGGAACCCCATGGCCGAAGAAGCGCTTGTCGTCATCGACCTGCAGAACGACTTTTGCCCTGGCGGCGCGTTGGCTGTGACCGGCGGCGACGAGATCGTGCCGCTGGTCAACGACCTGATCCGGCGAACCGATCATGTCGTGCTGACGCAGGACTGGCATCCAGCCGGCCATTCGAGCTTTGCCTCAAGCCATCCAGGCGCCCAGCCTTTTGAAACCATCGAGATGCCCTACGGCCAGCAGACATTGTGGCCGGACCATTGCATCCAGGGCAGCCTCGGCTCGGATTTTCACTCGGGTCTTGCCTGGACCAAGGCCGAGCTGGTCATCCGCAAGGGATTTCGGCCTGATATCGACAGCTATTCGGCCTTCTTCGAGAACGACCACACGACGCCGACCGGCCTTGCCGGCTATCTCAGGGAGCGCGGCATCGACACTCTGACCCTGGTCGGCCTGGCGACCGATTTCTGCGTCGCCTTCTCGGCGCTCGACGCGGTCAAACAGGGGTTCACAACCACTGTCAGGCTCGATGCCTGCCGCGGGATCGACCTCAACGGTTCCGTCGAGACGATGCTGGCGAGGATGCGCCAAGCAGGCGTGACGCTCGAAGACCACGCGGCGGACTGACCTCATCGTGGGAGAAGAGAAGGGGTCGATAGGGGCGACGGCTTTGACGGCAAGTGCCGTGGTGGCTGTCGCGATGCTGTTACCGGGAACGGCCTTCGCCGCGGAAGAGCACGGCCTGCCAGGCCGGACGATGTCGCTGTGGTGGGCGCTGCCCTTTGCCGGGCTGTTGCTTTCGATCGCCACGGGACCGCTGCTTTTCAACCATGTGTGGGAGCATCATTACGGCAAGATTGCTGCATTTTGGGCGGCTCTCGTGGTGGTGCCGCTCGCATCGGCCTTCGGCACGACGGTGGCAACGGAAGCGGTGCTGCATGCGCTGCTCACCGAATACATGTCGTTCATCATTCTCCTGTTCGCGCTGTTCACCATTTCGGGCGGCATTCTCGTGGCCGGCAACATCCACGGCACGCCATTGGTCAATGCCGGGCTGCTGCTCATCGGCGCCCTGCTTGCTTCCGTCATCGGCACCACCGGCGCCTCGATGATCCTGATCCGGCCGCTCATCCGCGCCAATGACAACCGGCCGTTCAACGCCCATGTCATCATCTTCTTCATCTTCCTGGTGTCCAACATCGGCGGTTCGCTGACGCCGCTCGGCGACCCGCCGCTGTTCGTCGGCTTCCTGCGCGGCGTCGATTTCTTCTGGACCACCGCCAACCTCTGGCGCGAGACCCTGTTCGTCAGCGTCGTCGTGCTCGCCGTCTTCCTGGCGATCGACACCACGCTGCATCGCCGCGAAATGGGCGCGCCAAAGATCAAGGACCCGACGCCGGACACGAAAGTGCGCATCCGCGGCCTGCCCAACCTGCCGCTGCTGGCCGGCGTGATCGGTGCGATCCTGCTTTCGGCCACATGGAAGCCCGGCATCAGTCTTTCCATTCAGGGGGTGGACCTCGAGTTGCAGAACCTTGTGCGCGATGTCGTCATCCTGGCGCTTGCCTTCGTTTCGCTGGCCGTCTCGCGCAAGGAGTATCGGCAGGCGAACGGTTTCAACTGGGGGCCGATCGCGGAAGTGGCGAAACTGTTCGCCGGCATCTTCGTCTGCATCGTGCCCGTGGTCGCCATCCTGAGGGCCGGCCACGAAGGCGCGCTTGCGCCGCTGGTCGCGCTCGTCACGTCAGCGCAGGGCATGCCCAACGATCTCGCCTATTTCTGGCTGACCGGAGCGCTGTCGTCCTTCCTGGATAACGCTCCGACCTACCTGGTGTTCTTCGAGCTGGCCGGCGGCGCTCCCCGGCATCTGATGACGGAGCTCGCTTCGACCTTGGCGGCGATCTCGGCGGGTGCGGTGTTCATGGGCGCCAACACCTATATCGGCAACGCGCCGAACTTCATGGTCTACGCCATTGCCCGGCACCGCGGCGTGAACATGCCGGGTTTTTTCGGCTACATGGCATGGTCGGGCGCGGTGCTGATCCCCACGTTCTTGATGGCGGGCTTCCTGTTCTTCGGGTGAGCCGGCGAGGACGCCAGGCCCTTACCTTCCACAAGGGGAGGGCAAATCCTCAGCCTACGCCGACATAGCGCCTGACCGCCGACGGGTCGGCGCGCAACGCCTCTACGTCGACCGTCTCACGGTTGCGGCCATTCTCGATGAAGGCGACGCGGTCGGCGACCGACAGCACGGCATCGACCCGCTGCTCCACCAGGATGGTGGAAACGCCCAGTTCGCGCAGCTTGGCCACCGTCTCGCGGATTTTTGCGATCATCGACGGCATCAGCCCTTCGGTCGGCTCGTCGAGCAGTAGCACCTGCGGTTCCAGGCAGAGCGCGCGTGCCATGGCCAGCATCTGCTGCTCGCCGCCCGACAAGGTGCCCGAGCGCTGCCTGAGCCGCTGGCGCAGCACCGGGAACAGGTTGAGCACGTTTTCGCGCACGGCCTTCCCCTTGCCGCGCGCCATCAGCCCGATCTCGATGTTCTCCGCCACCGTCATTTCGGCGAACAGCCGCCTGCCTTGCGGCACATAGGCAATGCCGGCTTTAGGCACCTCGTGGGCGGCCAGACCGGTCAATTCCTGGCCTGCGAGGCTGATCGAACCGGCACTCGCCCGGACCAGCCCCATGATGGCTTTCAGCGTCGTCGTCTTGCCGGCGCCGTTGCGGCCGAACAGGCACAGCACCTCGCCCTTGTTCAGCGCCAGGTCGAGCCCATAGAGCACCTGAACCTCGCCATAGAAGCAGTCCAGTCCCGCGATCCGCAACGCTTGCGTCTTGCTCGTCTCGGTCATGGGGCGGTCCCGAGATAGGCTTCCTGCACCGCCGCGTTTTCGCGGATCGCCTCGGGTGTGCCTTCGGCCAGGATCTTGCCGGCGTTGAAGACGGTGATGCGGTCGGCCAGTTGCATGACGACAGGCATGTTGTGTTCGATCAGCAGCACCGTGGCGCGGTCGGCGATGTCGCGCACGAGTGCGATGAAATTGTCGATCTCGCTGTCGGCCAGCCCCTGCGTCGGCTCGTCGAGGATCAGCAGGCGCGGCTTCAGCGCCAGGCCCATCGCCACCTCCAGCAGCCGCTGGTGGCCATAGGACAACTGCCCGGCCTGCATATGGGCGCGGTCGGCCAGGCCGGTGCGTTCGAGCGCCGACATGACGCCTGCCTTGATCGCGCCCTTCGAAAGGCCGTCGCTCAGCGTGAGCTGCACCGGCAGCGCGACATTGTCGTAGACGCTGAGATTGGCGAAGACGCTGGTGATCTGGAACGTGTAGGCGATGCCCTGGCGGACCCTGACATAGGCCGGCAGGCCGGTGATGTCGGAGCCGTCGAAAACGATCGATCCGGACGAGGGCGGGATACGGCCGCTGATCAGGCTGACGAAAGTGGTCTTCCCGGCACCGTTGGGGCCGATGACGGCGCAGATTTCGCCCGGCACCAAGGTGAAATCGACGCTGTCGACGGCGCGCAGGCCGCCGAAATTGCGCGACAGGCCTTTGGTGGTCAGAAGCGGCGTCATGGCAGCCATCCGAGCCAGCGCTGCCGGATGCTGCCCAGAATGCCTTTCGGGAAGAACAGCACCAGCAGGATCAACGCGACGCCGACGATCAACAGGTAGGCGGAGGTGAAGCCGCTGGTGACGTCGATGACATAGTACATGAACAGCGTGCCGATCAGCGGTCCGAGCGTGGTGGCGGCGCCGCCGAGCAGCACCCACAGCAGCGGCAGGATCGAGTACTGTACCGAGGCGAAGCTCGAGCCGACATAGCCGAACAGCAGCGCATAGGCAGCGCCCGACGCCGCGCAGATGGCGCCGGAGACGACCACGGCGGCGAGCTTGTTGGAGAAGGTGTCGTACCCCAGCATTTTGGTCCGTTCCTCGTTCTCGCGGATGGCGACCAGCACGCGGCCGTATCGGGAGCGGACGACGGCCAGCGTGACCAGAAGCACGAGCGAGAACAGAGCCAGCGCGCTCATGTAGCGCACCGTCGGATTGGTGAGATCGAGCGACGTCGCGCCGAAATTCAGGACGCGTGCCGGCTGCGGCACCACCATGCCCTGGTCGCCGCCGGTCCACGCGGCAAAATAGAGGATGAGGAGGTAAAAGACCTGCGCGAACATCATGGTGACGATCATGAAGGCGACACCCGTGGTGCGCAGCGCCAGCAGCCCGATCACCAGTGCCAGCACCGCGCCGCAGGCGATACCGCTCAACAAAGCCGCCGGCACGCTCCAGCCAAGCTGGATGACGGCAAGGCCGGCGCCGTAGAGGCCGGCGGCAAAGAACATGGCATGCCCGAGACTGAGCAGTCCGACATAGCCGAACAGCATGTTGTAGCCCATGGCGAAGACCGTCAGCACCATGATACGAGCGACGAGGCCGTGATGATAATCCGGCAGCACGAAGCTCAGGACAAAAAGCAGCGCGATGACGCCGAGATGCAAGCCATAGGCTTTTGCCGGCGAGGTCTCGCTCATCGCGTCGTCGTCCCGAACAGGCCCTGCGGCCGGAACACCAGCACCATGGCGACCAGCAGCGTGGCGATGATCTTGGCCAGCGTCGGCGAGAAGAACATCGAGATGATGCCGTCGGACAGGCCGATCAGCACGGCGGCGATGACGGTTCCGCGCAACGAGCCGAGGCCGCCGATGATGACGACGATGAAGGACAGCAGCAGCGGGTCCTGCCCCATCAGGTAATGCGCCTGGCTGATCGGCACGATCAGCACCGCGGCGATGGCCGCGAGCATGGCGCCGAGCGCGAAGACGCCGCCATAGACTCGATCGACAGGGATGCCGAAGGCCTGCGCCGTCTCGCTGTCATACTGCGTGGCACGCATGACGAGGCCGACCCTGGTGCGCGTCAGCACCAGCCATGTCACCACGAGCAGAAGGACGGATGCCGCGATGATCGACAGCTTGTAGCCCGAATAGCCGAACCACGGCAGAAGGATGCGATAGCTGAAGGGCGGCTCTACCGGGCGCGCTTCCGGACCATAGAAGGTCAGCGCCAGCTGCTGGATGATGTAGAGCATGCCGATGGTGGCGACGATGGTGGCTTCCGGATTGTAGTTCAGCCGGCGCAGCACCAGCCGCTCGGCCACCAGTGCAAGGGCGCCGACGACCAGCGGTGCGATGATAAGTGCCGCCAGGAACCCGAGCGCCGGATGGCCTCCGATCGCAGTCGTGATCGTCCAGGCGAGCACGGCTCCCAGCATGAAGAACTCGCCATGCGCGACGTTGACCACGCGCATCACGCCGAACACCAGCGACAGGCCGAGCGCGGTCAGCGCCAGCACGGCGGATGTGACGAGCCCTTCGAGGGCGGCAAGGAGGAGGTGGGGTCCGAAATGCATGGGTTAGGCACTCACCGATAGCGCAATCGCGCCCCTTGAGGGGGGTGAGAAGTGGTCCGCGCAGCGGACGGAAAGCCAATTGCTTGGCTTTCCGAACGACGAACGCCCGGAGCGACAGCGAAGGGCCGGGTCCGGCAGGACAGAGGGGGGCGGCTTGGCGCTCACGCTTGTTAGATGGCTAAGCCTACAACGCCTGCGTCGTATAATCCCCCTCGGCCTCGTAAAGCCCGTCCTCGATCTTGGTCTTGTGCACCACCTTGAGCTTGCCGCCGTCGACCTTGGAGATGTTCTGGATGCCGAAGCACTGGTGGATCTTGCCGTTGAAGGTTTTTGGCCCCTGCGGATGCTCCGGACCTTCGGCGAATTCGGTCAGCGCCTCGGTCGCCTCGACCAGCTTGGCGCGGTCTTCCGGGCCCTTGTAGCCGGCGTCTTCCATCGCTTTCTTGACGACGTAGAGCGTCTCCCAGCAGCCGAACATGTGCGCGGCGGTGGAGACATCCTTGGGGTCGCCGACGGCCGCGCCATTGTCGTCGATGCCGACGGCGGCGCGATAGGTCTTCTGCGCCTCGGAATCGTCCGCCTGGGCATAACGCGGCGAGCCTTCCCAGAAATGACTGCCGTCCAGGAATTCGAGCCCGGGGCTGTTGATGTCGACGGCTTCGAGCGAATCGATGAAGCCGAACAGCTGCGGCCGGTTGGAGCCGTAGAACTCGCCAAGCTCCTTGACGAAGGTGAGCACCGCCGGGCCGACCATGACGTGGTAGATCACCTCGGTCTCGGCAGGGATCTGCGGGAAGTATTTGGTGAAGGAGCTCTCCGTCGGTGGAATGGCGATTTGCGCGATGACCTCTGCGCCTTGCGCCTTCAACGCCGGCGGGAGGTAGTCGCGGTGGTCGTAGCCGAAAGCAAAATCGGGGAAGATCTGCGTCACCTTCTTGCCGGCATTGGCCGCGATCCACGGCGCCATCGACTGGATCTGGCTCTTTACGTCGGTGATGCCGGGCTGGAAGACATAGCGGTTGAGCTTGGTCGAGGCGACATGGTGGCCTTCGCTGACGACGAAATAGGGCATCTTGGCTTCGCCGGCGGCGGGTGCCGAGCCGATGACGACATGCGAGAACAAGGTGCCGAAGACGATGTCGGTCTTGTGCTGGGTGGCGAACTTGCCGACCACCTCGGCACCGCGGCCGGGATCGGTGCCGTCATCCTCGATGATGACCTCGACCGGCCGGCCATTGATGCCGCCGGCCGCGTTGATCGCCTTGACCGCCGCGGCCGTGGTCTTCTCGTACCAGCGGCCATAGGCGGCGCCGATGCCGGTTCGGTGCGACTGGAAGCCAATCTTGATCGGGGCGGAGCTTTGCGCCTGGGAGTAGCGGACGAAACCGGGCGCGACCGCCAGGCCGGCGCCGGCGGCCAGACCCTTCAGCGCGGTGCGGCGGGTGAGACCGGCCTTGGAGAGATCGAAAAACCCATTCTTGTCAGTCACGGCAGTTCCCCTGTTTTTGAGTTTTGACCAATGGCTGGAACGTAGCAGACCGCGTCCTGCGGACGGCCGAAATTGCATGTGTACAAACTAAATCACCAAAGTCCGGACACGGCAATGCCGTTTCCCCAGGGGGATCCCGGTTTATTTCCACCGCGTCTAGCCAACGGTCGGCGTGGCGAGCAGCCAGAGGCCGAAGACGGTGTAGGCGATCATCAGCAAGGTGAGCGGAAACTGGCTGAGCGCGGCGCGGGCGGGAACCGGATGCAGGCGTGCGGCGAAGCCGTGGGCGACGAGCACGGCAAGCAGATGACCGAGAATGATGGCACCGGCCTGGATGTTCCACAGCCACCATGCCGAGCCCGCGCCGGCGATGATGCCGGCTTCGATCTGCATGTCGGCGGTGCCGAAAAGGTTCCAGCCGAGCGCAAACGGATCGGACAGTGCCGCAAGCGCATACTGGCCGTCGACCAGCAGCGCCGTCAGGTAATGCGCGATGTGGTAGGCGAGCGCGATCGGCACGATCGACCAGACCAGCAGCCCCGTCGCCTCGCCAAGCCTGTGGCCGTCGCCGGCGAGCTTCTGGCCGACGACCACGGCAAGCAGGAAGACCGCCGCAAGCAGCATGAATGTCAGGACGAGGCCAAAACTGCCGCTGCCGATCACCGCCGTGCGGCCGGGGAATTCAAGCGGATTGATGCCGAACAGGCCCAGCCAGAAGAAGGTCTTCGACAGGCCGTCATAGGAAACCGAGGACAGGGCGAGCAGCAGGAAGGCCACGCCGCTTGCCGGCAAAGGCGCGGCGGTCAGCAGCTTGGCGCCCGGCCAGCATAGCGCGAGCCGGCCGCGTTCGTCGCGCACGACCGGCGCGAAGCGTGCCACCATCGAGAAGAAGACGGTGAGGAATTCGCCGCTGCGGGCCCACGCCCCATAACCGAACGACAGCATCGCCAGCAAGGTGAACAACCAGTAGAGGCCGGCGGCCCGGGCCAGCCGCGTCGGATCGTCGGGCGCCGGATCGATGAGCTCGAACCAGGCAAAAGCGAAGAACAGGACGACAGCCGGCCAGCAGCCGAGCCATGGCGGAAGGCGCCAGGCCGCTTCATCGCCTCTGCCGGTCAGACGCAACAGGAGACGCACCGGCCCGTACCAGGGATTGAGCCAGGACCAGAGGTCGCCAAGGAAACCTTGCAGCAGCGTGAAGCCGGCCCACAGCAGTGTCCAGATCACCAGAGGCAGCGGGTTGGAGAGCGGATCGCGGCTGCCGAGAAAGCCGGCGGAGATGAGGAATGCAAAGCCGGCAAAGGATATCAGGCTGGCAGCGGTGCGGGCATCATCACCCAGTGTGAACAGTGGCAGGCGCCGCCGCCAGAAACGATCGAGCCGATGCGCCGGCAGCAGCGCCAGCACGAGGAAGCTTGCGGCCACGGCGAAAGCGCCGCCGATCAGGTAATAGCCGGTCGGCAGGAGCAGGACGTGGCCGCGGTCCGAGGCGTGGGCGAAGGCTGGGGTGGGTGAGAGGAGCAATAGAGCGATAGGCAAAAATGCTAATGACCGACGACGGCACTCTACGGCGCCCCCCTCTGTCCTGCCGGACATCTCCCCCTCAAGGGGGGAGATTGGCGGTTTCTCTGTCGGCGCTTCCCTTGCAACGCCGGAGGTTCGCGAAGACGAAGATGACAGCATGATCTCCCCCCTTGAGGGGGAGATGTCCGGCAGGACAGAGGGGGGCGCCAAGGAACTCAGCCTATCCGACTTTGCCGTCTCGTATGGCGATGCCGGAAGCACCGGTCGTGCCCTCACACCTTGACCAACTGCTCCACCCGGTCCTTTTCACCGAAGATGCGCAGATACCGCTCGATCTCCTTGAGGTCACCCGTCGCCTTGGCTGGATTATCCGAGAGCTTCACGGCCGGCCGGCCGTTGGCCTCGGTCACCTTGCAGACCAGCGATATGGCGTCGAGGCTGTCGGTTGCCGTAGGCGCGCAGCCCTCGAAATCATTGGTCAGGTTCGTGCCCCAGCCGAAGGACATGCGCACCTTGCCCTTGAAGTGGCGGTAGGTCTCCTCGATGGTCTCGACCTCGAGCCCGTCGGAGAAGATCAGCAGCTTCTGCCTGGGGTCCTTGCCCTTCTCGCGCCACCAGGACAGGATCTTCTCGCCGCCCTCGATCGGTGGCGCGCTGTCGGGGCGAAAGCCCGTCCAGTCGGCCACCCAGTCCGGCGCGTCGCGCAGGAAGGAAGCCGTGCCGAAGGCGTCGGGCAGCACGATCAGCAAATTGCCGCCATAGTAGCGCTGCCAATCCTGCAGCACCTTGTAGGGCGCCTGTTTCAATTCCTTTTCCGAATTGGCCAGCGCTCCGAACACCATCGGCAGTTCATGCGCGTTGGTGCCCAGCGCCTCGAGGTCGTTGTCCATGGCCAGAAGCACGTTGGAGGTGCCGGTGAAAGCCTCGCCGATGCCTTCCTTCAGCGCTTCCACGCACCAGCGCTGCCACAGGAAGGAATGGCGCCGGCGCGTGCCGAAGTCGGAAATACGGATGCCGGGCAGCGCCTTCAGCCGTTCGGTCTTGGCCCACATCTTGGCTTTTGCGCGGGCGTAGAGCACGTCGAGCGTGAAAGGCCCGAACGACCGCAAGGCGGCGCGCGAGCGCAATTCGTTGATGATGGCGAGCGCGGGAATCTCCCACAGCGTGGTGTACATCCACGGGCCGCTGAAGGAGAGCTCATACTGCCCGCCGCGCCTGGAAAGCTCGTACTCGGGCAACCGGAAATTTTCCAGCCAGGCCAGGAATTCCGGCTCGAAGATCTGCTTGCGGCCATAGAAATTGTTGCCCCCCAGCCAGATCATCTCCTTCTTGGAGAAGCGCAAGGTGCGGGCGTGGTCAAGCTGTTCGCGCAACTCGCCCTCGTCAATCTCCTCGGCCAGCCGCACCGAAGTGGTGCGGTTGATCAGCGAAAAGGTGGCGTCGACCTTGGGGTACATGCCCCAGATCATCTGCAGCATCAGAAGCTTGTAGAAATCCGTGTCCAGCAGGCTGCGCACGATCGGGTCGAGCTTCCAGGTATGGTTGTAGACGCGCCGCGCAATATCGGTCCTGGCCATGTCTCGTTACCGCCTTCGCTGCCTGCCGCCCATGATCGCGACAGGCCTCATAGCATCGAATTGGCAAAAGCGCTGCCCGGTTTCAGGCTGGCCCGACAAAAAGAAAGACCTGCGGCAGCCAACCCGTCCGAACGCAATTGATTTTTCCAAAGCGCTACCGGACACTCCGGAGAGACAGACAGGAGAAAACCGACATGGGTTATGACAGCGGCAAGCTCGACGCGTTGCGCCGCAAATATGGCGAGAGCCATGGCGGCGAGATGTTCGACCCGAAGTTCCGCAAGGTCGCCGACAAGATATTTTCCAAGTCGGGCACGCGGCTGGCGCCCTATTCCGGTATCCCCACCTTCCTCGCCGCGCCCTATCGCGAAATATCGGCCGACAACCCGGATTTCGGCGATTTGCAGGTGGCGATAACAGGCGTGCCGATGGATCTCGGCGTCACCAACCGGCCGGGCTCCCGCTTCGGGCCGCGGGCGCTGCGCGCCATCGAGCGCATCGGCCCCTACAATCACGTGCTGGAATGCGCTCCCACGCATGAGCTCAGGGTCGCCGACATCGGCGACGTGCCGTTCCAGAGTCGCTACCGGCTCGAGACCTGCCATGAGGACATCGAGCGCCGCACCAACCAGATCGTCGATGCCGGCGTCATTCCATTGTCGGTCGGCGGCGACCATTCGATCAGCCATCCGATCCTGAAGGCCGTCGGCAAGAAGGCCCCGGTCGGCCTCATCCACATCGACGCCCATTGCGATACAAGCGGCTTGTTCGACATGACCAAGTTTCACCATGGTGGCCCGTTCCGCAACGCGGTGCTCGATGGCGTGCTCGACCCGACGCGCACCATCCAGATCGGCATCCGTGGCTCGGCCGAATATCTGTGGGAGTTCACCTACGAATCCGGCATGACCGTGATCCATGCCGAGGAGGTGACCGGCCTCGGTATCCCCGCCATTATCGAGAAGGCGCGCAGAATAGTCGGCGACGGACCGACCTATGTCTCCTTCGACATCGACAGCGTCGATCCGGCCTTCGCGCCGGGCACCGGCACGCCGGAAGTCGGCGGCCTGACGACTCGGGAAGTGCTCGAACTGCTGCGCGGCCTCAAAGGCCTCAACATCGTCGGCGGCGACGTGGTCGAGGTGGCGCCGCAATATGATGCGACCACCAACACCGCGCATGCCGGCGCCCAGGTGCTGTTCGAAATACTGAGCCTGATGGTGTTCAGCCCGGCGCTCAAAAACAGCTGACGCCGACAATGACGGAAAGGCCACCGGACAACCCGGCGGCCCTCTGCATCAGTGTTCGAACACCAGCGGCGGCGCGAGGCGATCCCGCCGTAGCCAGCGCGCCAGAAGCAACGCCGCCACCACCGCCAGTCCGCTGGACAGCCCGATCCAGATGCCGACGCCATGGAAGCCGAAAGGGAAGGCGAGCAGCACGCCCAGCGGCAGGCCGACGCCCCAATAGCCGATCGCGGCATAGATCATCGGCACCTTGGTGTCGTGCAGGCCGCGCAGCATGCCGGCGGCAACCGCTTGCGCGCCATCGAAGACCTGGAACAGGGCCGCGAAGACCAGGAACGATACGGCAAGCGTGATCACCCTGGCATTGGCCGGATTGGCCAGGTCGATGAAGGCGCTGATCAGGAGATGCGGCCACAGGATCATTATCAGGCCCATCAGGGCCATGAACGAGACGCCGATGACGAAGGCGGTCCAGCCGGCGCGCGAGACGCCTTCCGGATTGCCGGCGCCATGCGCAAGCCCGACGCGCACCGTCACCGCTTGGTTGAGGCCGAGCGGCACCATGAAGGAGATCGACGCGATCTGGATGGCGATGGCGTGCGCGGCAAGCGAATCCGCGTCGATCAGGCCCATCAGCAGCGCCGCAGCGTTGAAGATCGTCACCTCGAAAGCGAGGATGCCCGCGATCGGCAGGCCGAGCCGCAGCAGGCCCTTGAAGCGCGGCCAGTCGGACCGCCAGAAGCGGCCGAACAGATGATAGCGCCTGAATTTCTTCTCCCACATCACCACGGCGGCCATGCCGACGAACATCAGCGTTGAGGACAGCGAGGTGGCAAGGCCCGAGCCTGATATGCCCATGGCCGGAACACCGAGATTGCCGAACATGAACACCCAGTTGAAGAGCGCGTTGCAGGCGACGGCGACAAAGACGATTATCAATGCCCAGCCCGGCCGCTCCAGCGCCGATATGAAGGAACGCAGCACAATATAGCCGTAGAAGGGCAGCACCGCCCATTCCAGCCAGCGCAGGTAGATGCCGGCGCTATGCGCCAGAGCGGGCTCCTGGCCCATGGCGAGCAGCACGTTCTCGCCGTGCCAGAGAAAGATCCAGATCGGAATGCAGATGAGGATCGCCAGCCACAGCCCCTGGCGCACGGTGCGGCGCAGGTCGCGCACCGAATGACGGCGGCGGCCGAGCTCGGTCGCCATCATCGGCGAGGTCGCCAGCATCAGGCCCAGGCCGAAGATCAGCGGCATGAAATAGAGATTGGCGCCAAGCGCGCCGCTGGCCAGCGTGTCCGCCCCCAGCCTGCCCATCATCATGACGTCGGTGGCCGTCATGGCGGTCTGGCCGAGATTGGTCAGCACCATGGGCCAGGCGAGCGCCAAAGTCGCCCTGATTTCCTGACGCCAAAGATTTTCCGGCGCGCGAGCGCCGGCTTCGATCGCAGACATTATTCCGCTCTTTCAAGGTTGCGGCGCATCGGCAAAAAAGCCGGAAGCCGCATTGCAAACGGCGAGACCTTCGGTTTCGCGGCGTTTACGTCAGCTTTTGTACGAAACGCGACATGAAGGCAAGGGAGGAGGGGCGGGAACGGATTGATCCAGTCGGATCGCCGATGACGCTGAAGCCTCGTGACCGACGCTCTCCGACGGCCCATTTCACACATGGCCCCAAGGCTGCTACGCATTGCAAGGACGAGCGAGGTGCCACGGAACCCAAATTTGCAGGAGGCAGGATGCAGTTCAGGCGCAGAAGGAATCCGGTTGCGACGCTTCGCACGGCGCCGGCCTTCGAACATATCGTCACCGAGGCGAGCGACAGTTTCCTGTGGCGGCTGGACGACTATCCCTGGGAGCGCAATGTCTGGAATTTCCATCCTGAGTACGAAATCCACCTCTTGCGAAAATCTTCCGGCGTCGTGCTGGTCGGCGACCACATCGGCGAATTCGGACCGGGTTATCTCACCATCGTCGGCGGCGGGCTGCCGCATGATTGGGTGACGGCGGTGCAGCCGGGCGAGCTGATCGAAGGCCGCGACATCGTCCTCCAGTTCGATGCCGAGAGGCTGCGCGGGTCGGCTGGCCTGTTGCCCGAACTACGCGAACTGGAGCCGTTCCTGGAGCGGTCGCTGCGCGGCATGGTTTTTCATGGCCGCACGGCACTGGAAGGCGCCGAGTTGATGGAACGGATGGGGGACGTCAGCGGGCTAACCAGGTTCTGCCTGTTCCTGAATCTCGTCGATCTCCTCGCCAGGACCGACGAATACGAGCTGTTGTCTTCGCCGGATTTCTCCCCTGTTCTGGATGCCGCCTCGCTCGACATCATCCAGCGCACGCTGACCTATCTGTTTCAGCATTTCGCCGAAGATCTGAAGCTGCCTGATGTGGCGGCGCTCGCGGGAATGACCGAGAGCACATTCTCGCGCTTCTTCCAGAAGAACACCGGCAATTCCTTCAGTGACCACCTTGCCAAGCTGAGGCTGTGGCAGGCCTGCAAGCTGCTGGCCGATACCGATATTCCGATCACCGACATCTGTTTCCAGGTCGGCTATATGAACATCTCCAATTTCAACCGCGCCTTCATGCGCAAGCACAAGATGACGCCGTCATCCTATCGCAAGCTGTCGCGGCAGCGGCTGGCGATGCGCGCGTAAGCA
This sequence comes from Mesorhizobium sp. B2-5-11, assembly GCF_006440835.1. Lineage (NCBI taxonomy): Bacteria > Pseudomonadati > Pseudomonadota > Alphaproteobacteria > Hyphomicrobiales > Phyllobacteriaceae > Mesorhizobium > Mesorhizobium sp. B2-5-11. The sequence goes on from NZ_VFUK01000002.1 coordinate 743,893, forward strand.
CGCCCTAAAAACCACCGCCTCCGAGTCCGATCGATACTCATGTGAGATTGGCCGCAACCGGATGCCGGTTTTTGCGCCGCACAATGCATAAAAGTACAGGTCTTCTGCAACGGGGCTTCTAGCGCGAGCCGCTGCAACTCCGCATTTTGGCGATGGGTGGCAAGTCGCTCGGGCGATGGTGAGGATCGCGCAACCCGAGGACGTCCGCTTCCTGCGACGTGTTCCTGGAGGAGAAAATAATGAAACCAATTCGGCTCGCTGCCAGCCTTGGTGCAGCTTTCATGCTTTCCGCTACCGTTTCAACCATCGCTTTAGCGCAGGCGCCGGTCTGCTCGGCGCCGGTCAAGGTGCTGGCGCAACCACGTGACGGCCTGACGCTTCTGGAGGACTCCAAGGCCGAGTTCGAGAAGCTTGCCGGCGCCGGCTTCCAGATCGATTACCTCAACGAGAACGACCGCCGCGCAAAATCGCGCGCCGATGCGTCCACGGTCGGCAACTACAACGTCTACTATGTCGACGAAGCCAATGTCGCGCTGTTCGCGTCCTCGAAATGGATCGTGCCGCTGAGCGATTACTATCCGGCCGACTACGACTATGCCGATTTCGATCCGGGCCGCCAGAAGGTCGCCACCTATGATGGCAAGGTCTGGTTCGCGCCGCTGACCGGCGGCGGCGACCTGATGGTCTATCGCAAGGACGTGCTGGAGGCAGCCGGCATCCAGCCGCCGAAGACGCTCGACGAGCTGATCGCCGACGTGCCGAAGCTGACCAATCCGGACAAGGGCATGTATGGCATCGCGCTGCGCGGCGCGCGCGGTTCGGGCGCCAATGTCTGGCGCTGGATGCCGTTCTTCAAGACCTATGGCGGCCAGTGGTTCGACGGCGACAAGCCGGTCTTCAATTCCGACGCCGCGGTCAAGGCGACCGAGACCTACCTGAAACTGTTCAAGGATTCGGCGCCCGGCACGCAGACCGGCAGCTGGGATGAATCGACCGGCGCCTTCCTGTCGGGCCAGGTCGCGATCCTGGTCGAATCGACGCCGCTGTCGGGCATGGCGGTCGACCCGAAGACCTCGCAGGTCGTCGGCAACATAGGTTTCCTGCCGCCCCCGTCGCCACTGCCCGGCGGCGGTTACGGCCATGGCCTCGCCATCGCAGCGAAGGCCAATGCCGACGACGCCTCGAAGAAATGCGCCGGCCTGTTCATCGCCTGGGCAACATCGAAGGAAAACGAGAAGCGCCGGCTCGACGCCCACCAGTTCGGCGAGCTGAACCGCACCAGCATTCTGGCCAGCAAGGAATTCGCCGATATTTACGGCGCCGATCTCGGCCAGGCACTGGCCGAAACCGGCAAGGTCACGGCGGTCAATTTCTGGCAGGACCCGCGTTGGCCCGATCTCGGCGACCGCTGGGGTATCATCCTCGAGGAATTGGTCACCGGTACCCGCACCGACATCAAGGGCGGCCTCAACGAACTCGAGGCCTATGCCAACGAGCTGGTGAAGAAATAAGCCATCCTCCCCCTGCGGCGCGCGGTCCACGGCATTCGGTGGAGCGCCGGAACCTGTGCGCCGCAGGTCCTGGTTTCATCATAGCAGAGGTTAGACAGATGCCGCGACGCTCATCCCTGCCGGTCACCTTCGTCGTGCCGACACTCGCCATCCTTCTGGTGCTGTCGATGGTGCCGACGCTCTACGCGGTCGTCATCGCCCTGCAGAACCGTGAACTCAGCTCGACAGCCTATTCCTATGTCTGGTTCTCGAACTTCGCCGACCTGTTCGCCGACCGCCGCTTTCTCAACGCCGTCTGGGTGTCGGTGAAATGGGAATTCGTCACGGTTATCGCGACGATGACGGTCGCCATCGGACTGGGCGTCCTGATGTTCGAGGTCGCCTCGCCGCGCCTTCGCAACGTCTATTGCCTGCTGTTCATCATCCCGGTCCTGCTGCCGCGCGTCTCGGCGGCCTTCGTCTGGAAGTTCGCCTACCATCCGCTCTACGGCATCGCCACTTACCCCTACCGGCTGCTGACCGGTGGGCTGATCTTCGATCCGCTGTCCAAGCCGTCGACGGCGCTGTTCGCCGTCGCTTCGGTCGACGTCTGGCAATGGGGCCTGTTCTTCGCCGTCATCGTGCTGAAGCTCCTGGAAACGCTGCCGCCGCAGCCGATCGAGGCGGCCCGGCTCGACCATGCCAAACGCTGGCAGATCCACGCCTATGTGACCTTGCCGATGCTCAAGGCGCCGCTGATCAGCCTGATGTTCGTCAAGATGATCGAGTCGCTGCGCTCCTTCGACCTGATCTATGTGATGACCCGCGGCGGTCCGGGCGTGGCGACCGAAACGCTCGACATGTACGCCTTCTCGCAAGGCTTCATCGAGTCCGGCAAGGTCTCCTACGCCTCGGCGATGGCGGTGCTGATGATGATCGCCACGGTCATCACCTTCACCATGCTGTGGAAGCGGGTGCAGGCATGAGACCATATCGCATGAGACCCGGCCGCCTGATCGGCAAGACCGTGCTGGCGTTTGCCGGCTTCATGGCCGTGTTTCCGTTGCTGTGGACGGCGCTCAATTCGCTGAAGAACAATGTCGACATCATCACCCGCGTCCCGCGCCTGGTGTTCACGCCGACGCTGGCTAACATCAGCTATATCGTCGGCCGCGACAGCGTCATGACCGGCCTCTACAATTCGGTCGTCGCCTGCGGCTGCGCGGTACTGATCGGCGTGGTGCTCGGCCTGCCGGCGGCTTACGCGGTGGCGCGCTACCCGAACCGCTGGGCCGGCGACATCCAGTTCTTCGTTTTGTCGCTTCGCTTCCTGCCGCCGGTGGCGGTCGCCATTCCGCTGATGGTGATCTGGCTGCAGGTCGGGCTTTACGACACGCTCGCCGCGCTGATCGTCACCTATTGCCTGCTCACCATCTCGGTGATCATGTGGCTCGCCATTCCCGCCTTCCAGGCCGTGCCGAAGGAGGTCGAGGAAGCGGCCTTCGTCGATGGCTACGGCGCCTATTCGGTGTTCTGGAGGATTGCGCTGCCGGTCGCGGCGCGTTCGCTGATCGGTGCGGTGGCTTTCAGTTTCGTGCTGGTCTGGAACGAGTTCCTGATCGCGCTGATGCTGTCGAGCTCCAACGCCAAGACCTTGCCGATCGTCGCCTCGGAACTCTCCCAGCAAGGCATGAACGTGCCGTGGGGAATCCTGAACGCCTCGGTCGTGCTTCTGTCGCTGCCGCCGCTGTTGTTTCTCGGCGTGCTCAGCGGCTTCCTGAATTCCGTTTTCCGGCAAAAAAAGACTTGAAGCGAGGACGACACGATGCGGGCACTGGTGCTTGAGAAAAAGGGCGAGCTGTCGCTGCGCGAAATCGCGTTGCCGCTCGAGGTCGGGCCGGACGACGTCAGGATCGCCATCCACACGGTCGGCGTCTGCGGCAGCGACGTGCATTATTACACCCATGGCGCCATCGGCAGCTATGTCGTGCGCTCGCCGATGGTGCTCGGCCACGAAGCGTCCGGAACGATCGTCGAGATCGGCGCCAATGTCCGGACGCTGAAGGTCGGCGATCGCGTCTGCATGGAGCCGGGCGTGCCGAACCTGTCGTCGCGGGCGACGAAGCTCGGTATCTACAATGTCGACCCGGACGTCACCTTCTGGGCGACGCCGCCGGTGCATGGCATTCTGGCGCCGCAAGCCGTGCATCCGGCCGCCTTCACCTACAGGCTGCCCGACAATGTCTCCTTCGCCGAAGGCGCGATGGTCGAACCTTTCGCCATCGGCATGCAGGCGGCGGCGCGCGCGCGCATCGTTCCGGGTGACGTGGCGGCTGTCGTCGGCTGTGGCCCGATCGGCATCATGATCGCGCTGGCCGCCCTGGCCGGTGGTTGCTCGAAAGTGCTGATTTCCGACTTCTCCGCGCCCAAGCTCGAAATTGCCGGGCGCTATCCCGGCGTCGTTCCGGTCAACATCGGCGAGCAGTCATTGGCCGAGGCGGTGGCGGAGGCGACCGACAATTGGGGCGCGGACATCGTCTTCGAGGCCAGCGGCAGCCCCAAGGCGTTCGCCAATCTGTTCGATATCGTGCGCCCTGGCGGCGCGGTGGTGCTCGTCGGGCTGCCGGTGGAGCCGGTGGCGCTCAACGTGCCGGCGGCCATATCGAAGGAAGTGCGCATCGAAACCGTGTTCCGCTATGCCAACATTTTCGACCGCGCTTTGCAGCTCATCGCTTCCGGCAAGGTCGATCTCAAGCCGCTGATCACCGGCACCTATCCCTTCTCCGACAGCATCGAGGCTTTCGAGCGTGCGGCGGCGGCGCATCCGCAGGACGTCAAGCTGCAGATCCTGCTTAGCGGCGAAAAGGGCTGACCATGTCCGCGATCACCTGTTCCCATGTCGACAAGGCCTATGGCGCCACGACGGTCATCCGCGACCTCAACCTCTCGATCGAGGAGCACGAGTTCGTCGTGTTCCTCGGCCCGTCCGGCTGTGGCAAGTCGACCTTGCTGCGCATGTTGGCGGGGCTGGAGGACATCAGCGGCGGCGAGGTCTCGATCGGCGGCAAGGTGGTCAACGATCTCGATCCGGGCGACCGGGGCATCGCCATGGTGTTCCAGAACTACGCCCTTTACCCGCACATGACGATCTTCGACAACATCGCCTTCGGGCTGCGGCGCCAGAAAGTGCCGGCGGCCGAGATCCAGAAGCGGGTCGAAGCGGTGTCAAGGACGCTCGGGCTGGAACCCTATCTCGGCCGCAAGCCGGCCGAGCTTTCCGGCGGCCAGCAGCAGCGCGTGGCGATCGCGCGCGCCATGATCAAGACGCCGAAAGTGTTCCTGTTCGACGAGCCGCTGTCCAATCTCGACGCCAAGCTGCGCAACCACATGCGCGTCGAGATCGCGCGGCTGCACCAGTCGCTGAAGACCACCACCGTCTATGTCACCCATGACCAGCTCGAAGCGATGACGCTCGCCGACCGCATCGTGCTGCTCAAGGACGGCGTCATCGAGCAGGTCGGCTCGCCGGCGGAAATCTACGAGCGGCCGGGCAATCTGTTCGTTGCCGGCTTCATCGGCACGCCGAACATGAATTTCATCGATGTGACGGTGGCCCGGAAAGAAAATGGCTGGACGCTGACCAATGGCGGAACTGTCTTCACCCTCGACGGCTCGCGCTTCAAGCTACAACATGGCGAGCAGGCGGTGCTTGGCATCAGGCCTCCGGATCTCAAGCCCGCGACCCCCGGCAGCGCCGGAAATTTCCTGGCGGGAACGGCCGATCTCATCGAGTTTCATGGCAACGATGCACTGGTGACATTCGCTCTTGGCGGCAAGGAGATCAGCGCACTCGTTCCCAGCCGCGTCTGCCCAACTATCCGCAGCGATGTCCGCTATACGTTTGACGAATCGGATATGCACCTGTTCGATGCCAAGTCCGGCCTATCCTTGTTGACACGGTAAGGCGCGTTCTACTGGATCGCGTCGAGCGTCTGGCGTTGCCGGTGCATCTCCAGGAAAATCCGGTAGTCGCGATCGAAGCGGGCGCCGGCGGCCGGGTTGGCGGCGCGGGTCCTGCCGCCCTGCTGCATGGCCAGACAGGCCGCGTTGAGGTCGGGGAAAAGCCTGGCGGCGGTCGCAGCCACCATGCCTGTGCCGAGCAGCACCGCCTCGTCGGCCAGCGGCTCGACCACCGTGCAGCCGGTGGCGTCGGCATAGAGTTCCATCAAGAGGGGATTTTTGGTGTGGCCGCCGGTGACATGCAGCGTGTCGATGAGATAGCCGTTCTCGTTCAGCGCTTCCAGCACATGGCGCACGCCGAGCGCGATGCTCACGGCGGTGCGCCAGTAAAGCCGGCACAGGCTGTCGAAGGAGGAATCCAGCGTAAGGCCGCTGACCACGCCGACCGCATGCGGGTCGGCGAGCGGCGAGCGGTTGCCGTGAAAGTCGGGCAGCACATGCAGCCGGCCGGCAAGGGCATCGCCCTCCGCCGCGCGCAGCTCGGCGACGCGGCTTGCAATCCTCGCATGCATGGCCGCGTTCGGCTCGCCGCCCGCGCCGTGCCAGCGGATGATGTGGTCGAGCAGGGCGCCGGTGGCCGACTGGCCGCCCTCCGACAGCCACAGCTTCGGCAGCGCGGCGCCGTAATAGGGCCCCCAGACCCCGGCGAAGGGCTGCGGATCGGGTGACATCGCCATGACGCAGGAGGATGTGCCGGCGATCAGCGCCAAATGACGGCCGATATTCCGCTCGTCGCCGGCAAACCCGCCGAGCACGCCAAGCGCACCGGCATAGGCATCGATCACCCCGGCGCCGACCCGGCATGTCTCCGTCAGGCCGAGCTCCGCCGCTGCTTGCGCGCTCAAAGAGCCGATGTAAGCGCCGACCGGACTGGCTCTTTCGGGCAGATTGCCGTGCTCGAAGAGGTCGCCGAGGCCGACGAGTTCGAAGAAATCGCGCTGCCATGCGGGTTCCCGGTGCGCCAGATAGGTCCATTTGGCGGTCAGCGTGCACTGCGAGCGGGCCAGCGACCCCGTCGCCTGCCAGGTCAGGAAGTCGGTGAGGTCGAATAGATAGCCGGCTTCATTCCAGGTCTTCGGCAGGTTTCGCTTCAGCCACATCAGCTTCGGCGTCGCCATTTCCGGCGACATGACGCCGCCGATATAGTTGAGCACCTCATGGCCGCTCGCCGTGCATTCGTCGGCCTCGGCGATGGCGCGGTGATCGAGCCAGACGATGGTGTCCCAGCGCTCCTCTCCGGTCACCGAAACGCTGAGCTGGCCGCCTTGCCTGTCGCGCACGACCAGCGAGCAGGTGGCATCGAAGGAAATGCCGGCAATGTCCTCGGCGGCAACACCGGATTTTTCGCGGGCCGCACGCACCGCGGCGCACACGGCTGACCAGATATCGCGCGAATCATGCTCGGCGTGATCGGCCTTCGGCTGGTGCATGGCGATCGGGTGCTCGGCGCGGCCGAGCAAGGTGCCACTGGTGTCGAGAATGCCCGCGCGGGCGCTCCCGGTGCCGACATCGACCGCGCAAACGAACTGTTTCGTCAAGATGCTCTGTCTCTCGCTCCCAGGCCTGCAATCAGATCGGGCAATTGCAGCATGTCAGCGAATATAAAGTCCGGCTCACTCGACGCAAGCCGCGCTTTCAGGGCAGGGTTGCCGGCATGCGCGCCGCCGGTGAAGGCGAACACGCGCATATCAGCCGCCCGCGCCGCCGCGACGCCGGCGGGGCTGTCCTCGATCACAAGGCATTTGCGCGGATGCGCCCGCATCGAGGCGGCGGCATGAAGGAACAGGTCGGGCGCCGGCTTGCCCCTGACCACCATGCCGGCACTGAACAGATGCGGCTCCATCAATCCGAGCAGGCCGGTGACGTCGAGCGTATAGCGGATGCGGTCGAGCGTGCCCGAGGAGGCGACGCAGAACGGCAAGCCGAGCCTCGGCAGCACTTCCTTGACGCCGGCGATTGGCTTCAGCTCCTCGCGGAATTTGCGCATCAATTCGACACGCATCGTGGTCAGGTGCTGATCGGTGATGGGCAGGCCGAAGTCGCGGGCGAGGATCTCGCGCACGCTTTTCATGCTCTTACCGAGGAAATGCTCGTAGGCCGTATCCTCGCCGATACTGCCGCCGGCAAGCGCGATCATGCCGAGCAGTGCCGAGACCGACAGCGCCTCGCTGTCCACCAGCACGCCGTCGCAGTCGAAAATGACCAGTTCCGGCGCCATGGTCCCGTTTCAGAGCTTGCCGGCGAGGTAGCGCGTCAGCGTGGCGCGCGTGCCATCCGTCCACAGCAGGTTCAATGCATGCGCGAAAGCCTCGACGAACGCGGTGGCGCGCCCGACATCGCCATAGATGTCTTCCATCGCAAGCCAGGCGGCGGGCGCGTCCTTTGCCGCCTTTGCCGTCGCCTGCATGCGGTCCCAGTTCGGATCGTTGGGCTCGATGACCGCGCCGCTGTCCGTCGTGCCGAAGCAGTAGCGGCACCACAGCGCCGATTCAAGTGCCAGGCCGGCGACGCTCTTTCCCGCCTTCAAGCGGTCGGCGATGGTCGGGATGATGAATTTCGGCTGGCGATTGGAACCGTCGAGACAGAGCCGGCGCACCGTGTCGCCGATCTTGGGGTTGGAAAAGCGCTTTTCGATGAGCTGGTAATAATCCTCCAGGACCGTGTCCGGCACCGGCGGCACAGTCGGGATGATTTCGTCATGCTCGAGCTTGTCGAGAAAGCCGCGCACCAGCGGCTCCTGCATCGCCTCATGCACGAAATGGATGTCCATCAGCCCGGCCGGATAGGCGATGGTGGCATGGCCGCCATTGAGCATGCGGATCTTCATCAGCTCGTAGGGCGCGACGTTTTTGACGAACTGCACGCCGACCTTTTCAAGCGGCGGCCGGCCGTCGGTGAAATGGTCTTCCAGCACCCATTGCCGGAAGGGTTCGCAAAAGACAGGCCAATTGTCCTCGACGCCGAAATCCTTGGCCAGGATCGCGCGTTCGCGGTCCGACGTGGCCGGCGTGATGCGGTCGACCATCGCGTTCGGGAAAGCGACATTGCCGCCGACCCAGGCCGCCAGATCCTCGTCGATCAGGCGGGCCAGCCCGATGACGCCATCCGAGGTGACATGGCCGTTGTGGGGAATGTTGTCGCAGGACATCACCGTGAACGGTGCGATGCCATCGCCGCGCCGCCGCACCAGGCCGGCGAGGATGATGCCGAACACGGTCTTCGGCGTCGCGTCCGGCTGCGCATCCGCGACGATATCGGGATGCGTCGGGTTGAACACGCCGGAGGCAGGATCGATGAAATAGCCGCCTTCGGTGATGGTCAGCGACACGATCTTGATCGCCGGATCGGCCAGCCGTTCGATGATGGCGGCGGCATCGCCGGGCGTCAGGAAGTCGATCATGGCGCCGGTGACGCGGGCGCTCATATGACCCTCATCCTGCTCGACCACCGTCGTCAGCCAGTCCTGCTCTTCCAGTTTGCCGCGGCCGGTCTTCTCGCCCTCGAACACGCCGGCGCCAACCAGCGCCCAGTCATGGCCGATGCCATGGTTGAACAGGTCGTCGAGATAGACGGCCTGGTGCGAGCGGTGGAAATTGCCGACGCCGAAATGCACGATGCCGGCCTTCAGCGCTGCGCGGTCGTATTTCGGACCTGCGACCCTGGCCGGCAGGTTGGCGAGATTGGCGGAAGAGAGTTTCACGGTCATCTGTTTACCCTTTGGCCGGGTTGCGGCCTTCGTTACCCTTCTCTCCCCTTCACCGGGAGAGGGTAGGAAGCGGCACATGCCTTCCGAGGCGATGCGGCCGCCACCTTGATGTTGGCCTCTTCTCCCCGCGGAGGCACGGGGAGAAGAGGCCGCCCCCGCCTCAACTCATCCACTGGCCGCCATCGACATTGTAGGTCTGGGCGACGATATATTCGGCGTCGCTGCTGGCGAGGAAGACCGCCATGCCTGTCAGGTCCTGGGCCGTGCCCATGCGGCCATAGGGCACGCTCTCGCCGACCAGCTTCTTCTTCTCGCCCTTCGGCCGGTTTTCGAACTTGGCGAACAGCGCATCGACATGATCCCAGTGCTCACCGTCAACGACGCCGGGCGCGATGGCGTTGACGTTGATGCGGTGCTTGATCAGGTCGAGTCCCGCCGACTGGGTCAGCGAGATGACGGCGGCCTTGGTGGCGCAATAGACGCCGACCAGCGGTTCGCCGCGCCGCCCGGCCTGGCTCGCCATGTTGATGATCCTGCCGCCTTTGCCCCGCGCGATCATCGAGCGGGCGGCCGCCTGCAGCATGAACAGCGTGCCGGCGACGTTGACGGAAAACAGTTTGTCGTAGCTCGCCTTGGTAATGTCGACGATCGGCGCCAGGTCGAACAAAGCGGCGTTGTTGATCAGGATGTCGAGACCGCCGGTCCTGGTCTCGACGGCCTTCACCGCCGCGTCGATGGAAGCGAGGTCGGTGACATCGAGCTTGACCGCATAGGCCTTGCCGCCGATCTCGGCGGCCGTCTTTTGCGCCGCCTCGAGGTTGATGTCGGCTATGGCAACGGCGGCGCCTTCGCCGACATAGGCTTCGGCGAAGGCCTTGCCGATGCCGCGCGCCGACCCGGTGATCAGCGCCGATTTGCCTTTCAGCCTCATGCCGCCGACGCCTTGCCGTCGGGGCCGAAGCGATGCAGCTTGGCCTTGTCGGGCGTGAGATAAATACTGTCGCCATGGTGGACGCTGAGTTCGCCGTCGGCGCGCACCGTCAGCGGGCCGACACCGTCGGCCTGGACATGCAGGAACGTGTCGGATCCCAGGTGTTCGGCAACGCCGACTGTTGCCTTCCAATCGCCCGCCGTGGTCGAGATCGCCATGTGCTCGGGCCGGATGCCGATGGTCTTGGCGCCGTACTTCGCCGCCGGGGCGCCTTCGATCAGGTTCATTTTCGGCGAGCCGATGAAGCCGGCGACGAACAGGTTCTTCGGCGTCTTGTAGAGCTCCATCGGCGAGCCGACCTGCTCGACATTTCCGGCATTCAGCACGACGATCTTGTCGGCCATGGTCATCGCCTCGACCTGGTCGTGGGTGACGTAGATCATCGTCGTCTTGAGCTGGTGGTGCAGTTCGCTGATCTCCAGCCGCATCGTGCCGCGGAGTGCCGCGTCGAGGTTGGACAAGGGTTCATCGAACAGGAAGGCCGAAGGCTGGCGCACGATGGCGCGGCCGATGGCGACGCGCTGGCGCTGGCCGCCGGAAAGCTGGCCGGGGCGGCGCTCCAGATAATTGGTGAGGTTGAGCACGCGCGCGGCGTCCTTCACCTTCCTGTCGATGGTCGCCTGGTCCTCGCCCGCCATCTTCAGCGGAAAGGCGATGTTCTTGGCCACCGTCATGTGCGGGTAGAGCGCATAGGACTGGAACACCATGGCAAGCTTGCGCTTGGCCGGCGCCTCGCCGGTGACGTCGCGACCGTCAATGTTGATGGTGCCGCCGCTGGTGTCCTCCAGGCCGGCGATCAGGCGCAGCAGCGTGGACTTGCCGCAGCCCGACGGGCCGACGAAGACGACGAACTCGCCGTCCTCGATGACGAGATCGATGTTCGGAATGATCGACGTCGAGCCGAAGGATTTCGAGACGTTCTTGAGCGTGATATTTCCCATGCTTTCCTCCCGGTGGATTTCCGTCCGCCGCCTGGCGCACGCTGCTACTTCACGGCGCCGCCCCTACTTCACCGCACCGAAGGTCAGGCCGCGCACCAGTTGCTTCTGGCTGAACCAGCCCATGATCAGGATCGGCGCGATCGCCAGCGTCGAGGCGGCCGAGAGCTTCGCCCAGAACAGGCCTTGCGGGCTGGAGAAGGAGCTGATGAAGGCGGTCAAGGGTGCTGCTTCCGTCGTGGTCAGCCGGATCGTCCAGAACGCTTCGTTCCAGGCCAGGATGATGTTGAGCAGCATGGTCGAGGCGATGCCCGGCACCGCCATGGGTGTGAGCACATAGATGATCTCGTTCCACAGCGAGGCGCCGTCCATGCGCGCCGCTTCCAGGATCTCGCCGGGGATTTCTCGGAAATAGGTGTAGAGCATCCACACCACGATCGGCAGGTTGATCAGCATCAGCATCACCATCAGGCCGATGCGGCTGTCGAGCAGGCCGGTGTCGCGGAAGATCAGGTAGATCGGAAACAGCACGGCCACGGCCGGCATCATCTTGGTGGATAGCATCCACATCAAAATGTCCTTGGTCCGCTTGGTCGGCGAGAACGCCATCGACCAGGCCGCCGGAATGGCGACCAGCAGGGCCAGGATGGTCGAGCCGACCGAGAGCAGCACCGAGTTCAGGAAGAACTTGAAATAGCCGTTCTGCGCCTGGACCTCGGAATAGCTCTCGAAGGTCCCGGACGGGATCAGGTTGAAGCCCTGGATCGCCTCCTGTTCCGACTTGAACGAGGTGATGATCGTGTAGAGGATCGGGAAGAAGATCAGCAAGGCGACGATCCAGGCGGCAGCCGTCGCGATCGTCTTGTGCCGGGTTGTGACTGCGCGTGCCATCTTTTCCTCCCTTATCTGTCCAGGTTCTTGCCGACGGCGCGCATGGCGAAGAAGGCGACGATGTTGGCGAGAATGACCGCGATGATGCCGCCGGCGGAGGCCTGGCCGATTTTGAATTCGAGCAGCGCCTTCTGGTAGACCAGGAAGGGCAGGTTGGTGGAGGCGTATCCCGGGCCGCCATTGGTGGTGACGAGGATCTCGGCATAGACCGAAAGCAGGAAGATCGTCTGGATCAGGATGACGACGGTGATCGCGCGCGACATGTGCGGCAGCGTCAGGTAGATGAAGCGGCTGATGAAGCCGGCGCCGTCCATCTCGGCGGCTTCCTTCTGCTCGCCGTCCAGCGACTGAAGCGAAGTCAAAAGAATGAGCGTCGCGAAAGGCAGCCACTGCCAGGCGACGATGATGATGATGGCGGTCAGCGGATATTGTCCGAACCAGTCTATGGGCTGGAGGCCAAAGAACCGCGCTATGTCGGCGAAGACGCCGTATTGCGGATGCATGATCATGTTCTTCCAGACCAGTGCCGCCACCGGCGGCATGACGAAGAACGGCGAGATGACGAGGATGCGCACGATGCCCTGGCCCCACATCGGCTGGTCGATCAAAAGCGCCAGCAGGATGCCTCCGACCACGGTGATCACAAGCACGCTGACGACGATCAGCAGCGTGTTCAGGATCGATTGCAGGAAGGCCGGGTTGGAATAGAACAACGCGTAATTGGAGAAGCCGACGAAGCCGTCGCGGATCGGATTGAGCGGATTGTACTGCTGGAAGGAGAACCAGAGCGTGAGCGCCAGCGGAACGACCATCCAGACGAGCAGCAGGACGACGGATGGCGCCATCATGAAACGGGCAAGCGAACGGGTCTGCTGAGTAGCCATGACGGTCACCCTTCAAGGATCGGACGGAATTTTCTCGAGCTGTCGGGAAGTGGCCGCCCGAACTGGGTTTCGGGCGGCCGTTGCCGGCCATGGTCGGCGACCGGCCTTAGGCACCGGGAGGAGCCTTACTGGATGTAGCCGCCCTCGGTCATCGCCGCGGTTGCGGCGTCCTGGGCCTGCTTCAGCGCGTCGTCGACGCTCGACTGGCCGGCAAGGGCTGCCGAGAACAGCTGGCCGACGGTGGTGCCGAGGCCCTGGAATTCGGGGATGGCGACGAACTGCACGCCGACATAGGGCACCGGCTTGACGGTCGGATGCGTCGGGTCGGCGGCATTGATGGAGTCCAGCGTCATCTTGGCGAACGGAGCCGCCTTCTGGTACTCTGGATTGGCATAGAGCGAGGAGCGCGTTCCCGGCGGAACGTTGGCCCAGCCTTCCTTCGAGGCGACCAGTTCTGCATAGTGCTTGCTGGTTGCCCATGACACGAACTTCTCGGCGGCATCGGCCTTCTGCGTGCCGGCGGGAATGGCCAGCGACCACGCCCACAGCCAGTTGCCGCGCTTGCCGAGCCCATTGTCAGGCGCCAATGCGTAACCGACCTTGTCGGCGACCTGCGAGGCCTTGGGATCGGAGACGAAGGAGGCGGCGACGGTGGCGTCGATCCACATGCCGCACTTGCCCTGCTGGAACAGCGCCAAATTCTCGTTGAAGCCGTTGGAAGACGCGCCCTCCGGCCCGTCGGCCTTCATCAGGTCGACATAGAACTGCAAGGTGTTCTTCCATTCGGGCTGGTCGAATTGCGGCTTCCAGTTCTCGTCGAACCAGCGCGCGCCGAAGGAGTTCGACATGGCGGTCAGGAAGGCCATGTTCTCGCCCCAGCCGGCCTTGCCGCGCAGGCAAACGCCGTTCACGCCATTGGCGCGGTCGGTCATCTTGTCGGCGGCCTGCTTGATGAAGTCCCAGGTCGGCGCGTCGGGCATCTTCAGCCCTGCCTTCTCCATCAGGTCCTTGCGGTACATGACGAAGGAGCTTTCGCCGTAGAAGGGCGCGGCATAGAGCTTGCCGTCGACCGAGAGGCCGCCGGCGATCGCCGGGATGATGTCCTTGGCGTCGTAGTCGTCGCCGAGCTTGTCGAGCGGCAACAGCCAGCTCTGCTTGGCCCAGATCGGGACCTCGTAGGTGCCGATGGTCATCACGTCATACTGGCCGCCCTTGGTGGCGATGTCGGTGGTCACGCGCTCGCGCAGCACGTTCTCTTCCAGCGTCACCCAGTTGAGCTGGATGTCGGGGTTCGCCTTGGTGAAGTCGTCGGTCAGCTTCTGCATGCGGACCATATCGCCATTGTTGACGGTGGCGATGGTGATGGATTCGGCATGTGCCGCGAACGCGAGCGCGCTGGCCGAGCACAAGCCCAGGATGAGCGTACGAAGTTTCATCAAATTCCTCCCATGGACCAAGATGAGCATTTGCCTTGGCTGTGAGCAATTACTCACTAAGAATGAATTATGTCAAGCCAGATTCGATGGTGCAGCGCACACTCGATGGAGGAGCGCCGACCTGGCGCGTTGCAAATGGCCGTCCCGCAGGCGCGGACCGGGCGACAACGGCGATCTGGATGGAGCGCGGTTTTGATCCTGGAGTTAGCCGGTCAGCAGGCGATCTCGGCCAGGATCCAGTCGCGGAAAGCGCGGATCTTCGGCACGTTGCGGCGCGCCTCCGGATAGACCAGCCAGTAGGCGTGGCCGTCGTCGCCGACCAGGTCGAAGGGCTGGATCAGGCGGCCGTCGGCGAGTTCCGCCTTGAACAGCGCCCTGGTCAGGATCGCCACGCCATGGCCTGCGATGGCCGCATTGGCCTCATAAGCCTGCGCGCCCATGCTGCTGCCGGGGCGCTTGGCAAGGTCATGGCTTTGCACTCCCGCGGCCTCGAACCATTGCGTCCACCAGATGTCGCCGGGATCAAGGATCGGCAGCTTGAGCAGATCGGCCGGTTCCTTGACGCCGCCGATGCTCGCGGCGAGCTTGGGGCTGAGCATCGGCGTGAAATCGGCGTCGAGCAGCTTGTAGGCCTCCAGTCCCGGCCATTTGCCGCCGCCCGAGCGGATGGCAAGGTCGACATCCTCGCGGGCGAAATCGGTCAGGCGGCTGGATGTGTCGAGCCGCACGGCAAGGGCGGGATGCGCGATCTGGAACGAACCCAGATGATGCGCCAGCCAGTTGGAGGCAAAGGTCAGCACCGTGGTGACGCACAGCAGACCGTCCGCCCCGCCGCGGGCCGCCGCATAGGCCTGCCCGAGTAAGGCGAAGGCTTCGCTGACCGCCGGCGCCAGGCGCTGTCCGGCTTCGGTGAGTTCGATCTGCCGCGGCCGGCGCAGGAAAAGCGGCGCGCCGACCCGCTCCTCCAGCACTTTGATCTGATAGCTGACCGCTGCCTGCGTCATCGCCAGTTCCTCGGCCGCTTTGGTGAAGGACAGATGCCGCGCCACCGCTTCGAACACCCGGATCGCCTGCAGCGGCGGAAGCTGCGCAACCTGTCGCGAGCCGAGATCCGGCATAAAGCCTCCTTATGGGTCCTTATCGACGTTCGATTGGCAAAGGCGGCCGGCAAGACCGACATTCATCCTCAGCCCGTCACTCGGGTTGAAGATAGCGAAGGTTGACGATCATGACCATGGCGCAGCAAAAATGCACTCCCGCTCCGGATCATCGCTGGATTTCATGGCTTGCGGACGGATTCGGCTGGTTCGCGACCAGGAAAAAGGCGCATCTCGACATCAGGGACCTGTCGCCGCACCTGCAGCGGGACCTTGGCTTCCTCGACGGCAACGATCCTTTCGGACGGCATGGATAGCAGGCCCGGATTTTATCGCAAATCGATGTTGCCTCGAGGCTTTTGGCTCACCCGCTCGCCAGCAGGGCGGCGGCGGTTCGTTCGTCGGTGATGAGGCCGTTGACCAGCCGGCGGTTCACGGCCGCCAGGATGCCCGGCAGCTTGCGTTCACCCATGGCGAGCGCGATGACCAGCGACTTCTCGCGTGACGGCAGGGCCGCCGACGACACCCGGTCGTTGGTGATGCCCTCGATCATGCGGCCGTCGCGATCGAACACCCAGCCGACAATTTCGGCGACGCCGCCGGCCTTCTGTAGCGCCTTCAGCTCGGCGTCGGAGATGAAGCCGTCCTCATAGAGCGGCGCCTTCGGGCCGAGGTCGCCGATGCCGACGAAGGTGACGTCGGCCTCCGCGGCCAGCGCCAGCGTCGGCTGGATCATCGGCTGGCTGAGCAGCATCTCGCGCTCCTGCGGCGAGGAGGCGATGACCGGCAACGGCATCGGGAACGACCGCGCCTTGACCCTGTCGGCCATGGTGAAGATGACGTTGTAGAAAGCGGCCGAACCGTCCGGCGAGATATTGCCGGTCAGGGACACCACCTTGTGCTGCGGGCACTCCATCGGCGGCAGTTGCTCGATCGCCGCCTTCAGCGTACGGCCGGTGCCGATCGCCAGCACGATCGGCGCCGGCGATCTCAGCCGCCTCTCGATTTCCGCTGCCGCCGCCTCGGCGATACCGATCGTCGTCGACGACGAGGTCGGGTCGCTCGGCACCACCTCGACCAGGTCGAGCGCGAAGCGCGACTTCAGGCGGGCGGCGAGGTCGAGGCAGTTGGCGATCGGATGGTCGACGCGCACCTTGATCAGGCCTTCCGACACTGCCAGCGACACCAGCCGCTGTGCAGTCTGCCGCGAGATGCCGAGCGTGGCGGCGATCTGGTCCTGCGTGTTGCCGGCGACGTAATAAAGCCAGCCCGCGCGCGCGGCATCGTCCAACCTGTTGCTGCCCCCCTCCTGCCGGTTGTTCACGTCCTGCCTCCCGAAACCGCCGGTCATGGAACCGGTCGCGCCTACTTTCGCAGGGAACCGCGCGCTGCGCAATTGTCAAATCGCCAGGGCAATTGCTTGCGCATGCGGGCGTGGGATCGGCCGGATCATCGTCGGCCTGGGGATTCCACGGCAGGCAAAAGGAGGATTTCCGTTCCGACAGGTGGCACGTTCTGCCGTCCGGATGGTTTATCTCGCGGGGTAAACCCTTTAAGGGAACGCCAAAAGGAGCGTTGCATGACACCGAAAGCGGTTTTCTGGGACATGGACGGCACGCTGGTCGACAGCGAACCGCTGCACGAAGCAGCCCTGGTGGCGGCGATGCGCAATGTCGGCCTTCAGCCTCCGCCCGACCTGCATGAGCGCGTTCTCGGGGTCGCTGCCTGGCCGGTCTACCTGATGATGCGCGACGAGTTCGGCCTGGATCTGCCCTTCGACGAGTGGATCGTCCATAAATACGAGCATTATCTGCCGCTTGTCACGACATTGAAGCCGCGCCCCGGTGCGATCGAGATCTTCAACGAATTGCGCGCACTTGGCGTGCAGCAGGCCGTGGTCTCGAATTCCGACCGCATGATCGTCGACGCCAATCTGCACATGGTCGGCCTGATCTATCCAGGCATGAAGACCATCAGCCGCAACGACGTGCGCGAAGGCAAGCCGCAAGCCGAGCCGTTCCTGCGCGCCGCCTATCTGGCCGATGTCGATCCCGCGAACGCGGTGGCGGTCGACGACAGCTGGCCGGGCGCCATGGCGGGGCTGGCGGCAGGCATGAAGACGATCTTCTGGCCGGAAAAACCGATGGACGGCCCGCCCGGTGCGGTGGTCATCAACAGCGCCGAGGAATTGCGGGCTGAACTGGGGCTTTAAACCTCAGTTCCGATAGACCGGCTCCTGCTCGTCGAGGATCGCCTTCAGTTCGCTGAGATGCCGCTCGGCCTGGCCGGGATAGTCGTCCATTTCGCGTGCCGCCTTCTCGGCGATGGCGTCGGAAAGCGTGCGCAGCGGCCGCCCGGTCCACAGCGCCTTGATGTAGGTCTCGGCGGCGCGTTCGAAATAGAACATGCGATTGAAGGCGTCGGCCACCGTGTCGCCGATGACCAGCACGCCGTGATTGCCCATCACCATTACCTTGACCTTGGGGTCGGTCAGGAGCTGCGAGCAGCGCTCGCCCTCTTCCTCGAAGGCCAGACCGCCATAATGGGCGTCGACCACATGGCGGTTGAAGAACATCGCCGAATTCTGGTCGATCGGCGGCAGCCTCGAATCGGCGAGCGAGGCCAGCACGGTGGCGTGGATGGAATGCACATGCATGACGCAGCGCGCATGACGGACGTTGCGGTGGATGGCGCCGTGCAGGCCCCACGCCGTCGGGTCGGGCGCATTCGGGCCGGACAGCGTCTCGGGATCGTTGGCGTCGATCATCAAAAGGTCGCTCGCCTTGATACGCGAGAAGTGCACCTGATTGGGGTTCATCAGGAATTTTGTGCCGTCCTCGTTGACCGCCAGCGAGAAATGGTTGGCCACCGCCTCGTGCATGTTGAGCCGCGCCGTCCAGCGGAAGGCGCAGGCAAGATCGACGCGCTCCTCGTAGAAGGGCAGGTTGGTCAGCGGTTCCTTTTGCAGGCGGGCGATGCTCATCGAAAAATCCTCCGGGTTTTAGGAACAATGCCGTGCCCTGCTTGTGCCCGCAACCGGTTTCGGTTGGTGCAGCCGGCTCACGCCGCCGTGCTTGCGGCGGTCCCGAGCCTCAAGCCGCCATGCTCGACGATGAAATCGATCACCTCCCGCAACCCCTTGCCGCGCGACAGGTCGGTGAAGCCGAACGGCCGCTTGCCGCGCATGCGGGTGGCGTCGCTCTCCATCACGTCGAGATTGACGTTCACATAGGGCGCCAGGTCGCTCTTGTTGATGATCAGGAAATCGGAACGGGTGATCGCCGGACCGCCTTTCCGCGGGATCTCCTCGCCCTGGCAGACGGAGATGACATAGAGCGTGAGATCGGCGAGATCCGGCGAGAAGGTGGCGGCAAGGTTGTCGCCGCCGGATTCGATGAAGATGATGTCGAGATCGGGGAATTTGCGGTTGAGCTCCGCGATCGCCTGCAGATTGATCGAGGCGTCCTCGCGGATGGCGGTGTGCGGGCAGCCGCCGGTCTCGACGCCGACGATGCGCTCTTCCGGCAGCGCCTGCAGCCGCGCCAGCATCATGGCGTCTTCCCTTGTGTAGATGTCGTTGGTGACGACGGCGATGGAGAATTCCTCACGCAGCGCCTTGCACAGTTTCTCGGTGAGCGTCGTCTTGCCCGAACCGACGGGGCCGCCAATGCCGATGCGAAGAGGACCGTTGGGCTGCGTCATGTCGGGAACTCCGTGATGGCGAGAACTGCGAAGCCGAGCCCGATCAGCAGGCACAGCGGCGAATAAAGGCTCCTATCGAGCCGCGCGAAAGGCTGTTCCGGTGCCAGCCGGCGCCACCGGGGCGTGAAGCCGGCAATGCCGCGTCCGAGAAACACCAGCCCGATCAGCAGCGCGGTGGCGGCGAGGCCTTCCCTGGGAAAGGGCGAGGCAAACACACCCTCCAGAGCCATCGGCCAGAGCGTTGCCAGCGCCAGGCAGGCGGCGACGGCAAAGCAGGCGAACGGCGCCGGCATCTCGTCGACGCCGCGAAAGCCGACGACCGCATGCGCGCAGGACGCTGCATCCTTGCCCGGCCATATCCCGCCAATGCCCCAATAAACGTGCAACGCGGTGATCACCAGCAGGACGAATGAGAGGATGAAGGCAAGGACGATCATGAGCGGAACAATCGCGAATACTGGGTTTCGTGCTGCATCGCCACGATATCAGAGACAAAGGCGCAACCGCCGAGATCGTCCAATGTCGAGCGGGATGCGCGGGCGGCGGTCGCAAGGGCCAGCTGCTCGAAGCCGGCGAGCAAACTGGTCGCGCCGCTTTGTCCGATGACGCCCAGCCGGATCGCGGCCTGGACGAGATTGGAGAAGAAGGCCTGCAGGAAGGCGGACAGCGCGTCCTGAAGCGCGATACCATTGCCGCCGGCAACAGCGCCGACGGCGACGCAGTACGCACAATCGGCGGGCAAGCGCTCCAGCACGGGAGTGGGCCAGGCGGCGGCCGCTTTGAGGAAAGCCGCACCTTGCAGCATGGTCTCGGCATGGCGCTCACGCGACCCGGCCAACGCCTCCGCCAGTGTGGCGACTTCGGCCGGATCGCCGCCGTCGCGGGCGTTGCGCCAGCTCTCCGCGAACAGCACGGCATCGTTCCAGGCGGAGCCCATCTCGACCAGCGTTTCAAGCCAAGCGGCGAGGCTCGCCGCATCGGTCACCAGCCCATCATGCGCGGCGCGCTCGAGGCCATGGCTGTAGGAAAAGCCGCCGACCGGAAAGACCGGCGACAGCCACGCCATCAATCGCAGCAGGGCGACCCCGGATGGCTGGTCAGTCATGATGATCGTGATGGTCGTGCGAATGCGAATGGCTGTGCGAATGCGCTTCGGCGTGGCTGTGGGCGTGCGCATGGCCGTGGTCATGGCCGCCGGAATAGGCGCCCCGCACCGGTTTGAACGGCTCGGAGACCTCGCGCACCGTGGCCCCGAGCCCCTCCAGCATCGCCTTGATGACATGATCGCGCAGGATGAGGATGCGCTCCGCCTCTATCGCCGCCGCGAGATGGCGGTTGCCGATATGCCAGGCCAGTTCCGCCAGATGCACGGCGTCGCGGGCGCGGATATCATAGACCTCCTCCGGCGCCGCGATGATCTCGACGTGGCGGCCGTCTTCCAGCACCAGCCGGTCGCCGTCGTTGAGTGCGACGGGCTCCGACAGGTCGACCAGCACCTTGCTGCCGTCGGACAATTCGATCGCCCGGCGGCGCAGATGCCGCTCGTCATGGGCAAGAACAGCACGACCGGATGGCGCCGTGGTGCCGGCATTGCCGGAGGTCAGCACCGAGATGGCGCGCGGGAACTTCGTGAAGTCGGTGTTGAGGTTGAGCTTCATTTCATGGCTCCGCCATTGGCTTGCGCCCGGGCACGGGCAGGGCGTGAAAGCACGCGGTCGAAATAGGCGTTGACGCGGTCGGATTCGACCGGGAACCGGCCGGCGCGCGCCCAGCCGCCCATGTCGCCGAGCAGCACGTCGACAGCCGAGAACCGGTCGCCGAGCGCGAAAGGCTTGTCGCCAAGCCGGCGCTCCAGCGCCTTGACCTCGGAGGCGAAATCGTAAGCGGCCGCGGGGCCGACGTCGACCCGGACTTCCCTGGGCAGCAGGAAGCGGTGGCGCAATTTGTTCCACAGCGGCGCCTCGAACTCGCTCTGGGCAAAATGCATCCAGGAATCCATTTCGGCGCGGCCTGCGAGACCGGGACTGGCGCCCATGCCCTTGTCCGCGTGCTTATCGGCGAGATAGACGCAGATCGCCGCCGAATCCGTCAGCGTCAGCTCGCCGTCGATCAGGATCGGCACCTTGCCCGAGGGGTTGAGCGCATAGGCTTCGGGCGAGCGCAGGGGAATTTCGACGAATTCATAGGCCTGCCCGAGTTCTTCGAGCATCCACAGAACACGGCTGACCCGGGATCCACGCGATCCGACGGCCTTGTACATGGTTGAACCCTGCCTTTCCCGGTCAGCCTAGAGCATCCGCGGCCGTCATACGATCGTGTCGAACAGCCGCAGGATGAACGATATCTGATAGATCAGCGCCGCGGCGACGAAGGCGATGTGAAAGCGGCGGTCGCGCACCAGGATCGCGGCGATGCACAGCGCGACGAAGACCGGCGTGCGGAACAGATATTCGTTGCCGAAGCGGGCGAAATGCTCCGGCCCCTTCAGCAGCGTGTCGATCACGTCGAGCACGTAGGTCGCGGCCAGCAGGCCGAAGAACCAGGCGCGGCGCGAATAGAAGAAATCCTCATAGCTGGTGTAGTCGAGCATCGAATCCGGAAACAGCAGCGCGCAGAGCAGGAACAGGGTGATGGCGTAGAAGATGATGAACAGGTACTTGCCGAAGGTCCATGTTTCGATGGCGTAGAGGCCGAACTCCCACCACCAGAAATGCACCAGCATCAACAGCACCGAAGCGACCCAGGCCAGATGCACCGTATAGAGCCGGTACTGGCCGGGATGCTGGACGATGCGCGCCACCCCCGACAACAGGCGCGCGACGCCGAGCCCGATCACCATGCCCATGACGATGCGGATATGCGGGAAGATGTCGTGGGGCGAAGCTATTTCGGTGGCCATGCCGAATGCTCGCCAGGTGATGGAACGTCCGTCAACACACCACTATCAGTCTATTCGCGCATAAGGTTGTCTGAAGACCACGGTGATCCTGGGAAATAATCATCGTCCAAGATTTCCTTGATCCCATAGGGGCAATGGACAGGGAAATCCCGATCTCTCAGGCCTGTTTCGTCCAAGGCCTTTAATCTTGCTATCTTGAACTCTCGATCGAGCACCTGCGCAGGATATTTTTTGAGGCTCGGACTTTCATCAAGCAGGCCCTCAATCCGAAGCCGTTGCTCCCGAATTGTCAGCAACCAGCCCGTTTTGCGCTGCTCAGACTGAAACTCCCATTTTAGCAAGTGAAGGACCAAAGTGCCAAGCCTGCTCGCAATTTCCCTTTTGTCGCTCCGCCCCAAGCTCTCGATCTCCTCGGCAACATTCTCACGATCGAGGTCGGAAAGACGACCTTCGCGCAGCAACGCGCCCTGCTCGGCGCACCACTGAGCATAGTCGGCCTCGTAGGGCGTCAATTGCTGTTTGCGAAATATCTTGTTCATTGAGGAGATATTGCTCCCAAAGTGCACAATTTCCAAGCCCGCGGAGAACGAGTGTCGTAAGCAGATGAGTTGTCCGGATTAGGTAGCACGTGAGTTGTCCGGTTTTATCGCCAGCGGATGGAGGCTGGG